>JAYFQX010000007.1:0-137159 GCA_034926635.1 Christensenella sp. | reverse complement strand
CGCCTGAGCCTGGCCGTTCTTTGCCAATACCGTTGTGATCGCTGCTGTCAGCGTTGTTTTACCATGGTCTACGTGTCCGATTGTCCCGATGTTTACATGCGGTTTCGTTCTTTCAAACTTTCCCTTTGCCATTGTTTTGTTCTCCTTAATGATTAATCTCGTTTTTTCGTTTTCATTTATTCAGCGTTCCGCTTCGGGAACACCGTTCTTTTTTCTAAAAGCGTAATACTACGTCTTGTAAGCCTTTGCCGAATGCCCGACGATTACTTCTTTTCGCCTGCAATCTTCTCCACCATGCTCTTCGGAACCGGCTCATAGTGATCAAACTGCATTGTGAAGTTTCCGCGTCCCTGCGTTCTGGAACGAAGGTCTGTCGCATAACCGAACATTTCGGAAAGCGGAACCATTGCCCTGATAACCTGTCCGCCGCCACGCGCTTCTGTTCCTTCGATCCGACCACGACGCGAATTGACATTGCCCATAACATCGCCGAGATATTCTTCCGGAACAACAACTTCTACCTTCATCATCGGCTCTAAAAGAATGCTTCCGCCCTTTGCAAAAGCTTCTTTAATTGCCATAGAACCAGCAATCTTAAACGCCATTTCAGAAGAGTCAACTTCGTGATAAGAACCGTCTATCAACGTAACCTTGAAGTCTACTACCTCGAAACCGCCCACAAGACCGCTCTTGGCCGCTTCCTGGATACCAGCATCAATTGAAGGAATATATTCCTTTGGAATAGACCCACCGACAATCTTGCTTTCAAACGCATAACCGCTGCCAGGCTCAAGAGGCTCCACATGGATCTTACAATGACCATACTGACCTTTACCACCAGACTGGCGTACATACTTGCCTTCTACATCAACAGGCTTGGTCATGGTTTCCCTATAAGCTACCTGCGGCTTACCAACTGCCGCTTCCACCTTGAATTCACGCATCATACGGTCAACGATGATTTCCAGATGCAGCTCACCCATACCGGCAATAATGGTCTGTCCTGTTTCCTCATCCGTATACGCACGGAAGGTCGGATCCTCTTCTGCAAGCTTTTGCAGCGCAACAGACATTTTTTCCTGACCGGCTTTTGTCTTCGGTTCAATCGCAACCTGGATAACCGGATCCGGGAATACCATGTTTTCCAGAATGATCTGCTGCTTATCATCACAAAGCGTATCGCCGGTTCCAACATCCTTGAAACCAACCGCTGCTGCGATATCACCTGCTTCTACTTCATCCACCTCTTCACGGTGGTTTGCATGCATTCTCAAAATACGTCCGATTCTTTCCCTCTTTCCTTTTGTGGAATTCAGGACATAAGAACCGCTGCGAAGTTTACCGGAATATACACGGAAAAATGCAAGCTTTCCTACAAACGGGTCTGCCATAATCTTAAACGCCAGCGCTGCAAACGGCCCGTTTACATCAGGATGACGCTCGATTTCTTCGTCCGTACCGGGTTTTGTACCTTTGATCGCAGGTACATCGAGCGGCGACGGCATCAACTCAACAATCTTGTCCAGCAGAGGCTGCACACCTTTGTTACGATACGCGCTTCCGCAGCACACCGGAATAATGGTTCCCGCAATCGTACCTTTACGCAGCACTTTGATGATTTCTTCTTTTGAAATATCTTCGCCTGCAAAATATTTTTCCATGATTGTTTCATCGTGGTCAGCTACTGCCTCGATGAGCTTTTCACGGTATTCATCCGCCATTTCTTTCATATCTTCCGGGATCTCTTCAATACTGAAATTAGAACCGGTCGGATCATCTTCCGGATAAACAACCGCCTTCATTTCAACGAGGTCAACAATCCCTTTGAATGTATCCTCTACGCCAATCGGCAACTGAAGCGGTACCGGATTTGCGCCAAGGCGCTCTTTGATCATGTCCACAACATTATAAAAATCTGCGCCCATGATATCCATTTTATTGACAAAAGCCATCCGCGGCACGCCATAGCCTTCTGCCTGACGCCAAACCGTTTCAGACTGTGGTTCTACGCCACCCTTCGCGCAAAACACCGCAACAGCGCCATCCAGCACGCGCAGCGAACGCTCTACCTCTACTGTAAAGTCAACGTGCCCGGGCGTATCGATAATGTTAATCTGATGACCTTCCCATTGCGTTGTTGTTGCCGCGGAGGTAATGGTAATACCTCTTTCCTGTTCCTGCTCCATCCAGTCCATAACTGCGTTACCGTCATGGGTGTCGCCAATCTTATAGGTTCGTCCCGTATAATAAAGAATACGTTCCGTCGCGGTTGTTTTTCCGGCGTCAATATGCGCCATAATACCAATGTTTCTTACTTTCTCAAGCGGAAATTTTCCAGACATTGTATCTCCTTTCCAATCGATTCAAAATATTTAAAAAATTTATTCTCTCCGTTGCCCATATGATTATATTATACGATATCACACATTTCCGGGTACGGTTTTCATGCATTGTTTACTCTATTTTTACAAACTGACCGCAGCTTATTAAGGATACGCTCATTCAATACACGCTGCCGTGTGTTTGCTTTTAATAGCGACAGCGGTTTTATGGGCATAATACCCCCTAAAACCGCGCCGTATTGTAAACTATTTATACCGATATGCTGCTTACCAGCGATAATGTGCAAACGCTTTGTTTGCTTCCGCCATCTTGTGCATATCTTCTTTTTTCTTCACGCTTGCGCCTGTGTTGTTCGCCGCATCCATGATTTCGCTGGCAAGGCGTTCCCTCATGGTACGTTCGCTGCGCTTATTGGAGAAAAGTGCCAGCCAACGAATTGCCAACGTCTGACGACGCTCCGGGCGCACTTCCATTGGAACCTGATAGGTCGCACCACCGACACGGCGTGCTTTTACTTCCAAGACAGGCATAATATTTTCCATGCATGCGTTGAAAACTTCCATGGGTTCTTTTCCGGTTTTTTCTTTAATTATTTCAAAAGCATCATAGCAGATCCTCTGTGATGTACCTCTTTTCCCGTCTACCATAATCTGGTTGATTAACTTGGTCAGAACGGTGCTATTATACATCGGGTCCGCTATTACCTCACGCTTTGGTACTCCACCACGTCTAGGCATTAGTAAGCCCTCCTTATTATTAAATGGTAATTTCAGTAAGAAAAATGCATAACATTTTTCTGATATCAAATAGGAAATACCCTACTCTTGCATTTCGTATTTCAAACGGCAAATTATGGCATATAGTGCCCAAACAGCATCTCGCCACTCCCTGATCGCCGAAATCAACAAAATTACTTGCGTATTCGTTTCTTATTTCTTAGGCATCTTTGCGCCGTAACACGAACGCGCCTGTTTCCTGTTTGCCACACCCGCTGTATCGAGAGCGCCGCGAATTATATGATATCTTACACCAGGCAAATCCTTTACTCTGCCGCCTCTGATCAGAACAACACTATGCTCTTGCAGATTATGACCGATTCCCGGAATATAAGCCGTACCTTCCATACCATTAACAAGGCGAACCCTTGCAATTTTTCTAAGTGCAGAATTTGGTTTTTTAGGGGTCATCGTCCTAACCGCCATGCAAACGCCTCTTTTCTGTGGGCATTGCTTCAAGATAGGCGAATTAGATTTCGACTGCTGAGATTTTCTGCCTTTTTTAACCAATTGGTTGATGGTAGGCATACACGCACCTTCCTTTCATTCGTTTAAAATAGTTAGTAGTATAGCTGAAATTCCCCGCAACCCTGAAGGGAACTAGTTTTCAATGACCGCTGCACACGCCGCGCCAACTTCAATACCGCAGACCTGCCCGAGCTCTTTCATTGTTTCCACGCTTATCACGCGGATTTCCTTTTTGCCGATCGCTTCCA
This sequence comes from Christensenella sp., assembly GCA_034926635.1. Taxonomy (GTDB): domain Bacteria; phylum Bacillota; class Clostridia; order Christensenellales; family Christensenellaceae; genus Christensenella. The sequence goes on along the minus strand of JAYFQX010000007.1, from coordinate 133,324 downwards.
TGATACGTTCCTTTACATGGTCTTCGGCATCGTCCGCTACATATATGGTTATCACCCTTTGCGCCTCCATATTACGAAGCAATTGTTTCAGACCGACAACCTTGTTTGCAGCATTTTTTAATTCTTCATACATCCACGCACACCTCTTTAAAACGCAAAAAAGCGCGCCTAAATATAATACCACTCATATGTTGATGTTGTCAAGTGGGATATCCTCTTCCTCTTCGTTCTCCGGCTTTTTGCGAAGACGTTCATATGTTTTTGTCTTTTTAAAATAAAGTCTCGGCATCCCATTGTTCGCCTGGAAAAAAAACCAACCGTTATTCAGCATCTGCCGCACCAACGGGATCTCTCCCAAATCAATTTTCACAGTCTTTGATGCTTTTTTCAGCGCATTCATTCCCAGCATTTTCCCAAGAAAGAAACCTGCCAGCGCCATCAATGCGACAAAAATAACAGGGAGCAGCACAAACAGGCTTGTCATCGGATTCACAAAAGCCGGGATTAGCAGCAAAACAAATGCAGCAATCAAAAATGCAAAAAATACGCCAAGGTGTAGGTAATCCATCTTGCGGAACGCTTTTCTGCAATCATCACAGATCCCTGCCTGAACAGATATCAGCGATCCCACAGGCGTACGTACTTTTTTGCCAATTCCAAAAAACATCCCTTTTGCAGAATACGGCTCCGGATTCGCCATGTCAAAAGTCGCATACCGCGTCGCCTTTTGAGGCGTTCCTTTACAAAACTGGCATTCGCCCGTCGTATGTAAATCATCTATATTTTTCGGAACATAAGAAAGCGTTTCCTCCCAACGGGATAATGCATTTTTCTTATCTTCTTCCGTTTTCAGCGTACTGATATAACAACTATAGCAGCCTGCGCCCCTGTCCAGCCAACAACATAGTTCGCTGTCACAGATTGGGCAGGCGGCTCTGCATCTTTTATTAAAATCTTCGTTTTTATAATCGCTCATTCTGGCCTCCGCTTTTCCCAATCATTTTTGGGCGGCAATCCCTTTGCCGCCCAAAACAACTTTTCTCATAGCCAATACATTCTTACGGTTATACTTCCACTTCCGAGATATCCATATCAATCTGGGACGCAATATCATCGTTGACAACATTGGAGATTACGTCAATGTTCTTATAACGCTTCATCCCTGTACCTGCCGGAATCAACTTACCGATGATAATGTTTTCTTTCAGTCCGAGAAGCGGATCAACCTTGCCTTTGATCGCCGCCTCGGTAAGCACCCTCGTCGTTTCCTGGAAAGATGCCGCCGACAGGAAGCTGTTCGTAGAAAGAGACGCCTTGGTGATCCCCAGCAGCACACGCGATGCCGTAGCCGGTTCTTTTCCTTCACGAACCATCTGTTCATTCTCTTTATCAAAGCGGAAAATATCCACCATTTCGCCGGGCAGCATACTGGTGTCGCCCGCATCTTCAATTTTACATTTCTTCAGCATCTGACGTACAATGATCTCAAGATGCTTATCGGAAATTTCAACACCCTGCATGCGGTATACCATCTGTACTTCTTTCAGCAGGTATTCCTGTACCCCCTTAACACCCTTGATCTTAAGGATATCGTTCGGGTTGATGGAACCCTCTGTCAGTTCATCGCCCGCTTCAATCGCCTGTCCATCCACTACTGTCATGCGCGCGCCGTATGGGATGAGGTATGTCTTTGCTTCGCCGGCATCGTTCGCCACCGTAATTTCACGTTTTTTGCGTGTATCATTGACGGTCACTGTCCCTGCGATCTCCGAAATCACCGCCAGACCGCGCGGTTTTCTTGCCTCAAACAATTCCTCTACACGCGGAAGACCCTGTGTGATATCGCCGCCTGCAACGCCGCCCGTATGGAACGTTCTCATCGTAAGCTGTGTACCGGGCTCGCCGATTGACTGTGCCGCGATAACGCCGACCGCTTCACCAATATCTACCAGATTGCCGGTCGCCATATTTGCGCCATAGCACTTCGCGCAAACCCCGTGCTCACTCTTACAAGTGAATACTGAGCGGACGTATACTTCCTCGATCCCGGCATCTACGATCTTCTTTGCAAGCTTCGAGGTGATCATCTGGTTTGCAGCCAGCACCAAATTCCCCTTGGGATCTACTACGTCTTTTGCCGTATAACGACCGCGAATTCTGTCTTCCAATGGTTCGATTATTTCTTTGCCATTCGAATTCGTGAGGTTACGCAGCGGAATTCCCTGTACTTGTTCGCCGAGGTTCTCAAAGCAATCCACCTCACGAACAATCACGTTGTGCGATACATCTACCAGACGGCGTGTCAGGTACCCCGAGTCAGCCGTACGAAGTGCTGTATCTGCAAGTCCTTTTCTTGCGCCGTGAGACGAAATAAAGTATTCCAGAACCGTAAGCCCTTCACGGAAGTTCGCCCTGATCGGGATTTCAATAATCTCACCATTTGGATCAGCCATCAATCCACGCATCCCGGCAAGCTGCCTGATCTGGTTCGTAGAACCACGGGCACCGGAATTCGCCATCATGTAAATGGGATTAAACCTGTCAAGACTCTTCATCAGAGCGTCCGTTACCTTGTTGGTCGTCATCTCCCAAACTTTAACCGCACTATCCTTCTTTTCCTTATCAGTCAGAAGTCCGCGCTTATATTGTTTTTCAATTTTGAGAACCTTTTCTTCCGCTTCCTGAATCAACTGCTTTTTCGCCGGCGGTATCTTAATATCCGATACGGAAACCGTAATCGCACCGATCGTGGAATAGTGGAAGCCTTGCTTTTTAATCGCGTCCAAAACATAAGAGGTCTTAGTCGGTCCAAGCTTGGCAAAGCACAAATCAACAATTTTTCCAAGCTGCTTCTTGTCAATCAGGTTATCAACCTCAAATTTTAATTCGTTTTCCGGCTTGCTACGGTCCATATATCCGAGATCCTGCGGAATCGCCTGATTGAAAATCACGCGTCCTGTGGTTGTCTCGATAATCCCCGTCTTCATTTCACCGTTTACTTCTTTTGTAACACGGATCTTCACCATTGCCTGTAAGTCGATATTACCGGTGTTGTAGGCAAGGATCGCTTCGTCAGGCGAAGCAAAGATACTGCCCTCTCCCTTCGCGCCAGGACGATGGATCGTCAGGTAATAAGAACCAATAACCATATCCTGCGTTGGCGATACAACCGGTTTTCCATCCTGCGGTTTCAAAATATTGTTTGCCGCAAGCATCAAAAATCTCGCTTCGCTCTGCGCTTCTACGGACAACGGCACGTGAACAGCCATTTGGTCACCGTCAAAGTCTGCGTTATAGGCAGTACAAGCAAGCGGATGCAGTTTGATTGCACGACCTTCTACCAAAATCGGCTCAAACGCCTGAATGCCCAGCCTGTGCAGCGTGGGGGCACGGTTGAGAAGCACCGGATGCCCTTTGATCACTTCTTCCAGTACATCCCATACCTCCGGACGCACCTTTTCCACCATCCGCTTCGCAGATTTGATGTTGTGAGCAAAGCCTTCTTCTACCAGCTTTTTCATAACAAAAGGTTTAAAAAGCTCCAACGCCATTTCTTTTGGCAGACCGCACTGGTACATTTTCAGTTCCGGTCCGACAACAATAACGCTTCGACCGGAATAGTCAACGCGCTTTCCAAGCAAGTTCTGGCGGAAACGCCCCTGCTTGCCGCGCAGCATATCCGAAAGAGACTTAAGCGGGCGGTTGCCCGGTCCTGTTACAGGACGACCGCGTCTGCCATTATCGATCAAGGCATCTACTGCTTCCTGCAGCATGCGTTTTTCATTACGTACAATAATATCCGGTGCACGCAACTGCAGCAACCTGTTCAAACGGTTGTTGCGGTTGATCACGCGGCGGTATAAATCGTTTAAGTCAGATGTTGCAAACCTACCGCCGTCCAGCTGTACCATAGGCCGCAGCTCCGGGGGAATGACCGGAACCACATCCATAATAATCCATTCCGGCTTATTCCCGGACTGGCGGAACGCCTCTACAACCTCAAGACGCTTAATTGCGCGGACACGCTTTTGTCCTGTACAGGTTTTCAGCTCTTCGCGCAGCTGTTCCGCTTCTTTTTCCAGCTCTACATTTTTCAGTAAAACCTTGACCGCTTCCGCGCCCATACCGGCGGAAAAAGCGTCTTCGCCAAATCTTGCCTGCGCTTCGCGATATTCTTTATCTGTCAAAAGCTGTTTATACTCGAGTCCAGTTTCACCGGGATCGGTTACAACAAACGCCGCAAAATAAAGCACCTTTTCCAAAGAACGCGGAGACATATCAAGCAAAAGCCCCATCCTGGACGGGATCCCCTTAAAATACCAGATATGCGATACCGGCGCTGCCAGTTCAATGTGACCCATACGTTCACGACGCACCTTGGCACGCGTTACTTCTACGCCGCACTTCTCGCATACAATACCCTTATACCGAATCCTCTTATATCTTCCGCAATGGCACTCCCAGTCCTTTGTAGGTCCGAAAATACGCTCGCAGAACAGACCGTCCTTTTCCGGCTTCAGCGTACGATAGTTAATCGTCTCGGGTTTTTTTACCTCGCCGTGCGACCACTCGCGGATTTTCTCCGGGGACGCAAGACCGATCTGAATCGAATCAAAAGTGTTGAGTTCAAACAAAGGTAACTCCTCTCCTCTCTGCTATGTCAAAAAAATTCTAAACTTCCCAGTACCTTTTTCGTTACATATCGTCGTCATTTATGCCGTCTGCGTCGATATTCAAATCCCCTGTTAAATCAATTTCTTCTTCTACATCAAGATCGGGGATTACATCGTCCGCAAAATCGTCGAAATCAATTTCTTCTTCTTCCAGCATATTGATATCCGGCAAATCAAGCTCATCGATAGAAAGATCATCCAGATCATCTATCACCATATCCCCGGAATCGAATTCCTCGTCTTCCGCAGGAAGGTCTTCCACACCGGCGATATTGATATCCATCATCATGCCGTCGTCTTCATCCGATTCCTTAATGGCAATTTCGCCGCGGTCTTCAGAAAGCACCTTAATATCCAGACCCAGGCTCTGCATTTCCTTGATCAGAACCTTAAAAGATTCCGGAACGCCCGGCTCTGGTATGTTTTCACCCTTGACGATGGCTTCATATGTTTTCACACGTCCGACAACATCATCCGATTTCACAGTCAAAATCTCCTGTAGAGTGTTTGCTGCGCCATATGCTTCCAGCGCCCAAACCTCCATTTCCCCGAAACGCTGTCCGCCGAATTGCGCTTTGCCACCCAAAGGCTGCTGCGTAACCAGGGAATAAGGGCCTGTGGAACGCGCGTGAATCTTATCATCCACCAAATGATGCAGTTTCAAAATATACATATAACCCACGGTAACACGATTTTCAAACGGCTCACCGCTGCGTCCGTCATAAAGCACCGTCTTTCCGTCCGGCGAAAGCCCGCTCTTTGCGAGCAATTCTTCAATATCTTCCTCCGATGCACCGTCAAATACCGGCGTCGCCACTTTATAACCAAGCGCACGCGCGGCCATGCCGAGATGCACCTCCAAAACCTGCCCGATATTCATACGGGAAGGTACGCCCAGAGGATTCAGCACGATATCAAGGGGTGTGCCATCCGGAAGGAACGGCATATCCTCCATCGGCAGAATGCGCGAAATAACACCCTTGTTACCATGGCGTCCTGCCATTTTATCGCCCACGGATATTTTCCGTTTCTGTGCGATATAGACACGCACCAGTTTATTGACACCCGCTGTCAGTTCATCTTTGTTTTCGCGAGTAAAAATCTTCACATCGACCACGACGCCGCCTTCACCATGAGGTACTCTCAGGGACGTATCGCGTACTTCACGCGCCTTCTCACCAAAAATCGCACGCAACAAACGTTCTTCTGCCGTAAGCTCTGTTTCGCCTTTTGGAGTAACCTTGCCAACAAGGATATCTCCGCTGCGTACTTCTGCGCCGATTCGAACGATACCGCGCGCATCAAGATCCTTAAGCGCATCCTCGCCTACATTTGGAATATCGCGTGTGATTTCTTCCGGTCCAAGCTTAGTGTCGCGAGCCTCCGCTTCATATTCTTCCACATGGATCGAGGTAAAGACATCATCTTTCACAAGGCGTTCGGATAAGAGCATCGCGTCCTCATAGTTATAGCCTTCCCACGTCATGAAGCCTACCAACACATTTTTACCAAGACCAAGTTCGCCGTGGTCGGTAGACGGTCCGTCTGCGAGAACTTGTCCCGCCTTGATCTGCTGTCCTTCATATACGATAGGAAGCTGGTTAATACAGGTTCCCTGGTTAGAACGCGCAAATTTAATCAAATTAAACCGGGACTCTGTCCCATCGTCATTCGATACAACAATTTTATCAGCGGTAACCACCTTGGCTATTCCTGATTTTTTTGCGATGGAGAGCACGCCGGAATCGTATGCAGACTTATATTCCATACCCGTTCCTACCACCGGGGATTCCGGGATCAGCAACGGCACAGCCTGCCTCTGCATGTTAGAGCCCATCAGCGCACGGTTCGCATCATCGTTTTCCAAGAACGGAATGAGGGATGTGGCAACCGATACAAGCTGCTTTGGCGATACGTCCATCAGATCTACTTCATCACGAGAAACTTCAACGATTTGATCGCGCACACGGCACATAACACGTTCGTGCTCAAACTTTCCGTTCTCGTCAATCGGCTCGTTTGCCTGCGCAACGATCAGGTCTTCTTCCTGATCCGCCGTCATATATTCTACTTTATCAGACACCAGACCGTTCTTCTTATCAATGATACGGAACGGTGTTTCAATAAACCCGTATTCGTTGATCCGCGCATAGGTGGACAACGAACCGATGAGGCCGATGTTCGGTCCTTCAGGCGTCTCGATCGGGCACATGCGTCCATAATGCGAATGGTGAACGTCACGCACGTCAAAACTTGCGCGGTCACGATTCAGTCCGCCCGGTCCCAATGCCGACAACCTTCTTTTGTGCGTCAGCTCGGCAAGCGGGTTTGTCTGATCCATAAACTGTGAAAGCTGTGACGAACCGAAAAACTCTTTAATGGAAGCCGTCACTGGTCGAATATTAATCAGGTTGGAAGGCGTCGCCACGTCCATGTCCTGAATGGACATTCTCTCGCGAACTACCCTCTCCAGCCTTGTCAGCCCTACTCGAATCTGATTTTGCAGCAATTCACCCACGCTCCGAAGCCTTCTGTTGCCCAGATGGTCGATGTCGTCGGTCAGACCAAGCCCATGCTTAAGTCCAAGAAAATAGCTGACTGAAGCAAACATATCATCTACAATAATATGCTTCGGGATCAAAATCGAAATATTTTCCGCCAGTTTTTCTTTTAAGACCTTTTTATCTGACCCGAACTCATCCAAAAGCTCTTTTAACGCCGGATAGTATACCTTCTCGTTGATCCCAACATCAGCAGGATCAAAACTGAGGTGCTTAGATGCGTCTACGAAATTATTCCCGTGAACGCGCACTACATTTTCGCCAATCGAAAGATCTACGATATTGATACCTGCGTTTTCAATTACAAGCGCTTTTTTCGCGGTAATCACATCGCCTTCGGCAACCAGCAGTTCTCCGGTTTCTTTGTTGATAACATTAGTTGCCGCCACTTGGTCGGTAATTCTGTCTGCAAGTGCCAGCTTTTTATTAAATTTATACCGTCCGACACGCGCAAGGTCATAGCGTTTTGGATCGAAAAATAACGATGTCAGCAAAATATTTGCGCTTTCCACTGTCGGCGGCTCACCCGGACGCAGCCTTTTGTAAATTTCGATCAAGCCTTCTTCCTTATTGGAAGTATTGTCCTTTTTAATGGTGGCCTCGATATTTTCGTCATCCCCAAAAAACTCGCGCAGGTCGCTGTCCTGAGAAAGCCCCATCGCACGAAGAAAAACAGTGACGGGAAGCTTACGCGTCCGGTCCACACGGATATACATGCAATCGTTAGAGTCCGTTTCATACTCAAGCCACGCGCCTCGGTTTGGGATAACCGTTGAACTGAATAGATCCTTCCCGGTTTTATCCTTTGCTTCGCCATAATAAACGCCAGGGCTGCGGACAAGCTGCGAAACAATAACACGCTCTGCGCCATTGATGATAAAAGTACCTTTTTCTGTCATCAGGGGAAAATCTCCCATAAAGACTTCCTGCTCTTTTACCTCGCCCGTTTCCTTGTTCAGCAAACGAACCTGCACCTTTAAAGGAGCCGCATAATTTACGTCCCTCTCCTTGCATTCCTCCACATCATATTTGGGAGTGTCTAAGATTCTGTAGTCTACAAACTCTAAAACTAAATTTTCGGAATAATCGGTAATAGGGGAAATGTCTTGCAGTACTTCACCCAGTCCTTCCTCCAAAAATCTTTTGTAAGAGTTCTTTTGGATTTCGATTAAGTCCGGCATGTCTAGAACTTCTTTGATCTTGGAAAAGCTCATCCTCTTATTTGTTCCAAACTTAACTTCGTGCATACTCAACAACAACTCCTATATTAAAATTGATTACTTAACACATACTTTGCCACGAGCATCGCTGCTGCAAAAAAAGCGCTCTATAGAGGCGATTGCGGCATGTCTGCCGGAAATCACATAGGGACAATTTTCCACAGTACAACTATGCTAATGCAGTTTACTATATTATCACACGGAAATCAAGATGTCAAGAACTATTTTTTGCTTTTTATTTTAATAATTTTGTCGTTAATCACAAAAGACAGGACGGGCTGTATTCCGTCCTGTCTTTCTGTCTCATTCTTATCGTCACACTTTCATTTTCGCAAAGATCATTCGCCCGGCAGCAGTCTGCAGTACGCTTGTTACAATTACCTGCATCGTCTGTCCAATCATGCCGCGAGCGCCTTCTACAACAATCATCGTCCCGTCCTCCAGATATGCAATCCCCTGGTTTTGTTCCTTCCCGTCCTTGACGATAGTGGCTTGCAGCTCTTCTCCAGAAATCAAAATGGGTTTTACTGCATTCGCCAGCTCATTGATATTGAAAACTGCGACATCCTGCACCATTGCAACCTTATTCAGGTTATAATCATTTGTTACCACTGTTCCGCCAATATCCCTAGCAAGCTTCAGCAGTTTAATATCAACTTCCGGTACGTCCTCATAATCAATATCTAAAACCTTAAGCGGGATTTTCGCTTCTTTTTGCATCTCCCCCAGGATATCAAGTCCGCGCCGTCCGCGCGTCCTTTTCATGCCGTCGGAAGAATCAGCAATTTTTTGAAGTTCCTTGAGCACAAATTCCGGTACGATAATCTCGCCTTCAAACATCCCGGTTTTACAGATATCAAAGATCCTGCCGTCAATAATAACGCTGGTATCAAGAATCTTAGGTGACACTACATTCCCGTGCAGTTTCGCCTCCGCGTTTTTTGCACTTCCCTGCTTTTTACCGTGAAAGATCCCGGAAATTTCCACCTTCCGCTTTACGCCGATGGAAAGACCGATGGAACCAAAGATCAAATAGTCCATAATGGTAAGCGGGATAGAAATCCACGCCACCGGAATTAAGCCGATAATCACTGAAATCAACGCCGCCACCACAAGCCCCGCAATCAGACCGATCGTTCCGGAAAAAAGCGTCATGGTCGGTGTTGCATCCAATTTCGCCTCTATTGTCTTCGTATTCTTTTCAAACGCTTTTGCCAGTCTGCCGGATAATCCCAAAAAAATAATTCCAGAAATAATTCCACTTACAATACAAATGACAAACGGCACCCATGTTTGAAAATTTAGAAATAAATCCGTCGCGGCGAAATAATTATAGATGGTCACACACAGAAGCACAATGCCCGGTCCTACTAAAAATCCCAGTACCGCAACAAAAAGCCGCATCAGTTTATAAAACATTTCTTATCTCCTTTCCTGTTATAGTATGAGTCATATTTCCCTGATTATTCCTTTTTCCACCGGCGCCATGCCGGATTATAAGGTTCTTCTCTTATTATATTAAACAATTTTTATGTCTTGCATGTGAACATTTTCAGAATCCATTAAAAAACTTTTTCAAAAACATCGGAAAGCGTTACCACGCCTTCTACCGCAAGCATTTTGTTTCCCATATTTTTTTCCATGCTGCATGATGGAACAAACACCCGTTTTGCCCCCATTTTCACGCATTCCGCCACGCGCTTGGAAAGCTGTGCAACATGCCTGATCTCCCCGGAGAGCCCGATCTCACCTATAAACGCTGTATCCCTTGGTACGGGAAGATTGCGCATCGACGATACAATCGAAACCGCCATAGCAAGATCTGCCGCATATTCGCTTACTTTGATCCCGCCGGCAACATTAACGAAAATATCCTGATTATATAGCTTCAGCCCGATCTTCTTTTCCAGCACTGCACAAATCATATAAAGCCTGTTTGCATCTATCCCCGAACACAGCCTGCGGGGAATTGTCAATTGCGTATGAGAACATAGCGATTGGATTTCCAGCAGCATCGGACGCGTTCCTTGTGTCGCCGCAAAAACGGAAATGCCGGAAAGCCCGCTTAAAAAATCGCTTTCAAACAGCATCGTCGGATTTTTAACTTCCATCATGCCCACATCCCGCATTTCAAACACACCGATTTCATCAGTTGAACCAAAACGGTTCTTTACAGCGCGTAAAATACGCAGGTTCGAAGTACGCTCTCCCTCAAAATAAAGAACCGTATCCACGATATGCTCAAGCACCCGCGGTCCAGCGATCGCGCCTTCTTTGGTGACATGACCGATAATAAAAGATGCGATCCCCATACGCTTTGCAGCCTGCGTCAGCGCGGACGCGCATCCCCTAACCTGTGCAACGCTTCCCGGCGCGGAAGACAGATTCGCGTCATACAGCGTTTGGATAGAATCTACAATCAAAAAAGCCGGTTTCAGCTCTTCAATCCCCGCAAGGATGCTGCCTACTTCTGTTTCCGCCATCAAGAAAATGTTTTCCGCTATTCCAAGGCGCTGTGCCCGCATCTTAATCTGCGCCGGGGATTCTTCTCCGGAAACATATAGCACCTTTCCCTGCGCCGTCAGTTTATCAGCGATTTGCAAAAAAAGAGTAGATTTCCCGATTCCAGGTTCTCCTCCGGCAAGACATACGCCCCCAGGAACGACCCCTCCGCCAAGTACGCGGTCAAATTCTCCGATTCCAGTACAAAAGCGTTTCCCTTCCTGGGTTTTTATTTTATCAAAGGTAATAATTTTTGCGGGCGTTGCCGATTTTCTTGCCGCGGGAGAGGCATCTACTACTTCTTCTACCATAGTATTCCACTGCCCGCAGGACGGACATTTCCCAGACCATTTTCCACTGGAATAACCGCATTCCCCGCAAACAAACTGTGTCTTTAGCTTTGCCATATACGCCCCTTTCTTTCCTCTAGTCTAAATACACATACCACACAACTTCATCCGCCACTTGGTTATCTGTGACATCATAATAACAGACTGCATTGTTATTTACCGAGCCGAGCATATTCTTGCTGATATCCGCTGTCAAGACCTGCGTCCTTTGTGCATCCGTATAACAAACATTGATTTTTTGGTCTTTGGTATATACGACAAAATTACTCCCAAGCCCATAATTCAATACATTCTCCGCAATTTTAACCGGCGTGCCGCCGCCTACCGACAACATCAGCGAACCACTTATGATATCCTTACTGGTAGAAAACACAATATCTTTTCCATTGGTTTTCGGGTTATATACTGCAGCCCCAAAATCATAATTTTCGTATTTTGAGGTACCATCCGCGCCAAAAGCGATCCTTTTTAACGTTCCAGTCCCATCATCCCCATATTCTGCCCATACCATATCATTTGCAGAAATACTTACCGCGCTGTTGCCGATATTTGTTTCGTAAAGCTTTACGGTCGATGCTTCACGCGTTTTGATATTATAAACATATAACCTCTGGGTGGTATCTCCCGCCCATTGCATAAACGCCAAAAATTCTCCCGAAAGAGAAAGCTGGGGTTGCGCATAGGCATATTCCTTGATTAAAAACTGTTCCCCCGTTTCCATGTTATAGCCCACAATGCGTCCGCCGCCAGTATCTAAAGCGTCAATCCAAACGGCAATATTTCCGGATAACATCGGGGAAAGAAAACGATCATATTTTTTTTGCGTACCGGCTAACTCTTTTACTTCCTCCGTTTCGGTGTTGTAAATCATGACCTTATCCAGTTCGCCTGCGGTTGCCTGCCCGCTTTGTGTTGTGAAAATAATACTGTTTCCGTCAATATAAGGTTCATTTTTCAGCCGCACCTTAAACCCTGCATAGTCCCGCAGATACATCTCTTCCGGAACTACTGTTGATTGCTGGAGCTGCTCATCCTGCAAGTTAAAATCGGCTTCTACCTTCGGCTGATAACGCAGCGTCGGATCAACCCCTTTTACAAGATCCTCTATTAACGGAAAGCCAAATAGAATCACCGCCAATACACCCGCGCCAACCGCTGCAAATAAAATAATATACCGAAGCACAGACCACACATTACTTCTGCGGATCCTGTTTGGCTCCATCGGACGCCTCAACGTTCCTCTTTTCCTGTGTTTCTTCCTCATATGCCTTTACTGCTTCTGCAGGATGCATACCGCCTGTGCGGCAGCGCCTTCTCCTCGCCCAACAGCTCCCAAATACTCCGTCGTCGTTGCCTTCACATTGACGTATTCTTTTGTCATGTCGAGCGCCGACGCAATGTTTTCCATCATCTGTTCTCTGTATTCATTGATTTTCGGTCGCTGCATAATCACCGTACTATCAATATTAATAATCTTATAGCCATATTTGCGCAACAGATCGCCTATCTCGCGCAATAGTTTAATCGAATAAATGTCTTTATATTGCGGATCACTATCGGGGAACAAACCGCCGATATCCCCCAGGCGCGCCGCACCAAGGAGCGCATCCATGATAGCATGCACCAGCACATCCGCATCCGAATGCCCTTCCAATCCATATTCACTCGGGATTTGTACGCCTCCCAAAACAAGCTTTCGTCCCTGCGCAAATTGATGTACGTCAAACCCATTGCCAATCCGCAAATCCGATGATTGCTGCTGTTTTACAATTTGTTTTCCTTGGTCGACGTCTTTTCTGGTCGTCAACTTAATATTGTCAGGCGAACCTGTGACAACATGAACCTTATTTCCAAGTCTCTCCACAAGAGATGCATCGTCCGTACCCAAAAATCCGTCTTTATCGGCTTTTTCGTATGCCTTTCTCAATATTTCCGTACGAAATGCCTGCGGCGTCTGTACACATACTAATTCTTCCCGCGGAAGTGTTTCTGTCACAATGCCGTCTTTTGCACGCTTGATCGTATCCGTAGCTGCGACAGCCGCTACACCACTCCCGTGACGAATCGCACTGGAAACGCAATCACGGATAATACGTTCCGTTACAAAACAACGTGCCGCATCATGCACTACAATGATATCTGTTCCCTCCGGAACCAACCGCATGGCATTACGCACAGAATACTGGCGTTCGCTTCCGCCTTCACAGATTATGATGCTTTCTTTTCCTCGCACATATTTATCTACCTTGCGTCTTACAATTTCCTGTTCTTCCTGCTTACAAACAACGATAACATCCGAAAATAAATCAGTTTTTCCAAATGCCTTGATACAACGTATTACCGCGCTTTGTTCTTCGAATTTAATAAACACCTTGTTGGAATCAATCTCCATCCGCCTGCCGCTTCCTGCGGCCAGAATAATCGCACAAAGTTTCATTTTTATTCTATTACCTCATACATTCCGTCCGCCTCTTGTTTTTTTGTTGTTTCCAGCAAAGCAAGAACGCGTACTTTTAAAGGTTTCGACCCAAATTCAATTGTTATTTCATCACCGATTTTTACGGTATAACTGCTTTTTTGTGTTTTTCCATTTACTAAAACACGTGCCCCGCTACAAGCAGATTGGGCGACAGTCCGACGTTTAATCAGCCTCGATACTTTCAAATATTTATCCAGTCTCAAATCCACAAACCTCATATTTATTGTAATCCCAATGCAAAAAGCACACGGGTATACCAAATTATTATACCATTTCTAGAAAAATATTCAACAAACCGGTCTGTGTGTTCATTTCTTCTTAACATTTAATTTCAATACACTTTATCTTACAAATCAGAAGCTTTGCACAAAAAAAAGACGTTCACTTCAGTGAACGTCTTCCGTATGAATACTTATTTTACAGCGTCTTTGAAAGCTTTTCCAGCCTTAAACGCAGGTACTGTAGATGCAGCAATCTTAATCTGCTCTTTTGTCTGCGGGTTAATGCCCGTCCTTGCAGCACGCTGTCTTGCTTCAAACGTACCAAAACCCACGATCTGTACTTTTCCGCCGTTTTTGATTTCATCAATAATACTTTCTGCAAATGCATTTAATGCAGCGTCAGCATCCTTTTTAGAGATATTTGCCTTTGCCGCGATAGCAGCTACGAGTTCAGTCTTATTCAAAACTTTCCCCTCCTTAAAATAATAAATTCCGTCCAGCTGGGGAGCCGGCGGTTTGATTACAAAACTGATTATAATACAATCACTTTTATAAATCAACACAAATTCGCGCTTTTTTAGCGATTCTCATAATATTTTTTTGCCTTTTTCCACAGCATTTCCAATTCCGGAAGCGATAGGTTTCCCAACTCATCTTCCGCAGTTTTTTCCATCCATTCCATTCTTTCGGTAAAGGTACGGCAAGTTCGGTTTAGCGCCACTTCGGGATTGATTTTCTTAAGCCGCAGCACATTAATCATCGAAAACAATACATCGCCCGCTTCCGCTTCCGCCCGATCCACGTTTCCCGCGCTTATTTCCGCACGCCATTCTTCCAGTTCTTCCTCTAATTTCTCCATCGCCGCAACAGGGCTATCCCAGTCAAAGCCGATCCCCGCCGCCTTTTTCTGAATCTTATACGCACGCATCATGGCGCCGAGTGATTTTGGAACGTCATGCAGTACGTCTGCAAAGCTTTGATGTTTCTTTTCTTCACGCTTAATCGCTTCCCAATTCACCAGCACATCGTCTGCTGTTTCTGCCTGTACATCGCCAAAAATATGCGGATGCCGCCCAATCATTTTCTGGCATACCGCAGTCGCCACATCATCAATATCAAATTCTCCGCATTGCCTTGCAATCTCAGAATGGAACACGACCTGCAAAAACACATCCCCCAGCTCATCATAGAGGGCGAATATATCATCCGCATCAATAGCGTCTACAACTTCATATGCTTCTTCTAAAAGATATTGCCGCAAACTTTGATGCGTTTGTTCCGCGTCCCACGGGCAACCATTTTTGCCCCGGAGTATTTTCATGATCCGCACAAGGTCATAGAGCCCATACCGCTCTTTTTTTTCTAATTTTTGCGAAGGAAGCACCAAAACGCCTCCCGTACGGATCGGCTGTATCCGGTCGAGCTCACCGAGCAGAATCCTCCTCGCCCTCCCGCCCAGATAAAAAACAGCTTCTGTTTCCTCTGCATAATAATCCCCGACAACACATTTCACAGCAGCAGCGGTAAAATCATTGTCAATTTCTGTTATCACAAGCGCAATGGATGTATCAAAAAAAACATTTTCTATTGACCGGGCACTAACAACAGAATATTCTTCCGTATTCATCCATCTGGCGGCGTGCCGCAACGCTTCTTCCGTCAAATACGAACCTCCCGCCGTTTCAAAAGGAATCCCCGCGGTTTTCATTGCCTCCAAAAAACCGTTTCCTGCAAGAGAACCGATGATGCCAAATACAACATCGCCCTTTTCCCCATATTCCATAAGCAGCCGCGCACCGTGTTCATAAAGGCTGTCAAAATCTTCCGCTTCCTCATAAAGCGTATCAAATGTAATTACCCTTTCATTTTCCCCACGCACATCCGCCGCGCATTCTGCCCGTTCGCTCTGTAAAACGACCAGGTCCGCAGTCTGAATGGCTTTTACCGCCCGCAGCGGCATCAAATCAAGCTCCGGCATTAAGCCAATTACCCGTATCATCGTTTTTCCCCTGTTTCTTTCAAAATTTATCTCGTATGTTCCAATGTTTTGCATTATATCCGTTCTTGTTCTTCTTTGCAAGAACACAAAAATCGGGTTTTATTTCACGTCTCCATAATTCCAGTTGCATCCCCCCGCGTTAGCTTTGAGACTCCTGTTTTCTTTGAACATCCCTCCGCGCTTTTATGCCTCTTCCGCAAAATTTTTGCACAACGAAAAAACGGCATGACCAAAATCATACCGTTTCCGCGAAACAGGATAACCCATTTCGGCGGGAAGCCCTATAAAGGGTCTCCCAATATTCCTCCAAAAAACATGAATCTCTTTATTCAGACAATTTAGATACATCCACCGTGATATTCGCAGCATCTTTCCATTGTGTCAATGTATCCGTCAAATGTGCGCTTTGCGTTTCGGACAACTTTTTCTCAACAATTGTATCCTTGATTTCATCGAACGGAATCACGCCGCCTGCGTTCTTGACGTTTTTCAGAATATGATAACCGAAATCCGTTGCCACAAGGCCTGAAACATCCCCTTCGTTTGCAAGCGCCAATGCCGCGCTTATAAAATCATCAGCCATATTCACGCCCTGGTAAACCAGATAACCATTTGTTTTATTCGGTTCCTGCTTCATCCCCGTATCTTCGCCGACTTCTTCAATCAAAGCATCAAAATCTTCTCCCGCATTCACCCTTGCGAGCACTTCGTCAGCCTTTGCTTTAATTTCCGCAAGAGCCTCGTCACGTTTGACATCCGCACCTGCATCATCGCCATCAGCACGTAAAGTCTTAATCTCAGTCTGCACATCGTCAGGAATCATCAGCAGAAGATTCTTGATATATTTTGCATCATCCGGGCGCACCACAGCCACGCTCGAAGAATTATAGGTAGCATAACTCGTCGGATCTTTTGCAATTGCTTCCTGCTGCTCTGTTACCTGCTCGTCATAAAATGTCTTAGCTTCGTCTTCCGTATAGGTTACTTCAGCTTTTACCTGATCCTGCATTGCGGTTGTCGCATCATTTTTGATTCGATTCTCCACGACAGCGTCAAGATCGTCATAACCATATGCTGTTAAAAACTGCTTGGACTGTTCTTCAATGGTGCTTTCTTTATCTTCTTGTGCAACCGTATCATCTGCTTCCACCTGTGAACGGATGGAGTCCTTCAGCGATTGTACATCCTCTTCCAACTGTGCTTTGATCTCAGCTTTATGTTCGTCAGATTCGTCAACCAGCCCTGCTTCTTTTGCTTTTTGGAACAGCATTTCCTGGTCGATCATACTGTCAAGCATACTGCTTTTCATAGTGGTAAGCTGTTCTGCGCCGTAAGAGCTCGAGTATGTTTCCTGCGTCATGCCGTACATGGAAAGCATCGAATCTACCGCCTCGTTTACTTCGCCTTTTGTAATTTTTGTGCCGTTTACATCCGCAACCGCCTGCGATGCGTCACGATCTTTGTTTACAGCCACCATAGAGCAGGCCGCACAGGAAAACACAAGCGCTGCGCCAAGACCTACCATCAAAATTCTTTTGAATGTATTCATAGTTAACAACTATCCTTTCTTAACAATAACGGATTCATTATACAGTAGCCGCCATTCTTTTGCAAATATTTTACAAAAGAGTGATTTCCTGCCGATTTTCGCCCTGCCAGGTCATTTGCGGCGAAGTTTCAGGCGTCCCAAAAACTCCAGAAAATCATTCATTTTCATTTCTTTAGTAATTTTATAAACCAGAACCGGCGGCTCTGATGCTCTCAGTATAACACGCTTTTTACTCTCTTCCGCAATTTTTAACAGTTTTTTTACATTAGGGCTGCACGTCTCCGCATACTTTAATTCGATTGTATTTCCCTTTTTAATAACACTGGCGATTCCAGCAGCTCGCGCATAGGCCTTCACCGTTGCGGCAATGATAAGGTTGTTGACTTCCTTTGGCATTTTGCCATAACGGTCAGTGATTTCATTTGCCGCTGCTTTTGCATCGCTGATAGATTTTATTTTAGAGATCAATTTATAAATATCCATCTTATCTGTCTGGTTTGCAATATAAGTATCAGGAATATACGCGGGAACATTGAGTTCCACCGCCGTTTCGATCTCCGGGTCCACTCGTCCCCCCTTAGCCGTTTGCACCGCTTCGCGCATCAGCTTGCAATACATCGCATACCCAACCGTCGCCATATGTCCGCTCTGCTCCGGTCCCAGAAGATTTCCTGCGCCCCTGATTTGCAAATCGCGCATGGCAATTTTAAAACCGCTTCCAAGCTGGGTAAATTCACGGATAGCCGCCATTCGCTTCGCAGCGTCTTCTTTCATGACGCCGTCGCCAAGATAAGTAAAATAAGCATAGGCATTTTTATCGGATCTCCCCACCCGGCCTTTGAGCTGATAAAGCGGAGATAATCCAAATTTATCAGCTTCATAAACGATAATCGTGTTGGCGTCCGGGATATCGATCCCATTTTCAATAATAGTCGTACAAACAAGTACGTCATATTCCCCGTCAATAAATCCGCTGATCACGCGTTCCATTTCAGCTTCGCCCATCTGCCCGTGCGCTGCTGCCACACGTGCCTGCGGTACGTTTCTCTTGACATCGGCGATCAACTGATCCATCTCGCGAATCTGTCTGCATACAAGGTAAACCTGCCCGCCACGGTTCATTTCGCGGATAATCGCGTCGCGCAAAAGTCCGTCGGAATATTTCATAACATAAGAATACGGCTGTTTACGCATCGTTGGCGGTGTCTCGATGGTGCTCAAATCGCGAATGCCGACCAGCGACATTTCCAGCGTGCGCGGGATTGGCGTTGCCGAAAGGGTAAGCACATCGACATTTTGCTTCAATAATTTTATTTTTTCTTTATGGGAAACGCCAAACCGCTGTTCTTCATCTACAATCAAGAGCCCGAGATCATTAAATTTCACATCGTTTGAAAGCAACCTGTGCGTTCCGATCACCATATCAATCTTGCCGCGGCGCAAATCCTCAAGAACTTTTTTGTGCGTTGATTTCGAAAACCGCGAAAGCCCTGCGATCGCAACCGGAAAATCGCGGAAACGCTCCCGAAATGTGTTTAGGTGCTGACGTGCCAAAAGCGTTGTCGGCACCAATACCGCAACCTGTTTTCCGTCCATCATAGCCTTCATGGCGGCGCGCATCGCTACTTCTGTTTTCCCATAACCAACATCCCCCAGCAAAAGACGATCCATCACGCGATCGGATTCCATATCTTTTTTTACCTGGTCAATACTTGTAAGCTGCCCTTCCGTTTCCTCATAAGGGAATGCTTCTTCAAACTGTTTCTGCCAGACCGTATCAGGTGAAAAGGCAAAACCATTGCTTTCAAAGCGCTGGGCATAGAGCTCAACTAAATCAAAGGCAAGCTTAAGCGCCGATTCACGCGCTTTTGCCTTGGCATTTTCCCATTCCTTGCCGCCAAGTTTGGAAAGCTGCGGCTGTGTATCGCCGCCGCCAATATATTTTTGGACACGATCAATCTGCGCGGTCGGAATATAAAGCTTGTCCCCTCCACGGTATTCGATCTCCATATATTCCGCGACGGTTCCACCGGCTTCCATTGTTTTAAGCCCTAAATATTTTCCTTTGCCGTGCACCTCATGCACGACATAATCCCCGGGTGCAAGGTCGCTGAAAAGCTCGTCTTCTGCTTTTTCCGCCTTTTTTTTGCCGGTTTTTTTCTTGATCCGTCCAAAAATATCGTTGGCTCCCAAAACAATCGTCCTGGCAGAAGGTATTTCAAATCCATAAGGGATATATTCTTCACTGATCCAAACCCCTTTGAAAGGTTTTTCCGTCACCGGTGCAATGATGTCAATTGCGCGAAGTTGTTCGCTCAGTGCAGAGGCTTTGCCGCCGGCGAATAGCGCTACGGAATATCCATGCTTTTGCCTCTCCTTGATCGCGGCAGCCAGCATATCGATGCGCCCATTATAAGGCGTTGCAGCGCGCAGCTGCATATCGGCTTCGCAAACCGTCTTCAACCGCGCATTTTTTCCCGCAGCCATATCAATGATACGATGCTCGCACCCCCGGATCACGGGCGTAAGCGTACTCACGCTCTCCCCTTGCACCGCAAACGCATCTCCGTCTTTGACAAGTCTGGCGCACAGGTCGTCAAACTCAGTTTTGATCCGCTTGGCTTCTGCATTCATATAATCAAAATCATCGAACAACAAAATAGCGTTCTCAAAATAATCTGTTAAATAAGCCGGTTCATAGAAAGCCGGTACAAATGTGTCCGAATTATCAAAATTTCCATATTCTTCCAGAGAGAATAGGAGCTGATCCGACAGCTTTTCGTTCTCCTGTTTTTTCAAGTAAGAAACCAATTTTTGCTTCGCCGATTCATCTAGCACAATCTCCCTCGCGGGGGGCAAAAGATATTCCAGCAGCGCCTTTCCTTCCGATTTCTGTGTTTCACTGTTAAAACGACGAATACTTTCGGTTTCCTCGTCAAAAAAAGTGATACGCAGCGGTTGTGCGGCATCCGAAGGAAAAATATCAAGGATTTCCCCGCGCCGTGCAAATTCTCCACGAGAATAAACCGTACCGACTCGCTCATATCCGTTTTTTACCAATGCCTGCATCAATTGCTGCGGGTCATATTGCATACCCGTCTTAATTTGCAGGCAGGTGCTTTCGAACTGCGCCGGCGGCATCATGCGCCCTAAAAGCGCGCGTACCGAAACAAAAATAACACCTGACAGGCTCTTCGCCCGTTTCAGAATACCGACGCGCTCTAACTCTTCTTCCCGCCCTTTGGCTTCCACACTACGCAAAGAAAAATCATTATTCGGAAATACTTTTCCCGCGCCATACGCCGCATAATCCCTAGCTGTCTGCTCTGTCGCCGTGACACAAATCACCGGTCTGCCCGCAGCTTTACTAACAGCCTGCGCAAAATATGGTTTTGCATGATAGGTAACGCCAAAAGCCGAGCAAGGCAATTGCCCCCCTCGGATATGATTCTTCACTTCTTCAAATGCGCCGCTTTTTTCGATCAGCGGCCAGATCGCATTTCCCAATTTATACTCCGTCCCGATTACCTCAAATTTTATTGATTGTATTTTGCCTGCGCCTCCGCCACACCTTCTATGGTCAAAGTTTCGCATGCATCCGCAGCGCGCTGCATCATGCTCTGCGCATCATCGCGCTTTTCTTTTTCAAACTTTCCCAACACATGACCGATCAAATTAGCGTTTGGCTTACCGATCCCAATCCTGATGCGCGGAAAATCGCCGCTGCCCACATACTGGATCACGGAACGCATTCCGTTATGGGTTCCGGCGCTTCCTTTATCACGAATACGAAGAGAGCCAAAAGGAATATCAATATCGTCATACAGCACAATCATGTCCTTTATAGGAGCATTGTAATACTGCATTATCCCATCCACTGCATAACCGCTGTTATTCATAAATGTGGTTGGTTTCACCAGCATCACTTTTTCTCCGCCGATTATTCCCTGCCCTGCAAGCGCGTCAAATTTTGTCTTCTTTAGCTTAATCCCGTGCCTTTGTGCAAGGATATCCACTACCGTCCAGCCGGCATTATGCCGCGTGTTCTTATATTTTAGCCCCGGATTCCCGAGCCCAAACACAAATTTCATGTTTTACCGCTTTCTTTTATCGTTCCAATCTTTCTTCACAGTCTGCCTGCTTCGCGCGATCGCGCGTCGTCGCATAGTCCGTTTGGCTTCGTTTTCCGCTTTGCGTAAAACTACACCCGCTCCCTTGCTCCTCCTTTTCCCCACAAAACTCATTCGCTTCGCTCATTCGAGATTTTGCGGGAACCCCTTTTGTCGCCTTTGCTCCGCGTACAAACGGTGTCGCTTTCCACTACCGCTTTCTTTTATCGTTCCAATCTTTCTTCACAGTCTGCCTGCTTCGCGCGATCGCAAAGGCGTTCGCCGGAATATCATCCGTGATGGTGGAGCCTGCGGCAATATAAACACCTTCGCCAACCTGCACTGGTGATACCAAATTGGTATTGCATCCAATAAATGCGTCATCGCCTACTGTTGTACGGAACTTTGATTTTCCATCATAATTCACCACCACAACACCGCAGCCAACATTAATGCGCTTACCAAAATCCGAATCTCCGATGTATGTCAGATGCGAAACCTTGGTACCATCGCCAATTCCCGAATTCTTCACCTCGACAAAGTCCCCGATTCGGCAATGATCCCCAATCTTCGAGCCTGGACGCACATACGCATATGGCCCAACCGTTGTTTCGCTGCCGATCTCCGCATCTAGAATAACGGAATTTTGCACTGTCGTGCCATTGCCAATATGACTGGCGCTGATACGCGATCCGGGATATAGCATTACGTCCTCACCGATCACGCATCCCTTTTCCAGCGTTACATTCGGATAAACCACCGTGTCCATACCAATCACCGTATCCGGATCGAGATAAACGGATTTTGAATCAATGAACGTCACGCCTTCTTTCATATGTTTTTTCACAATTCGTTCCCGCAAAACTTCGGATACGACTGCAAGCTGTGCCCGGTCGTTGACACCCATGCATTCGCGCGCGTCCTCCGCTATAAAAGCGCCTACGGTGCCGCCTTCTGCATGAATCAGCTCTACGATATCCGTTAAATAATATTCTCCCTGCGCATTCTGCGGTTTGATTTTTGAAAGTGCACGCAGCAACGCATCGTTTTTAACGCAATAGCATGAAGCATTTATCTCGCAAATACGGCGCTCCTGCTCTGTTGCGTCTTTTTCCTCGACAATTTTCGTTACATTTCCCGTACTGTCCCTAATCACCCTGCCATAACCAAACGGATTATCCAACCGCGCAGAAAGGAGCAGGCAAGCATAGCTGCCATTTTCCGCCGTTTTTATCAGCGATGCAATCGTTTCGCCTGTCAGCAGTGGCATATCGCCTGCTACAATCACAGTATAGCCATCAAAGCCTTCCAACAATGGCGCGGCGCACAGCACAGCGTGACCGCTTCCTTTGCGCTCCGCCTGCTGCGCATATTCCAGCTTATCACCAAATTTCTCTTGTATTTGTTCCATTCCCCTGCCGCAAACCACAATTCGTTTGCAGGCATCCGCGCCGTCTGCCGCACGCACGACCCATTCGAGCATGGAAAGACCCGCCGCCTCGTGAAGGACTTTGGGCGTTCTGGATTTCATTCTGGTTCCTTCGCCCGCAGCCAAGATCACCGCCGCACATTTTATCATAGCCAAATTATCTCCTCTTTTATGTTTTACAGTTTATAAAGAGCATCCTGACAAATCAGCCTGATACCGCTCTTCGTCAAAACCTCAATCGCCTTTTCATTATCCTCCACACGGAAAACCATATAGGCACAATCCTTTTTCCGCGCGATAAACGCATACGTATATTCCAGGTTAATATCATTTTCTCCTAAAATATCAAGTATTTTCAGCAGACTACCGGGCTCGTCCGCCACCTCCACCGCCAATACCGGTGTGATGGAACAAATATATCCCGCCGCTTTTAAATCGCACGCCGCTTGGTATACGTCGTTTACAATAATCCGCAGGATGCCAAAATCACGCGTCTCCGCCACGGACATCGCGCGCATATCAATCTTGTTTTGGTTCATCACCCGCGTGAACTCCGCAAGCTGACCGGGTTTGTTTTCGAGAAAAACAGAAATTTGCTTTACTGTCATGGTTTTTTCCTCCCCTGCTTAATAAAGGTTTCTCTTATCAACCACGCGCACCGCTTTTCCTTCGCTTCGCGTAATTGATTTCGGCGCGACCAGCTGTACTTTGGCATAAATGCCAAGCATCGCTTTTAACGCCCCAATTAACTCCTGTTCTTTTGCTTCCACTTTTCCGACCGAATCAGAGAACATCTCCGGCGTCATTTCCACCTGGACTTCCAGCTTATCACTGTTCTTTTCCCTGCTGACAATGATCTGGTAATTTGCCGGATAGCCCTTGTTGAGAAGAACCGTTTCAATCTGTGACGGGAATACATTCACGCCTTTGACAATCAGCATGTCGTCGCTGCGTCCCATCGGTTTGCACATCTTCACATGTGTCCTTCCACACGGGCATGGCTCACGATTCAGTACGCAAATATCCCGCGTGCGGTACCGCAGCAGCGGAAATGCCTGTTTGGTAATACTAGTAAATACCAATTCGCCCTTCTCTCCGTCCGGCAAAACCTCTCCCGTATTGGGGTCTATAATTTCAGCAATAAAATGATCTTCGTTGATATGCATGCCCGACTGCGCACTGCATTCAAACGAAACGCCCGGACCCGATATTTCCGTCAAGCCATAAATATCATATGCCTTAATTCCTAATTTTTCTTCAATATCCCGGCGCATTTCCTCGCTCCATGCTTCTGCGCCAAATATCCCGGCTTTCAACTTGATTTGATCCTGTAAGCCTTCTTCGCAGATCGTCTCTGCTAAATATGCCGCATAAGAAGGTGTGCAGCACAGGATCGTGGAACCCAAATCCGTCATAAATTGGATCTGTCTCTGGGTATTGCCCGAAGACATCGGCAGCGTCAGGCTCCCCACCTTGTGGGATCCCCCATGCAATCCAGCGCCGCCGGTAAAAAGCCCGTAACCGTATGCAACATGCACTACATCCTCTTTTGTGCCACCCGCCGCCACGATCGCGCGTGCACAGCAATCTTCCCACAGATCAATATCATGCTGCGTATAAAACGCTACCACACGTCTGCCCGTTGTTCCGCTGGTGGACTGGATACGTACTGCATCTGAAAGCGGTACTGCCAACAGCCCGTAAGGATAAGCCTCCCGTAAATCATCTTTTGTCAAAAACGGGAGTTTATGCAAATCATCCGCACAGCGAATGTCCTCCGGCGAAACGCCCGCCTGTTCCATCATATTCCTGTAATACGGCACATTATCATATACATGCCGTACCGTTTTCACCAGTCTTTCCCCCTGCCATTCCCGAATCTGCTCCCGGGATGCGCATTCGATTTCCGGTTGGTAATAATGCTCCATTCCTTGTAATCCTTCCTTCTCTCCGGACGTCAAAACCCCCGGAATTTTAAATATACATATTTATCATACCATTATAACGTACCGGAGCAAATATTTTTTTGCTTTTTCGGCAAGAAAAAAAGCCCTCTCCGTTGAAAAGGCTTTTCCCGTTTTCCGCTTATCAATATGCTTCTGTCCCCTGATAAACCGCTTCGGCGTCTTCCGGCAGGTTTGCAAATTCTTTCAAAATCACCTGCTGAATCATTTCCCGCGTATCGGAGTTTATCGGATGAGCAATATCCTTATATTCCCCGCTCGGCGTTTTTCTGCTTGGCATCGCAATAAAAAGTCCGCTTGCGCCCTCGATGATCTTCATGTCGTGAATCACGAACATGTCGTCAAAGGTGACTGATACAATCGCCTTCATCTTGCCTGTGCCGTCAATCTTCCTAATCCGAATGTCTGTAATGTTCATATTCAATCCTCCACCTTTGTCTATGATTCTTTACAGTTTTATGCCAACAAGCCGGCTTAAAACAACAAAACATTCCTTACCCAGTTATTCATTTTTCTTTAATCTAACATATTTTCCGAAAAAATGCAATTCTATCTTTTCGCCTTTTAAAAGGCAATAATCTCTATTTTGGTCTCACTTAGCTCTTCCAGCATAAAAATCGACCGATAATCGTGAATTCGCTTCTTCTGCGGGTATTTGTTGACGATAGCGGCGCCTGTTCCCACTACTTCGATATTCAGTTCACAGAGCATGTCGCAAATTGCCTTTATGGTTCCACCGCCGCCAATAAAATCATCAATCACCAGAGCACGAGTTCCTTCTTTAATCATACGCCGCGAGAGCGACATCGTTTGCAGTCTGCGTGAAGACCCCGAAAGATAGTTAATAGAGAAGACCGACCCATCCGTCAGCTTGCTTTCACGCCGGGCAATCGCCAGCGGCAGATTTAAAATACGCGCTACGCTGACGGCGAGCGGTATTCCTTTTGTTTCCACAGTTACAATAAAGTCGGCTTTTCTGTCCCAAAACCATTCGGCAATAATTTGTGCCATCCCGTCCACATAATACGGCGTACAGAAAAGATCGGCAAGATACATATATCCGCCGGGAAGGATTCGCGAAATATCCGTCATTTTCTCCATTAATTCTTTCAATAGCAAAATACGCGCGTTTTCCGGCATATGCGGGACATATCGGATCCCGCCATGCGCACCTGCCACTGTTTCTATCCTGCCGATTCCAGCTTCTAAAAACACTTGCTTCATGACAGCGGCATCTTCCGACAAACTGGATTTTGCAGCGCCAAACATCTCTTTAAAATAATTAAGGGAATAAAGCTTATTTGGATTTTTAGCCAGCAGTGCGCACATGACCGCAATCCGTTGTTTTTTTCCGGGCATCTGCCTTCTCCTCTCTTTTTTCATCCGCGTCTTTATCCGCAGCTAAAAATGCATGGTTGATAAAATATTGTATATTCAGTATAATATAATCGCTGTATCTTGTATACTTGAAAATATGGTAAGAGGCGGTTCTAACAGCTCTGCCAAAAGAAATTATGGCCCCAAGGGGCACTTAGGAGAACAAATAAACTATGGACATAGATTTTTCCAAAATTAAAGAGAAACCCGTACATTTTATTGGAATTGGCGGCTGCTCTATGAGTGGTCTCGCACAGATCATGCATGCAAATGGCTATCAGGTGACCGGTTCCGATATGAAGGAATCGGCTTTCACGCGCCAGCTGGCAAAGCATAACATTCCCATCCACATCGGGCATGACGAAAAAAACGTTCGTGATGCCGGTCTCGTCGTATACTCCGCGGCAATCAAGCCCTATAACCCGGAATATGCTTACGCGGCTGCGCACGATATTCCCATGCTGGAACGTTCCAAGCTTTTGGGATTGATCTCCACGCATTATAAACAGGTTGCCTGCATTGCCGGTTGCCATGGCAAAACTACTATCACCTCCATGCTCGCGCTGATTATGCAGCATTCTGACAACGACTGCACGGTTCACGTCGGCGGCATGGTCGATTTCATGGAAGGCGGCGTTAAAATTGGTACCAGCGATTCTTTTATTACGGAAGCGTGCGAATATGTACGAAGCTTCTTAACGCTTGCTCCCACCGATATTCTGATCAACAATATTGACGATGACCATCTGGACTGCTATCGCGATATCGACGATATCTTCAACACCTTTGTAGAATTTACGCAAAAGCTCGACAAAGATGGTCTGCTGCTTTTAAACCAATCCGACGAGCTTGCTTATAAGCTGCGCGATTTTGCGCCCTGCCGGATTATTACCTATAATGACGCGCCGAACAGCGACTGGTATCTGGATCACGTATCCTTTAACGAGTTTGGACACGGAAAAGGCGATATCATCTGCCGCGGGAAAAATCTTGGCTGTATCGAGCTTACTGTTCCGGGTTTCCATAATCTTCGCAATGCGCTTGCTGCTACGGCGTTTGCCAACGAAGTATTCGGCGTGGATGTAGACATTGCCATTGATGCGCTTCACCACTACAAGCTCGCCGGACGCCGGTTTGAGTTTATGGGGGAACGAGACGGAGTCAAGGTTTTTCACGACTATGCGCATCATCCCAGTGAAATCGCAGCATGCCTGCAGGCGGCTACACTTGTTCCTCATAAAAAACTCTGGGTGGTATTCCAGTGCAATTCCTATACGCGCGCTCGTACACTAAAAGATAAATACGCTGTATGTTTCCATGATGCGGATGAAGTACTGATGCCCGATATTTACCCGGGACGCGATACCGATACACAGGGCATTCACGCGCGAGATATTGTTGCAGCTATTAACGCTAACTCCTGTGCATGTCTTTATGTCCCTACTTTCGCAGAAATAAAGGATTATCTTTTGAAAAACTGGAAGCCGGGAGATATTGTTCTGACACTCGGTTCAGGTGATATCAATAAACAACAGCTTGTTTTCTTTGAAAAATAAGATAGCAGCGGGGAGGCGCGCCTTCCCGTTTTTTATTCACAGAATCAAAAGAAGGGATTTTTATGGATTACCAAAAATTTATTCGCTATTTTAACGAACATGATGAATACAGTAAAAACAGCGGGTGCCGCCTGACACGCATTGGCGATGGTTTTGCCGAAGCCGAAATTGATTTTTCACCCGACCGCACAAATTTTATGGGTACGCTGCACGGCGGCGCGCTTTTCACCATTGCCGATATTGTTGCGGGAACAGCTCTTCTCTCGCATGGCAGCCTGTGCGTTACCTTAAACAGTTCTATTAATTATATCCGCCCCGTATCAGCCGGCAAGTTGCGCGCTGTCGCGCGGGAAACACATTGCGGTACCAAAATCGGTGTTTGTGACGTAACAATCTTCAATGAAAAAAACCATGTGGTATGTACTTGCACCAGTACTATGTATTTAACAGGAAAGCCCCTCATTTTTTGATGCCTCGCTTTTGCCTCAGTACATTGACATTATGTTGATTATCCGATATAATATTTTGGTCGAGCTTCGTTAAAGAGCGACTGGGTGTGGCGCAGTTTGGTAGCGTGCTTGAATGGGGTTCAAGAGGTCGCAGGTTCAATTCCTGTCACCCAGACCAAAGAAAACCGCTTAACCATCATGGTTTAAGCGGTTTTTGTTTTTTAATAGAATCATTGATTTGTGATACATCTTCTATTTTCTTATCGTAATGGGCAGTGTGAAAATGTATAAAAATGAATATTTAGTACAAATAAAAATCTTATTTCCTCCCGTTATGGTGGTGGTATAATAAAAGTAGGAATAGCCGCCAAATGGCAACCCAGCGAGTAAAACTACAATGAGCCGCCTACTTGAATAGGCGGCTCACTTTTTGAAAGCAATTATTATCTTGTAATTGAATATGAGGGCAATTACCGTCAAAAGCAATTCAGCCATAGACTTTCCCCTGCAAACGCTTTATTCACTCACCGTAAGGTGTTCCACCGATTTTCCTTTTTTCCATTGTTTCATATAAGCATCTGTGCATTTTTTATAGCGCACAAATATTCTTTTTGCCTCCGTTTCATTTTCATATACCTTCCAGCACCCGCAACATTTGCATCCCTTTGCCTGATTCTCAATAAATCCTCGCACATCTGCCGAAGGATATCCTAAAAACAGTCCGACTTCATGCGGAAATTGCTCACATTCTCGTATCCTGCATGCCAGCCTTGCTACACATTTGCCGGTGTTATTCCATTCATAACCACAGCGCTGCAAAATCTTACAGGCGCATCCGTCGGATAAATCACGCTGCAGGCGGCTCGGACGGTAAAAATAAAGTAGCGCGCTTCCATTGCTATATCGCAGCGGCAATACACGTAATCCCTTTGGCATCAATGCGCGGTTCATCCATCGGATATCTTTACGCATCTCTTCGCTACATCCATAAGGACAATGGAACATGTTTGCCGTCTTAATCCCTGCCAAAGTAGGGGCACAATGGCGGATGATCAATTCTTCCGGCATAGCATTTTCTCCTCACTTTTAGTAGCATGTTTCTCTAATATTTCTTTCAAAGCAGACATAGAGCTGGTATGTGACCGTGCAATAACCGTATTTCCGCCTTTTGTTACACTCATGGCACACCGCAACATTTTATGAGACAACGTGCTTGTAAACAATACCATTAAATCCGGATTTCCGATTTTATTCCTGACTGTTCCACGCATCTCTATCAATACTTTCGCCCTGCAATTATACTGTTTGCACAGCGTCAAATATTGTCGGATCATACATTCGTTTCCGCCCACAATGACTACACTCATTTTTCCAGCTCCTTCCCTGCAGGAGGAGAGGTTATCTCATTCTCTCCTCCTGCGACATTTCCGCTTATCATTTTTCCATATTAGAATGGCACGTGCCCGAACAACTTTTGCATCCGCAAGAACAGCCGCTCTTTCCACGACGTTTATCCCGTACCAGTTTTATGATCAAAAACACTACCACTCCCGCGATCACTGCCCCGGTCAATAGCGTCGATCCGTTTTGCGCAAACCATTCAAGCATTCATCCTCGCCTCCCTGCCCATTTTTTCCGTCTGCTCTGCATGCCGGTTCTTCCTCACTACCAAATATACAAAGAATGCAAGGACAACAAACGCCACCGCAGTCCACGGCGTAAAACTACCGCCTGTGAAAAGTGAACCCAGTTGGTTCACGATAAGCGCCACCGCATAAGCGAACACCGTCATATAACCGATCGCCGCCCATGTCCACTTTGTGCTGTTCATCTCGGTCTTGATTGCGCCGATTGCCGCAAAACAAGGTGCGCACAGCAGGTTAAACAGCATAAACGACAATGCTGTAACACCTGTGAAGGATGCCGCAAGCGCTCCCCATATCTCCACTCCGTTTTCTGCCACTTCTCCAAAACCATATAATACGCCGAACGTCCCAAGTACATTTTCCTTTGCCACAAGTCCCGTGAAAGTCGCAACGGAAGCTTTCCAGTCGCCAAATCCAAGCGGTGCAAAAATTGGCGCAATAACGTTTCCTATAGACGCTAAGACACTGTTATTCATGTCGTCAACCATCCCAAACGTGCCATTCGTCATTCCAAAATTAGACAAAAACCATACCACTATTGTTGACAAAACAATGACCGTTCCCGCTCTTTTGATAAACGACCAGCCGCGCTCCCACATACTCCGCAGAACATTGGACATCGCCGGTTTATGATAGGATGGAAGCTCCATCACAAACGGCGCTGGTTTTCCCGCAAATGCCTTCATTTTTTTCAATAGAATCCCGGATACGATAACCGCACCAACCCCGATAAAATATGCCATCGGTGCAACCCACCATGCGCCGCCAAAAATCGCACCTGCAAATAGTGCTATAATCGGCATTTTTGCACCGCATGGAATAAATGTCGTTGTCATGATCGTCATACGCCGATCGCGTTCATTTTCAATGGTTCTTGACGCCATAATGCCGGGAACGCCGCAGCCCGAGCTGATCAGCATAGGAATAAAAGATTTCCCCGAAAGTCCAAACTTTCGGAATATTCTGTCCATAATAAAAGCTACGCGCGACATATATCCAACATCTTCCAAAATGGCCAGCAACAGGAATAAAACCAGCATTTGCGGCACAAACCCGATCACCGCGCCGACCCCGCTCACAATTCCGTCTACCGTAAGCCCCGTCAGCCATGGCGCCACATTTGCACCTTCCATGATGCTTCGCAGCCCGGGAACAATCCATTCCCCAAACAACGTTTCGTTCGTCCAATCCGTGAGCAGCGTCCCTACCGTGGTAACTGCAACAAAATACACCAGAAACATAACACCTGCAAAAATCGGCAGACCCAACCAGCGGTTAGTTACAATCCTGTCAATCTTATCCGAAATATTCATCTTGATTCCGGAATGTTTTTTCTTTACGCATCGTTCCATTACCCCGGATACATATGCATAACGCTGGTTAGTAATAATGCTTTCCGCGTCATCTTCCAACTCCCGTTCACAATCCTCGATGTGCTTTTCAATATGAGCACGTGTGCTTTGCGAAAGCTTTAGTGCTTCAAGCACCTTTTTGTCCCGTTCGAATAATTTCACCGCATACCATCGCAGATGTTCCTGCGGAACTTTCCCCTCAACAGACTCTTCAATATGCGCCAGCGCATGCTCTACGCTTCCGGTAAATACATGCGGTAATTCCATCCCAGGCCTGTGTCTTGCATACTCCGACGCTTTCTGCGCAACTTCCTTCGAGCCGAGACCTTTCAGCGCCGAAGTTTCGATCACCTCGCATCCAAGCTCGCTTCCGAGCTTCGTTATATCCACAATATCGCCGTTTTTACGTACAATATCCATCATGTTAAGTGCGATTACAACCGGGATCCCTAATTCCAGCAGCTGTGTTGTCAAATAGAGATTTCGTTCGATATTTGTGCCATCAATAATATTAATAATTGCATCCGGATCATCATTTACCAAATAATTTCGAGCAACAACCTCTTCCAGTGTATAGGGAGATAATGAATAGATCCCCGGTAAATCCTGGATCAATACGTCCTTATGATTTTTCAGTTTTCCCTCTTTTTTTTCTACCGTAACTCCTGGCCAGTTTCCAACATATTGAGAACTGCCGGTAAGGTCGTTAAACATGGTTGTCTTGCCGCAATTTGGATTCCCGGCAAGCGCGATTTTGATTGCCATTCCTTTCTCCTTTCGTATATTAGCTTAAGCTAACTCAATTTCAAAAATATCGGCGCACACAGCGCCATTCTATGCTTTATTCGACTTCGATTTCCTGCGCGTCTCCTTTGCGTACCGAAAGCTCATAACCCCGTACCGTCACTTCCAGCGGATCACCCAGCGGAGCCACCTTTCTTACATATACCGTAGTCCCCTTCGTAATTCCCATATCCATAATACGGCGCTTAAGCGCGCCTTCTCCATGCAGTTTTTTTACAACTGCGCTTTTTCCAATTGCGATATCCCGCAATGTCCTCATATTCCCTTCTCCTCCTTTTTATACCATAATCCTTCCAGCCATTCCACGGTCGATCGCTATGCGACTTCCCTTGATCCCCACAATCATATTTCCCCCCACCTGCGATATCACCGTCACTGTTTCACCAACCACAAATCCAAGCTCTGCCATGTGCTGGCGCACTTCATCTTTCCCTGTTATTTTTTTGATCATATTTTTTTCTCCGTGGTTTGCCATCAAAAGCGGCATCATGTTCTTCCCCCTCTCTCCGTTTTCAGTTACGTAAAGCTAACTAGCCGTCAAAAATATAAGTTAGATCACTCTAACCAATATTAGTTTACCTCAGCTAACTCGTTATGTCAACCGTTTTTTCTGTCCTTGCAAAAAAAGTTAGAAGATGTTAACATGAACAAAAGATATAATGGAGAAAAGTAATGCAAATTAGTGAATCTATAGAAGATTATCTCGAACGCATCTTAATGCTTCAAAAACGAAAAGGCGCTGTTCATTCTATTGATATTGCCGTGGAACTTGGGGTAACCAAACCCAGCGTCAGCCGTGCTATGAAGCTGTTGCGCGAAAACGGTTATATTCTGATGGACCAAAACAGCGCGATTACGCTTACAGAAAAAGGCCTGACGATTGCAGATAAGGTATATGAACGTCATAATATGCTGGCACAATTCCTGATCCGCTTAGGAGTTTCCGAAAAAACCGCTTATGCCGATGCCTGTAAAATGGAGCATATTCTAAGCGAAGAAAGTTTTGAGGCTATTTGTGCGCATGCAAAGGCTCGAAAATAAAAAAATATATCTGCGTTTTCTCCCGCTTTATTTCTTTTAAAGCGGGATTTTTTTATATTTCAGCCATCGAGACTCCATTAAAAATGTCTTTAATTATATAGATCTCAAATACATAGATCTTAAAATTTTCGACTTTTACGCCAGTGTTTTTTGGTTTAAATATATAGAAACTTGATCATGCAAATAAAATGTCGGAAAGGAAGTTTTCCATGGAAAAACTGATCAGAAATATTCCTCACGAAAAGCCTGTACCTCTGGCCGGTGAAGTAGCGTTTCAGCCGGGTCAAATCGTCAGTAAAACACTGGCACAAGACAATCACCACAGCCTCACTCTGTTTGCTTTTGACCGCGGAGAAGAAATCAGCACGCATGAATCTGGTGGCGATGCGATGATTCTTGCATTGGAAGGTCAGGGCAGGATTACAATCGACGGAAAAGAATACACTGTAACTGCTGGTGAAACCATTATTATGCCGGCAAAAAAACCTCATGCAGTATTTGCGGAATCACCGTTTAAAATGCTGCTCATCGTTATATTCCCGGAGGAGAAAAAAAATGAAAGTATCGATTGATCGTGAAGGCTGCATTGGCTGCGGGCTATGCGCCGAGTTGTGTCCAAACGTTTTTCGCATGGCGGATGACGGTCTTGCAGAGGTATATTCTCAACCATCCGCAGAAGATTCAGATGATGCGGCACAGGCCGCGGAAAATTGTCCGGTGCAAGTAATTGAAATAGAAGATTAGTTTCTACAAAAATGCAGGCAAAACAACATTGCCTGCATTTTTTATTACCATAAGCCTTCTTCTATCGCGCGCGTAATATACGCTTCTACTTCGTTTTCCGGGATATCGAGCAATATAGAAACTTCTCTATAAAAAAACTTTTTTGCCTTTTGTGCATATGCTTCTTCACCGGGCGCCAGTTTTTGCTCCCTGCCCCGGATATAGACAGTTTTGATTACTTTGATCCATTCCACTTCATCATACGCTTCCATCGCCTCTTCATAAAACTCTGCACGTATTTTATTATTCGGTGCCTGTATCGTCCGGATGTATGGAATCCGGCTCAATATTTCCAACATTTCGTCTTTTGAGACAACCTTACGGATTATTCCCTGCTCTCCCGCAAAGACGCGCCATGTAATATTTCCCGACTGCAGAACATATTCTTTTTCTTTTCCGGAATCACCGCATATCGTTTCCGTAATCGTTGCCATCATTCCATTCGGACAAATTACGCAATCGCCCTTTTCATACATTTTTATTCCTCCTCGCATTCGCGAATCCGGTTCTCAATAAAAGGCAGGACGTTGTCTCTATCCAAATGAAGTACATGCGCAAATTCGTCATACAAGATTTTTTCCGCATCTTTCAAAAAGTGTTCGTCTGCAACATGCAGTTTCTTTCCTTCCTCCTGCAGTTCTTTTTGAAACCTGCAAAGCGCTTTGATCAGTTTAACAAGCTCTACACAATCCCCTTGTGCGATAATTTTTCCGTACTGCTCTTTGCGCACCGACTCATTCTCTATCCAATTTTCTTTTTTCTCCGGTATCCCGTCAATAACGGCATAAATTTCTTCTTTTGATAATACCCTCCGCATTTTTTCTGTCAATTCTTCATTATCCACGGGAATAAAAATAGTCGCATTATTGTCGTAAATAGGCTCAAGCACATAATACCGGCGCTTTTGAGAAGCAAACGCCTTCTCCGCAATTTCCACTATTTTACATACGCCCTGTATGCCATATAATACCGAATCATTTACTTGATACATTTTTTTCACCTAGTCTCCCGTTTCATATAAAAAAACGTGCTGCATGCCCCAACCGGATTTACGCTTGGCAAAGCAAACTACACGTTGTTTTCCTACATTATAACACAAATTTAACAAAAATGTCAGCCATTCCCGATTAAATTGCTTATATATAGCCAAAAACCGCTTCTTGAACGAATTTACTTATCATGTTATCCTACTTTCATGGAAGTTTATAAGAAACATACTCTTAAAATAGACTGGGTTTTGATTGCGTCATTAGCCTTATTATTTCTGGGCTACCTGTTTTTTCATGATCTCACGGGTGGCAGTCTGTTTTCGCACAATCCCTGGGACAGTTATACTCTGCAGGCGCTTGCTTGGCGCGACGGACATACTTATCTCGCCCAAGACTATAGCTGGCTAGAACTCGCGGTTTATAACGGGCATTATTATGTCTCTTTTCCGCCTGTGCCCTCCCTGCTTATGCTTCCCCTGACTTTCTTTGCCGGTGCCGATACGCCAAACAATTTCATGGTTATGCTCTACGCGCTTCTCAGCGTTTCATTTGCATATCAATGCTTTCGTAAAATTGGCACGCGACGCAGCTATTCTATATTTTGGGCTGTATTCCTGGTAATGGGAAGCAACATGCTTTGGATGTCCACATCGGGTGGCGTATGGTTCCAGGCACAGTCGCTCAATATGCTTTTTTGTTTCGCCGCAGTATATTGTATCCTATGCAAAAAAAATACCGTGGGTCTCGCATTACTGGCTCTTGCGGTGGGGTGCAGACCCTTTTCCGTTTGTCTTCTTGCAGCGGCGTTTCTCTTTATCTGCATCCGCAGTCAAAAAGAAGCGCCTCTTCAAAAAAAACTGTATACCGTTGCTTTGCAGCTCAAACACCTGATTATTCCGATTCTGATCGGCTGCTGCTATCTTTATTATAATGCTGTGCGTTTTGGAAACCCCCTGGAGTTCGGGCATAATTACCTACTGGAATTCTCAGATCCCGATGCCGGACAATTCGGCTTCCAATATATCATGGGAAATGCCACCAATATTTTCCTGCGTCCCGTCTCCATCCTTTCGGACGGAAGCCTCAGTTACCCTGCGTTCGATGGTTTTCTGTTTTATATTGCCAATCCTATTTTTGTGGTCTGGTTTGTTTTTTTGGTACAGGATATCGCAAAAAAACGACTGACAGCGGAAAAATTAATCATTGTTGCCGGGCTTGCTGCAAACATGTTGTTATTGCTTTTACATAAAACCTTTGGTGGGTGGCAATTCGGCGCACGTTATACCGTAGACCTGCTTCCTTACGTGCTCGGCTATTTGCTCTTATGCAAAACACAAAAACCTGCCAAATGGATTTTGTTTCTCGGCGCATTTGCTGTGTTATTTAATATGTATGGTGCTCTCGCCATGAATTTTAAAGAAGGTTTGCGGCTTCCATAAGGCAGGCGAACCGTTGCTTTTTCCTTCATCATGCACTATAATATTGGATATCTTTTGCCCTTAAAAAATAACGAATACAGGTGGGATTATGCTGCAAGACTGGAAAGAAAACTCCGCTCCACAAATTGCGCGGAATATTATGAATATCAACAAACCAAATATTACTGACGATACTATCAGCGGTTTTGGCATGAAACGCAAAGTTGCTGCATTTATCGACCTTGTACGCAGCGCCATGTATCCTAATATTTATGATACCAGTATTACCAAAGAACAAGATTTGGAACAAACTGTCACCAAGCGTATTGGCGAAGCCGCCGTACTGCTTGATTGTATGATCGCCGAGGTATTGGTCAATCAGTGTCGGCTCGAAAACCGCCGCCATACAGATTGCGATAAATGCCGCGAGGTAGCAAAAAAAATTACAGTCCACTTTATGAACGAAGTCCCTGGAATCGTACGCTTGTTAAACACAGATATTATTGCGGCCTATAATGGCGATCCAGCCGCGAGATCACAAGAAGAAGTTTTGCTATCCTATCCCGGATTTGAAGCAGTGAGTATTTATCGTGTTGCACATTCTCTTTATCGTATTGATATCCCACTGTTGCCCCGCATCATGACGGAACTGGCTCATAGCAAAACCGGAATTGATATTCACCCCGGTGCTTCCATTGATGAATATTTCTTTATCGACCACGGAACAGGCGTAGTCATTGGGGAAACCTGTACGATCGGCAAGCACGTCAAAATTTACCAGGGGGTTACTCTTGGTGCACGTAGTTTTGAATTGGATGAAAACGGTCACCCTGTGAAAGGTGTAAAACGTCATCCAGACATCAAAGATAACGTCATTATCTATTCAGGGGCTACAATCTTAGGGGGCGATACGGTCATCGGCGAAAATTGTGTGATCGGCGGTAACGTATGGCTGACGCATTCTGTGGATGCCGATACCACCGTCTATAACACGACCCCATCCCCTACCTTAATTACAAAATAAAGTCATGACCGCCCGCCAATGAACTGACCCCAAAAAGTTGGGTAAAATCTAATCAAGCATATCGGAGGGTGTATAATCGGTATTGAATAAAAAGGGAACCTGTTTTTCAGGTTCCCTTTTATATTATAACGTCATACAATACCCCGCCTTATAAAATCAGCATTGCATCGCCAAAACTGAAAAACCGATATTTCTCTTCTACGGCAGCGCGATACATCGCAAGCGTTTCCTCCCTGCCGCAAAAAGCACTGATCAACATAATCAAAGTCGATTTTGGAAGATGGAAATTTGTCACCAGCGCGTCCACCATCTGAAAATGGTATCCCGGATAAATAAAAATACTTGTATCGCCGCTTCCCGCCTGCAACACGCCGCCCTGCGCTGCGCTTTCAAGCGTCCTTACACTGGTCGTCCCGACCGCTATCACGCGCCTATCTTCCCGCTTTGCAGCGTTCACCATATCGGCTGCTTCCCGGGTGACGCTATAGTATTCGGAATGCATAATATGTTCTTCCACTGTCTCTTCCTTCATTGGACGAAACGTTCCCAGACCTACATGCAATAATATTTTTACGATGATAACGCCTTTTTGTTCCAATCCCTTTAAAAGTGCCGGAGTGAAATGAAGACCTGCCGTCGGCGCGGCGGCACTGCCGTTTTCCCGGGCGTAAACTGTTTGATAGCGCTCCTTCTTCTCCAACCTTTGCGTGATATAGGGCGGTAGCGGCATATTGCCGTATTGATCCAGCAACTCCTCGAAAACGCCGTCGTATTCAAACTGCACTTCGCAGACGCCGTCTTCTTTTTTGCAAAGAAGCTTTGCGCATAAATCGCTTCCAAAATCCACATATCCGCCGGGCTTCAAGCGTTTCCCCGGTCGCATAATAACTTCCCATGTATCAAGATTCAAGCGTTTCAGCAGCAAAAATTCAAAATCAGTAGTACTGCCCCTTTTTTTTCCATATAACCGCGCGGGAATTACTTTTGTTTCGTTCAGCACCAAAACATCTCCTGATTTCAGGTATGCACCGATATCATAAAAGTGCTTGTGCTGTATTTCCTTCGTATCTCTATCATAAACCAAAAGACGCGAGTGGTCGCGCGGCTCCATCGGGGTTTGTGCAATCAACTCCTCCGGTAAAAAATAATCAAAATCAGATGTTTTCATTGTGTACTACACATGCTAGAACAGCCGTGTTTGCCCCTTATTCTCAGCTTTTTTCGGCATTGGACATCCCATATGCCGATATGCGTGTTCTGTCGCTACGCGCCCTCTCGGTGTCCTTTGAATAAACCCAAGCTGCAACAAAAACGGCTCGATCACGTCTTCAATCGTGCCTGCTTCCTCACCTGTTGTGGCGGCAAGCGTATCCAGCCCCACCGGTCCTCCGCTAAATTTAGTAAGGATTGCGTCCAATACCAACCTGTCGGAATGATCCAGTCCCAGTGCGTCTACCTCAAGTAGCTTTAACCCCTCATCCGCCGCTTCCCTGGTAATGACTCCCTGCGCACATACATCCGCAAAATCACGTACTCTGCGAAGAAGACGGTTTGCAATTCGCGGGGTTCCGCGGGATCGCCGGGCAATTTCTTCCGCCCCTGCCTCATCAACATGAATATCAAGTATTTTTGCCGATCGTTTGACAATCGTCTTTAACTGCTGCGCATCATACATTTGCAGTCTGTTGATCACGCCAAAACGATCACGCAGCGGAGACGTAAGCATCCCTGCCCGTGTTGTCGCGCCGACAAGCGTAAACCGCGGCAAATCAATACGCATAGAACGCGCGGAAGGTCCTTTTCCAAGGATAATATCCAGCGCATAATCTTCCATCGCGGGATATAGAACCTCTTCCACACTCGTATTCAACCTATGTATTTCATCGATAAATAACACATCTTTATCAGAAAGATTCGTAAGAAGCGCAGCGAGGTCACCAGGGCGCTCGATGGCAGGACCTGATGTAATCCGAATATTCACATTTAATTCCTGCGCAATGATATGTGCGAGCGTCGTTTTACCAAGACCGGGCGGTCCATATAAAAGCACATGGTCAAGCGCTTCCCCGCGCATTTTCGCCGCTTGGATAAAAATCGACATTTTTTCTTTAATACGATCCTGCCCAATATATTCCTCAAGCGATTGCGGGCGCAGCGTGGCGTCCGCAGCAATATCTTCATTCATCTTCATACCCGATATAATGCGGGATTCTTCTTCCATATTTCTCTCCCATACAGTTTGATTCTATTTTATTATACACCATCCGGCTTTTGAAAGGAACACGTTGTTTGGCATAGAAAAACCCCGAAAGCTTTTAACAGCCTTCGGGGTATACCGGATTTTAAGTTTTTCAGCCAACCGGGCTCAATACTTCTGTAATAGCTATCAGCTTGTCTCTTGTTGCGCCGGTACTCATCGTGACGGAATATTCCATCTCTGGATTTTCCGTATCCCATTCTGATTTTCCTTCGGCGCCTTCATTATAATCAATTTCATAAGAAAAATCGCCAATTTTCAAGTCTTCTTCATTCTTAAATGTCACATACATTCCTGAAAGATCGTCGTCAAAAGGTTCCGGCGCCATACGGAATAGATATTCGTCTCCGTTCCACATAAACCTAGCCTGTGAAACCTTGCTCTCTTTCATCACAGAATACTGCACATCAGTCGCGTCTTTCGGAAGAGCGCTCATGGCATAACCAACCATAGACTCCGCCTCTTTTGCGTCAGCCGCATCCGTCCACGGATTTGCAATCTGCGTGCTTTCTTCTGCCGACGGAGCGCTCGTTGCCGCCGCAGCCGATTCCGATGCACTTGGGGCTGCACTTGACGCCGATTCCGATGCGCTCGGTGCCGTCGAACAGGCTGCCATCGCCATTACCAGCAGCGCCGCCATCATCATAATTAATACCTTTTTCATGTTTCCTCCTAAAATTATCTTCCTATTCTTTTCAGCGCAAGAGATACCAGCTCTTCCGCCGTATCGCCCAGGCTTTTGACCGCCGCTACCGCTTCTACTGCCTCTTGCCTGTTATAGCCCAAACTTACCAGTGCTGCCGTTGCTTCGACTGCTGCATCCTGCTGCAAAGACCCCATATCCGCATCCACGCCGACCGCTTCCTCAAAATCAACTTTTTCTTTTAATTCCAGTATCAAACGTTGCGCTGTTTTTTTCCCGATTCCCGGCACGCCAATAAACGCCTTATCGTCATTTGCTATCACCGCCGCAGCAATATTATTAACCTGCATCACCGAAAGTACGGAGATCGCCGCCTTAGGTCCGATCCCACTGATCGAAAGCAGCTTTTCAAACATATTTTTTTGTTCCATCGTTGCAAATCCGTAAAGCGCCATATCATCCTCGGCAACTTTCAGATATGTAAACAGCTTTCCCTGCTGACCGGTTTTAAGCATATTCAAAGAAAAAGTGTCCGTATAAATTTGGTACCCTATTCCCGCTGCGTCGATCACCGCATAATTTGCGGCTTTTTGCACAACTTCTCCGGATATATATGCATACATTCCTTATTCTCCCGCATGACTATTATAGTATAACCACTTTGTATTGATACAAACGCACACGGCAGAAAAGCCACTGCCTGCGTTCTTTACCTGATCTTAGTATTTAAAATCCCTGCCGTTCCTGCACTATGCGCATGACAAATAGCAACAGCGACCGCATCAGCGGCATCATCCGGTTTTGGTATCTCTTTTAAAGCCAGCAACGTTTTTACCATCACCTGAACCTGATTCTTGTCTGCGCGCCCATAGCCGACCACGGCTTGTTTGATTTGCAACGGCGTATATTCATAAAGCTCATCCGTTTTTTGTGCTGCCGCCAAAAGCGCCGCACCGCGCGCCTGCGCCACGTTAATCGCTGTTTTAACATTTTTATTAAAGAACAGCTCTTCAAACGCAATACAATCCGGTGTAAACATTTCAATTAACTGCGTCATGCCCCGGGCAATTTGTTTGAGCCGAACCGGGAAACGCTCCCCCGCGGGCGTCAGAATCGTACCATAATCAACCAACGCAAGCTTCCCCCGCTCATCGCAGCTGACAACACCATATCCTACTGTCGCAAGCCCCGGATCAATCCCCAAGACTATCATTTTTTGTCTTCCTCCATTTATGCCGTAAGCCGCCGCTCAAGCAAACTGTATAAAATTCCACGTGTTACTTGAAAACCGCATCACTGCTTTAGGTATAGTATACCGAAATCATATGCTTTTCGCAATTTAATCTTTTTTATTTGCAAATACAACTTTCTCGCTTAAAATTCTACTTCCCATCACAAATTTGTCACACTGGAACAGTATGATAGCAGAAAAGAAAGCGGAAAGGAGTAGCAGATGAGAAGGATTATTGCATTTGCAGTTACGGGATTGATGTTTTTTGCAATTTGCGCATCTCTATGCGGATGTGCAAAACAGGCGATTTCTATAATTCAAGACGAATCCTCTGACAATGATTTTTCCGCTGTGCAGGATATCACACAGAATAATTCTCATAACGGCAGCGCACTTTCCATCCCCGAAAATGAATTTACTATATCCGGAGGAGGTACTGCAATCCTGCAACTAAACTCGCAACAGTTAAAAGGAACCTTTCTTGCTGAAAAAAACAGCAGCATTAACCTGACCCTAACGCAGTCCACCCTCATCGGTGCTGTTAATTCCGACCAAGGCGCCTATGCCGTAAACGTATCCCTTGACAACGACAGCGTTTGGGAACTGACCGCTGATTCTTATTTAACCGTATTCACGGATGAC
Source organism: Christensenella sp. (assembly GCA_034926635.1). GTDB lineage: Bacteria > Bacillota > Clostridia > Christensenellales > Christensenellaceae > Christensenella. The sequence continues at coordinate 91,056 of JAYFQX010000007.1, read as the reverse complement.
GATACGGAGCTTGGTAATATCGTCAGTAACGAATATCATATTTATTATGATGTCTCACATAGTGAAAACAGCTGGCTGGGAGGCGTAACCGTTCCTCTTCCCGGGGGCGGAACCCTTTCCCCTTATATGCAAAATACATGATTTTTTTCATGTTACTTTTCTCTATAAATAATAAAAAAACCGTTTTTAAAATAAAACGGTTTTTTTATTTACAATGATCCAAAGTACAGCCTTTCGCATAAAACCGGCTGCATACTTTATTCTTTTACAGATTCTTAAAATACCGCACCTTATCCTCGATTTCTTGTCCCGTCATACAATTGCTGGAAAAAACGGAAGAACCCGTAATCAATACATCCGCACCGCTTTCCAGCAGTTTAGGTGCTGTTTTTTCATTCACGCCGCCGTCCACATAAATCGGCATTTCATAACCAAGCGTTGCAAAAAGTTCTTTTGCCCTGTTGATTTTTCCATATACCGCTTCTTCAAACTCCTGACCGCCGAATCCCGGTTCCACGCTCATCATAATCATATAATCCAAATGACGCGCAAGATATTCCAAATCTTCTACCCGCTCATTTGGTTTCAGAGCCATACCGGCTTTTAAGCCGTGCCTTTTGATTTTATTCAGAGCCTGAATAGGACACGCACACCCGTCAAGTTGGATCGTAATCATATCTGCGCCCGCCTGTACAAATACATCAATGTAATCCTGCGGATCATAAAGCTCAAAATGTACTTCCAGCGGAATATCCATAATCTCCTTCAAATCACTTACCGTCCTTGGACCAAAGGAAAAATTATTTGCATATCTGCCTTCAATAATGTCGATATGAAGTTGATCAGCGCCTCCTTTTTGCGCTGCGAGCACGCCCTCCCCCAAATAAGCGTTGTTACATGTTAAAATACTTGCCGCCACCTTATGCATTTGCCACTCTCCTAATGTTTTGCTGGTATTCTATCTAAAAAGGTTTATAAAGCCCTTTTCTTGCCGCATAATCCTCTACCTGGAACGCTGTAATTTCATCAGTGATCAGCGTATCCAAAAAGCCTCCCATCAACGCCGATACAATGGGTTTTACTTTTACTTCCCCCACCGCGATCCCTACTTTCAGCGGAATTTTTTTGAATGTATTGATATTAATTCCCACCACACGGTCATTGAGCTCCGTATCCCCAATTTTTCCGCGGATATCAATATGCTGCCCTAAGATATGGGAATACAGTCCGGAATCATAAAGCTCTTGTGATTGCTCCGGCGTCATAAAATTCGCCCAAACCATCGCATTATTTGCAGGCAGATTGCTGCCTAGCGCCACAACCGCAACATCAATACGTTTTGTCATCTCAAGCTGGTCTTTAATTCCGCCTTCTTCAATAAACAGATCCCGCACCTTTCGATTTGTAACGAGCAAAGGCGCATTCAAGATATACGGTGTCCCGCCTGTCTTCTCAGCAAAATCCGAAGTAAGCTGTACTCCATCTTTATAGGCTTCCTTGATTCGCGTGCCACCCATCAGCTGAATGATCTGCACATTATTGAGCACCATAGGCGAAAATGCCTTCACCATCTTATATACGCTGGAACCCCAACCGATTCCTACGCTCATATTGTCTGTTAAGATACTTTCCATATACCGCGCCGCTGCAATCCCAACATTTTCGGCGCTTACCTCATGATCGTTTACCCGGGGCGAAATCACCAAGTTTCTAATCCCAAAACGGTTCTTTAGTTTTTTCTTGATTTCAAAAGACCGCAGAGAAACCTCGTTGATTCGGACTTCAACAATTCCTAGTTCCTTGCAGGATTTCAGAATACGTGAGATATTGGATCTAGACATGTTCACTTTTTGCGCAATTTGTTGCTGTGACATATCGTCAATATAATACATTTTCGCAATCTGAATCATTTGCTCATATTGCGTTGCTTTTTTGCTGTTGCTCAGATCGATCCGCGCTTCCATACTGCCTCCTCAAACCCCGTCACTTTTCAAACGACATGTTCATCTTCTTTTTTTATATTATACCAACCGCTTCATATTATGTCAAATGTTATAATTTTGTTATCACGTTCACATTTGACATCGTTTTACATGAAAAAAGCAGCAACTATACAGTTGCCGCTTTCTGTTTTATTAAGGCCTCATATATTTCCATGTGTTGTAACATCGTGCATCCAATTCTTAGACGTTTGATACGCCTCTTGATATTTTTCAAAATAAAACCGGTATGCTTCGTGGCGTTCCTTATTAGGCTCTACCTTATTTTGAATCGTAACCATATTCGCCGACGCAGTTTGGATATCAGGATAGACCCCGCTCGCGACCGCACCTAAAATTGCAGAACCAAGGCAAGGCGCCTCTGTAACCTTCGGAATCAAAATCGGCAAGTTACAAACATCCGCATGCGTTTGCGTCCAAAACTTGCTTTTCACTGCGCCGCCGGAAATATAAATGCCGTCAGGCTTCATACCGCCGTCACGGAATGTCTGCATAATAGCTTCCGTCCCAAAACAAATAGATTCAATGATAGCACGATACATATGATATGGCGTATGTCCAATAGAAAGTCCATAAAACATACCGCGCACATCTGGGTCGGCATATGGCGTTCTGTTCCCCTGAAAATAATCCAAAGCCAACAGTCCATCTGCGCCCACCGGCAGTTTCTCCGCGCCTTCGTTCAGCAGATCATATACACTGCATCCACGTTCTTTTGCCTCTGCTGCAATATTTGCACAAAAATTTGTTTTAAACCAATTGACAATCGCCCCCGTCGAGGTTTGACCCCCTTCGATCATTTGCAGACCTGGGATCACAGCATCCGGGTAAGACCCCCACATTCCTTTGGAATGCATTTCCTTTTCTGTAAGTCCAAGATGCAGGTGCGACGTTCCGGTAATCATCGCAATACTGCCCGGGCGCACAACATTCAGTCCTACCATGCCGACAAACGCATCCGCGCCGCCTTCCCCTACGGGAATCCCTGCAACCAACCCCAAATCATCCGCTGCTTTTTGCGTCAGCCTGCCCACCGGCGTCCCAAGGTCAATCACATCTTTTGGAAATTTCTCTAAAAGATCCCCAAGACCAATACGCTCATAAAAAGATACCGGCCAACCGCCGTTCGGGCGATCATAATACCAACGCGGCGCAGTCGTATCGATACTTGCTGCAAGCTCGCCGGTCAGCATATGCATCAGCCAATCCGTACATTCAAAAACATATTTTGCCTTTGCATATAATTCCGGTTCATTTTGCTTAAGCCAAAGAGCTTTTGCAGGCATAGATTCTGCTGAAACATTGCCATAACCGTTTGCCTTCAACGCGGGGTCATTCGTTTTTGTAATCGCTTTTGCCTGTCGCGAAGAACGCACATCCATCCACATCAGCGCCGGACGCAGTATATTCATATTTTCGTCAGCCATGAGCACCGTACAACAAGTAGTATCTATGCTCATACCGAAAATAGCCGAGGGAGAAACCCCGCTTTTTTTCATGAGTTCTCTGGTCGCAGTACATACTGCCGTCCACCATTCGTCAACCTTTTGCTCTGCCCAGCCGGATTTTGGCGTATATAACGGATATGTCGCGTCTGCAAACGCAATTGGCTCCCCATGCACATCAAACAGACCCACTTTTACGCTGCTTGTTCCCATATCTATTCCAAGCAGACATTCCGTATTTTTCATCTTTCATCATCCTTCAAACCTTGTATTCCCGACGCATACACCGCGTAGGTTAGAATCTATTATACCCGATTTCATCTTGAAAAAATATGTTGCAAATAAAACTTTTTCGTCGATTTTCTGCACAAATGTGCGTAGCGAAATAAATATTGCACATTTTATGAAATTAATTCACATTTTAACATAAAAAAAACAGGCGCACTTCTCAGTATCACCTGTTTATATTTTTTTGTTAGTTCGCGTATACGCTTACCTGTTTTTTATCTCTGCCTTTGCGCTCAAACTTCACAATGCCGCTCTCCAGAGCAAACAATGTATCATCGCTGCCACGACCCACGTTGTTACCCGGATGGATCTTCGTGCCTCTCTGGCGCACGAGGATATTACCCGCGAGAACATATTGACCGTCAGCACGTTTTACGCCCAGGCGTTTGGATTCAGAATCACGTCCGTTTCTCGAACTACCTACACCTTTCTTATGTGCCATTTATTCCACCTCACTTTGTCTCGGTTCGCCTTAAATTTTACTCAGCTGCCTGTTCGTCAGCTTCTTTTTCCGCAGCGCCGATCGAAAGAATCTCAACTTTTGTATACGGCTGCCTGTGGCCTTGTTTTTTCCTAAAATCTTTTTTAGGTTTGTATTTGAACACAATGACTTTTTTCTCTTTGTCCTGCGCCAAAACTTTGCCCGTTACCGTCACGCCTTTTACAACAGGTTTTCCGACTTTAATCGTCTTGCCGGACGCCGTCAGAAGCGCTTCGAATGTTACTTCGCTGCCTACTTCCGCATCAAGTTTTTCCACTTTGACAACGGTGCCTTTTTCAACCTTATATTGCTTTCCGCCTGACTGAATGATTGCATACATGTGCTTTACCTCCCTTGCCCAGTCTCGCCGCGTTTGGCCCGCAAAAACATCTTCGCGCGTTAATTGCCTATGCGAGCGGCTCAATTAAATATGTTACCATACCACGCCCATCGTGTCAACAAAAAACCTGTGTCCCGGAAAGCGCGTTTTTATCGGTGATTGGCTTTAAGACAATTTGTTCCGGATTTGCATTTTTCAGGCTGCGGATAAAAAAGTGTACATTTTCATAATGCGGCAGAATCGCCTGGTTTTGGTTATTCCGTCCGATAATATAATCCGCAAGCGCATCGTTTACTTCTACGACATACATCCCGGATTCCTCCGGCTGTACTGTACGGATAATCTCCCTGCGCACACGCATCGCCATATTTTCCAAATTATAAACTCTTCCGCTTCCGTTGCAGCACGGGCAAGATGTCTGCGTAAGCGCAGAAAGCTTCCGTCTGGTTTTTTTACGGGTCATTTCTACCAGACCAAGCTCTGTCATTCCGAGAACATTCGATTTGGTACGATCCTTTTTCAATGCTTCGTTGAGGGCTTCTACAACTTTAATTTTGTTTGCGTCATCTTCCATATCAATGAAGTCAATCACAATGATTCCGCTGATATCACGCAGCCGAAGTTGCTTTGCGATTTCGCTGGCAGCTTCGATATTCGCGTTCAAAATGGTGTCTTGCAGGTTATCCTCACCGATATATTTTCCCGTATTGACATCCACCACCGTAAGCGCTTCCGTTTCGTCAATCACAAGATAACATCCGTTTTTCATCCACACTTTACGTTGGAGCGCTTTCCCGATTTTATCTTCAATATTAAAATAATCAAAAATATTGCCCGGCTGTTCAAAAAGCTTTAGCCTGTCCTGCATCGTTGGCGATAAAATATTAACGACCGCTTTGACCTTCTCATAATAATCCTTATCGTTAATAATGAATTCTTCGACATCTGCAGTAAACATATCGCGCACCGTACGAAAAAGCAGTGTCTCTTCCGCATGGATCAGCCGCGGCGCTGTTACAAAATCCGACTTTTCCTGTACTTTTTGCCATAGCCGTACCAAGAAACGCAATTCAGCTTCAATTTCTTCATATTTTGCGTTTTGTGCTACTGTACGCACAATCACGCCCATTCCTGCCGGTTTTACAGAAGCAATCAATTCTTTCAGACCCTCGCGCTTTGCTTCATCTTCAATCCTGCGCGAAACGCCTACATGATCTACTGTCGGCATCAGCACCAAAAGCCTTCCGGGAAGCGTAATATGCGTTGTCACGCGCGCACCTTTGTTTCCACCCGGCTGCTTTAATACCTGCACCATAATTTCCTGATTCGGCTTTAATAGTTCTTTAATATTAGGAACTTCCAGCTTCTTTTTGATTTGTCCTTCATCGCCGTTTTCATCGAAAATAAAATCCGATTCGTCACACAGGATATCCCCTGCGTATAAAAAAGCGTTTTTATCGAGGCCAACATCAACAAACGCAGCCTGCATTCCCGGAAGAATGTTTGCTACGCGACCTTTGTAAATATTCCCCACAAGGCGCTCTTTGCCGCGCATTTCCACTTGAATTTCAACAAGGTCGTTATCTTCAAGCAAAGCGACACGCGCTTCATGCGTGTTGGCATCGGCTATAATTTTTTTAATCATCAAAAACTCCTTATTTTCAAATATTTCAAATTTATATAATGGGTTTTTCTTCCGCGGGTTCGGCAAACCTAGCCTTATTCCGCCCGAAAAGCCCTACTAAACGGAACTTCTTTTCCGTTTTCCAAAGCAAAGCAATCTTCCCTGCAAATATCATAATCCGCCTGCACTCCCGCTTCCTTTAGAAGAGCGGTGGCAAGAACAGCAGGGTTCAGCGCCCCATCCGACGCATTTTTCAGCTTACAATTAACCTGGCGCCCATTTTGCGCATCTACCGAAAACACCAGCGGACGAATGTCAATCTCTTTTCCTCGCCGATCCGTCGCAAGATAATTTTTGGCTTTGTACAGCACTTTTACTGCATCTTTCATTGTATCACAATCTGCTTCATTTTCAAAATGAAAATATATGCTGTATGACGCGCTGTAATTTTGCGCCATCAGTTTCTTTGATGGCTCCCCCATTTCGTGTACGCCTATGATCCGAAGGTCAGGAGGCATCACCGCGTTTAGGGCATCCTTGATTTCCTGCGGATCCATCACGACCGCCAAAGGCAGCTCCAGATAATCCCCTTCAGTAGCATAGCCAACGGAAAGCGGCGATGCAAAAGACATAATAATATGGGGGTTAAACCCTTTGGAATAACAGGCCGGCAATTTTGCGCGCCTAACAGCACGCCCAAAAGCACGCTGCATATCGAGATGGGAAATATATCTCGCCGCTCCGTTGCGACTGTATTGAATAATCATTTTATGTTTTTCTTCGTTCATTCCGTTTCCTTTTGCCCTGATCCTCTTTTTACAAAGCTACAGACAGACTGCAGCCCGCATCCGGCACATTTTTCTCTACACTCCGGCGTTGTTGTACAAGCATACGCCTTTTCCCGTTCTTTTTTTAAGAAAGCCGGCGTTATCCCAAAATCTATATGAGCATAAGGCACTGTTTCTTCAGGGTCGCGTTTTCGCTGCGCATAGAACGCAGGATCCACTCCGGTTTTTTCGAATGCGTCCAAATACCGTTGCATCGAAAAATACTCATGCCATGCATCAAACGCCGCGCCATTGCGGTAAACTTCCAGCAGTGCCGGTGCAAGGCGCCTGTCTCCGCGTGCAAGTACCCCTTCCAGATAACTGAGGTTTGCATCATGATAATTGAACTTCACACCCTTGATCTTCAGTTTACTGCGCAAATATTGTTGTTTTCCCTGCAACGTTTCTATGCTGTCCATCGCTTCCCACATAAACGGAGTAAATGGCTTGGGCACAAAACACGATGCCGAAACCGTGATCGTCACAAAACCATGCCGTTTTTCTTTGGGCATTGCATAAAATGCCTCCCGAATTTCTTTTACGAGGGATGCAATCCCATCTAGGTCTTCATACGTCTCGGTCGGTAGCCCGATCATAAAATATAATTTTACAGTATTGACTCCGCCTTCAAACGCGCGGGTCACCGAATGAAGGATATCGTCGTGCGCAATATTTTTGTTGATAACATCACGCAGCCGCTGCGTTCCTGCTTCCGGCGCAAAGGTCAGTCCAGTTTTTCTTACCTGCTGGAGCTGATTTGCAAAGTCTTTTTCAAAGCTGTCAATGCGCAAAGATGGCAGCGAAACCGAGACCCTTTGCTCCTCAAATTCATGAATCAGTCCTGCAACCAGCGGGTCGATCTCCGAATAGTCCCCGGATGAAAGTGAAGACAACGAGATCTCATCATACCCCGTTGCTGCAATCACCGTTCTCGCTTGCTCCATGATCGTTGCCGCGCGCCGTTCCCGTACCGGGCGCATAGCAAACCCCGCCTGGCAAAAACGGCAACCTCTTGGACATCCACGCATGATCTCCAATACGCAGCGGTCGTGCACCGTATTAACATAAGGCAAAATCGGTTTTGTCACCGCTTGTTCCCCATTAAAATCCTCAATAAAACGCTTGGATATTCTCGCAGGCGCACCATGTTTTGGCGTGACCGCTTGTACAGTTCCGTCTTCATGATACGAAACATCATAAAGTGACGGCACATAAATTCCATCCATCATAGCCGCCCGGCGCAAAAATTCCTGCCGCGTCCATCCTTCTTTTTGACGCACCTGATAAAGCGCGCATAACTCGCGTACTGCCTGTTCCCCTTCGCCAATGACAAATAGATCAAAAAAATCGGCAATCGGTTCAGGATTTGCAACGCAAGCTCCCCCGCCTACTACAATCGGATCCTCATCTGTGCGCTGGGACTGCAAAAGCGGAATCTTACCTAAATCAAGCATGGCAAGAACATTGGAATAACACATTTCGTAAGATAAGTTTATCCCTACTATATCAAATTCATGCAGCGGTTTTTTCCCTTCCAGTGAACGTAGCGGCTCACCGGTTTCCCGCAGCGCTGCCATCATATCCACCCATGGGCAAAACACGCGCTGTGCCCATACACCGTCAATTTTGTTGATTACTTCATATAATACCTGAATCCCTACATGGCTCATTCCCACCTCGTAGGTATCGGCAAAGCAAAGCGCGAAATTCAATTCCGCTCCCTGCTTGATCATCGAATTCAATTCCCCGCCCACATATCTTGCAGGCTTTTCAACATGATCGAGCAAACTCAAATTTTTTCTCCATTCTTTCCCCGAACGAATCTCCGGTTTTTATTGCCCCTGCCAGCGCTGTCTGCGCATATCCACACATAACACCAGCCCAAATGCAGCGCAGTTTGTGAGCATGCTGGATCCCCCATAAGAGAAAAACGGAAGTGTAATACCCGTGACAGGCAAAATCCCAACATTCATACCAATATTTTCCACAACTTGAATCACCATCATGGCAGTCACACCAATGATAATATAAGCTCCAAAATCATCCTTTGCCCGTAATGATAACATAAAAGTACGTCCAACCAATGCAAAGTAAAGAAGAATCAGCAGCAAACCGCCGATAAAGCCAAATGCTTCTACCGTTGCCGCAAAAATAAAGTCATTACTGTGTTCCGGGACATAACCGAGCTGAGAAAGTGAGCCTGGAACAAAGACCCCCTTTCCAAACATCCCTCCCGATCCAATCGCCATCTTTGCCTGATCTACCTGGAGTGTGGCGTCATTTGCCTGTACTACCTGAGATTCCGGATTAAAAAACGCAAGGAGCCTCGTCCACTGATAACTGCCAGTTTGTTTAATGTAAACCAGGTATATGACCAGAACCGCCACCGCAAAAGCTAATAGAATCAACCATACGCGCCAATTTGTTTTTGCCATAAAAAGCATAATGACAAAGATAAACAAATATACCATTGCATTTCCCATATCCGGCTGCGATACTATGAGCACTACAGGGATTGCAAGCCTCCACAAAGCCGGTAACACCTGACGAAACGTCCGGATGCCGTCCTCGTTCCCTTCCGTCTGATCGGAAAGCACTTTGGCGAGTACCACAATTATGATTACTTTACAAAACTCCGCAGGCTGAAACCCAAATCCTCCGATAGAAAACCATCCCACAGTCCCGTTTCTTTCACTGCCAAAAATCCGAACCGCAACCAGAAGTGCGATGCCCGCCCAATAGATCAGGTTGGTGAAATGCGGGATATTATGATAATCCATCAGCATAATAAGGAACATCAATACCAAACCAATGCCGAAAAACATAAATTGTTTGGCTGCGTCCCCCAAATTCAGGTTTGCAAAAAATTCGGCAAAGCCCTGTTCATCCCCTGTGAAGGGGCTTGCTGTTACATTGATAATAGAAAGAAGGCTGTATCCTACGAGGATAAAAATAATGACCACGAGGAACCAGTCCACATATTTCCACATGTTTTTATTGATTAATTTTCCGTTCATATCTCCACTTTCCGTTTCGATTGTGCGCGGGTTTACTCTTCTTATAAAAAGACCGCGCACGCAGGCGCGGGCTTTCCTTCCATATCAACAGGCAAATGTTACTTTCCGGCGTTTTTAACCATCTGTTTCACTTTTTTAATCGGAATATTCATAGCGATTTGCGAAGACATTCCCTCTTCCTCTTCGTTCTGAACATTTTTAAAATCAATTTCAAATTCCGATTCGTCAATTTCCACATATTTGGAAATCACCTGCATAATATCCCGCTTGATCATATTGATCATATCATTATTAGACGTTGTGCCCGCACGGTCGTAGATCAAAACAAGCTTAAGCCTGTCTTTTGCGACCTGACTGCTCTTTTTACGATTAAAAAACCACCCCATGCCCATAAACCTCCGTTATTTCGAGAAGAGCCTTTTCAGCTTGCCGAAGAAGCCTGTGCTTTGCTCCAGGTTCATCATCGGAACATCCTCTCCCATGATACGGCGCGTTACATTTCGATATGCCTCGCCCGCCTGAGAGGCTTTGTCTGTCACGGCAGGTTCGCCAAGGTTAGAAGAACGGAAAATCATCTCATCTTCCGGTACGACGCCAATCAAATCGATCCCGAGAATTTCAAGCGTATCGTCAATGGCAAGCATGTCACCCTTTCGAACTAAATCCGGGCGCAGCCTGTTGATCAAAAGGCGTACATCTTCTACCCCGTTTGCCGATAACAGCCCAATAATCCTATCCGCATCACGGACTGAAGATACTTCCGGAACCGTCACTACTACTGCCGATTTTGCACCTGCCACAGCGTTTTTGAACCCGCGTTCAATTCCAGCCGGGCAGTCGATCAAAACATAATCGAATTCTTTTTCCAACTCGCCGATCAGCTCTTTCATCTGCTCGGGGGTAACAGCCATTTTATTCCGCGTCTGCGCCGCCGGAAGCAGGTAGAGTCCTTCGTACCGTTTATCTTTAATCAAGGCCTGCTTGATCTTGCAAGTGCCTTCCACTACGTCCACCAGATCATACACGATCCGATTTTCAAGCCCAAGGACAACATCTAAGTTACGTAGCCCGATATCCGTATCCACCAAAACCACTTTTTTGCCTTGCATCGCAAGTCCTGTGCCTAAATTAGCCGTTGTCGTTGTTTTCCCGACGCCACCCTTGCCGGATGTGATTACAATAACATTTTCCATATATTTACTTCCCCTACACTTAGTTACGCAGCTTACACCGCTTCCCAAGGAGCACACGCTGTTCCCCTTGGGGTATCCCCTCGCTCATTGTTTTTTCTTTCGCGTTCCCGCGCAGAAAACCAATTTGTTCCTGACAAACGTACGATCGTCTACCGTGTATTTACAGGCCTGATTACAACCTTACCATCCTTCAGTTCCGCAATTTCCGCCCCTTGTACATCTTCCCTTGCACCTGGGAAGGTAACGACACGCCCCGAAACACGAAGCTGTTTGGGACACATATTCATCGCAGCAACGCAGACATCCGTCCTCCCGGAACAACCGGCATGCGCAAGACCGCGCAGTTTGCCAAACACCGCAATACTTCCTCCCGCAATTACCTCCGCACCCGGATTAACGTCTCCAATTACCACAATATCTCCTTCGCATTCGATACGCTGACCGCTGCGGATAGTATTGTTAATAAAGATAGACTGTGCGTCAAAATAAGAATTAGAAACCAAATCAACTTCGTCGAAAAAATCATCCGGTTTATGCGCCGGCATTGCAGCCGCATGCTCTATCGTGAGTTCCGCTTCTTTGAGTGCACCTTCTTTTTCTCCAAATGATACGTCCCTGATCCCATAATCCATGGAAAAGACACGCGAAAGCTCCATTTGCTGCGCTTTAGAGATCTTTTTACCGCGGAATACAATTTTTGTATCGCTGTTCCGAAAAAAATCCTTATTCTTTTTGAGTTTTACCATTAACTCTTCACGCAGGACAGGATAGGTAGATTTCTCGTCCAGATTAATCTCCAGACCATCCTCTTTTCCTTTAATTGTAATAATATTCTGCATTGTATTTCCCATCCTTCCAGCTGCACCGTTATATGATGTCCATCATTCGCGCCACCTGGCGCATCCCATAGAACCACGCATTATATTATACATGATAATAATGTTGGAGGCAAATTCTTTTTACGGGACAATTTGGTTGCTGGAAGGCACTGTTTCTGCCTGCTCCTGGGTATTTTCCGCCTGCCCGTCCAGATAATATTCAATGATATCCCGCGCCGCCGGAATCGCGTGCGACCCGCCAAGCCCATTCGGAATATAGGATACCACCGCAATCTGGGGATCGTCATATGGCGCAAACGCTACAAACCACGCGTTACTTTCCAAATCGATCACTTCCGATACTTTGCCGGTACCGGTTTTCCCGCCGATTTCGTCCAGATACTTCCAGTCCGTACCATCCGTATTTTTGAACGCATCTGCCGCCGTACCGCCGTCTTCCTCGTTTACCACGCTCTTCATACCTTTTTTAATTGCGTTAAAGTAATCCTCGGGCGCATCGATTTTATTGAAAACCTGCGGCTGTGTTTCTTCGATGACCGTTCCGTCCTGATCCACAATGCTGTCCACGATATGCGCATCGTAAACATAACCGCCGTTTACCAGCGAAGCGATATACCGTGCTGCTGCAATCGGTGTAATCGTGGTATAGTTTGCGCCGATCCCCGCGACAATCGTCTGTACCCGGTTCCATTTAAGCTGTTTTAGATAACCATTGATGTCATTATCCCATCCACGGTTGGAAGCAACGGTTCCCGGAATTTCCAATTCTTCCTCCAGCACCGCCCTGATCTGTTTCCCAAGCGTCATAGTGCCTTCTTCATAGAGCACAGGACCGACCAAGTCAATCAGTTTATCCGCCGTGCTCGAAATCTGCTCTGCCGTATAAGTGACGCCGCGCTGTGTTCCATAATCTTCAAGCAATCCCATAATCGCGGATTTTACCAATACCGGCGTAGCTGTTTTCTGCTCGTTTACGGGTTTTGTCGGGTCATATAAAACATCCTGGCTTCCCACCTGCCCGACCGCCTCGGAAGGCAATTCAATGTTGGTCGGTTTCGTGAGCCCAAAATTTTCGCCCCATTTCACAACGTTATCAATCCCCATTCTGTCTGCAACCGTATAAAAGAAATAGTTGCAGCTATGCGCAAGTCCCTGCACAATCGTCTGATCGGCATGGTTGGAGGGGTACTTCGTCCAGCAGGCAGGCGTTTGCCCGTGCCAATCATCGTTTACGGCGTCTCGGTATTCTCCTTGGCAGGAAATATAGGTATCCAGCGTAATTGCGCCTTCCATCAAGCCTCCTACACCGGTGACCATCTTAAAGATAGATCCGGGAATCCCCTTGGAAGAAATCGCCTTGTTAAACAGCGGTGCGCCCGGATCGTTTGCCAGTGCTTCCATCTGTTCCGTAGAAATCCCATCGGTGAAAATATTCGCGTCATAAGAAGGATAATTGGCAAGCGCAAGTACATCGCCCGTCTTTACGTCCAGCACCACAAGCGCGCCGGATTTTGCCAGATTCAGTTTGTCAAAGTTACTGGTCTGACCATCCTTCAATGTACGTTTATCCAGTTCCTCATCATATTTCTCACGTTTTTTAACTTCTTCCTCTGTCTGAGGGTTATAATACTTATCGTACTGAAGCTGATAAACTTCCTCTACATTTGCCTTAATTGCTTTTTCCGCTTCAATCTGTAAATCCAGATCAATCGTTAAACGGACATTAGCCCCGGATGTCGGCGGCGTATAAGAAAGCTCTTGTATAACCTTGCCGCGGCTGTTTACTTCCACTTCGCGGCTTCCCTGTTTTTCCGTGGAATTCCCCGTCAGGTATTGCTCCATGGTGTTTTCGATTCCCGCCACACCAATCAAATCATCTTGGGAATAACCCTTGGCTACATATTCGTCAATGGTATTCTGATCTACCATTTTTCCCAAATACCCTACGATATGAGCAGCAACATCATCTTTCGGATAAACGCGCACCTGGCTCTCTGCAACCTGAATCCCATCCAGATTTTCAGAGCTCCCCTCCAGCGCCGCTACGGTATTCATATCTACATTACTGCAAATGGTAATCGGCACATAGGCGCGGTAAGAAGAAAGCTGAACTTCCTGCCAAATAGAAAGCAGTTTGCGCGCTTGTTCATAGGTATATTCTTCCGGGATACGGTATTTAATCCGTAGGTCACGGTAAATTACATCCGGAGTCGATGTTTTAGAGACATACATATTGGTACGCCAGTTTTCTTCGCGCTTTGCCGCAGCCGCCTCATCCGTCACACCAAAATCAAACGCAAAAGAGCCATCCTCTTTTTTTACAATATTAAAAGTATCGATTGTTTCCCCACCGCATTGTTCGATCAGATTAATGGCGCGGATCAAAACATCTGTATAATAGGAACGGTCAGTCGTTGTAGTTTTAGTCGGATCTTTTACAAACTCAATATCATAACTGCTTTGATCGTAAGCAAGTGGGATGCCCGAGGCGTCTGTGATTTCGCCGCGTGACCCCTTTAAGGTAATCGTACGTACTTTTTTACCTTCTGATTGGGATGTCAATTCGCTATTTTGCGTAAGCGTCAGGTTTCCCAGTCCAACAATCAGCAACACAAACGCAACGGCGATCGCCGTAAAGCTGATAAAAAATCTATTTTTCAGTTTCTTTAACATTCATTTTCCTCATCAATTCAATGGCTTGCGGACACTTTTAAAACTCGTCCAGATTATAAGACGGTCGCGGGCGCATCCATTCCCGCTTCATCAATTTACCGATCAGCCAGTATGCAACAAACAGCAACGCGCCATTAAGCAACATGCCGGGCAGCGTCTCCCTTGCAAAAATTGCAAAGATCGAACCGTCTATGTTCGCCCCTTGCCCCAGAGAAACTCCCGCCAAAACCAGTTCCTTGATCAAAAATCCTCCCGCACCCACCAAAAACAGAATCAAGATGTTAATTTTTTCAAACCTGCTCAATATAAAAACAGCCGCTGCTGTCGCGATCGCGTAACTAAGCGCATAAGGACCAAGTGACATAGAATATAACGCATCCATAAACAATCCCGTAGCCGCCGCCCAAATGATAGGCATTGCACCCTTTTCCGCTAGTGCAAACGAAAGCGCAATCAGCAGTACCAAATCAACCTGTATTCCCATAATCGTAAGCCCGCTTGTCACAGATCCCGAGATCAGCACGCTTAATATACTCATAATAACTAAAATAATATATCTCATATCCCGTTAACCCTGTGGTGCGCTTGCTTCCGCCGATGCGGATGCGCCGCTTTCCGGCGAAGTGCTGGGCGCGGGTGCAATATCGGCAGAGGACGAGCCTTGTTGCGTCTCCGCCGCTCCTGTTGCCTCCCCGTCTACTGAGAGAACGACAAATACTTCTTCCAACCTGCGGAAATCAACCGCAGACTTGATCTCAACATTCATTCCATTTTCACCGGAATCCTGTGCTGTTTGCACCATGCCAATCAAAAGCCCTTTCGGAAATAGCCCGTCAAGCCCGGAAGTAAGAACTTTATCCCCTTCAATCACATCCGAAGCGAGCGGCAGATAATTCATATATAATTTGCTGTCCAGTGAGTTCTGCGAAACGCTCCCTTTTACAACACCATGCTCACGGGTACGTTCCATAATCGCCGCAACATTGCTACGCCCATCAATCACCGCCATTACCTTTGCCCAGTTAAGCCCGACTTCCGAAACTCTTCCCACAAGACCATCCGGTGTAATAACGGGCATGTTAACCTCTACGCCGTCGTTCTTTCCAACGTCAATGGTAAATACATCAAACCAATTACCGGGATTTTTCCCCGTAACTGCCGCAACTTTCAATTCCTGGCTTGTATTTTTCTGTTTATAATCGAGCATTTCACGCAGACGTTCATTCTCTGCCTTCATCTCGTCATAGTTGTTCATCTGCCCTTTGAGCGCCGCAAGCTCTTCATCAAGCTGTTGCGTTTGCTGCACAGCTTCTCCATTCGATGTAATCCCGTCAAAGAAACTATTGATCGAATCAGAAATCCCATAAAAGAACTTTTGAACCGGCACAAACGCACCGCCTATCACATTGGTGCTTTCTGTTGCCGTAGTGTTGCCGCCTGTCACGGCTAACAAAATAACGAGCACAACAATAACAACGATCGTTACAATAAGCGGTTTATTCCTGAAAAAACCCACAGGCAAGCTACCTTCCGTTTCTTTTTTTTCGGCTTTGCCGGTCTTGCGCGGCATAGTAAGCTGAAAATATTATAGCATAATTCGTTACGGTTTTACATGAAATAAGTAAACTTTTTGTAACACTTTCCAAGAGCCTTCCGATAAAAGTTGTTTGCGTTCCATCGAATTATGGTAAAATATAAGAAATGATAGAAAGGGGATTTTGTTATGTCTTGTTATTACATTATTGGGCTTCGTGTCTCTCACCGTACCCACAATTCTCTGAAATTGCAGCAGCTGCTGACCGAATACGGCTGCAACATCAAAATGCGGGTTGGGCTGCATGAAACCAGCGAAGAGTATTGTTCGGATGATGGTCTTATCATCCTGCAAGCTTGCGGCGGGAAAGATTTAATAGAACGGATGGTTGCCTCCTTTAGTAAGGTGGAGGGTGTGACAGCCAAAATGATGGAGCTGGATTAAAAGCAGTTTTCCCAGTTTCCTTTGTGCTTAAAACGCATGATAAAAAACAGGCTGGAAATTTCTTTGCCTGTTTTTTGTTGCGTCAAATTTCGCCCTCTTCTTTGATACGCTCCTTAATCTCAGCCAATACCGCCGAGATCCCTTGAAAACGGTCGGTAGAGGTTTGCTGCATGAGTGGTGTCTCCTTTATAAAACGCATTTGGTAATGTTCGATTTCTTCAGGGGTCCTTCCGTTTAATAAAGATAAAAGCACCCCCAGAATTCCACGAATAATCAGCGCGTCGCTATGTGCGCGGATTAATATTTTTCCGGCGTTACGGCTCACGTCCACCCATACACCCGACTGGCACCCAGGCACACGGTTTTTTCCCGTCCTCAAGATCTCCGGCAACTCCGGCATTCCACAGGAAGATTCAATTAAGTATTCATATTGCAAAAACCAATCATCCAGTTCATTGAAATCTGCTATAAATTTTTGTTCTTTTTCACAAATTGTCATTTGCATTCTTCCATTTCCACAGTAGCGCGGCCGATTTCTCGATTCCGGCACATAATAGATCAATTTCTTCCATTGTATTATAAAATGCAGGAGAAACGCGTACAGCTTCAGATATTCCAAAGCTGTGCAGTGCAGGCTGGGCGCAGTGGCTTCCGGAGCGCACGGCAATCCCCAACTTATCTAGTATGCTTGCAAGATCGTAGGAATGGATGCCCTCCATCCAAAATGAGATCGCTCCTATACGCTTCCTTGGTTTTCCCAAAATATGCAACCCTTTTATATATTTCAGCTTTGTTTCCGCATAGCACAAAAGTTTTTCTTCTTGTTCTGCGATCGCCACGACGCCGATTTCTTCCAAATAGCGGATTGCCGCGCCCAGCGCAACTGCTCCCGCAAAGTCCGGCGTCCCCGCTTCCAGCCTCGCCGGGATCGGTGCAAACGTGGTTGCCGCTTCCGTCACCTTATCCACCATGCCGCCGCCGAATCGTGCAGGCGCCAGCCTTTCCAGCCACTCTCGCTTTCCATAAAACGCTCCAATGCCTGTTGTCGCCAGCATCTTGTGCCCAGAAAAGCAATAAAAATCACAATCCATCGCGCGCACATTCGTTTGTCCGTGCCGCGTTCCCTGCGCACCGTCCACCAACACAGCTGCGCCGTTTTCATGCGCTGCCCGTGTTATTTCTTCCAACGGCATCACTGTTCCTGTCAGATTAGACACCTGCGTTACCGCCACCAACTTTGTCTTTTTTCCCAGCATCTCCTGGTATGCGGCAATATCAAATTCGCCATCGCGTGCCGGGATCACTCGAAATTTTGCGTTTTTGCGCAAGCAAAGCTGCTGCCAAGGCACAAAATTGGAATGATGTTCCAGTACAGAAACGATCACTTCATCCCCCGCGTTTATCATCGGCGCAAAACCATCCGCTACAAGATTGATCCCATCCGTTGCCCCATGTGTAAAGATAATTTCTTCCGGTGCTCCCGCGCCTAAAAACCGCGCAATTCTTTCCCGCGCTTCTTCCATCGCCTGCGTCGATCTTTCGCTCAAATAGTGGATGCCCCGGTGCACATTAGCGTGCTCCCTGCTATAATGATGGCATAATGCATCCGTCACTTGCAGCGGAACCTGTGTAGTGGCGGCGTTATCCAGGTAAACAAGCGATTTTCCATACACTTTGCGGCGAAGAATCGGAAAATCATCCCGGCAACACGAAATTTCGTTCATATCAATGTTCCTTTTAATGTAATTCCATTTTTTGATCTTCCGGAAAGTTCACAGAATATCAATTCTGCTAGATCCTTGATTGTTTCAACATGCGCAATCTCGTCCGGGGAAAGCCGCATCCCCAATTCCCGCTGTAGCGCCATAAAAAACAATACTTTTTTAATAGTCGCAGAAGTTGCCCCCTCGCAGCTCGTCGCAATATCCACCTCTTTCAAAAGTTCTTTTCCAATCTTCAGGCTTTTGGCGATACTGACACGACAAAGCTCATCAATGTTATCGGAAGTACATTCGCCTTCCTCCAGCATAAACCGGCAAAACAAATACCGTTTAATATGCTGGTTCAAAAATACTATTGACGGTTCCTTCTTCGCAAGAATAACGTCTGCCTCGTGCGCGGCTGCTTTTTTCGATTGCAAGAGTTTTTCTTTCAGTTCCATCGCCATTTTCCTTACGCCTTGATGACTTCCAAACCAAGGATCTCTCCGAGCCGTTCCAGTTCACGGGTATAATCGCCGTATATAAGGGGCATATGATTCCCCACATATTTCTGTGCATCATAAAACGTCTTCTGATCCTCCGGTTTAAAAAACACCGACGTGTTGCAGTTGTCGTAATCATAACCGCCCCCACCGACGATCGTCCCTTTTCCGACGAAAAGTTTCTTTACATCCGGCGAAAACCGCGTCATCGTAATCACCTGGTCTACATCTTTGCGGAAATCATAACGTAAAACTGCGCCAAAGCCTTGTTCATAGGCAAAGTGACGGATAGCATAATCTGCCTGTCTTCCATCCAAGCCTTTCAATTTTCGATTTGGTGTAGAATGCTCAATCACATACAAATCGCTGGTATCCCCGATAAAATCTAAATCTTCCCGGTGTACAAAAAACGAACTTTCTACTGCGTCACGATTCAACTTTCCATTTTCCATTGGCAGCGGCACACAATTTCCCATGTAAGGCGCTTTATAAGAAACGCCTGTCAGCAGCAGCATGGAAAGCAACGCATTGATATCATACTCGCACGCCGATGGAATCCCCTGCTCGTTTAATAGGGAATGCGTGAGGCAAAACGTAAACTGCTGTTCGTTGATCCGCCTTGTGGAGCATACGTCCGGGCATGGTACGGTAAATGCGTTACAATCCGCCAACTCAAGATTTTTTTTCACTGTAAGGTATGCCACCAGTGAATTTACCAAAAACTTTCTGTCAATATGTACCTCTTTTGCACCGGCAATCATTTCGTCTGTCAAACGGCTTGCCTCGTCTATATCCTCCTGCGTCAAATCGGGAGTCTTCCGCCCGGGAGTAGTCGGATTTCCACCCTCACACGCAGGCGACATCTGATCCATCAACTCATGGATGTTTTTATAGCGGAACCACACCCCCAGTTTATTCGTCACTTCGTCCAGCGAACAGAACGTATCCACGCTGGAAAAAGACATGGTTGAGTTAAACCGCGAACTCAAGAGCACGCTCGCATTACGTAAAATTTTGCGCAGGCGTAAAGCCTTAAGATCTACTTCCAATTCAGTCCATGTGCGCGCAGGATAAAACTCCAATTCCCTGCTGGAAAGCGCCGCAGAAAGCGCAAGCACCTCACAACATGACGTTGGTACAACCGTAACTGGTTTATGGGTTCGCTGTGCGGTTTCTAATACGATTTCGTTACGTCCGATATAGGTGCGGAACAGATAAAGATCCGTTTTTTCATTGTCTTCCATGATCTTTTCGTACATCGCTTCCTCTTGATTCCAATCATCTGTACGTTCTACATAAACAGGCGCAAGAAGATTTACTTCCTGCGGCATATATTCTTTGACGTCTTTCTGAAACTGTTTATACATTTCTCGTTCCAAAATCTCGTCATAACCCGGCTGAAGCGCATCGCCTTTTCCAAAACGGCACGGTCCTTCATAAAAATATTTATGAACCAGCGCGATAAACACCGGCTTCACGTTCAATTTTTCTTCGCTCGCTTTCTTTATCATATCAAAGCCTCCCTTTTCTTTCCTGCCTTTATGGTATCAAGGAAAAGCATAGAAAAACATTGCATATCCTGCCGGTTTTTATGGTATATTGATAAGAGGAGTGATTTGTTATGCTGCATATCCCACTTACGCCCAATGAACAATTATGTAAATATTTTTACCAGCAGGGTCTCGCCCTTGATCCACTGGTTTCTTCGAATTATTCCATAGATAAAGTGCAGAATTTTGATATTCATGCATTCCGCGAAGATGAAACCACCCTATATGCGGAGTTTTCTGACCGCATCAATCAGTTTGGTGAAGATATCATGATCCCCGAAAACGCAGACGTCAGAATTCAGCTTCATCCGCGCTATATGCCGGTAAAAAATCACAGCCATGAATTTATCGAATTTGTGTATGTTTATCAGGGGCGTTGTACGGAATTCATTGGGGATACGCCATATAAAATTAGCACGGGCGATTTATTTTTACATGCCCCTGGTACGTGGCACCGCATGAATATTTTCGATGATGATTGCATTGTATTCCATATCATTGCGCGGCAGTCAACGTTTGATACGGTTTTTTTATCGCTTTTAAACCATAACGATCTGTTATCCGCGTTTTTCGCACATATCATCTACGGCAAAAAGCAAGGCGGCTATCTTCATTTTCATACGACGGAAGATACGCAGCTCGCCGACTGGATTTACCAGATGTATCTTGATAGTCTGGTAAAAGATGATTATTCCGCCCTGCTCCTAAACAACCAATTCGAGTGGCTTTGCCTGCGGCTGCTTCGCTTCCACCTGCAAGACTTTGTCTTTAACGGAGTGGGCGAGCTTTCCGGCAATACCATAGACGTATTGAATTATGTTACTGATCATTATAAAACGGCTTCTCTGCAGGAAACGGCAGCCCGCTTTCATTACAGCCTCAGCAGGCTACAGCATATGGTAAAAGAAAATACCGGGCGTTCTTTCGGCGACCTTTTGCTTCACTTACGCCTGAAAAAGGCATGCGCACTTTTGCGCAACAAAACTTTGACTATACAAGAAGTCGCAGAAGGATCCGGTTTCCATGATCTTAGTAATTTTCATCGCGCATTTAAAAAAGCCTTCGGTGTCACACCGGCAGCTTACCGAAAAAACATATAATTATATAATTTTAATAGAAAGGCATCTGCAAAACATAAAAAGGTCTGTATTTTTCAACAGACTTTTTTAATCATTCTTATTTTTTTAATAAATCTGACATTTTTTCAAGCTGCGCCAAAAAATACTCTTTCGCTTGTTTTACATTTTCAAATATTATTTTTTCATCCGTAATATATTGTATCGCGTCATTCCACTCAGAGATGCCATAATCTAACGGATCAATTTCAACCAAAGCTTCTTTGAGTGTCATCCGAAGTTTTGTTTTACGCAATTGGGAAAGATATTCGCAGCGAAGTTTTTTCGCTAATACATCTAACAGACCTACCTTTTTTTCTAAATATGCCAATGTTTTCCCTCCTTGGAGCCCCTGCGTCTGGAAATACCCGCCTCTTTCTATCATTGGTTTAAAACGTAGACATTTTGAACCAATAGAAAACATACACATTATTTCCTCAAAATATACATTATTCTGTCAAAAGACAATATTTTAATGTAATATTCAGTATAATTCATGTGGATTTAAATGTCTACATTTTAAATCACACAAATTTTGATTCGGTATAAAATGTCTACATTTTATACCATTTTCTCAATAATTTTTTTTTGCGCGAATCCATCTTAAAAATGTATTATGCGTAACATTCAATCTTTTTCCAGCTTCCCTTGCGCTTATTTTTCCATCCATCCATTGGTCCGCGATTTCTTCAAATTCTACCGGCACAGGCTTTTTGGGTCTGCCAAAACGAGCTCCCCTTTTTTTCGCAGCGGCAATTCCCTCTGCCTGCCGTTTCTTGATATTCTCCCGTTCTGTTTGCGCGACATAAGAAAGGAGCTGCAGAACAATATCCGCAATCAGCGTCCCGGTAAGATCCTTCCCTTTCCTCGTATCCAGGAGCGGCATATCCAGTACCACAATATCTACTTTTCGTACTTTTGTAATATACCGCCATTGCTCTATGACTTCCTCATAATTTCTTCCCAGGCGGTCAATTGAATGGAGCACTAATGTATCTCCCGGTTTTAATTTTCCCATAAGCTTTTGGTACTGGGGGCGATTAAAATCTTTTCCGCTCATTTTATCCAAAAAAATTTTTTTTTGCTTTACAGGGAATGCCGCAAGAGAAAGCATTTGCCTGTCTTCATTCTGGTCTTTTGCCGAAACACGCGCGTAACCATACACGTGCAAACTCTCTACCTCCTTTATATCTAAAGTATATTTCTCCAGCATAATAGAAAACAATGTTGGAAAACGATATTATACTATACCTGCCTTAAGATGCAAAAAAACTTTTTGTAAACAGAAAAAAGGCGCCACTCGTTGACGCCTCATTATGCTCCTGTTTTCGCGGGTCAGCAACCCATGTTTTTTCCTATAAAATGCAGCCTTAACCCTTTTTTACGATGACGGGAATCCAACGAGATCTCATCCAACATGTATCCGGTAAAACATATTAAAATTATTTGCTTGCCGCCGATAACCTATCCACGAGTTGAAATGTGACAAATAAAAGTGACCCCGCTGATACCCGAACATATCCTTCTTTCCATCATAGAAGCATTACCCTTCGAAGCATTACCCTTCTATTTTCCTGAGCATCTTATATACAGATGCAACGGGTAATCCTACCACATTGAAAAAATCTCCTTCAATGCGATTAATATATTTTGCCGCACCGCCCTGGATGGCATAGGCGCCGGCCTTATCCATCACTTGCTCTGTCCTAATATATGTTTCCTGATCTTCCTCTTCCATCTGATCAAAAAATACTTTTGTCTCACAGGCATCAATGCAACATTCTTGCCCATGCATAACACACACGCCGGTATAGACCTTATGCGCTTTTCCGGAAAGCTCGGATACCATGCGCCTTGCATCACGGAGATCCTTCGGTTTCCCAAAAATTTCTCCATTCGGCGATAAAACCACCGTATCCGCGCCAATCACAGTGTCCGCAGGCCTTTTTGCAAAAACAGCTGCAGCCTTACGCCGCGCTAACTCACACACCAGCTCTCGCACATCGCTTATCATACAAGTTTCATCAACATCCGAAACCTCTATCTCGAATTCGGATGTGATCAAGGCAAGCAATTCTTTTCGTCTCGGTGACGCAGAAGCAAGCACAATCATCTTTTTATCAATCCCACTGCGCCAATCTTACAAGACTCTACGCAAAGACCACACCCGCGGCATTTGTCTGCATCCACACGATGTTTTTGCCTTAAATCACCTTCAATTGCGCCAAACGGGCATGCCTTGGCGCACAAAGTGCATCCTACGCATTTTTTAATATCAATCTTCGCCATTTTATCCGGCTTTGTGGTAAGCAGGCATTTACGCGGACACTTCTCTACGCATGTCCAACAGCTGCGACATTTTTCCATGTCAATAACAGGCAGATTGTTCACCATGGTAATCGCGCCAAAAGGACACGATTTTGCACAGATCCCGCAGCCGATGCAGCCCGCGCTGCAGTGTTCCATCACTGCCTTTCCCTTATCCACGTTTCTGCAGCCGATATATACGTCAATATCCCGTTCCAACACCGCAATTGATTTTTGCGGGCATTGCTCCACACACCGTCCGCAACCCGTGCATTTTGTTTCATCTATAAACGCAATTCCATCCGGTCCCATTGTAATCGCGCCAAACTTACATACTTTTGCACAAGTACCAAGACCAAGGCATGCAAAACGGCATGCCTTAAAGCCGCTTGCAACTGCATATGCAGCGCGGCAATCCATGGCGCCGTCATATTCAAATTTATTTTGACAATGTCCCTCGCTTCCAAGACACATGATCCGCGCAACCTTGGGTTTCATCTTTCCTACGGAAATGCCCAATATCTCTCCGATTGCTGACGCTTGTTCCTGCGACATAACGGCACATGCGGAAATTTCAGCTTTACCTTTTGCAAGCGCATCCGCAAGACCATCGCAGCCGGGATAACCGCAGCCCCCGCAATTGGCGCCGGGCAGATGCTCGCGCACCGCCACGGCCGTCTCATCTTTTTTAACCGCAAACTTTTTGGAGGCAACTCCCAGCATGATTCCAAATACCGCGCCAAGACCGCCCAGCACGACGATCGACCAAATTATCGGTTCAAACATAATTTTTTTTCCTCATTTTTATTCTAACCTATCTTCCGCAGCACCCAAAACATCCGCTGCGCATAAGATGTTATCTTTTTGCAACTTCAAAAAATTCAAAGACCTTTCAATCAGACAAGCCCGGAAAATCCCATAAACGCAACGCTCATAAGCGACGCAGTAATCAAAGCAATCGGGAAGCCCTGAAACGGCTTTGGAATAGCAGAAAGCTCCAGTCTCTCGCGGATGCCGGCAAAAAGTACAATCGCCAGCGTAAAACCGAGCGCACCGCCCACGCCGTTGACCAACGATTCAATCAAGTTATACTGTTCTGTAATATTAAGAATCGCTACGCCCAACACCGCGCAGTTTGTGGTGATCAGCGGTAAATATACGCCCAAGCTTTGATAAAGACCCGGACTTGTTTTTTGAAGTACCATTTCCACCAGCTGTACCAGCGCCGCAATAACCAAAATAAACGCAATGGTCTGCATATATCCCACACCCAGAGGTACAAGGATATAATACTGCACGAGCCATGTGATGAGAGACGCCATTGCCATAACAAACGTAACCGCCATGCCCATGCCGACGGCCGTTTCCACTTTTTTAGAAACGCCTAAAAACGGACAGCATCCCAAAAAGCGTGATAGTACAAAGTTATTGACTAAAATAGAGCTTAAAAGAATCGTCAGAATACGAATAAACATTTCCATTATTCACGCACCCCCTGTTCTTCTTCTAACTCTGCATCATGTTTTTTCTTTTCGCGTACTAATACTACTTTATTGATCAGCGCAAGCAACAAGCCCAGTACCAAAAAGCCGCCCGGTGCAAGGATAAACATCAACGCCGGAGGATAATCCGCTCCGAACACCGAAATACCAAACAAACTTCCACTGCCGATCAGTTCGCGCACCGCTGCGATCAGCGTCAGAGAAATCGTAAATCCCGCGCCCATGCCGATCCCATCCACCATGGAAGGAAGTACACTGTTCTTTGCTGCAAAAGCTTCCGCACGTGCAAGAATAATGCAGTTTACCACAATCAGCGGGATAAAAATCCCAAGCGATTCATCGAGCGCCGGCAGGAAGGCTTTCATCACCATCTGCACAACCGTTACAAACATGGCAATAACCACCACATAACACGGAATTCTTACCTTATCCGGAATAAAATTCCGAAGCAATGAAATCAATGCATTAGAACACATCAATACGAATATGACCGCTGCACCCATACCGAGCGCATTTGTAATAGACGTTGTTACTGCGATGGTGGGGCACATTCCCAGCACCAGCCGGAACGTCGGGTTTTCATTTAGGATACCGTTTACAAAAATACCCTTCATTTGTTTTTTATCCATCCCACTCACGCTCCTTCCACAAGATATTTTGTCATAAAGTCGCGCGCAGTATTCACCGCGTTTGCAACGCCCTTACTGGTGAGGGTCGCGCCGGTCAATGCCTGCACCTCGTTTTCCGCACCGCTCGGCGTCTTTACCACGGCAATTGGTCCATCCTTGCCTACAAACTGCCCCAGAAAATCAGGATTTGTGGCATTTGCTCCAAGCCCAGGCGTTTCCTCATGGGTTCCAATTTCCACACCGGTCACCTTACCGTCCGCAGCAATTCCCACGGTCAGACTAAGTCCGGGCTTATAGCCCTTTGTGACGATATCAAAAGTGTAGCCTGCAACCTGTCCATCCTTCGTTCCTTTATAAACAGCCTGAATGATGCCATAAGTCGCTTCGTCATAATCAATTCCCGTTAAAGCAATTTCTTCGAAATCGGTTGCATCCGGCAAAACCATCTGCCGTGCTTCCGTCGCTTTTTTAATCTGCTGTTGCTCTATCGGGTCTTTGGTGATTGCATATACAAAGCCGAGGATCAACCCTGCGCAAAGCGTTATAATCACCAGCCGCAGTGTTAAATTCAAAATGCTGTTATTATTTGCTTTAGAATTATTCATGGACTGTTTTCACCTCCCCGAATTTTTTCGGTTTCAGTGCTTTATCCAGAAGCGGCGTTAAGAGGTTCATAAACAGAATCGAGAACGAAACGCCTTCCGGATATCCGCCCCACAGCCGGATCACCATCGTAATGACGCCGCAGCCCACGCCAAACACAAGCTGTGCCTTAGGCGAAGACGGGGACGATACATAGTCTGTAGCCATAAACCACGCGCCAAGCATTAATCCACCTGCAAACAGTTCAAACAAAATCATATCAGGACGTCCTGTCAAAAGAGTGATCAGCGCAACCGTCCCAAGGTATGTAACCGGGATCCGCCAGGAAATCACCTTGCGGATTATCAGGTATGCCGCGCCAATTAAAAGCGCAAGCGCGCTTGTCTCCCCCATGCTGCCGCCGACTTTCCCGATAAACAAATCCCAGACGCCGGGTACGTTTGCCGCACCTTCACCGAGCGCCGTCAATGGTGTCGCACTCGCCACTGCGTCTACCCCGGCAAACGGCGCTACAAACGCTGTCATGGCAACCGGCCAGGAAATCAATAGAAAACAGCGTGCCGCCAGTGCCGGATTCATAAAATTATGCCCGAGACCTCCAAAACACTGTTTTACAATAATGATCGCAAAGGCACTTCCGCATACCGGCAAGTACCATGGCGCACCGGCCGGCAGGTTTAATGCCAGCAAAAGTCCCGTTACTACGGCAGATAAATCACCTATCGTTACCGTCTTTTTTGTAAAATATTGGATGGCTGCTTCACAGCCCACTGCACTTGCAACGGAAAGCAGCATCGTCCAGATGCAACCTACGCCGAAAAAATATACGGCGGCAATGCAGGCGGGAATCAAGGCAATAATCACGTCAAGCATAATTCGCGTAGTACTTTGGTTTGACCTGATATGCGGTGAACCCGATAAAATCAACTCTTGTTGCATAGTCTTTCCTTTCCTGATTTTTACTATAAAATATAATAATCCGCCAAATAGCTTACTACTTTGCTTCGCCTGCCTGCGGTTGCTCCGCTTTTTGACTGCGCTGCTCCTCTGCCTTTTTCTTTGCCTGTTCCTTGCGGCGATTTGCCATAATCATTTCTTTTGCAAATTTAATATTTTGCGCAATCGGTTTTTTGGCCGGGCAAATAAAACTACAGCAACCGCAGCTCATGCAGTCAAGAGCATCGTATTTTTCCGCCTTCTCAAAATCCTCATACACTGCTGAGGCAGAGATCATCATAGGCATCAGGTGCATCGGACATACTTCCGCGCATTTGCCGCATTTTATACAATTTGTTTCTCTTTCTTTCCTTGTATAGGTATCGTCCAATACCAAAAGACCGGAAAATCCCTTTGTCACAACGCATTCCGTAGTAGGAAGCGGTAACCCCATCATGGGACCGCCCGAAATTATTTTCAATGGTTTACTGGAAAACCCGCCGACATAATCAAGCATTTCCTGTGCGCTTACACCAAAACGCACGAGTAAATTTTTCGGATTTTTCACCGCACCCGTGACCGTCACCACACGGCGCAAAAGCGGTTCACCCACATAAAAAGCGTCCGCAAGTGCCTTTGCAGAAGCAATATTGACCACTACGACCCCCGCGTCCATGGGGAGCCCCCCAGAGGGTACGACCCTGCCCGTAATCGATTCAATCAACTGCTTTTCCGATCCTTGCGGATACTTCGTCTCCACCGGGATCACGCGAATCGCATGCGTGTCTACCGCAGCAGCCATTTTCTGGATCGCTTCCGGTTTATTATCTTCTATCCCAATAATTGCTTTATTCACATCAAGCGCACGCATCAAGAGCTTGATTCCCGACATCACACGCTTTGGACATTCCACCATCAGCCTGTAATCAGCCGTTAAAAACGGTTCACACTCAGCACCGTTAATCAGAAGAAGATTGACGTGTTTTTCCGGCGGCGGGGTCAATTTTACGTGCGTCGGAAAAGTTGCGCCACCCATTCCTACATTGCCCGCATCCTTAATCACCGAAAGAATCTCTTCTTTGGGTAATTTCTCAATATCTTCAACCGGAGTATACGCTTTTTCATCCAAGAAGTCATTTTCGATTACGACTGCTTGAACAGGCTTTCCGTTAATCCCCATAATATTGGTGATTTCTTTTACTGTACCAGAGACGCTCGCGTGAACAGGTGCGCTTACAAATCCTTGCGCCTGCCCGATCACCTGACCCATCAGCACCCTTTGACCCGGCTCTACAACAGGCGTGGCCGGTGCGCCGATATGCTGCGACATAGGAATTCTAACAATTTGTCCTGCGGGCATTTCCTCAATGGCGCAATTCTCCGTTAATTTCTTTCCTTCATAATAAGCATGGAGCGGATGAACCCCTCCCGAAAATGTCAAACCCATATAGGTAAACCTCCTGGATGAAATCTAAAAACGGTATCTACAAAACAACCTAGATTATATCACAAAACCATAATTTACAACAGTAAAATAATATACTTTCTTCCTTTTCTGTTACAGAATGCCAAGACGGCACTTTCTTTCTTGCTCCCTTACAAAGGCAGTACATACGTGCGCATTTGACTCTGTTGATTTTTTCTGGTCAAAGAGCTAAAATAGAAACATGATCCAAATGAAGGAGGCGCTTTCCTTGAACATGGTATTGCCTATTTTAGTTCTGCTCGTGATGCTCGCACTCGCAATTCTATATTGCTTTTGGGGATACAAATATTTAAAAATATCCATGTTTTTAATTGCTTTTTTTGCCGGTGTATACTATTCCTATAACTGGCTTGGCAGTTCTGTTCCAACGCTCGGCAATTGGCTGTGGCTGATTTCCATTGCCATTGGTCTTCTTTTGGCTTTTCTGGCTTTCTTTTTTGTCAAGCTTGCGGTTTTTGCCGCGGGGGGTATTATCGGTCTTTTGATTTTCGATATTGTCAAGCGGGTACAGCCCGCGTGGTTTTCTTCTCTTGAGCCGCTTCCTCTTTTCCTGATCGGGCTCACATTCTTTATTTTGGTTGGTCTGCTTACATTTGCCTCACGAAAACATTTTGTAATATTATTTTCTTCTGTTTTTGGTGCATATGCTCTGGTTCGAACAGCAGGAATTGTGATCGGTTTGTTCTTAAACGGAGGATTCGGCACGGGGACTACTGCCATCACAGACTACAGCGGTGTTTTTAATTCCGTCAGTATTTTTAACAACGCGCCTTTGTGGGCGCTTGTGGTTCCTGTCATCGTATTTTCCATTGCCGGGATCATTACGCAGTACCGCTATACAGCCCGCGGTAAAAAAGCTTAACGATATTTATTAAAATTTAACTTTGGGGGATTTAGGGATGGAAAAAGAAACAAAGATCAAAAAAGACTGCAGTGCTTTTTGCCCGAAATGCGGTGCGGATTTATACTCTCTGCACGGCGTTTGCTATTGCAAAAACAAAGATTGTGATTATACATGCGACAAATGCGCAAAACAGCGCGAAAGCCTTGCTTTTGGAGAAGAGTAAGCTGCTTATCGGCTATTCGTTACTTCTCTTCCGTCTTGCATCATTGCAGGCAGAATGGTATACTTAATTTTATAAAGCTGGCATATTAATATGCTTTGCTAAAAAACACAACTACATAAAAATGTGCAGAGTAGGTTTTGCGCGTCAAGTGTATCAGGATGGGATGTAGCCTGATAACGAAAAGACATTTTTGTCTTGCGGTGCAAAGCCGCGTCCGCTGCTCGCAAAAGAAATCAGGCGGTTTTTGCCGCGATGATTGTCGCTATGCACATGAATTCCGGTTTCCGGCTGATACTCTTTCTTTTGTAGAGGCGTGCCATTTTTACGAAAGGAAGGGTTATTTTTATGGCAAAAATCGCACCAAAAACACTGCGTCTTGTTTATTGCGCAGTATTCCTCGCCATAGGCGTGGTTCTCAGTTTTCTCTCTTTTTATTTAACGGAAGATATCAAAATATCATTTGCCCCCATCGCCGTGATGCTTGCCGGCGCTACAATCGGTCCCCTCGGCGGTATTGCGGTAGGCGCACTGACAGATATCTTAGTATTGCTGATCAAGTCGCTCCCGGGGCCTTACTTCCCCGGCTTTACCATAACAATGGCACTTTACGGCTTACTCGCAGGAATCTTTTTTTATCATTCCAAAGACCGCCGCAGGCAAGATAAAATTTGGTATATCGCTGTATGCGTTGCCATTATTCAGACAATTTGTTCCCTGCTGATCAATTCTGCGTGGAACAACATGCTATTTGGTCCGAGCTATGGGGTTGTTCTTGCCACGCGTGCCCCTACAACCTATATCCAGTGCGCAGTTTATATCGTGATTCTCGCGGTATTGATCCGCAACAAACAGAAAATATTCAAAACCTTATACGAATAAATTCTATTTCACAAAACAGGATGCCTTCATCCCGGCATCCTGTTTTTTATTACACAGACAATCGTTACATATCGTTATCTTTCGGCTCACGCTTTGCATAGGTCAAACAATCTTTGGTGTGATAATTCTGTTTGGTTTAATTCTCCAACAAGCGTACCATTCCGAATCACCAAAACCCGATCGCACATTCCCGAAAGTTCCGAAAAATCAGAAGAAACCAGAATGATTCCAGCACCTTTGCGAATTAACTCATTGATAATATTATAGATTTCAACCTTTCCGGCAATATCAACGCCCTTAGTTGGCTCGTCAAAAATATAGATGTTACAATGTGAAAAAACATTTCGCGCGACCAGTGTCTTTTGCTTGTTTCCTCCGCTTAAATACTTTACCTTCTGGTGCGCATTTTTTGCACGGATCCCAAGCCTCGCAATATAATCTTTGCTTTTCTCTTCCTCATCACGCGGTATAATCAATTTGCATCCCGATACATTGTCCAGGCGCTTAATCGTGATATTCTGCGCAACGGACATATCCATAAACAATCCTTGCGTGTCGCGGTTTTCCGGGATAAATCCAATATTTGACCGAAAACCCGCCGCATTGCGCTGATCTGCCGATACTGCCGTAACGGTTCCCGCATCCAGTTTATCCAGCCCTACGATTGCTTTTAATAGATTAGTACGTCCTGATCCCACGAGCCCTGCAATCCCCAAGACTTCACCTCCACGCAATGAAAAGCTGACGCCGCTGACAAATTTATTGCGCAGACCATCCACACGCAGAACCACACCGCCTTTTTTAACCGGAAGTTTTGGATAATGCTCCTTAATATCTTCTCCCAGCATCTTTTGCGCGAGATCACCGGTTTCCGCGTGCTGCGGTGAAAGAATATCCGCAATTTCACCATCTTTCATAATGACAATCCTGCTAGAAATTTTTTTTGCTTCCTCAATCCGGTGCGTGATATATACAATTGACGCCCCATGATCTTTTAATTCATGAAGCAGGCCATATAAACGCTCTACTTCTGCCATTGTCAAAGAATCCGTCAGCTCATCCAGTATAATGATTCTATAATCGTGAATTAACGTCCGCCCAAACTGAAGCAAGTATTTTTCCGCCATAGAAAGCTGCCCTGCTTTCTTTTTCGGATCTGCGTTTATGCCCAGCCGCTCTAATACCGTTCTGGTTTCGCATTCCATAAAGGCCCAGTCAAGCAAGGATTTATTTTTTGCTTCGCTTCCCAAAAAAAGATTCTCAACAATGCTAAGTTCGGGGAAAATTGTTACTTCCTGTGGGCAACTGATAATACCCAGGCGCTTTGCCATATAGGGAGTAGCAATATCCACGGCTTTTTCATCCAGCAGGATTTGACCGCTCGTCATCCGAAGCTCACCTGTTATAATCTTGGTTAAAGTGCTTTTACCCGCCCCATTGCTGCCGAGAAGCGAACAAATTTGTCCTGGATATAGCGAAAGGTTAATCCCCGAGAGAACCTTAATTTCATGATAGGATTTACATACATCTATCATCCTAAGTACAGTCTGAGGCATACCATTCCCACGCTCCTTATTTTTTTATGTGCTTTCCACGTTATTCGCCGGTATCCTGAATTGAAGATGGTTTAATCCTGTATGAAGTGAAAATTTTAACTCCATTTTGGAAGAAATAA
Organism: Christensenella sp.; assembly: GCA_034926635.1. Classification (GTDB taxonomy): domain Bacteria; phylum Bacillota; class Clostridia; order Christensenellales; family Christensenellaceae; genus Christensenella. The sequence continues at coordinate 58,399 of JAYFQX010000007.1, read as the reverse complement.
GATTTATACTTTTCCGGAATATCGTCGTTTGTAATGACAGTGTCTGCCGTTGTAAGCGGCCCGATACTTGTGAGTGAAGTGTGCCCAAATTTTGACTGGTCTGCCACTACAATTAATTCTTTCGAAATTTTTTTAATTTTCTGATAAACGTTAAATTCCAAAGTGTTCGATACTGTGAATCCGCTATCAAACTCCACGCCGCCAACTCCGATAAACGCCTTGGCAATAAAAATATTCTTCAAAAATTTGGCAAAAAGATCTCCCGAAAGCGACATCTCGCTATGAATCAAATTGCCGCCCGTGACGACAACGTTCGAATTGCGGTTTTGCGCCAATGCCCCCGCTACATAGAGGTTATTGGTAACGACATGCACGCTTTCACGGTTTAAAAGCGCTTTTGCAATATAATAGCAGGTTGTTCCAGGTCCTAAGAAAATCCATTCGTTATTTTGTATGAGGTTTGCGGCAATTTGCCCAATCATTTCCTTGTTTTTATCATACTCCAACGAATCGCCAGTTATATTTTCCTGCATATATTGCTGCTTGGAATAATCTTCATTTAGAACTGCGCCGCCATATGTCCGATAAATAAATTTTTCTTTTTCCAGCTGCTCCAAGTCACTGCGGATCGTCACGTCCGAAACATTGAGCAAAGAGCTTAATGTCCCGACGTCAACTTGCCCACGATCTAAGATGACCTCTTTGATTTTTGCCAGACGCGCTGCTTTAAACATATATTTTTCCCCACATCTCGCTTCTTAAATTAAATTATAGCATATTTGTTTGTATTTATAATACTTGTTTTTCGCATTTCTTTCAAATAATAAAATAAAATAAATAATAGAAACAACCAGAAGAGGCTGGAACCCACGTTTCCCAGCCTCTCTGCCTATGAGGAATAAAAATGCGACTGAACCCGAATTATTCTATCGCAGTCATTACCATTCTGAAACAATCCCTATTACATAGCGCAGCTCGTTTTCCGCCAAGACATAGGGATCTTCTTTCATTGCGTAAAACGCCGGTCTTGTATAGATATTTTCCAGGATCATCCATCCGTCAAATTTGTTCTTCCTTAAGATATCCATCTGCGCCAGAAACTCTCCCTTTCCTGCTCCCAGAAGCATCCCGCCATTGGTTCCTCCCTCTGCACGCGTACCGCTTCCATCGCACAGATGAAGTTGATTCCCAAGACGCGAGTAAAGTTTCTCCATGTTTTCTATCTGCGAATATCCATCATACCACATATAATTCTGCGTATCGAAAAAACAATCCAGGTTATCCGCTTCCACCGCGTCCATCAGGGCAATTTGCTTATCCCAATTCAGAGCGGTTTCCGCTCCGATCTTAATGCCGTACGGTTTCGCTTTTGCACATATTTCTGTGATATAAACCACCGCGCGTTCAAAGTCTTCGTCTGTCTTGATTTCCGATTCAAAGAAAAACGGCAGCATCACATAATCAAGCCTCATCGCATCCGCCGTCTCCAAGATAAGTTCCTGCGCATGCATGCAGCTTTTAAAGTCTATTCCGTCCTTATTTCCCATCAGCCCATGATACATTAAGTCATTCAGCACGATGGAGGGAAATTCCAGCCCATATTTTGCCGCTTCTTCCCGGTATGCTTCCTGGATTTTCTTTTCACCCATATAATAACCATTATCCAGACCGCCCAACTCAATCTGCATTCCGTCATATCCCGCATCCGCCACATACTTCATCGCGTAAATGCCATTTCCCGGATAACTCCATTGCGTAATCCCATACTTCATACTTTTGCCTCCTATTTTAATCTTTGGATGGATAGTAACGGATATATTTCTCAGGAATATCTATTGTTTCCGGGCAGTTCCCCAGCTCGTAGTTAAAGCCCATCACCGGTTCCGTATCAATATACGCATGGAAGTCCGGTCCACACCAGCCCGTCTGGATCACTTCCATTCCCTTTTCCTTCATTTCTGCAATATATCCCGGCATATTTTCATCCGTAATATGCTCCTTAAAATGATGCAGCCCCGACCCTTTTTTTGCTAAAAATTCGCCATAAATATTCGGTCCTTTTACTGGCATCATAATCTCGATATTGGTGTCGCCGATATCCGAAAGCGCGACTTGAAATTCAAACGGCTCTGTTACAGGCTTCCCATTCACGCAATAATCTTTCATTGTCTCATTGGAGAATGTATAAATCGTCCAGGGTCCAACGTTTAACTTTTCCACCCAAAGCCTGACCGCTTCGTCAATATCCGTTGTTAAAAATGCGATTTGCTTGATCGTCCTCTTTTTGTTATGCTCCAACAATTCTTTGTATGTCATCTTTTTCCCCTTTCCGTTTACGCTGTTTTTGGCATTCACCAAACAACGCATTGCCTTTCCTTTTATTTCCGACCATTACAGGACGGTTTATTTTCTATATATTTGCTTGCTTTTTCCGGCGGATTGCGTCAATTGAGATTGCCACCAAAACCACAAGTCCCGTTACAACCTGATCCCAATAAGAAGAAATACCCAATAAGCTGATGCTGTATGAAATCGTTGCCATCAAAAATCCACCGACAATAGTACCGCCGATTCCGCCGCTGCCTCCATTCATGGATGTCCCGCCCAGAACCGCGGCTGTAATAGAAGGCATTACCCAGTTTTCCCCGATATTTACCTGAGAAGAACCCATGCGTAATACCATGAGCACACCAGCAACCGCTGAGAGAAGCCCCGCGAGGCAATAAACGCCCATTTTTGTTTTATTTACACGGATCCCAACGATTTTCGAAGCTTCTTCGTTTCCGCCCACTGCATAAATATGACGACCGAAGCTTGTAAGTTTCAGAACAAAAATCAGGATTACAGCTAAAATAATCATTACGATTACCGGGTAAGGAAGAATCCCTCCCAAAGACCCCTGACCAATCACGGTAACTGATTCCGGAATACCCGTAAGCGGGAAACCTTGCGTTGCAACATAAACAATACCTTTAAATAAAGAGCTGGTTGCCAGTGTTACAATAAAAGGCGTAAGACCAAGCCCACAAATAAAAATCCCGTTCAGCGCACCCATCCCGATCCCTGCGACCATTGCGATCACAATTGCCACAAACGGATCTACGTTCATCATAAGCACCAACATAGCAAAAATCATGCTGGCGAGTCCTGCGATACTGGCAACAGAAAGGTCTATCCCTCCCAAGAGCAATACCAGCGTCTGTGCAAATCCAACGATAATTGTAAAACATGCAGTACGGGTAAAAGTAGAAATATTGTAGGCGGTATAAAAATTTCCGTTCGTAGCGATATTCACGAATAGCGTAATCAGGATTGTCACAACGAATACAACGCCTGCCGTCGATTTAAAAATCGACTTTACTCCATTTCCCAAAGTCTGGGAAAAACTCTTTTTTCCTAAGCTTTCCATTCTGTTCTCTCCTTTAATTCATCGCGGAATTACTGCAGCGCGATTTTCAATATATCTTCACGTTCAACCGTTTCATCCGGTGTAATGATTCCTTTGACCTTCCCGTTAAACATAACCATCATTCTATCCGAAATTGTAAGTAGCTCTTCAATCTCAGAAGATATCACAATAATCGTGATCCCCATGTCTGCCATTTCCCGGATTAATTTATATATTTCACCTTTTGCACGTACATCAATCCCACGTGTTGGCTCGTCCAGAATAAGAAGTTTTACTTTTTTTTCCATCCAGCGCGCGAGGATCACTTTCTGCTGATTCCCGCCGGAAAGGCTTTTTATGGGCACGTTCCCAGACGGTGTTTTAATCCGCAGTTTATTGATATACTCGTCCGCCTCTTTTTTCGCCGCCGCAAAATTAATGACAGTGCCTTTTGTTATTTTATCATAGGAGGGGAGCATAATGTTCTCGTAAACAGGTATTACAGGAAACATTCCTTGTTTGCGGCGTTCTTCGGGCACAAGCCCAATCCCATGAGCAATTGCATCATAAGGGGACTTGATATTAATTTCTTTTCCTGCCATCTTAACCGTGCCGCTATCACGCTTGGTAAGCCCATAAATGCAACTAAAAAGTTCTGTACGTCCTGCCCCTACCAAGCCTGCTATGCCGTAAATTTCTCCTTTACGTACAGAAAAATTAATATTTTCAAATTCTTTTTTTCGAGAGAAATCAGCAACAGAAAAAAATTCCTCTTCTGAATAATTCCGTTTTTCTTTCGTGGCTTTTTCGACTTTTTCACCTGCCATATGGAATATCATTTCCTCGATAGGCATTTCCGCCGTCAAGCCAACCTTTACCATTTTTCCGTCACGCATAATGCTGACTCTGTCGGAAAGTTCTTCTACCTCATCCAAATGATGGGTAATAATAATAATAGATTTTCCTGCCGCTTTCAATTTTCGTATATTATGGAACAAGTGCTGTGTTTCGTTCAGGGTCAACGAAGCCGTCGGCTCGTCAAAAATAATGATGCGCGATCCCGCAACCAAGGTTCTGGCAATAGATACCAATTGTTGATATGCAGCAGAAATTTCACTCACCTTTTTTCGGGGATCAATTTCTACATCAAGCTGTTTTAACGCTTCTTCCGCTTTTTCATATGTTTTTTCCCAATCGATCATTCCGTTATTTTTTTTCTGATGGTTTCCCAAAAAAATATTTTCTGCTATAGAAATATCGCTTACCAAGTTAAGTTCCTGAGGCACCATCCCGATTCCCCTATCCAGCGCTTCCCTTGGTCTTCGGTTTTCAACCACCTTTTTGTCCAAGATAATTTGTCCTTTGTTTGGCTGGTGGATTCCCATTAATACATTCATCAAGGTGCTTTTTCCTGCGCCGTTTTCCCCAATGAGCGCCATAATTTCGCCCGGCTTGATGCTGAAATCAACATGGTCCAGGGCAAGCGTCCCTGGAAATTCCTTGGTGATTTCTTTCATTTCTAAGATAAATTCAGACATAAGCGCCCTCCAAACTCATATGTACGTTGTGCAGAATATATTTTCCACCCCGCTTTTGCGGGGTGGAAAAGAATCACGTTTTATTATTTTTACAGTTTATTGCTCATCCGGGTAAAGCTTGTCGATCATTGCCTGCGCACCTTCCGGATAAATAATTGTCGTTTGTTCTTCTGTCTGCTCCGGATAGGTGTCAGCACCAGGTTCAAGTCCGTCTGCAATCATAATTGCCGTCTGAATTGTATCAAAGCCCATCTTATAGCAATCCTGCACACCCAAAGCCGAAATTACACCATCGCGGAGGTATTCCAGTGCACGAAGGTCGTGATCCATGCCGACCAATACGATATCATCCTGTTTCCCTGCATCTACTACAGCCTGCGCTGCGCCAATCGGATTTCCCATGTTGTTGCAGAAAATTCCTTTCAGGTCCGGATATTTCTGTAGGAAACCTTCCGCATAGGTAAGCGCCTGCTCTACCTGGTCGTTGTCATACTGAATTTCTACTACTTCGATATCAGGATACTTCGCCATAATATCCTTAAAACCTTTAATGCGGTCATCATGACAGGGTGCGCCGATAGTTCCGCCGAGCGCGGCTACCTGACCTTTATAACCGATTTTTTCCGCAAGTACTTCTGCGAGATCTGCGCCGTCCTGATAGTTATGGGTATTCCCTACATATGCAATTCTTTTGCAACCATCCTCTTTTGTTGCGTCAGAGCTGGAAAACGTCATCACCTTAACGCCTTGCTCAATCAGGTTATTGATGGTGGGCGTAACGATTTTAATATCGTTTACATCTACACCAATTACATCAAAGCCTCTGCCTGCTGCCTGTTCGAGCCTACTCACCTGATCCGTAGCATCCGGAGTAACCGGCGCGGTATATTCATAATTAATTTTGATACCCTTTGCCGCATACTGCTCTTGGGCATCCTTTAAACCTAGGCCTACAGAATCCCACCACGGATGAACTAGTTTGTAAGTAAAATAGAAATTATACTCATCTTTCTTCGGCTGGTAATCTCCCAGTTTTAAATCCGAGCTTACCGCTTTGTCCGCATCCGTAGACGTCGTCGCGGATTCCTTAGGACTCTCGGACGATTCCACTGCCGCCGACTCCGCCGCTGTAGCTTCCGGCGTCTCCGCAGGCGCGGACGATTCCGCTGCCGGCGTTGAGCAGCCTGCAAGCATTGCAACAACGAGCAACAGGCATACTGTTACAACCAACATTCTTTTTTTCATTCTTCTTTCCTCCTTAATTTTGAGTAAGTTAAATACTGCAGCAAGTCCCTTATTCTAAAATATTTGCTGCAAATAAAATTTTTTTATTTTGGTATGTCTTAATAAATATGTCTTAAACTTGTTATTATTTTCCTTTGCAAGAAAAATATATCATTTTGGCTTAACAATGTCAATATAATTTTTTATTTCTTTTTTTAATTTTTTATTTCTTTTTTCGTTTCGAAACTTGTTTTTATCAGCTTATTCTATATGCCGCTATCAATTCATCCAATTCTATAGGCATTTTTTGATTATACTTTTAATTTTTTCGCTCTGTGGCGATAAAAAAAAGCAGCAGATTCTCTGCCACTATTTTTTATTATTTTTTCTTTTTCAAATATCTGTCTTCTTCGCTAAAAATACATCCACAGTATTTCTGCATATAGAGTCCGGCTTCCCGTGCCCTTGTTTGTCCTTCCCGAAACAACGGACGAAAATCCCTGTATAGAAAATTTGTTCCATATTCTTCCGCTGCTTTTTCTGCCGTCTCAATGATCATCTCATGGTTTTGATACGGGCTGATTAAAAGCGAAGTCGTAAAATGATCAAAACCATTTTCAGCGGCATATTGCGCTGTTCTTCGTAAGCGAACAGCATAACAATACCCGCATCGATGGTCAAAATCCGGCGATACATTCCTTATAAATTCCCGTAATCCGTATTCATCTTCCACAACAAGCGGTATTCCAATATTTTTTGCGTATTCTATGGCTGCATTCCTGCGATTCCTGTATTCCGTAAAAGGGTGGATCGTTGGATTATACCAGTATTCCGTTACTGATATTCCCTCCTCCTGCAGCACGTCTACACACGCAATGGAACAGGGTGCGCAGCAGAGGTGTAATAAAGTTTTCATCAGCTTCTCCTTTTTTTCTCTTAGAAAGAGAAAAACCGATCCTTACGAATCGGCTTCTCCAAAAATAATAAAAGGGTGGGGATTGACATATCTTAAATCTCTTTAAGATATGCTTTTATTCTATCCTATCTTTTCTTTTTTTGCAAGGGTAAAATTATGAATAATATATGAAATTACCCCCGCGCTTTTGCAAGACGCGCCAGCACATAGTTTGGCAGCATAAAACTGCCTTTGTGTAAATCCGTATTGTAGTAACGTGTATCGATTCCAAGAGAATTCCACCGTGCCGCGTCAAACTCCAACGGATCTTTTTCCCTTGATGCAAACCCAAACAGCCAGTGTCCCGACGCATAAGTAGGCATATGGAATTGATAGACCCTGCAAATCGGAAATTCTGCGGAAAGCTTTGCGTGCGCACGTTCCATCTGCACGGCATCGCCTTCATAATACGGGCTTTCATGCTGGTTTACAAGTACGCCGCCATCCGCAAGCGCTTTTTTACAATCGTTATAGAACTTCCGCGAAAAAAGCCCTTCCCCCACGCCGATGGGATCCGTGGAATCCACAATAATTAAATCATATTTTTCTTTGGTATCACGCACGAATGCGGCGCCATCCTCAAAATGCAGATGCACGCGCGGGTCAGAAAGCATCGCCGCCGTCTGCGGCAAATACTCCCGGCAAAGCGATACCACCTTTTCGTCAATTTCCACCATATCAATTTGTTCTATTGTCTTATAACGCGTTAATTCACGGACAACGCCGCCATCGCCACCGCCGATAATCAAAACACGCCGCGTATTCGGGCAGACCGCCATGGGGACATGAACGATCATTTCATGATAAATAAACTCGTCCCGCTCTGTCATCATAATAAAACCATCCAGGGTGAAAAATCGTCCATATTCATACGAATCATAAAAGTCTATTTTTTGGAACTTGCTTTGCGTATCTACAAGATGTTCTTTGATTTCGATTCCAAACTTGGCATGGTCTGTAAAATATTCATAGAACCACTCATTATTCTTCATTTCTGCCATAAAAAATCTCCTTCATTTCCCGTTCCAGACTGTTCACGATCTTGATACGCATCGGTTCTTTGAGGTCTGCCGCATCCAAATTAAACAGGTAATTATCCAGATCATAATTTTGTATTAACATACTGGTGTGAAAAATCCGTTCTTCATAGAGATTCACATCATAAGTCCGATATTTCCCAAGCGTCCCTGGCGAAATATAATCCTGAATGGACATCATATCATGATCCATAAAAATCTTTTTACCACTTTGCGTCCGGGTAAAACCACGCACCCGGTAATCCATGGTAATAATATCAGAATCAAAACTGTCTATCAGCATGTCCAGCGTTTTCAGCGGCGAAATTTCCCCGCATGTAGATACGTCGATATCCACACGAAAGGTGCAGATTCCGTGCTGCGGATGACTTTCCGGATAGGTGTGCACCGTAAGATGGCTTTTATCCAGATGTCCCACCAGCGATGCGGGCATATCCTCTTCAGCGATCAGCATGGTAACCGATGCCCCCTGCGGTTCATAATCCTGTTCCGCAATATTCAAGATTTGTGCGCCGATCCTGTGGGCGACATCCTGCAAAATACTTTTAAGACGCTGCGAATTATAACATTCATTGATGTATTCAATATAGCTCTGCCGGTCTTGCGGAGTATCAGCATAACAAATATCGTATATATTAAAACTCAATGTCTTTGTCAGGTTATTAAACCCATATAATTTCAATTTCTGCACCGTATATTCTTCCCCCGGCTTTCCTTAGGTAACGTCCTTTATTATATCACCAAATACCCGTGCTTCAAAGCAGCTTTTCCGGGAATTAAAAAAAGCGCTGCCAAACGGCATGCGCTCTTTTTTCATTTTTGTTTCAAGCCGCGTCATATGCCGCCTGATCGTATGTTGCAGCCTCTTCGGCAGCGGTCGTGCTCGTTCCTGCCTCAGCAACCAATTTTTTTCCTTCTTCGGTCGTGGGCGCATTAGAAAAACGATAGCCTATTTCTTTTCCTCGGATTTCGGCAATCTGTATCATCTGCGTTACCGTCACAAATTTATAGCCCTCGTTTTTAAGTTCTTTGATAATCCTGTCATAGGCATCCACGGTGCTCTGGTGAATATCATGAGAAAGGATAATCGCGCCATCCGCTACATAACCGCTGTCCCAGCCGTTAATTACATGGTCATACACGGTATCCGCATCCTTATATTTCCAATCTTCCGGATCGACCGACCACAAAATTTGCTCGCGTCCTATCTGTCCCGCAAGTTCTTCGTTCATTGCACCGTAAGGCGGTCTGTCTATCAACGCCCGCAGACCTGTCGCCGCCTCAATCGCGTCGTTAGTCCTGCCGTATTGGTCAACCATAATGGTATTTAAATCCAGCTTACTTAAGTTGGAGTGATCCCAACTATGCGTTCCTATCTCATTTCCCGCGTCATATGCACGTTTGACAATCTCTGGATTTTCCGACACCAGTTCTCCCAACATAAAAAACGTCGCTACAACTCCGTTTTTCTCTAAAATATCGAGAAGCTGCGGTGTGGTAACGGGGCTCGGGCCATCGTCAAATGTAAGCGCGACCACCTTGTCATTCCACGGATCAATCCCCGCCAGGCTTTTCACCTGCATATAACCATCCTTCGGTTGCAGCTGCGCCAGCTTTGTTGTGATCTCCGGCGTTGGTTCTGGTGTCGGCTCCGGCGTGGGCGCTATTGTCGCTTCTGCGGTTTGCTGCGCCTCTTCCGTCGGAACAGATGTTATCGTTGTGGGCTGCGCGCTGGCAGCATCAGCTCCTGAAGAAAAAAGCCCACATCCTGCAAGGCATGCGGCCAAAAAAGCGACCGCCAGCATCGTCCCCAATACTTTTTTTATATTTTTCATCTACTACCTTCTATTCTGCATAAAATGCGCTGTTCTATGTTCTGCGCACGCAATTTTTTCATACTGGTCAGAGCCTCACCCCAACCGGTATCTTCAAGTATAGTATATTATATTTGCATCAAGGTTGTAAACCTCTGAATAAAAAAACGCGCTCGCCGAGAAGCAAACGCGCTTTTCTTCAATTCATTACGCCGCTGCATCCGGAATGGCACTAAAAAATCTATACTCTATTTTCTTTCCCCTGATCTCTGCAATTTGCATCATCTGTGTTACCGTTACAAACTTGTATCCTTGCTCTTTTAGCGCCGGAATAATACGTGCATATGCGTCTACGGTAGACTGGTAAATATCATGAGATAAAATAACTGCACCGTCTTCCACGTTGCCTTCATTCCATCCATTCATTACGTGTTCATATACGGTATCTGCATCTTTATATTTCCAATCCTCAGGATCCACAGACCAGATAATCTGTTCTCTCCCAATCTGCTCCGCCATTTCTTCAGTCATTCCCCCGCCGACAGGTCTGTCGATCAATGCGCGCAACCCGGTTGCTGCCTGAATGGTATCGTTTGCCTGCGTATATTCGGCGAGACGTTCTTCTGTCGACATATTTTTCCACGCTTCCGTAGGATGAGAATAACTATGTGTTCCAATTTCATTTCCTTCGTCATAAGCGCGCTTCACCAGCTCTGCATTTTTTTCTACTAAATTTCCCACCATGAAAAACGTCGCAACCGCATCATTTTTTTCCAGAATATCCAGCAACTCCGGTGTCTTTACAGGGTTTGGACCATCGTCAAACGTCAATGCAATCACCTTATCGTTAAGCGGATCAATCCCTTCCAGACTCTTTGGCTGCATATAGCCGTCTTTTGCCTGCAATTGCGTTAAAGAAGTATCAGCCGCAGTTTCTGAAGTAACCGTCGGTTCCGGCGTGGACTGCGGCGTTGGCTGCGGCGTTGGTTCCACCGTCTGCTGTACAGGTTCTGTCGGGACAGACGTAATCGTAGTAGGTTCTGTACTCTGCCCTGTTCCCGGCAAAAGCCCGCATCCGGCAACGCCTATCACGGTAAAAGCCGCTGCTATCACTACACAAATTATTTTCTTTCCACTGTTCATTTCTTTCTACCTTCTTATTTTCAGCCTCTCAAAAATAGTACAATTGAATTATAGTACAATCAAATAGAGGTTGCAAATAAATAGAAAACAAAAAAGGGCAAAACCACTTTTAATTGTTTTGCCCTTTTATAACTAATTTTTATAAATTATGCTGCCGCGCTTCCCGTTGCCTGCGCCGTGCTTCCATCGGAAGACTGCTGCACCGCATCTTTTGCCGCCGGTGCGTTCTTAAAAAGATAATCAAGCGACGCGCCGCGTATTTCAGCAATCTGCATCATTTGCGTGACTGTCACAAATTTATATCCTTTGTCCTTAAGCTCCGGAATGATCCGCGCATAAGCGTCTACCGTAGACTGATAAATATCATGCGACAAAACCACCGCGCCATCCTGCACAAAACCATCATTCCACCCTTCCATCACATGACTGTATACCGTATCCGCGTCTTTATACTTCCAGTCTTCTGGATCCATGGACCAAATGATCTGCTCGCGACCGATTTGCTGTGCCATCTCTTCACTCATTGCGCCGCCCACAGGTCTGTCAATCAATGCGCGCAAACCCGTTGCCGCCTGAATGGCATCATTCGCCTTGGTATATTGATCCAGCCGCTCGCCAACAGACATGCCTGCCCATTCCGAAGTGGGATGATTCCAACTGTGCGTACCGATTTCATTGCCTTCTTCATATGCCCGCTTCACCAGCTCGGGATTCTCTTGCACAAGGTTCCCTACCATAAAAAATGTTGCCACTACATCATTTTTTTCCAAGATATCCAATAATTCCGGCAGCTTTGCAGGATTTGGTCCATCATCAAAAGTCAGTGCAATCACCTTATCGTTCCACGGGTCAATTCCTTCTAAGCTGCCCGGCTTCATAAATCCATCCCGTGTCTGAAGCTGCGGCAAGCCGGATTGATAATTCGCGTAATCACCCTCCCCGGCAGGTGTGTTGCCCTGACTTTGCTGCGTTGCCTGCGTACCGGTTAAAAGCTGCCTGTTGGCTGTATTAAAAACGCTGTCAAAATTCGCGAGCGGGATACTGACTTCAAATGTTCCCGCTTCTTGCGGTGCTATGCTTCCCGGGTTGAATTCAAAAATAATAGAATCCTGTGTCATCAAAAAACTGTCAAAATTCTCCGCTGTCGGCGCAGTCCCTTGATCAAATAAAGTCTGGTCAAGGTTTTTCTTTAAGACCTCGTTCTGTGCTAAATATTCTTTCGTTTTTGCGGAAATCACGCTTAAATAATCCTGGGACGCATCAAAAACATCTTCTAGACCAAGGCGTGCACCTGTAGACAAGTTATAAGAAAAAGCGTCTACATATCCCTTTTTCTCCATACCTGTGCCAAGTTGACTTTGTGTAAATTTAACGCTTAGAATCCCTCTGTCTGTCAAATATGGTTTATAGGTAACAGTAAGACTGCATACCGCGCTTTCATCCTGCGCATGCACGATTTCCGCTTCACTGCGGAACGAAGCGGCAAGACCGTTTGCAAATTCTTCCATCTCCGTCGAAATCGGCTGAGATGCCGCAAGAAATGGATAAGAGATAGAAATCAATGTATTTCCTTCTGTTTCATCAATACTTTTGCTTTCCACACCGTCTGCCTGTTCTGTTACGCGTGTTTGCATGGCGGACACAAACGCCGTTCGTTGCTGCTCTGCGGTCTTCACGGCGGCGCCGCCGCTTTGTGAGCATCCGGCTACCACAGGGATTAAGAACGCCGACGCACAAGCGATCGCTAATATTTTTTTCCATTTCCGGTTCATTATTATTTCCTCTTTACTCTGTTTTATAAAAATCAGTATACCATATTCAGGGCAGTGTTAAAACCGGTCTTTATTTTTTTCATAAACGTCTGTTTTATGCCGGTTCTAAAAACCACCGTTCGCCATCCTCCAAATAAAGGTAAAACATTTTAACGCCAATATAGCAGGTATACCGCATCCCCAAAACACCATTTTTCAGGCTGGCAGCCGGCACACATTTTGTAACGCGTGATATTTCATACTTGCTTCCCCATTCCGATACCAACGCAATAGGTCTTACAGTCCCTTCGCGTGAAAACCGCGCGATCACATCTACGTAATTCTTTTTCATAAATTGCTGTGCGGGAAGATGCTACGCTTCCCTTCCTCCAATTCCGTTAAATCTTTTTCCGCCAATACGCTCGCACGAATGAGCGCGTCCTTCCCAAACCGCGCGCGAATGGTTTCCATAGCGCGTTCCGCCTGAATCTTTTTTTGATCTATAAAAAAATCCATCTGTCGTTCCCGCAAATCAATCAATTCTGAAGCCCTCACGCCGATGCTTCTAATTGGCACACTGAGGTCACAGTTGCTTGAAAACAGTCCCATCGCGGCTTGCAGGATATCTATGGAAAGATCTGTCGGTTCGCTCAACATTCTTTGTCTCGTCATACGTTCCAGCGTGTGAAACCGTAATGAAATTTGGATACACGCCGCGCGCCTTTGATATTTTTTCAATCGCATTGCCACATTCTCGGAAAGCGCAGTCAGCGCCTGGCGCACATCGTTCACGGACACTAAATCCCGCGGGGTCGTGGTACTGTTGCCGATCGATTTAATTTCCCTTGCTTCGTCTGAGCTTGCCACTTCATCCGCATTATAACCATTGGCGTTATTCCAAAGGATCTCTCCCCATTTTCCAAGCATCCTGCGCAGCACACCCATATCGCACCGCGCGATATCACCGATGGTGTTGATCCCCCTGCGTTCCAATTTTTTCTGTGTGCTTTTCCCCACATAGAGCAGGTCTCCTGCCGGAAGATTCCAGATCATTTCACGGAAACGCTCCTGCGGCACTACTGTCGTTGCATTCGGCTTTTTCATATCCGATCCCAGCTTTGCAAATATTTTGTTATAAGATACGCCCACCGATGCCGTAATTCCCAATTCCCGCGTAATCACCGCCCGGATTTCATCCGCGGTTTTTCTGCCGCGTTCCATATCCATATTTTTTCCCGAAATATCCAGCCATGCCTCATCCAGCCCAAAAGGTTCCATTTTTCCGGTATACCGCAAAAAAATCTGCCGTGCCATCGTAGAAAATTTGGTGTAGTTATGATAATTTGCCGAAACGCATTTTAAACCGGGACATTTCTGTTCTGCCTGCCAAATCGGCTCGCCGGTAGTAACGCCTTTTTTTTTGGCGGGTTCGTTTTTTGCAAGTATAATCCCGTGACGCTTTTCCGCATCGCCACACACCGCAATCGGCATATTTTTATTCCAATCCGGATGCAAAAAGCATTCTACGCTTGCATAAAAATTATTCATATCTACATGCAAAATAACACGCCGCATAACTTAAAAATCCACAATAGCCCTTTCTACCCTGCCCAGTATGTCCAGCCGGGTTGCCGCATCATATACCTGCGGCTGATGCACGCTGTCCGTACTGACCGGCAGCAATACCACATGACCGCCCGCATGCGCAAGCTTTTTTACTGTTGCTTCTCCATCGACCAAAAACACACCGATTTCGCCATCGCGCAGCTGCTGTGTGCGGCGTACGATCACAACACTCCCATCCGGGATATGCGCCGCATCCATAGACGTACCGCGAATGCGCAGTGCAAAATAATCCTGCATGTTCCCGGGTAATCCACCCGCGTCCACGTATCCGTCTATTTCTTCATATGCCGGAATCGGAAGTCCTGCCGCTGCCGTACCGTAAACCGGAATACGCGCCCCCTGCGGCGGTCTGGAAAGATATCCTGCCGCATAAAAAAGTTCTTCTGCGCCCACGCCCCCTGCGGCATTTTCAGCAATCCGCAGGAGAATATCCGCACTCACTTTTTGCCCATGCAGCACACGCGAAAGATTTCCTGCATTTAATCCGGCTTCAGCGCAAAACCCATTCAGTGTTCTTCCGCCAATTGCCCGACGTATCAACGTCGGTAAATCTTTCTGTTTCATCTTTATATTCTCCTTTCACTTTATCATACTCCACCCGTTGCTTTAAAGCAACATAATATTTTAAATTATTGCTTCAAAGCAACGCGCTGCCAAAAAAAATCCTTATTCCCGTAAATACACAGGAATAAGGACTCAATTTTTTTACATCATAGGACCAAAGATACGCAGCACCGTTTGCGCAAAACGCGTATACCACGGTATACTTTCCACATCCTTCATCGTAATCTCGTTGCTTTGCTGCACGGTCTCCAAATAATCACGTTTTAAATCGGGAACACATGGGGTACGATACATCCATACACCGCATTCATAGTGCAGATAAAGGCTCCGAAAATCCAGATTGATGGTTCCGACAACTGCGTACCGGTCGTCTGACACAAACGTTTTGGAATGAATAAAACCCGGCGTATATTCGTACACCTTCACACCCGCACGAACAAGCTGTGCATAATATGATTTTGTCAATAAGAACACCATTTTTTTATCCGGGATATGCGGTACCGTAATCCTGACATCCACCCCGCTCTGCGCCGCCGTAGCAAGTGCTGTCATCATCTCATATCCTAAAATCAGGTATGGTGTATTAATATAAAGGTAGTCCTTGGCATTGGAAATCATGCCAAGATATACATTTTGGCTTACATAAATATCATCAAGCGGATTATCCCCAAACGGCTGGACAAATCCTTCATTCGGCAATTCCTCAAACGCGTCCCTCTCTGGTATAAGTTTTTCGTAATCCACAGGCTGTTTGGAAGTAAATTCCCATGTCTGTAAAAACATAACCAGAAAAGACCACGCTGCCGTCCCGTGAAGCCTTACCGCCGCATCTTTCCATACTCCAAAACGGTTAACCGCATTGATATATTCGTCCGCCAGATTTGCGCCGCCGCAATACGCAGTATGTCCATCTATCACGGTAATCTTTCTATGGTCGCGGTTATTAAACATAGAATTAAGGATAGGGCGCAGCGGATTAAATACCTCGCACTGGATTCCCTTCGCCCGGAGCTGTTTGTAATACTTATCCGGGAGTGTATGGATACAGCCAATATCGTCATATAAAAAACGAACGTCCAGTCCTTGTGCAACTTTTTTCTCAAGGATCTCCAAAATGCTGTCCCACATTTTTCCTTCTTCTACAATAAAATATTCCATGAAGATATATTTTTCCGCTTTTTCCAGATCAACAAGCAAATCCTCATAAAAGTCTTCGCCCATAGGATAATATTTTGTGGATGTATGCTCGTAAAGCGGATACATCGATGAAGCCGTGATATAACGGGATTGCCGTGCAGCCCCGCCGCTTTGCGCCGCAATATCTTTTTCTGTCTGTTCCAATGGTCTCAGGTACGATCTTGTTTTTTCATAAATTCTTTGTGCTGCTTCTCTGCTCTTTTTATTCAGCTTGCGCTGGCTGAAGAAAAAATATAATAAAATGCCGAGCACCGGAAGCAATAGTACGACAATAATCCAGCCGATTTTATAAGCAGGATTTTCGGGTTTGCTAGTAATCCACAGCACAAGCAAAATCGCGACGACCGTCATCATGATATTGATCTCTTTGTAGGCATCAAGACCATACATAATGCTGATAAAGATCCATGCCTGCACGGCAATCAGCGCAAAAACAATAAACATCCTACTCGCCAAAAAACTGAATATTTTTTTCATAATCCTCCCTTACACACCGGCAATGACCCGGATAAAAAAGAGGCGCTTTTGTGCGCCTCCTGCTTTTTCCCCTGATTCAAAAATTGCCGCTGCGCTTATCCCCTTTATTTGCTTTTTTTTATACAATCCTGTCCAAAGCTGCGCAGCTTTGCATACCGTTCATCTAAAAGACGTTCTAACGGTTCCTGCATCAATTCTTTTATTGTTTTTTGCAAATAGTCCTTGATCTCCCGGGCGTAGGTTCCGCCGTCATCGCTTCTCGCACCTCCGGGTGGTTCCGGAAGCACATCATCTATCAAGCCCATTTCTTTAATTTCCGGCGCAGTCATCCGCATCAATTCCGCCGCTTCTGCTGCTCGCGAAGAATCCTTCCATAAAATACTGGAAAATCCTTCCGGAGACAATATGGAATATAATGCGTTTTCCAGCATAACGCGCCGGTCTGCAACACCAAGAGCAATCGCCCCACCGCTGCCGCCCTCTCCGATAAACAGACTGATTACAGGCGTTTTCAATCGGGACAATTCCATCAAATTCCGTGCGATTGATTCCGCAACGCCGCGTTCTTCCGCGCCAATTCCGCAGTAAGCGCCCTGCGTATCAATAATACAGACAACCGGGCGGTGGAACTTCTCTGCCTGTTTCATCAGCCGCTGTGATTTTCGGTATCCTTCCGGATTCGAGCTCCCGAAATTGCGCTCTACCTTCTCCCTGAGATCCACGCCCTTTTCCTGTCCGATCACCGTAACAGGAATGTCCCCCAGCATGCCGATCCCGCCGATCACCGCGGCATCGTCTGCAAAAAGTTTGTCTCCGTGCATTTCCAAGAAATCCGTAAAAATATACCGGATAATATATTGCGCTGTAATTCTTTTGGGGTCGCGCGCCATCTGGACGGTTTCCCATGCCGAATGTTTTTGACTCATTGCGCGTTCCCTCCTTTATGCATCTTTAATATTTTAGTCAGCGTATCCTTCATTTCGCTTCGCGGGACGATTCTGTCAACAAACCCTTTTTGCAATTGAAATTCCGCTTTCTGAAACGTAGGTGGAAGCGTTTGCTTTACGGTCTGCTCAATCACGCGTCTGCCTGCAAATCCAATAATGGCATTTGGCTCAGCAAGCGTGATATCGCCCAGCATCCCAAAACTTGCGGTTACCCCCCCTGTCGTAGGATCGGTTAAAACTACGACATATAAAAGACCCGCTTCATCCAGTTTGGCAAGCGCCGCCGCTGTTTTGCTCATCTGCATCAGGGAAACAAGCCCCTCCTGCATTCGTGCACCTCCCGAAACGGTAAAAGCAAGAAACGGAAGTTTCTTTTTAATCGCCTCTTCCACCGCAAGCGTAAATTTTTCGCCTACAGCAGCACCCATGGACCCCATCATAAAGAATCCATCCATCACCGCGATCACGGCATCCTCGCCGCCAATCTTGCACGCACCGGTAACCAGTGCTTCTTTTTCATTAGTATATCCGCGGATCTTATTGATTTTTTGCTCATATCCCGGAAAATCCAGCGGATTTCCGCCAATCATATCTTTATTAAATTCAAGAAATGTTCCTTCATCCACCGTATACAAAATACGCTGACGCGCCGATAACCGAAAATGACTTCCGCAATTCGTGCAAACATTGAGATTTGCAATCAGGTCATCGGTATAAATAACCGCCCCGCATTCTGAACACTTTTCCCACATTCCCTCGACCTGCTCTTCATCATGTGCTACCGGCAAAACAGGCTGCTGTACGGTCGGTTCGATCGGCTGCTGCGCCTGCTGATTCGTCCGGTAAACACGCATTGTAATATCTTTGCGTTTCTTGGAAAATAAACCCATTTGTTATTTTACCTCCATAATGCGCCCAACAAGCCCGGTATCCAGTCTCCCCGCCATAACATCCTCGTTATTAAGCAGATCAAGCTGGAAATCCGCGTTGGTTTCTACGCCATCAACCACCATTTCTGTCAGTGCAGCGCGCATTTTTGCCATTGCCCGCTCGCGGGTTGGCGCATGGACAATCAATTTACCGATCATACTGTCGTAAGTTGGCGGAATTTTATATCCCGTATACATTGCCGTATCAAATCGTACGCCCGGTCCGCCCGGCAAATGCAGCGCTTCAATCGTACCGATGGACGGCATAAAATTTTTCAGGGGATCTTCCGCGTTGATCCTGCATTCGATCGCATGACCCATCAACGGAATATCTTTTTGTTCATATCCGAGTTTTGCACCGCTGGCAATTAAAATCTGCTGCCGGACAATATCAACGCCGGTGATCATTTCTGTCACCGGATGCTCTACTTGCACACGCGCATTGAGTTCCATAAAATAATATTGACCTGACGCCTCATCATATAAGAATTCAATGGTTCCTGCATTTTTATATCCGGACGCCTTTGCCGCACGCACCGCGGCCTCGCCAATTTCCGCACGCTTTTCATTGCTAAATGCAACGCTCGGAGCTTCTTCCATGACCTTTTGATTACGCCGCTGCAATGAGCACTCGCGTTCATATAAATAGATGCCATCTCCGTAATTATCGCATAAAATCTGCACCTCTATATGACGTGCATCCATAATGCACTTTTCCATATAAAGTGTACCGTCGCCAAACGCGCCAAGTGCTTCTTTATAAGCGGAGTTAAACGCTTCGTCAATATCTTCTTCCCTGTCTACCTTACGGATACCGCGCCCACCACCGCCGTTGGCAGCCTTGATCATTACCGGATATCCAACCTTTTTGGCGATCCGTTTGGCCATTTTCGCATCTTTCAGCGCTTCGAGGGAACCCGGGATGATCGGGACGTTTGCCTCCGTCATAATCCGACGTGCCATTAGCTTATTTCCCATTTTTTCCATGGAATCCGCATCCGGTCCGATAAAAATAACGTTGCTCTTATTGCACATGCGAACAAACTTAGAGTTTTCCGACAAAAATCCGTAGCCCGGATGAATGGCGTCCGCCCCTGTGATACTCGCTGCCGAAAGAATATTATATGCGCTTAAATAGCTGTCCTTCGGCGCAGGTGCACCGATGCAGATCGCTTCGTCGGCAAGCTGCGTATGCAGTGCGGTAGCGTCCGCAGTAGAATATACCGCAACGGTTTCTATCCCCATCTCGCGGCATGCACGGATGACCCGCACGGCGATCTCACCACGATTAGCAATTAGAACCTTTTTGATCATCTAACATTTCTCCTTTGCTGCGCGCGGCGGTTTATGCTCACCGTCCGCACAGATTTCCTAATCCTGTTTTACCATAAAAAACAGGATCTCTCCTTCACAAACAACTTTATCATTGACCGTGGCTTTTATTTTACCTTTACCACCCATGGAAGAAAGTTTTAAGATTTCTGTTTCCAGAATAAGGTCGTCTCCCGGCTTTACCATTCCCCGGAACCGAACCCCGTCAATCCCTCCAAAAACCGCAAGCCGTCCTTTGTACTTCTCATCCTGCAAAATAGCGACTGCCCCTGCCTGTGCAAGCGCCTCGGTAATCAAAACGCCTGGCAAAATAGGATTCCCCGGAAAGTGTCCTTTAAAACAAAATAAATCCTCGCGGATGTGCCAAAGCGCTTTGGTACGCTTTGCAACCTCGCACTCCATTACCTCATCCAAAAACAAAAATGGATCGCGGTGCGGTATAATCTGCTTAATCTCTTCTTGATTTAACGTCATGATATCTTCTCCCGTTTTAATGAACGTCCGTTCATTTCCGTCATTGTCTAAATATAATTGAATAAAAGCTGTCCGTATTCCACAGAATCGCCATCTTCGCACGCAACCCAGGTGATTTCGCCATCTTCGGGCATGGTGATTTCATTCATCAGCTTCATTGCTTCGATCATACACAAAATGTCGCCTTTTTTCAGCTTATCGCCGATTTTAACTTCCTTGCCGTCCGAAAGCTTATGATAAATTCCTACCAACGGAGAAGTAATTTCCTTCCCCTTGCTGACGGGCGCAGCTTCTGTCGAGGCTGCAGGAGCAATCTCTGCCGGCGCTGCTGCTGCAGGTGCGGACGGAATTGTCCCGATTTGCGCAGATATCTGCGGAGGCGCGGTTACATAAACCGTTTTCGATTCATTGCTCCCCCGTTCCATTTTCAGGCTGAAATCACCGTCATTTAATTCAAATTTGCTCAAATCCGTGTCGTTCACGGCCTTGAGGAGCTCTAACACTGATTTTATATCCACTGTTTTTCTCTCCTATCTGTTGAGTATTATTCGGGCTTCTTAAATATCAGAACCGCATTATGCCCCCCAAAGCCAAGCGAATCGGACATCGCAACCTTCACGTCCGCTTTGCGTCCAACATTCGGGACATAATCCAGATCACATTCTGGATCCGGTACTTGATAATTAATCGTAGGCGGTATAAACCCGTCCTCGATCGCTTTAATACAATATATTGCTTCCATCCCACCGACTGCTCCCAGTGCATGGCCAGTCATTGATTTTGTAGACGATATGGCAACATCATACGCGTTCTTTCCAAATACCTTTTTCACTGCCATCGTTTCTGTTCTGTCATTCAGCTCTGTTGAAGTCCCGTGCGCATTGATATAATCAATATCCAACGGCGTTAGCCCGGCTTCTGCAAGCGATACTTCCATCGCTCGTGCCAGTGCCGCGCCTTCCGGTTCGGGCGCCGTCATATGATAAGCGTCGCAAGTCGCGCCATACCCGGCAATCTCCGCATAAATTTTTGCGCCGCGCTTCTTTGCCGCTTCATATTCTTCCATCACAATAACCCCGGCGCCTTCTGCCATTACAAAACCACTGCGCTCTGCGTCAAACGGAATCGAAGCCCGCTCAAGCTGATCTGTGGTCGTCACGGCATGTAGCCCCAAAAATCCGGAAATCGCCAGCATCTTAATCGGTGATTCCGCACCACCCGCCAGCATCGCATCCATATATCCATCCTTTATCATCCGATATGCATCGCCGATGGAATGCGTTCCCGATGCACAAGCGGTAGTGACCGTCGTATTATATCCCTGTAAATGGTGTTTGATGGCAAGGTAACCGGACGCCATGTTGCTGATCATCATAGGGATCAAAAGCGGATTTACACGCCGGAATCCTTTTGCGTTCAGTCTTGTCACTTCTTTTTCCATTGTATCCAGTCCACCGATCCCGCTGCCTACAAGCACACCGAAACGGTATGGATCATAGGGAAGAGGCTTTTCCGGATCAAATCCCGCATCCGCCATTGCCTGTCCCCCTGCAACAACGCCATACTGGGAATATTCATCCAGTCTCCGTGCTTCCTTTTTATCTAAAAATGCAAGCACATCGAAATTTTTAAGCTGTCCCGCAAAGTGCACTGGCAAGCCTTCCGCGCCCGCTTTGGTAAGCGGTCCAATGCCACTTACGCCATTTTTTGTGTTCTCCCATGCTTCCTCAACCGTATTTCCATTGGGCGAGAGAATCCCAAGCCCTGTTACCACTACTCGTCTTGCCATAAAAGGTTCCCTTTCAAGTCTTTTTTGAATGGGTGCGCTCTATCCTTCTTGAACGGATAAAATCGCACGATACCAAATGTATTCAGGACGGATGCAAGCCTGCAATGCAGCGAGCGAGACGCGAAGGTACACATGGATATACACCATAAGCGTGTCCCCGTCAGGTACCGCTTTGCGCCGCTACCGAATACGCAAAATTACATATACATACCGCCGTTGATCGAAAGCACATGCCCCGTAATATAAGAAGCATCGTCTCCTGCTAAAAACGCCACTGCGTCTGCGATATCGCCCACTGTGCCTCCGCGCTTAAGCGGGATGCCCGCAAGGACTTCATTGCGCGCCTTTTCCGGCATTGCTTCTGTCATCGGTGTTTCCACAAAACCGGGCGCAATTGCATTTACAGTAATGTTGCGCGAACCGATTTCCTTGGCGAGCGCTTTCGTGAATCCAATAATACCCGCTTTGGATGCAGCATAATTTGTTTGTCCACCCTGTCCGGAAAGCCCAACCACAGATGCCATGCTGATAATCCGTCCGCTGCGCTGCTTCATCATATAGGGCACTGCGTGCCTGCAACAGTTAAATACGCTTTTCAGGTTGATATTGATTACAGCATCAAAATCCTCTTCCTTCATCCGTGCCAAAAGACCATCGCGTGTAATTCCTGCATTATTAACCAAAATATCAATCGAGCCGAACTGCTCTATCGTTTGCTTCATCATAGCTTCTACTTCGTCAAACTTGCTGACATCCGCTTTGATCGC
Organism: Christensenella sp.; assembly: GCA_034926635.1. Lineage (GTDB taxonomy): Bacteria > Bacillota > Clostridia > Christensenellales > Christensenellaceae > Christensenella. Next base: position 35,447 of record JAYFQX010000007.1, on the reverse strand, counting down.
AACCGCTTTTACGCCTTCCGCTTCAATTTCTTTTACTGCGCCTTCATAATCTTCCTCATCGAAAAGATAATTCACTACGACATTATTGCCTGCCTGCGCCAGGCGCAGTGCGATCGCCCTGCCGATTCCACGGGAAGCTCCCGTTACCAGTGCTGTTTTTGCCATTTTAATACCCCTTCTTAATTCTCTGTAAACTGTATTAGCCCCAGCGCATCTATGCTATCGCCAAACGATTCAAAATCATTGATATAGAATGTTTTTACATCCTTATCAATACGCTGGACAAAACCCGTAAGCGTTTTGCCCGGTCCGACCTCGACAAAGGTATCAAAACCGTCCGCAATCATTCCCCGGATAATCTGCTCAAACAGCACCGGACTTGCAGTTTGCTGCGCCATCACTTTTTTCATTTCGTTGATCTCTTTTGCATATGGTTTTCCCGTTCGGTTCGCATAAAGCGTAAACTTCGGGGACAAAAATTCCATATCTTGTACTGTATGATAAATATTGTGCGCTGCGTCGTCCATATGGGAGGTATGAAACGCCCCATTCACCGGCAGTTTTCTGCACTTTATTTTATTCTCTTTTCCATATTGCGCCATTTGGTCGATGCGCTGCGCATCCCCCGCAACAACGATTTGCCCGGGGCAGTTATAATTCACAGGCAGAAGGACGCCGTCCCCGGCAAATTTTGCCGCCAGCTCTTCCACTGCCTTCATTTCCTGTCCGAGTACCGCCGCCATAGCGCCGCTCTGTCTCTCTGCTGCCTGCTGCATCCATTCCGCACGTTTCATGACGAGCCGAAGCGCATCCCCAAACGAAAGCATCCCCGCGCAACACAGCGCAGCATACTCTCCAAGAGAAAACCCCGCTCCCGCCAATGGATGAAACCCCGCAGAAGCAAGCGCGGCATAGGCCGCAACATCCACCGTAAATACAGCCGGCTGCGTATTGACCGTTTGATTTAAATCCTCCTGGCTTCCGGAAAAACATAATTCCGTAATGCCCGGAAAAACAGCTTCTGCCTGCTCAAAAATTTCCTTTGCTGCCGGAACGTTTTCGTAAAGGCTTTTGCCCATACCTGTCTTTTGCGCTCCCTGGCCTGCAAAAAGTACTGCCAGTTTACTCAATTTTCTTTCCTCCGTTCGTGCGCCGCGCCATTTTGCGTGCCCGGCGCCGCTGCTGCCATGCGCAGTGTCTTGATAGCATATGCGGACGTCCACAATAAATAGAACGTCCGCACCTCAAACATGCCAAACATTGACTGCACTTAAAATGGGATTACTGGTTGTCTTCGATAAACTTCACAAGGTCAGCAACGCATTTCAGGTTCTCAGCTTCTTCAATGGATACGTCGAATTCTTCTTCAATATCCATGACGATCTCTACCATATCGAGTGAATCGATCTTCAAGCTCTCAAAAGTAGCGTCCATTGTGATATCGTCTACATCAATATCCATTTTGTCGCTGATAATACCCGCAATCTTTTCATAAATCATGTTGATTTCCTCCATAAGAAAATTATTTTTATATGTTGATCCGCCGCCCGTTCAAATTGCTCGTGCAGCCGATAATACCCTCTTTACCACTCGTAGATCATACATCCCGAGGAAAGTCCTCCGCCAAAGCCGGCGATCACCATCACATCTCCTTTTTTTAGCATTCCCTTTTTGTTCATCTGGTCGAGCGCAATCGGGATGCTTGCAGCAGAAGTATTCGATGTATCGTCAATATTGGAATAAAACTTATCCATAGAAAGTCCAAGCCTGCTGGCTATGGTTTTCGTAATACGGATATTGGACTGGTGCATCAAAAACCAATCGATATCCTCCGGCGTTTTTCCAGTTTCCGCAAGCGCTTCTTTGATAATGCTTTCCGCCTCACGCGTAGCAAAAACATAAACCTCGCGTCCTTTTAAGGAGACATAAGACGGGACATATTCCCCGTCTACTTTTGTATTCATACCGTTAATCTCAATCGTATGCTCAAAATCCGGTCGTGAATTCACCTCAAAATATTTGGAATGGTCGCCATGCTCTACAATCACCGCGCCCGCGCCATCGCCAAACAGAATGCTGCTTCCCCTGTCTTCCGCATTCATAAAACGAGAAAGCGTCTCACTCCCGCATACCAGGAATGGTTTCCCGCCCGGTTTCAGTAATCCTTCAACCGCCTTTAACGCAAACATAAAACCTGTGCATGCCGAATTCACGTCAAAACAAATCCCGCCGCTAAGACCAAGCTCCCGCTGGATTTGACTTGCGACCGACGGAACCCCCATTTCATTGGTCACGCTTGCAACCACAATTCCGCCAAGGTCTTCCTTTGTAATTCCCGCCTCTTCCATCGCAATATTTGCGGCGGCAATACACATATCCTTATTCCACATTCCGCCTTCTACATAGTGGCGGCGTTTGATGCCCGTACGTTTGACGATCCATTCGTCGGACGTATCCATTATTTTTTCAAAGTCTTCATTGGTCATAACCTTCTCAGGAAGGTAATGACCGGTTCCCATGATGTGTATACCCATTCCATCCTCCGATGTATCGTTTGTCCGCGCCCCGGTTTTGATTAAACTCGAAATTTAGACAGTATAATGATATTCTAATCTGGTATAAATGTCAATCATTTCGCATACCCGGGTCTGCCTGCGCAGCCGCCCGTATGTGATAAAAAGCGGGAAGGGGCAGCATAATTACTTCCCTTCCCCTTTTGCTGCCTAAAGCCATTCCTTTGTTTATTGTGCGCTGTTATTCTTCGTATAATTGAGCAGCCCGCCTGCCAAAAGCATGTCACGCAGACGCGGTGAAGCATCAAGCAGCACTTCAAAATCCATATCCTTTGTTTCGTTGCGGACAGTAAAACGCTCTTTTCCTTCCACATTTTCGCGTACTGCCGTTATATGAAGCACATCGCCCTGCTCAACCGAATCATAATCCGCTTCATCTGCAAATACCAACGGCAGAATTCCGTTGTTGATCAGGTTTGCCATGTGGATCCGCGCGAAGCTTTTTGCAATCACTGCTTTCACGCCAAGGTAAAGCGGCGCCAAAGCAGCATGCTCCCGCGACGAACCCTGTCCGTAATTGTGCCCTGCTACCAAAATAGATTTCCCTGCCGCTTTTGCGCGCGCCGGGAAGGTCTCGTCTACCGGTGCAAGACAAAAGTCCGCAAGATAAGGGATATTGGAACGGTACGGAAGCAGCTTTGCATTAGATGGCATAATGTGATCCGTCGTAATATTATCCTCCATCTTGAGTAGCACTTCCGCCTCGATAGTGTCGGCAAGCTCCTCATGTTTGGGAAACGGCTTGATGTTGGGTCCGCGGATCACTTCCACTTCGCAAGCGCAGTCCGCCGGCGGAATCACCATATTGTCGTTTACTTCAAACTCCTCCGGCATTGCAACGTCTAGGATGGATAAATCCGAAAGCCCCAGCGCATCAGAAAGGCATCCATTTAACGCTGTTACCGCTGCTGTCTCCGGACTTACAAGGTACACATTCGCACTCTTTGTTCCACTGCGTCCAAAGAAGTTCCGGTTAAAAGTCCTTACGGAAACCGCGTCTGTCGCAGGCGATTGCCCCATCCCAATACACGGACCGCAAGCACATTCCAAAATACGCGCCCCTGCGTCGATCATATCTGCGAGCGCACCGTTCTTCGCAAGCATATTCATTACTTGTTTGGAGCCCGGCGAAATGGTGAGGCTGGTATGCGGGCACACTGTTTTCCCTTTTAAAATAGCGGCCACACGCATCAAATCACGATAAGATGCATTGGTGCAGCTGCCGATACATACCTGATCCACCTTGATCGGACCGATTTCATTGATCGTTTTTACGTTATCCGGGCTATGCGGCATTGCTGCCATCGGCTGTAAGGAGCCAAGGTCTATGACAATGTGTTCATCATATACCGCATCCGCATCAGGTGCCAGCGGGATGAAATCCGCTTCCCTGTCCTGCGCTACCAAAAATTCACGCGTGATTTCGTCACTCGGGAAAATAGAGGTTGTCGCTCCAAGCTCTGCCCCCATGTTGGTGATCGTCGCACGCTCTGGAACCGAAAGCGTTTTCACGCCCTCACCCGTATATTCAATGATCTTGCCAATGCCGCCCTTGACGCTCATCACGCGCAGAACCTCCAAAATAACATCTTTTGCAGATACGCCCGGGGCAAGCTCGCCTTTCAGCTCCACATTCACAAACTTAGGACAATTCAGGTAGTATGCGCCGCCGCCCATCGCGACCGCAACATCAAGACCCCCCGCGCCAATGGCAATCATACCGATCCCGCCGCCTGTAGGAGTATGACTGTCCGACCCTAGGAGCGTCGCCCCCGGCACGCCAAAACGTTCCAGGTTTACCTGGTGACAAATCCCATTACCCGGTCGCGAAGCATAAATCCCATGCTTTTTCGCAACACTCATAATATAATTATGGTCGTCCGCATTTTCAAACCCGCTTTGCAGGGTGTTGTGGTCAATATAAGCTACAGAACGCTTGGTTTTTACACGATCGATTCCCATCGCCTCAAACTGCAGGTATGCCATCGTTCCCGTAGAATCCTGCGTAAGCGTATAATCAATGCGAATCGAAATTTCACTTCCCGCTTTCATCTCTCCCGAAACGAGATGGTTCTCTAAAATTTTATATGCCAGTGGTTTACCCATTCCTTTATTGCCTCCGTTCCTTTTCCAAAAATTTGTACCGTTTTATTCTATCTGTTTTTACTCCTATTTTCAAGTATACGAGGGTTCCTTTTTCACTTTATACCCGTTATAATGGATAGAAACACGTTAATTCCTGTACAAAGAGGGTTATGACAGAAAAAGGATGGTTGTTATATGCTGACAGTTTGGGGCAAGTTGATCAAAAATGGCAAAACAGTAAAAGCCGATACTTATACCAGCAGGAAGGATAGTCTGGAAAGCGCGCTGCTGGAATGTCTGGAGCATTTTTCACGCAAATTTGATATTGAAGTTCCGATGTGGCATACCAACCATACCAAACAATTAGGGCTTTTTCATAAAGCTGTTTTCAAACCCGATGATTTTATCGATTCATTCCCTTATGAAAAGTTTGAAATACAAATTTTAGACAGATAAAAGGCGCTAGTCATTTTAGTCTTTTTCTTGTGATATCAAAAAGGCATCCCTTTGTAGGGACGCCTTTTTCATAACCGTTAATCAGAACTTATTCCTGTCGCTGTAATGACCAGAACCATTCCCCTGCGGCGGTCTTCTTTTCTTTGCAGTATGCGGCTCAATCGATTCCTGCGGCATACGCCTGCCTTGCCGGGTTGTAGGCTTTGCCTGTGTCTGACGCTGCTGCGGCGATCTTGCCTGCGTCTGACGCTGCTGCTGGGCACGCTGACGATCCTGCTGCTGCGCAGAACGTGGCTGCGAAGGATGTTTTGCATTCTTCTTGGCTTGTCCGCCTGCCTTTTTATTTTTATGCACCATGACCCCAAGGGCAATCGCAACGCCGATAATCGCGCATATAATTACAATCATCAGGATCAGTAATCCTGTCATACCACCGCCCGTCTGCTGAACGCTGATCGTAACCGACGGCGTTGATGACGTAACCTGCGTTCCATCTGGCAGCTGTGCCGTTACAGTAAAAGCATAGGCAGTTGTCTTATCTACCTCTACTGTCTTTGTCACTGTCTGCTCGGCATCTGCCATAGATGGTATATTGGCAATCTCTCCCAAAGTCGGTTCGCTGACTACGACATTTTGAAGCGCCTGCCCTGAACCATTAATAATCTTAAACTCAAAGTTAACAGGTCCCGCTTTAGAAAGCGATGTTGCACTGATCCCAACATCAAGACGAACGATACTGGCCGGATCTATACTGGCTGTTGCCTGCGCTCCCACCTCGATCGCTACTGCGGAAGATTTTGCGGTAACACTGTTGCCGTCCGCGCCGTCTGCCGTCGCGGTAAAAGTATAACTTCCGGCTTTTTCCACGGTAGTTTTCATGGTTCCGTTCACACTGCTTCCCGCAGAAACGGATGTTGCTTCCATCGAGACCTTATTGCCGTTCTGGTCAATTACCTTCAAGTTAGAAAGATCAGAATTTCCCGTATTTTTCACTGTTACGGTAAACTGCGTCGTTCCGCCCGCATCCACAGTGCTAGAATCAGCTTTGGCGCTGACTGTCAACGCGCCTTTCTGTTCTGTTCCTGTTGAAATATTAATGGGATCAAGCGTCAGCGTTTTGTTCTCGCCATTTACTGTATAAGTAAACGCAGGCTTAACTTCTGTACTTTCGCTCATGGTAATTTTCCACGTTAACTTACGCTGTTGCCCCGCTGATAAGGAAAACGTATCGCCGATTTGCGCACCCCCGCTGATTGGCGGCGCCTTGAGTTTACAGTTTTCAATCGTGACATTCCCGTCATTACGCAAAACAAACGTGAAATTCACCGCATCTTCGGCGTTAATGGTTGTTTTATCGGCACTTGCCTCACCTGAAACGCTTACGACGCTTTCCTTCTTCGCAATATTGAGCGTCGCGCTAACCTGTTTGGCAGAACCGTCCGCCGCAGTAAAATCCGCCGTGAATGTCAAATCAGTCCCCAGCATATCATCCGAAATGCTCCAGGAAGAATTGGAATGGCTCCTGGATTCTCCCGCGGGAATACTGTCAAGCCCTACGGGGTCTCCGCTCCCATTCGGGTAATTGAGCACCACGCCAGAGATCTCACCGTCTGTTTCGTTGATCACCTCGGCGCTCAGCTTTACCGTGCCCGCTCCTGTAAGCGAACCCGGGTTCACGGAAATACGGAGCTTCACCGTGCCCTCTGCATACGCTACCGTACCAACCGAAATACACAATGCCAATGCAAGCGCAATGACCAAAATTACCGATATTGCTTTTTTCAATCGTGTTTCCCTCCACATTCAAACAAAATCTCGGATTCTTCGCTTTGCCGGGTTATATAGCCTGTTCAGACTCTCTCCACCCAGCCAAACTTATCTTTGATTTCGCCGTATTGGATCCCCGTTAGGGTACCGTAAAATTCTGTTGCCAGCTTACCCATCTTGCCGCCCGCAACCGTTACTGTTTCGTCTCCGTAAACAAATTCGCCAACCGGGCTGACCACGGCGGCAGTGCCTGTACCGAACGCTTCTGTCATGGCACCTGATTTTGCTGCATCCATTACTTCGTCAATAGAAATCCTGCGTTCTTCCACAGAAATTCCCATGTCTTTTGCAATGGTGATTACGCTGTTACGCGTAATTCCCGGCAGGATACTTCCGTCAAGATCCGGCGTGACAAGTTTCCCGTCGATCACAAACATCATGTTCATAGAGCCGACTTCTTCCACATACTTGCGTTCTTCCGCATCAAGCCACAAAACCTGGTCGCAGCCCTTTTCATGCGCTTCTACGCCGGCAATCAGGCTCGCAGCATAATTCCCCGCAGTTTTCGCAAACCCCATGCCGCCTTTTGCCGCACGAACATATTCTTTTTCAATCAAGATCTTCACCGGTTTGAGTCCATGCGCATAATATGCGCCCACCGGACCTGTCATAATATAAAATACATATTCCTGCGCTGCCCGTACGCCGATAAACGGGTCTACGCCCATATAGTTCGGACGGATATAAAGCGACGTGCCTGGCGATTTCGGAATCCATGCGCGTTCTATACTTACCAGTTCGCGCAGGGCGCCGTGCACAAAATCTTCATCGATCTCCGGCATTGCAAGACGTTTTGCAGAATTATTCATACGTGCAAAGTTATCTTTCGCACGAAACAGGGCGTTATCCCCATTTACCTGCGTATAGGCTTTCATGCCTTCAAAGACTTCCTGTCCGTAATGCAGCACGGTAGACGCGGGTGACACGCTGAAATTCTCATACTTTTTAATTTCTGCGTCATGCCAGCCTTTTCCTTCGGTATATGTCATGATAAACATATAATCCGAAAAGATATGTCCGAAACCAAGCCCGCTTTCATCTTCCGGTTTCTTTTTCAGATCGGTTGTTTCGATAAACTTAATATCCATTTTTCTAATCATTCCTTACTCTATAAAATTTATTATTCCTCAACCGCCCGCGCAAAACGCGCAAACGGTACGATTACAACTCAGCGGTCTTTCCTGCCGGTTCCGCTATCATGCATTCCTCTGCGATGCGGTAAACATCCGCCCCCAAAAACGCTTCGGAGATTTTTTTTTGCACCTGCGCCAAACTGCTGTGACGGATTATCATTTTTGCCATAACCGCCTCACCATATTCGGCTTCCACTGTCGCCCCAAATTCCGAGGCAATGCTTTGCAGTTTTGCATAATCCGCATATGCAATTTTGAAATCCAAAGCCACCGCCGGAACATGACGGATCACTTCCGCTGTTTTGACCGCCTCCGCGACCGCGCCGCTATACGCGCGCACAAGCCCACCAGCCCCGAGTAGCGTCCCGCCAAAATAACGGGTTACCACCGCCAGCACATTGGTAAGTCCGCTTTTTCGCAGAACCTCCAGCATTGGTACCCCGGCGGTTCCTTGCGGTTCTCCATCATCCGATCCTTTTTCAAAATCACGCCGTGCGCCAAGGATCATGGCAAAACAATGATGACGCGCGTTATAATGCTTTTTTTTAATGGCTGCAATTTCCTGCGCCGCGGTCTGCTCCGTTGTTATCGGGATCAAATCGCATATAAAACGCGATTTTTTAATCACCAGTTCGCGGCTCACACGCTGTGCCGGGCTGAAGTACTCCGGCTGCGGCGCTGTTATCTGTTCCTGCATTTGTTATTTTGCCACAATTTTGTGGAATACTTTCTTCCCTTTTTTAATCATGGCTTCTCCGCCTTCAAAGTCTTTTTGTGAAAGCGCATAGAATTCATCCGCAACCTTATCACCATTTAAAAGTACGCCGCCCTGCGCAATCAGCCTACGTCCCTCTCCGCGCGATTTTGTCAATCCAATTTCTATCATCATATCAATCAACTTAGGCTCTTCTGCCAGCCGTGCCGCAGCAATTTCCGTCATCGGTACGCTGCCGCCTTCGGTTCCCGCGCCAAAAAGTGCTTCCGCCGCTGTCTGTGCTTCCTGCGCCGCCTGCTCTCCATGCACCTGTTTGGTGATCTCAAACGCAAGCACTTTTTTTGCCTCGTTGATCTCGCTGTCACGGAGTGCGGAAAGTCTTTCTACTTCTTCCATCGGCAAAAATGTCAATAGCGACAGACACGTCCGCACATCCGCATCTGCCACATTCCGCCAATACTGATAAAATTCATATGGCGATGTTTTTTCCGGGTCCAGCCAAACTGCGCCGGATTCTGTCTTCCCCATTTTTTTGCCGTCGCTTTTCAGAAGCAGCGTAATGGTAAGCCCATACGCCTCTTTTTGCTCTTTGCGGCGGATGAGATCCGCTCCCGCGAGTATGTTCGACCACTGATCGTCGCCGCCCATCTCCAGTGTACAGCCATACTTGCGGTTTAAAACCAAAAAGTCGTATGCCTGCATCAGCATATAATTGAATTCAAAAAACGTAAGTCCCTTTTCCAGTCTTTGTTTGTAGCACTCGGCAGTCAGCATCCGGTTCACCGAAAAACACGTGCCGATCTCACGCAAAAACTCTACATAATTTAAGTTCAAAAGCCAATCGGCATTATCTACCATAATGGCTTTTCCTTCGGAAACATCGAGAAAACTGCCGATCTGTTTTTTGAAAATTTCAGCATTGTGCGCAATATCGTCGCGGGTCATCATCCTGCGCATATCCGATTTCCCGCTCGGATCGCCGATCATGGTGGTGCCACCGCCCACTAAAATAATCGGGATATGCCCTGCGCGCTGCATATGTGCCATTGCCATCAATTGCACAAAATGCCCGACGTGCAGACTATCGGCTGTTGCATCAAAGCCTACATAAAACTTAATTTTTTCCTTGCCGAGCATCTCTTTGAGGCCTTCATGCGTTGTTTGCTTCACAAAGCCCCTCTCGGTCAGCGTATCAAATACATTGTTGCCCATTTATTTCAACTCCTGTTATCTTCCTGTTTATCAGACCATTTTTTTGTATCAACTCTGCATCTTATGCACTTTTCTCTATACAAATTCCCGAATAATCCTGCCCATTTTCTCTACGCCGGTCTCAATGTCAGCGATGGAAGGCATAGAAAAATTCATACGCAAAGTATTTTCGTGGCCGCCTTCCGCAAAAAATGGCGGCCCTACCACAAACGCAACTTTCTCTGCCACGCACGCGTCAAATACCTCGCGGGAATTTACCCCTTCCGGCAATGTGACCCATACAAACAGCCCACCTTGCGGATCGGTCCGTTTTGCATCATCCGGAAAAAATTTATCGATGGCTTCGCACATAGCATCACGCTGTTTTTTATATTCACGACACAGCATTGCAACATGGTCGTCATAATATCCACGCTTCATAAATTCCATGACCATCGTTTGTGTCAGGTTGGAGGTATGAACGTCTGCGCCCTGCTTTAAGAGGTTAAACTTTGCGATAATCTCTTTGTTGGCGATTGCATACCCCACGCGCAGCCCCGGCGAGATCGTCTTAGAAAAGCTTGCCAGCTTGCAAACCAATCCACAGTCATCCATGGATTTAATGCTCTGGAGCTCCTCGCCGCTGTAACGCAGCTCCGCATATGGGTCATCTTCCAAAATCAATACTCCATATTTTTTGCAGATGTCGTATGTCGCCTGTCTTTTCTCTGCGCTCATCGTGATCCCCGAAGGGTTCTGGAACGTAGGGATCGTATATAAAAACTTGGGACGATATCTCAAAATTTTCTCTTCAAGCTCTTTTAAGCAAATCCCGTCGTCTTCCAGCGCAACTGTTTTCACATCTGCGTCCGCAAGCCGAAAGGTCTGCAGTGCGCCTAAAAAAGAGGGTGACTCTGCTAGCATCACATCCCCTTTTTCCATCATGGAACGGGCAAAAAAATCAATTCCCTGCGATGAACCGGACGTAATAATTAAATCATCGTCTTCTGCCATAATATCGCGGTTTCTTTCTTTCAAATATTCAATAAATTCCGCAACGCCCAAGGTTCCTCCGTATTGCAGGACGCTTTTGCCGTGCTCTGCAACAATCTCCTCACTGATCTCCGCCAATGTTTCCGCCGGGAAAAGCTCGGGCGAAGGATTCCCACCTGCAAATGAGATCATATCAGGAACTGCCAGCAAACCAAATATCTTACGGATCTCGCTTCCGCCGATCCCGTCAAACCGTTTTGCAAACCGATACATTTCTAAATTCCCTCTCGCTTAAAAATAATGATTCGCATTATATTATATATTTTCCTAAACGCAAATACAACCCAAAATGTCCTTTTTACGCCCTTTTATGAAATTTGCTCCGGAAAAAGTTGCAATTATTACAGACTCATCTTGCATCAGTTCCTTCTTCGCAAAATCATCTTCATTTCAAATGATGACCGGTAAACCTGTGTACCGCTTCCCAATAACGTTCCGGGTCTACGATTGCCGACTCGCCATGCTGTGCGCCCGAAAATATCATTTTTTCTTTTTCGCAGGGCGCCGCATTGTATACTTCGTCCAGCATAAAAAACGGAACAAACGTATCTGCGTCGCCATGGATAAATAATGTAGGCGTTTTTGACTTCTCCAGTTGCCGCACGGATGACGCTTCCTTGAAAGTGTACCCGGCCCTGCGCTTTGCCATCCTGTTTACAAGATACATCACCGGGAACTGCGGCAATCCAAATACTTTTTTCAATTGTATTGTGAACTCTTCCCAGACGGAAGTATATCCGCAATCCTCTATGGCTACCTTCACGCACGACGGCAGCGCTTCTTCCCCTGTTACCATCATAACGGCAGCAGCGCCCATGGAAACCCCATGCAAAATAACCTTGGCATCCTTGTTCTCCATCAAAACAACATTTTGAATCCAGTCGATCATATCAATCCTGTCAAGCCAGCCCATACCATAATAATCGCCTTCGCTGTCTCCGCAGCCCCGCAAATCGGGCAGCAATACATGGTATCCCTTTTCGTGCCAATGCCGCGCCGCCATACCTAAATTGAGCCCCTTGCCAGCAAACCCGTGGATACACAACACCCACACATCTGTTGACCGATTTGCAGGCAAAATCCTTGCGGTCAGCTGAAGCCCATCCCGGGAAATATGCCGGCGCTGTATAAGCGGCTGCATCGCAAGCCACTCGTTATCCAGTTCTTTTTGGCTCTTACCCGATTCTCCATGATTCCTTCGCTGGTTCGCATTGGTTTTCATCACTTTTTCTTTTGTTTTTTTGGCTCCTACCGCCACATCAAAAATTTTATTTGCTATAGCAAACAGCAAAATAATCAAGACGCCAACCACGCCAAGAATGATCCATAATCCTGTCATAGAGTCCCGCCTCCTGCTTTTGTCCCAATATTATGTTTGCCTTATTATAATCTTCCGTCAAAATTTATTCAACGCGCTCCTATGCAAAAGAGCGCATTTCTAAAAAGAATTGCGCTCTTTGATAAATTAGAAGCCGTACACCACGCTTCGAATTTGCCCCCATAAGAGGAAATCATACCTCCAGCTCAGAACAGGCACGCCTGCGGCACACGCTGCAATTTGCTTACTGCTGCTTCCGTCAGGACCTGACAGGGTTCACAACGCAACGTTGCACAGGACCCATCCATCAACACCGAAAAATATGCTCCATACCCTACAGGGGAAACCCTCAGCGTGGACTTCAACCCCGCTATAGCGGCTTGCGGGTTACAGGACACCGCTAACTCCCCATCTAGTACGGCAAACTGAAAAACATATTATTTTGAAGGACTCCTTACCGCCAACGATAGACGCATTCCTCGCGACCTGCGCCCACGCCGATCATAACCACCGGCACTCCCGTATGTTCTTCAATAAATTCAACATACTTTTGTGCCGCTTGCGGCAAATCCTCAAATCTGCGAACCGCAGAAAGATCGGATGTCCATCCTTCAAATTCTTTATATACCGGCTTTGCTTTTTCCAATGTTTTCAGCGATGCCGGATACGTATTTACTATTTTACCATCAATGTCATAGCCAGTGCAAACATAAACTTTATCAAAACCGCCGAGCGTATCCATACGTGAAAGCGCAAAACCGGTGATTCCGCTTGTTTTCGCCGCATAATCGACAATTACAAGGTCAAGCCAGCCGCAACGGCGCGGTCTTCCCGTTACTGTTCCATATTCCTGACCTTTGTCACGAATTGCGTCGCCGGTCACGTCAAACAGTTCTGTTACAAACGGTCCTTCGCCTACGCGCGTGGTATAGGCCTTGACCACACCAATCACATCCGTAATGACCTGCGGTCCCACGCCCGCGCCGGAGCATACACCGCCGGTGTTTGGGTGAGACGAGGTAACATAAGGATATGTACCAAAGTCGATATCGAGAAGCATGCCCTGTGCGCCTTCAAAAAGCAAGCGCTTTCCGGCAGCATGATATTCCTGGATCAGCGATACGGTATCGCAGACAAACGGGCGCAGGAACTTGGCATGGTCACAGAATTCCGCGAGAATCGCCTCATAATCCAGCGGCTCGCCGCCATATAATTTTACGATCATCTCATTTTTATCGTCAACGCACTTTTTCAGTTTCTCCGGAAAAGTCTCTTCGTCCATTAAATCGCACATCCGAAGCCCGGTACGTCCTGTTTTATCCATATAACAAGGACCAATGCCATTGCCGGTAGTACCGATTTTAAAATCACCCAGCTTCTTTTCGTTCAGGGCATCAATCTCCCTGTGATAGGGCATAATCAAATGCGCCCTGTCGCTGATATGGAGGTTGTTTACCACTACTCCCTTTTCTTCCAGAGACGCAATTTCTTTTCGAAGTGCGCCCGGATCTACCACTACGCCATTTGCAATCACGCACGGTTTTCCTTCAGATAGGATTCCCGACGGAATCAGACGCAATTTATATGTTACGCCATCCGCAACAACGGTATGCCCCGCGTTGTTTCCGCCCTGATAACGGATTACCATATCCGCCTGCGAAGCAAGGTAATCTACAAACCTTCCTTTGCCCTCGTCGCCCCATTGTGCGCCGAATACTACGATACCGGACATTTGATTCACTCCTTGTTTGGTCCATATTTATAGGTAACCGCAAAAAAAATTCGCCGTGGAACATTGCGCTCCTCTGCGATTATCCTATGTTATTTTAGCAAATAACATGCTGTTGCGTCAACTTATTTTCTATATAATACCTGTTTTATTCCTCTTTCCGTCTTTTTGACACATTGATTCTGCTGGCATCCTATGATAAAATGAATAACATATTAATATAATACGCACTGTATTTACATGCGGCCGGAGGGGGATTCATGAAAAAAAAGGTTTCTGTCATCTGTATTATCTGCGTTATGCTGCTTTGCGTGGTCTCGTGTGCGGCGCCCATTACGTTTCAAACTTCCGGCGCTTCTTATGAAATAACGGGAATCCGGCTTGCCGATCAGGAGCTTAATTTTACACCCGGTGCTGGCAATACGCTGCTGGTCCTTACGCTCAAGACGGATAACGCGTCCCTCGACGATGCACAAAACTCTTTTTTCGGAGTCAATGCCAGTCCTGCTACAGTATCTCAAAACGGTGGTCAACAATATCCCTGTGTTCGCTTTGGAATCGAGACGGATGGACGGAGCGTACAGGTCGTTTTGGTTTTTGAAGTCCCCGCAGATTGGGGAAATACAAAAGCCTTTACGTTAAGTGGTGAAAGCTTTGGCGCAGTTAATTTAAACCAATAAAAATTCTTCAGTCTTACTCGCCTGCTGCAAGCCTGCAGCAGGTTTTTTATATATCAACAAAATTTAGGAATGTGAGGGTTGACATGCTCAACTGCAATGCGTATAATTACATTTAAATGTAATACTTATTATTACAGTTTGCAGCTACAAATCTTATACATTTAAAAAGGAGAATTTCTTGATGAAAAAACGAAATTTAACAATATTCTTTTCGCTGCTTCTCTGTGCCGCTTTTCTCTTTGCAGCATGTGCTCCCGCCGCGAAAACGCCGGAAGTATCTTCAACACAAAATCAGGGGCAGCAAAGCACCGTCCCTTCGGAAAGCCCAAAGGACGTTCCAATACAGGCAGGTCCATTCGGCGATTTTTCCGCAAATGATTTGGATGGCAAGCAGGTGACGCAGGAAATTTTTTCCAATGCCAAACTCACTATGGTAAACGTCTGGGCGACTTATTGCGGTCCTTGCCTTAAAGAAATGCCCGAACTCGGCGAAATCAACTCAGAATATGCAAGCAAAGGCTTCCAGGTTGTCGGAATTGTTTCCGATAGCTTAGACTCTTCAGGCAACCCGGTACAGCAGCAAGTAGACCTTGCGAAAGAAGTTGTTCAAAAAACAGGGGCGAATTATACAAGCATTATCCCAACTGCGCCCTCCCTGCTTTCTGTTGTGCAGTCGATCCGCGGCGTGCCCTTTACCGTCTTTGTGGACGCACAAGGCAATCAAGTTGGCGAGGCTTATTACGGTGCACGCAGTAAAGACGCGTGGATGGAAATTATAGACGGTCTTCTGGCGGGTATGCCAGAACAGTCTTCTACATCCAATGCCGCCTCGACACAGGCAGCCTCTTTGAATGCAAAAGGTCAGGCGGTTGATCCGCCTGACCTTTATATGTTCGAAACCACCGGGCTTGACGGCAATACCTATACAGATCAGGTTCTGAATAACGGTACCGTTCTGACCTTAGCCGTCGTATGGAACCCCGCCTGGGAGGGTAGCGCCGAAGCCCTGAAAAAAGTCTCTTCCTATCTTTCGGGCAATACCAGCGTCAACGTAATCGGTTTTGTGATGGGAGCTGAAGAAAATAAGCAGGTTGCTGATGATGTTGTCGGCGCTTCGGGCACCGATTTTCCCCAATTACTTCCTACTGATGGTTTTTCCGAATATATTCTCGGTGAAAAACCCGTTGTTCTCGCCATTGCTCCCTGGGGACAAATTATGAGCAACCCAATCCCCTACGACGCATCCGCAGAAAATTGGGATAGTTGGTTTAATAGCGCCCTTACAGACGCAACAAGTGGGTGCTGCGGATGAGCGCGTCTTCCAAATTCAAAAAACGGCTTTGGATCATTCTCGCGGCAGTCGGTATTGTATTCATTATAATCGGAGTACTGCGCGGCGAGGCTGCCGTGGTGTTCACCAAGGCAACAAATATTTGTCTGGAGTGTATTGGAATTGGTTAAATTTTTTGCATGGATCATAAACCACATACGGCTGATGGTACAATTTGCCTTCACCTTACTCACCAACGGTTATATGGCGGGCTTCACCAAAGGAACCATTTTCACCGGTGCTTCCAAAATTGTATGCGTACCCGGACTTAATTGTTATTCCTGCCCGGGAGCTGTGGGGTCTTGCCCAATTGGAGCCTTGCAGGCCGTCCTCGGAAACCGCGATTTTAAATTCACTTTTTATATTTCCGGGTTTTTATTGCTCACCGGCGCATTTTTGGGAAAGCTGGTATGCGGCTGGTTGTGTCCATTTGGCTTAGTACAGGATTTAATCCATAAGATTCCCTTTGTTAAAAAGCTTCGTGCGCTCCCAGGGGATCGTTGGCTAAAATGGCTGAAATACGGAATTCTTATTGGATTCGTTATTCTCTTGCCGCTGCTTGTTACTGATATTGTCGGTCAGGGGCAGCCGTGGTTTTGTAAATATATTTGTCCTTCCGGGACTTTGATGGCAGGAATTCCGCTGGTATCTTCAAATCCCGGGCTGCAGGATGCAGCGGGCGGTCTTTTTCTTTGGAAGTTGATTGTTTTGGGAGTCTTGATCTTCCTGTCGATCGCGGTTTACCGACCGTTCTGCCGTTACCTTTGCCCGCTCGGCGCGGTTTACGGTCTGTTTAATAAGGTCTCTTTATACCGTCTGACCGTAGACCATGATAAATGCACAAAATGCGGCGCCTGCACACGCGCCTGCAAGCTCAACATAAAAGTTTATGAAAATCCGAACAGCGCCGAGTGTATCCGCTGCGGCGCCTGTAAAAAAGCATGCCCGAACGGTGCCATCTGCTCCACCTACGAAAAATGGATTCAGGAAAGGAAATCAAAAAATGAAACAATATGATTCTGTCATTATCGGCTTTGGCAAAGGCGGAAAAACCTTGGCTGCAAAACTTGCAAAAAAAGGTGAAAATGTCGCTATTGTCGAACAATCTTCGAAAATGTACGGCGGGACGTGTATTAATGTCGCTTGTATTCCTACCAAATCCCTTGTCAAAAACGCACGGATGGCTTCGCTTGCAAAAGACCGTACTTTTTCAGAAAAATCAGCAGCGTATCTTCAGGCAATCCAAGAAAAGCGGGAGCTGACAGCAATGCTTCGTCAAAAAAATTATAACATGCTCGCAAACCTGCCAAACGTGGATGTCATCACTGGTTACGCCGAATTTACCGGTCCAAAACAAATCGCTATCCAAAAAACGGACGGCGCTGTTCTTCTTGCGGAAGGAAACAAAATGATAATTAATACCGGTTCTGTTCCATTTGTTCCCCCTATCGAAGGTCTCTCAGGCAATCCTTATGTTTACACCAGCGAAAGCATGATGGAAATGGAAGCACTCCCGGAAAAACTCGTTATTATCGGGGGCGGTTATATCGGTATGGAGTTTGCTTCCATCTATGCGAACTTCGGTTCCCATGTAACGGTGGTACAGGACGGCGACGTTTTTCTACCACGTGAAGATGCTGACACAGCCGAAGCCGTGCGCTCGGTACTGGAATCCAAAGGCATCGCTTTCTTTCTTGATGCAAAAGTTTTATCAGTATCCGCAGATGACGGCATGGCCCATGTGCACATAACGGCACAAGGAAAAGAATTAAATCTTCCTGCCAATGCGGTATTGGTCGCCACCGGTCGCCGCCCCAATACGGATGGTTTGAATCTCGACGCTGCCGGCATCGAAAAAACAGAACGCGGTGCAGTCAAAACCGATGAATTTTTGCGCACCTCAGCACCTGGCGTCTGGGCTGTCGGGGATGTGGCTGGTAGTCCCCAGTTTACCTATATCTCGCTTGATGATTCGCGCATTATATGGCCGCAACTATGCGACGGTGTCGCGGCATATAGCACAAAAAACCGTTCCAATATCCCCAGCAGCGTTTTTATTGATCCGCCGCTTTCATTTGTGGGACTCAAAGAAAAAGAAGCCGCACAGTTAGGTCTTGACTACCGCATCGCTAAAATTTCTG
Source organism: Christensenella sp. (assembly GCA_034926635.1). Lineage (GTDB taxonomy): Bacteria > Bacillota > Clostridia > Christensenellales > Christensenellaceae > Christensenella. Next base: position 17,216 of record JAYFQX010000007.1, on the reverse strand, counting down.
CTGCCGCAGTACCTAAGGCGCAGGTGTTACAAGAGACTTCCGGTTTTTTAAAGGCGCTGGTTGATAATAAAACCGGGCTTATCCTTGGTGCAGTTTTGTTTTGTGCGGAGTCCCATGAGATCATTAATCTGATTAAGCTTGCTATGGATATGAATATTCCTGCAGAAGCTTTTTCACGGCAGATTTTTACACACCCTACCATGAGCGAGGCGTTAAACGATTTATTTAAACCAATAAATTAAAGATTTTATTGAAAAGTGAATTTAAATTCATTAAACTAAACTTAAAGAGTTACACGGAGGCGAATAATTACCATGACGGCTGATTTTACTATTGCAGTACACGCGCTTGTATATTTAAATCATAAAAAAACTTTTCAAAACAGCGAATTACTCGCTAAGAATGTATGCACCCACCCCGCGCGCATACGCAAGGTGATGTCTGTCCTCAAAAAAGCGGGTCTTGTAGAGGCAAAGGAAGGAATCGATGGCGGCTATGCGTTCTGTCGGGATCCCAAAGAGGTATCGCTGCGCCAAATTGCCGACGGAATGAACATCCCGTTTGTATCGGCCTCCTGGCACTCCGGGAACATCAACATGGAATGCCTGATTTCATCTGGAATGGCGGATATTATGGATGGCGTTTATGCTACGCTTGACTTGGAATGCCGAAAGGCTTTGGAAAAGATTACGATTGATCAAATCGACCATAAAATCTTCGGATAAAGACCGGTTGTCGGCAAAACCGCTTATCGCCTTTTTTATGTAGAAAAAAACGCCCTGCATATGGGCGTTTTTCTATTTCCTTTGAGTTCCCATTATGGCTAATCCGCGGCTGTTATCATTCTCCCCAGCAGCACCTTTAAACTTTTCATCGCTTTATTCTGCAAAAACTTTGAATTCGTTTCGCTGATGTGGAGCGCCTGCGCTGTTTGCTTATGCGTATACCCTCTATAAAAGCGTAAAACAATTAAAATACGTTCCCTCTCAGGCAGCTTTAAAAGCGCCTGCGCCAACTGCTGCAAGGTTTCCCTGCTGCAAAGGTTTGCAAGTGCATCTTCCTCCTGTATGGCTTCAGGAAGCGTTTCCTCTTTTGCAGTTTGTTCTTTTCCGCGGGTGCTGCGGTAATAATTACATACCATGTTATGCGTGATCGTATACACCCATGTGGAAACAGATGCTTTTTGCGCATCGTAACTTTCGATCTTCTGCACAATCCTCAGGAATACATCCCCGATCAAATCTTCCGCCGCTTCCATATTTCTAATTCTTGCATGCACATACGATGCTACCTTACCGTAAAATTGCGCGTATACCTCTGCCGCGGTCAAATTATTCATCTTTTTTTTCATCTTCACGCAAAAAACAGCTCAAATCACCCGCCGCATTCATATCAAGCAAATCGTCCGGTAATTCCTGACCGCCGATCATGCAGTCTGTTTGATCTAAAATCAGCTGGAGCGTGGGCTCCTTTTCAAATGTTTGGTAGTCAAATAATTTTCTTAATATTCTTTCCACTGTTTTTCCTCTGACTTTTTTAGGTTCACTATTTTCGATCGATATTGTCCCGTGATATTTTCTTATCCCTGCAGTAATTCAATCGTCAGGATATTCTTTCCGTCACAATAGGCATACCGGACTGATTTTGCAATTACTTTTACAATCTTCAGCCCCAATTTCCCAACAGGACGTTTTTCCAGCGGGAGTCCAACATCCGCTTCTTCTTCCTGCAGCGGATTAAACGGAATTCCCCTGTCAACAAATTCTACGGCTAATCCTGTTGTTTCTTTCCGAGATAATTTTACGGTGATCTCTCCTTTTTTTTGAGGATAAGCATATTTCACAATATTTGAAAAAATTTCATCGCACACGACAAGCAGCCGCCGTATTTCTTTTTCTGAAAACCCGGCAATTTGAGCAAATGTTTCTACAAATTCCATCACGAAAGCTAAATTTTCCGTCTTTGCATCTACTGTTATTGTTTTACTCATATTTTCCATAGCCCTTACTCCACACAGAATAATTCCAGAACGCCTGTAATCTCCAATACTTCGCTCACTTCTTCATTTAACCCGTGAAGAATCAGTTTTCCGCCCTGTCGCGTCATCATCTTATTGGCGGAAATCAAGATCCTGATCCCTACGGACGTAATATATTCAAGTTCCGTAAAATCCAAGACCAGTGTTTTTACACCGTTGTCTATTTTTTTCATTTCTGCCTCCAATTGATTGGAGGTAAGGGTATCAAGCCTGCCTATTACCTGTAAGGCAAGCGTTTCCTGTTCGTTTTTTGCTATAATTTTCATTGTCGTTCTCCTTCACCATTCACTTTAAAATTTTTCCCTCCGGCATGCTTTTTCATTCTTTTATACACCCGGATTTAAAGAAAGTTAGGCCATTTGCCTGCTGACAAGCTCTGCAAAAAAACCTTTCTTGTCAATCAATTCTTCAAACGATCCATCTTCTATGATTTTTCCACTGTCAAGAACCACAATGCGGTCACACTGGCGGATCGTTGAAAGCCTGTGCGCCACAACAATCCGTGTACATTTTAAAGAATCCAGCGCATCGGAAACTTGTTTTTGTGTGATATTATCCAGCGCGCTCGTTGCTTCATCAAAAATCAAAACGCGAGGTTTCGGCGCAATCGCCCGCGCAATCATCAGGCGTTGCCGCTGCCCTCCGGAAAGTCCGCCTCCACCCTCTGAAATCAAGGTCTGCATTCCCATAGGCATATTTCGTATATCTTCCGCAAGTCCGGACATTTCCGCCGCTTGCCATGCTTCTTCTTCCGTCAAATGAGGCGCACATACAGCAATGTTTGAAAATATTGTTCCCTCAAAGAGTTTTCCGCTTTGTGTAACCGTACCTATCTTTTGTCGCAGCGATTTTAAATCCACCGTCGCAATATCCTGCCCATCAAAATAAACCGCGCCGCGTTCGGGGATTTCAAACCCCAGCAGCATACGAATAAACGTGGACTTTCCACAGCCTGTTTTACCGACTACCGCAAGATACTGCCCGCTTTTTATTTTAAGCGTCAGATTATTGAGAATATAGGGACTGTCTTCGCTATAACGGAAGGATACATTATTTAATTCAATTCCCCCCATTAAACGCGTAAGCATCCGTTTTTCCTCTGCTGTTTCCGGCTGTTCCGCCAAGATCGGCTTTGCCATCTCAAGCGTTGGTCCTATTTTTGCAATATTGCGCAGCACCTCAGCAAGCGCGGCAAATGCGCCGCTTACCAGTGCGTAAGACGCCGTAAACGCCATATAATCGGCTACGCTGACTTTTGCGCTGCCCGCGAAATAATAAAGAGCCAGCGCCCCTAAAAGTATAATCGCGTAAGAAATTGTCTTTCCTGCCCGTATAAACCATGGCGGACGGTATTCCATCTTTGCTGCATCAGAATATATATTTGCCCATTTGGCAAATGCACGGCGTTCCGAGCCTGTCAATTTTAACTTTTGCACACCGGAAATCAACGCATAGGTAATCCCATCAAATTTTGCCCATAGTGCCAACGTTTTTTTCTGCCATGGGGTCATTGCAAAAACCGAAATCACGGAAAATCCTGCGCTGATTATAATGATTAACAATGCAGGAAGCGCAAGCTGCGGTGTAAAATTAAAAATCTGCACAATATAGATCAATGAGAACAACGCAGTTAAGCCCGTTGTAAAAGCAGTCTCCAGCAAAAGCTGGCACGCAGAATTCACTTTTTTCATCCGCGAAAGCAGTTCTCCCGCACTGTATTGTTTAAAAAAAGCAAGCGACAGGTTTAGCAGCCTCATCATCGCAGCCGCCATAATCGAAAGCCTGAGCTTATCTTTCATCCGCGAAAGCAGCAGCGTTTTAAAAATCGTAATGAGCAGCGTGGAAACGCTAACCCCCACAAGCAGTATTGCAATCGGTAAAATCAATTGAACGCTGCCCGAAGGCACTACGATATTAAATAGAATTTTATTGGCATATGGCGCAAGCAGTCCTACCAGAGCCACGCACAGGGTAGCGGCAATAATCCGCAGCAGATCTCCCCGCGACATAGAAGATGCCACAAATTTCATCAAATCCTTCAGCTTTAACTCTTTTGATGGAAGCGGACGGTAAAAGCAAAGCGCACGATCTGAAAGCTCATGTTCCATTTTTGACGTTATTTTATGCCTTTTGCCGTTGATATGCCAATATCCACCCGATTCACGCGGGATCAGGGCTTCCAGTCCGCCTTCTTTATTCTGAACCAGCATCGGTCCCACCGCATTCCTGCTCCAGCCCGGCTTCAGCCGAACGCTGCGCCACATAATGCCTGCGGGTCGCAGCATATATTCCAGGCGCTCTACGCTTCCTGTAATATCATCGGGGATTTCCCTTGGGCGCACGCGAAAATAGGTCAGAATTTGTTTCATCGCGTCATCAGATGCCGCCTCTTCATCTTTTAAAATCAATTCATCGGCGTCCATAACGATATTGGCCATTTTCGCAAAAGCCGCCTCAAACTGTTCATCGTCATTTTTTATCCGTTGTTTGATTTGTTCATCAAACCAACCCATACCGTTTCTCCAATCTTAATTTTGCTTTTTATCTGCTTCCTCTCGCATTATTCGCTGCTTACCAGCTTTGTGTAGAGTCCGCCGTTTGCAAATAATTCGTCATGCGTTCCCCGTTCCACGACCTTTCCTTTATCAAGGACAATAATTTCATCGGCATCCCGTATGGTGGAAAGCCTGTGTGCAATCACAATTGACGTAATGCCGCGTCTGGCGATCGACTGTACAACCTCGAACTCGGTCTTTGCATCGAGCGCGCTTGTGGCTTCATCCATAATAATAACGGTGGGATCCTGTGCCAACACCCGCGCGATCTCCAGCCTCTGCCGTTGTCCTCCCGAAAGATCGACGCCGCCCTTTACCAATTTATGGCGATATCCTTCCTTCCGCTGCATAATCACTTCATGCATTCCCGCATCACGCGCAGCGCAAATCATGGCAAAATCTTCTATGGAATCATCCCACATTTTTATATTGTTAGCGATGGTATCATCAAACAATATAACGTCTTGATCCACCACAGCCAGACTGGCGGTAAATATTTCCCGCGGGATATGTTCCCTGGATTTTCCATCGTATAAAATCTCCCCCGACCATGGTGCATATAACCCGCTGAGCATTTTGGCGATGGTAGATTTCCCACAGCCTGAAAATCCCACAAAAGCTATCTTATTGCCCGGGCGAATTGTCAGGGAAAAATCTTCAATCAGCGGCGGCGATTGCTTGGAATATCCGAACGTCACGTTCTTTAGTTCAATATTTCCGCTTAATTTATCAAGTATGTTTTCCTGCGAAATTTTCTTTTCATCAAATTCCACATCGGTCGGATATCCCATAACGTCTTCAATCCGTTCAACATCCGAACGCATTTCCTGAATGGTTGCCCGTGCAGAAATCATACGGCGTGCAGGAAGAACCAGCCCTGCTAAATACCCCTGAAATGCCAAAATCATGCCGACTGTCCATTGCCCTAAAATAACAAGCCAAACTCCAAGAACCAAAATCAGGATATTGGAAAGCGAGGTTACAAGCTCAGGGATCATTCCAATAGATTGATCCAGTTTTGTCTTTTTTACAAAACCTGCATTCATATTTGCCTGATAGCCCGCCCAACGCTGAAAAAATCCGTTTTCTGCACCGGATGCTTTGATGGTTTCCATCATTTCAATCCCGGAAACCGTTGCGCTGTTAAATTTCCCGCTGTCACGCGTCGTAACGCGTGCAATATTCACACGTTTTTTTGAGATAAATTGGGAAACAAGCATATTAATTACAAGCGATGCAACCCCGATCATAGTAAGCATTACGCTGTACTGTAGAACGACCACCAGATAAAGCACCAGCGAAATCACGTCAAGCACCATCGGTGCAAGCGTTGTCATGATCATATTCGATAATGCTTCGTTTGCTTCCGACCTCTCTAAAATATCGCCTGTCTGGCGTGTTGCAAAAAACTCAACCGGAAGTCGCAATACGTGCCACATAAACCTGGAATTTGAGGTAATGGCAAACTTTCCTTCCATTTTCAGCATATACAACTCGCGCGAAAGCCCCACCACCAGTTGCAGAATATTAAAACTCAATAATATCAGCAAAAAAGGAACCAGCCAATTGTTCTGCGCTCCCAAAACCTGGTCTAAAAATACACGTGAAAATGCCGGATTCACCATGGTGATCACCGTTAAAATCAACGTTAACAATACAACCACCAAAAAAACAGAACCGTTTCCCTTCATCCGGCTTTTGGCAAAAGACCACATGGATGCGCGTTTTCCGTCCGCAACAAAGGCGTTATTGGGTGTAAATAACATGCATTTTCCATCATAACTCTCCAAAAACGCTTCCATGGGAATAACCACCCTCCCAAAAGCCGGATGATTGATAACCGCATTTTCACCTCGAAAACCGCATAATACAGCAAAACCGCTTTGTTCCCAAAATATCATACAGGGAAAGGCGCCTTTCTGACGCAGTTCTGCTCCCCCGAGCGAAATCTCTTTGACATCCAGTCCATAACCATTCGCTGCCTTTATTATTTTTTCCGGGCGCACGCCGTCCCTGCCAATCCCGCAATCCTTACGTACTTGTTCCAGCGGCAGCCATTTTCCGCAATAAGCAAGCACCATGCAGAGCGCCGCAGCGCCGCTCTCAAGCGGTTCCATCTGCATAACGACAGGTGTATTGGCAATTCCTTTTGCTGTTGGCTTTCTCTTTTTATTCATTGTCAACACCTGGCTGAACCGTAGTTTTTTGCTGGAATAAATAAGTAATCGCCGGTATTTTATCCGTTACGACAGATACGGATTTCACGCCGTCGGCAACGCCTGTTGCGTCTGCCTTTATCTGAAAATTCCACTCCGCGGGTTTCAGCTGATAATACTTCAGTTCGCCATACTGCGCTTTTAAATCATCTGCTGAAATAATTTCATTTGATACCTGCGTAACCTTATGTGGAATTCCATCAATCAGTATCTCAACATTTTCGTTTACCGACAATACATCCTCCGCCGATAAGAAAATTGTAATTTCTCCATTTTCTACGACTCCCGCCGCCGGCAGGCGTACCGGAATCTGTCCGACAAATCCCCAGACAAAAAATGCCGCCGCAAGCACAACCGCCGCAAGCACAACTAACCAAGCGCTTGGGTGGCTGACTTTTAAATAGTCTTCCGTTTGTTCCGGACTTTTTATATGTTCCATACTTTCTTTGCGGAACAAATCTTCACTCATTGATTCTCTCCCTCCAGCCTCAGCAACAGCATGGTAATATCATCCGCACGCTGCGCGCCTTGCTCAAATGCCGTAATTTCTCCGTAAAGTATTTCGCCTATTTTAGCCAGCGGCTGCCCGCTCGTTTCTTTCAAAATATCCGCAAGACGTTGCGTTCCAAATAATTCTTTTTGAGGATTCATCGCTTCGGTTACCCCATCCGTATACAGGCACAGCAAGTCTCCTTTTTTCAATTGTAAAGAAAGTTCTTTATATTTCGCCTGCTCTATCATACCGATCAGCGGGCCCGAACGTTCTTTGAGCCATGTTACTGCCCCCTCGCGAAGCAGTGCCGAAGGATTATGCCCGGCATTCACATACCGAAGCATTCCATTTTGCAGATCTATCACCCCTGCAAACACGGTGACAAACATCTCCACTTCATTATTCTCGCATAATTTTTGGTTCACCGTGCAAAAAGCATCCGCAAGGTTTCCTCCCTGTTCCATATATAGTTTGATATATGTTTTTGCGCTCATCATGAACATTGCCGCTGGAATTCCCTTTCCTGAAACATCCGCGATTACAAATCCGAGTTTATTTTCCCCCACAACAAAATAATCATAGAAATCCCCACCAACTTCTTTTGCCGTTTTCATATCCGCAAAAAGCCGAAAACGATGGTCTTCTTCTAAAGAATGATTCATTAGCTTCGGCATACAGGCTAACTGAATCTCGCTTGCAATCGACAGTTCTCGTTCCATCCATGCTGCAGCTTCCGCACGCTGTATTGCATCTTTCAGCGAATCAACCGTCGTATTAATTCCTTGGGATAAAGCCTGAAATTCAACGCTGGTATCCACAGTGGCTTTTTCATTTAAATCGCCCTGCGTAATTTTCTCCAGAGACTGGTTGGTACATTCCATACTCCTAATAATTTTATGCTCCAAAAACTTAGAAAGCACGAGATAAAGCACCAAGAACAATACGATGAATATGCAAGTAACCATGATTGCAATCAAGGGTATTTCTGCATATAAATAACTTCTCGAAACGCCTATGATCAAATCCCAATCATCGTATTTCTGTGCGTAAATTGCATATTCTTCTCCATCGGGCATAGTAAGCCACGCAGGCTCTTCCGTTTGTTCCAATGCTTTGATATCCACATCCAGCCCAATCGTTTCAAGCGTTATCCCTTCACTTCCGGTTTCAGAAAGTTGATTGTATAATTCATCGCAATTTGTCCCATTGATAACGGCACCGCTCATAACTGTATACACAAAGCTCTTGTCGTCTTCACCGATCGTATAATTTTCCAGCCATAAATTGCCGGCATTTTCATCACTTAGAGTATGGTCAATTAAACTGCCTATATAGTCAAATTCTCCCCGCACAATATCACGAATGTTTTTAGTATATATTGCAGAGATAACGAAATAACAACCTACAAGGGTAACCGCAAGCATCCCTGCCATAGAGATAGCAAGGATGCTGCGGAAAATTGTCTTTAATTTCCTAATTCTCTTTTGTTTCTTCATTGTTTCTTCTCAAAAATGCAATTCTTATTTCAATTCCGCATATTCTATGAAGCGATCCTTATTTTGTGATTGCGTGTAACTTACCCTTGATATTCCCCAACCACTGTGTTTGCCGGATGCGTGCAATATCCACCCCTGTTATAGTGAGCGCACATATAACAAGGTCCGCGTTCACAATAATAGGAGCTCACCTGAAAAAGACTGCAACAATCATTCTGCGGATCGTTGACCACCTTGTAATACATCAGCGTTTCCGCACGATGGCTCTCTATTGCGCAATAGCCTTTCGGACACGCTCCCCCTGTTACTGCCTCCAAATCATCATCTTGTAATTCCATTGTTCTCGCTTTTTTTTCTTCACTCATTGCTTTGCACTCCTTTTTATTTGTTTATACCTATCGTTCGCCTAAACGTTAGTCTTTTTTTTAAAATAAATCATAAAATTTATATGCTTTAATTTATTCTGGCTTCGGAATCTCTCGCATGAGAGATGCATGCAAGTCCTGTTTCCCCACAGCGTAATCAGACATAAGATTAACTTTCGTCTGCAATTTGCCTTTTTGCCAATTCATAAAACAATCCTTGCTTTTCCATTAATTCTGAAAAGGTTCCCTCCTCCGCTATTTTTCCGCTGTCCAGTACAATAATTCTGTCACAGTGACGGATAGTGGAGAGTCTGTGCGCCACCACAAGACGCGTACATCGCAGCTCGTCCAAAGCATCCGATATTTTTTTCTGTGTAATATTATCAAGGGCGCTCGTCGCTTCATCAAAAATCAAAATTCGTGGTTTTGCTGCCACCGCCCGCGCAATCATCAACCTTTGGCGCTGGCCTCCCGAAACACCGCCGCCTCCTTCGGAAATAATGGTGTGCATTCCCATGGGCATCCTGCGAATATCATCGGCTACGCCTGCCGTTTCCGCCGCCTTCCACGCATCATCCAAACTTGCGTTCGGAGCGCAAATTGTGATATTGGAATATACATCACCCGAAAAAAGCTTACCATCCTGCATTACTGTGCCAATCTTTCTGCGAAGCGACTTCAGATCCATCGTCTCTACATCCATCCCGTCAAAATAAACTGCACCGCGTTCCGGTTGTTCAAACCCAAGCAGCAAACGGATTAACGTAGATTTCCCGCATCCGGTTTTTCCCACAATCGCTACGTACTGCCCGCTTTTTATCTTCAGCGACAGGTTATTAAGTACATATGGCATATCTTCGTTATAGCGAAAACTGATATTGTTCAGTTCTATTCCGCCCATCAGCCGCGTAATTACTTTTTTGTTTTCCGCTACCTCCGGTATTTCCTTCAAAAATGGTTTTGCAAGCTCAAGGGAAGGTCTGATGCCTGCAATAATTGAAAAAATCGATGACATTGATAAAAAAGCACCCATAACCATCCCGTAGGACGCATTAAATGCCATATAATCCGCAACCGACACACTGTTTTGCCCGGCTACCCAATAGATTATAAGCGTACCCAGCAGTCCGATTGCTGTGGATACTACCGTGCTGGCGCGCAGATACCACGGCGGACGAAATTGCAGGTTCGCCGCATCTGCATATAACTTTGCCCAGTTGGCAAACGCCCGTTTTTCGCTGCCAGTAAGCTTTATTTTTTGAACGCCCGAAAAAAGCGAGAAAACCATACCGCTTTCTTTAGAGGCGATTTCCATGCGTTTTTTTGTCAATTTCATTTGCATTAAAACCGAAATTACAGAAAATACTACTGTCACGCCAATGATACATAAAGCGGGAACCACCAAAGAAGGCGCGAATGTGAAAATCTGTCCAATATAAATCAAAGAAAACAGCGATGTAAAACCCGCTTGGAAAATAGCATTGGTAATTGCGGCACATGCCCCGTTCACTGCCTGCATACGCGTTACCAGCTCTCCCGAACTGTATTGCTTGAAAAATCCCGTCGGGAGCGATAATAGCCTCATCATGGAAGCGGATTCCACCGCAATCGTCATTTTTACGGTAAGCCGTGACGTCACCAGACTGGAAAAAATCCGAATGGCAAGTGTAGAAACCGTCGCCCCGATAAATAAAACCGCAATCGGTGCCAACAGCATCACCGTTGCCGACGGGATCACAACGCCAAATAAAAGTTTATTGATATACGGTCCAAGCAGCCCGATCAAGGTGGTGCAAAGCGTTGCAAAGGCAATGAGCGTAATATCTCCTGCGTTTACCATAGAAAAAATATATTTCAATAAATCCGATACGTTCAATTTTTTTTGCGGTAAAGGTTTATAAAAACAAATTGCTTCCGTCCCGAGTTTGCTTGCCACATCTGCGCTTACCCGTTTTTGTCGACCTGTATTGGGGTCGGTATATGTATACCCCGTCATCGCACGCGGTATCAGTGCAACCAAATGGCCGTCATCACTGGTCATTAACATTGGCCCGACGGCATTTTGATACCATTTTCCCTCTAATTTTACCGTCCTGCGCATAACTCCCGACGGTCTGAAAATATATTCCAGTCTTTCCTGCAATCCGCAGACTTCCTCCGGCACATCAACAGACTTAATACGAAAATAACGCATAATTTTTTCTACTGCGCTGCGATTTTTTTCTGAATCCGTGGCGTTATCAAAATCAGATTCATCCATAACAATCCCGGCCATACGTGCAAACGCAGCCTCAAATTGCTCATCATCATTTTTTATTCGTTGTTTGATCTGTTCGTCAAACCAGCCCATAGTCTCTCCTTATGCCGTTTCAATCAATCGCCTGTTTTTTTGTATATTCCGCTTATTCGCTTGTTACTAACCGGGCATATACGCCGCCTTTTTGATAAAGCTCTTGATGCGTGCCGCGTTCCACCACCATCCCATTATCCATCACAATGATCTGATCTGCGTCACGCACCGTAGAAAGCCTGTGGGCAATTACAATGCTGGTAATGCCGCGGTCGCTGATTGCCCCAACAACTTTCTGCTCTGTTTTCGTATCAAGCGCGCTCGTTGCCTCGTCCAATATTACAATTGTTGGATCCTGCGCCAATACACGGGCGATCTCCAGTCTTTGGCGCTGCCCGCCTGAAAAATCCGCACCGCCCTTTAATATTTTGTGACGATATCCATCCTTGCGCTGCATAATTGCTTCATGGATGTCAGCATCACGCGCCGCAAGTACAACCGCAAAATTTTCAATAGAATCGTCCCACATCCGAATGTTATTGATAATCGTATCGCTGAATAAAGTAATGTCCTGATCAACCACCGCAATACTGCCGGTAAAAACTTCACGTGGAATTTCCGTGCGCTTTTTACCATCATAAAGAATTTCGCCGTCCCATGGTTCATATAAACCGCTGACGAGTTTCGCTAGTGTAGACTTTCCGCACCCTGAAAGACCGACTATCGCAATTTTATCGCCCGGGTGAATGATAAGGTTAAAATCACGGATTAACGGCGGTGCAAGCTTGGCATAACCAAAAGTAACATTTTTTAATTCTATTGTCCCGTTTAACTTTGTATATTCAATACTGTCGTCAAGCGGCTCTTCTCCAAATTTCACATCTGCAGGATATTCCATAATATCCTGAATCCGCTCCATATCCGTACGTAATTCCTGCACATTTCTGCCTGCGCTGATCAAGCTGTTGACCGGCGCCATAAAACCTCCTAAATAACCCTGAAAAGCAAGGATCATGCCTTCTGTCCACTGCCCCATAATCACCAGCCATACGCCGAGCAAAAGGACTACAATATTACAAATCGAAGAGATCAGTGATGGAATATTTCCCAAAAACTGATTCATTTTTTCGTTTTTTACACTCGTTGCGTTGACCGCTGCCTGATATCCCGCCCATTTTTCAAAAAAACCGTTTTCTGCGCCTGCAGATTTAATAGTTTCGATCATTTCTGCCGCGGCGATCGTTGTTCCCGCTAATTTTCCCGCGTCTCGTGCGCTGACGCGCATCAAATTAATTCGCTTTTTACTGGTATAACTGGATACCAGCATATTGATCACAAGGGTCGCAATTCCAATCAGCGATAGTAAAACGCTGTACCGAAAAATAATGACCGCATACAATATCAGCGAAACCATATCCAAAATAAGCGGTGCAAAAGTCTGGATCAGCGTATTTGAAATATTTTCGTTTGCGCTTCGGCGTGATGCAATGTCCCCTGCCAACCGCTGTGAAAAAAAATCAATCGGCATCCGCAAAACATGCCACATAAAACGACTGTTGGAGGAAACCAAAAATTTTCCCTGAATTTTAAGTAGGTAGACCGACCGCGCAAAGCCGATCACAACCTGCAAAACGTTGAACCCCAGCAGAATAAGCAAAAACGGTCCCAGCCAATCGCGCTGCCCCTGCCCTAAAATTCTGTCTAAAAACACACTTGAAAATGCCGGGTTTACCATAGAAATAATTGTAGTAATCAAAGTCATCAAAACAACCAGTGCAAAAATCGGTGCGCTTCCCCGCAGGCGTTCTTTCACAAACTCTAAAATGGAATTGGGCTTACCACCCGGCTCGAATTTTTCCGTTGGTTCGAAACAAAGGCAAATTCCGGTAAACGCTTCGCTGAATTCCTTCATGGGTACAGCTACAGCGCCTCTGGCGGGATCATTCAAAACCGCTTTTCCTTTATGAAAACCACAAAGTACAACAAAATGATTAAAGTTCCAAAACACAATGCACGGAAATGTTCCTTGTGTTTTTAGCGTTTCTATTTCTTCGAATCGATATCCTTTTGCAGCAAGCCCATAGGAACGTGCTGCCTGTAATACATTCTTTGCGTTAGAACCATCCCGTGACACACCGCAATCCTTGCGTACCTGATCCAGTGGAACCCATTTTTTATAATATGCAAATACCATCGCAAGGCTTGCTGCGCCGCATTCCAATGCTTCCATTTGCATAATGACGGGGACTTTTGCCACTTTTTTATGCAAAGGTTTTTTTTGCATCTTTTTCATGCTCATTCTCCAGATCGAAAAATAAAGGAAATAGGATGCACTGCTTCGACCACCACGCTAGCGACTTTTGCCCCTTCTCCGAGCCCTTGCGCATCAAATTTTACTTCATATGACCAATCAGCCGGATTCAAACGGTAGTACATCTCATCATCCAAAGTTGTCTTCAATTCTTCCGCAGAAATCGGCTCGTTCGATATCGAAATAATTTCATGATATTGTCCGTCTACAATGACTTCTTTCGTCGTGTCGATCCCTTTCATCCGATCTTCCGGGATATACATGACAGCCGCAGTATTTTCCACCCATGCAACGGAGCTCACTTTTGTCGGGATACTTCCCATGCTTGCCCATAACAAAAAAGCGCCCAATGCAAGGATGCCTAACACGACTACAACCCATACGCCTGGCGTAGAAATTTTAATTGCTTCTTCTAATTGCTCGGGACTTCTTATACTCTTTTTTTCTATTTCTTTTCGCATCCGTTTTTTCCCGTCTATATTATTCTTCCGTTTTTGAAGCCTTATCGCCCAAAAGATTTATACTTGCAGACTCCCCGTTCTCCCGGCGCAACCTCACCCTGCGAAAACTTGCCATAGATACAGTATTTGCAAGCACGGATTCCTGATAGCACATTTTCTTTTATCGCAAAAAAAATGCATTTGTCATAAGGTCCAACATATAGTGCACTGATCCGCTGTTCAATTTCTTTTGTATGGTCAATCTCCATCGTTTCACCTTTTTACAAATAGATTCATTATGAACCTTTAAAATGGAATCTGGCATCTACCAATCTTCTATTTTATGGTATCATTTAAATTAAAAAATTTTTATATCTTTCACAAAATGACGGTTTTATTTCATGAAACAACAAAAAAGTACCCCTGCGTTATAGCAAGGGTATTTCAAAATCCAGTTTCAAAGCGGTAAAATCAATTGGGTAATAAATATATTTCCATTTTGTCGGCACTGCATAAGACCGCCGTAACGGGTCAGAACCGCAGCGACATTCTTCATGCCAATCCCGCCGCCTGGTCTTTTGGAAAGAGGAAAGCCATCCGAAAATACTGCTTCTTCCCCGGTTGAATTCTCCATGACCAAAAGAAGAGTGTCCTCTTCAGTACGACAGCGCAATGAAATGCTCCCATTCATAACCTCCTGTGCGGCATATAACGCGTTTTCAAGAATATTAGAGAGTACAACGCCCAATTCTGATGCGCTTAAAGGCAGTTTAGTCGGAATGTTCGCCTGAATCTGGTATAAAATCCCGGCTTTTTCGCATCGCCGCCCATAGATACGCAAAACAGCATTGGCTACTGAATTGACGCAATAGCGCGAAGGCGCTGTTATCGCAATACTGTAATCATATTCATGCAGATACTCTTTTGCAGCTTCAATATCGTTATTCTGCAAAAAATCATGCAGCAACGCGTTATGATGCCGTAAATCATGACGCATATTACGGGCACTTTCAAGATATTCTTCGTATGATGACAATTCCGATTCCAGCAGTTCCCACTGCGTCGTTTTTTTTGCGAGTGCTGTGATTTCCCGCAGCGAACGGTAAAGACCAATAATATACATCAAAAAACCGATCTCCAGAAGAGAAAATACCAATATGGAAATCAATGGATCATAACTGTTCATCATATAATTTGTAAATACCGCCACAATCCCAGTCATTAGGGTGCAGGCAGGGACAGCAAGAAGCACTGCCCATCCACTTCGGATGTTGTCTACCATAAAACGAAGCGGACCCGCAAAATGTTTTAGTGCAAAGAAAAATAGTAGCGGATAAATCACAAGCATTAAAATAATTAATATGGAGTAGGACCAATTGAAATAATGTCGAAACGCACTTAAAGTAACGGAAATCCATGTTATTATATTCGCTTGAACCAATTGTAGAAATAATGTTTTTACAAAATTATCATTAGAAATGATAAAAGCTGCTATATTCGCTGCAATCATAAACAAAATAGAACTATTCTTATAATTTTCATAGCCAATAAATGGAATAAGCATACATGGAATTATAAAAGAAATAATCAAAAAAACGATCATGCCGATTACTGCTGATTTTTTATTTCGCGCACCCAAACCATAAATTCGGAAAAGCATTGAAAATACTCCGGGTAATGGAAATCGAAGAATTTGCGCGATAACTTCAAAAGCAATCATAGGTTACTGCCATCCCTGAACATAAAATCAAAATAATTATCCCGGAGCTGTCTGAAACTGCGGCGCGCAATCGGGAGTCTTTCGCCTGATTTTAGAATAATCCCTTCCGGGGAAAGGGTATGGATAAAGCATTGATTAACCAAATATCCCTTATATGGAGCAATGAACTGCCGCGGAACTACTCCTTCAAGCATCTCATGTAAGCGTGAAAGCGTACGCCTTGATTCTGCGACTGTTTCTGTCAAAAGATGAATCTGCTGGCCGTGACCGTGACTTTCAATGTAAGAAATCTGGTTTACTTCCACTGCGCGTAGCGCTCCTCCCTCCATTTTGATCGTAATCGTCCTTCTCGATTCTTTCTTTATAGATGCCAACGCGCGTTCTAAGGCTTCATCAACTTGCACCTGTGCAAAAGGTTTCAACAAATAATGTGCAGCATGCACTGCAAACGCTTCAACCGCAAATTCATCGCTTGATGTCAAAAAAATTATTTCACTTTGCTGTTTACGCATTCTGAATTCTTTTGCAACGTCAGTACCCAGCAATCCCGGCATACAAATATCCAAAAGAAGAATATCATATTGATACATTTTTTCCGATTCTTCCAGTAGTAGGGTAGGATTTGAGTAAACATGAATTTCGGCAGAGGCATATTGGGAAGCTCTCTCAAAATAATTCTGCGTCATCTTGAGGATCGATTGTGCTTGCTCCGGTATGTCGTCACAAATTGCAATTTGAAACATAAGGGATCCTCCCGTCTTATTCCGATTTTCTAATGGTTTATTATAACAAAATAAGTTATTTTAATCAATTACAGCATATCAGTAAATTATTTATTATAATATAAATTTTCAGTTTAATAGAATGCAAAGAAAAAAGGTTCACAATTTTCATTATGAACCTTTAAAATGGAATCTGGCAGCTACCAATCCTCCCACGCCGTTACCAGCGCAGTACTTTAGGCGTATAAGGGCTTAACTTCTGTGTTCGGAATGGGAACAGGTGGAACCCCTTAGCTATCACCACCAGAAATTGTATAGTAAGACTTTCGTCTTATTATCTGTGGCTCCCCAGGTAGGGTTTGAACCTACGACCCTTCGGTTAACAGCCGAATGCTCTACCGCTGAGCTACTGAGGAATATTCACTTTTTTGTGCCAAGCACATTCAAAACCAAATAGTAGAAAAATAACAGTGATGCCTTATGGTTCAACTTCGACCTTTAAATTGTAATCAACATAACGTTGATCAAGCCCTCGACCTATTAGTATCGGTTAGCTGAATGTATTGCTAC
>JAYFQX010000016.1:0-9998 GCA_034926635.1 Christensenella sp. | reverse complement strand
GCAACCGCTCTCACGCATCGCTTTTACTTTTTTGATTATTTTTTCCCCATAATGTTTTCCCATTTGAAAGACCTCCTGCTGTAATATCCTACAACAGGAGGTCTTTTTCTACAATGTCCGCTTTCAGGGGTTCAGTCTAATCCTACAACAGGAGGTCTTTTTCTACAATGTCCGCTTTCAGGGGTTCAGTCTACACAGCGAAAAGGTTTTTTTGATATTGCTATTTTTTTGTGCAGCAGCCTCATCAGCGTCTTGCGCTGCGAATAAATTCCCTGCCCATGTATGGCTGCAAAACCTGCGGTACTTTGATGCTTCCGTCTGCCTGCTGATAATTCTCCATGATCGCCGCCACAGTACGTCCCACCGCAAGACCGCTGCCATTGAGAGTATGCACATATTTAAGCGAACCATCGCTGTCGCGGAAACGAATATTTGCGCGACGCGCCTGGAAATCTTCAAAGTTAGAGCAGGAAGAAATTTCCACATACCGCCCATAACTTGGCATCCAGACTTCAATATCGTAGGTTTTGGCAGAAGAAAACCCAAGGTCTCCGCCGCAAAGCAGCACCACCCGGTACGGGATCTGAAGATTCTGCAAGATGCTCTCTGCGTTTGCCACCAATTTTTCCAGTTCCAAATACGATTCTTCCGGTCTTGTAAATTTCACCAATTCCACTTTATTAAACTGATGCAGGCGGATAAGCCCCTTGGTATCACGTCCCGCACTGCCCGCTTCCGCACGGAAGCACGGCGTATATGCGCAGCGATAGATCGGCAAATCCTCTCCCTCCAAAATAGACTCGCGGTACATATTGGTAACGGGAACCTCTGCCGTTGGGATCAGATATAGATCCGTATTCTCAATATGGTACATGTCCTCCGCAAATTTTGGAAGCTGCCCGGTTCCTTCCATTGACTTTTCGTTTGCTACAAACGGTGGAATCACTTCCGTATAACCATTTTGCTCCGTATGCGTATTCAGCATAAAATTCATAACTACGCGCTCAAGCCGGGCGCCCAGCCCTTTATAAAACACGAACCTGCTTCCCGCAACCTTCGCGCCGATCTCCGGATTTAAAATATCAAGGTCATGCCCCAAATCCCAATGTGCTTTTGGCTCAAAATCAAATTTAGTAGGTTCCAAAAACTTACGGATCTCCAGATTATCGCTGTCGTCCGTACCCGCCGGCACCGATGAATCGGGGCGGTTAGGAATAGACATCATCACTTTATCGAGGTGGGCGGACATCATCTGCAATTCTGCATCGTAATCCTTAATCTGTGAAGCAAGCACCTTCATTTCCATCATAACATCGGAAACATCCTCGCCCTTTTTTTTCATGACGGGAATTTCCTTGGAAATCCGGTTACGTTTTGCTTTCAGCTCTTCCACTGTTTTCATGAGTCTGCGGCGCTCTTCGTCAAGCTTCATGAGCGCGTCCAGCTCAATGTTTTTGCCACGCTTTTTCAGCGCTTCTTTGATTGCGACGAAATTATCGCGCAATACCCTTAAATCTAACATATTTTCAAACCTCTTATCAGTTAATAATATACTTTTAATTCTGCGTACTTTTTCGCTTCCTGCGATTCGCGCGTTTCACCGCGACCACACCAAGCGCCAAAATAGCCGGTCCCGGTTGTGCGCATCTTACATTTTGGAAGGCGCCTTTATCCCCAAAAGCCCCAGACCCGTTTTGAGCGTATCCTTTACGGCACGCGCCAAAGCGATCCTCGCATTGGTAGCGCATACGTCTTCGTCAATGATCCTATATTCATAATAATACTTATTAAACGCCTGGGCAAGCTCAACAAGCCTTCTCGTGATGTAGAACGGCTCGTTTTTTTCACTTGCGGCAAGCACCGTCTGCGGGAAAGACGACAGCAGTTTTAACACTGCAAAAGCCTCGTCGTTTTCCAGCACCGATACATCCATGCTTTCACTGTTTTCTTCATGCCGCGCAATCACGCTTGCACAGCGGGTATGCGTATACTGCACATACGGTCCTGTCTCCCCGTCAAAATTGAGCACGCGGTCAAAAGAAAATGTAATATCCTTAATGCGGTTTTGCGACAGTGTAGAAAAAATAACCGCGCCGATACCGATATCTGCAGCAACCTGTTCTTTGTTCTCTAGCTGCGGATTCTTTTCATTGATGATCGAAAGCGTTTTTTCTACCGCGCGGGAAAGCACGTCTTCCAAAAGCACAATCTTCCCATGACGTGTGGACATTGTACCGTCCTCCAAAGAAACCATTCCAAACGCAACATGCTCGCAATCATCCGCCCAGTCATGCCCCATTTTTTTCAGCACGGCAAAAAGCTGCTTAAAATGCAGGTTTTGTTGATATGCCACCACATATAAATTTTTATAAAAATCATATGTTTTTTTCCGGTATTCCGCCGCTGCAAGATCACGCGTCGCATACAGCGTCGTCCCGTCTTTTTTCAGGATAATCGCCGGGGGCAGGTTTTCTTCCTCCAGCATCACAACATAAGCGCCTTCGCTTTCCACCAATAAATGCTTTTCACGCAGTTCATCCAAAACCGCCGGGATTTTATCGTTATAAAAGCTTTCGCCGGCATAACTGTCAAAACGCACATCCAGCATCTCATATACACGCTTTGCCTCGCGCAATGTAAGCTCCTTAAACCAGCCGAAAATCCGCATTGCCTCTTTGTCGCCATCTTCAATTTTTTTAAACCACGCCCGCCCGAGGTCATTGAGGCTCTCGTCTTTTTCCGCTTCCTCATGAAACCGGACATACAGCTTGAGCATGGCCGCCACGGAGTCGCGGTTGATTTCATCATCATTTCCCCACATTTTATATGCCGCAATCAGCTTACCGAATTGCGTGCCCCAGTCCCCAAGATGGTTGACGCCCACAACATGATAACCCAAAAAGCGGTTGATTTTATAAAGCGCACTTCCAATCGCCGTACTGGATAAATGCCCGATATGGAATGGTTTTGCGATGTTAACGGAAGAATAATCAATGATAATGGTTTTGTTCGCGCCTATGTCGCTGCTTCCCCAGTTCTCGCCTGCAGCCAGAAGCTGCGTCAAGGTATCCTGCGCATAGCGTTTCCTATCGTAAAAGAAATTCAGGTATCCTCCCTGCACTTCTATTTCGGAAATAAACTCCGGCTTACCGATTTTTCCTGCCAACTCTGCCGCTATCGCCGGCGGCGCTTTTCGAAGAGTTTTTGCCAGTTTGAAGCACGGAAGTGCTGCGTCCCCCATCTTAGGGTCTGGCGGGGTCTCCAGCATTTCCGCCGCGTCTTCCGCGCTGATTCCCGCGCCTTTCGCTATTTCCTCTGCCAGTGCAGTTTTTAAGTCCATCTTTTCTCCTCCGAAAACATTTTTACAATGTCTTTAAATATATCACAAATCTGCGGTTTTATCAATGCAGTTTGTGTGCTATAATCACAGAAAGCGCGGCTTTACCGCGTACTACTACAAGGAGCGCATAATGAAGCTTGGATTAAAACGACTCTTATTCCTGATCCCGTTTATTGCGTTTGCAATCGTGCTTTTGGTGCTGTCATACCGATGAAACGAATTTTTTGCCTCATTACCGCAGCATTTTTAGGTCTTACTCCATGGATAGCAGGGTGCGCTGCTTCCAATACGCCGGAGACTTCAGAAACCTATGCCATGAACACCATTATTACCCAAACGGTGTATACGGATGACAGTGATATCTTGGTGCAAAACAACGAAATCCTACGCCGGATCGAGGACGAAATGTCTAAAACCATTGCCGACAGCGATGTTGCGCGCATCAACGCGCAAAGCGGCGAAGATGTAATCGTTTCGGATGCCACCGCGCAAGTTCTGGCAGATTCCATCGCCGCCGCAAAAGAAACGGGCGGCGCATTTAATCCTGCCCTCGGCACTGTGATCTCCGCCTGGGGTTTCGGCACAGAAGACGCACAAGTCCCGGACGCCGAGACTTTATCAGCGCTGCTCAAGAAAACAGATTACCAAAACGTTTCCATAAACGGCACTCGCGTAAATGCAGGCGGGACGCAAATTGACCTTGGCGGCTGCGTGAAAGGCTATGCCCTTGACCGTCTTGCGCAAAATTTAAATGACGCCGGCGTACAGTCCGCAATTCTTTCGGTCGGCGGAAGCCTTTATGCCGTGGGGCAAAAACCAGACGGCGCAGGTTACCGCATAGGCATACGCGACCCCGAAGGAACCGAAAATGATTATATGGCTACGATGGATCTTAACGGTCGGTTTGTTTCCACCTCCGGAACCTATGAGCGCGGTTTCACGGAAGACGGGGTTTATTATTATCATTTACTTGATCCGCAAACCGGTTACCCCGCAAACAGCGGCATCACTTCCGTAACCGTGGTGTGCGATAACGGTTTTTTATCGGATGCTTATTCCACCGCGTTATTTGTGATGGGTGCAGAAAAAGGAATCGCTTTTGCGCAGGCACACGGCGCAGACGTTTTATACCTCACAAACGACCATCATATCCTTACCACAGAAGGCTTTGCATCCAAATATGCTTTAAAAATCACAAACGATTCTTATATGGCTGTATCGTGACCGTTTTTTTGGAAAGGAGCTTATGAGAAAACAAAATCCACAAAAAAAGCCGCCGCTTATCCGCTTCAGCGATATTGTTTTCACTGCTGCTATCGTCGCTGTCGTGATCGGCATCTGGTTTTTTACACTCCCCAAAACAGCAGGAGATCAGGTTGTCTTCCGCAAAAACGGGCAGATCGTCGCTACGCTGCCTTTGTCCGAGGACGCACAATATACCGTGGATGGAGATTATCATAATGTATTTACCATTTCCGGCGGCGAAGTTTGGGTGAGCGATACCAACTGCCCCAATAATCAGTGCCGAAAAACAGGCAGGATATCTAGGGCAGGGCAGAGTATTATATGCGCGCCCAACGGCGTTTCCGCCACGATCACGGGGAAAGAGGGGAATGTGCCCGATGGCATTACAGGCTAAACAGGACTCCAAAACCTACCGCTTCGTTTTATCAGCCGTTCTTTGCGGGATTGCACTGGCACTTTCGCTTCTTGACGGCGCGGTTTCCGCACTGCTTCCGCTGCCGGGCTTTAAGCTGGGGCTGGCTAACATTGTCTCGCTTTTCGCGCTGTATTATTTAGGCGTACCTTATGCCGTCATGATCTGCGTCGCGCGCTGTCTGCTCGCTTCTATCTTTGGAGGCGCATTGACCATGCTGTTTTTCTCTCTCTCGGGAGGACTGCTTTCCATTTTTATCATGCGGCTTTTTCTTACGCGGCTTTCCATCATCAAAATAAGCGTTTTGGGAGGTGTCGCACATAACCTCGCGCAGCTTTTTTGCGCCGTACTTTTTACATCCACGCCGCAGGTATCTTTTTATCTTCCGGTTCTGTGCATTACCGGTGCGGTCTGTGGTTTTTTTATGGGAATATTGGGAAAACTCGTATTTTCACGCATTCAAAAAAATCCTTTGTATAAAATTAACTAATTTTAATAGATTTACCTTTTTTGGTATCGCTTTATAGTATAATGGAAATAGGCTTAAACTTATTTTATTTGGGTGGAGGATCTTAATATGAAAAAATGGGTTTGCGTCCTTCTTGTAGTTATCCTTATTTTCAGTTGTTCCATCTCTTTTGCCGCCGACTCTGTGCCGAGCAAGGTGCTTGATGTGCGCGATTCTGTAGTGCGTGTCGTCGTGCCTGTAGAGGAAGGCACCGGTTTTGGTTCCGGCTTTGCTATTGGCACTTCGAATTCTATCGAGTATATTATTACCAACAACCATGTTATCGATGGTAATATGGGAACCATCCTTGTTTATTATGGAGATTATGATTATACAGAAGCCACCATCGTCAAAGCAGTGCCAGAGCGTGATTTCTGTATTTTGCAGTTGAATACGCCAATCGATGGCATGAAACCCCTATCGCTTTTTGACGGCGATCCCTATTCGCTGACCGGAAAACGCGTATATGCCATCGGCTTCCCCGGCTCCGCCGATGTTCTTTTTTCAAGCGGAGGCTCGATGACGGAAGACGCAACGGTAACGGACGGCATTGTCAGCGGGGTTAAAGATGTAAACGCATCTACAACCGGCGCGTCTGCCACTGCGTTACAGGTGAACGCGGATATCAACCATGGGAACTCCGGCGGTCCGCTGGTTTCAGAGAGCGGAGTTGTTCTCGGCATCAGTACTTACAGCGCAAATTTTTACGAAGACAGTTCCGGCGTCAACGGTGCTATCAGTATCTCTGAAGTGCTTTCGACCCTCAAAAGCGAAGGCATTGCTTTCCAGGCAAGTTCAAACATCGTTTATTCCGGGATTATCTGGGTAATTGCCGCAATCGCCGTCGCAGCTTTCGCCGTACTTCTTTATTTCTTCGTACTTCGAAAAAGAATAAAAAAGACCGGAAGCATCGGCAAGACCGTCACACTGTCCGCATATCTTGATAAAAACAAAGGGCACTTCCAATTTGATTCCATGCTGCGTACTTTAACGCCCGTGATCCGCTCATTAGACGAAATGCATAAACGCGCGCAGTTAAGCCTTGCCGTTTATCCGCAAAATATTCGCCTTTCCAAAGACACTATGCAGGCATTTTTAATACCGGGCAAAGAGCAAAATCCGGTCAGCGGATATTCCGCGCCTGAGCAGTACCGCCAGCCGCAGCAAACCGGTGCGTTTACCGACGTATACCAGCTTGGCGCGGTGATCTACCGCATGCTGACGGGAGAAACGCTTCCTGACGTCATGACCCGAATGGAAGACGACAGCGCTGCCCAGGCAAAAATTGACGCACTCGACCTCACCAACTCGCAGCGACAGTCATTGAAGCTGTCCCTTGCGCTACGCCCGGAAGTCCGATTGTCCGACGTATCAGAGCTGGTCTCCATACTGCATTTGGATCAATCTCCCGAATATATTGCAGCACCAACGCAGCCTGCCAAAAAAGAGCACAAACCCATGACAAAAAAGCGCAAAAAAAAGATCATTGTTTTTTCCGTAGCCGGCGGCGTTGCCGTGGCTTTGGTCGTTTGCGCATCTCTTTTCATAACCACATATAATACTGCGATTGATTTTCTTGCCAAGGATAACTACAAGCGGGCGTTGAGCACGATTGAAAAGCTTCCCGCTGTCAATGATGATATCCGCAACCTACGTGATTTCGCCGAGGCAGGCGTCATGCTCGAAAGCGGCGATTTCGACGGTGCGCGAAGCGCGCTCGAGGCGCTGGGCGATTTTCCCGACGCAGTCAAACTGCTGCCAAAGATCGATTATGAACAAGGTCTTTACCTGCTTGGGCAGGGGGAAATAGAGCAAGGTGAAGAAATGCTTTCGCGTTATAAAGCAAGCGGGATTTCTGAAGATGAAATCAAAAACATAGATTTTACACGCGGATTATTTTATCTTAGTATCGAGGATTACCAGACCGCACTTTCTATTTTCGAAGCGCTGGGCGACTACAACGGCGCCGGCGATTATGCTGCCATTTGCGCTCTTGGTATTATTGCCTCAAACGATTCTGCCGATGCCCTTACCATGTATCAAGCCCTATTACCTTATGCGGATAGCGAGAGTGTTGCGGCAGCCTTGGAAGAAATACTGCCCGCAGTTTATGACCAAGGCGTCGACGCCTTTAACGCCGGGGATTATGCAACCGCGCGTGCTTGTTTTGAAATCACAAAATATCTTGGTGAAGAACAAGCTGCACTTGCGATTATGAATGCAACCAGCATTAATGATCTAATCCCCTATCTCGATTATCCCGCGGCCATAGAAAAAATATATAACGATGAGTATTTAATGACTAATTTTTTGATGGGGTATTGGACTGACAACGATTACTATTTTTCCATGGATAACGACTATACCACCTCTTACAACATCCCTTGGACAGATGGCGGCGGTCCCTATTGGGAAATGCAAGGACAAACCTACGTTAACGGCGGCGCGGCTTGTTATGATTTTACTATTATCAACGTTGATGTCATAGACGTTTATTCTTATGCAGACGGATACATCTATAGGCTATACAGGCTATAACATATTTGACTTCCAAAGAGATCCTGCTTTAGCAGGATCTCTTTTTTTCTATCACAAAACCATGTTTCCTATGCTATAATCATAGCCATGAGATATATTTTTTTCTATTTTATTATTATGAACATCATTGCTTTTGCTGTGTGCGGCTGCGATAAACGCGCGGCAGTCCGCGGCAAACGCCGCGTTCCGGAAAAAGCGCTCGTCCTTCTCATTGCGCTGGGCGGAGCATACGGTTTTTTGATCGGGATGCCGTGTTTTCGCCACAAAACGCGCAAGTGGAAATTTCGGCTGCTTACACCCCTTTTTTGTGTACTGCAAACCATTTTTCTTATCTGGCTTTATGGGCGGATCCCTTTTTGAAAAAACAGGCATAAAAAAGCGGCGTGTTGCGCCGCTGAAAACGAGCTGCTGCAATAAGAATGCTATTTGCTTTCTTCCGCAGGCGTATAATGTCCTTTTTTGAAGCACACACCGAAAATACAGGCAAAAATGACAACAAGCACCGCCATAGAAAGCAGATAAGCAAGCGAAGCGCCCATCAGCCCCGCGTGCGGTACCAGTAAATTAGATGCTGCAAGCGCGAAAATAAGCGCCGCACCATATCCGATCACCACATAACGCTGTTTTCGGATGACAGTAATAGAATAAAACATCAGTGAGACCAGCGCGTTAAAACCACCGCCCAGCACCAGCACCATAAGTTCTGCGCGATACGCGGAAAGGTCTGCGGCATAGAACCACGAAAGAAGTGGGATTCCGATAAAATAGCATGCGGCTTCCAGCACAACCGTCAAGACCACAATCGCTCCCGCCAGTTTCAAAATCATGCGCAAGAGCTCTTTCTTATTTCCAAGCACCCATTGATCTGCCATGGGCGTCACCATGGGTTTGAACAAAAACGTACCAAAAAGATTGATCACAAAAGCCGGCATAAAAATATAGCCGTAATATGCCTGGAACGCTTCTGATGGAATATAGGCGTCTATCGCATATTTCGGTGCGTTATTTACAAAAATCAACATAAATGAGCTCAAAAACAACGGAAGGCATGCCCACAACAGTTTTCTTAGCGCTTTCCCGCAGAAATGAAATTTTCCCTGATAAAAACTTCGGAAAATCGTCAGGTTAAAAAGCGCAAACCCCACCGCAGCTGCTGCAATAGATACCCAGCAGGTAAAAATCAAATCATTGGTCAAATACAGCGTAACAATAAAAGCCGCCATGGAAGTCCCCATACGCAGCGCCAGCGACTTACCCGCGACATCAAGGCGTCCCCGCTGCTGATACAACCCATGAAATACATCTTCCAGCGCGTCAAACATCTTAAATACGCAGATCAGCAGGATCACCATACCCTTTTCCTGCGTATAACCGCCCGCAAACACAAAAACAGCGCTTGCTGCAATCATCAGTGTGCAGGTGACCGCACGGGAGATCAAGTAATCGCTGAACGGATAAATTTCTTCCACGTCTGTAGCCTGGTACGGACGCATTTCATAAAGACCGATGGTGAGCATCATCTGTGCCGTGGAAAAAGCAAGCGTGAAAATGCCAGCCTGCGTCGCACCGCTGATGCGGGAAACCGCAAACAGCAGAAATACGGAAGTAAGCGCGGCAATCAAGCTGCCGACAATATTCCAGATGTACGCCCTTCTTTTGAGATTTCTATCGTTTCCGATTAACAGTCTGTGCATAACGTTCCCGTCTCATCCCCATCAATTTAAAACCGCGTTTTCGCAGTGATTGCATTATATCATTTTCCTATGTTTGAAACAACCTGCGCCGGTGCATTAAAAAAACCTTTCCGCAAACAATTAGACCGAACCCTATTGAACAGACAGAGAAAAAAGCCCCTGTCGTAGAATAGCTAAAGATTAGGCGGATTTACTCCTTAATTCAAAAGGAGTGAGTCCGCTTTTCAATTGAACACGTTCATAATTGTAGAAACGTATGTA
>JAYFQX010000003.1:0-182795 GCA_034926635.1 Christensenella sp. | reverse complement strand
GCATCGATCACGCGCACCGCGCTATGCTCATCCACATAATCTTCCACACAATCCGGCAGAAATGTCTTTTGGTTTCTGCTTTCACCTTTTACGTATTCCATCCCTTTTCACCGCCACTGTGCTTTTCTTCATTGTACCACTCTTGTGCCTTTTCAGCGACTTTTTGGACAGTCTGACCATTGAAAAGACCGTCGACTTTCGTCGACGGTCTTTTCTTATACGGGGTTACAACCAAAATGTTTATCGCAAATCCTATAATTACACTCGAAAGTAAAATTGAGTGATAGGATTTACAGGAAATGATATAATACAAACGCTGTCTTACATTGCGTACAGGAGATGATATATTATGAGCCCAGAGATCGTTGTTGCCATTGTTGGCGCATTCGTTGCAATACTAACTGCTGTCATTACAAATTATCTTACGAAAAGGAACCAATTGAAATTCGAGGAACGTAAACTTAAAGAAGAATACTATACAAATTATGTTAAAGCAATTATTAATAATGTTCTTATGAAAGATGAACATACTGAACTGGACGATGCTCAAAACCGACTTATACTTGTAGGCAGCGCAGATGTTGTCCGCATTTTGATGCAGTTTCACGATAAAATAAAACTATCAGCACCGCCGTTGGATGGCGAAGAACATGATAGAATACTTACAGCCTTAATTAAGGCAATGCGCACAGATTTGTATGGAACTAAGAAAATCAACGCTGGGTACCCAACGATTCATTTATCTGGCTTACGTCCCTATGGAAAGAATAAGTAAATTATTTGTGGATAAAACCTCTTGCTGATTGCCTATAAACCATTGGTACGACTGGACTTTTCAAAGTTCTATAATTACACTCCGACCAACGACATAGTCGGTTTTATCGCTGCGAAAGTTTTTCTTGCGGCGATATTTTTATTTGACGGACGTGTATCTTTTTTATCAACGTAAGCCAGCAGCGATGACGCTGCACCCAATATCGTTACTCATTTATGTGGGTAGCGATATTTTTATGCTTGATTGCTTGCAGATTTTTCAGCAACGTTAGACAAAGTAGACAAATCTGTTTTTCACTAAAAAGATGCAGGTTTGTCTTTGTTTTTGCTAATAATTGCCCATAAAACCACTAATAACCTGACTGTACGCCACTGAAGCGTTCACAAACTTGTTCTACCTTACATATACGTATGGAATAAACCTCATATATATATACCTCATTAAAAAAGGAGACTTTTACTACGAAATAAATTGATATCCCATTTATTGGGGGTATTTGCTATGGTTTCATTAAACATGCCAAATGACATATCTGCAGTAGGGTCAAGAGCCTTGATCGATAAGTTGCTATCAAACGTTCGATATAATCCAGATGATGTGATTTTTTTCGGATGAAAGGAGAAGAAAATCAATATCAACGTTTTATTACCAAAATAGTGCAATGATTGCAGAAATTGTAGGAGAATCAAACGGATTCTCTTGCTTTTGCAAAGACCTTTATCATATAATAAAAATGCAATTATTAATGAAGTGACAATTCTTTTATATGAAATGTTTGATGGGGGAAAATATGGAAGCCGATAAACTAAAAATTTTGATTGCAATGTTGATTTATATGGCGATTGTCATTGCGATCGGCGTTGCTTTTGCAAAGCGCGCCAATAAAAATTCCGAAAATTATTTTTTGGGAGGCAGAAGTTTAGGACCATGGGTAGCGGCCATGAGTGCAGAAGCATCTGATATGAGCGGGTGGCTGTTGATGGGTCTGCCGGGGGTTGCGTATTGGTGCGGACTTGCCGATGCAATGTGGACGGCGATCGGGCTGGCTGCAGGAACCTATATTAACTGGCTGATTGTTTCCAAACGTTTGCGGCGTTACAGTATTAAAGCAGGTAATGCAATTACACTGCCGGAGTTTTTTTCAAACAGGTTTAAGGAAAATAAAAAAATCATTTTAACTATCGCTGCATTATTTATCCTGATTTTCTTTACGGTATATGCTTCCAGTTGTCTTGTTACTTGCGGTAAATTGTTCTCAACATTATTTGGGACACCCTATATTGCCATGATGATTTTAGGGGCGGTCTTTGTATTAGCCTATACGGTTTTAGGCGGCTTTCTTGCAGAAAGTGCTTCGGATTTTATGCAGGCAATTGTCATGGTGGTCGCTTTGATTGTGATTTTGATTGTAGGGACTGCCGCAGCCGGCGGACTGGGTTCTGTGGTACAAAACGCAGAAAGTTTCCCTGGCTTTTTTGAGTTTTTCGGGATTGCGACACCGATTGTAAAGGACGGCGTACAGGTGGTGAGCAATGGGATGCCTGCATTTGGACCTGCCGCCGGCTATGGCTTTTTATCTATTGTTTCTACTCTTGCATGGGGACTCGGCTACTTTGGAATGCCACAGGTCTTATTGCGGTTTATGGCAATTCGAAAAGAAAATGAATTGCCGCGCGCCCGTAGGATTGCAACAGGCTGGTGTCTTATTTCTTTAGCAGCGGCAATTTTTATTGGGATTATCGGAAGGGTGCTGTTTCCGACAGCGCTTGCCACAGCTTCAGAGGCGGAAAGTATCTTCATTTTGCTTTCTACTAATATGCTTCCTGCATTAATTGCAGGTTTTGTGATGGCAGGGATCTTAGCTGCGACGATCAGTTCTTCTGATTCTTATTTGTTGATTGCGGCATCGGCATTTTCTAAGAATATTTATCAGGGCCTTTTTAAGAAAAAGGCAACGGAAAAACAGGTTATGCGAATGTCAAGACTGGCGTTGGTTGCGATCACTGTTGTTGCGATTTTTATTGCCTTGGATGAAAACAGTATCATCTTTAAGATAGTCTCATTTGCATGGGCGGGCTTTGGCGCAACATTTGGACCGCTGATGCTGTTCTGCCTGTTTTGGAAGAGGATTAACCGCGCCGGTGCACTTGCCGGGATGCTGGGAGGCGGCGCAATGGTGTTTTTCTGGAAACTTGTGATTCGTCCTCTGGGCGGGGCGTTTAACATTTATGAATTGCTTCCGGCCTTTATATTCTCCTGTATTTGCATTGTTGTAGTATCTTTGCTTACGGCACCTCCGTCAAAAGATATTGAAAAGGAATTTAGTGAGGTGAAAGCGGGGGTATAGGCTTATTGGATATCCCGTAACGAGGAAAGAAAAATGAAAAATTATAAATTTGGTTTTACGTTGATAGAATTGATTATTGTATTGGCGGTGATCGGCATTTTGATGGCGATCGGTATTCCCGCATATCTTTCTTATGTAAGCGAATCGCAAGCTGCGGTTTGTATTTCCAATCGGGATACGCTTCGGCGTCAGCTGGCGGTACAGCAAGCGCTCAATCAAGGGAAAGATTTGGAAGAAGAATTTAACCGTCTTTCTGAAGAAGAAAGAGCACAGTATAAATGTCCTGCCAACGGCGTGATCAGCGTGAAGGAAAACGAAGTCTTATGTTCCGTGCATTCTGCGGGAGAGATGGAGTCTATTCTCAATGATGTTAAGACATCCGCTGAAAAAGTTACATGGCCTTATAGTGATATCAAGTTAATCAACCAATATTATCAAGATCATGGCGGAAATCTGCCGAAGCTCGACAAAAGCGGAGACCATGGAACATGGGGAAAATTATTTGGAGATAAAAACCTTTATGGCGCCGAGACCGCGTTATATTGGAGGCCAAAGCGCGTCATGGTAAACGGGAAGCCCGAATATATTTTGTTTGCAAGCGCGAGCAATGATGCATCGCATGCAAGTTGGGCGGCGTATACCTGTTATTATGACGGAAATTATTATGTTTCCGGCAATATATCGACAGGATGGAAAGAAGGTGCCATAAAAACAAACGGCATCGCAGGATTAATTGACGTCGGTAATGGAAAAGTAGAGGATTGGTTTGCTGCAAACGGCTGGAAAAAAGTCGGTTGAGCCAAATTATCAGAACGGATAAAACGGGTCCGAGGTTCTGTTAGAACCGTAAGAAGGCTTTGCTGTGTGAATACAGAAAAGCCTTTTTTATTGGTTTTATACGATGAGATCCACCCTTTCTTCGTGCGTAATGCCATAAGTATTGCCCGAAAAACTTATAATATCTTGTTTAGTGAGTTTATACCATAAGGACAACCGACCAGCTTTTTTAAGCCCGCCGATATCCATGGCACGAAAGAGATCGCTGTTAATGACGGTCGCCGCAATTTTAGAATTTTTTATATCCGGGCGTGCTGGGACACCATACGATTTTAAAATTTTTTCGGGAAAATTGCTTTTCCAGGTGTTCCGTAAGGTTTGTCACGCGGGCGCGTACCGGTCACTGTTTTGGGATATGACGCAAACAAATGGCACGTATGAAACATAAACGGTTGTAGTCTTCAATGGAAGAAAGCATCATTGGATTTTTGCTTTCCATATTGCGCCGGTTTGAAGAAAAGTATAAGATAAAAAAGAAATCTTATGAAAATGTAGCAGGAATAAAAATAACGTTTCGATTGTGAGCGCTGCACCGAACAATACGGAGTACGAAAGCAGCCGCCTTTTTGAAAAAGATGAAGAATGCAATGAAGCGCGGTAAAACTTTTCAAACATATTTCTTGAGTATATGGAAATAAAATTTTTGATTGGCAAGAGATAAGGAAAAATATATGCGGATATGGAAAGCTGTTTTGGCATCGGTTATTTTTTTAGCAGTCATTCAGGCAGCACGTTTTGGCATAAAACAAATATTTTTTTTGTTTTCTGGAAAAGCAGTGCAGACAGATCGTCTCGCCAGTATGGTTGCTATGTTGATTTTGACGGCGATCATTTTGTTGATTGCCCGACGATATAAAAAAACAAGTGGCTTTTTTCCCGGATAAGTTTGGCGCCTGTTACTGGATCGGTACGGGGATTTATGCGGGACTTTTTATTTTAACGCCTGTTTTAACGCAGGAAGCCGACCTGCAGTCGTTTATTCTGCTGTTTTACGGGAGTATGGTTGTGCCTCTTTTTGAGGAAATCATTTTCAGGGGACTGTTGTGGAACGGCTTGCAAAAAGTAATCGGACGCGCGTGGGTGGTATACTTGGTGACGTCTGCGCTGTTTGCCTTGTGGCATCTTGGGTATGTCGATTCGCTTGTTTTACATACAGAAGAGAATCTGTCGAACGTTTTGTTTTGGAAGGCGATAGTTGGCCTTTTCTATGGACTTGTGCTCGGTGTATTACGCTTAAAAACAAAAAATTGTTATTCTACTTTTCTGCTCCACGGCATCTTGAATATTTTTGGCAGATAATATAGTTTTATGTGCGAATTGCAACAGTTGTTCTTGCCGGTTTGCAGAGAAGCGGGTAAAATGAAAAATAGGTGTGTTTGGCGCACGATTTTTGTGCCTGAAATTCATATTACCTGCGGAGGGTTGATGAAATCATTTTTTTTCGCAAAGAACCAATTCCGGCTTTTTCTATGGTTTTTCTGTACTTTATTCTATTGTGAATCGCTGATACGGATCTTGCAGGGCGTGGAATATTTTGGCGTGGGGCTTGTCTTCATTGCATTGTTTTCGGCTGCGCTCGCTGCATTTTTGACTGCGCTTTGTTCATTTTTGCCGCAAAAAGCAAGATTTGTTTTGGCTGCGATCTTTTTTGCGTTGATTTGCGCTGTTTATATCATACAAATGTTTTATTACTTTATGTTCAGCACTTATTTGACGGTGTTTTCTATTATCAATGGCATGGAAGCACTTGGCTTTGGTGGAAATATCTGGGCAACTTTCTCTAAAAAGTGGCTGTTTGTGGTTTTGATGGCGCTGCCATTTGCGGCATTTTTGGTATTTGGACGAAAACTCCACGGCGGAAAAAATTGGCGCGGCGCACTTGTGATGCTGGCGTTTGCCTTTGCTTTTCATTTTGGTGCAGTCGCGTTGCTTCCTGTATTTGGGACGAGTTATTTTACGCCGTATGAGTATTATACGAGTAACCCGTCGCTCAACCAATCAGTGGACAAGCTGGGATTATATACAACATTTCGGCTCAATGTGCAGCGACATTTTTTTGGGCAGGAACCCGCTGCACAAGCGGCGCAGCTCCCGCAAGAGACACCGCAATCCCAAGAACAGCAACCACTGGAACAGCCGCCGCTACATTCGGCAGAAGCGACCCAGGAGAAGCCAACTGTTGAGTATGGAGATAATGTCCTGGAGATTGACTTTGACTCGCTCATTGAAAATGCGCAAGATGATGAAACGCGCGCCATGCACGAATATTTTCAAAGCGTTCAACCAACACGGAAAAACGAATATACCGGCATGTTTGCAGGATATAACCTGATTACGATTACGGCGGAGGCGTTCGCGCCCTATGCGATAGACGAGCAATTAACGCCAACGCTTTATAAAATGTACCATGACGGCTTCCAATTTACGGATTTCTATTGCCCCGAATGGGAAGTAAGTACCTCCGACGGAGAATATGTCAATTGCCTGGGACTGATTCCCAAACCCGGCGTATGGAGTATGTACCTTTCCGGGAAAAATGGGAATTCACTGCCGTTTGCGCTGGGCAACCAATTTTCCGCCTTGGGCTACCAGACATGGGCATATCATAACAATACATATGATTATTATAACAGAGATCTTTCCCACCCCAACATGGGATATACCTATCAAGGGCTTGGAAATGGGCTGGAAGTGCAGCAAATATGGCCGGAATCGGATCTTGAGATGATAGAGCTTTCCACACCGGATTATTTAAACGGGCAGCCTTTCCATGCTTATTATATGACAGTTTCCGGACATATGGCGTATACGTTTGCAGATAACGCCATGTCGCAGAAGCACCGCGCAGAAGTAGAAGACCTTCCGCTTTCCGAAGAGGCAAAGGCATACCTTGCGTGCAACATAGAGCTTGACCGTGCGATGGAGCTTTTGCTGCAGCGTCTTGAAGAAGCCGGCGTTGCGGATAAAACGGTGATCGCCCTAAGCCCCGATCATCCACCATATGGGCTTTCGAAGGATACCATCAGCGAATTTTTGGGACATGAAGTTGATATGAATTTTGAATATGCAAAAAGTGTTTTTTTGCTTTATACGCCGGGTAGCAAGGGGGAAGAAGTGGTCAAGCCGTGTTGTTCCCTTGATATTCTGCCGACGCTTTCTAATCTGTTTAGCTTGCCTTATGATTCACGGTTATTGATGGGGCAAGATATTTTCTCCGATTCCGATCCGTTGGTGATCTTTGGGAATCGCAGCTTTTTGACCGATTCACTGCAATTTAATTCCGACAGCGGAGAAACTCTTCCCATAGCCGGGCAGCCGCTTCCTTCGTCGGAAGAGATAGAACGATTACAGCAGGAAGTAGCGCAAAAGTTTTATTGGTCTCCCAAAATATTGGAAAAGGATTATTATTCACTCGTATTTAAAAATGAGGAATGAGAGAAGTAATGATCATTATATTTTTACAAGACAGAATTTATCGTTAAAAAAATCCTATAAAAACCTCTGACTTTTTGTTGCATTTATAAAAAATATGCGCAAATTTACAATTGTATTAAAAAAAATAGCGTTTTTTGAAAAAAAAGCTTGCATTCAAAAAACGACTGTATTAAAATTAGTTTAATGATATTAAATATTTTTTAATAGAGCATTCAGTAATTCAACATGAATATGCAACAAAATCTCCTGTTGCAAAGTGACTGAATATTATAGCAAACACGAATTTGCACCTTCTTGCTCTATAAAACCAACGAGAATTATAACGACATTTAAAAGTGAATAGAAAGATAGCGTTTTTGTAGATATAACCAACGAAGAGAATCCGGTTTCTCCCACCGGTGACAACATGTCTGAATGACAGTTTTTCAATTTTATATTTAGATTTTTTTGTGTACCTGTAGATACCAGAATTTATAATCCGGCAACTTTGCGATTTCATTAAAAAATATTTCATGAAAACAATAAATGAAATATTTATAATTATATAATTCAGAATAAAGCTAATTTTAGGGTGAATTATAAATATTTTAAATTTTAAATGAAATATTTAAAAAAATATATTGCATAACATGAAAAAATGTGTTTAAATAAAATCAAAATTATTTCAATGGTGTTAAACAACGTTGGTTTGCTATCCGGAGGTGGACGAATGGTGCTGATAGAAACAGTTTTTTAAAAAAAAGGGAAGTGATGTAATTTATCAAAAAATTTGAAATTAGAATTTTAAAAAACAAATCTAAGATGCGACTGGATTGCATCGTCTATAAAAAATAAGGAGATGAAGAGGAAGATGAAAAAAGTTATAGCGTTAGTAATTGTTATAGTACTGGTAACAAGTTTTGCGCTGGCAGGGTGCACAGGCGCTTCGACACAATCAAGCGCACCAGCAGAATCTTCTGCGGCAGTTGCAGAGGCTACAACGGAAGCTACCCAGCAGGCAGCGCAAGATGCATCGTCTGACGGCGGTACAATCAAGATTGGCGCGTTGCTCGACTATACAGGCGTTGTTGCAGACCTTGGCGCGAAATTCAAAGCTGGTATTGAATTGGCTTTGGAAGAAGCAGATTACAAGGTTGCAGGAAAAACGATTGAGTTGGTTGACTACGACAGTGCTTCCGATCCCACAAAAGCGGTAGAAGGTTTCAAAAATATTACAGAAAAAGATGGCGTTAAATTGGTTATCGGACCGCTGATGGGGGATGCGCATCTTGCGATTGCACCGCTTGCCAAGGAAAAAGATGTTATCATTACCTCTTTGGTAAACGGCATGTATGACACTATCGAGCTAGCAGACAACCATTATATCCAGTACCCGACGACCTGCGAAGCTCAGACCGAGCCTTTCGGAAAATGGATTGCGGAACAGGGATATAAAACGATGGCGATTGTTGCCTGCAACATGGCCGGAAAAATTGCTTTTGCAAATGGAATCAAGAGCGGTTTTGAAAGCGGCGGCGGAGAAGTGGTCAGCGAAGTATTTCCGGAACCTGGCACAGATGATTACAGCTCCTATATCGCAACGCTCCCACAGGCTGATTGCGTGCTTTATGCACTGAATGGTCCTGCTGAAGTCAGCAAATTCGTTTATCAGTTCCAGCAGTCTGGCAGGAAAGATAAACTCTTTACAATTACGCAAGATGCGGACTATACGCCAGAAGCATTAGCTGAACTGGGCGATGTTGCTCTTGGGATTGAAGGGGAAGCTTCTTATACATGGCAGCTTGACAATGCAGCCAATAAAACGTTTGTCGAAGGCATTATGGCAAAAACCGGTACGCTGCCAAGTTCGTCTGAGCAAAATGCGTATACGCTGACAAAGGTGCTGCTTGCAGCGTTGGAAAAAACGAATGGCGATGATTCTTATGAAGTCATGTGGCCGGCCATTACGTCTCTTAATATGGAAACGCCTGCAGGACAGCTTACGTTTGAACCGTCAGGGGTTGCAATTACGGATCTTTATGTAACGCAGGCGGAAAAAGCGGAAGACGGGACGATTCAGCTTTCCGCGCCGATTGCGACAATCTCGCAAATCCGTGATTCCAGATTAACTGCGGAATAAGGAAAGAAATCAGCAATTGAAATTGTTAAATTGACACAACAATGGATAACCGGCTTTCCCCGGGGAACCGGGGATGCCGGGATTATCCAACAGTAAAAACGACTTCTGAAGTGGCTACATCAGGAAGGGGGACTGAAATCTTGGATATCTTTGTTCCGGTATTATTCAATGGAATTTCATATGGAATGGTGTTGTTCCTGATTGCGGCAGGCATGTCTCTTGTGATGGGAATCATGGGGATTACCAACATGGCTCATGGGGCGATTTACATGTTGGGTGCATATGTCGGATGGACAATTGCCGTTCAACTGAAAATGAATTTTTGGCTAGCCGCAGTCATCGGCGGCGTGGTTGGCGGTTTGGTTGGGATGGCAATCGAACGTTTTTTCCTGCGCAAGTTGTATAAGCAGGCAAACGAGCAATTACTACTGACCTTTGGGTTTGTTTATATCATAACAAATATATGTTTATGGATCTGGGGAGGTCGTGCAAGGCTACAGTTTACGGATCCTGCACTCAATACTTCAGTGGAAATCGGCGGATTCAATTTTGCATTGGTACGTATCGTAATTATTATTGTAGGCGTTGTTTTGGCGTTGCTTTTATGGTGGATGCAGGATAAAACCAAACTTGGCTCCATGGTAAAGGCGGGTATGGACGATAAGCAAATGACGATGGGGCTTGGCATTAACCTGATGTTTGTACAGGCGCTGGTTTTCTTCATTGCATCCTTTATTGCAGGTTTTGCGGGGACGATCGGGGCGCAGCTTTTAGGTGTATCCAACACCATGGGCAGCGAGATGTTTATGATGGCGTTGATCGTTATTATTGTAGGGGGCGTCGGCAGCGTACAGGGAGCGTTTTTAGGAAGTATTATTATTGGCCTGATTGATGCTTTCGGCAAGGCGCTGTTTCCGGAGTTTGCAATGTTCAGTATGTATATTGCAATGATTGTGATTCTGCTGATCAGACCAAAAGGACTCTTAGGAAGGGAAATTTAGCTATGAGACAGACGAGTGAAGCAAAAATGAAATTAAATAATACTGCGGGTCGTCAGACCGGCAGAACAAAATTGACTGTTTACATAGTGGTATTGGCGATTTTGGCAATTACTCCCGCATTTATGTCCTCTTATTTGCAGATTATTATGACTAAGTTTGTCATAATGGCCCTATTTGCGGTGGGTTATGACCTGATTTTCGGTTATTTGGGTCTGCTTTCCTTGGGTCATGCCGCATTTTTTGGAATGGGCGGCTATGTGGTAGGCGTTATGGCGCTGCATTACGGTTCCAGCAATTTTTGGCTTGCGCTTATTATCGGAATTGTGCTAGCGGTGATTACGGCTGCGTTGTTCGGATTGATTTCCCTGCGGTTTAAAGGTGTGTATTTTCTGCTCATTACTTTTGCGCTTGGACAGCTTCTATATGCGGTAGCATGGAATGTAGGATGGCTGAATACGCCGGGGATGCAGGGGATTGCGGGGATTACGTGGCCGGATCTTGGATTCTTTATTGAATGGACACAGCAGAACTTTTATTATCTGGTTTTGATTGTATTTGTAATTGGGTATTTTATCCTTTCCAAGATTGTCAATTCTCCCTATGGGCACGTTCTAGTGGGAATCCGCGAAGGAGAACCCCGTATGAAAGCGCTTGGTTATAATACATACGCTTATAAGTATACGGCATACCTGATTTCAGGTGGGTTTGCGGGTGTTGCAGGTGTGCTGTTTGCGTTCTCGAATAATATGATTACGCCTGCACATTTTGCTTTGGATTATTCATTTCTGCCAATGGCAATGGCGATCATAGGTTCACGGGGAACACTTTATGGCCCTGTGGTTGGCGCGGGGATACTCGTATTTGCGGAATATTTTATCAGTCAGGTTGTGCCGGAACGTTGGCCGCTGTTCCTCGGAATTATCTTTATTTGTTCGATTATGTTCCTGAGGAAGGGTGTTACGACATCGATCATTGATGCGATCAAAAAAAGAAGTCAGAAAAGAAAGCAGGTGGACTCAATATGAGCTTTATGCATACGGAAAATTTGTCCATCCATTTTGGAGGCGTCAAGGCAGTTAACAACGTAACGTTTGGCATTGAAAAAAATGAGAAGCTTGCGATTATTGGTCCAAACGGTGCAGGGAAAACAACTTTGTTTAACCTGATTAACGGACAGCTTCCTGCAACCAGCGGCGAGGTTTGGTTTGAAGATAAAAATATTACGCAGGTACCTGTCCATAAACGCGCGCAGCTTGGGATTATGAGGTCGTTCCAGCTTGTCAGTCTTTTTCAGGAACTGACAGTAATGGAAAATGCCATGCTTTCCCTTTATGGGACAAAATCGGAAAAGAAAAAAATGTTTCAATCGCTTTATTCTTGTAAGGAGATTGTGGAAGCAGCGGAAGCGGCACTAAGAATGGTTAATTTGTGGGACAAGAGGGAATGGCTGCTCAAGAACATTGCTTATGGAGAACAACGCAGGCTTGAGATAGGGTTAAGCGTTGCATACCGTCCGAAACTGCTGATGTTGGATGAACCAAGTAATGGACTTTCCAGCGGTGATTGCGAAGATTTAGTTAATATGATTAATGCCTTTGACGAAAACATGGCGGTTTTGATGGTCGCCCATGATATGGATTTGGTTTTTAAGGTTGCAACGCGGATCATGGTATTGTTTTTTGGCGAAGTGATCGCGGATGGCACTCCGGAAGAAATTCGCAGTGATCCAAAAGTAAAAGAATGTTATATGGGCATGGAGGAGTGTGAGGCAAATGCTTAAAGTATGTGATATCCATACCTATTATGGCGAAAGCCAAGCCTTGAAGGGCGTTTCCCTCGAGGTAAAGGAAAAATCGGTGGTGGCGCTGATGGGGCGCAATGGCATGGGAAAAACGACAACGATTCGTTCGATTATTGGGTTTAATCCGCCGAGACAGGGAGAAATTTATTTTAAGGGAGAAAGTTTGACGGGATTGCAGTCTTATCAAATTGCGCAAAAAGGCATTGGTTTAGTGGCGCAGGGCAGGCATATTTTTCCCTCGCTTAGCGTAAAAGATAATTTAATGGTGGCGGCTCGGTCAGGCGGCAAAAAGAACCCATGGACACTGGAACGGGTATATAATTTTTTTCCGGTATTGAAAGAACGTGCGTCAGTGCGTGGAACGCTCTTGTCCGGCGGGGAACAGCAGATGTTGGCAATCGGTAGGACGCTGATGACAAATCCTGATTTGATTATGATGGACGAACCGTCAGAAGGTCTTGCGCCAAAGATTGTGGAAGAGGTGGGGCGCATCATCCTTGATTTAAAAGCGGAAGGTTTTTCGATTATTGTTGTGGAGCAGAATGTTTCACTTGCCCTATCCGTAGCAGATAATGTGTATTTTATGAATAATGGCGTGATCGGGGCGGAGTGCGTGGCGGCTTCGTGCCGTGAAAGCGGGTTATTGGATCAGTACCTGTGCGTAACATAACAAAATAATAAAAATGTTCGCAAAGGACTTGCATTAAAATTTTAATAGTATTAAAATAAATTTAATAATATTAAAATTATAAAGTGCGATTTTCATTGAGCAGGCAAATCGCTTGTAGTTCTAAATAGTGCAATACAAAAGAAATAAGTTAGAGAGAACACGATAAATAAGATTTAGGGAGGTGCAGGATTTGTTTGTAACAGAGGCGGAGCGGCAGATGGTTCAGGAAATCAAAGCGTCGAACGCGGTAGACAGGATTCGGGATATCATTGCATTGGCTGGAGATCGTTTTGTAGGAAGCGAAGGGGATAAAAAGTCAATTAATTATGTGAAGGGTTATTTTGCTTCTTTAGGGCTTGATGTAAAGGAAACGCAGATTGAAGTTCCGGGATTCGAGGATCATGGAGCAGAAATCACTCTTCTTGCAGATGGGACGAAAATTGGAGCAATTCCGGCATATTTTTCTCTCCCGACACCGGAAACCGGGCTGGACGCAGAGCTTGTTTATGCGGGCGGCGGACGGGAGGAAGATTACGAAGGAAAAGATGTTTCCGGAAAGATTGTTGTCCTGCGGGAAGAGAATGCGGGGTATGCGCTCTTCTGGCTGGGTACGTTTGCAAAACGTGCATTTGATAAAGGCGCGGTTGGGATTATCGCTATCCATCCGATGGCATGGCCATACCGCATGTCGATGGAAGCGGGAAACAGCAGCATTGAAAATCGGTTTCTGAAAGAAAGGCTGCCTGCGGTATGTATATCCGCAATTGATGGACTTACGATAATGAAAGCGATCGGCGCAGGGCAGGCAATGGTAAGACTTACCTCAAATGTACGGCTGACAACCGCCAAAAGTTGTGTAGTCAGCGGGTTTCATTATGGAACGGGTATCCCGGAAGAAAGGATCGGAATTATAGGGCATCGGGATAACGGATATGCGCCGGGTGCAAACGATAATTTGAGCGGTACGGGAACCATGATGGAATTGGCACGCGTGATGAAAGAGCATAAGTTTAAACGCACTATCGAATTTATGGCAAGCACGGCGGAAGAAGGTGTTACCCAAGGAATTTATGAATATATTTGTCAGCATAAAGAGGACCTACAGAAAAATATGGTTGCATTTTTTGATCTTGACATGTTTGGCGGCGGGGGAAAATTGAAATTAGTGGATGAAGGTTGCTGGCCGGACGCTCCTGTGCAAAAGCATGATGAACAATTAATGCAAATGGTGGAGAAGATCGCGGAAGAATTGGGATATGAAGTAGACCGGATGACCGCGACTTGGGGTGTTGCTGAGTCCGGGCGTTTTCTGGAGATTGGAGTGCCGGCAATTTGGTTTTGGCGGCCGGATGACCAGTATTATCATTCGGTTCACGACACGGTGGAAAATCTTGATGGAAATGCGCTAAAAGTAGTTGGAGATCTAACATGTGTCGCTGCGATCAAGGTTTTAAACAGGTAAAGTAAAGAGTTACTTTAAAATAAAAGAAAAAGAAAGGAAGAGAAATATTATGAAGTATAAGAGGACAGGTTCTATTGTAGAGAATTACAAACAGGTTGCGGAAGACGACCCAAGGTACACATTGGAGTATGGACTGGAGTCTATGCTGCAGACTTGGACGCTGCAGGATGTACTTACGTTTGAAATGAACGAAGAAAAGTTTGGGATGGATACTGCGGTCGATATGTATGCGGAGCTTTGGAGAAGGCGTTCGTATTATGAATTTTATGATCTCAAAAACCAGATCGGCGTACCGCGGGATCAGCAATTGACGATGGCGGAACTGATGCAGATGATCGTGATTTATTTCAATGCTTTTGGAAATCCGTTTGAAATTGTACAGAATGGTCCGGATGTTTTTGAGGGTCATGTTTCTGATTGCCCGTATACCACGCAAATTGTCTGGAAGTTGTTCGACAAAGAACGCGCTGATCATTTCAATGAAGCGGTACAGGTTGCTTGCAACACCATGATTTTCGAGGAGTTTTTGCGGCTTGCCAATCTTGATAAACAATGGCTGTTTTCTTTTGGAAATCAGGTTTGCCGTTATGGTGGATTCTGTAGCTTTATTTTTAGGAAAAAGATTCCGGAATGAGAACAAATATTGAAGGATAATAGAAAGGAGGAGTCTGCATGAGTGAAAAAAATCCATTGTTTATTGCAACAGAAAAAGTAGGACAATCTGCCGAAGACGCAGCGGTAGCGTGGTGTCAGGCAGCAACGACGCTGGATTTTCTTTCGTGGGAAACGATGGAAGAGGCGCTCGGCGCACGGCAGGCACATATCATTTATTCGCGTATTTGGGAGAAAATGGCGCAAAATGAATTAGATGGCGTGCTGAGGTCGCTGGGGATGCAGGATAAAACCGATTTTTCTATGAAAGATATTGCAGAAATCTGCAAAGTATATTGGAATGGGATTTCTTGTCCGTATGAAGTAGTAGAGCTGACGGATGACGTCCATATCGGGGAGATTTCGGACTGCCCATACTGGGAGAATATGAAAATATTGTATGGGGAAGACCGGGCACGCGATATGGTGAAAAAAGGCATGGGGGCTACAACCGCCAATTATTATCAGGCGATTATCAAAGCCCTGGGGAAATGGGATGAAATTTATGCGACGCAAGATAGATGCATTTGTTTGGGAGATGACAAGTGCAGGCTGGTCTTTAGACGCAGGGATCCGAAATTCAAAGGAATGACTGAAAATCTTTAAAACTAAATCAATCAAAAATTCAGGCGGCTGCCCTGAGGTATTCCGATTTCGAAATATCTCGCCGGGGAAGCCCTGATATCCGGAATACAGGGGAGAAATTTATTTCGGATGATGGGGGTGAAAAGGGGGCTTGCACAGGCTGGCTCCCTTTTTCTTGAAAAAATATGGAAAAATCAAAAGGTTTTGCCTGAAAAAGCCGCAGGCAAAGAAAGGTTAAAGGCGTTATGAGGGTAGATTTATTACTGAAAAACGGCAAGATCGTGGATGGTACGGGTAATCCGTGGTATTACGGCGATGTAGCGATTTCGGACGGTAAGATTACGGCAATCGGGAAGCTTGATGAGATAGAAGCAAAAGAAACAATTGATGTGCAGGGTTTGGTGGTTTCCCCCGGATTTATCGATATTCATACGCATGCTGATTTTATCTTGCCGCTCAAGAACCATATGGAAATACTTGCCCCCTTTGCAGAGCAGGGGATTACTACGGTTTGCACTGGCAACTGCGGGCTATCGTGCGCACCGGTAGCGGCCGAACATTTAAAAGAATTAGATGATTATACGACCTTTTTCCAAGGGGGCTCGTTGCAATATAATTGGTCTACGCTGGGAGAATTTTTGAATGTATTGGAGGATCAAGGCGTAGGTCTTAACATGATTCCGCTTGCAAGCCATGGGGCGATACGGATTGCCGTTATGGGAATGGCGTCAGGACAACCTACAGAAGAGCAGATGGAACAAATGAAGGTC
Organism: Christensenella sp.; assembly: GCA_034926635.1. Classification (GTDB taxonomy): domain Bacteria; phylum Bacillota; class Clostridia; order Christensenellales; family Christensenellaceae; genus Christensenella. The sequence continues at coordinate 166,342 of JAYFQX010000003.1, read as the reverse complement.
CTATGCGCCCGCGATATGAAGGATGGGGCGTTTGGTCTTTCGGCGGGGCTCATTTATGCGCCCGGCATGTTTGCTGATACAAATGAATTGATCGAAATTACGAAACCGTTGATTTCTTATCAGGGCGTTTTTACTTGTCATATCCGTGGGTCAAGTGAAACAAACAGGCAGGCTGTGGAAGAAATTATTGAGGTGGGTCGCGTGAATGGAATTCCAATTCAACATTCGCATACTGAATCATTTGGAAAAAACAATTGGTCTTTGGTTGATGATGTAATTGCGCTGCATGAGAAGGCAAGGGAAGAAGGAATAGATGTAGGTTGGGATGTGATTCCTTATGTAACTGCGAATACGACGCTTGGCGCATGTTTTCCGTCCGAATGCTTTGGCGGCGGAATGGAAGCGTTTGTAGCCAGACTGCGTAACCCTGTGCAACGCGCAAAAATAAAAGATCAGGTAGAAAATATGGTGTCAGAATGGCCAACGTGGCTGCCGGGACGGTGGTGTCATAATCTTTTGCGCAATACGGGATATGAAAATGTGATGATTATCTGGCTGGAAAGCGATGTAAATCAAAAGCTGATCGGCAAAACGCTTATGGAAATCGCACAGGAACAGGGGAAAGATCCGTTTGACGTATTGGCAGATGTTATGGTTGAAGAGAATGGGGCGTGTCTTGCGCTTTATATCGGTGTTTCCGGTGATTTTGAAGATGATACATATCTAAAAAAATTGTTGGCGCATGAACAGTCTGCGATTTGTACCGATGCGATCTTGACTGGGGCGGGTTTACCAAATTGTTCTGCATATGGGTCGTTCCCACGTGTGCTGGGACATTATGTACGTGAAGAAAAATTAACCAGCTTGGAACAAATGATTCGTAAAATGACATCCATTTCTGCGCAGAGGTTCGGGATTGAAGACCGTGGGTTGATCAAGCCTGGAATGTGGGCAGATATCACGGTGTTTGATGCGGATACCATTTGCGACAACAGTGAAGTGCAAAAACCGGATCAGCGTCCAACCGGGATTCAGTATGTGTTTGTAAATGGCGCAATGATGGTAAAAGACGGGATATGCGACCCTTCCTTCCGTGGAGGGCAAGTATTAAGAAAGCAATAATTTTCCGAATATTAGAAAACAGAGGTGTGTGACGTATGGAAAGCGCAAAAAAGAACGACTATGTACAAATCAAGTTTGTTGTTCTTGACGTAGAAGAAAGGAAGCCGGGACTCCCGGAGGATACTGCAAAGCTGCCGTATATGGCTCTGATCCAGGGATTTTTGGAAGATGATTGTGCACAAATCGGTGAAAAAGTAACGATTACGACAGTAATTGGTCGGCATATTCAGGGAGAATTATATGCGATTAATCCTTCCTATGGATATGATTTTGGCGCACCGATTCCAGAATTGATGGAAGTGGGTCCGGAGCTTCATGCAATCCTAGACCGTTATGACGCGGAGGTGGACAGATGAACAGATACTCCTATTCCAGGGTGATGGAACGGCAAAATGATATTCTAAGGAATGCGACAGGAATTGATTATTCCACTTTTCAAAAAGGACGTTTGGTTTTTGATTATGAAGGTATTATGGCAACGGTTCCTTATACGGTAGAAGAAATTAGCAGGATACAGCGGCGATATAAGGTTGGAGGTACGCCGCTCCATGAATTGGAGAATGTCAGTAAGGTTGTGCGGAGCACGGCAAAGCCGGGATATGGCGCTAGGATATTTATTAAAGATGAGGCGTGCAATGCAAGCGGCAGTTTTAAGGCGCGGCGCGCGAGCATCGTAGTGCATGAGGCCAAAAAACTTGGGTACGAAGGAATTACGGCAGGTACGTCTGGAAATTATGGCGCAGCAATTGCGGCACTTTCCAATATGCACAATTTAAAGGCAATTATCTTACAGGAAGTTTTTGATTCGAGGTGGATTGGGCAGCCGGAAATTTTGGAAAAAGGACGGTCGTGCACAGCATATGGCGCAGAAGTGATCCAGCTAACGGTTGGTCCTGAGCTTTTTTATATGAATCTCCGCGTGCTCGAAGCTACCGGTTATTTTAACGGTTCTTTGTATGTGCCTCTTGCGGTGGCAGGAGTGGAGACACTTGGGTATGAGATCGGAAAGGAATGTGAAGAACGTTTTGGAAAAGGACCGGACGTCGTCTTAGTCACACATGCGGGAGGCGGAAATATCACAGGGACAACGCGCGGATTGCGTAAAGCTGGCTGCGTGGAAACCAAAGTAATCGGTGCGAGCGTAGATTTAAAAGGCTTGCATATGGCAAGTGATAACGATTTTAATAAAAAATCGTTTACGACCGGTCACACAGGATTCTCAGTACCATTTCTACGCAATCCGGATAGGACAGACGTACCGCGTAATGCCGCGCGTCCGATGCGGTATTTGGACAGGTTTGTTACTGTGACGCAGGGAGAGGTTTTTTATGCGACGGAAATGCTTGCGCGGATTGAAGGGCTGGAACGTGGACCTGCGGGGAACACCTCCCTTGCTGCAGCTGTATCGGTCGCGCGGGAGATGAAGGAGGATGAAATTCTTGTCGTACAAGAGACGGAATATACAGGTGCGGGTAAACATCCAACTTCGCAGCTCACGTTTGCACGGGAACGCGGTGTGGAGATCAGGCGTGGAGACCCACGTGAAAATATTCCGGGAAAACGAATTGTAATACCGGAAAATATTGCGCAAATTCGTGCGGTGGATATGGATCTTGATGCGATCCGCAAAGGCTACATCCGTGCAGTTCTAAAAGGGATTGATGCGGATACGCTTACCAATGAGGAAATCGGATATTTAGCAGACGAAGCAAATTCGAAAATTGAAACAGTGGAAAACTGGATTAGGGAATTGGAAGGAGAGAAAAAATGAAACAAATCAAAGAGATTGTTTTAACGGAAGTAGAATGTCTGAATCATGGCGATCTTGACGGCGTATGCGCTTGCTATACAGAAGATGTAGTATTTGAAGACGTATCCGACCCATCGAATCCGGCCGTGGGGATGGCAGCGTTTCGGGAATCTATGGCAGGTTTTTTTGATGGATTTTCTGACTTAAAAGTGGACATTCAGCGTATGCTGCTTTCGGAAGATAGACAGGCAATGGCTATTGAGTATATTTTAACCGGTACGCATGACGGCGTGTTTGCGGGAATTGCGCCTACGGGAAAAAAGATTAATGCAAACGCGTGTTCTGTGTATGACCTGCGCGGAGATTTGATCTGTAAAGAACGAATTTATTGGGATATGGGAGAGATCTTAAGCCAGCTGAAATAAAGCGGCGGGACAGCAAAGGAGGTTTTATCAAATGAGCAAGAAAATATTGGCGGTTGTCGGGAGCCCTAGAAAAGGCGGAAATACCGATGGGTTGGTGGACGCAGTTTTGGAAGGCGCGGCTGCTGGCGGCGCGGAAACAGAAAAAATTTATTTATATGATTTAAACATTGGTCATTGCAGGGAATGCCTATATTGTCACCATGCCGAACCTAAGACTTGTGCGATCAAAGACGATATGGCAGAACTTGCGGAAAAGATGATTATGGCAGATGTATTGGTTTTTGGAACCCCAATTTTTTGGTGGGGACCGAGCGGCGCGTTTAAGGATTTTGTTGACCGATGGTATGGTTATCCGCTTGATTTCTCGGATAAAAAGATTGTACTTGCATACGCTTCCGGAGATCCTGCGCCTGAGGTGGCGCAATGGCTGGTAGGTATGATGGAAGAATCTGTAGCGTATGAAGGTGGGAAACTATTTGCACAGTTGCATGCAGGTGGGACAGATGCCCCGGGAGATGTATGGAAGTTTGACAGTCTAGTGGAAGAAGCGAAACAAATCGGTGCAAAATGCGTCGATTGATTTTAAATGAATAAGGAAGAAGGAGAAAAGAATGATCGTTGGAGTTGTAAAGGAAATCAAGAATCATGAGTACCGTGTCGGTTTGACGCCGGCATGCGTAAAAGCGTTTGTAACAGCGGGACATAACGTGCTGCTGGAACAAGGCGCGGGGGAAGGCGCAGGCTTTGAGGATAGCGAGTATACTGCTGCCGGGGCACAAATTATTTCGTCTGCTGCAGACGTATGGGGAAAATCGGAAATGATTATCAAAGTCAAAGAACCGATTGCGCCTGAATACAAATATTTACGAGAGGGACTTATCCTATATACCTATCTGCATCTTGCGGCGGATAAACCATTGACTGATGCGCTGCTTGCAAGCGGTACCAAGGCGGTTGCGTATGAGACAATCGTAGGACGGGATGGGGGACTTCCGTGTCTGACGCCAATGAGCGCAATTGCTGGGCGCATCAGTATCCAGGAAGGCGCAAAATATCTTGAAAAGCCGTTTGGAGGAAGAGGATTGCTGATGGGCGGTGTTCCGGGAGTTGGCAAGGCAAATGTCGTCATCATTGGTGGAGGAATTGTAGGAACTAACGCAGCAAAAATGGCGGTTGGGTTGGATGCCAATGTAACGGTACTGGATATGAATTTGAGCCGACTTACTTATTTAGATGATGTTTTCGGTGGAAGAATTACAACGTTGTTCAGTTCGCGCGGGAATATAGAAGAATGTTTGAAGGAGGCAGACGTTGTAGTTGGCGCTGTTCTTCTGCCCGGGCGTTCTACACCGAAACTGGTAAAAAAAGAAGATTTAAAGCTGATGAAAAAAGGCGCGGTCATTGTGGACGTAGCGGTTGATCAGGGCGGATGCATTGAGACAACGCGCGCTACAACGCACCAAGATCCGATCTATATTGTAGACGGCATTGTACACTATTGTGTGGCGAATATTCCTGGCGCAGTGCCAAGGACCTCTACGCTGGCATTGGTGAATTCAACGCTGGGATATGGTCTTAAGATTGCGAATATGGGATTGGAAGAGGCATTGTCGGAAGACGCAGGGCTGGCAAGGGGACTGAATTGTTATGAAGGCAAGGTTACGTTCCCAGGTGTTGCTGAAGCGTTTGGTTTATCGTGCATGCCGATGAAAGAAGTACTCCGCTAATATCCTGAAATAGCCTAATACAGCCGCAGCCGCCTATATGGCGGCTGCGGCTGTATCTGGGCAAAAAAAGCAGCTTGTGCAAAAAAAGCGTCCGCTGCTTCGAAAATACAGCAATTATTTCACTGTGTTTTGATAGACGCGCGGAACACGCGGCGTAACGAGACAGCAAAGTTCATAATTGATTGTCCCTACGTTTTCAGAAACTTGCTCAAGAGAGCAACCGCCTGTACCGAACAAGATGACTTCATCGCCCCGCTTAACATCGGAGCCGGTCACGTCCACCATGCACATGTCCATGCAAATGCGCCCAATCTGCCGGTATTCTTTTCCATTTATCGTTACAATGGCCTGATTAGATTGACGACGCGGGAAGCCGTCTGCATAGCCAACTGTCAAGACTGCAATTTTTGTGGGTTGTTTTGTACAAAAGGTTCGTCCGTAGCTTATGGTAACGTCTTCGGGATATTCTTTGACCTGAGCCACCCTTGTTTTGAGTGTCATGACAGGATGCAAAGGACCTTTTTCGCGGGGGACGCTATCGGGATAGAGCCCATAAAGGATGATCCCCTCACGTACCATATCAAAATGTGCATCGGGATGCTCCATGATTGCCGCGCTGTTAGCGGCATGGCAAAGCGGTATTGAAATGCCGCGTTGCGCAAGAGCCTCCTTCATGGCATTGTAATTAGCAAGCTGGAGGCTGGTATATGCGTCTTCCGTGGGAGTGTCTGCAACCGCAAAATGGGTAAACATCCCTTCAATTTTTAGGTGGGGATAAGCGGCGCAACGCGTGATTGCGTCGGCAGACTTTATAATTTGTTCTGGCGTCTGCGCAAGGAATCCAAGGCGTGACATGCCGGTATCTATTTTGATATGAACTTGGACGCTTACATCCTGTCGGGCAGCTTCCTGCTCCATTTGTAATGCAGCGTTTTCATCTACGATGGTAGCAGTAATTCTGTTTTCTGCGAGTATTCCAGCATACTCTGCCGGCGTATACCCTAAAATCAAGATAGGAAGCTTGATGCCTGCATCTCGCAGAGTGAGCGCCTCATCAAGGCAAGCAACGGCAAACGCGTATGCGCCATATTGTTCTAAATGTTTTCCAAGCTCGACTGCTCCATGCCCATAGCCATCAGCTTTTATGACGCACATTACTTTTTTGCCGGTACTGCGGGCAATATCAAAATTGTGGCGCAGTGCCTTTAAATCTATTTCTGCCCATGTTCGCATTTTAGGGTCTGTATGAATCATTGTTAACACCTCTTCCAACCAAAAAGTATACGCCGAAAAATGTATAAGCGCAATCCGGTTTTCTTTAGTTGCTTAAACTAATTTTTTTGCAAAGCATTGGTCGGGATGCACATATATATTTAAATAATATTGAATTTATTACAATATTATTATAAAATGTAAAAATGATACTTGCAAGTAAAAAATATACTAGATCAAGAGAATTATTTGGAAATAAGTGTGAAGGAATGGTAAATAAGCATTTTGGGTGAATAACTTGCAAGTTTGACTCGTCATAGTATAATCAAAGTATCGGAGACAGACGATAATAAAAAATATCCATTATATTGTTAGAAAATGAGGTAGATTATGACTCAGGTAGATATCGGGAAAAAGATTTCGCAATGCAGAAAAGGGAAAAAAATTACTCTGGCGGAGTTGGCAAAAAAGGCAGAGGTCAGCGTTTCTATGCTGAGCCAAATTGAGAGGAACCTTGCAAACCCATCGCTTAACACGGTGGAATCAATCTCTGCGGCGCTTGGCGTTCCAATGTTTTATTTTTTTGCTGAGCAAACGGATGGTGATATGGTTGTTCATAAAGACGAGCGCATCAGGATTTCAAATGGCACCAATGATAATTCGTTTTACGAACTGTTAACGCCCACTGTGCAAGGTAATATTGAGTTTGCTCTATTGACACTGCACGCCGGCGGCTATATGTTTGAAAAAGCGCTTTACCATGTGGGGGAAGAAGTTGCAGTTGTCACCAAGGGTGTTGCGCACGTTATTATGGATGCGCAGACGCTTGTTTTAAATCAGGGCGATAGTATCAGGATCCAACCATATACAAACCACAGAATTTATAATCCGGGGGATGACGATACGGAAATTATTTTTGCGATTTCGCCCCCGTCGTTTTAAGTGTAGAAATAAAGAGAAATTCTAAACTGAAAAAACGCATACTATTGCGTTTTTTTATGCGTTTTTGCTATTGTTATATAAAAGTCTTGTATTAAGGAAATATTCAGAAGCAATATTTGTAATGCGAAGCAAATAATAGTATAATTAACTTTATATAGCCTTCATTTTGATATAACGTCTATTTTGTGGTTCGTGAAAGATATGGGAAGTTAGGGTTTACTGGCAACATGATGGAAAAATGCGAAACATTTGCTCTATCCCTGAGTCAGCAGAATATTTGGAATATTGAGCAATCCTATCAGGGAACATCCATTAATAATATCAGCTCAACAATGCGTATTAAAGGGCGTTTTGACGTTGCGGCGCTGCAGGCTTGCCTCAATGCGGTGGTCAAGGCGGACGCATCTTTGCGTACGCGGATTGTTTTAGACGGAGAAAATCCCGTTCAGTATTATGAACCGTTCCAAACGGAGCAATTTCCCGTTTTCGATTTTTCGCAGGCCGGTATAGAAAGTGTATCGCATTGGGAGGAAGCCGCAGCCAAAGAGCCGATTCCTCTTATGGGTGGTCCGTTATACCGCTTTTTGGTTTTTCGGGTAGGCGAAAACGAAGGTGGAGTTCTGGTAAAAACGCACCATATGATTTCGGATGGATGGTCGCAGGTGCTTCTTGGGAATCGGCTTTCGCAGGCGTATCTCGATGTGTTGGCGGGAAAACCGCTTACGATGGAAGAAGTGCCGGATTATAGGCTGCACGTTGCTACGGAGAATCAATACCTACAGTCAAGGACGCACGAAAAGGACAAGGCATATTGGGACGAGGTAATGGCTGCGCAGATAGAACCTGCCGCCGTTAAAAAAATAAAGAGCGCGGAAACAAGCCCGATTGGCAGACGTAAAACTTTTTTGTTATCAGAGGTTTTAAACCATGCGATCCAGCGGTTTTGTACGGAAAACCAAGTTGCGCCTTTTGCCGTTTTTTATATGGCGCTTGCGGTATACCTCCGCAGGATAGGCGGTGCGGGAACGGTCAGCATGGGTGTGCCGATCCACAATCGTTCTGATTTTAAGGAAAAACAGATGACGGGAATGTTTGTCAGCACGATTCCTTTTATCTGTGGGCTGGACGAAAATTGGAATTTTGAAGAATTTAACCAGCATATGAAAGAAAGCTGGTTTGATTTGCTCCGTCATCAAAAAATACCTTTTTCAGAGATCGGGCAAATAGCAAAAAGCCACCATCCTGATTTACGGGAACTGTTTCATGTAGTGCTTTCTTACCAAAACGGGCAGTTGTTTAAAAATAAAGACGCATCGGTCTCGTTTTCGGGGCGTTGGCATTATAACGGATACCAGGCGGAAAGTCTTGTGATCCATGTCAGCAGCCTGGAATCTATTTTCCGTTTTTCCGTTGACTACGACTATCATACGCAGACATTTTCCGCTGGGGAAATACGGAAGCTGCATTATTATTTGATCAAGATTATATCGGACGCAATGGCAAACCCCAAAAAGCCGATCTGGCAGCTCGCGCTTTTAAGTCACGAGGAAGAAGAGCAGGTTCTTTTTGGGTTTAACCATACGGACCGTTTTTTTAAGCACCGGGATATTGCGGAAGTTTTAGAGAAAACCGTAAGGGGGAACCCTTCGCGCGTTGCGCTGATCAGTGGGGGGACGCGTCTTCGTTACGATCAGTTATGGAATACTTCCAAATGTTATGCAAAGGCAATCCGTAAGGTGTGCCCGGAGGGTTCGCTTGTGGCGATATCGCTGCGTAAGGGGATTCCAATGCTGCAGGCTATGCTGGGGGCGGTGTTTGCGGGGTGCGCGTGGGTGATTTTGCCGGACAGCCTCCCGGAGGAACGGAAACGCACTGTTTTAAGCAAGAGCGGTGCACAGGTCTTGGTAACGACCGGACAGGCAGAGTGGGCGGACGGCATTCCCATATTGCGCCCGGAAGCAATCATATATGAGGATAACTGCGGGTTTGCGCCATATCAGGCACAGGAAGATGACCTTGCTTATGTAGTATATACCTCGGGCAGTACGGGTGAACCCAAAGGCGTCGAAATACAGCAGGGGAACTTGCTTAATTTTGCTGCGGCAATGGAGCCGTATTACGGCAGAGGCGGCGTGCTCTCGCTCAGTAACACAGGGTTTGACGTGTTTGTTTTGGAAAGCATCGTATCGCTTTTGAACGGATGTACGGTTGTACTGGCAGAAGAGGACGTCCAGGAAGACCCGGATGCGATTGCGTCCTTGATCCGCGATTATGGAATTGGTTTTTTTGCGATTACGCCTTCGCGGCTTCGGACATACCTAAATCACGAACGTTTTGCGTGTGCGCTTTCCCGGGTAGAGAGCATCATTTGCGGTGGCGAGCATATTTCCGGAGAGCTGGTAGAGCTTTTGGCGCAGCATTCCAAGGCAAAGCTGTATAATCAATACGGACCATCGGAAACAACCGTGGGCGTCAGTATGAAACAGATCAACGACGCGGCGCATATTACGGCGGGGAAACCCATGGATAACTGCCGGATGTATGTGCTGGATGCAAAAATGCAGCCGCTTCCTATAGGGGTGTACGGGGATCTGTATATTGGGGGAAAATGTGTTGGACGCGGATACCGCGGACAGACGGAATTGACGGAACAAAGTTTTGTGGAAAGTCCCTTTGAGCAGGGAGAAAGGATTTACAGAACGGGAGATATCGCATGCTGGACGCCAGACGGGGAAATTATGATCGGCGGAAGGGAAGACGACCAGGTGAAGCTGCGTGGGCTGCGGATTGAATTGCAGGAAATTGCGCAATGCCTGATGCGGCATCCTAAGGTTGGGCAGGCGGCTGTCAAACTGATAGAAAACGGTTCATCCCGGTTTCTTGCAGCATATTACACGGCAAACGCATCGCTGCCTTCTGTAGAACTACTGAAGTTTATGGCGATGTATTTACCGGGGTACATGCTTCCTGCGCGGCTTATTTATATGGAACAAATGCCGGTTTCGGCAAACGGAAAGATCAATGTTGCCGCACTTCCAAAGCCCGAAGTGCAGTGCAGCGGGACGCCTGCACAGAATCGTCGTCAAGAGATACTGCTTGGTATTTACCGGGAGATGCTTCCCGGCAATGAAATTGATATTGACAGCGATTATTTTTTGTGCGGCGGCGATTCGCTGAGCGCAGTGGAAACCGTTTGTAGGATATGCGAAAATACCGGCGTGGAAATAAAGGTTGCAGACTTATATATGCTGCGCACGGTTCGAAACTTGGATGAAGGTATGCCGGGCAGCGGCGTTGCGCCTGCGACGCAGCAGGGAAGTATTTCCGCTGCACCGTTGTTGCCGTCGTATCCGCTTTCACCTGTACAGCAGAACCTTTTGGTACAGGCATTATGGAATAAAGAGGGCGTAGCATACAACATGCCGGGTGCCTTTGTGCTTGGAAATGACATTGATATTCCTAAGCTTTCCGAGGCACTGCGCGGGCTTGTCCGAGAGGAGGAACTTCTCCGGACTTCTTTTGTGCTGGATGAAAAGGGTGCGCGTCAGATCGTGCGGCAACAGGTGGATTTTGATGTGCCGGTGCTGCAGGCAGATTGCTTTGAAGATGCTGCACACGTCTTTGTAAGACCGTTTGATGTGGAAAACGCCCCGCTTTTTCGTGCGGCGTTGTGGCATGATAGTGAAAATTGGGTTTTATTGATCGACACACACCATATCATCAGCGATGGATTGAGCAGCCGGATTTTGATGAAACGGCTGGATGCGCTTTATTGCGGAAATAAAACGCCGGAAAACAGGCTTTTTTATAAAGATTACGCTTATTGGCTGGCGAATCGGGAAGATAACGGGGAACAGCTTTCTTATTGGAAGGAAAAGTTTTCGCGCGGGGTGTCGCCGCTGTCTCTGCCAACAGATTATTCGCGTAAAAAAACTTTTGATTATACTGGTGCAAAGCAGGAGTGTAGCTTAGGAAAAAATTTGAGCGAGCAGTGCCGCGCCTATTGTGCAAAACAAGGGCTGTCGATTTATATGCTGCTTGCAGGCACGTATGCCATTCTTTTGTCAAAGCTGGCAGTCACGGACGATGTTACCTTTGGTACGCCTGTTTCGGGGAGGGCGCGCAGCGAGCTGTGGGAGATGTTCGGGGCGTTTATCAATACGCTTCCGCTGAGGCTTTCGCCCAAGAAAGACGCCGGGATAGAAGAATATTTTGCAGATGTAAAAAGCAGTGTTCTTGGCATGCTGGACAGCCAGGAAGTCAGTGTGGAAAAGATTATATCAATCGCCGGCGCCGCGCGCTCTACCGGGCAAAACGCTCTGTATAATGCGTTGTTTTCCTATCGCCCGATCACAGAAGAGGAATTTTGCTTGAACGGGGAACAGCTTTTATATCGACCGATCGGTACGGGTACGGCGAAATTTGACTTGAGCCTTGAGGCGGTGGAAAAAGACGGCGGGATCTCTATGGTATGGGAATACGCAAACGCGTTGTTTGAGGAAAATACCATTGCTTTGTATGCCCGCTGTTTTGCGCAGGCATTAACAGAAATTACCGGCGGAAAATGCAAAACGCTTTCAGAAATTGGCGCGATTTCCGGGGAAGACAGAATCAGGCTGCTGGAAACGCCCAAATATATGCGCACACCATATGTTGATTTGTGCCTTGATAAGATCATTGACCAAATTGCGGAGATCATGCCAGAGTCGCCGGCGGTTTATACCAATGCGCGTATGCTGACTTATCGCAGTCTTGTGCGGCACGCAGAAGATTATGCGGCGCAGCTTAAGGCAGCCGGTGCCCAAAAAGGAGATTTTATCGGTCTTTCATGTAGGCGCGATGAAGAAACGCTCGCGGCGATCCTGGGTATTTTGAAGGCGGGATGCGCGTATATCCCCATGCTGCCGTCACTGCCGGAAAGCAGGATGCGCTATATGCTTGAAATATCAAAGGCTGTTTTTGTTTTTTGTGACAGCAGTACTGCGGCAAAAATTCCGCAGGGGCTGCCATGCCCTACGGTTATAATGAGTCTGGAGAACAGAGAATGGACACCGCTTGCCGGCAGAAGCAGTGAGGATGATATTCATATCATCTTTACTTCGGGGTCGACAGGACAGCCCAAAGGATCGGTTTTGCAGCACCGCGCGATTGCGAACCTTTTGGCGGATGTACGGACAAAATACGAGGGAACGGGCGGTAACGCCATGTGTGTTTCCAGTATGATGTTCGATACGTTTTTAATTGAATCCCTGTTGCCGCTGGCGCTTGGCAAGGCGGTTGTGATGGCGGATGAAGAAGAGATGATGCTGCCATGGAAATTGGCGAAGCTGATCTTAGAGAGAGATGTACGCTCCACCTTTATGACGCCGTCCAGATGGCAGATGTGTTTGTCAAATGAAGAGTTTTGCAAAGCAATGGATCATTTTGAGCTTGTGATGGCGGGCGGGGAAGTGGTTTCAGATCAACTTACGGAGCTTTTCCGTGAAACGAGCAACGCTACGATCTATAACCTTTATGGACCGTCGGAAGCGGCGGTATATGTGACATCCGCTGATATTACGTCGCGGAAAAAGTCAGTGATCGGTAAAGCAAATCCAAACTGCAGGCTTTATGTATTGGATGAAAACCAAAAACCGGTGTTGCCGACGGCAGTGGGCGAACTTTATATTGCGGGAGAATGCCTTGCACGCGGGTATATCGGCAGACCGGATTTAACGGCGGAGGCATTTGTGCCCGATCCGTTTTTCTCCGGACAGAAAATGTATCGCAGCGGTGATTTGGTACGACTGTTGCCGGATCTGCATATCGATTATGTCGGTAGGCATGATATGCAGGTGAAGTTAAACGGACAGCGGATTGAGCTCAGCGAGATCACAGGCGAAATTCTGCGCTTTGAACAGGTGAAGGAAGCGGCGGTGATTGCGGTAAAAAAAGAAGACGGTTCTGCCGAACTTCGCGCTTTTTTGGTTGCCGAGCCGGAGAAAGAAATTGATGTATCTTCTCTGAAAATACATTTGGAACAACATTTGCCGAAATATATGATCCCATCTACGATGATTCGGCTTTCGGAGCTTCCGCAAACGCCAACCGGAAAAACGGATTTGCGGGCGCTGGAAAAATATGGCGTGAGCAGAAAACCAAAGACCGAGCCGGCAAAGGACGAGCCGCAGACCATCGTGGGAAGGATTACCGCAATTTGGGAAAACGCACTGGAGAGGACGGGTCTTGACCCGGAAACGTCGTTTTTTGACCAAGGAGGAACATCGCTGGCGGCGCTGCACGTCTTGGGACAGTATTTTAAAAACGGATGGAAAATGCCGCTTTCTGATTTTTATGATCATCCGACGATTGCGGAGCATGCAAAGATGCTCGGAGATTCGCCGCAGGACAGCGGGGGGATGAAAGCGGCTGCGTCAGGCAACGCAGAGACACGAATATTGCCGGAAACGGTAAAATTGCCAGAAATGATCTCAAATACGGAAACGCCGCATAAAGAAAAAGTTCTTATTACCGGCGCGACGGGATTTTTAGGCGCACATTTGGTCAAAGAACTGGTGGATAAAGGGCATTGTTGCGTATGTATTGTACGGGGTGGAAGCCAAAGCAGGCTGGATGCAACACTGGGATATTATTTTGGTTCTGCATGGGTATCCGATCATACGGAAAGCATCCGCGCAGTAGCGGGAGATATTTCTAAGCCCGGTCTTGGAATGGAAGAAGAGCAAAGAGAAGCCCTTGCCCGGGGAGTGGGACAAATTGTCCATACGGCGGCAGATGTACGTCACCACGCTCCGGAAGAGGAAGCCATGTGCATTAACTGTGAAGGAACGCGGCAGATCACTGCGCTTGCTATGCAGGCGGGTGCACGTTTATTGTATGTTTCTACACTTAGCGTAGGCGCAGAATATTTAGAAGCAGATCCGCAGCGGAAAGTTATTTTCACGGAAAAAGATTTTGATATTGGGCAGAATTGGAAAGATAACGTTTATGTAAAAACAAAGTTTTTGGCGGAACGGGCTGTACGTGAGGCTATGGCGCAGGGACTGCATGCGAAAATATTTAGGGTTGGCAGGCTGGTGGGACGCCAATCAGACGGCGTTTTTCAGCAAAAACCCGAAGCAAATGCTTTTTATGGGATCATAAGAGGTTTATGCGGCATTGGAATAGTTCCGGAGGAATATGCGGCAATGCCGGTGGACTTAACTCCGGTAGATTTATGTGCGCGCGCAATTTTATTGCTTGCTGAAGCGGAAGGAAATGTTTTTCATGTTTCCAATCCTAATACTGTTGCGCTGCAAAAAATGATGGAAGATTTAGGGTATCCTCTTCGTGAAGTACAAGCAACTGTTTTTGAGCGTGCTTTACTGGAAAAAATAACGTCGGGACATCCGGAGCGGTTTTATCCTGTGATTGAAGTTTGGAACAGGTTTGAAAAAAGCCGTCAGGTAATTGAGCCGGGCTTATCGTATACGGTTGCAATACTGCAATCAAAAGGCTTTATATGGCCCGGGGCAAACGCGGGCGTACTGCTTAGGGAGTTTGCCGGGGAGGAGGAAATATGATTTCCAATTCCACTTTTAGCGTTGTAATGGTAGCGATCGTCATTACCGCTATTTTTGCCATAATTGGGCTGCGTGTGAAAAAAAAGCAATTGATTCATAAGCTGTATTTTTCCACCGTTACGATCATGTTTATCTGGCTTGGACTGGTTGCGGGGCTGCGATTTGTGCCAGTTGGAGATACGGAGACGGCATATGTGCTAGACGCACTAATGTATATAGGCAGCTTTGCATCACCGCTTGTTTTGCTGATCAGTATTGTCTTTATTAAAGGGATCAACAAGCTGCCGCGCAAGAGTTTGCTTGTTTTTGTAATTCCCGCCATCATGGATGTGCTGGTATGGACAAACCCGCTGCACCATTTATATTACGAAGTATTTTCTATTTATCGTGGGGAAGTCGTCTTTGGACCGTGTATGATCGTTAACGCCATTTACTCCTATGCCTGCATCCTGGTATCCATTATTCTGGTGCTTACCTTTGCAATCAAAAGCCGGAATCGACTGCATTTTTACCAAGCGTTATTTTTTACATTGGGCGACATTGTGCCTATTGTGGTCAGCCTACTTGCAACGTTTCAGTTTGTGGATATGTCGGTAGCGGCAACACCGCTTTCGTATACGGCTACCATACTATTCCACGGCATTGCGATTTTTTATTTTCATATGCTGGACTTAAAACCAATCGCTATGCAGAAGGTCCTCGACTGGATCTCGGATTGTTATTTGGTAATCAGCGACAACAACTTAGTGATAAGCTTTAATCAGCCTTTTTTTGATATTATCGGAAAAAATTATGGAATCCGCGAAAATGTATATCTGCAGGACTGTGTGAAAGAGGAATCCGTCGAAAATAAGGCGGTCATCAAAAATCTGCTCGTTGTCATTGATACCTGTAAGAATACCGGCGCCAATGCCTCTTATGAGCAGGTGATTTCGGTGAGGGAAAATGGGGCGTGGCGGCAGCGTTATTACATGGTCGAAATTACACCCTTGCGGATCGAAGCAAAAACGGTTGGTTTTGCGGCGATTTTTAAAGATGTTACAAAAGTAAAAGAAAGCATGGAAAAGTTGCAGGCAAGCCAGGCAAGAATGATGGAACAGGAAAGGCTTGCGTCCCTCGGGCATATGATCGGCGGCATTGCGCACAATCTGAAGACCCCGATTATGAGTGTTTCCGGAAGCTCGTCCGCAATCCGCGGCCTAATAGACGAATGTGTCAGCAGCGTAGGGGATCCGGAGGTAACGGAAGATGATTTTCGCGAAATATATGGAGAAATGACAAGCTGGACAGAACGGATCGGCGAGGCTTGTACGTATATGTCCGATATTATTACTGCAGTAAAGGGACAAGCGGCGAATATGAACAGCACCGACGATGGGGAATTCACCGTTTCTGATATGGTGAAGCATGTATCGCTGCTGCTACGTCACGAGTTGCTGCAGGGCAATTGTATGCTTGAGGTGGAAAATGAGTTAAAAGGCGAGATTGCAATCCAGGGGGATATCAACAACATGGTTCAGGTGGTTAACAACCTGGTTTCCAACGCAATTGACGCGATGCAGCCACAGGGTGGTAAGATTCGTCTGAGGGTTACACGTGATGCGGATCGGTTGATATTAATGGTACAAGATAACGGCCCTGGTGTAGCGCCGGAAATTCGGGCAAAGCTATTTAAACAGATGATCACAAGCAAAGGTGCCAATGGAACAGGGCTCGGGATTTTTATCTCCAATTCCGTGATAAAAGCCAAGTTTGGCGGAGATATCTGGATGAAAGATAATCCGGAGGGTGGAACGATTTTTGGGATCTCAATTTCTATGGATTATGTCAAATTTTACAATCTGAAGGGGGACGAAGCCAATGAGGAAGAATAGAGCATCGGCTACGCAGGCAGATTTATCCATACTGGCAGTCGATGACGATAAAATCATGACGTTAACATTGCAGGCGTATTTTCAATCGGCGGGGTACCGGATCGATATTGAAAACGACCCTCAACGCGCAGTGGAAAAGGTGCGGGAAGGAAATTATGATATTCTATTGCTCGACTTTTTGATGAGCCCGATCTGCGGCGATAAAGTAGTTGCGAGAATTCGTGAATTCAACACCGACCTTTATATTATTTTATTGACCGGACACAAAAGCATGGCACCGCCAATTCAGACGATTCGGGAATTGGAGATCCAGGGTTATTATGAAAAAAGCGACCGATTTGACCAATTGGAACTGCTTGTGGAATCGTGCGCAAAGTCCATCAGACAAATGAGGACGATCCGTGGATATCGTGATGGTCTGACGCAAATTGTGGAGCATAATCCCGGTGTTTATAGGCTACAACCGCTTGAGGATATGCTGCGGGCTGCGATGACAGGCGCTTCGGATTGCCTGAAAAGCGGTGATGGATTTATCTATCTTCCGGGGCAAGGTCTGCCCGGTGGGGAAGAACTTTTCTTTGGGATTGGCGATTATGAAAACGGGGTGGAAAGTGCAAAACAAGATATGGCGGAAGTGACGAAGAATCACCGCTGTATCATAAAGAATGGTCGCATCATTGCATCGCTTGTGAATGAATCTCAGGTAAAAGTTGGTGTGCTTTCCATGGCGTTTGACAGCAACACACATCATGAAAAGGACGTGCTACCACTATTTGATCTCTATGCAAAGCAGGTATCTTCTGCGGTGCGTAATGCGCTGTTGCATCGTCAGGTCAACGATAAAAATGAAGAACTGGCAAAAGCATATGATATGTTGAATGATAATTATATGCAGATGATTACTGCGTTGCGGACAATGGTAGACGCGCGCGACGTCTATACGCGCGGACATTCGGACAGGGTTTCGTTCTTTTCTGTAAAGATTGCAAAGGCGCTGGGAAAAGATAAAGACTATTGCGAGAAAATACGGGTGGCAGGGCTGTTTCACGATGTGGGGAAGGTCGCTGTTTCCGATGGGATTTTGCTCAAAGAAGGACGGTTGACGCCTGAAGAATATACAATTATCAAGCATCATGCGGAATATGGAATTAAGATTTTATCCGGGATTCAGTTTTTTCATGATATTTTGCCTGCGGTTGCAGCGCACCATGAACGGATTGACGGTACGGGATACCCGAATGGGCTAAAAGGGGAAGAAATACCCGAGGAAGCGCGGATTATCAGTATTGCGGATGCATTTGACGCCATGACGTCTCACCGGCGTTATCGCAAAAATCTTGTACTGGACGAGGCGCTGGAGCAAATCCGGGAAGGGCGAGGGACGCAGTTTGATGCCAGGATTGCAGATGTTTTCTTGGAGATGCTCTCGGATTACGACGTGATACAAAGAGAAATGGAAGAAATTGAAAAAGAAACGAATTTATTTGCAGGAGGGACGTTACTATGAAAAAATATCCCTTCTATAAGACGGCATATTATGATACCTTTGGACAGATGCTCCGAAGTCTGTCGCAAAAGTATGGTGACAAGCCGGCAATTACCAGTTATGCACTGGACGCAGGCAGTAGCGTGTATTCTTATGCAGAGCTGTATGAAGATGTTTTGTTGGCAGCCGCGGCATTACAAAAAAGAGGTCTGACAAAAAAGCATATAGCGGTTGTAGGAAATAATAGTTATGAATGGCTGGTCGCATTTTTTGCTTCAGAAATATCGGGGAATATACCCGTTCTGATTGATATAGAGCAGCCGAACGATACAGTGGAAAGTATGTTGGCGTTTGCTGACACGGAGTTTGTATTTATATCGGCGGACATGAAGCCGATCGTAGACGCAGGAGAAAATACGGGGAGTATTCCGCAGGTTGGTCTTGGGTGTGATTCTTTTCGCCAGTTTTGCGCGGAGGCGGAATACGGAGAATATAAAGAAGTTTCTCCGGGCGGGAAAATCATTGTTTATACTTCAGGGACGACGGCTGAGCCCAAAGCGGTTATTTTGGGGGCGCAAGGAATTGTGCGCAATGCGGCAGATTCCATCGCGATGGTGCAGGGAACAAAGAAGGTGTATACTGCACTGCCTTTTTATCATGTATATGGGCTTACCTGTGGTATTATCGCTAACCTGATTGCGGGAGCCGGTATTGGTATTAACGGGGATCTGAAGACAATGTTTCGGGATTTCAGGATGTTTGATGCCGGTACTATGATGGCGGTACCGCTCATTGCGGAACAGTTAACCAGGATGTTGCTACAGGCGGCAAAGTCACGGCCGGGCGTTTTGGAAGAACATCCCAAAAAGACTTTTTTTAGAAGTAAGAAGCGCGTGAAACCCACACCGGAAGCGCTGGAATTAAAGCAGGAGGTATGCGGAAGCCTGGAATTGATTATTTGCGGCGGAGCGCCGCTGCTTCCCCATGTGGCACAGGTTTTAATGCAATTTGGGATTCAAGTGCTGCAGGGATATGGTATTACGGAGTGTTCGCCGCTTGTCAGCGTCAACCGAAATATGGATGACAAGTTCGATTCT
This sequence comes from Christensenella sp., assembly GCA_034926635.1. Classification (GTDB taxonomy): domain Bacteria; phylum Bacillota; class Clostridia; order Christensenellales; family Christensenellaceae; genus Christensenella. Next base: position 147,145 of record JAYFQX010000003.1, on the reverse strand, counting down.
GTCGGCATGTTGCTTCCGGGTTGCAAGGTGCGGATTTCCGGCGATGGTGAGGTTTTGATCAGCAGCAATAGCCTGATGGCAGGATACTATAAACAGGAAGAATTGACAAAAGAGGCTGTTTCGGACGGATGGTTTCATTCCGGGGACATCGGCATGATCGACAAGCAAGGTTATTTATCTATTAGTGGTCGGCTTAAGAATGTAATTGTTATGAAAAATGGAAAGAAAGTGCTTCCGGAGGAAATAGAAGGATATCTGAAAGCAATCCCATTGATTAAAAGCGCCGTGGTATATGGAGCGGAAACAGGGATCGAGACCGATGATGTCAAAATAGCGGCTTCCGTATTTTTAGATCCGCAGCAATCTGCCGATCTTGCGCCGTATGAAGCACTGGCTGAACTGCAAAGCTATATCGACACGCTGAATAAAAAGTTGCCATTTTATAAACAGATCCAGATTGTCAATATCCGGGAAGAAGAAGCCGGGCGCACGGCGCTTGGGAAAGAAAAGAGAAGTTGATTGAGAAAACTGTCGGGAGGCAGAGCGGAATGCTTGAAATTGTACAGGAAATTGTTTATAAGGTGACGGGCAAACAGAATATTACGCCAGAGACTGATTTTATCAAAGATCTGGAGTTGAATTCTTTTGACATCATGAATATTGTCTGTGCCTTTGAACAGCAGTTTGACGTGACGATCCCAACGAGGGATGTTTGGAAACTGCGGCAGGTTAAAGATGTTTTATCTTATATGAAAGAGTTCGGTTATGGGGATTGATGGAAACCCTAAAAACCGGATTCTGGTATTTTTGTATAAGAATCAGGAAAAAAAGAGCTCTTGTGATTTGTTGAAAAAGAGTATTGAAATATTTTCGGAAAAAACAGGGATCCCACTGGATACCGCGCAGATTATCCGCGACGGGCGCGGAAAGCCCGGGTTCGAAGAGGATTGCGGTGCGTTTTTTTCTATATCCCATACAAAAAATATTTGGGCATGCGCTTTTGCGCGGCAGCCGGTTGGATTTGACATCGAGCGTGTCCGTCCATGCAGGGAAGAAATGATTGCTGGGCGTTTTTTTCATCGCGAGGAGGCGGCGTTCGTCGCGCGCCATAAGGAGAGATTTTTTGAAGTCTGGACGGCGAAAGAAAGCTATGTAAAATATACGGGGGAAGGAATCACCGAGGGGTTCGGCGCTTTTAGCGTTATATCCGGCGATGAGATCTCTCGATTTGTGAATGACGTACAGCTTTGTCATTTCAGTGGAATTGAAGGCTGCAACGCATGCCTTTGTGCCGGGAACATTGGTATGATTAAAATCATAGAAATGGCAAAATAGGTTTTGGATGACTATGAAATCGAAATTCGCAAGGACTATCCCTGTTTTTTATGCTAAAGAGATAATAATGGCTTTATACCATGAAAATGAGATCCTATTTACAAAAGAAATAAATGGGAAAAGTTTTGACCGAATGATTTTCTCAATGGATAATGAGTGGCAAGTTTAAGGTTTATATACTTTTTTTATTGACAATCCTATATTATTTTACTACAATAACAAATTGTAAACACGTTTAATAATCGAGTATACAATTCAGTTGGTATCAAATTTATAATGATTGGTCAGACCCGAAAAATCAATGTATTGTCCGGTTAGTTTATGGAACTGTTTTTTTGAAGTCCTTTAAGTTAACCGTCAGACGTATTGAGAGGTCTTTATATGTCGATTTCTAAGTTTAAATTCTTGATTCTTGCCATTGCCATAATCATTGGTAGTATTGTTGTTACGTCCTTATCCATGATGCAGGGAAAGACAGTGTCTCCGGAGAACATAATGAGGATTGGTTTAATAGAAACAGATACTGAAGATAGTTGGCGGCAGGAAATGATAGAACAGGTAAAGCTTTCGGCTGAGAAAGAAAACATCAGGATTATCGAAATAGAAACAGAGCGTACGCAATCAGCACAAATCAATGCAATTCGCTCCTTTATCGTTTATGGCGTTGATGCAATTGTCTTTTCTCCGGTCACAAATAACGGGTGGGATTATGTACTGGAAGAGGCCGCAAAATCAAATATTGCGGTGGTTACGGTTAATGATGTTATTAATTCGGAGGTGGAAGGTCCCTTTGCCACGGTGACTTATGACTATCGGAGTTTGGGAGAATCGGCGACAAACGCCTTGCTCAAAAGAGCAGAAGAAAATGGTCTTGCAGGCGAGGATTTGAAGATACTTGAGTTAAAAGGAGCGATTGGATCTACTGTTTCAGAAAATATTTCTGAAGGAATACGTTCGGCGCTTGAGAATAGTAATGGATATAAGATCGGTTATAGCGCCAATGCGGATTATATGCGCTCGCGTGCCAAAGAATTAGTAAATGGCTGGCTTATCTGGAATGAATATGATATGAACGTTATCATTGCCCATAACGATGCAATGGCACTTGGGGCAATTGATGCGCTGGAGAAAAATGGTCTTTTACCTGGCAGAGATATTCAAATTGTTACATTTGGGGGAGGGGAAGAAGTAAAGGAGTTGGCAGCAAAAGGAAAGATATCGTATTTAGCGCAGTGCGACTTGAATGGACTTGGGGATAAAGTGGTGGAAATTGCGATTGGGCTGGAAAACAATAAGCAAGTCCCCGAAATCACTTATTTGAATAGCTATGTTTCGGGAAGTTGAGTGTTGCATGATGGAAAAAGGGAAAGCAAGTATTAGCAGATATTTAAAAACTTCCTATACGCTGATCATCATTATGATGGCCATCCCCGCCATTGTGCTAAGCGTCTTGGTACCAACGATGAATTTGCGATACAGTGAAATGATTGGGTATGTAAAGCAGGCGAGTGAAGCCATTGAGCTTACGGACAGGAGGCTGGAAAAGGAAATCTGGAATATTGTCGCAGGAAATAATGATTTTGAAGAGGGAAAACAATACCTTCTTCTTGACAATGCGCAGGCAATATTAGAGCAGCTTTTAAGCGATAACATTCAGAGTGATAATCAACAGTATATTACCGGTGCAATGGGAATGCTGAACAGCATCAGGTCCTACTGCGATGAATTGGGGACGCAGATACGGCGCAATATGGCGGTGTCAAGCAATGAACAGTTATTACGTGAAATACGCAGGGTATCTACATCATTTAAAGATATTATGGTAGAGTATACTTATGCTGAAATCGACGCAATATCTGAAATTAACACTAAAATTTTGCAAGCCACCACAATTAATATTTTATTGATCGTTACGTTGATGGGAATGGTCATTTGGTTTGCCACACGCTGTTATCATATTGCGCGAGATGCGATTCAAAAGCCCATTGTAAGGTTGGAGAAAATGTCTGTGCGACTGGCAGACGGTGAACTTTCTACGCGTTCGCCGGCTTCAGGTCTTGAAGAGTTAGAGGTATTAACGCAAAGCTTGAATACCATGGCGTATAAACTTGAGGATTTGATTGACAGCCGTGTACGGGATCAAAAAAACCTTCGTAAAGCAGAACTGAGGACACTGCAAGAACAAATTACGCCGCATTTTATTTACAATACACTGGATACAATTGTCTGGATGGCACAAAAAAAGAAGAATGAACAAGTAGTGGAAATCACAATGGCATTAACCAACTTTTTGAGGATATCCCTCAGCAAAGGAAATGATTGGATAACCGTCGAGCAGGAAATTCAACATGTTGCGAGTTACCTTCAAATCCAGCAATTTCGATATGGCAGCAAGATTATTTATTCGATTGATATTGATCCAAGACTTTATAAACAACGGATTTTAAAATTATTACTGCAACCTTTGGTGGAAAATGCGATCTATCACGGCATTAAACAAAAACGTGGGATAGGAAGCATAGAGGTGAGGGGAACGGTAAATTCAAACAATACGATGACGTTTTCTGTAAAGGACAACGGTATAGGAATGTCGCCGGAACGGTTTGAAAAGGTACTTACCTCTATTAAAAGCGATATTGGCTTGCGTGATAGTGCATATGGTCTGTATAACGTCAACAAGAGAATATCGTTATATTATGAAAGCGAAGGGCTTTGTATTGAAAGCGAATATAATTCAGGAACGATTGTTTGGTTTACAATACCTTTTAAGGAGATGTGAGCATGTATCGAATATTTATTGCAGATGATGAAGATACGATTCGTGGAGGAATTCGCGACATATTAGAAAGTGAGAAGGAGTTATATTCCGTATGTGGAGAAGCGTCCGATGGGGAATTGGCTCTGCCGATGATACAAGAAATGAAACCGGATATATTGATTACTGATATTTGCATGCCTTTCATTGATGGTTTAAAACTATCTTCCATGGTCAAAAAGGCAATGCCTTGGATTCATATATTGATTTTAAGCGGTTATGATGAATTTAGCTATGCCCAAAAGGCAATAGAAATCGGGGTGGACGGATATGTCTTAAAGCCGATATTGGCAGAAGGATTAAAAGACAATTTAAAGAAAATCAGGGTTCAGATCGAAGAAGAACGAAAAAAAATATTGGAAGCACTATCTAGGAGAAAAAAGGAAGAGAAAAATCGGAATTCATTGCTTGACTTCTATTTTAACGAATTGGTAAATGGCACGATTGATTCTTGTGAAGCATATAAAAGATCCGAAGAGCTGGGAATTGATATTGTAGCCCAGGATTATGTGTTATGTTATATTACTGTAAGCAAAAAGATGGATATGGAAGAGCTGCAGGCATTTTTTGGGAACCTGTTGGAGAATAAGAAAGAGGCGTTTGGGTTTCGCTACAGCGACGACTATATTTTACTGGTCAAAGGAAGCTCATCCGAGAAAACGATGGAAAGCGCATGCGAAATCGTACAGTTACTCAAACACGAATCCGAAAGGATTTTGAATGTAGAGCTGTCGGCGAATATTGGCGCCGCAGTAGAAAGAATCAGCGATATTGCAAAATCTTTTCAAAAAATTAAAAAAAGTGTAGTGGAAGCTGACGATAGTCCGGAAGGTCATTTAATAAAGGTATTGGCGGAGCAGGATAAAAAAACGTTGGCAATCGATTTTTCAGAATCGGGTTCACTGACTGAAAAATTGAGACACGCTGAAATCAGCGATGTAGATAAATTGGTTGACTGCCAGTTCAATGTCACACAGGCGGAAGAGAAAGACAGTGTTTTGTATCGTTATTATCTTTTGGTGGATTTGATTGTGGTTTCTGTACGATTGCTTAAGGAATTGGGTGCAGAACAGGAAAGTATAGCACTTCAGGAAAAAGCCAATAATACAAAATTACTGGAATGTGTGATATCTTACGATGCAACCTGTGAATATGCGAAAGATTTTCTGATGGAAGTAATCCGGTACCGCGAACAACAGATGCAGCTCCCTTACAGTGAAGAAATGAAAATCGCAAAACAATATATTAAAGACCATTATTGTGATGAAGGGCTGTCGCTCCACACGGTTGCACAGGAAGTCGGATTCAGCCCCAACCATTTCAGTACGGTGTTTTCACAGCAAATGGGCGTTACCTTTATTGAATATCTAATTCGATATCGAATAGAAAAAAGTAAGCAATTGCTTTGTGAAACAGACTTAAATTTAAATGATATTACTTTCCAAATTGGATATAGTGAACCGCATTATTTTAGCTATGTTTTTAAGAAGTATACAAAAATGACGCCGGGTGCATATAGAAAAGCTTATCGGAATAAAAATGATGGAAATAATACGCACGTTAAATGATGTTTTTTTGTTTTATCGTATAAAAACATAATTTTGAAGTAAGGAGTGTGCGCAGAAAGCTAAATTATTATGATAAGATTCAGACTATTTGTTTTGAAGTAAAGCTAGATATAATGAGATTACTCTAATTGAGTAATCTTTTTTTTAATTGAGGGAGGGACAAAATGAAAAAAGTAAAGGTATTGGCACTGTTTTTGGTAGTAGCGATGGTATTCGCGTTTGCAGCATGCGGTGCAAACCAAACTGCCGCAAGTGAGACGGCTGCCGCAGAAGAAACGCAGGCTGCCGCAACGGAAGCTGCAGAAAGCGCTGCAACAGAAGCTACTGAAAGCGCTGCTGCAGAAGAAACGGTAAGCGAAGACATGGTAGATACTACAGCATTTAAAAAGGATGGTCCGTACACGATCGGTTTTTCGGACATTCAGGTAGTAAATACATGGCGCGCACAGATGCACAATGAACTGGACGCTGCGGCGGAAGAATATGGCGTTACGCTGTATACGACGGATGCCGGCGGAGATACTTCCAAACAGGTATCGGATATCCAAGACTTGATCGCAAGAGGGATTGATGCATTGTTGGTTGCTCCGGGTTCTACCACTGCAACAAATGCGGTAACAAGACAGGCAATCCAGCAGGGAATCCCGGTATTTATGATTAATGCTGAAGTTGATGATCCTGAAGCCTATACCGGTTACGTTGGTTCTAACAATGTGGATTTCGGATATAACACTGCAAAATGGTTGCTCAACGAGATCGGCGGAAAAGGGAATATCATCGTCCTGAACGGTATTGCAGGCAACTCTACGAGCACCCTTCGTGAAGATGGATTCAAAAAAGCTTTAGAAGAACTTCCGGATGGCGGAGAAAATATCAATATCCTGGCTACCTATTATGCTGACTGGGCATATGACAAAGGAAAACAAAGCGCAGAACAGGCACTGGCTGCATATCCGCAGATCGATGCGGTATGGTCTCAGGGCGGTGCAATGTCTCAGGGCGTTATTGAAGCGTTCCAGGCTGCAGGCAGGGATCTGGTGCCGATCACAGGCGAAGATAACAATGGATATTTGAAAATGTGGAATGAATTACTTCCTACTGGGTTTGTGAGCATTGCGACAAGCGATCCTTCGTGGGAAAGCCGTGTAGCGCTTGAAACAGCGCTGAATGCATTGGCAGGAAAACCGGTTATTAAAGACAATTATATCACGGTTCCGATCATCACCAATGACAACCTCTCAGAATACGTAAAACCCGAGTATTCGGACGCGTACTGGTGCAGCTCTAAATTGCCGAAAGAAAAAGCAGACGAGCTTTACTTGGAGCAATAACTAATTTATAAATCAGATACCAACTGATGTAGTCTTTGAATGGAGCAACTAAATGAATGATTTGGTTGCTCCTTTCAAAAAGGAGGGGTTTTCTTGGGAAAAGTTGTTTTAGAAACAAAAGACATTTGTAAGTCGTTTTACGACAATAAGGTCCTCGAAAATGTAAATTTTTCCTGTCAGGAAGGTGAAATACATACGCTGGTAGGCGAAAACGGCGCAGGTAAATCTACATTGATGAAAATTATATCGGGCGTTTATAAACAGACTTCCGGTGAGTTCTATATCAATGGGGAACAAAAGAATTTTGATAATACATTACAGGCGCAGGAAGCAGGCGTCAGCATCATACATCAAGAATTTAACCTGGTCCCTTACCTCACAGTTTATGAGAACATGTTTTTGGGCAGGCTGTTAACCAAAAAAAGAGGAATCATAGATATCCAGGAAATGCGTAAACGCACACAAGAACTCGCAAAAAAGATGGAGATCGAAATTAATCCTGATATGCGTGTTAAAGACCTTACGGTCGCGCAGCAGCAGATGCTTGAGATCATGAAAGCGATCAACCTGGAAACGCAGATTATTATTATGGACGAACCTACGGCTGCGCTTACGCTGGTGGAAGTAGAAGCGTTGTTTAAAATGACGCGCAAGCTTCGGGACGAAGGAAAAACAATTATTTATATTTCTCACAGATTAAACGAAGTTTTTGAGATATCAGACAGGGTCACTGTATTGAAAGACGGCGCGACAATGGGGACAACACGCATAGAAGATACGACAAAAGAGGATGTTGTAAACATGATGGTCGGAAGACAGCTCGGTAATATTTATCCCGAACGCGATCATGCCAATTTTACGGATGATATTTTGGAAGTTGAGAATCTGAAGATCAAAGAAAATCAGGATGGTTTTAACTTTACGTTAAAGGAAGGCGAGATCTTAGGGATCACCGGGCTGGAAGGTCAGGGACAGCGGGAGTTGATCCGTGCGATGTTTGGTCTGCAGCGTCCTGTAGAGGGTGAGATCAAAATTAATGGGCAGGCAGTCAAAATCAACTCCACAAAATCAGCAATGAAACTGGGAGTTTCATTCCTTACAGATGACCGGAAAGTTGAGGGACTTTGTCTGGGAATGCCAATTTACAGCAATATTTCATTGCCCATTATCAAAAAGATAAAACGTAAGGGAATGGTCTTAAAATTATTCGAACGGGAAGAAGCGCAGCAATACATGGAGGGCATAAACATTAAGGCGACCTCGTCAGACCAGTTGGTAAAAACGCTTTCCGGCGGTAACCAGCAAAAGGTGCTGCTGGCGAAATGTTTGGCAAACAAGCCAAAATTTTTAATCGTACATGAACCGACGCGCGGTATTGACGTGGCGGCAAAAATGGAAATATACAATTTGCTGCGCGAACTGTCCCGGAAAGAAAAAATATCGATTGTCATGGTGTCCAGCGATCTTATGGAGGTCATTAATGTAAGCGACCGTGTGCTTGTTGTTTATGACGGCAGGATCAACGGAGAAGTGGATGGGAAAGACGCCACGGAAGAAGGCATCATGAGGATCGCAACCAATATACAAACGAGGTAATAATTGTGAAAATAAAACAATTTATCAAGAAAAATGACGAAGTGCTCATTGTATATTTGATCCTTATCGTTGTATTGGTAATTGGCGGATTTTCATCCGACCGTTTCTTCAATCCGGCGAATATGGGGAATGTCGTAGAGCAGGCAGTGGCCCTTGGAATTGTGGCGATGGGGCAGATGCTCGTTATCCTGCTTGGAGGGATAGATCTTTCAACAGGTGCGGTAGTCAGCGTAACAACAACTATTTTATCTTATGAACTAGTAGCTTATCCCTATGGAATTATTGTAACGATCATCATTGCACTAGCAGTCGGCGCTGCAGTCGGTGCATTTAATGGAATCGGTATTACCAAATTCAAAATTCCACCGTTTATTATGACCTTGGCAACGATGTGTATTGTCAATGGTGTTGCGCTTAACATTAGGCCAATCCCGGGAGGATCGGTTCCCTATGAATTCATGGATTTATTAAATGGACGTTTTGGGGTAATTACACATGCGGTGATTCTCTGGGCGGCAATCGCCATAATCATTGCGGTCGTGCTAACCAAAATGCGGTTTGGACGTGCAATATATGCTGTTGGTGGAAACCCGCATACAGCTGAACTATCAGGAATTTCTGTACGTAAAACAACTATGAAATCGCATATTTTATGCAGTATGCTCGCGGCGGTAGGCGGGATATATCTCTCGGCAAGGGTAGGCACAGGCGATTCCACTTTGGGGAATATGTATTCTATGGACTCCATCACGGTTTGCGTTCTTGGCGGTGTAAGTTTGTTTGGAGGACGCGGTAATATCGTGGGTCTGTTTGCAGCTACGTTTATCCTATGCTTGTTGAGTAATATCCTTAATATGGCGGGTGTTTCATCTTATTATCAGTATGTCTTTAAGGGCTTGATCATGCTGGTTACAGTAATGATATTCTCGCTGAAAGACCTGAAGGGCAAGGAAGTGGGGGAAATGGCATGAGTATAAAAAGTGAAGTGGTTTTAAATAAAACACAAACCCGGAAACGGCGCTTCAAAGATATCCCGATTATCCTTTGGGGGTTAATAGGATTAATCGTAATTCTTGGATTTGTTTCTCCCAATTCAATTATTCCGACACATTTGCTTGATTTTACGCGGCAGGCGGCACCTCTCATTATTGCCGGGATCGGACAAACGTTAGTTTTATTAATCGGTGGCTTGGATTTATCCGTGGGAGCGGTGATGATCCTCATTGACGTAATTGCCGCGCAGTTAATGCAGAATGACCCTACAAAAGTAGGATTTGCGCTTGTAGTATGCGTTGCGGTTGGGATCCTGGTTGGCTTTGCAAACGGGATTATGTGTGCAAAACTCAGGATGCCGTCTTTCATCGTAACCCTGGGAATGAGCATCTTACTGCAGGGGATTATGTTGATTTATTGTCAAGGCGCCCCGGGGGGATCTATTCCGGATAGTTTCAGGACGTTGGGCGTAGGCTTTGTCGGGCCTCTTCCAATGGCACTGTTTGTATGGGTGATCATTGCTGCTGTAGTAATAGTGATCCTGAAGTTGTTTCCAATTGGAAGATATATCGTAGCAACAGGCGTTAATGAACGCGCGGTCTACCAGTCAGGTTTGAATCCAATAAAAATCAAATTATTTTGTTATATGATGTGCGGATTGCTGTCAGCGTTGGCAGGACTACAGATTGCGGCATATATCGGAACCGGCGTATTAGAGCTTGGTGTGGATTATCAGATGCAATCCATTGCCGTTGCGCTTCTTGGGGGAGCGGCGTTCAGCGGAGGAAAGGGAAGTATTCCGGGAACGATTTTGGCAGGCTTGTTTATTGTGGTAATGCTTAGCCTGATTGCTGCGCTTAACATGAGTGCAGGCGATCAAAGCATTGTACAAGGCATTATCATTCTTGCTGCATTGTTGATTAACGGACTTAAGAAGGAATGACGGAGAAAGGAAGGTATTCGCTATGAAAGCATTGGTTAAGTTTCAAAAAGGAACAGATGGAGTCGAACTCCGAGAGGTTGAAAAGCCGTCCGCGGGAGAAGGTGAGTTATTGGTAAAAGTGTATGCCGGAGGCATATGCGGGACAGATATTCATATTTTAAACGATGAATATGAAGCAAATTACCCTGTTGTTATGGGACATGAATACAGCGGAACGGTAGAAGAAGTTGGAAAGAATGTAAAGGGATTTCAACCCGGCGACAGGATAATTTCAATGACGGCGGTCGTTACGTGTGGAGAATGCGAATACTGCAGGCGTGGTCTGCTGATGCTTTGCCCGGAGAGAAAATCAATCGGATCGGGTGTAGATGGTGCGTTTACGGAATATATACGTATTCCTGCGGAATTAGCATTCCATATTCCGGAAAATGTTTCTATGGATGTCGCGGCATTGTCGGAACCTTTGGCATGTGTTGTGCGCGGCGTTGTAGAAATGGCAAATATTAAAGCTGGGGATTATGTTTATGTCTCTGGGCCTGGCGCAATCGGACAATTGGCGGCGCAGGTAGCGCGTGTAAGCGGCGCGCATGTCACGGTTGGCGGTACGGACCTGGATATCGAACGTCTTGAAATGGCAAAAGAACTGGGCGCGAGCGAAACGATTAATGTTATGCGCGAAGACGCGCAGGCACGGGCAATGGAAATTACCGGCGGACGCGGATTTGATGTAGCGTTTGAATGCGCAGGTGCGGCACCTTCGGCGCAAACTTGCCTTGAAGTATTGAAAAAAACCGGACAATATGGGCAGGTTGGCTTATATGGTAAAAAAGTTCCGTTTGACCATGATCTTGCTTTGAAGAAAGAAATTCATATTGTAAATAGTTATGCATCGGAACGGACTTCCTGGGAAATTGTTTTAAAACTGTTCAAACAGGGCAATTTGAGGCTTGAGAAATTGATCAGCAACAAAATTCCATTAGAGCGTTGGCGGGAAGCGTTCGATATTGTGGAACGCAAGGAAGGTTTTAAGGTGTTCCTGGTTGTGGAAAACGAAGATAAGCAGTAAAAACAGGATGGAGATAAAACTATGAATACAAAAGAAATGAAAGTATTTGCAAAAGAAATCCAAATGGAAACTGTGAAAACCATTGGAGATCTTGGAATCGGTCATATTGGCGGGGCGTTATCGGTTGCGCATGTATTGGCTGTGTTATATGGAAAACAGATGAAATATGATCCTGCTAACCCAAAATGGGATGACCGCGATTGGCTCGTCGTTTCTAAGGGTCATGCGGGTCCGGCGGTTTATTCGGCGTTGGCGCTGCGCGGTTTTATGGAAATGGAACAATTAAAAACATTGAATCGTCCCGGCACAAAATTACCGAGCCATTGTGATATGAACCTCACTACCGGCATTGATATGACTACCGGATCGCTTGGGCAGGGGTCTTCTACGGCAGCCGGCGTTGCACTTTCCTTTAAAATGGATGGAAAAGAAAATTATACATATTTGATTTTAGGCGATGGAGAGATTGAAGAAGGACAGGTCTGGGAGATGGCGTTGTTTGCTGCCCATCGCAAATTAGATCATTTGATTGCTTTTGTCGATTATAACAAGCTGCAGATTGACGGTAGTACGGATGAAGTATGCGCCTTGGGAGATATTGCAAAGAAATTTGAAGCGTTTGGATGGTTTTGTCAAAGCGTAGACGGTCATGATGTAGCGGCGATTGACGGTGCGATCGAAATAGCAAAACAGCATTCCGGAAAGCCTAATATGATTGTATTGAATACGGAAAAAGGCAATGGTTGGAGCTCGATCGCTGGAAAAGTGTCATGCCACAATATGCCGATTAACGAAGACCAAATGAAAGAAGCACTCCTTGAGATGCAAGCTGAAATTGACAAGATACAGGGGGAAAAGTAAGATGAGCATTCTGATAAAAGAAAACAATGCGCCGGAAGAACTGGAAATGAGAAAGGCTTATTGCGAGACGCTGATGGGTCTGGCGAAGAATAATAAAAACATTGTATCGCTGGATGCAGATTTGATGAGCGCAATGGGGATGAAGCCTTTTGAAAAAGAGTTTCCGGAACAAACGATAGATTGCGGCATCCAAGAAGCAAACATGGTTGGTGTAGCTGCGGGATTGTCCGCAAGAGGAAAAATTCCATTTGTACATACGTTTGCTCCGTTCCTCACAAGGAGAGCCTGCGACCAGATCTTTATGTCAGCTGATTATGCACGTCTGAATGTAAAGCTGGTAGGCTCCGATCCCGGGATCACAGCGGCGCTCAATGGCGGCACGCATATGCCTTTTGAAGACATGGGGATTATGCGTCTGATGCCTACGGTTACTGTGATAGAGCCTACCGATACTGTAATGCTGAAAAACCTTATCCCGAAAGTAGCTGCAAAATATGGCGTATTTTATATGCGCTTGGTACGCAAAAATGTACCGGGGATCTATGACGAAGGCAGCGATTTTGAAATTGGAAAATCTGTTATGCTGCGCGACGGGGAAGACGCAACTATAATTGCCAGCGGATATTGTGTGGCAGAAGCGCTGAAGGCCGCTGCTGCGCTGGACGCAATCAACATACACACGCGCGTAATCAATATGTTTACATGGAAGCCTATTGATAAAGAAGCAATTGTGAAAGCGGCAGATGAAACAGGCGCAATTGTAACGGCGGAAAATCATAATATTGTTAATGGTCTCGGAAGCGCTGTCGCCGACATCGTAGTCAAAAATATCATCGTTCCCATGGAGATGGTAGGCGTCCATGATTCGTTTGGGGAAGTAGGACCGGTTAGTTATTTGTCTGAACGTTTTGGATTAACGGAAAAATCTATTGTCGAGGCTGTAAAAAAAGTATACCGCAGAAAATAAGGAGGACAAAGGCATGGAGGGACTGAAGGTTAGGGTTTTATATTTAGGTAGGGCTGAACACGGAAAGTTTGAACTTGTGCAGGCCAATGATAAAACTGAGCAAATCCTTTCGCCGCGTATGACGGTTTTGATCGATCACCCTACTTTGGGATATATTTTGTATGATACGGGAGATTCGGATAATTGGGAAACGGATTATCCGCAGAGCTTACTGGAAAGGTATCCTCTCAAAGAACATCTCCTGCTAAAAGATAAACTGGCCGAATGTGGTGTGCCGATTGAAAAAATCGATCAAGTAATTTTATCGCATTTACACTTTGACCATGCCGGGGGTCTTAGGAATTTCGTAGGGAAAAAAGCAGCAAAAAATGTAATCGTTTCCGAAGAAGAAGCGAAAGAAGTGTTTTTCCAGACAATTGCCAATAAGGACGAATTAAGACCTGCCTATATCAGTGATGTATTCCACAACCTTGAAGGGGTAACGTTCCGCACGGTTACGGGAATCACTGAGCTTGCGCCGGATTTCACACTTTTTGTGCAGCATTCTCATACCGCCGGCGTTGTTGGCATGATACTGCGTTTCCAGGATGGAGCGCAAATGATTTTTTGTTGTGATACGGTCTATACAAAAGAAGCGTTTGAAAAAGAACTGCCTCCGGGCGGCGGCATTAACAAGACTGATGATGAATTTTATCGTCAACTTGCCATATTAAAACAAATGCAGAAAGATACGGGCGCTTACATGGTGTTTGGGCATGATTATCAGCAGACCAAGGCGCTGGAAGACTTAGGATGGATTCAAGGGAAAGAACAATTATCATTGTTGAGGTGAATAAAATGAAAAAAACAGTTTTACAAGATTGGGGAAAATTAGAGGTTATTGATGAACCAATTCCTGAAATTGGTGAAGAAGAAGCGTTAATCAAATTAATTTATGCCGGGATTTGCGGGACGGATGTAGGGATCTATAAGCATATTCATAAAAGTGCGACGGTGCCGCGCGTTCTTGGTCACGAGTACTGCGGGATTATTGAAAAAATTAACAGCAAAAAGTTTCCTGATCTGAAGGCCGGCGATTATGTTACATCCCATCCGCTGAACAACTGCGGGCGGTGTATCCCATGCTTGACAGGCAGTGAAAACGTATGTGAAACACTGCAGATCTATGGGATTCATGCCGATGGATGTTTTGCGGAATATTTTAAAGTCCCGGTTCGCAAAATCAGTAAAATTGATCCCAAAGTGAAACCGGAAGTTGCGGCGCTTGTAGAGCCGCTGGCAGTCGCGGTTCACGATGTAAGGCTCAGCGGTTTGCAGCGTGGAGACCGTGCGCTGGTTGTTAGCGCTGGTCCGATCGGTTTGTTGATCGGGATCGTAGCACGCATGAGCGGTGCGTCTCAGGTAATACTGACAGAAATGAATGAATATAGGATTAAATTGGCGCAGAGCTTTGGGTTCACCGTAGTAAATCCAACAGATCCGGACTGTGAAAAGACGCTGAAGAGTTTGACTGACGGCAATGGTTTTCATGTTGTGTTTGAAGCGTCGGGAAGTAAAGCCGGCACGGAATTGACGACAAAAGTAGCTGCACAAAAGGGCATGATCGTTGTAGTAGGCGTCCCCAAAGATCCATATCCGGTAGATACCGGAGCGTTTTTGGCAAAAGAACTTAGAATGACTGGTGTACGGATCCACCCGCAGTATGATTTTGACCAGGCGATCAAGATCATCAATGACGGGTTAATCACCGAAGAGCTTGAAAAAATGGTGACCAATATATTTGATTTGGATCATATCGAAGATGCGATTAAATTCAGTATTGAGGATCAGCAACACTTTAAAGTATTGCTGAAGCCGTAAAAAAACTTATATCTGCAGGAAGGGCGTGTGAAGTTCCTAAAAAATATCTGTAGCGTATGGTTCTGCTTATATTATACGAAAGTGATTATAATGTGATGAAAAGTTTGTTTGAAAATACCATTGTTAATAATATTAAGTTGAAAAACAGGTTCATACGCTCTTCCACATGGCTAAGGCGCGCAAATGAAGACGGAACGGTAAACGAAGAGGTGTTTGCCGCGCACGAGGAGCTAGCGCAGGGTGGTGTCGGTCTTATCATGACAGAATATGCGTTTGTTACGGACGAAGAACAGCTCAACCCAAGAATGTTAGGGACGGCCGACGATAGGTTTATTGAAGGATTTGAAAAAATAGCAAAAATTATACATTAATAATGAGGGATTGACGACGGATGAGTCAATTCAGGTCATAGAGCAGCTCGATAAATTAGGGACTGATCTGATAGAAATCAGCGGCGGAAATACTTCGTTGATTGGATCGGTTGATCGGACTGCACGAAAAGGTATTTTTAATAGTGACAGGCAGTCATATTTTCGCGATGCGGCGCAGAGGGCGGCAGCGCGGATGAAGCTTGCAAAAATTACGATTGTTGGTGGAAGCCGTGATTTTGGGCTTGTGACAGAACTTTTAAACACGACATAAATTGAATACTTTTCTATGTCGAGACCTTTCTTATGCGAGGCAGACCTTGTGAACAAGTAGAAGCAAAATACGAATTACCGCATGCGGTGCGTGGCCTGCAACCAGTGTTGGGGCAAAGAACGTAACGAATGTATACACCGCCGTGGCGGTAACGCGGGGGAGAAATATGGGGACAATGAGAAAGACATATTTGTTAGGAGCATGTAGAACGCCGATCGGGAGTTTGGGCGGTTCGCTCAAAAATATAGGGGCAGTACAGCTTGGGGCGATCGTAATTCATGAAGCAATAAAGCGTGCGGGGATCGATCCGGAATTGATTGACCAGGTTATTATGGGAAATGTGCTGCAAGCAGGACAAGGACAGAACCCTGCACGACAAGCAGCGGTGAAAGCCGGAATCCCAATCGAAATTCCGGCGGTGACAATTAATAAGGTATGCGGATCGGGATTATACGCTGTTAATATTGCGGCTGCGTTAATCGGATCCGGACAAGCGGAATGTGTTGTTGCAGGCGGAATGGAGAGTATGTCGCAGGCGCCCCACACCATACAAATGCGCTGGGGTAAAAAAATGGGAGAGGCGGTACTGAAAGATTCCATGATACAAGAAGGATTGTGGGATGTTTTTAATGATTACCATATGGGAATTACAGCTGAGAACGTTGCCGCTCAGTATGGAATTACGCGGTTGCAGCAGGATATGTTTTCTTTTAAATCACAGAAAAAGGCAGCTGCGGCGATTGCGTCTGGAAGGTTTCGCGAAGAAATTATCCCGGTAAAAATTCCGCAAAAAAAAGGGGAAGATACCTTATTTGATACCGATGAATATGTAAGGATGGACGCTTCGTTGGAAAAGTTACAAAAGCTTCGCCCCGCATTCAAAGAAAACGGTACAGTAACAGCAGGAAATGCTTCCGGCATTAACGATGGAGCAGCCGTGATGATAGCGGTTTCTGAAGACTTTTTAAAAAAATATGGGCTTAAGCCGCAGGCGAAGTGGGTCTGCGGTGCTTCGTGCGGGGTAGACCCGTCCATTATGGGGGTAGGTCCGATTAATACGGTAAAAAAAGCGCTAGGGATTGCAGGACTTGATATCAATGAAATAGGTTTGATAGAAGCAAACGAAGCTTTTGCGTCACAGGCGGTCGCCGTTGTGCAGGGGATTGGCGCTGATGAAGATAAGGTAAACGTAAATGGCGGCGCGGTAGCTATGGGGCATCCGATTGGTGCTTCAGGAACGAGAATTGCCGTGACACTTCTGCATGAAATGAAAAAACGGAATGAAAAATATGGACTTGCTACTCTTTGCATCGGTGGAGGCATGGGGGAAGCAACTATATTTGAACGCGATGGATTGTGCGAGTGATGAAGAAAATGAATACGATACGGACAGAGTACAGAGACAATATTAAATGGATTTATTTGGACAGACCCAGCCAGTTAAATGCGTTAAACGAAGAAATGCTAGATGAGCTTATAGTGACCATAGACGAAATTGATAAGGATAAAGACGTGCGATGCGTGGTCATTACCGGCGAAGGCGGAAAAGCCTTTGCTGCCGGGGCAGATATTAAAGCGATGGAAGCAATGTCCTTTACACAGGCAAGGGAATTTTCTGTGAAGGGGCGGCAATTGATGGATGATATTGCAAATCTTGCTGTCCCTGTGATTGCAGCGATTAATGGATTTGCATTTGGCGGCGGACTGGAACTTGCGCTTGCCTGTGACTTTCGGATTGCAGCGGTTAACGCAAGAATTGGTTTGCCTGAAGTAACGCTTGGCATTATGCCGGGGTGGGACGGTGCGTTGCGTCTTTCCAGAATAGCCGGGTATGGTTATGCAAGTGAGGTCGTTTTTTCCGGAGAAACACTGGACGCAAAAGAAGCGGAGCGTATGGGAATTGTAAACAGGGTGTTGCCGGAAGAAGCATTGCTTGGGTTTGTAGAAGATTTGGCGCATAAAATCTGTAAGAATGCACCAATTGGGATTCGTTATGCAAAAAAATGCATGAAAGATTGTGGCGCAGACCGAAGTAAGCTTTTTGGAAAGCTTTTTCTTACTGCGGATCAAAAAACCGGAATGAATAATTTTAATCGAAAATGTAAAACAGAATTTTTTGAAGGAAAATAAACGAGGTGTGTTTGTGATGAAAAGAGCCAGTGTAATTGGCGCAGGAACAATGGGGGCTTCTATAGCCCAGGTTTTTGCGGCGGCGGATTACCAGGTGACGCTTGCCGATGTTTCTATGGAATATGCGCAAAAAGGCAAAATGTCAATTGAAAACAGATTGCTCAGCCTTGTGCAAAAAGGCAAAATTGATGATGTTAAGATGAAAAAGATGCTTTCGAGGATTGTTGTGACGGATTGTCTGCAGTCCTGTAAAGACAGCGAAATTATGATAGAAGCGGTTGCGGAAAATATGCAGCTGAAACAAAAAATATTTTCGGAATTAGAAGAATTTGCGGGACAGGATGCGTTACTTGTTTCCAACACGTCCAGTCTGTCTGTGACCGAAATTGCAAGTGTGCTGGAAAGACCGGAGCGCTTTTTGGGGATGCATTTTTTTAATCCTGCGTCCGTCATGCATTTGGTGGAGGTAATCAGCGGAGAGCATACCGGTGAGAAATATGTAGAACGTACAATGGAGATTGCAGACAATATTGGAAAAACACCTGTAATGGTAAAAGAAAGCGCCGGCTTTGTAGTAAACCGCATTTTAATTCCGATGATTAACGAGGCCATTGGCGTTTATGCGGAAGGTGTGGCGAATATTCAAGATATTGATACTGCAATGAAACTGGGGGCGAATCACCCGATGGGACCGCTTGCCCTTGGGGATTTGGTTGGGCTTGATGTTGTATTGGATATTATGCAGATCTTACAGGCGGAGACGGGCGAAGACAAATATCGACCGCATCCGCTGCTTCGTAAGATGGTTCGGGCAGGAAAATTAGGTAAAAAAACAAAAATTGGTTTTTATGATTACCATTAGAGGAGGTCAATATGAAAGGTCTTGAATTTGCAATTATTCGTTATGGGTATATTTCTAATGATTTGGCGTGGAATGTTGCGTTGCCGGATCCGGCATCAAAATCCTGTAAGGATAAAAAAGCTATCTATGGGAAGTTCCCTTGTTCAATGGTGCTCATCAAACATCCGGAAGAAGGATATATTCTCTATGACGTTGGGGAATATCCTGCCGAAAAACCGGGAGATGTCAAACGCCCTGATTATTGGGAAGAATATTTTGCGCTGGAAGCAAAACGTGAAGACTATATTGATGAACAGTTAAAAAAAATTGGGCTTACGCCGGATGATATTTCAGCGATCATAATCTCTCATATGCATTGTGATCATGCGAATGGTTTGAAGTTTTTTTCGGGAACTAAGGCGGGACAAAATGTTTATGTTTCACGCAGGGATTTTGAGCAAGGCTGCCTCGCCACGTTTGGGGAACCGGATGAAGCAAAAACAAAATCTGCATATTGGCGCAGCATTATGACGACGCCTGGAATCACTTATCATTTTATTGAAGAGGATACGGAACTATTTCCGGGAATTCATTTATTCTTACTGGAAGGCCATACGCCAGGCGTGTTAGGAATGATGCTTACATTGGAAGGCGGAAATTATTTTTTCCCGAGCGATGCATGCGGCTCGCGGTTAAATTATGGACCGCCCGCAAAATTACCGGGCATTATTTATGATTCGCTTGGGTTCGAGCGCTGCATTAAAAAAATAAGAAAGCTGGAGAGAGATTATGATGCGAAGTTAATCTTCTCACATGATTTAAAGGAAGATGAAACATATACGCATTTTCCGGAATTTTATAAATAGGAGTGACGCTGATGTTTGATCAATTATTTCAGCCATTGAAGATAAACGGAGCAACAATAAAAAACCGCCTAATGGTGCCGGCTATGGTGACCAATCTTGCTACAAATGAGGGTATGTGCACCGAGGCGCTGGTTGCTTATCATGCTGCTAAGGCAAAGGGCGGATGGGGGCTTGTTATTACTGAGGATTATGCTGTTGAACCTGCCGGACGAGGCTATCAGTGCGTCCCGGGGCTTTGGAACGATGAGCAAGGAAAAAGTCATAGTGCCATACCAAAAGCAATCCACGAATATCAAGGAGCAAAAGTGTTTGCACAGATATATCACTGTGGAAGACAAACAAGTTCTGATCTGAACGGAGGGTATCAGCCGGTATCGGCATCGCCCATTCCATGTCCGTCGTGTAGATGTATGCCAAGAGAGCTTAAAGCAGAAGAAGTGGAAGCGCTGGTTACGAAGTTTGCTGATGCAGCGCAGAGAGCCAAAAGAGCAGGCTTTGATGGAATAGAGATTCACGGTGGGCATGGGTATTTAATTGCACAGTTTATGTCGCCTTATTCTAATAAACGGATCGATCAATACGGCGGAAATCTAATAAATCGTATGCGATTCCCTTTGGAGATTATTAAAGCCGTGAGGCAGAGGGTGGGAAAAGATTTCCCTATTGGATTCAGAATATCGGCAGATGAGAAAATGCCCGGTTCCCGGACCCTGGAAGATACACTTGTAATCGTGAAAATGTTGGAGGAGCAGGGTGTTGATGTATTGAATGTATCGGTGGGAACTTATGGAACACCGGTGGTGGTTGCACCGATGCAGTTTCCGCATGGATGGATCGTTGAATTTAGCGAGAAGGTAAAGCAAGTAGTGAAGATTCCCGTTATAACAGTTAATCGTATTACTGACCCAATGATGGCAAATCAAATCATTGAAATGGGACGTGCGGATATTGTAGCTATGGGCAGGGCATCACTTGCAGACCCTGAATTTCCCAACAAAGCAAAATGCGGAAATGTAGAGGATATACGCAGCTGTATTGGATGTATCGTGTGTGATAATTCGCTTGTGCGGGGCGGACATGTAAGGTGTAGTGTAAACCCGGTGTTGGCGTATGAACAAGAAGGGGACATTAAAAAAGCGAGAAATCCCCAAAAAGTGATTGTTGTTGGAGCAGGGCCGGCCGGTATGGAAGCGGCAAGAACGGCGGCAATGCGTGGTCACGATGTAATCGTATATGAAAAAAATAAGCAACCCGGAGGGCAATTTCGTGCGGCAGCTTTTCCGCCTTACAAGGGAGAGCTTTCGTCGATACTGACATGGCAGTGGCAGCAATGCAGGAAGGCGGGTGTAAAATTTATTTTTGATACAGAATTCACGCCGGAGATTGCGCTAAAGGAAAAGGCGCAAAAAATAATTGTGGCTTCGGGACCAAAACCGTTGAAGCCGCCTATCCCGGGAGTGGATAAACCGCATGTAGTATATGCGTATGATGTGCTTTTGGGGCAAGAAACCGGGCAAAATATAGTGGTCGCGGGCGGAGGTTCTGTAGGCGTAGAAACCGCATGCTTTTTGGGAATGCAAAATAAAAATGTTGCAGTGGTAGAAATGACAGAACATCTTGTAGCGGAAGAAGATGACCGCATAAGAGGATTAGACTATGAGCTAATGGATGAGCTGAAAATTGAGCAGCTTCCCTGTACCAAGGTCGTAGAGATAACCAATAGCGGGATTGTTTTACAATGTAGTGGAAAAAGCTATTTTAGAAATGCTGACACGGTTGTTTTAGCGTTGGGATATAGGAGCGACAGTTCGCTCTATACGGCATTAAAAGAAGTTTGCGATACGGTGGTGATCGCAGGGGATGCAAAACAGGCAAGAAAGCTTGTGGATGCCGTTAGAGAAGGATATTTGGCGGGGGCAGAAATATAGGTCTTAAAACATAATCCAACGAAAAATATTAAGGAGGATAAGAAAAGGAATTCTGTAAGCTGATCAACACAAAAAATAAAAAAGAGATCGTAATGGTTAAGAATAACAGGGCTTGTCGTTGCGAAGGGAAGAATTGACATATTTCATCATTGCGTATGCACTTGGGGGGGAAAGCGGCATTATGCAATATAAAGCAATGCCGCTTTTCGTAAATGCCAAATTCTCTTAAAAATTATGCGGATGCTGCGCTTCGGTAATTGATTTTTCGTAAAAAATAGGTTAATATTGTGAAAAAATATACAATTTTTTTACACAATAGGATTTTTTTAGTTACATAAGTTTGATTTTTGCGGGAAACTTACTATAATAATAGCAAGCAAAGCTACAGTATTGATGAAAGATTTTTAATTTTTTAGGAGGATGAAGCAAGATGGAATCCATTGCGGAGATTTTTGAAAAAGCGCACGCAGCGCAGGCTGAATTTGAAAAAAATGCCAGCCAGGAACAGGTAGATGCGGCCGTTAAGGCAATTGGTCAGGTTGTGTACACAAGAGCTGAAGAATTGGCGAAAATGGCAGTAGAAGAGTCCGGCATGGGCGTATACGAAGATAAGGTTGGAAAGTGCAAAGGGAAATCTAAGTGCATTTGGAACAGCCTGAAGGGCAAAAAATCCTATGGGATTATTGAAGAAAACAAAGAGACAGGCATTATCAAAGTTGCAAAGCCAAAGGGCGTTGTTGGCGCTGTTACCCCGGTTACAAACCCTGTTGTAACACCTATGTGTAATGCAATGTTTGCGCTGAAGGGGAAAAATGCGATCGTAATCGCACCGCATCCGCGCACCAGCAACCTCAACAAATATGTTGTGGATTTATTCCGCGCAGAATTGAAGAAGTTAGGACTGCCTGAAGATCTGGTACAGACGATCGAGCACCCTTCGCTGGAAATGACGCAGGAAGTTATGAAAACAGCGGATGTTGTCGTTGCAACAGGTGGCGCAGGGATGGTGAAGTCCGCATATTCCAGCGGAAAACCGGCTCTTGGCGTAGGACCGGGAAATGTTCAGGTTATTATTGACCGCGGGATTGATTATGACGAAGCGGCAAGCATGATCATTGCTGGACGTAAATTTGATAACGGAATTATTTGCTCCGGTGAGCAGTGCGTTATGATTCCTGCCGATGAATATGACAAAGTAATTGCAGCGTTTGAGAAAAACGGCGCTTATTATATTGACGATGCGGAAGCAGTAGAGAAATTTGCAAAAACAATCTTCCCGAACGGCGTGATCAACAAAGATGTAGTAGGACAGAGCGTTCAGAAGATTGCGGCGCTGGCAGGCGTAGAAGTTCCGGAAGGGACAAAAGTTGTTTTGCTCAAGGCGCGTGGCCGCGGCAAAGCAGATCTTCTGTGCAAAGAAAAAATGTGTCCCTTCATGATTGCTATTGCATATGATTCGTTTGAAGACGGTATGGCTGCTGCTTATGAAAACTTATGCTATGAAGGAAAAGGACATACCTGCGCGATCCATTCCAATGATATGGAACACGTACGTATGGTCGGCGAAGCAATGCCGGTAAGCCGTATTGTTGTAAACCAGCCCTCCTCTACGACGGCCGGCGGCGCCCTCACAAACGGATTCTCGCCAACGACGACCTTGGGATGCGGCTCTTGGGGAAATAACAGTATTTCAGAGAACCTGAATTATACGCATCTGATCAACGTTTCGCAGATTGGTCTTTACAATAAGGACAAAGCGATTCCGACAGACGAAGAAATTTGGGCATAAAGCTTTAAAGATTCTAGCGGGACGGAAGTATTTCCGTCCCGTAATGAATCATACAGATACTTTGCATGGATGGATAGGTCAAGAATGCAGGTTTCGATCGGTCAAAAACAAATCCAGTCTCAAACAATGCATCAGCAAATGCAGCAGGCGTTGCGTTTGTTGCATATGAATGCTTTGGAGCTGAATGAATATATCAGTGAGGCAGTTACGGAAAATCCTGTATTGCAGATGCAGGAAAGTGAGCTGCCGTTTGACGTATCGGAATCTTACCGAATTGGCGTTCGTAAGGATTTTGTAAAAAAATCCAATGAAACGCGGGAATACGGCGGTTTTTATGACGCAGAGCAGCCGGTTTCCATGCGAGATAAATTATTGGGGCAGATTGGTCTGTTGCCGCTCAAAATCCATACGGCAAAGGCTGCAAAGGTGATCATTCAAAGTTTGGACGACCGGGGATACCTTGTGGAACCGCTTGCAATGATTGCAAAGATTTGCCATGTGGATGTTGATACTGCGTCCACAGCACTGCGTGCGGTGCAGTCGCTTGAGCCTGCGGGAATCGGCGCCAGAAACCTGATAGAGTGCCTGAAGCTGCAGCTTGAGAGAAAAGAAATTACAGAACAAGCGCCTTACCGGATTATCAAAGAATATTTGCCGCTTCTTGCAAAGAATAACATTGCGGCAGTTGCAGCGGCGCTTGGTATTACAAAAGAACAGGCGCGCAGGGATTGCGATTTAATCAAAAGCCTTCGACCAATGGTAGACCTTGCGGAAGGGATAGAAACTCCACAGTTTGTATATCCGGAAATATTGGTAGAAAAAAGAGACGGGCAGCTCTTGGTGGCAGTTGATGAAAAAAGGCTGCCAAAATTGATCATTGATAAGGAATACCGGGCTTTTTCAAAAGGGGATGCGAAGACAAAGGCATACCTTACCCGGCAATACCGCGAAGCGCGCAAGCTTGTAAACTCGCTGGGACTTTGGAAAACGACGCTTCAGCAGGTTGCGGAGCAGATTGTGTCACGGCAGGCAGCGTTTTTTTTGCAGAATGAGCCGCTTGAGCCTTTGTTGCTTGTGGACTTGTCAGAAAGCCTGGGCGTAAGCGTGTCTACGGTGAGCAGGGCAGTCGCCGGAAAGTATTTGATTTGTGAACGTGGGATTTTTGCACTGAAGACATTTTTAGTAGGGAGCCTGACCGGAAAAAACGGTTGTAAGGTTAGTAAAGATGCAGTAAAGACGATATTAAAGGGGTTATTTGAAGAGAACTCGGCGCTTTCGGACGAAGGCGCGGCAAGAGCATTAATGGAAAGAGGAATCGTGATTGCGCGCAGGACGGTAGCGAAGTACCGCGCGGATCTCGGAATACAATCGGTATATCATCGGGGATCATCATCCCTGTAATATAAAAAATATTGGAGCGCGGGGCTTTGGCAGCTTATGACAAAAACCCGGCTGATTACGGAATGAGCCGTAAAAACGCTATGATGAGGAGAAAGATATGGATTTCACACTGAGTAAAGAACATCAAATGATGCAAACGTTGTTTCAGCAGTTTGCAGAAAATGAAGTGAAACCGCTCGCAGAGGAACTGGACGAAGAAGAACGGTTTCCGGTAGAGACGGTGGAAAAGCTGAAAAAGTTTGGCTTTTTGGGCATACCATTCCCCAAGGAATATGGCGGACAGGGTTGCGATACGCTGAGTTACGTTATGTGCGTGGAAGAGATGTCAAAAGTTTGCGCAACGACGGGCGTTATTGTATCTGCGCATACTTCATTGGGAAGCGACCCAATTAAGAAATTTGGCACGGAAGAACAAAAACAAAAGTATTTGGTGCCTCTTGCTAAAGGGGAAAAAATTGGCGCGTTTGGGCTCACAGAACCTGGAGCCGGCACGGATGCCTCCGGACAGCAAACAAAGGCTGTGCTGGAAGGCGATCATTATGTATTGAATGGAACAAAAATATTTATTACCAACGCCGGATATGCTGATATTTATATTATTTTTGCGATGACGGATAAATCCAAAGGCAATCATGGGATTTCCGCATTTATCGTAGAAAAAGACTTCCCCGGCTTCTCGGTTGGTAAAAAAGAGCGCAAGATGGGAATTCGCGGGAGCGCAACAGCAGAGTTGATTATGGAAAACTGCATCGTGCCAAAAGAAAATCTTCTTGGAAAAGAAGGCAAGGGCTTTGGCATC
This sequence comes from Christensenella sp., assembly GCA_034926635.1. Lineage (GTDB taxonomy): Bacteria > Bacillota > Clostridia > Christensenellales > Christensenellaceae > Christensenella. The sequence continues at coordinate 121,414 of JAYFQX010000003.1, read as the reverse complement.
GCCATGGGGACACTGGATGGCGGAAGAATCGGTATTGCGGCGCAGGCACTTGGGATTGCGGAAGGCGCGTTTAACGAAACGGTAGCTTATGTAAAAGAAAGAAAACAATTTGGCAGATCGCTTTCTAAATTCCAGAATACGCAGTTTGTACTGGCTGATTTAAAAGCGAAGATAGATGCGGCACAACTTTTGGTCTATAAGGCGGCTATGGCAAAGGATACGCAGGAGCGTTTCTCTGTGGAAGCTGCTACCGCAAAGCTTTTTGCGGCAGAAACTGCTATGGAAGTAACGACCAAGTGCGTGCAGCTTTATGGCGGATATGGATACACTAGGGAGTATCCGGTGGAGCGTATGATGCGCGATGCCAAGATCACCGAAATTTATGAAGGCACGAGCGAGGTGCAGCGGATGGTAATCGCCGGCGCTGCGCTCAAGTAACACGAGGGGGAGAAATACAGTGAATATAGTTGTTTGTATAAAACAGGTTCCTGATACCAATGAAGTAAAGCTGAACCCGGAAACTGGCACGTTGATCCGTGACGGTGTTCCCAGCATTATTAATCCGGATGATAAAGCCGGTCTGGAAGCAGCTTTGCACCTCAAAGATTCTATGGGTGCGAAGGTCAGCGTGGTCTCCATGGGACCGCCGCAGGCGGATGCTGCACTGCGCGAAGCGCTTGCAATGGGTGCGGACGACGCATACCTGATCACAGACCGCGCATTTGGCGGAGCGGATACATGGGCGACATCTTCTACCATTGCCTCCGCACTGAAAAAACTGCCTTTTGATTTGATTATTACAGGACGGCAGGCGATTGACGGCGATACAGCGCAGGTCGGTCCGCAAATTGCAGAGCATTTAAAACTGGCGAATATCAGTTATGCGGAAGAAATCAAGGTGGAAGGCGATTACGTGATCGTAAAACGTCAATATGAGGATCGTTATCACGTGATCAAAGCGAAAATGCCGTGCTTGATTACTGCGCTCGCAGAGTTAAACGAGCCGAGATATATGACGCCGGGCGGTATTTTTGACGCATATCGGGAAAAAGAAGTTACTAAGTGGACGCTGGAAGATCTGGATGTGGATCGCAGCAACATCGGTCTGAAAGGTTCCCCGACACATGTATTTAAATCGTTTACCAAGCCGCTGAAAGCAGCTGGGACGGTGATCAATACCGATCCGCAGGAATCGGTTGAGTTCCTGATGGAAAAACTCGGCGAAAAGTTCATTCTATGATGACGGAAAGTGGTGAAAAGATGAATATACAAGATTATAAAGGCGTATTCGTATTCGCACAGCAGGTAGACAACAAGTTGACCGGTGTATCGCTTGAGCTGGTCGGAAAAGCCAAAGAGCTGGCAGCGGATCTTGGTACGGAAGTAACGGCAGTGGTGCTGGGTTCCGGCATTGAAGATATGGCGAAAAAACTGGCGCGTTATGGGGCGGATAATGTAATTCTGGCAGATGCGCCAGAATTGAAAACTTATATGACAGAGCCTTATGCGCATGTTTTGACTTCGATTATTCAAGATAAAAAACCGGAGATTGTGCTTTATGGTGCAACGGCAATCGGCAGGGATCTTGCGCCGCGTATCTCTGCGCGTGTGCACACAGGTCTCACCGCGGATTGTACAGGGCTTGAAATTGATCCGGAGACCAAAAATCTGCGGATGACGCGACCGGCTTTTGGCGGCAATATTATGGCAACAATTATTTGCCCGGATTACCGCCCGCAAATGGCTACGGTGCGCCCCGGCGTGATGCAGCGGATGAAGGCGGCTGATGGCGCGCAGGCAAACGTAGAGCATTACCCGGTGGATATTCCTGCGGACTGCGTGAACGTAGAGATTTTAGATGTAATTAAAAAAGTAAGTGATAAGATGGATATCCAGGATGCAAAAATCCTTGTTTCTGGAGGGCGCGGTATGGGCGATCCGGCAAATTTCCGCCTTTTGGAAGATCTTGCCGCAGCATTTGGGAACGGTGCGACAGTGAGTTCTTCGCGTGCATGTGTAGATGCAGGCTGGGTGGAAAAAGACCGTCAGGTCGGACAGACTGGAAAAACCGTTCGTCCGAACTTATATATCGCCTGCGGAATTTCCGGCGCGATCCAGCATTTGGCAGGGATGGAAGATTCCGACGTTATTATTGCGATCAATAAGGACGAGACAGCGCCGATTTTTGAAGTGGCAGATTATGGTGTGGTCGGTGATGTGCTGAAAATCCTGCCGATGTTTACGGAACAGGTGAAGAATGCGATCTCCAATAAGAACGCAGTATAAGGGAATCGTTAGAAGATTCCGCCGGAATGATTATGAAAGCCGATAAGGACGCAGTATATCACCGGAAGAGATGATTTCAAAATAAAAGCCTTTTGCTATTTCAAAGATATTGCAGAAGGCTTTTTTATATACTTTTATAAAATGATTTTCTGCTTTGATTTGTGGAAAAGTATGGTATATTCAAGAAGCGTTATGTTCTGCAGGCATGCCAAAAAGGAATCATGTTGAGAAACACGGGTAAAAAAACATCGCCGTATCAAAGACGATACGGCGATAGGATTTTGTTTTACTGGTAATTTTTTGGATTATTCTTTTGCGGAAATCGAAGCCTTCTTATCTTCTTTTTTTGATTTTTTGTAAAAGAAGGTAAGAAGGAGCAGCAGCATAGCAAGGCTTATCGCAAGTCCGATCCAACCGTTATCCGTAATGCCGGTCACTGTATAACCAACTACGCAGCAAATAGCCACCAGCATAGCGTAGGGAAGCTGGGTTGAGACATGCGTGATGTGATCGCATTGCGCGCCGGTAGAGGCAAGGATGGTGGTGTCAGAAATAGGAGATACGTGATCTCCGCAAACAGCCCCCGCAAGGATAGCGGCAATCGTGTAAATCATGATCTGTCCGCCTGCACTCCCAAAAATGGCGATCGCGATCGGGATTAGGATACCGAAGGTTCCCCAGGACGTACCCGTTGCAAATGCGAGCCCTAAAGCGACAAGGAAGAAGACAGGAGGAAGGATTGCGTTTGCAAGCTGTCCTTCGCTGACTACGCGGCTTACAAAAGCACCTGCATTGAGATATTCTTCACCGCATACACCGGAAAGCGTCCATGCCAGCGTAAGAATCAAAATAGCGGGTACCATGGCTTTAAAACCTTGCACGATCCCGGCGGCAAATTCGCGGAAGCTGATGACCTTTCGCGGTAAATATAAGAAGAAGATTACGATGATTGCAAAGAAGGAACCAAGAACAAGAGAAAGGGATGAATTACAGTTTGCAAATGCAGAAGCAACGGTTTCTCCTTCAAAAATTCCACCGGTATAAAGCATGAAGAAAATACAAAGACCGATCAATGCGATAATTGGAATCAGAAGGTCGTATACGCGCCCGCGTTTATGCTTTGCCTCGGCCTCACGTGCTTCTTTCTCTTCTTCGTCAAGCTCGGCGCTTGTGATTTTATCTTTTGTGTGTTTCATGGGACCAAAATCAAAATTCAGTGCAATAATAAATACGACCATCACCAAAGTGAGGATTGCATAAAAGTTGAAAGGAATTGTTTGCAAAAACAAGTTAAAACCATCGATATTGCTGCTTTCCGGAAGAGAAGAGCCTACCGCGGCAGCCCAGCTTGAAATCGGTGCGATAATACAAACGGGAGCAGCGGTAGCGTCTATGATATACGCCAGTTTTGCGCGGGTGATGTGGTAACGATCCGTGACCGGCCGCATCACTGTGCCGACGGTCAGGCAGTTGAAATAATCGTCCACAAAAATCAGCGCGCCAAGACCAGTTGTGGCAAACAGCGCGCCGCGTTTCGTTTTAATGGAATGTGAGGCCCATTCACCATAGGCACGGCTTGCGCCGGATCGACTCATCAGCGCTACGATCATCCCAAGCAAAATAAGGAAGATAATAATATTCATGTTGCTTCCAACACGTTCGCCCATGATGGTAAAAGTTGTTTCCAAAGCCGGAATGACCTGAAAACCAGTAAAAAATAATGCTCCTGAAATGATACCGATTAATAATGAAATATAAACTTCTTTTGTCAGCAATGCCAAAACGATTGCCACAACCGCCGGCGCTAACGCCCATATAGTTTCCTGCACCTTTGTTACCCCCCGGTAATTATTTGTTTATCGCATCCCGTATGGCGCGACCGGAAAGGCGGAATGTCGTCCAGTCGTCCATAGGTTGTGCACCCATATAATGATAAAAATCAATAGAAGGTTGATTCCAGTTAAGGCAGCACCACTCCATCCGCTGGCAGCCACGCTCTGCTGCTTGTGCAGCAACAGCCTGGAAAAGTTTTTTGCCGATCCCAAGACCGCGCATATCTCTGTCTACATAAATATCTTCCAAATAAAGCCCGGTACGACCAATGAATGTAGAAAAATTTTCAAAAAACAAAGCAAAACCAACGGGCTTGCCATCGCACTCCGCAATCAGCACGTCCGCTGCCTTTCGGTCGAAGATATAAGTCTCGAGGTCTTCTGCAGTTGCGGAAACCTGATCCTGCATTTTTTCATAAACAGCAATTTTTTTAATGAAATCTAAAACCAAAGCAGCATCCGATTTGTTCGCATGCCGTATTTTTATGCTTTTCAAAATAATACCCGCCCAATGATTTGATTATTTTTAGAATACCATAGAAAAAAGCCTGCTGCAATAGGGCAAATGCGAAAGCAAAACTGAAAAAATGAAAAAAATAAATATAAAAGTTTCAAAAAGGGGGATGGAAACTATGTATTTTTAAAAAATATTTCCAAATGACGAGAAAACATTATATAATAAATAAGTGTGCCGAAAACGACGCAGCCAAGTGACCCTTAGCGTTTGGGGAGGTTGGCAGAAGAAGCGCATATGGAAATCACAAAACATTACAAAATAAGTTGAGGCAGTATTTCATGGTAAATCGATCGATACTGGAAGCGGTAGGACATACGCCGATGATTCGTTTAAATCGAATGACAGGCGAAAACAGCGCACAGGTGCTGGTAAAATATGAAGGACTTAATATTGGCGGATCTATCAAAACGAGGACAGCTCTGAATATGATAGAAGAGGCGGAACGCCAAGGTATTATTAATGAAAACAGCGTGATCGTTGAGCCGACCAGCGGAAATCAGGGAATCGGACTGGCGCTTGTGGGGGCGGTGAAAGGCTATCGTACGGTTATCATCATGCCGGATTCCGTCAGTGAGGAGCGCAGGAAGCTTGTGAAGCATTATGGCGCGGAAGTCGTACTGATCCATGATGATGGGAACATCGGAGATTGCATTGACGAATGTCTGGCAACGGCACTCCGTATGGCAGAGGAAAATAAAAATGTTTTTGTGCCACAACAATTCAGTAATCCGGCGAATCCTATTGTACATAAGCACCATACTGCCCTTGAAATACTGGAGCAGGTGGCGGGCCCCATCCATGGGTTTTGTTCCGGGGTGGGAACAGGCGGAACCATCAGCGGTATTGGCGAGGTTTTAAAAGCACAAAATCCGGATATCCTGATTTGGGCGGTTGAGCCTGAAAATGCGGCGATTCTTTCCGGGGGAAGTATTGGAACGCATCTGCAAATGGGCATTGGTGACGGGTTGATCCCGGATAACCTGAATACAGAGATCTACGACGATGTCTGCGTAATTACCGATGGCGAAGCAATTCAGACTGCGCGGGATCTTGCGCGCAGAGAAGGGCTTATGTGCGGGATTTCCAGCGGTACCAATGTCGCGGCAGCGCTTAAGCTTGCCAAAAAATTGGGAAGCGGGAAAACAGTCGTTACCGTATTGCCGGATACGGCGGAACGTTATTTCAGTACGCCGCTTTTTGATGAGTAAGACAATTATCTGAACACAAAGCCTGCTGAGACTGGCCGTACATGGGGTAGGAAGCGGGCTTTTTTGATACCTTTTGCCATAAAATATGCGGATAGGAACTGTTTGTTTCCTGAGAAATGATATTATGAATATAAAATAGATGCAGGAATATACTGCACTTCAGGACAGTAAAGATATTGCGCAAACGGCGCGGTTAAAGGAGGACATAGCTATGGCAAGACTGGAAGAAATCTACCAGAGGCTTTTGCGTGCAGAGATGGCAGGAAAAAAAGAGGAAGAGATCCGTAAAATACAGGAAGAAGATCATGGACTGGAAGAATTAAGCTGCCTGCTGCATCCCGAAAAGCATCCGGTAGTATGGAAATTCGGGCACTGCACATGCGAACCAAAAGAACAGCATTCTTGTGTAGATGGATGTGATTTTGGCGCAATCCGTTTTTGTGATGGAGATGCGAAAATTGATGCGCATGAATGCGTTGGGTGCTGTGCGTGTATTGACCGCTGTGAAGATAAAAGGATTACCGAAAGCAAAGATGTTTTTTCGGTCATTAAGACTTTACGGGAAAAAGAAGGACCGGTTTACGCATTGATTGCCCCGGCTTTTATTGGACAGTTTGATAAAAAGGTGACCCCTGCAAAGCTGCGCAGTGCGTTTCAAAAAATTGGTTTTGACGGTATGATCGAGGTAGCATTGTTTGCGGATATCCTTACCTTGAAAGAGGCGTTTGAGTTTGATCATAATATTAAAACCGAATCGGATTATCAGCTGACCAGCTGTTGCTGCCCAATGTGGATTGCCATGATCAAAAAGATTTATCATGAGCTGCTGCCGCATGTTCCGGGAGCGGTATCCCCGATGATTGCGTGCGGTCGTACAGTTAAGTTTTTATATCCAAAGGCCAAAACGGTTTTTATCGGACCGTGTATCGCAAAAAAAGCGGAAGCGCGCGAGGCTGATCTGGTGGGGGCAATTGACCACGTGCTTACCTTTCGTGAAACGCAGGATATTTTTGATGCGCTGTCAATTGATCCGGCGCTTTTGCCCGGAACAGAAAAAGACCATTCTTCACGTGCCGGACGGATTTATGCGCGGGCGGGCGGCGTAAGCGAGGCTGTTAAGGAAACTGTACGGGAAATAAGTCCGGATCGGCCGATTACGGTGAGGACAAAACATGCTGACGGTGTGCCGGCATGTCGTGCGATGATACAGGAGATCCTGGAACAGAGATCCACTGCGAATTTTTATGAGGGTATGGGCTGTGTAGGCGGCTGTGTAGGCGGCCCTAAGGCCATCCTGAACCGGGAAGAAGGAAAAGAAAATGTCGACCGCTATGGCGACGAGGCGCGCTTTTTGACGCCGATCAACAATCCTTATGTGGTAGAGCTGCTGCAGCGGCTGGGGTATGACACGGTGGAAAGTCTGCTTTGTGAAAGTGATATTTTTACAAGAAAGTTATAAACGTTATTTCGTTTTGAAGGGAACGGGGAATTCCTGTTTCTGATAAAAAATAACCGTGTGCGATTGAAGATGCCATATAAATATGGTATTATATTAAATATTTAAATTTCTGTTGTGAGGGGAATGGAAAGGTGAAGAATTATCCTGATTACAGTGTGCCGGAATTGAAAAATTTGAGGGAACTGGTGGAATATTCTGCACGTGAATATGGAGAAGCGGCTGCATTTCAATTTCGAAACGGCAAAAAAGGAATCATTTCAAAGAGTTATAATGATTTTCAAAGAGAGATAAAATATTTGGGAACCGCGTTGTTGCACCGTGGTTTTTCCGGTGCGCATATCGCCGTTTTGGGGGAAAACAGCTATGAATGGCTGCTGACCTATTTTGCGGTTGTAAACAGTGGAAATATTATTGTCCCAATTGATAAAGACCTGCCCCCGGAAGAAATTGCGGATGTATTGCGGCGGAGCGACTGCAGGGCGATCATTTATTCCCATAAATATGAAAAAACTGTCGAAGCGTTTAGGGGTGAGGTAAACCTGCGTTCTTCTGTTGATATGGCAGACACGGGAGAAAATGGTTTTGCCGCACTGCTGCGGGAGGGCGAAGCGCAGGTGCTTGAAGCAGACCGCACGTTTGAACGTGTTGTTTTGGATAACGGTCGTATGGCGGCAATTGTCTATACCTCGGGGACGACCGGAAAAAGCAAAGGCGTGATGCTTTCTCATACAAATTTGATGGCAGATACCGTTGCCGCGCGAAAAGAAATTCGGCTTACAGGTCGCTCGCTGCTGGTATTACCGCTGCACCATACGTTTGGGTTTACCGCCAATGTGCTTTGCGGTTTCTTTGCGGGATATACGATTTTTATCAACGATAACCTGAAGAACATTACAAAGGATTTACAGGAATTTAAACCGGTCAACCTGTTTGTGGTTCCGATGATTTTGGAATCCATGTACCATAGGGTTTGGGCGTCAGCGCGCAAGGCAGGAAAAGAAAAAAAACTATTGACAGGGATCCGACTGAGCAACTTGCTGCGTTACCTGCGAATTGATTTACGCAGGCAGCTTTTTGCGGAAGTGCTGGATGCGCTTGGCGGGGAACTTGAGTTTTGTATTTGCGGCGGAGCGTTTTTGGATGAAAAAGTTGCGCAGGGTTTCCGAAATCTGGGCGTGCACATCATGAACGGATACGGCGTGACCGAGTGTGCGCCGATTGTCGCGGAAAACAGAAACGGTTTTTATAACGACAAGAGCGTCGGTGTTATCCTGCCGTGTAACGAAGTTAGGATTGATATGCCGGATGAAACCGGTGAAGGCGAAATTTGGGTGCGCGGCGAAAACATTATGCTGGGATATTATCATGACGACCTGGAGACGAAAAAAGCTTTTTCGGGCGAATGGTATAAAACGGGAGACCTCGGCAGAATCGACGAGGACGGTTTCCTTTTTATTACTGGGAGGATTAAGAACCTGATTATACTATCTAACGGTAAAAATATATCTCCGGAAGAGATCGAAGAAACTTTTCGAAAGATACCGTATATCAAAGAGATCGTTGCTTACGGCGAAAACGACCGGATTTTTGCGGAAGTGTATTTGGATCACGAATATTTTGTGGAAAACGGGATCGCAGACATCCGGGGAACGCTTTCTGCAGATATGGATGTGATCAATAAAAAGTTGCCTGCGTATAAACAGGTCAGCGGGATCAAAATACGGGAAACAGATTTTGAACGGACGACGACAAAGAAAGTAAAACGCGAACATATAGGAGCATAAAGACATGTTGGAACGGGTAATTACAATTATCAGCGATCATGAGTGTATTGAAAAGGAGAACCTGAACGCTGATACGCATCTTTTGCAGGATTTGAACATTAATTCATTTGATCTGATCGACCTGATTTGCGCATTTGAAGAAGAATTCGACATTGAGATTGACGAGGAACAGGCTAAGAAATTTTTGACGATCGGCGATATTGCCAAATATTTGGAGGAATTATCCTAAATTTATTATGAAACGCCATTATTTTTGATTGATAAGAAGCCCCGGATTCTCGGGCAACGACCGGTATCTCAGATGCCGGTCATTTATTTTATATGCAGGATAAAACAATTAAAAAGTCATTAGAATTTATTTGACAGTCATATGACTGCGTGATATAATGAGCGTAAAGATAAAAACCGGACCGTGACTCGGCGAGGTCATAAGAATAGGAAAGACGAAACGTACGGTTTTCCTATTTTTATGAAAGGAGGAATGAGGAAATGATTGCTTGGTGGGAAGCCATGACGCTGGTAGAACAGGTTTTTGCCGTAGTGGGAATTGCTTCGACGGTATTGCTGGTGATTGAAGTGATTCTGCTGCTGATCGGCGCAGGACACGGCGATGCCTCGGTGGACGCGCCGCAGGACGCATCCTTTGATGCAGGCGGGCATATGGATATGCCGGGGCATATAGATACACCGGGGCATATTGACATTCATACGGGCGATATGGATATACAGATTGGTGATGGTGCGGCAGACGCAGCGGGCGATGCGGGAACGTCTGTAGAGATGCACGATGGGCATACGCATTTTGGCGGCAGCGGACTGCATTTGTTTACCTTACAGGGAATTGTCGCGTTTTTTGCGGTATTCGGATGGTCGGGGCTGTTGCTTTTGAAATCAGACGTATTGCCTGTGGCAAGCGTGATCCTCGCAATTGTGTTCGGGTGTATTGCAATGGTGGTGATCGCATACGCTATGCGTGCCATGATGAAATTGCAGTCCGACGGTACTATGGATATCCGCAATGCGCTGGGAAAATCAGGCACGGTTTATCTGCCTATCCACGCAAACCGAAGCGTCGCAGGGAAAGTCACAATTTTAGTACAGGACAGGCTGACCGAATTAGACGCGGTTACGGACGATGGAGAGACTATTCCAACTGGGGCGCAGGTCACGGTGGTAGGAATATCAAGCGGGAATACGCTGGTCGTAGTGAGAAAATAGGGACGGCAGCTTTGGAATTTCTGTAAAAAGAACAAGGGGGTTAAAAAATGAGTATTGAATCATTGATTTTAATTGTGGTTATTGTTATCTTGGCATTCATGTGCCTGTTGATCTTTCTGACGCGATATAAAAAATGTCCGTCAGACAGGATTATGGTTATCTATGGTAAGGTTGGGCAGAACGCAGATGGCACCAACCGTACGTCAAAGTGCATCCACGGCGGCGCGGCGTTTGTATGGCCGGTAATACAGGCATACCAGTATCTTGATTTAACGCCGCTCTCCATCCAGGTGGATCTCAAGAACGCGCTTTCGCGTCAGAATATCCGTATTGACGTACCGTCGATTTTTACGGTCGGTATTTCGACCGAACAGGGCATTATGCAGAATGCTGCGGAACGGTTATTGGGACTGCAGATGAGCGAGGTGCAGGAACTGGCGAAGGATATTATTTTCGGTCAGCTTCGTCTGGTCATCGCTACGATGGATATTGAAGAAATCAATACGGATCGGGATAAGTTCCTGGAAGCGGTTTCGCGTAATGTGGAATCAGAGCTCAAAAAGATCGGTTTGCGCCTGATCAATGTAAACGTAACAGATATCAGCGATGAATCAGGCTATATTACGGCGCTTGGTAAGGAAGCGGCGGCAAAGGCGATCAACGACGCAAAGAAATCCGTGGCAGAAAAAGTGCGCGATGGTTCTATCGGTGAGGCAAACGCGCAGCGCGATCAGCGTGTGGAGGTAGCTACGGCGAATTCCAAGGCAATCACGGGAGAGAATACCGCCAAGGTAGAAATCGCGCAGTCCGATGCACAAAGAAGAGAAAAAGAAGCAGAAGCGATGAGGATTGCAACGGCAGCGGAAAAAGTACAGTCTGCCAAAGCGCTGGAGGAAGCCTATGCGGCAGAAAAATCAGCAGAACTTGCAAGATCGGCGCGTGAAAAAGCCACCCTGGAGGCTGATGTCATTGTAAAGGCGGAGATCAGAAAACGCCAGATCGAGCTCGAGGCTGAAGCGGAAGCCGAAAGACTGCGCCGTCAGGCGGTAGGCGAGGCGGACGCGATCTACGCGAAAATGGAAGCGCAGGCGCGCGGTATGCAGGAAATGCTGAAAAAGCAGGCTGCCGGTTTTGCGGATATCGTAGGTGCGGCAGGCGGAAGTGCGAAAGATGCGTTGATGCTGATGCTTGCAGACAAGATGGAAGAATTGATGAAAGTTCAGGTAGAAGCTATCCGTGACCTGAAGATCGACAAGGTTACCGTATGGGACAGTGGAGAAGGCAAAGACGGAAAGTCCTCCACGGCAAATTTTTTGTCGGGGTTGATGAAGAGTATCCCGCCCATGAACGAGATTTTTGAAATGGCTGGAATGCAGCTTCCGGAATTTCTGGGTAAGAAGATTGGATCATCGGATGAAACGCTGCGGCTTGACGAACCAAAGGACAAAGGAACTTCGGAACAAAAAATTGACGAGATAAAAGCAGATAAAGCTGAAGAAAGCTCTGCGGATGCAGGTATCCAGCAGACAGACCAGTAATAAGTAAAAAAATCCCCGGATTTCCGGGGATTTTTTGTGCCGTAAACCGCGATTAACAAGCATATTTTATGGGTATCATGACAAGATGAACAAAAAAAGAAGCGGGTTCATGAAAAAGTAGTTGACAAGGTTAGGGACGTCTGCTATGATAGGTACAACAAAAAATAATAAAACATATATGTTATATATGTTTTATCTCGGGGGTAGAAGAATGCGCGTACGGAAAATACAAAAGAGCAAATCTGCCAAGCAGCGAATGTGCTTGTGGTGTAGACAGGATGGAAGAAGTTTTTAATACTGGGATATATCGCAAAGGAGAATATAACCATGAGCAAACAGGAAAGAAAATATAAATTTGAAACATTACAGCTGCACGCAGGACAGGAAACGCCGGATCCGGTAACAGGAGCGCGCGCGGTTCCGATCTATCAAACGGCGTCTTATGTATTTCATGACAGTGCGCATGCCGAAGCAAGGTTTAACCTGCGGGATGCAGGAAATATTTATGGAAGGCTTACAAACCCCACGCAGGATATATTTGAAAGGCGGATTGCGGCACTGGAAGGAGGCGTTGCGGCGCTTGCGGTGGCATCGGGCGCAGCGGCCGTCACTTATGCCCTGCAAAACCTTGCGTTTGCAGGAGATCATATTGTTGCCTCCAAGACGATTTACGGCGGTACGTACAACCTGCTGGCGCATACGCTTCCGCAATATGGGATCAAGACGACCTTCGTAGATCCGGACGAAGAAGGAAGCTTCGCCGGCGCAATACAGGAAAATACAAAAGCAATTTTTATTGAATCGCTCGGCAACCCGAATTCCAGCCTGATCGACATTGAAAAAGTTGCGGAGATCGCGCACAAAAATTCGATCCCGCTGGTGGTAGACAATACATTCGCCACGCCGTATCTGCTGCGCCCGATTGAGCATGGAGCGGATATTGTGGTACATTCCGCTACTAAATTTATTGGCGGGCATGGCACAACCATCGGCGGGGTAATCGTTGACGGCGGCAAATTCGACTGGAAGGCAAGCGGAAAATTTCCAAGTTTGGTGGAGCCGAGCCCGAGTTATCACGGCATCAGTTTTGTGGAAGCGGCAGGGGAAGCGGCTTTTGTCACCAAGATCAGGGCAATTTTGCTGCGGGATACGGGTGCGACGATTTCCCCCGTACATGCGTTTATTTTCCTGCAGGGTTTGGAAACGCTTTCCCTGCGCGTAGAGCGGCATGCAGAGAATACCGGGAAGGTGCTTGCATATTTAACTGCGCACCCGAATGTAGTAAAGGTAAACCATCCTTCGCTGCCGGACAGCGGTTATCAGGAATTATATAACAGGTATTTTCCAAATGGCGGCGGTTCGATTTTCACCATAGAAGTAAAAGGCGGGGAAGATGAAGCGAAAAAGTTTATTGACCATCTGCAAATTTTTTCGCTTCTGGCTAATGTTGCGGATGTAAAATCGTTGGTGATCCATCCGGCGAGCACGACGCATTCGCAGCTTACTGCGGACGAATTGGCAGAGCAGGGCATCAAACCGAATACCGTGCGCCTTTCCATTGGAACGGAGCATATTGACGATATTCTTTATGATTTACAGCAGGCGCTGGCAGCGCTTGATTAAGGCAGCCCGGTAAGGGAGAAAGAAGAGGAAAAATAATATGGCACGGATTTATAAAAGTCTGACCCAGCTGATTGGCAAAACGCCGCTGCTTGAACTGGTAAACTATGAGGATCAGCACCATTTGGATGCGACGCTGCTCGCAAAGCTGGAATATTTTAATCCGGCAGGCAGTGTCAAAGACAGGATTGCCAAAGCAATGATAGACGCTGCGGAACAAAGCGGGAAGCTTAAACCCGGCGCGACGATCATCGAACCGACAAGCGGCAATACGGGTATCGGTCTTGCAAGCGTTGCGGCAGCCCGGGGTTACAAAATTATTTTGACGATGCCGGAAACGATGAGTGTAGAACGCCGTAACCTGCTCAAAGCGTACGGCGCGCAGCTTGTACTTACAGAAGGTGTAAAGGGGATGAAAGGCGCGATTGAAAAGGCGCAGGAGCTGCAAAAAGAAATTCCGGGGTCGTTTATTCCGGGGCAGTTTATCAACGAGGCAAATCCGCAGGCACACCGCGAGGCAACCGGTCCGGAAATCTGGGAAGATACGGATGGAAAAGTCGATATTTTTGTCGCGGGAGTCGGCACGGGCGGAACTGTGACAGGTGTTGGGGAATATTTAAAATCGAAAAATCCGGATGTGCGGATTGTAGCGGTCGAACCGGATGGCTCGCCGGTGCTGTCGGAGGGAAGAACCGGTCCGCACAAAATTCAGGGGATCGGCGCGGGTTTTGTGCCTGATGTACTGGATACGGGAGTTTATGACGAAGTGATCCGTGTGAAAAACGAAGACGCTTTCGAAACGGGAAGGGAGCTGGCACACAAGGAAGGTCTGCTGGTTGGCATTTCTTCCGGCGCGGCAGTATGGGCGGCGGCGCAGCTCGCAAAGCGACCGGAAAATGCAGGAAAGACCATCGTAGCGTTATTGCCGGATACAGGCGAACGATATCTTTCTACGCCGATGTTTGCAGAATAAGTATAAAATAAAATACATCCTTTCTACTTCCGGGTGGAAAGGATGTATTTGCCTGTTGTTTAAATAAAATACATAAAATTGCCTTTTTGCTCGTTTAAAAGCGCTTGTGCGGCGAGATCGGCTAAAGAAACGGAAATAAGGCATTCTTTGACGGACTCGTCCAGCTTTTTCCACAAAAGCGTATCCAGCGCGGAATTGATGTGCGAAGCTTGCGGCGGCAGCGCGTTTTCCGTTGTTTCGAACAATGTAGATTCGATCGCGCTCAAAATATCAAACGCGGTAATTTCGTCTGCACGGCGGCTTAACTGATATCCGCCGTTTGCTCCTTTTATGGAGGTGACGAGGTTTGCTTTTTTAAGCAATGCAAATACTTGTTCCAAATAGATCTTGGAAATCCCGAGTTTTTCGGAAATGGCAAGAACTGCGACACAACGGTTTTGATTTTCATTTTGCGCTAAAAATATCATTGCCGAAAGACCATAACGTCCCTTTGCAGAAATCCTCATATGATATGCCTCCCTAACAGGAATATTTATATTTTAGAAGATTATGGAAAGAAAAGCAAGTTGTCTGAAAAATTGACGGGAAAAGCTAAAGCAGATAACATAGTAAAGAAAAAGATATCATCTATCAACCGGGCGCAAGCCGGCAGAAAATTTGCAGCGATTGGCGGGAAAAAATAATGGGAAAGATATTTCATAATGTAACGGAATTGATCGGTCATACGCCGATCGTTGAACTGGAGCGGCTTTCGGCACAATATGAACTTACGGGGCGGCTTTTGGCGAAGCTGGAAAACTTGAATCCGGCAGGCAGTGTGAAAGACAGGACGGCGCTTTCCATGATAGAAGAAGCGGAAAATGCGGGCGCGTTGACGCCGGGAGCGACGATCATAGAACCAACAAGCGGTAATACGGGAATCGGGCTTGCGGCAATTGCGGCGGTGCGTGGATACCGTGTGATTTTAACCATGCCGGAAACCATGAGCGAAGAACGACGCAATTTATTAAAGGCATACGGTGCGGAAATCGTGTTGACGCCGGGGCAGCAAAGTATGCAGGGAGCGATTGCGCGTGC
Source organism: Christensenella sp. (assembly GCA_034926635.1). Lineage (GTDB taxonomy): Bacteria > Bacillota > Clostridia > Christensenellales > Christensenellaceae > Christensenella. The sequence continues at coordinate 105,902 of JAYFQX010000003.1, read as the reverse complement.
TGTGCAGCTGGCAAAGGAGATCCCGGGCAGCTTTATCCCGGGACAGTTTGAAAACCCTGCTAATCCTCTTGTGCATGAGCGGCAAACAGGTCCGGAAATTTGGGAAGATACCGAAGGCAAGGTCGATATTTTTATTGCGGGCGTGGGAACGGGTGGAACGCTTTCCGGTGTTGGACATTTCCTGAAAAAACAGGATAAAAATATTAAAGTCATAGCGGTGGAGCCTTTAGGTTCCCCGGTATTATCACAGGGACGCGCAGGCGCACACGGTTTGCAGGGGCTGGGCGCGGGGTTTATTCCGCAGGCGCTTGACACCTCGGTTTATGACGAGGTTATTGCAGTAGCGGACCAGGATGCCTATCGTGTTTGCCGCGAGATCGCCCGAACAGAGGGGATTCTTTCCGGGATCTCTTCCGGCGCTGCTGTATTTGCGGCGATTGTGGTTGCGAGCAGGAAAGAGAACAGAGGGAAAACTATTGTAACATTGCTGCCGGATACGGGCGAGCGGTATTTATCGACACCTGTTTTTCAGGAATAAATATTTTTATAAAAAAACATTCAGTTTATCAATGTACTGTCGGGTGAATTAAGACAGGAGATCAATTGAATGAAAAAAGTAATTTTGCTGCTGACAGTCTGTATTTTTTGGTTTTCATTATATATTTATATCCCGTTTCTTACGCCGTTTCTGTTATCTTTGGGGCTCACGGCAGCGCTTGCGGGCATCATATTTGGTGCGCATTCTTTTACCCAATTGTTGCTTCGCTTGCCTGTAGGAATTAAATCCGATGCACTGGGAAGACAAAAACCGTTCATCATTCTGGGAATGCTTTTTACGGTGATTTCATCTCTTATTATGTATTTCTTCCCCTCCCCGGCGATGTTGCTTGTAGGGAACGCAATTTCAGGATTTGCCAGTACGATGTATGTTTCTTTTACTGTTTTGTATGCACTGTATTACCCAACCAGCCAAACATCAAAAGCAATGGGGGTAATGAGTGGGGTTGTGGAAATCGGAATTTTTGCGGCGTTTATGCTGGGCGGCATACTCTATGATAAATCGGGGATCAAGGCGCTTTTCTTTACAAGTGCGGCGGTGGCGGCAATCGGGCTTATTATTTCGTTTTTTATAAAAGAAAAACCCGCCCCCAAGCAGGCGGTAGCGATCAAAGATGTTTTGACGGTGATGAAGGACAGAAGGCTTATTGTATCGTCCGTCCTTGGAATTTTGATCAAAGGATTGATCTTTGCGACGGTGTATTCCTTTACTCCCAAGATGGCGCAGGATATTGGTGCAAACGGCACGCAGGTTGGCGTGATCAACGCTTTGTTTATTGCGGCGTCCATCCTCGGTGCGTTTTTTGTCGCTACAAAAGCGGGGAAGAAGTTTGGCTACCGGCGTATGGGCGTACTAGGGTTTATCCTGACGGGCGCTATGACGATCTCTATTCCGTTTATCAAAAGCATCCCTGTTTTTATGGCAGTCCAGTTTATGGGAGGGCTCGGCTATTCCTCGCTGACTTCTATTTTTATGGCAAACGCCATCAAAAATTTTGATGCGAATAAAAAACCGATTGCTATGGGATTTTATCAGGCGGCATATAGTCTTGGAAGTGCCCTTGGGCCTGTTTTAATGGGTGTTTTCGCGGATACGCTACATTATACTGCAGCATACCTGCTGATTAGTCTTGCGGCAGTTGCGGGGGTTATCCTGGTGCTGGCCGGTTACCGCAAAAAAGCAGCAACATCCTGATGCCGCTGCTTTTGGTCGATGAAGAGAATGATAACATAAGAAATCAATCGTCCAGGTTTTTAAACTGCATATTGTAATACTTTGCATAAATTCCGTTTTCGGCAAGAAGCTTTTCATGAGTCCCGCATTCACGGATACCTGTACTGTCCAGCACAATAATTTGGTTGGCGTTTTTTATGGTGGAAAGGCGGTGCGCAATGACGATCGTCGTACGCCCGCGGGAAAGACGCTCAAGAGATTCCTGGACGTGCTGCTCGCTTTCGTTGTCAAGTGCAGAGGTGGCCTCGTCGAGGATCAGGATCTCGGGATCCTTGAGAAATACACGCGCAATGGCAATCCGTTGTTTTTGTCCTCCGGAAAGACGCACCCCGCGCTCGCCAACGCTGGTATCATAGCCGTCCGGAAGGCTGCTGATGAATTCGTGGATGTTTGCGTCCTTAGCGGCGTTTATAATCTCGTCGTCCGTTGCGTCCGGTCTGCCATAGGCAATGTTGTCGCGTATTGTGCCGCCGAACATATAGACGTCCTGCTGCACGATGCCGACTGCGCTGCGCAGGGATTTTAGAGTAACGTCCCGCACGTCCTGCCCGTCGATCAGCACTGCGCCGGCGGAGACGTCATAAAAACGCGGAAGCAGTGAACAAAAAGTGGTTTTACCGCCACCGGAAGGACCAACCAACGCGACTGTTTTACCGGCGGGAATAGATACGTCAATGTGGTTTAAAACGCGCGTGCTGTGGTCATAGCAAAAAGAAACATCACGGTATTCAATCGCTCCGTGCACCATGTTCAGCGCAGGCGCGCCGGTTTTTTCTTTAATGTCGGGTTCGGTATGAATAACTTCCATAAAACGTTTGAAGCCTGCATATCCTTTTTGGAATTGTTCGGTGAAATTGATCAGTACGTCAATTGGCGCGACAAAGATGCCGATATACAAGGCATAGATTGCGAGGTCGGTCAGCCGCAGCGTGCCGTTTGCGACAAAAAAGCCGCCGCTCACCAATACAGCGGTATACAGCATTCCGGTAAAAAAGTTGTTACCAGCCTGAAACGTCCCCATGATTTTATAGCTGCTCTTTTTGGAATCCAGAAATTGCAAATTGCTTTTTTTAAATTTTTTACGTTCCAAATCCTCATTGGCAAAAGATTTGACAACGCGAATTCCCGACAGGCTGTCTTGCACCTGTTGGTTGACCCCGGCGATTTTTTTGCGATTATCAAGGAACACCGCGCGCATTTTTTTGTTTTTACTGACGCTGAACAAAATCATGACAACGGTAACTGCCAGTAAAATGAGTGTCATCGGTACGTTGATAAACATCAGCAGGATAAAAGATCCGATGATCTTAAGTGCGGAAATAAAAATATTTTCCGGTCCATGGTGCGCCAGCTCGGAAATATCGAATAAATCCGACACAATACGGGACATCATATCGCCGGTATTGTTTTTATCATAATAAGAGAATGAGAGCCGCTGCATTTGGTCAAACAGATCCTGCCGCATATCGCTTTCCATTTGCGCGCCCATCACATGACCCCATGTGGTAATATAATACTGGCATCCGTAACGGACAAGGTACATCACGACCAGCGCAATGGCAACGATCCAAAGAGAACGGATGATGACGGAAGCATTCTGTGTATAAAGACCGTTCGTCAGGAAATTTAGGATCTGCGGGAAAGCGAGATCCACAACGGATACGATAAGCGCACAAAAGAGGTCGAAAAAGAACATTTTTCGATACGGTTTATAATAACCGATAAAATTTTTGAAAATAGACATACCGTTTCCCTCATTATTAACTAAAGATTATTTCATAAAGATATGATACACAAAAACAAACGGTTATAAAATGTTTTTAAAGGATTATGATAAAAAATGCTTTGAAACCAGTGGAATGCGTTTACATAAGAGGCAAGGAAACCATGATGGAAAGAGGGAAAAAATATGGATTGGAAACAAGTGATCGCGCAAAAAGAAATGCAAATACAGGATGATAAATTGGTGATCAGCGAAAAAGAAATGCAAAACAGAGCTGCAGAGGTGGAGCGGACACCCAAAGATTTGCGGGGCGCATTGTGCGCAGACCCCAAAAAAACAGCGATGATTGGAGGGATCGGGGAGCCTGCGGCAGCACCGGAAGACTTTTTTGGCGGGAATGATCCCGTAAAACTGGCGCGCGAATATCAGAAGGCAGGCATAAACGCTGTTTCCGTATGGACAAAAGAACATTATCTGCGCGGCGGAAACGAATATATTGCAAAAATGAGAGAACAAATCCGTATTCCTATCCTGCGCCGGGATTTTGTGATCGACCCATACCAGCTTTATGAGGCGCTGGTGATCGGTGCGGACGCAGTTTTGCTTATGGCACAGCTTCTGGACGACACTGCGCTTGCCAACTTCTTCGGTATTGCAAACACACTGGGGCTGCAATGCGTTTTGGAAGTGCAAAATGAGGAAGATGCAAGGCGTGTGGGCGCGTTTGGGTGCAAACTGGCTGCCATCAATAACCTTGATTTTGCTACGGGAAAGTGCGACATTGCGATGACAAAAAAACTAAGACCGTTGCTTCCTTCTGATTGTACGGTGATTGCCGAAAACGGCATTGCGACAAAAGAGGATGTGCAGGTTGTTCTGAAATATGGCGCGCAAGCGGTGCTTGTAAGCCAAAACGTGCTTGCGTCAGGCAAAGAAAAAGATATCGTCCGCAGCTTACGGAGCGGAGTATAAAAAATATTGTAGAAGGAAGTGGAAATTATGTCAGTGAGGGGCGCATTCGCGGTGCCGCATCCGCCGCTTATCATTCCGGAGATCGGAAAGGGTGAAGAAAAAAAGATACAGTCTACGGTAGACGCTTATGTAGAAGTTTCAAAGGAAGCTGCTGCGTTAAAGCCGGATATTCTTGTTATCATCAGTCCGCATTCCGCGATGTACGCGGATTATATTCATATTTCTCCGGGATTGGGAGCAAAGGGGAATTTCGGGCAGTTTGGCGCGCCGCAAGTTAAGTTTTCTGTGCAGTATGACGAGGAATTTGCAGTGGCACTTGCCAATTGTGCAGCATATGAGAAGATCCCGGCAGGTTTTCTTGGCGAAAAAGAGCCAAAACTTGATCATGGCACAATGGTTCCGTGGTATTTTCTGCAAAAACAAACAGGGGATACGCCGATTGTGCGCATTGGCATCTCTGGTCTTTCCTATCAAATGCATTACCGCATGGGAATGTGCATTCAAAAAACAGCAAAAGAACTTAAAAAACGTGTAGTAATTGTAGCAAGCGGGGATTTATCGCACAAACTCACAGAAGAAGGACCTTATGGATTTACGCCGGAAGGTCCTGTGTTTGACCAAAAAATTGCACAAGCATTTGAAATGTCGGATTTTATGACCCTGCTGAAAATGCCGCCTGATTTTTGTGACGCAGCGGCAGAATGCGGGTTGCGGTCTTTTATCATGATGGCCGGTGCGTTTGATGGATTGGATGTAAAATCGAAGTTGTTATCTTATGAAGGACCTTTTGGCGTAGGCTATGCGGTTGCTTCGTTTTATCCGGATGGCAGTGATGAAGAAAGGCATCTTTTAAAACGTTTTCTGCAAGAGCAAAAAGAGGAGCAGAAGCGCCGGAAAGCAGCAGAAGATGAATATGTGCGCTTGGCGCGTGCGTCTTTGGAATATTATATACAAACAGGTTCTTTTTTAAAAATTCCCGAAGAGATTAGCGCCGCCTTATTAAAGCAGCGTGCAGGCGCGTTTGTATCGCTGAAAAAAGATGGAAAACTCAGAGGATGTATCGGAACGGTTTTTCCCATGCAGGAAAATGTTGCGGAAGAGATCATCCGTAATGCGGTCAGCGCGGGGACGGAAGACTATCGTTTTGATCGCGTGACCGAAGAAGAATTACCGGAGCTTGTTTACAGTGTAGATATTCTGGGCGCACCGGAACCGGTTTTGGGGATGGATGCGCTGGATGCAAAAAAATATGGCGTCATTGTGAGCAGCGGCGCGCGCCGAGGTTTATTGCTTCCGGATCTGGCGGGAGTAGATACGCCGGAAAAGCAGGTGGAGATCGCCCTGCAAAAAGCGGGAATCGGCAAAACAGAAACTTACTCTATGGAAAGGTTTGAGGTGGTGAGGCACAAGTGAAGCCAATGTGTGATATTTGTCCGCGAAGATGTGCGCCTTTGGAAGGGCAGAACGGGTTTTGCGGCGCGCGCGGCAACCGTAACGGAAAAATAATTGATATCAATTATGGGAAAATTACTGCACTGGCTCTTGATCCGATTGAGAAAAAGCCTCTGGCACGGTTTTACCCGGGAAGTTTTATTCTGTCGGCAGGAAGTTTTGGCTGTAATTTAAACTGCCCGTTTTGCCAGAACAGCGAGATCGCACGTGCAAAAGAGAATAGCATCTTATGGCAGGAGGTTTCGCCTGAACGTTTGGTGCGTGCGGCGCAGGAAGCGGAGGGAAATATTGGGATTGCGCTTACTTACAATGAACCGCTTGTCGGATATGAATATGCGATGGATGTCTTTTTGCTGGCAAAAGAAAAGGGCTTGAAAACTGTGCTGGTCACAAACGGATATGCGGAGGAAGCGCCGTTTTCCAAACTTCTTTCGCGGACAGATGCATTGAATATTGATCTTAAGGGTTTTACGCGTGATTTTTACCGGATGCTCGGCGGGGAACTGAGCGTGGTAAAGCGGAATATTGTACTTGCTGCAAAAAAATGTCATGTTGAACTGACAACACTGATCATCCCCGGCGAGAACGATTCTGTGGAAGAGATGGAAAGAGAAGCGGCATGGATTGCAAGGATAAATCCGGAAATTCCGCTGCATATCTCACGCTTTTTTCCGCGTTACCAGATGATGGATAAGCCCGCAACCGGGGAAGGAACCATCCATAGGCTGGCTGACACTGCGCGAAATTATCTGCGCTATGTCTATCGGGGGAACCTGTAAAATGGGGAAAATAAAAAATATTTTTAAATTCACACTAAAATAGTGGAAATTATGTTTGACATTTGCTTTATGGTGTATTATTATATCAGAGTAAATTAGTGGGAATTAGCGGAGATCAAGTGGCTTCGCAACAAAAACAGGGAAGGGAGCGTCCGCGAAAATGAAATTATCGACAAAAGGAAGATATGGGCTTCGCGCCATGATCGACCTTGCGAAATACAGCGAGCGGGAAGCGGTCTCTACCAGCAGCATTGCCGCAAGGCAGCACATTTCGGAGAGCTATTTGGAACAGCTTGTTTCCAAGCTTAAGAAAGCAGGTTTGCTGAAGAGTATACGAGGTGCGCAGGGAGGCTATGTTCTGGCGCGCAAACCGGAAAATATTTCGGTAGGCGATATTTTAAGGGCACTTGAGGGAGATTTAAAGCCGATAGATTGTCCTGCGCTTGCAAATGAAGACGGGTGTAATCAAGCTGGTTCATGCGCATCGAAATATGTTTGGCAGCGGCTCAATGACGGTATTAACGAAATTGTAGACGAAATCAGTCTGAGCACGCTGGTAGAACAAGAAAACCACGCCTGCTCCGCGGCGCAGGCTGCAAAAACATCACGATAGACAGGAGTGAAATCGAGTATGGGCAGATTTATTTATTTGGATAATGCGGCGACGACAGCCGCGAGACCGGAAGTGGTAGAAGCGATGCTGCCGTATTTTTCGAAGAAATTCGGGAACCCCTCCAGCATTTACGGATTTGCGGCGGAAAACAGGGACGTCATTGACGGTGCGCGCGCCTTGATCGCAGACACGCTGGGCGCAAAACCAGAGGAAATATATTTTACGGGAGGCGGCAGCGAATCGGATAATTGGGCGCTGAAAGCTACGGCCGAGGCATATGCAAAAAAAGGAAAGCATATGATAACCTCTAAAATCGAACATCATGCGATCTTGCATACCTGTCAATACCTTGAGAAACGGGGATACGAAGTTACTTATCTGGATGTTGATGAAAAGGGCTCTGTGGATCTGGAAGAGCTGAAAGCGGCGATTAGACCCGACACGATCTTGATCTCCGTTATGTATGCGAATAACGAAATCGGTACGATCGAGCCGATCCGTGAAATTGGGAAAATTGCCCATGATGCAGGCGTGCTGTTTCATACGGATGCGGTACAGGCATATGGGCAGGTGCCGATCGACGTAAACGAATGTCACATTGATATGCTGAGCGCGAGCGGGCATAAGATCAACGGTCCAAAGGGAATTGGCTTTCTTTATATGAGGAACGGTCTTAGGACAAAGGCGTTTATCCACGGCGGTGCGCAGGAACGCGGAAAACGCGCGGGAACAGAAAACGTGACTGGGATCGTCGGACTGGCGAAGGCTGTGGAAATAGAATTTGCGACGATGAAGGAACGCACGGAGAAAATTAAAGCGATGCGCGATCATTTGATCGATCGTGTGCTGGAGGAAATAGATTATGTTCGCCTGAACGGTGATCGATATTCCCGGTTGCCGAATAATGCCAACTTCTGTTTCCGCTTTATCGAAGGAGAATCGCTTCTGCTGATGCTGGATATGAACGGAATCTGCGGTTCCAGCGGTTCGGCGTGTACATCGGGTTCGCTTGATCCGTCGCATGTGCTTCTTGCTATTGGATTGCCGCACGAGATCGCGCATGGGTCACTGCGGTTGACGATAGGCGAAGAGAATACGATGGAAGAGATGGATTATGTGGTGGACACGTTGAAAACTGTGGTCAAGCAAATCCGGGAGATGTCGCCATTGTACGACGATTTTATTAAAGAACAGGGAAAATAACGGAAAGGAAAAACGATTATGTATAGCGAAAAAGTATTGGATCATTTTCAGCACCCAAGAAATATGGGGGAAATAGAGCATGCGAGCGGCGTGGGAACGGTCGGTAACGCCAAATGCGGAGATATCATGAGGATATTTTTGGATGTGGATGACAACGGCGTGATCCGCGATGTGAAGTTTAAAACCTTTGGCTGCGGCGCTGCAGTCGCCACAAGCAGTATGGCGACAGAAATGATAAAGGGAAAGACCGTACAGGAAGCGCTTACGGTAACGAATAAAGCGGTGATGGAAGCGCTTGACGGACTGCCGCCGGTGAAGGTGCATTGCTCGGTTTTGGCAGAAGAAGCAATTCAGGCAGCTTTATGGGATTATGCGGAAAAACACGGCATTAAGATTGAAGGACTGAAAAGGCCGGATAATACACAGGATGAACATTAAGCAGACTGAGATACATCAGTGATAAGCATAAAAAAACGTTTCCCTCGGGGAAACGTTTTTTGTTATCCTATCTCTCCCACTTGTCCGAGAGACTATTAATCTGATCGGTAAACTGTGCAAGGCTTTTATTGGCGCCGCCCTGATTTTTACGGATTACGGACATCAGGCGATCGCCCGCCGCAAGAAGCCGGTCATAAATTCCGTCTTTCCGCTGCGATTTTTCTGAAGAGGATCTTTTCTCCCGTATCCCTTCGCGAACGGTTATGCCTTGCGCAAGATCGAATTCTGTTTGCGGCCATGGCGCGGAAGCAGAAAGCCCAAGCTCGCTTTGCAGCCTTGCGGCAAAAATATCGCAGACGGCGCTTTGCCCATGTGTCACAAACACATGTTTTGGCTGAGGAGAAAAACTGGAAATCCAGCGCATGAGTCCTTCGCTGTCGGCGTGGGCGCTGATGCCGGAAAGAGATCTGATTTCGGCAGCCACCTGCACTTCCTCGCCGAATAATTTTACGCGCTGCGCGCCGTCCAGTATGCTGCGCCCAAGCGTTCCTTCTGCCTGATAACCGACAAACAATACCGTACATTCTCGCCGCCAAAGGTTGTGCTTTAAATGGTGTTTGATGCGTCCTGCCTCGCACATGCCGCTTGCAGATATAATGATTTTGCGCTGGTCGTTGGTATTGATGTTACGGGATTCCTCAGCAGTGACAGAAGTATTCAGACCGGGGAAGGCAAGCGGGTTGATATGTTTTTCCAAAAGAGCGGCAGCTTCCTCGTCATAGTATTCCGTGCTGTTCTCGTGGAAGATGCTGGTCGCCTCGATCGCGAGGGGACTATCGACATATACGGGAAAATTGGGGTAACCCTTTATCAATCCATCAGCTTTGATTTTGCGGATAAAATAGAGCAGTTCCTGCGTACGTCCGACGGCAAAGGAAGGAACGACCACATTACCGCCGCGGTCAAAGGTTTCCTGGATGATGGAAGAGAGCTCGGTGACGTAATCTGGTTTGATCCCGTGACTGCGGTCGCCGTAGGTCGATTCCATGACCACATAATCCGCAGAGGTAAGATATTGCGGATCACGGATCAGCGGCTGGTTGTTGTTGCCGATATCACCTGAAAACACCAGCTTTTTAGAGATGCTGTTTTCCTCAATTTCGATCGTTAAGCTGGCGGAGCCAAGCAGATGCCCCGCATCGGTAAATTGCACCGTGACACCGGGGAAAAGGGAGATGGTTTCCTCGTATCGGCAGGGAACAAAACAGCCGATAGCCCCCAGCGCATCAGCCATTTCATATAACGGCTCATACGGGGAAAGCCCGGCGCGTTTCCCCTTGCGGTTACGCCATTCTGCCTCGAACATCTGGATATGCGCGCTGTCACGCAGCATGATGCTGCAAAGGTCTGTCGTTGCCCCTGTTGCATAAATATCGCCCCGGTACCCGCTTCGGTATAAGAGGGGCAGCAGACCGGAATGGTCGATATGCGCATGGGTCAGCAAAACACAGTCAATTTCCATATTGTGCAGCGGAAACGCTTGCCCGCCATAAAGATCGGGACCTTGACGCATACCGCAGTCAATTAAAATATTTTTTCCGCATGCCTGCAAAAGATAACAGCTGCCCGTGACCTCGTGCGCCGCACCTAAAAAACTGAGATTCATACCGATACCCCCAACTTTATTATTTTGTCATAAAACATTTGCTTTATTGTACGCTATCAAAGCGCGTTACGCAAGAAAAAGGAGGTCAGTGCGTGCGCCGCAGCCTACGAAAAAAAGTGGATAAAAAGCCGATTGCCGCACTTGCCATGGCGCAGCCGAGACCCGCATAAAGCACACCGAGGTATACCTGCGGAAGAACATCGATCGAGCGAAGGACAATACCAAAGGTGATCATACACGCCATGATAATATAGCCTTTTACATCAAAAAAAGCAAAAGCACAGACTTTTTCCTGCGGAAAGCCGTCAATGCGCGCCATGTGTTTTTGAAACAGTCGAAAAAAGACAAATTTAAAAAAAAGAAAAAAAATGAGAGCGGCAATCAGGATGCAAAGCCATGGCATCCGCCAATTAAGCACCATAGCGGGAAGACCGATGCTGAGAACTGCAGTCGAGGCGATCGACCATACGATCCCTGCAAAAAGAGGAAGATACTTCTTGTGGATGCGCGGCGCATGGCTTGGGTTTATTTCTTTGTGGTCTGGTTGTGCTTTCATGATTTATAACCTTTCTGCCTAACTTTTCTGCTGTCATCATAAACATTATAAGAGCGCTACAAACGAAATTCAATAATGACCGTTGACGTAGGGATAAAATGTATGGTAAAATAAAAATCACTTCGTGAGGGAGTAGTTGGCATAGGGGTTCCTGTGCGGCAAGTCAACATCCTGACTGCTTGCGGTCTGGCTTGCCTTGATTAACGAGACTCATGTATCGCTTGTTATGCAAAGCGGGTACATGGTCTTTTTTATTAGATGATACCCGGGCTTGCGTAAAAAGCGCAGTCCGGGTTTTTGTTTGATAAAAAATGGTTTGGAGGAATAAAATGGCAGCATATTTGGAGCCTAAGGATGATTTGCTGAAACGTCTTGGAAGTGATGAAACGAAAGGTTTAAGCACTCGCCAAATCACGGAGAACGCAAAAAAATATGGCGAAAACAGCTTCACCAGAGAAAAACCACCGTCCCTGCTCAGGAGGATTGCCAGTGCAGCCGCAGAGCCTATGATCATTATGTTGATTCTGGCGGCGGTGATTGCACTGGTCGTGAATATCATTCGCGCAGCAACAGGCGGACACGCAGATTTTATTGAATGTGTGGGGATATTTGCCGCAATTTTTCTTTCGGTGGTCATTACAGTGGTGATGGAAGGAAAAAGTGCAAAGGCGTTTGAAGCCTTAAACCGCATCAACGAAGATATCCTGGTGAAAGTGACGAGGGAGGCAGAGGTGCAGCTTATCCCCCAAAAAGACCTTGTTGTTGGCGATATTGTTTCCATAGAAACCGGGGATAAACTTCCTGCGGATGGACGTCTGTTGGAATCGAGCGGACTCCTGGCGGATGAATCAGCACTGACGGGCGAAAGCGAACCAAGTAAAAAAGATGCGAACGCAATGATTGCATCCGAAAAAACGCCGGTTGCGGAGAGGTCAAACATGCTGTATTCCGGGTGTTTTATCGCCGGCGGAAGCGGCAGGATGGTTGTGACCGCTGTAGGAGATGAGACGGAATTCGGTAAAATTGCGCGGGAATTATCAAAAACAGGGAAAACAAGCACGCCATTACAGGAAAAAATGGCGAGGCTGGGCAAACTGATTACCATTCTTGGCGCGATTGCGGCTGCCACGGTCTTTGTGATCCAGCTTATTATTTTTATCAGTAACGGAACCGCGTCGCTTGATACGATCTCTGAAGCCTTTATTACCAGTATTGTTTTGATAGTGGCGGCAGTGCCGGAAGGACTTCCCACGATTGTTGCGGTATCCCTGGCGATTAATATTATCAAAATGGCGAAGCAAAACGCACTGGTGCGCAAGATGATTGCTTGCGAGACGGTGGGGTGCATTAACGTCATTTGTTCGGATAAAACCGGGACGTTGACGGAAAACCGTATGACAGTGACGGACATCGGACTGCCGGGGCAAAAGGTATCGCCGGAACAATTGGAAAATGAAGAGCTTTTGTTGAATTTTTGCATTAACGGTACAGCGGACGTGCGCGATAACGGTATGAAATATATTGGGAATCCTACGGAATGTGCACTGCTTGTGGCTGCGGGAAAAGCAGGTATGGATTATCGGGAGATGCGCCTGTCCGTGCCGGTAAACCATGTTTTTCCATTTAGTTCGGAAACAAAGAATATGACGACAGTTTTGGAGCGTGATGGAAAATACTTCGCTTATACCAAAGGAAGCCCGGAAAAAATACTTTCCATGTGCGATCTGACTGAAAAACAAATGCGGGAGGCGGAAGCGCAGATCACGCTTTTCCAAGAAAAAGCACGTCGCGTGATCGCCTTTGCACATAGGGAAGTTTCATACCGGGAAGATTTTGAGACGCACCGTAAACAGATAGAAAGTGATATGCACTATGACGGATTTGTGGCAATCATGGATCCGCTGCGTGCTGATGTACCCGAGGCGGTAGCACGTAGTCGCAGGGCCGGAATCGATTTAAAAATGTTGACAGGCGACAATATTGTTACGGCAACGGCAATTGCGTCAGAACTCGGCATTTTGGACAACGGACAACTTGCGGTGGAAGCGCAGATGCTGGATGGAATGTCGGATGAAAAACTAAAAGAAATGCTGCCGAAGATACGTGTAATTGCACGAAGTACGCCAACCGTTAAGATGCGTGTGGTCAATGCGCTCAAAGAGATGGGAAATGTTGTGGCGGTAACCGGCGATGGGATCAACGATGCGCCTGCGATCAAAAACGCGGACGTTGGGATTGCCATGGGGATTTCGGGTACGGAGGTTTCCAAGGAGGCAAGTGATATCGTATTGCTGGATGATTCCTTTTCTACGATTGTCAAGGCGGTGCAATGGGGCAGGGGGATTTATGAGAATTTCCAGCGGTTCATTCAGTTTCAGTTGACAGTAAACCTGTCCTCGGTGATTGTTGTGCTATGTTCTATTTTGGCAGGTTTTGCATCACCGTTTACAGCGCTTCAGCTTTTGTGGATCAACCTGATTATGGACGGACCGCCGGCACTTACGCTCGGACTTGAGCCCATTCGGGAAGATTTGATGGAACGCAGACCTACGGCAAGAGGTTCCAATATTGTTACGCGCGGGATGCTTGGAAGGATACTTTTGAACGGTATTTTTATTTCGGCTGTGTTTTTGTGTCAGCATCAATGGAACTTCCTCGGCGCATCGGCGCAACAGGTTCCCACCGTGTTGTTTACGTTGTTTGTAGTGTTTCAGCTCTTTAATGCGTTTAACAGCAGGGAGCTTTCCGATCGAAGCATGTTTTGCAGTATCGGCAGTAACAAACTGATGTTGCTGGTGTTTGCGGCAACGTTTGCCTTGCAGGTTTTCATCACGCAATTTGGCGGCGTGTTGTTTCATACGGTGCCTTTACCTGTCGATATGTGGCTGAAAATTATTGCGACTGCGTTGACGGTAATTGCGGTGGCCGAAATCTATAAATGGATCCGCCGTATGGCGTCGCGTAACAAATAGAAAAAGCAGATGCCGGGTTAGCCCATTGAAACGCTTGTCGGGAAAGCGTATAATAGAAATTGTAGAAAGAATTTTGAGCGATAAAGGAGCAACAGGACATGAAGAGGATAACAATGGTACTCGATGGCGTCGCGGACAGACCGAACGCTGCCCTTGACGGAAAGACGCCGCTGGAATACGCGAAAACACCGCATCTTGACGCGCTTTTTCGTAAGTCGCTGGGTGGAACGGTGCTGACGATCCCGGAAGGGTTGGAGGTTGGCAGCGCGGTTGCAAATCTGAGCCTTTTGGGGTTTGATCCGCATACATACCGCGGAAGATCGATCATTGAGGCGGCAGGGCTTGGTTTGCCAATGAATGAAGAAGATATGTACATCCGCTGTAACATCGTGGCTTTTGAGGGGGAGACCTTTGAAACCAGCAGAATTAAAAGTTATAGCGCTTACGATATTGCGACAGAGGTTGCGCAGCCTGTGATGGAGCAGCTCGCGAGGGAAGTATTTGACGATGAATATCAACTGGTGTATTGCGGAACCTTTCGAAATACGCTGATCGTGAAAGGTGGAAAAAAGCTGTATCCTGTGGATTTTATGCCGGCACATGACATCATCGGGCAGGCTATTGCGCCTTTTATCCAAACATCGGGCAAACAAGCTAAGTTTTTTGATCTGATGAAAAAATCTTATGATTTTTTGCAGGATAAGGACATTCCGGGAAACGGGCTCTGGTTTTGGGGAGATTCTATCATGCCGGAGATCAAAGGCGATACGCGGGGACGCGTTGCGCTTTCTGAAACGCTGTTGATGGACGGGATCACGACGATTGCCGATTTACCAAATATCGGAACGGTGCGCGAGGGTAGGACGTTTGACGATTTTCTGGAAGAAAAGCTGGAAAAGGCAATTGCTGCGGTACGAGAATATGATGATATCTATGTGCATATTCAGGAAACGGATGATTTGAGCCATGAGCTCCAGCCTGTGGAAAAAATGCAGGCGGTTGAATCTATTGACAGGGTATTCCTTGAAAGATTTTTGGAGAGCATTCCCGGAGATTTTACACTGTCTGTTGCGTCTGACCACTTTACGTTCTCTGATACGGGCGCGCATGGCGGGGAACCTGTGCCTTTCCTTTTTTATGATTCGCGCAATGAACGCAGCCAGGATGGGCGTTTGACGGAGAATGACTGCCGGGAAAAGCATTGTTGTATTACGGCAGCGGAATTAAAGGCAATGCAGAAATAAAAGAAAACATCAAAAAAACGGGCGTTTTCAAAATGCCCGTTTTTTATTATAAAAATTATTTATATTGTTCGCCGTAGCCGTAATTTTCCACGACATAGTCGATGTCTTTATCGCCGCGCCCGCTGCAATTAACGAGGATAGAGCCTGTTTTATGCTCTCGCGCATACTTCATGGCATATGCCACAGCGTGCGCGCTTTCGATGGCGGGAATAATGCCCTCCAGGCGCGAAAGAAGGAAAAAGGCTTCCATGGTTTCGTCATCGCTTGCCGTTACGTAATTCACGCGCCCGAGATCATGCAAAAACGCATGTTCCGGACCAACGGACGGATAATCAAGACCGCTTGCCACGGAATAAACCGGGGAGGGCTGACCGTCGTCATCCTGCAGTAAATAGCTTTCAAAACCATGCAGCGTACCTTTGGAACCATAAGTAATGGATGCAGCATTATCGCCGACTGCGCTACCGCGTCCCATAGGCTCTACGCCGTAGATTTCTACAGGATCGTTTAAAAACGGCGTGAATAATCCCAGAGCATTGCTGCCGCCGCCCACGCAAGCGGTGATGGCATCCGGCAGATTTCCGGTCATTTCAAGGAACTGCTCGCGCGCTTCCTGCCCAACAACCATTTGAAAGTCCCTTACCATCATCGGGAAGGGATGCGGGCCAACCGCGCTGCCAATACAGTAAATGGAATCCTTGTAATCGCGAGCATAGGCTTCAAAAGCCGAATCAACCGCTTCTTTCAAAGTGGCTGCGCCGCGGGAAACAGGAATGACCCGCGCACCGAGTATCTTCATACGCGTTACATTGGGCGCTTGTTTTGCGATATCGACCTCGCCCATATGGATTTCGCAATCCAGTCCGAAAAAGGCGGCTGCCGTCGCAAGCGCAACGCCGTGCTGCCCCGCGCCGGTTTCTGCGATCAATTTCTTTTTGCCCATATATTTAGCAAGCAAACCTTCGCCCATACAGTGGTTTAGTTTATGTGCACCGGTGTGGTTTAAATCCTCGCGCTTTAAATAAATCTGCACCATTCCCAGTTTGCGCGAAAGTCTTTCGCAATGGTAAACCGGGGTAGGACGTCCCTGAAATTCACGACGAATACGCCGAAGCTCGTTAATAAACTGCGCGGAATTGCAGATCGTCTGGTAAGCTTCGGTAATCTCTTCGAACGCAGGGATCAGCTGCGGCGGCAGGACAGCGCCACCGTATTCTCCAAATTTGCCGTCTGCATCGGGATAATTTTTTAAATAAGTTCTATAGTCCATAATACGATTCTCTCCTCTTCTATCTGCGGATTTTGTTCCGCCTCAGCTATCGACCCAAGCGCCCTCTGCAGGGATGGGTATCCTAATCTTTGGGCTTGCACCCTTCTAATCCTAATGGCTAACCAATGCGTCAGCCTGTATTTATTCTAAACCGGGAAAGATGTTTTGTAAAGGCTTTTTTGCTATGCATAGCTCGTTGACAGGGTATGCGAAATCTTCTACAATGATTCTAGGGAGAAGTTTGTTATGTATCGTGTGGCAGTTGCGGATGCTGATTTAAAAACACGCGCCCTTTGCCGAGAGGTTGCCGATGAGGACGGACGGTTTGTGGTTGCGGGGGAATTCCACGACGCGCATAAGGCGCTTGATTTTCTGCGCCGCGGCGAAATAGACCTACTGATTGTGGATTGGCAGCTTGCTGCGCCGTGCGGAGCGGATCTGCTTCGAGACCTGCTTGCGGAAGGCTTGGATGCGGATGTGATTGTGACGGCGGCGCAAGGCGATGCACGAGATTTAGGCGATGCATTGCGGCTTGGTGCGATGGATTTTATTATAAAGCCTTTTTTAAAAGAAAGGCTTGTACAAGCGTTTGACCGGTATGCCGGACGCTGCGCGGCTGTTTTGGCGCTTACTACGGCAGATCAACAGACGATAGATTATCTTTTGCATTATCCTGATAGCAGCACGGCGGACCCGGCGCGATCCGGAAAAAAGACGGATGCGGCGACCGTGGAAAAAATTATGGATTGTTTTCGTTGGGATGAAAACGCCGTATTTACAGTAAAAGAAATTGCAAGAAGATGCTGCCTTTCGGAAGTAACGGCAAGGCGGTACTTGAAAGGACTTGCGGCAGCGGGCAGGATTCTCGGTGATGTGGATTACAGAACCGGCGGACATCCCCGCGTAAAGTATCATCTGCCGCATATTCACTAAATCGGAGGAATTCAAATGGGAAAAAGGGTGCCTGCTTATTATGAAAAAGGCGGCTCTTCCAGCCTGATGAGTGATCTTAGTAAGGCGCAAAGTGTGCTTGACGTGGTCATCGAAGGCTCTTATGACGGGATTTACATTACGGACGGTCATGCCAACACGTTGATGGTCAATCAATCCTACGAGATTATTTCCGGTCTGAAACGGGAACAGGTGCTTGGCAAAAATATGAAGGATCTTGTCCAGCATGATATTATCGACCAATCCGGTACACTGATGGCTATCAAAACGCGGGAACCGATTACCATAGAGCAGGAATTCCAGACCGGGAAGCGTGCGATTATTACCAGTACGCCGACCCTCGACGAGACGGGGGAGGTGGTCATGGTAATCACCAACGTCCGCGATGTAACGGAATTATATGAGTTGAAAAATAAACTTCGACAAAATGAAAAATTATCAGAAAAAAACGCATCGGAACTCGAAGCCATCCGTCGCGAAATGATGGGTGACGGTGCGATCACCGTGCAGGATCCTGCCATGCTTTCTGTACTGCACATGATCCAGCGCGTTTGTAAGATGGATACCACAGTGCTGCTGACGGGCGAAACAGGTGTCGGAAAAGACCAGGTGGCATCCTATATTTTTCGTCACAGCAAGCGCGCAGAGGAACGTTTTATCAAAGTGAACTGCGGCGCGATTCCGCCGTCTCTCATCGAAAGCGAGCTGTTTGGTTATGCAAGGGGCGCTTTTACAGGAGCGAACAAAGAAGGAAAAATGGGGTTGTTTGAGGTCGCGGATAAGGGAACTATTTTTTTGGATGAAGTAGGAGAACTGCCTCCCGATATGCAGGTGAAATTGCTGCGCGTCCTGCAAGAGCAGGAAATTGAGCGGATTGGTTCCAATAAACCTATCAAGGTCGATGTGCGCGTGATTGCTGCGACAAACAGAAATTTACAGGAAATGCTCAAAGAAAAGACTTTCCGCGCCGATTTATATTACAGGCTAAATGTTTTTCCGGTGCTGATCCCGCCGCTGCGTGAACGCCGGGAGGATATTGTACCGCTGGCAGAGCAGTTTTTAGAAGAATTGAATCATAAATATGGAATGAATAAGACGCTTACCGCAGCTGCACGGGAAGCGCTGATCAAATATCGCTGGCCAGGCAATGTCAGGGAACTGAAAAATGTAGTAGAACGTGCGATGATAATGAGTAATACCGCAGAGATCACGGTAGGAAACCTTTTTCTGCATGTCGCTTCGGCAGCGGCACAACCGGAAGCGGATGCGCAGGGGCTTGACTTACGTTCTTTGGTGGAGCGGATAGAGCTTGATTATATTAACAACGCTTATGAACACTGGGGAAATGTGCGGGAAGCTGCAAAAAGCCTTGGAATGGACGCTGCGACATTTGTGCGAAAACGAAAGAAATATCGGGAAAAGTATTGATGATTGCAAAAATGAAACATGTTGCAAAAATGAAACATAATCCATAAATGCCTGAAATAACGCATGAATTGGGTATATTGATACAGAATGCACAAATAAAATATAATTTTGTTGCGCAAATGAAACAAAATTGTGCAAATGTGGAAAATGCAGTCGAAATGAAAAGAAATCTGAGTGAAGAAGGGTGCGCTGAAACATAAAGAGACGCATCCTTTTTTTTATTTTTTTTACAAAATAAAAGATAAATTTGGAATATTGCAGAAAAAATAAAAAAACTTTGCATTATTTTATGGTAATTCCTTTACTTGGCATGTTTTTTGCATATATAATTAGTGGAGGGGATTGCCCAGAGTTTAAGAGAGTGGACAATCGATACACAACAGGCGCTGCATTGCAGCTGCCGAATGACGCTTAATATAGAAAGGAAAAGAGTTATGGCACTGATGACAGGAGAAGAATACATTGAAAGTATTCGCAAGATCAACATGGAAGTTTATATGTTTGGGAAAAAGATTGAGAGTCCGGTAGACGACCCGATCCTTCGTCCCTCGCTCAATTCCGTCCGCATGACGTACGATTTGGCGCAAATGCCTGAATACGAAGACCTGATGACGGTTACTCTTGAAGACGGTAGGAAAATCAACCGTTTCACCAATATCCATCGCAATACAGATGACCTGATCAAAAAAGTAAAAATGCAGAGGCTGCTCGGCCAAAAAACAGCAGCATGTTTCCAACGCTGTGTTGGTATGGATGCTTTTAATGCGGTCTACAGCACGACTTTTGAAACCGATAAAGCCTATGGTACGAACTACCATGAAAATTTTGTTAATTTCATGAAATACTGTCAGGATAATGACCTGACGATTGATGGTGCTATGACAGATCCGAAAGGCGACCGCTCGCTGGCACCGCACGCACAGCCTGACCCGGATATGTATTTGCGCGTTGTGGAAAGACGCCCGGACGGTATCGTAGTACGCGGCGCAAAAGCACACCAGACCGGTATGCTGAACTCTCACGAAGTTATTGTTATGCCTACGGTTGCAATGAGACCGGAAGACAAAGATTACGCTGTTTCTTTTGCGGTTCCGCTGGATGCACCGGGTCTGTTCATGATCATTGGTCGTCAGTCCTGCGATACACGCAAGCTGGAAGGCAGCGAGCTTGACGTAGGGAACTCCGAATTCGGCGGCGTAGAAGCGCTTACGATTTTTGACGATGTATTTGTTCCCAATGACCGTATTTTCCTCAATGGTGAGACGGAATTTGCGGGAATGCTGGTAGAACGTTTTGCGGGATATCACCGTCAGAGCTACGGCGGCTGCAAAGTTGGCGTGGGTGATGTACTGATCGGGGCTGCCGCGGTTGCTGCAGATTATAACGGCGCTGCAAAAGCATCGCATATCAAAGATAAACTGATCGAAATGACACACCTGAATGAAACGCTTTATGCTTGCGGTATTGCATGTTCTGCGGAAGGTCATCCGACAGAATCTGGGAACTATATTATCGACCTGCTCCTGGCAAACGTATGTAAACAGAATGTAACGCGCTTCCCGTATGAAATCGTTCGTTTGGCGGAAGATATTGCGGGGGGTATCATGGTTACGGCTCCTTCGGAAAAAGACCTGCGCGACCCGAAACTCGGTAAATATGTTGAAAAATATCTGCGTGGTGTGGAGAGCGTTTCCACAGAAAACCGTATGCGGATTCTTCGCTTGATCGAAAACCTTGCACTGGGTACGGCGGCAGTCGGCTATCGTACGGAATCCATGCACGGTGCCGGCAGCCCGCAGGCACAGAGGATTATGATCGCGCGTCAGGGCAACCTTGCAATGAAAAAAGAATTGGCAAAGAAAATCGCGCATATTGAAGAATAAGCAAAAAAAGAATTTTCTGGATAATATCATAAGATAAGATGGTACCGGGCGTGCGCACAAAATGCGGCGCCCGGATGCCGTACAAAAGTTTTGTTTGTTTTGCCGTATTGCGGAGGAAAAAGTCGATGCAGCAGGGAATTATCAAAAAAATTGAAGATGTGCTGGAACAAAAGGTCAGACCGGAGCTTGGCGGTCACGAAGGCGATATTGAGATCGTAAGCTTTGAAGATGGAATTTTGAAAGTGCGTTTTCTTGGAAAATGCAGCAATTGCCCTTCTGCCACACTTACGCTTGAAAACGTTGTAAGTGCGTCAGTGATGGAGGCGGTTCCGGAAGTAAAGGACGTCGTTCTTGTCACGGGCGTCAGCGACGAAACATGGGATATGGCAAAAAAAATATTGGAGCAGAGAAAACAGCAGCGTGAAAATAGGGATTAAATATTGCGGCGGTTGTAATCCGCGTTATGAGAGAACAAATATTGCGGAGAGGCTTCGGCTGGATTTGCCTGAGGCTCGGATCGTTAGTGCATCGAGCGAGTCGCAGATGGATTATGTTGTGATTATATGTGGCTGCATGAGCGCCTGTGCAAATGTGGACGGCCTTATGGGGGAATACGGAAGAAGCATTATCACGCACCACGATGCATATAAGGAACTGCTGGAAAAATTGAAACAGGTTATGCGGGAAAAGGAGAAATAAACGGATGAGTTGGAAAGAAACATATCAATCCAGGTTAACAACTGCGGAAGAAGCAGTAAAAAAAATTAAATCTGGAGACCGCGTGGTCATTGCGCATGCAACGGGAGAACCCGTTCACTTGGTTGACGCGATGGTTGCAAACGCGGATGCCTATGAAAACGTAGAGATTATCCATATGGTTTCCATGGGGAAATCGGCATATTGCGCGCCGGGAATGGAAAAACATTTCCGTCACAATGCGTTTTTCCTGGGAGGAACGACGCGCACGGCATGCGCGGAAGGACGGGCGGATATTACGCCGGTTTATTTTTCGAAAGAGCCGGAACTTTTGCGCACAAATTGCAAGCCGAATGTTGCGCTGGTACAGGTAACGCCTCCGGATGAGCATGGATATGTCAGCCTCGGAATTTCGGTTGACTATACAATGGAGGCAGTTAAGCAGGCAAAAGTAGTTATCGCGCAGGTGAATAAGTATATGCCTCGTACCCATGGCGATTCTTTTGTGCATGTAGATGAAATCAGTGATTTTGTAGAGTATGACGAGCCCTTGATTGAGCTGCCAAACCCGAAGATCACCGATGTGGAACAGGCAATCGGCAAAAATTGTGCATCCCTGATCAAGGATGGAGACTGCCTGCAGCTCGGTATCGGTGCAATTCCGGATGCGGTACTGCTGTTTTTGAAGGATAAAAAGGATCTTGGGATCCACAGTGAGATGATTTCGGACGGCGTGGTAGAGCTGGTGGAAGCCGGTGTGATCACCAATAAAAAGAAAACGCTGCATCCCGGCAAGAGTGTGTTGACGTTTGCGATGGGGACACGCAGATTATACGATTATTTGGACGATAACCCGGCGGTCGGCGTATATCCTGTCGATTATGTCAATGACCCGGTGGTGATCGCACAAAATGACAACATGGTATCCATTAATTCTTGCGTACAGGTGGATTTAATGGGGCAGGTTGTTTCTACCTCTGTTGGCCATAAGCAGATTTCTGGCGTAGGCGGTCAGGTGGACTTCGTGCGCGGTGCAACCATGAGCAAGGGCGGCAGGAGCATTATGGCAATGCCTTCTACGGCGGCT
The DNA here is from genome assembly GCA_034926635.1 of Christensenella sp. Classification (GTDB taxonomy): domain Bacteria; phylum Bacillota; class Clostridia; order Christensenellales; family Christensenellaceae; genus Christensenella. The sequence continues at coordinate 83,177 of JAYFQX010000003.1, read as the reverse complement.
AAGGGAAAAGTTTCCAAAATCGTAAGCATTATTGACGAAGGCGCTGCCGTTACCACTTCGCGTTATGATGTGCAGTATGTGGTAACCGAATACGGCGTTGCCGACCTGCGGGGGATTACGCTTCGTGAGCGTGCGGTTCGCCTGATTAGGATCGCGCATCCGGATTTCCGGCCGCAGCTGATTGAATTTTTTGAGAATAAGTTCCATTGTAAATATGAAGATCAGGACTAAGTGAAGGAGAAAAATCATGAAAGAATTGTCAATTAAACCGACGATCTTCTCGTTTGATACATGCAAAGAATTCTGTGAAGAATTCAATGTGGGCGAGGGAGACCTGATTATTACAAACGAATATATCTATAACCCGTATTTTACGGATCTTGATGTAAAGGCAGATGTGCTTTATCAGGAAAAATACGGCGTGGGCGAACCTTCCGACGAAATGGCGGAAGCGATGTACGCCGACATGAAAGGCAATTACAAGAGAATTATTGCAATTGGCGGCGGCACGATTATTGATATTTCCAAGATTTTTGCGCTGAAATATGTCAGCCCGATTCTCGATCTGTATGATCGGAAAGTTGATATCGTAAAAGATAAAGAATTGATCTTGGTTCCTACAACATGTGGGACAGGCAGCGAAGTAACCAATATTGCGATCCTCGAGCTCAAGAGCCGTCACACGAAGCTAGGTCTTGCGGTAGACGAAATGTATGCGGACAGCGCCGTGCTGATCCCGGAGCTCCTGAAGGGACTGCCTTTTAAATTCTTTGCGACAAGCTCTATTGATGCGCTCATTCATGCGCTTGAATCCAGTCTTTCGCCAAAAGCGACCCCTTATACGGAGATGTTTGGTTATAAGGCGATTGAAATGATTCTGCGCGGTTATCAGGAAATCGCGAAGAACGGACAAGAAGCGCGTATTCCGCTGCTTAAGAACTTCCTAATCGCCAGCAATTATGCTGGTATCGCATTTGGGAACGCAGGCTGCGCGGCAGTGCATGCAATGAGCTACCCGCTTGGCGGCACCTATCATGTTCCGCACGGCGAAGCAAATTATGCATTACTGATCGGGGTATTTAAAGCATATATGGAACTTGATCCGAATGGGAAAATTGTAAAATTGAACCGTTTTATTGCGGACATTCTTGGTTGCGGCGTAGACGTTGTATATAACGAGATGGAAAAACTGCTGAACCAGATCATCCAGTGCAAACCGCTGCACGAATATGGTGTAAAACAAGAAGAGCTGGAAACGTTCACAGATAATGTAATGGAAAAACAGGGACGTTTAATGGCGAATAATTATGCGGAATTGTCGCGCGAAAAGGTTTACGAAATTTACAGCAAATTATATTAAACGAGAATTGCGGAATAAGGACGGAAGGGCGCAGGCCTTTCCGCCCGGTTACTCCGCACGGGGTATGATGCGGAAGAATTGCGGATGGGGGATTTGTCTGTCGCACAGACTATCCGTACAGGTAAGAGGGGACGTAAGTTATACATGTATCGAATGCTCGTTTTGAAAAGTGGTTTTCAAAATGAAAAAGGAGAAAAAGCGGTAATCACCGACAATCGCTTTCAGATTGTGATGCGACCTTTACAGGATTACGATTGTTTGGGAGAGCATTTTCTGAATGTTTTTGACGTTGTTTTGCTTGATTTGTGCAAGCAGCCGCAAATGGGGCTTGCTTTATTGCGTGCGATCCGTGTGAGCGGACTGCGCCTTGAAGTGATTGCGTATGTATCGCGCGACGATATTAGCACGATCACCAAAGCGATACGGCTGGGAGTCATTGATTGTTTGGCCGAACCGCTTGATATTGATCGCTTTGAACAGGCGATCAGAAAGTTTATCCGGCGCAGAAGTGATACGGAAACGCATGCCGTATTGAAGCAGGAACAAATTGATGTGCTTTCCGGGGGCGCAGGGCTGAAGATGCCACAGCTGCCCAAGGGATTGCAAAAAAAGACTTTGAATATGATACGCTCGGTCTTCAACAGGAAACCGGATAGATGCTTTTCCTGCGAAGAGGTTGTGGGGACGGTACGCCTGTCGAGGATTACAGTACAACGGTATTTGGCATACCTGCGTCAAAATGACGAATTGATTGAGAATATCAATTATGGCACGGGCGGAAGACCGTGTTCTGTCTATCGGCACAATCCGCGTATGGCAGCGTCTATGATGGGATAACCGAACCGATTGTTGCTATAAAAAAACAGGACGGATTTTTTATCCGCCCTGTTTTTTGTTGCATTATTTATTTTTGAATACTTCTTTTAAAAGATGCGGCGTTTGATTCTGTGCACTGCACTGCTCACAGGCGCGGTCAAGATAATCATGCAGCATGGGACGGAAATCCGGATGCGCGCAGGTGTCGATGATTCTGCGCGCACGCTCCTTCGGTGTCGTTGCGCGAAGGTCAGCATAACCATACTCTGTAACGAGGAAATGGATATCGTGCTCGGTGTGGTCAATATGCGTAATAAAAGGCACGATGCAGGAAAGCGTTCCGTTTTTGGCTGTTGAAGGCGTCATGAAAATTGAGAGTCCGGCATTCTGTGCAAAATCGCCGCTACCGCCGATTCCGTTCATGATGCGTGTGCCGTTGATATGGGACGAATTCACATTACCATAAATATCTGCTTCGATCGCCGTATTCATGGCGATGATGCCAAGACGACGAATGACCTCGGGGTGATTGCTGATTTCCTGCGGACGCAGCATGATTTTATCGCGGTAATTTTCAAAGTGCGCATCATATTGTTCCTGAAAATCAGGGGAGACTGTGAGTGACGTGCCGGAAGCAAAAGAAATCTTCCCCGCGTCGATCAAGTCAAAGACAGCGTCCTGCAAAACTTCGGAATAAACCTTCAGGTTTGTGAAATCCGATTTTTTAAGTCCCGCCAAAACCGCATTGGCCACGCCGCCTACGCCGGATTGCAGTGGGGGAAGCGGAACGGGAAGCCGTCCGGCTTCGGTTTCTTTTGTGATCAGTTCAATGATATTATCCGCAATTTTTTGCGAGATGTCGTCGACAGGTTGTACCGCGCGTCCTTTATCCGGAATATCCGAATAAACGATCGCCGCAATTTTATCGAAGTCACAGGGATAATAATCCGTACCGATGCGGTCATCCGCATGAACGATCGGGATCGGTTTACTGTTGGGAACACGCTCCACGGTATAAACATCGTGAATACCGCGCAGGGTTTCTGGTTGCGTGGTATTCACCTCCAAAATAACCTGTTTGGCACATTCGATGTAAGTATTTGCAGCACCGATTGAGGTAGAAGGAATTAAATGACCTTCTTCGTCAATACCCGAAATCTCCACAATTGCGAAATCAATATCGCCAAAAAAGCCGTTTTTTGCCCAAACGGCAACCTGGCTTAAATGAACATCAAAATAATCAATTTCACCGGCGTTGATCGCATTACGGACTGTGGAATTGGTCTGGTAAGGCGTGCGCCTTTTCATAGCGCCGCTCCGTACGAGTGCGCCGTCTATTTCATCTCCGACGGATGCGCCCGTCATAACGGTTAAGTTAAGCTTTTCACCAGCCTCCGCGCGTCGCGCGATCGCAAGCGGTACTGCTTTGGCATGCCCTGCGGGCGTAAATCCGCTCATACCAATGGTTGCGCCGGGAGTAATCAGTTTTGCTGCATCGTCTGCGCTCATAACCTTATCGAGATATTTTTTACATTGTATTCTTTCTTTACCCATCAAGAAAATCCTCCATCCGTGCCTCGCAGCACATTGTTCATATTATCACAATTTTATATTATACACGGAATAGAAAAGTTTTGCATCATTTTATCATTTTTTTTAGTTACATAAGAAATGAGAATAAATCGAAGGGTTTAAAGCGTACGAATTTTTTTGTAGATATTTTTTTGGAGATTGATAATAGAAAAATTGTAAGGATGAAGTAAGGAAAAGTTTTTTAATGATTTTTTTTGTAAAAATAGTTGAAATAAACATAAAAATTTATTTTTGTAAAGAAATCTTCAAAAGAATTTTTTTTTATTTATGGAAATGACAAAAAAGTGTCTTGCGGAGAATGATCATTTTGTATCATAATATGTTAAAAACTGCTGCACTTTGTAGGAGAAATGAACATATGTGAAAATTGTGTCAAAAAAGAATGAAAAATTATGCGCAATTAATCCTTATTATGTCCGCTCCTATTTACAAGCAGTAGTAAATTTGTTAAAATATACACAAACTTTTGTATAGGGTGCAATTGGGTGAATTTTGTCAGAAGCTAACCTTTTGCGCTCAGAACAAAAGATTGGTATGAGAATAAAAATATAAATAATAGGAATGCTTTTAGGAGGAAAAGATTATGAGCAGGAAGGTAACGATCATTGGCGCTGGCAATGTCGGCGCGACGATTACCTATACAATGGCGGTAACGGGACTTGCATCCGAAGTGGTGATGGTAGATATCAATACAGAAAAAGCGCTTGGAGAAGCGATGGATGTGCGCCAAGGCACGCCGTTTTGTGCTCCAATCAAGATTTATGCCGGTACCTATCGGGATGCAAAGGATTCGGACGTGGTAATCATTACCTCGGGCGTTCCAAGAAAGCCGGGACAGTCACGGATCGACCTTGCACAAACAAACGTTGATACCATTAAAAAGCTTGCGCCGGAAATTGTAAAATATGCGCCGAACGCGCTGTATATCCTCGTAAGCAACCCCGTAGATATTTTGACTTATACATTTTGTAAGGTATCCGGTTTGCCGGAAAACAGAATTGTCGGTTCCGGGACGATCCTTGATACGGCGCGCCTGCGCTCGCGGCTTGCGGAATATTTGTCTATCAGTCAAAAAAACATTCACGCTTATGTTTTGGGTGAGCATGGCGACAGTTCTTTTGTCCCGTGGTCGATTGCACAGGTAGGGGCGATCAATTTTCTGGATTATGAAAAAGGTTTTCATTACAACGGGCTTTTGCATCCAGAGATCAACACCAACGAGATCGAGCAATATATCCGTACTTCCGGCGGAAAAATTATTGAGCGGAAGGGTGCGACGTTTTTTGCAATTGCCATTTCAGTATGCACAATTGTGGAGTGTATGTTCGGAAGCACAAATACGGCAATGACGGTATCTTCCATGCTGCATGGGGAATTCGGTATTGAAGATGTTTGCCTGAGCATTCCGTTTATCGTTGGACCGGAAGGCGTATGCGGGAATATCCTCCCGCCTCTTACTGATGAAGAAATCGGGAAGCTTCGCCATAGCGCGGACGTCCTGAAAAACGTAATTCAACAAATTAAAATTTGACCGGATTGGGAGGTGCCAGTAATGGAATATCGTATGGAACGGGACTCAATGGGAGAAATGAAGGTTCCGGCGGACAGGTATTGGGCGGCGCAAACGCAACGCAGCCTGCAAAACTTTAAAATCGGCGGGGAAGTAATGCCGCGCGAGATCACGCACGCTTTCGGGATTTTGAAAAAAGCCGCGGCGATTGCAAATTATAACCTCGGTAAGCTGGACGGGGAGAAAAAAGATGCGATTGCGGCAGCCTGCGACGAAGTAACGGCAGGGAAGCTAAACGATCATTTTCCGTTGGTTGTATGGCAGACGGGGAGCGGCACACAATCTAACATGAATGCAAATGAAGTAATCGCGAACCGGGGAAATGAAATCGCGGGGAAGAAACTGTTGCATCCAAACGATGATGTCAATAAATCGCAAAGCTCGAACGATACGTTTCCGACGGCGATGCATATTGCCGCGGTACTTGGAATAGAAGACAGGCTGATCCCGCAGATGGACGGTCTGATTAAAACCTTTAAGCGGTTGGAGAAAGAGAACGAGGGAATTGTAAAAAGCGGACGCACGCATCTGCAGGATGCAACGCCAATTGCGTTTTCTCAGGAAATCAGCGGCTGGCGTAACATGATCGAAAAAACAAGAACCATGTTGCTGGCGACGCTGCCGGGTCTTAAGGAACTGGCGCTCGGCGGGACTGCGGTCGGCACGGGGCTGAATGCCCCCAAGGGATTCGCGGAAGAAATTGCGAAGCAGGTCGGCGTGCTGACAGGCAAAGATTTTGTTACGGCGGAAAATAAGTTTCATGCGCTTACCTCAAAAGACGATTTGGTCTTTGCGCACGGCGCGCTCAAGGCTCTTGCGGCGAATCTCATGAAAATAGCAAACGATGTTCGCTGGCTGGCAAGCGGTCCGCGTGATGGACTGGGCGAAATTTTCATCCCGGAAAACGAGCCGGGCAGTTCTATTATGCCGGGCAAAGTCAATCCGACGCAGTGCGAGTCCATGACGATGGTTGCAGTGCAGGTAATGGCAAACGATGTGGCGGTCGGAATGGCAGCTTCGCAGGGTAATTTTGAACTAAATGTATTCATGCCGGTATGTATTTATAACTTCCTGCAATCGGTCAGGTTGCTTGCAGACGGCATTGCGTCCTTCAACGAAAATTGCGCATCGGGGATTCGGGCGAACAAAGAAAAAATGGAGCATAATCTCCATAATTCGCTGATGCTGGTAACGGCGCTTAACCCGTATATCGGTTATGATAATGCCGCAAAAACAGCGAAAAAGGCGCATAAAGAAAATATTTCTTTAAAAGAGGCGTGTGTGAAACTTGGATTCCTGACGCCGGAGAAGTTTGACGAAGTATTCCACCCGGAGGAAATGATTTAAGACTGAGGGTGTAACAAAATGGAACAGACTGAAAGAAGGAGGAGCCAAAAAAACCGAATTGGTTTTGTTGGAAGACAACATGATTTTTAGTTATTATCCGGGATGCACATTAAAAACAAAGGCAAAAGAGCTGGATGAATATGCGAGAAAATGTACGCAGGTCTTTGATATCACATTAGAGGAGCTTCCCGAATGGCAATGCTGCGGCGCGGTATACCCCATGGCGACCGACGAAATAGCGACGAAGCTTTCGGCGGTGCGCGCGCTTGCTGCCAGCAGGGATAACGGAAGCGATTTAATTACCCTTTGCAGCGCATGCCACCATGTCATCAAACGTACGAATCGTGAGATGGCGCAAAACGCGGATATGTGCGGCAAGGTGAACCGTTATTTGCAGCTTGAAAGCGGCGACTACAACGGAGAAACAAAGGTATTGCATTATTTGGAGCTGCTGCGCGACAAAATTGGGTTTGACGAAATCAAGAAGAAGGTTGTAAAACCTTTGACAGGCAGGAAAATTGGCGCTTATTATGGCTGTTTGCTCCTGCGTCCCAGTGCGGAGATGGAGTTTGATAACCCGGAAAATCCTACGATTATCGAAGATTTTATCCGGGCGATTGGCGCGGAGCCGATCATATATCCGTACCGCAATGAATGTTGCGGAGGTTATGTGATTTTAGACGATAAAAAAACGTCTGTCAAGATGTGCGACCGGATTTTAGATTCGGCGCAAAATATGGGGGCGGAAGCAGTCGTTACCGCATGTCCGCTTTGCAGGTATAACCTGGATCAAAACAAGAAGGATCATAAGGTAAACGTGTATTATTTTACAGAACTTTTGGCCGAGGCACTTGGCATCAAGGAAGGAGAGTGACCGCGTTATGCAGACAAACAAAGAGCTTGCGGAAGAAATTATACAAATCAGCGGCGTAGACCCGCGTAAATGTATGCAATGCGGAAAATGCTCCGGGACATGTCCGGCTTATGAGGAGATGGAATATCATCCGCACCAGTTTGTTTCCATGGTGCGTAAAGGGCGGATCGACGCGTTAATGAAATCCAAATCGCTTTGGCGGTGCCTTTCCTGCTTTGCCTGTATCGAGCGTTGTCCGCGGAGCGTAGAACCTGCGCGGCTGGTGGAAGCGGTTCGACTGGCGGTTATTCGCCAAAAGGACGCAAACCATTTGCAGACGGAAGAGATACCGGAGTTGCTGGATCAAGATCTGCCGCAGCAGGCAATCGTCAGCGCATTCCGCAAATACGCAAAATAAAGTTTTTAACGGCGCACCGATTGAAAACGACAGGTGCGGCGAAGGAATGATACCGTGACGGTGCAGGAAGACCGCACGGAAAACAGGAGGAAAGCGACGGGAAGTCTTGCCGAAAAATGGTATGAAGATCCGGCGTGTTCCGACGAGAGGAGTAGTGATTTATTTGCAGAGAATAGGAGTCTTTGTCTGTTGGTGCGGAAGCAATATCGCGGCGACGGTTGACGTTGCGGCGGTCGCGCAGGCTGTAAAAGGTGAGCCGGGCGTTGTTTTTTCAGCAGACTATCAATATATGTGTTCGGAAGGCGGGCAATCGCTCATCAAAGATGCGATTAAGGAACACGGCCTCACGGGGGTTGTGGTTTGTTCCTGTTCCCCGAGAATGCATGAGGTAACCTTCCGCAAGACAGCGGAAGCGGCGGGGATCAATCCCTATATGGTGGAGATCGCCAACATTCGCGAGCAATGTTCGTGGATTCATAAGGATAAAGAAGAGGGTACGGAAAAAGCCATCATCCTTGCAAAGGCAGCGGTCGCCAAATTGAATTTGAATACACCGCTGGTGGCGGGGGAAAGCCCGGTAGTAAAACGCGCGCTGGTGATCGGCGGCGGGATCGCGGGGATTCAGACGGCGCTCGATATTGCGGACGCGGGGTATGAAGTCGATATTGTGGAGAAATCTCCCACGATCGGCGGAAAAATGGCGCAGCTTGATAAGACATTCCCGACGCTCGACTGTGCTGCCTGTATCCTGACACCCAAAATGGTGGATGCTGCGCAGAACGAAAAGATCCATCTTTATACGTATAGCGAAGTAGAAAAAGTTTCCGGCTTTGTCGGAAATTTTAGCGTTGATATCCGTAAAAAAGCACGGAATATAAAGGAAGACCTTTGTACGGGCTGCGGGCTGTGTACGGAGAAATGTCCGTCGCGTAAGGCAAAAAGCGAATTTAACGCAAATCTTTCCACGCGAGGAGCGATTTATGTGCCGTTCGCGCAGGCAATCCCCAATATGCCGGTCATTGATCATGATGCGTGTCTGCATTATAAAACCGGCAAATGCGGTCTTTGCGAAAAAGTGTGCGCTGCAAAAGCGATTGATTTTGCCCAACAGGATGAGATCATCAACCGCCAGTATGGAGCGATCATCGTTGCAACGGGCTTCAAACCAATTTCACTTGAGAAATTTGACGAATTCGGATATTCGCAGAATGCGGACGTCATTACATCGCTGGAATTTGAGCGCCTGATGAATGCGGCAGGTCCTACAAAAGGCGTGTTGCTGCGTCCATCGGACGGAAAACACCCGAAGACGATCGTGTTTGTGCAGTGCGTAGGATCAAGGGATACTTCCGGATGCGGTAAGCCGTATTGTTCCAAAATATGCTGTATGTATACCGCGAAGCACGCGATGCTTGTCCGCGAAAAATATCCTGATACCGATGTTCATGTGTTCTATATTGACGTGCGTACGCCGGGCAAAAATTTTGACGAGTTTCAACGCCGTGCGGTAGAACAATATGATGTGGATTATATCAAAGGAATGGTTGGCAAGGTTGCAGCAGAAAATGGAAAACTGCGCGTGCAGGGATCGGATTTGCTGGTGGACGAGCAGGTTGTGATCGACGCGGACCTCGTGGTGCTTGCCGCGGCAATTGAGCCGGACGACAGTGCGAGAAGCCTTGCTACCATGCTGACAGCCAGTATGGATACCAATGATTTCTTTACGGAGGCACATCCCAAGCTGCGTCCAGTGGAAAGTCCTACGGCGGGCGTCTTTTTGTCGGGCGTATGCCAAGGACCAAAAGATATTCCGGAGACGGTTGCACAGGCGGGTGCGGCAGCATCCAAGGTGATCGGGCTGCTTGCAAAGGACAAGCTGAGCTGCAATCCTTGTGTCGCAGGTTCCAATGAACTTTTATGCAATGGCTGCAGCGCATGCAAAAACGTATGTCCGTATGGCGCAATCGATTATATTGAAAAAGAAGTAAACGACCATGGTGTGAGGGAAGTGCGCAGAATCGCACAGGTTAATGAAGCGGTCTGCCAGGGCTGCGGCGCCTGCACCGTTACTTGCCCGTCGGGGGCGATGGATCTGAAAGGATTTACAAACAGGCAGATCATGGCGGAGGTAGATGCAATATGCAGGAATTAAACGAAATCAAAAAAGAAGGGTTTCAGCCGCTGATCGTTGCCTTTTGCTGTAACTGGTGCAGCTACGCGGGCGCGGATCTTGCAGGGACGAGCAGGCTGAATTATCCTGCAAACGTCAAAATAATACGCGTACCTTGTTCTTGCCGCGTAAACCCGATGTTTATTTTAAGGGCGTTCCAACGCGGTGCGGACGGTGTGATTATCAACGGGTGTCATCCTGGGGACTGCCATTATTCTACAGGGAATTACTACGCACGGCGTAGGATGACATTGCTGTTCAGCATGCTGGACTATCTTGGGATCGAGCGCGAACGTACCCGGGTGGAATGGGTATCCGCCGCAGAAGGACAGCGTTTTTCCAAGGTGATGAACGATTTTGTACACACAATTTGTGAGCTGGGCGAAAACAAGAGACTGGAGGACTTACGATGCAAGGAATAGAAAAAATTATCAAAGACAGGGCGAAAGACCTGCTTGCGCAAGGCATCGTGACCAGAGTGCTCGGGTGGAAAAAAGGCGAATATTTTTACGATAATACGCCGGCTATTTTCGGACTGGATAACCTTGACGATTTGGTTTATAACAGTTTTTGCGGCGCAAATCTCAGTAAATATCTTGTGAAAGAGTGTAAAAAGGACGGTGCCATTATGGTTCCGCTGAAGCCGTGTGATACCTACAGCTTTAACCAGCTTTTAAAGGAACACAGGATCGACAGGGACAAGGTTTTTGTTTTGGGGATTCCGTGCCATGGTATGGCGGATATCAATAAGCTGCATGCCAAGGGGATCAAAGGCATTACCGGGATCAAAGAAAACTTAAAGATCGAGCCTGTAGAAGAAGCAGCTGACGATTTCGGCGAGTTACAGGTCAGTACGTTGTACGGCGATAAGACCTGCCTGACGGGAGATGTGCTTCTGGAAAAATGCCTTGCGTGCAAGGGAAGCAAGCATATGGCGTTTGACGAGGTGGTAGAAGACCCAAACCCTGTAAATATGAAGAAATATGATAGGTTTGGCATGGTACGCCGTTTGGAAGCAATGACGCCGGACGAGCGATTTGCATTCTGGCGCAGCGAGCTTTCCAAGTGTATCCGCTGCAACGCGTGTCGCAACGTATGTCCCGCGTGTACCTGTGTGAAATGCGTATTTGATAACAACGCATCAGGTGTCGCCAGCAAGGCAAACACCGATACGTTTGAAGAGAACATGTATCATATTATTCGTGCGTTCCATGTCACGGGACGCTGCACGGATTGCGGAGAATGCAGCCGCGTATGCCCGCAGGGAATTCCGCTGCACCTGCTGAACCGCAAGTTTATCAAGGACGCCAATGAATTTTATGGGGAATATCAGGCTGGGGAAGATACGGAATCCGAATGGCCGTTGGTAAGCTATGAGCAGGGTGACGTAGAGCCGGATATCATAGAAAAAGGAGGGGAAAAGTAATGCGTAAAATAGCGCTTGACCACTTGGGAGAGCTTTTCTCCACGATAAACGAATCACAGGCATTGTATTTGCCGATCGATAAAAAAGGGAAAGTGAACTTTGACCGCTGGAACGAGGGAGATCGTGTGAAGCTGAAGACACTGAACACGGTACGCAGCGCAAAGGATGTATTTTTTCCGCAGAGCGAAGATTTAGTCTCTTTTAAAATGGAAGGGAAGAATATTTCTGTGCTTCCGCCGGCAGAACCGGATGAGCCGTTTGTTGTTTTTGGTGTGCGTCCTTGCGATGCAAAGAGCTTTGAGGTTTTAGACCGCGTCTTTTTAAGCGAGCCGGTCGATACCTATTATCAGGCGCGGCGGGAAAACGGCACAGTAGTGACGCTGGCCTGCAACGAGCCGGAAGAAACTTGCTTTTGCAGTGCCTTTGGCATCGATGCGACAGATCCGACAGGCGATGTTGCCGCGTGGATGACAGAGACAGACTTGTATTTGAAAGCATTGAGCGAGAAGGGAAAAACCTTTTTAAAATCCATACAGGGTTTGACGCAGGAAGCCAAAAAAGCAGAAATTGATGATACGATAAAAGCGGCAAAGGACGTTTTGTCTCGTCTGCCGCTGAAAGATCTGAAACTCGATCATTTTGGTGGAGAAGCGGCACAAAAATTGTTTGATGCGCCGGAATGGGAGGATTTATCCAGCGCATGCATCGGCTGCGGGACATGCACGTTTGTATGCCCAACCTGCCAGTGCTATGATATCAGGGATTTTGATACCGGTCACGGGGTCAAGCGGTTCCGCTGTTGGGATTCGTGTATGTATTCCGATTTTACCATGATGGCACACGGAAATCCGCGCAAATCACAGCTTGAGCGTTTCCGTCAGCGTTTTATGCACAAATTGGTATATTTCCCCGCGAACAACGATGGGATGTTTTCTTGTGTTGGATGTGGACGCTGCGTTGCAAAATGCCCGATTTCTATGAATATTGTAAAGGTGATTAAGACCTTGGGGGAGGGCGCAAATGAGTAATGCAATGAATTTTGACGAGAAAAGAAAAGACACGCTGATCCCCATAGTGGGAGTGATCACCGATATCAGAAAAGATACGCCGGATGTAAAGACTTTCCGGGCTAACGCGCCGGACGGCGGCGTATGCTTTTCCCATATGCCAGGGCAATGCGCCATGCTTTCGATCCCCGGTGTAGGGGAAGCGATGTTTTCGATTACATCTTCTCCGACCAACACCGAATATATGGAATTCAGCATAAAGAAATGCGGCTGCCTGACAGATTGGCTGCACCAGATGGATGTGGGGCAGGAAATCGCTATCCGCGGACCGTACGGCAATGCTTTCCCTGTGGAGACAGAACTCAAAGGCAAGGATCTGTTGTTTATTGCGGGCGGCATCGGTCTTGCACCGCTGCGTTCCGTGATTAACTATGTGCTGCATTACCGTGAGAATTACGGAAAGATCGATATTGTTTACGGGTCGCGTTCCATGGATGATTTGGTGGATATCAATGAAATCAGGGAAGAGTGGAGCGGCGCAAAGGATGTAAACGTATATCTGACGATCGACCGCGAGCAGGAAGGCTGGGACGGGCACGTTGGGTTTGTACCCAATTATGTCAAAGAGCTTGGCTTTGATACCAACAAAACCGCTTTGGTCTGCGGTCCGCCGATCATGATTAAATTTGTGCTCGGTGCGCTTGCAGAGCTGGGCTTTGATAAAAAACAGGTTTATACCACAATGGAATTGAAAATGAAATGCGGAGTTGGCAAGTGCGGACGCTGCAACATTGGTTCCAAATATGTGTGCAAAGACGGCCCGGTATTCCGCTGCGACGAGCTCGCCGAACTGCCGGATGAATATTGATTGTGAGAGGAGAATCGCATAAATGATAAAGGAAATGGTAGATGTCTTCTTGATGGGGAAGAAATACAGCGTGCCGGCCAGCCTTACCATTATGGGGGCTATGGAATATGCGGGGTATCAACTCGTGCGCGGATGCGGCTGCCGAAACGGTTTTTGCGGCGCGTGCGCAACGATTTACAGAATCAAAGGGGATAATACTTTAAAATTCTGCCTGGCGTGCCAAACCACGGTCGAAAACAATATGTACGTGGCGACGCTTCCGTTTTTCCCGGTGGTCAAGCAAAACTACGAGATGGAAAAAATTAAGCCAACGGAACAGATTATGATGCAGTTATATCCGGAGATTTATAAATGTATCGGTTGTAACGCATGTACAAAAAGCTGTACGCAGGATTTAAAGGTCATGCAGTATATCGCCCATGCCCAGCGTGGGGAATATGAGAAATGCGCGGAACTTTCGTTTGACTGCGTAATGTGCGGCGTTTGCTCGTCGCGGTGTCCGGCAGAGATTTCGCATCCGCAGGTCGCGCTGCTTGCGCGCCGTCTGACAGGAAAGTATATCGCGCCGGAGGCAAAGCATCTTACGCAGCGCGTACACGATATCACAGAAGGCGATTTCACAAAGCTATTGGAAGATATCGCGCAAAAACCAATTGAAGAACTCAAAGAACTCTATAACCATAGAGAAATCGAAGAATAAGGAGGCGGGAAAGATGTTTACACCGGAAATGCTTGCTTCTGTCGAAAAGGTGGAAGATACAAGAGCACAGAGGATCGGCGTGGAGCCCCGCAGAATGACCGCCGAGGAAAAAGACGAAGTATTAAGCCGGTTTCATCCGGATTATAAAGAAGATTGTCTGGAAGAATTGAAAATAGGCCCGAATAAGGGAGAGAAAGTGCCGAAAGAACTGGCGGCGCTTTTGCAGGCAAACAGCCGTGTCAGTGGATTAAACCTTGATTTAAACCGGATTGAATACGACGTTGACGTATTGGTGATCGGCGGCGGCGGCGCGGGCGCTTCCGCGGCAATCGAAGCCCATAAGGCGGGTGCGAACGTCATGATTGTGACAAAGCTGCGTATGGGAGACGCCAACACTATGATGGCAGAGGGCGGCATTCAGGCTGCCGATAAGGCAAATGATTCTCCTGCGATCCATTATCTGGACGCGTTGGGCGGCGGTCATTATGCCAATAAACCGGATCTTCTAAAAAAGCTGGTGCTGGAAGGCCCCGGCGCAGTAAAGTGGCTCAACGAGCTGGGCGTGATGTTTGATAAAGAGCCGGATGGCACGATGATCACCATCCACGGCGGAGGTACATCGCGTAAAAGGATGCATGCGGCACGAGATTATTCCGGCGCTGAGATCATGCGTGTTTTGCGGGACGAAGTAATAAACCGTGGGATTCCGATCGTAGATTTTACAGCGGCAATCGAGCTTTTAAAGGATGATGTCGGAAATGTTGCGGGCGCGGTACTTCAGAACATGGAGACAAAGGAATATATGATTGCGCGTGCAAAAACCGTGATTATAGCGACCGGCGGTGCGGGAAGGTTGCATTATCAGGGATTCCCGACCTCTAACCATTATGGCGCAACGGCGGACGGGCTGATCCTCGCCTACCGTGCAGGCGCAAAATTGCTTTATGCAGATACGCTGCAATATCATCCAACGGGCGTGGCATTCCCCGATCAGATTTTTGGAGCGCTGGTAACAGAGAAAGTACGTTCGTTGGGCGCGATGCTGGTCAACCGGGACGGTGTGGCGTTCATGCATCCGCTAGAAACGCGTGACGTTGCGGCGGCTTGTATTATTCGTGAATGCAGTGAAAATAAAGAAGGCGTAAAAACACCTGAAGGTGCAGCGGTTTGGCTGGATACCCCGATGATCGACATCATCCATGGGGAAGGTACGTTGGAAAAACGTCTGCCTGCCATGCTCAGAATGTATTTGAAATACGATATTGATATGCGTAAGGTACCGATTTTGGTATATCCAACGCTGCATTATCAGAATGGCGGCATTGATATCGGCGTCAATGGAATGAGCGGTGTCAGCAACCTGTTTGTATCGGGCGAAGCGGTTGGAGGAATCCATGGGCGTAATCGCTTGATGGGCAATTCGCTTTTGGATGTGATTGTGTTCGGACGTAATGCCGGACAGCAGGCAGCCAAAAGAAGCAAGAGCGTAAGCCTTGGCGCGCTCACGCTTTCCCACGTGAAGAAGTATGCAAAGGAAATGGCCGAAGCAGGGATTGAAACAGATACGGTATCGCCGTTGCTGCTTCCGACATATATGCACGGCAGGGAAAAGTGGCAAACTGAATAAACATAAGCTAAGAAAAACACCGTATGGCAATACGGTGTTTTTTGATACAGAAACCGGGGTATGATTGAAAGGATGCGCAAATAGTCGTACAATATAAAATGATATTGGAGCGGGGTGACGATGAAAAAGATTTTAGGGTTTTTTACCAGCCGTATTTTTATTGTATTTGCACTAATCGGCATTCAGGCATGGCTGATTATCAGTATCTTCGTGTATTTTGAAGATGAATATCAGGAATTCCGTTTGTTTTTATATTTAGCAAGTTTGGTTATGGCACTTTGGATCGTGAATAAGCGCCAGAATTCTACCTATAAATTGGCATGGATGATTCCGGTGCTCATTATGCCGGTTTTGGGTATTTTATTATACTTATTTTTCAGTCAGCGCCGAATGAGCCGCCGGACGCGTCAGCGTGCCAAAGCGATTTATGCAAGCAGTGCCAAAGAGTTCGCGCAGGAGGAAAACGTGACAAGGGGATTAAACCGACAAAGCGCGAGTGTGCTCCGGCAGTCTGAGTACATCAGGAATGCCTGTATGTGTCCGGCCTATGCGCAGACACAAACAGAATACCTGCCAAGTGGAGAACGATTTTTTGAGGCGTTGAAAGAAGAACTTGAAACAGCGCAAAAGTATATCTTTATGGAATATTTTATCGTAAAGCAGGGCGCCATGTGGGACGCAGTCCTCGAAATTTTACAGCGAAAAGCGGCGCAGGGCATAGACGTGCGATTTCTTTATGATGATGTGGGATGCGCGCGTATCCTTCCGTTTCAGTATTATAAAAAATTGCGGGAAATGGGGATCAAGTGCGAGGTGTTCAATCCGCTGAAGCCTGAGCTTTCCTCAATTTTCAATAACCGCGATCATCGCAAGATTACGGTGATAGACGGTCATACCGCTTTTTGCGGCGGAACAAATTTATCGGATGAATATATCAACGCAGAAGAGCGCTTTGGGCATTGGAAGGACGCTTCCGTGATGCTGAAGGGTCGCGCAGCCTGGTCGTTTGTCGTTATGTTTTTGCAGGCATGGAATTTTATGACGGGGGAATGCCCGCATTATGATGATTTTCGTCCTGATACTTCCGCCTTTGAGGGGATTACCACAGACGGTTATGTGCAGCCGTATATGGACGACCCCATGGATGAAGAATATGTCAGCGAAAATACGTATATGAATATGATAACCCGTGCAGGTCGGTATCTATATATCAATACGCCATATTTGATCTTGGATAATGAGCTGATGGCAGCACTCACCAATGCTGCCAAAAGCGGGGTGGATGTAAGAATTACAACGCCGCATATTCCGGACAAAAAAGCAGTTTTTATGGTAACAAGAGCATATTATGAACAGCTTCTGGAATCCGGCGTGCGGATTTATGAATATACACCCGGATTTATCCACTCCAAAACTTTTGTCTGTGATGACACCTTGGGCATTATCGGAACGGTTAATCTGGATTACCGAAGTTTGTTTTTGCACTATGAATGCGGCGTATGGATGTACCACACGCGCGCTGTGTCGCAACTGAAAGAAGACTATATTAAAACGCTGTCGCGATGTCAGGAAATCAGCTATGAACAAATGCATCATCGCCATTGGTATATCAAATTAATGCAGGCGATCCTACGGGTTTTTGCGCCGTTGATGTAAGCCGATCCTATGCCGTGGGGAGCCTTGTGTTGTGCGCCGGGGAATGAAATACCCCAAGCAAATCCTGCGAAACAGCGGGAGAAAGAGAGCATGCAGAGATCATCACTGCAATGCCCGCCGTAATGACAAGGCACAATAAAATTATTTTTACAATCATATAACGCATCATCAAGTTCACCTCGCTCTCATTTATAAGATAGGTTATTTACAGCAGAGATAAACGAAATTGTAAATTATTTATATTTTTTATTGCCAATGACCGGGTTGTGTAGTAAAATAGTCAAGGATAAATAAAGAAACCTTTAAATTAGTACAGAGAGGCTGATAAGGTTTAGAACAAGCGAGCGATAAGCGAGTAGCGTCTTTCTGTATGTGGAAAGACGTTTTTTTATATTAAGAAGCATTTTCAGGCTTACAGAAACGGAGGAACTGTATGAAACAATTACTTGACCCAATGGACATCACGACAGAAGAAATTGATCAGTTGCTGGATTTGGCGGACAAAATTATGGATAACAGGGAAAAATACCAGGAAGTGTGCAGGCATAAAAAACTTGCAACACTTTTTTTTGAACCTTCTACACGCACAAGGCTGAGCTTTGAAGCGGCTATGCTGGAGCTTGGCGGTTCGGTGATCGGCTTTGCGGGAGCAGACAACAGCTCGGCATCTAAAGGCGAAAGCGTCGCCGATACGGTGCGCACAGTTGAATGCTATGCAGATATTATCGCAATGCGGCATCCCAAGGAAGGCGCGGCGGCGGTTGCGGCTCAGAACGCTAAAATTCCGGTGATCAACGCGGGGGACGGCGGACATCAGCATCCCACACAGACACTCACAGACCTCCTTACCATCCGTTCGCTGAAAGGCAGGCTGAACAACCTGACGATCGGCTTGTGCGGAGACCTTAAGTTTGGCAGAACAGTGCATTCTTTGATCAGGGCGTTATCGCGCTATTCCGATATTCGGTTCGTGTTTATTTCGCCAAAGGAGTTAAAAGTACCGCGTTATGTAAAGGAAGATGTACTGAAGAACAATAAAAATGTTTCATATGTGCAGTACGAGCGTTTAGAAGAGGTAATCAGCGAACTGGATATCCTATATATGACCCGTGTACAGAGGGAGAGATTTTTTAACGAAGAGGATTATGTTCGATTGCGCGACAGTTATATCCTGAATACGGAAAAGATGAAGCTTGCCAAAAGCGATATGATTGTCATGCATCCGCTGCCGCGTGTAAACGAAATTTCGGTCGAGATAGATAAAGACCCGCGCGCAGTATATTTTAAGCAGGCGTTATTCGGAAAATTTGTCAGGATGGCTTTGATTATGACGATGTTGGAGGTAGATGCGTAATGTTAAGCGTAGACAGTTTGGAACGCGGTGTGGTGATAGACCATATTAAAGCCGGAAAAGCAATGGATATTTATAACTATTTAGGATTGGATAAGCTGGATTGCAGCGTTGCGATGATCAAGAATGTGAAGAGTAACCGCATGGGGCGCAAAGATATTATAAAAATTGAAAACGAGATCGAAACAGACCTGGAAATGCTGGGGTTTATTGATCCGCATATCACGGTCAACATCATCGATAACGGCAAGATCATTAGGAAAATGAATTTGACATTGCCGGAGAAGGTTGTGAATATTGTAAAATGCAAGAATCCGCGGTGTATTACTTCGGTAGAGCAGGAACTGCCCCACGTATTCATTCTGACAGACCCTGAGCATGGAATCTACCGCTGCGCTTATTGTGAACAGCAGGCGGAAAGATAAAAAATGTATTGCATAAATATTCATTTCAATGTATAATTATAAATATTGAAATAATTATCATAGAAAAAGGGGTGCCAAAATGAAACATTTGCTGAAAATGAGCGATCTGAGCAAAGAGCAGATTATAGAGATACTCGATTTAGCGGACAAATTGAAAGCTGAAACCAAACAGGGGATTAAGCATCCGATTTTAGCGGGAAAAACGCTGGGGATGATTTTCCAGAAATCCTCTACGCGTACCAGGGTCTCTTTTGAGGTAGGAATGGTGCAGCTCGGCGGATATCCGCTGTTCCTTTCTTCAAACGATTTGCAGATCGGCAGGGGTGAGCCGGTGCAAGATACGGCGCGCGTTTTATCGCGGTACCTTGATGGGATTATGATCCGCACCTTCGCACAGCAGGAGGTGGAAGATCTCGCAAAATACGGTGATATCCCGATCATTAACGGTCTCACCGATTTTGCGCATCCGTGCCAGGTACTTGCGGACCTGCAAACGATCAGGGAATATAAAAAAAGTTTTGACGGGTTGAAGATGGCCTATATCGGCGATGGAAATAACATGGCGAATTCGTTGATCGTCGGCGGATTGAAGGTAGGGATGCAGGTTGCCTGTGCGATCCCGAAAGACTATTATCCCGACGCTTCCGTCTTGGAATTTGCAAACGGAAATCCAAATTTTTCGATTTCTCAGGATGTTTACGCAGCCGCAAAGGATGCGGATGTGTTGTTTACCGATGTATGGGCGTCTATGGGACAGGAATCGCAGGCGGAAGAACGGAAAAAGGCTTTTACTGGAATCCAGATCAACAAAGATGTAATGGCTGTGGCAAAACCCGACGCCATGGTACAGCATTGCCTGCCGGCGCACAGGGAAGAAGAAATCACAACAGAAGTTTTCGAAGCGCATGCGCAGGAAATTTTTGATGAAGCGGAAAACCGGCTGCATGCACAAAAAGCCGTTATGGTAACAGTCATGGATGGCGCGCAATAAAAAATTACGATGATTTTCATGAAAAGATTACAAAAGGCTCCGGTATACCGGAGCCTTTTGTAACAAGATAAACCGTTATATACGGATTTTATGTTATTATTTTGTCTGCGCGTCGTGAATTGCAATAGATTGCGCGCTCACCTGCGGCGGAATGGAAAATGTCGCCACACCGTTGGTGGTCACGGTGATTTTCTGCCCGACCTGCAAATCATCTGCGGTTAAATTGCTTCCGGAAGTTTCGGAAACGATAATCGTTTCTCCGGAAACCACGGCATTTACATCATCTGCCGGATCAGCAGTTTCATCTTCCTGCACATAAAGGATTACATTCTCGCCATCTTTTGTAATTTCGGTGATGGTTCCTTCGTATTCCGTTTGGACAGCGGCTGAGGATGCAGCGCCCTGTGATATCACCACAACGCGGTTTGGCGTAGCAATAGGTGGTTCGGACGCAGTGACCGGGGAGTTAGAAGAAAGGTAAGCCTCTACAGAGTCTCCGGTTTTCAGCATGCCGTCATCATAATCATCGGTTTTGCCATTGATTTCAATGGGAGTATCCTCGGTGATATTGAGTACAAGGGTTTGGTATGCGGCATCTTCAGAACCGTTGCTTACCGTAACAGAAGTTGTATCGCCATTGACTGTAATTTCCGTGATCTCACCCTTTACCGCCAAAATTTGGTCATCCTGCGCAGATTGTGAAGCTGCGGCAGATTGCGATGCGCTGGATCCGTTAGAAGCAGAACACCCGGCAAATGTGAAGGCAGCGCAAAATACGGCTGCCAATGCGACTATCAATATTTTTTTCATAATTTGTCCTCCATTTTGCATTGATTTTATTTATGATACACAGGTAGTTTTGATTGTAAACGAAACGCAGCCGGAATTGGCTATTTATTCAGAATAAGTTTACAAAGCATAACGTCTGTCCCTATGCTATAATAGAAACAAAAAAGGGTAGGCAAAAGATGAAGAGGAAACGCGAAAAAAAATATCTGGAGCTTGCGCCGGAAGTGCGCGACGCGGTAACAGCTGATTTAAAGAAAAAACAAGATGAAATGCTCTGCTATGCGACGCGCGACGCTGCGTCCGTGAGGAGAGAAGAAGAAGCTTTTCGCGTACAGCGCCCAAATTTTGCAAAAGACTGTGAGCGTATTTTATATTGCCGTTATTTTAACCGGTATGCTGACAAAACACAGGTATTTTCTCTTTATAAAAACGATGATATCACGCGCCGGATTCTGCACGTACAGCTTGTTTCGCGGATCGCGCGTAATATTGGCAGGATGCTGAATTTAAACCTTGATTTGATTGAAGCGATTTCTCTGGGGCACGATCTTGGGCATACGCCTTTCGGTCACGCTGGAGAACGTTTTTTGTCGCATATTTATCATGGTAATACGGGGCGTTATTTTAACCACAACGTACACAGCGCACGGATCTTAGATAAAGTACTTTCTTTAAATATCAGCCTGCAAGTGCTTAACGGGATCCTTTGCCATAACGGGGAAAAGGTGAGTGGGGAATATCTTCCACATCCGTATGTGCACGGGGACACAAGGGAATCTTTTTTGGAATTTGACAGACAGATGGAAGAATGCTATACAGAGGAAGCCGCGGTGGGAAAACTGATTCCTGCGACGCTGGAAGGGTGCGTGGTGCGTCTTGCAGACGTGATCGCCTATCTTGGAAAAGACAGGCAAGACGCAAAATTATTGAAGATCGGCATAGAGGAACCATTTTCGGAAAACAATGTTTTGGGGTCAACAAACTCCGATTTTATCAATAATATCATTACCAACGTTGTTTCGGGCAGCTATGGGAAGCCGTATATCAAATTAGATCCAGCATTTGCGGATGCGCTTGCTTATGAAAAAAAAGTAAACTATAAGCAGATTTATGAACCGCAGGATAAAAATGAACCATACCCGATGTTGCGGACGATGTTTGAAGAAGTTTATGGAAGACTTCTTGCAGACTTCAAGCAAAAAAATATGAGTACGCCGATTTTTCGTCATCATATCAATCATGTTTTCAGTGGATTTGAGCGAGCTGAAGAACTGAAGCGGCAGTATATGGAAGAAGAGGCCAACCAGGTTGTAGTAGATTATATCGGCAGTATGACGGATGATTATTTTATTGAGCTGTACGAATATCTCTTCCCCGGAAGGAACAGGCTGGAATACAAATCATATTTTTCCAAAAAACATGACGAATAGCGAAAATTCGTTTCAGGATGCTGTAAGGCGTTTAATAATGTAACAACATTGCAATGAGGCGGTGAAATTTTGGAAGGGGTGATAATGAATGAAAGAAAAATTTGATCTTTACCGGTGCGAGTTATGCGGCAACATCGTGGCTTTGATAAAAAATGGCGGCGGGGAACTGGTATGTTGCGGAAAACCGATGGTAAAACTGGAAGCAGGTGTAACGGACGGCGCTGCTGAAAAGCATATCCCTTATTTTGAAAAGGACGGGGATCGGTTGAAAGTCCAAATCGGAAGCGTGGAGCACCCAATGCTGGAAGAGCATCACATTGAGTGGATCGCTGTGGAAACACCGAAAATGATTCAGCGGTGTATATTAGAGCCGGGGGAAGCACCGCGGGCAGAATTTATTGTGGACGGCGATGATTTTATTATTTATGAGTATTGCAACCTGCATGGATTATGGAAAGCCGAAAGCAAATAAAATAATTTGATGGATGAGATTTTATTAAAATAGTTAGAAAAAAACCGCTTGTTGCAAAATGGGCGGTTTTTTAGTTTTTGGATCATGCAGGAAAGCCAAACGTCAGCGTTTCCGAATCCTGGAACAACGGAATATGTGGTGGAAATGCCGTAAACAACAGTTCCATTGCAAGGATTATAATAAATAAAACAAGATAGAAACAGAAATACTTCTCCAAAGCTTTACCCGAGAAATAAAGATGGTAGGAAACATAAAAAACGAGGATAGTTAAAACAAACGTAAAGATAATATCGACGGTCAGCGATTCCATGCCAAACATACCGGTATAGGTATAAAAAAAGGTAACCATAAGCAGAAGAATGAGAGACATGGAAATTGTCTTTGCCACAAAAAACCGTCGAAAATCCGGCTTCAAGACAAAGTATTCAATAATACTGTAAAACAAAAAAGGAAAATATACGATTTTGGTATGTTCCCACACACTTTCATTGACGGCGGCAAACAACCCGACAAACTGGCTGTTGCCAGACCATGCAAAAAGAAAGTGAAAGACGGGCGCCAGAATGCATACAATAATGATGCCCAGCACCTCAAAGTGTAAGAACCGCTTGTTTTGGCTGTTATTGGAATATGGCATAGTCTCACCTCCGTTATTTTGAGTATTATTAAACAGTGATATTCCATTGTAAGCAATTATTTTCACGATGGATAAACGATTATTTCCAATTCTCAATGGAATTCAGCTCCTACTTACGATATAATATAAAAATAGTAAAAAGGAAATATTTGGGGTGAATCGGAAAGGAGATAATATGCATCTTTTTGATCGTGATACAGTTCTTGTGTTTGACGGTTCCAAGGGGGTCGTCCTGCAGCGAAAGGGTCTTGCGGGAGGTGCAAGCGCCGAAGAATGGAATTTATCGCAACCGGATAAAGTACGGGAAGTACACCGTGAATATATTAAGGCAGGTTCGGATGTAATCCAGACAAATACTTTTTGTGCCAATGAGGCGCTTTTGAAGAATCATGGTCTGGAAGAAAACCTTTATCCAATTAACTTTGAAGGTGCGCGCCTTGCTTTAGAAGAGGCTGCTGCCAGTGAAGTACGGGTAGCGGCGTCAATCGGGCCAACCGGTTTGTTTTTCCAGCCGGCTGGGGATATGACGTTTGAGATGGCCGTGGAGATTTATAAAAAGCAGCTGCAGCCATTGCAGGATGCGGGGATACGAATCGTTAATTTTGAGACGTTTACGGATTTAAATGAAATGCGTGCCGCCATCATTGCGGCAAAAGAGGTCGGAGGGCTCGAGATACTTGCCAGTATGACGTTTGAAGGGCAACGCACGATGTCAGGAAATACACCTGCGGCTTGCGCTGTTGCATTTTCGGCGTTGGGAGCTTCGGCAGTAGGGGCAAACTGTTCTGGGGGGCCGGAAAGCCTTCTTGAGCCTATTTGCGAGATGGCGGATGTGACAGATGTGCCGCTGTGTGTGAAACCAAATGCCGGGTTGCCGGAAATGGAATCGGGCGTTGCCGTTTTTAAACAGACACCGGAGGATTTTGCCCGCATGGCACAGGATTTTATCAACTGCGGCGTTCGGCTTATCGGCGGGTGCTGTGGTACGGATGCCGGACATATTGCGGCGCTGCGCCGGGCGGTAGACAAAGCGGAAGTGAAGGAACGGAAAAGCTGTGGCAGGGAAATGCTTGCATCTGCGTACGAAACAGTGGAATATACGCCGTCGCTTAAAACGACAGTAATGGATGTCACAACGGAGTCTGTACATGCCGGGATACACAGCGGTGATTTCTTTTGTCTGATGGATGCGCTCCCCATGGACGTGGCGGACGCGGTGATTTTAGATTTTGGTTCCATGAAAATGGATTTTGATATGTGGGGTTTTGTTTCCACGCTTGGTATGTTTTTAAAACAGCCTGTTATTATTCGGTCAAAAAACCGGGCGCTGGCGCAAGCGTTTTTACGGTGTTATGCCGGACGCGCGGGCATAACGGAAGACAGCGTGATGCCGGAAGAAACCTATGGCGCGCTGCACGTGCAATCTTGTTTGGAATAGTGAGGAAGAAAAATGAAAACCAGTAGGGCATTTCGGATTTTTATGATGGCATTAGATACTTTTGTGTTGTTCTTTTTGCGAATATTCCGTAAATTTAGCAAAGTATATCAATATCCCCAGGGAGAAGCTTCAAAAGAGGGACAGCCGCGGGCTGTCAAAGGGACGACTCCGGATGATTTTGGCATCCGCTGCGGTCTGGAAGTGAACGGGAAGGTAACGGAAAGTTATCAGCGTAAAGATCCAATCTGTTTTCCGGAAGATAAACCATATACAAAGATGGAAGGAATCGTCACGTTCCGTAGGGATAACCACAGGAGCGGAGCGGCATACGGTACACTTGCAAAAGCGCCGTCCCGGTTGGAAGAAGTATGGTCTGTCGATACGGGAAAACTGGAAAAAGGTTATGGAAAAGGCTTTTGGACGGGAAGCGGATGGACAGGTCAGCCGTTGATTGTAAAATGGGACGCTGATCTCAGGCACATGATGAATATTTATCCGCATAAAAAGGAAAAGGAAGGTCTCACAGAGGCGATCTATTCCACGATGGATGGAAATGTGTATTTCATCGATATTGAAGACGGTCAGAAGACAAGGGATGACCTTCATGTCGGTTTGCCGTTTAAAGGAGCGGGTGCGCTTGACCCGCGCGGGATTCCTATGCTGTATTTAGGACCTGGGGATTCCTGCGGGGACGAACCTGCAAGAGCGTTTATTTACAGTCTGATCGATTGCACCAAGCTTTATGATTTTGGTGGCCGTGATCCGTTTGCACTGCGCAAATTTCACGGGTATGACAGTTCTGTTTTAGTATGCGAGCAGGCAGATACCTTGATTGCGCCCGGTGAAAATGGGATTCTTTACACAATTAAATTGAATACAGAATTTGACAAGCAGATGGGTACGCTGCGGATCAATCCTTCGGAAACGGTGAAGCTGCGCTATCAAACTGCGCGTTCCAGCGAGCAAAGCTACTGGCTGGGCATGGAAGACAGCGCGGTTATGTGGAATCAATACCTGTATATTGCCGACAACGGCGGAACGCTGCTTTGTATTGACACCGATACTATGAAAGTGGTGTGGGCGCAGGATGTGGTAGACGATACCAACGGTTCTCCGGTTTTCAGCATGGAGGACGGCGTACCATATCTGTATATTGCAACATCGCTGCACTGGACAGCCAGCAGGAGGCTTAAGCTGGGGGATGTGCCGGTGTTCAAGATCAACGCGCTGACGGGCGAATATGTGTGGAAACATACATATCTTTGCAATACGGTAGCGGGTGTTTCCGGCGGCGTACAGGCAACTTGTGTATGCGGCAGGGGAAATATAGAGGATCTGGTTATCTTCCCAATAGCGCGGACGCCGCAGGTGCGTACGGGCATTTTAACTGCACTTGACAAAAAGACCGGCAAGACGGTCTGGGAATATAACACGGGAAAATATGTCTGGAGTTCTCCGGTTGATTTATATGACGAGCAGGGGAACGGTTATGTGATCACCTGTAATTCGGAAGGGGATGCTATTTTGCTGGATGCTCGCAACGGCAGGGAAATCAGCAGGATCAACCTTGGAGCAAACATCGAAGCGTCGCCTGCTGTATTTGGCAACATGTTGGTGGTAGGAACGCGTGGGCAAAAGATATTTGGTATACGGATACGTTAGTTTTTGAGGATAAAACAACATTGGGGGAATAAGATGAAAAGAATTTTAGTTGTCATTATGGCTGCGTTAGTGATGCTTTCCGCGTTTGCGTGTGCAAAAACGGAAGAACCGGAAGTATTATACCAGAATGCGGTCAAAGACGCGGTGTTTGCCGAGCAGGATGAAATACAACCCGTGGTAGAGCTTACGAAAAACAGCGATATGGCGCAATGGGATGAAAGCGGGGAAAAGGTTTTAATGGTATTCTGGCACAAATACCCGGAGTCATATCCAAATGGTGAAACGGTTTCGCTGGATTGGGGAGATGTTTGGTGTATGAGCATGCCCGAGACGGAAGCGTGGTATAAGAAAAATAGCAAAGGCATTGAAGACTGGGATGTGCGCTTTTGCCAGCTGATTGGTTTGCCCCTTGACAAAGGGTATACGCATTTCACGATTGCGTGGGTAGATCCGGACGATATGCAAAGACCCGCCTATGATACGGATGTCACGAAACAGGTGGAAGATATTGCGTTTGGCGATTCGGCGGATGCGGACTATGTGGAATGGTTTGATGGAAATATCATCTGGTCGTATTTCGACAGCGCTTATCCATGGACACGCCTTGGTTATACCTATGATTGGGCAGATAATGGCACAGAATATGGATTATCGGAGTTTTTAATCGCACAGGGAAGCGAAATTGAGGTGGAATCCACTTTACCGACGGAAGAATTTGTGAAAATGCTTGACGCGGCATAACAGGATGGTTTGATTGTACATTGAAATAAAAACAGCTTTCTTTGAATATTATCATGGAAAGCTGTTTTTTATTTATTGGCGGTGCAAACTTTTTCGGTTTTGATATTTAAATACCGAAACAAATCCCCATGTTTTTGGCAATGCGCACAATATCGCTGTTTTCTGTTACCAGTTTTGTTTTCCCGGCAACTTCTTTTAAGGTGTTCTGCGATAGTTTGCCATCTTTCATTGCTACGGTATAACCGAATTTTTTCTCCCAGATCAATTCTGCGGCTTTCACGCCGAATTTTGTAGCGAGAATACGATCATATGCACAAGGGCTGCCGCCGCGCTGGATGTGGCCGGGAACAACAGTGCGTGTTTCCATACCTGTTGTCGCCTCAATGGCATGGGCAAGCCGGGCAGAAATGGACGGATAGCCTTCTTCTGCAAGCTTGGTACGGATGTCCTTACGTTTTAGATGCGATTCATCGTTGCGGATCGCCCCTTCGGCAATCGCAATAATAGAGAATGGTTTCCCGTGCTGCGCACGACGCGAAACTGCATTAATCACGCATTCGCGATCAAAGGGGAATTCCGGGATCAGCAATACGTCAGCACCCCCCGCAAGACCGGCGTAAACAGTGAGCCAGCCGGCTTTATTTCCCATCAGCTCAATCAGCATCACACGTCCATGGCTTGCCGCAGTGGTGTGGATCCTGTCAATTACCTCTGTCGCAATACCAACGGCAGTATGAAAGCCAAAAGTGACGTCAGTACCCCAGATATCATTATCAATGGTTTTAGGAAGCCCGATGATGTTAAGACCCTCTTCAGAGAGAAGGTTTGCAGTTTTATGGGTGCCGTTTCCACCAAGAGTGCAAAGGCAATCCAGCTTCATTTTTTCGTAATTCTGTACCATGTTTGCGACTTTATCAATATTGTCGCTGCCAATTTTGCGCATATCTTTAAACGGGGTACGAACGGTGCCCAGAATGGTTCCGCCAAGTGTCAGGATACCGGAAAATTCTTCACGGTCCATAACACGGTATTGCCCGTTGATAAGCCCGGAAAAACCATCCATGATACCGATGATTTCCACATCCTCCATGCGCTCGTAGCTGGCTTTGGCAACGCCCCGGATTGCGGCGTTCAGCCCAGGACAATCGCCTCCGCTTGTCAAGATGCCGATTCTTTTTGTCATTTGCTTGATCCTCCTTTTCTTTCCTCCCAAGTAAGGGATGCGTCAAACACGGTTTTTCCGTCGCGTTTGCCGCAGACCAGACAGCCGTCGCCGTCTTTGGAGCGATAGAGGTCTACTGGTTCGCCCAGATATGCCTCGGCGATAAAATTAATGCGCAAATCACGCAGTTGTTTCTTTTTGAGGGTATCTGCATCAAACAGCTCGCAGCACCAGTCGGCATATTTGGCGTTGTTCATGTGCGCGTTCATGTCTGTTTCGCTATAGGCGACATGCCGTGTACATTCAAAATCCATGGAATCGGGCATCCTGATTTTAGTCGGTTCGGGGAGGGCGATCCCATTATCCGGATCATAAGGATAATTAGCCCCGATGTCACCGGTACGGCATAAATATCGTTCCTTGATGTTGAACATGACCCAAAGGGAGGTAGCGCGGCCAAGCTCTGTGCCGCTTTCGTCTAGAAACAGGGTATGACGGATAAAATATAACTTTGTAGGTTTACTGGGCCATGTGATCACCTTGATATTTTCGTTAAGCGCGGGATAACGTTTCATTTGCAAATGCAGACGGGTAAGCATCCATGCCATCTCCATTGTTTCCACAAGGTAGGCGCGTCCAAAACCAACTGCAATGGCATGATCCTCTGCAATCTCCTGCATTCTCGTTAGGATGGCGGAAGGACGCCATGTCCCGTTCAGATCGACGTCAAAAGCCCTTATCATGTAGTCTTGCTCCAGTTTGGTTATCATTGCCTTATGCCTCCAAAGATGTTTTCTAAAAAATATCTTAACACTTTCAGCAAAAAAAAGAAAATAAAAATACAATCAGACCATCTGATTTCGGCGGCATTCTATTGAATAAAATAATAAATGGCTTCCTATAAAAAGGTTATTTAACCGTTTCTTCGGCAGAGAGCACATCATTCAGAGTAGGGATAGAGCTTGCCGCGCCCTTTTGAGAGACGGCGATGGAAGAAGCGCGTGCCGCACGCCGCAGCGCCTGTTGTGGGGCAATGCCCTTTGCGGTAGCAGCGATGAAGTAACCAAGAAAGGTATCGCCTGCGGCAGTAGTGTCCACGACTTTGACAGGGAAAATGGGCTGAGAGAATGTCTGGTTTCCGTCGAAATATTGTGCACCGTCAGAACCTAGGGTCAGCAAAACTTTGGCACGAGGATATTTGACCGCTAAAGCAGGAAGGATCTCGCTGTTTTCTTTTACACCAGCGATCAAAGCGCCTTCAATTTCGTTGACGACAAGAAAATCAACCAGATCAAGGGGCAAAGAAAAAATACTGTCGTCTATCGGTGAGGGATTGAGCACGATGCGGATTCCCTTTTGGGACGCAAGGGTCATTAAGTAAGAAATATTATTGATCTCATTTTGCAAAACGAGAAAATCGCCCGCCTCAAAAAAAGATAGCGTCCGGTCTATTTGATGCTCTGATATCTCGCGATTGGAACCGCCATAAACAATAATGCAGTTTTGCCCGTTAGGGTCGACCTGTATGATGGTGTGCCCGGAAGGAATGTCAGCAAGTTTTTTGATGTAATCGGTATGCACGCCGCCGGATAATAATGACGACAACAAAATGTCACCGTCAAAACCGATGCTGCCTGCATGATAAACCTCAGCACCCGCTTTTGCGAGAGCGATGGATTGGTTTGCGCCTTTTCCGCCGGGGAAAATGTTTCGACCAAAGGAGTTGATGGTTTCGCCCGCTGTAACAAAATGGGGGACATCATAAACATAATCAATATTCAGTGAACCAAAATTTAAAATTTTCATTATTTTATACACTCAAAAGTTTGTTGAGAAAAGCGCGAATACGTTCTTCTTTGGGGTTGATCAAAAGCTCGTCCGGCGTACCACGCTCCAGGATGCGCCCGTCGTCCATGAATACAATCTCGCTGGCGACTTCTTTCGCAAAGCCCATTTCGTGTGTTACAATGAGCATCGTCATTTTTTCTGCGGCCAGTTCCTTGATAACGGCAAGGACCTCACCGGTGAGCTCTGGGTCAAGTGCGGAAGTCGGCTCGTCAAAGCACAAGATATCAGGATCCATCGCCAGTGCCCGCGCAATCGCCACACGTTGGCTTTGACCGCCGGAAAGCTCGAACGGATAAGCATCTGCGCGGGACGCAAGCCCGACCTTGGAAAGCAATTCCATTGCGGTTGCCTTTGCTTTTTCCGGATCGATTTTATCTACGTTGATTGGTGCAAGCGTTAAGTTTTCCAGCACATTCAAGTGGGGAAACAGGTTGAAGTTCTGGAATACCATGCCAA
Organism: Christensenella sp.; assembly: GCA_034926635.1. Classification (GTDB taxonomy): domain Bacteria; phylum Bacillota; class Clostridia; order Christensenellales; family Christensenellaceae; genus Christensenella. The sequence continues at coordinate 52,364 of JAYFQX010000003.1, read as the reverse complement.
GATGCAGCCTTGCCTGTGTGAGCTGTTCGTCTTTTAAATATTCTGTAACGCCGTCTGCGTTCTCTTTTGCAATCATGGTGCCGTCCAGCAAAATACTGCCTTTTTCTGCACGTTCCAGACAATTGATGCAGCGCAAAAGCGTACTTTTTCCGCTCCCGGAAGGACCGATGATCGCCATGGTCTCGCCTTTTTCGAGCGTTAGGTTAATGTCCTTTAAGATATGGGCATTGCCAAAACTCTTATACAAATTTTTTACTTCCAAAATACTCATTTCGGCAAACTCCCTTATATTTTATAATAATTCATGCGTTTTTCGATTTTTTTGAGCACAAGCGTTACCACGGCGTTGATTGCAAGGTAGAAGACCATTGCAACGACAAGAGGCATAATGGATACTTCGCGGTTTGCCGCGGAATAAGCAATTTTTAAGAGATCGGAAAGCGCGATAATGCTGACAAGTGCCGTATCTTTTACGAGGTTGATGACCTCGTTGCCAAGAGATGGCATTACGATTTTAAACACTTGTGGGATTACAATCTTCCGCATGGTAAGACCTTTGGAAAGCCCGAGAACGGAAGCGGCTTCATATTGTCCGCGGTTGATGGACTGAATACCGCCGCGGAAGATCTCGCTGAAATATGCGGTATAATTTAATACAAAAGAAATCAAAGCGGATTCAAACCTTCCGAGGTTATATCCCACATGCAGGGAGTTGAGCAGCAGGTTTATGCCAAAATACAGGAAACAGACCTGCAAAATAAGTGGCGTGCCGCGCATAATGGTGAGGTACACTGTATAAATTGCCTTACCGACCTTGTTTTTGGAAAGGCTGACCTGCGATCCAAAAAAACCTAAAGGGATTGAACACAGCAGGGTGAGGGCAAACAGAGACAGCGTAACGCCGAGTCCCTGACCGAGCTCAGGAAAAAAACCAAAAAACTTCTCCATGAAACTTACTCCTAAATGAAAGCCATATTGTGAAAAAATCGGGCAGTATAATTATACTGCCCGATAAGAATATTTTCAATCTTTACGTTTTAGAACATGGTAACATCTTTCCCAAACCATTTGGTGCTGATTTCTGCTGCCGTGCCATCTTCTTTCATTTCGGCAAGTGCGGCCATCACAGCGTCATGGAAGGACTGATCGGCCTTACGAAAACCAATGCCATATTCTTCCGGTGCAAGCGTTTCGTCCAGAATTGTGTAAGAGCCGGGTTGCTTTGCGGAATAATAATTGGCAACAACAGAATCAACCGCAAGCGCATCAATGCCACCGTTGGATAAATCCATCAATGCCGATACGTTATCTTTAAACGTAATCATCTCGCCTACCGTATCTTTAAGTTCGGAAGCATCTACAGCCTCCTGTGCGGAAGAACCATCCTGTACACCCAACGTTTTTCCCGCCATATCAGCGATAGATTTGATAGCAGAACCATCTTTTACCACGATAACCTGTGCGTTTTGCATATAAGGATCGCTCATCAATACTTTTTCTTTCCGCTCATCCGTAATGGTGTAACCATTCCAGATGACGTCAATCGTACCGGAATTCAGTTCCATTTCTTTGGAGTTCCAGTCAATCGGCTGGAGAACTACCTTAAGACCCATATGTTCTGCAACTGCCTGGGCAAGCTCTACATCAAAGCCTGTCAGGTTACCGTCTTCATCCCTGAAGCCCATGGGCGGGAAGCTGTCATCCATACCCATCACAAACTCGCCTTTTTCCTGGATTTTTTGGAGGGAATCATCTGCCGCCGCAGAAGCATCCTCGGAAGAAGCACTTTGCGCAGATTCTGTAGCAGCAACAGATTCGCTTGCTGCCGCACTTTCCGATGTTTGCGCTGTCGGCGCGCCACAAGCCGTAAAACAAGAAACCGCAAGAGCGATTACCAATACCAACAAAACAATTTTTTTCATAACATTTCTCCGTTTTAGTTTATTTCGAATGATTCTATTATAATTCATTGTGCTAAATTAGTAAAGGGGTAATTCGAGAAAATGGTTGACTGAGCTTCCGGAAAAGGTTCCGTTGCAAAACAATGATTTTACGTTATAATAGAATACGAATAAACAGAATGGAGATTAAGATATGCTCACAGCAAAAGAATTCATCAAACAGCATAATATAGGGTATGATACCATCCAAATCGGAAAAGAATTAGACGCCTACCTGGACGAAATGAAAAAGGGTCTGTGTGGGCAGCCGGGTTCGCTGCTGATGCTTCCTTCCTATTTAGTATTGCGCGATGAAGTGCGCCGCTGTCAGCCTGTTATTTGCGTAGACGCGGGCGGAACAAACCTGCGGATCACGGTGGCACAGTTTTTGGATGATGGGACTTTCCACACGGAAAATATTGTAAAGACATTGATACCGGGTGCGGAAAAGCCGGTATCCATTCAGGAATTTTTTGACGCTTTGGCGGAGTTGATTTATCCGTTTACCAAAATTACAAAAGAAATTGCGATCTCGTTTGCATACAGGGCAAAGACGCTGTCGAATATTGATTGTGAGATCGTAGATATTACAAAGGAAGTAACGGTGACGGGCGCCGGCGGGCAGCACCTCGGAAAAGAAATTTGCGCTTCGCTTGCAAAGATGGGTGCGGAAGGCTGCCATGCAATTGTGATGAACGATTCTGTCGCAACGGCGCTTGCGGGAAAAGCGGAAAAATTGAACGAAGGATACGGCAGTTTTACGGGGACGATTCTTGGGACAGGCAGCAACAGTTGTTATATGGAAGCCGTACAAAATATTAAAAAAGTAAAAGATCTTGATCCTGACGGCACGATGGTGATTAACGTTGAGGCAGGGAGCTATAATAAAATGCCGCGCAGCGATATTGATATTGCGTTTAACGAGACGTTGCAGAACCCGGAAGTCGGAATTGCCGAAAAGATGACAAGCGGCGGTTATCTCGGGAAGCTTTGCGGATATACCCTTGGCGTGGCTGCAGATGAAGGGGTTTTTGAAGAAAAATCGGATTTCGGAACATCGCTTACAACGATTGATGTCAATCGTTTTTTGACCGATGGGGGCGGGCGGATCGCCGAGGGTTTACAGACGCAACACGATCGCGGTGCGGCACGGGAAATTTTGCTGAATCTTGTACGCCGTGCTGGCAGAATGCTTGCTTTACAAATGGCAGCGGTCGCTGTAAAATGTAAAAAGACGAACAACCGTGTTTGTATGACGATCGAGGGGACTACATATGAAAAGATGGATGATCTCAAGCATGAAGCGATGGTTTCGCTGCTTCCGTATCTTGCGTCATGCGGCATAGAAGCGGATGTGATTTCTGTCGATCTGGCAGTATTAAAAGGATGCGCAATTGCCGGGCTTTCGCGTTAAGAAAAGGTTTCGAGCCGGGGAAAAGCGTTTATGAATCATTTAGAATATTGTGACTTCTGACCGCAAGGAGAATTCTGAACGGAAGGACGGCAAATTACTGGCAATTATGTGATGCTGTTCTTTTTGTTATCGGAAAGAGCAGCATTTTTTATTTGCGCAGGAGCAGGGAATGGAGGGGAATATGCCGCAATACCGATTTGGGGAATATGGGATTGATACAGAAAAGCCGGACACAGAAACAATGTCTGCGTTGATTCACGGTACGGCACATGACACGGAATTGTTTGCAGCAGCAAATTCTGTAAAACAAAGGGAATACGGCAAGGATGTTTATATTCGAGGCATTATAGAGTTTTCAAATTATTGCCGTTGCAAGTGTGCATATTGTGGAATTAACTGCAGCATGAAAACAGCTCGTTATCGGATGGAGCCTGAAGAAATGGTACGTGCGGGGATCGAGACAGCGAAGGTATATCAGACGGTGATCCTGCAAAGCGGAGAAGATCCTTATTATACGGCGCCGATGCTCGCAGATATTGTAAAACGGATTAAAGACGCAGCGGGATGTACGATTACACTTTCCATTGGCGAACGTACAGAAGAAGAATACCGGATAATGCGGGACGCGGGGGCAGGGCGGTTTCTGATCAAACACGAAACCTCGGATGAGATGTTATATCAAAAGCTCCATGGCGTATCCCTTGAGACACGTCTAAAAGCACAGCGGACGATTAAAAAACTGGGATACGAACTGGGGGGTGGTTTTATGGTAGGGTTGCCGGGGCAGACGAATGAAACATTGGCAAAAGATATTTTGACGCTGGTAAATGAAGGGGTTGCCATGGCGGGAATTGGCCCATATATCACACACCCGGCTACAGAACTCGTGGGCAGCGCGGACGGCGATCCGAAGAAAACGCTGCGGGTTTTGGCACTGGCACGGCTTTTTTTGCCCCAATGCCACTTGCCGTCGACAACGGCGCTGAACGTAAAAGGCGGTATGGACAATGCGCTTCATTGCGGTGCCAATGTCATTATGCAGAAGGCAACGCCGTTTGCATACAGGAAACTCTATGATATTTACCCGGGCAGGGACGCAAAAGATGTTCCGCTGCAGCAGCAGTGGGAAGAACTGGAAGAAAAGCTCGAAGCAATGGGACTGCGGGCAGTTTAAATAAGATGGCGCAAAGAAGCGCGAGGGGGAGAAACATGCAATACAATACACAGTCAGATCTGGCAAAAGAATTTATTAACGATGAAGAAATCGTTAATACGATTTATGAAGCACGCACAAAAGCAAAGGATGCGCAAGAAGTAAACCGGATTATCGAAAAGGCGCTGGGCTTTCAGGGACTCACGCATGCGGAGGCGTCGGTGCTTTCTTATGTGGAAGACGAGGGACTCCTGCAAAAGATGTTTGACGCGGCGGCAAAAATCAAAAAGCATATTTACGGCGATCGTATTGTGATGTTTGCGCCGCTGTATCTATCGGATTACTGCGTGAACGAATGCCGGTATTGCGGTTACCATGCGTCCTGCGATATGCCGCGAAAAAAATTAACGCAGGAAGAGGTTGTGGCAGAAGTTAAGGCGTTGGAAAAAATGGGACATAAGCGTCTTGCACTGGAAACGGGCGAAGATCCAAAGCATAACACGATTGAATACTTACTGGAATGTATCAAAACGATCTATGGTATTCATTTTGACAACGGCTCTATCCGCCGCGTCAATGTTAACATTGCGGCGACAACGGTAGAAAATTTAAAGAAGCTGAAGGAAGCGGGGATTGGCACATATATTTTGTTTCAGGAGACCTACCATCTGCCGACCTATGAATACATGCATAAGGGAGGTCCAAAAGCAAATTATGAATACCATACCACGGCACATGACCGCGCGATGGAAGCGGGGATTGACGATGTAGGTCTCGGTGTGCTTTATGGGCTTTACGACTGGCACTACGATATCGTAGGGCAGATCATGCATGCGGAGCATTTGGAAGCGAAGTTCGGCGTTGGACCGCACACCATTTCCATGCTGCGGATCCGCGATGCGGGCGATGTCAAGAAGAATGATTTCGAGCACGCTGTGTCCGATGCGGATTATAAGAAGATTGTTGCAATTATCCGTATGGCAGTGCCGTATACGGGAATGATTCTGTCTACGCGCGAGGGTGGCGAGTACCGCGACAGCGTGATCAAGCTAGGGATTTCTCAAGTGAGTGCAGGCAGTGCGACAGGCGTAGGCGGATACACGATCAAGACCCAAAAACCGCAGTTTGAAATTGCAGACCATCGTACCCCGCTGGAAATGACAAAGGAATTGATCCGCAGCGGCTATATTCCAAGCTTCTGTACGGCTTGTTACCGTCAGGGTCGCACGGGAGATCGTTTTATGCGCCTTGCCAAAAACGGGCAGATCGGTAACGTATGCGGTGCAAACGCACTGATGACGTTGAAGGAATATGCGGAGGATTACGGTGATGAAGAATTCAAGCAGATGACAAATGATTTGATTGAGAAGAAGCTGCCGGAAATTCCTAATGAAACGGTTAGGACGAAGGCAAAAGAATATATTGCGCGGATTGCTGCGGGAGAGCGCGATTTCCGCTTCTGACAGAAAAATATCAGGAGGGCACATGGTATCGAAATTAGATGAAACGCCAAGGGCAAACAGATTGCACATTGCTTTCTTTGGCAAGACAAATGCGGGAAAATCCAGCGTGATCAATGCCATCACCGGGCAGAATATCGCTTTGGTTTCGGATGTGGCGGGAACCACAACGGACCCGGTTTATAAGGCAATGGAGCTTTTGCCGGTAGGGCCGGTGGTCTTTATTGATACGGCGGGGCTCGATGATAAGACGGTGCTTGCAAAAGCACGGATCGCCAAAACGGATGAAGTGATAGACCAGACCGACATTGCCGTGTTCGTGATCAACAGCGCGGATGTCGATCTTGCGGTGGAACAGAAATATATGCGGCGTTTTGAACAAAAGAAGACGCCGGTATTGGTTGCCTACAATGTGTTCGAGGACGGCAGCGCACATGCAGTAGGCGCAATTGGCCCTAATACCGTAACACTGAATGCGCAAACGGGGGAAGGAATTGACAGGCTCAAAAACCTGATCGTGGAAAATGTAACAGACTATGAGCTGCCTTCTATCGTGGGGGATCTTGCCAAAGAAGGCGACGTGGTGATGCTGGTTATGCCGCAGGATATCCAGGCGCCAAAGGGCAGGCTTATCCTGCCGCAGGTGCAGGTGACGCGGGATTTACTGGATAAAGGCTGCCGCGTGGTATCTGTTAAAACAGAAGATATGGTTCCTATGTTAAAGGAATTGAAGAATCCGCCAAAGCTTGTCATAACCGATTCTCAGGTATTCCGTATGGTCAACGAAAACCTGCCAAAAGAGGTGCCGCTTACTTCTTTCTCTATGTTGATGGCAAGGTTTAAGGGGGATATCACGGAGTTTGTGGAGGGCGCGCACGCAATTGCTTCGCTTAAACCGGGGGACAAGGTATTGATTGCGGAATCTTGCACGCACCATGCGCTGAAAGGCGATATTGCCCGCGAAAAGCTTCCGCAGTGGCTGGATGATTATGTGGGAGGCGCGCTTGTGTTTGAAAACAGCGCCGGTCATGGGTTGCCGGACCATTTGGGTCAATATAAGCTGATTGTCCATTGCGGCGGCTGCATGGTGAACCGGAAAAATATGTTATCTAAAATTCAGCACGCAAAAGAGGCGCAGGTCCCGGTTACAAATTTTGGCGTTGCCATCGCATTTTTAAACGGTATGTTGGAGCGCGTGGTATATTAACAGGCAAGAAATGTTTACAAATGCGGGAAAAACGGTTATAATAACAGCAAAACAGGTTTGTAAAACAAGCGTGTTGTTGAGGCAGAACCGTTTGATACAAGCGGTGGATAATGTAAAATTTAATACAGGGAGGCGGAAAGATGGTTGTAATTAAAATCAAAGGCGGCGGTACGATTAAAGTAAAGCTCGACGAGAACGCAGCTCCTAAAACAGTTGAGAATTTTAAAAAGCTTGTAAAAGAGGGCTTTTATGATGGGTTAACATTTCACCGTGTCATCAAAGGCTTTATGATTCAGGGCGGATGTCCGAAGGGAACAGGAACGGGCGGCCCGGGGTATTCCATTGAAGGGGAATTTTCTGCGAACGGTCATGAAAATCCGTTGAAACATAAGCGTGGTGTAATCTCTATGGCGCGCAGCATGGATCCTAATTCTGCAGGTTCTCAGTTCTTTATTATGCATGCGGATGCACCACACCTTGACGGGCAATATGCAGCATTTGGCAAAGTGGTGGATGGAATGGACACAGTGGACGAAATCGCCACGATGAAGACTGATTTTTCCGATAAACCCCTTGCAGATATTGTAATGGAAAAAGTTACTTTGGAAGATGATGAATAAATAATTAAATGAAAATAGCTGTGGAAAATTTCACGGCTATTTTTTTGTTTAGAAATTCGACATAAAAGCAATGATGATCTGGAGTGATGTGGGGAATTTTATTGAAAACAATGCATAAATATGGACAAAATATTAAGAAAACTTTACAAAATAGGGCTTTTGTGGTAAAACTAATAAAGTCGGCTTGTTTAGTGCCGATAAAATTGAAAGAAAGTCTGGTGATTCGTTGAGTACCACAAAAAAAGCCGGAAGTATTATTGGCATCATATTTTGTTTGATGCTGACCGCAATATTGTTTCTGGCAATGCCACAAGTTGCGCATGCAGCGCAGCAAGAGGAAAATGTAACGCAGGAGAGTGTAGTTGTCCGCGAAACCGAAGTAATGGATATTCCGGCGCATAACGGCGAGGTAGTTGAAACAGTACCCTCTGGCACAAGCGTAGAAGTATATATGCAGGATGTGAATGACGAATGGAATGCGATTGTGGAAGAAGATGGAACGATTCATTATGTGTTGGAAACGGATGTAGCGCTGACAGCGCCCGCTTATGTTTATCAGAGCGGCACAGATCTAACCAATCTGACGGCTTATCCGGAAGAGCAACTCGAGATCTTACTCCAGAATACAGGGCTTGCAGGTCTTGGAGGCGCTTTTGTGAATGCAGAGAGGAATTATGGGGTCAATGCTCTGTTCTTGATCAGCATCACAAAGCTGGAAAGCGGGAACGGAAACAGTTCTCTTGCAAAAAACAGTAATAACCTGGGAGGACTGAAAAGCGGTGGAAACGGATATTTGTCGTTTGACAGCAAAGAGCAGTGCGTAGATTATATGGCGAGGCTGCTCAGTGAGAATTACTTGAATGAAAACGGAAAGTATTATTCCGGGAAAACAGTAAAGGGCGTTTCAAAAATTTATTGCGAGCAATCTTCCTACTGGGCATCAAGCGTTGAAAAAATGATGGAACAGGCATACAATAAAATTAACGAAGTATAAAGAACAAATGTAAAAAGGATCATGCAAAAGCATGGTTCTTTTTTATATAAATATCTTTTGGAATTCTCCTGTAAATTACGGGATTTTTTATTTTACATTATTTTTACATTGCCTGCCAGTTGATTTTACAATCTTTTTTTATAATAACAATTGTTTTGAAGAGAGTATTTATTTAAAAAATTTATTATAAGGAGAGAACAACATGAAAAAATTTGTAATGATCACAGCTCTTGTCCTATGCGTAGCATTTGCGGTCGCGGGATGCGGAAGCAATCCTGCTGCGCAGCAGCCATCGTCTGCAGCGACTGAATCTGCCGCAGCAACAACAGAATCGGCGGCAGCCGCATCAGAAGCAGCGGGGGAAACGGTTTCCGGTAAAGTATCCATGTCCGGATCTACTTCAATGGAAACAATTGCTAATGCGTTGAAAGAAGCCTTTATGGCAAAAAACCCGGGCGTAACAGTAGATGTGCAGCTCGGCGGTTCTTCGGTAGGTGTACAGGATGCGCAAAGCGGGAAATCTGATATTGGGAACGTATCCCGTGAACTGAAAGCAGAAGAAACGGGGCTGACCGAACATAAAATCGCAATCGACGGAATTGCAGTCGTAGTAAACCCGGCGAATACGGTAAAAGAAATTACATCGGAAGATCTGGTGAAAGTCTATACGGGCGAGATCAATAATTGGAGCGCGCTCGGCGGCGAAGACCAGCCGATTGTCGTAATCGGCCGCGAAGCGTCCTCTGGAACACGCGGTGCTTTTGAAGAATTACTGAAGATCGAAGATCAGTGTAAATATGCGCAGGAATTAAACGAGACAGGTGCGGTAAAGACGGCTGTAGCTTCGACCCCGGCAGCAATCGGCTATGTATCGCTCGAAGCGCTTGACGAAACGGTTAACGCTTTGAATGTGGATGGCGCGGCTGCAACAGAAGAAGAAATCAAAGCAGGCAAATACCCGCTTTCAAGACCTTTCCTCATGGTGACGGCAGAAGGCGAGCTGCGTCCGGAAGTGCAAGCGTTCCTCGATTACATACTCAGCGCAGAAGGACAAGCGGTAGTCGCTGATAATAAGTTAATCACAGTTGCATAAATTTCCTCTTTAAAATAAGCAGTGAGGCGCGGGCAAGAAGCTTCGCGCCTCTTTGCCGCCATAAAAGGAATGCACAAGGAAAAAGGAGTGTGTAAGGCATGAATGTCAGCTCGACAATTATGGGGGGACGAAAAACCAAAACAGCGTTGGAAAAGACCATGAAGGGTGTATTTATTTTTTGTGGTATTTTTGCGGTCATTGCTGTTTTGGTTATTACAATTTATATGATTGTATCCGGTGCGCCCGCTATGTTTCAGATTGGTTTAAAAGATTTTTTATTCGGTACACAATGGGCGCCTACGGCGGCTGACCCTAAATTTGGAATTCTTCCTATGATACTGACATCGCTGGTAGGAACGGGGATTACGATTGCCATTGGCGTACCGGTTGCCCTGATGGCAGCTGTATTTGTATCGGAGGTCGCACATAACAAAGTAGCGGGTGTAGTAAAACCGGCGATTGAGCTGCTTGCGGGAATTCCGTCGGTGGTATACGGCCTTTTGGGAATGATTTTATTGGTGCCGCAGATCGGTAAGCTGGAAATGCTTCTTTATGCAAACGACCCGTCGCATGTGTTTACAGGGGGTGCCAATATGCTTTCTGGAATTATCGTGTTAACGATTATGATCCTGCCGACGGTGGTGAATATCAGTATTACATCGCTAAAGGCGGTGCCGCGGGAATATACGGAAGCATCGCTTGCTACGGGTGCATCAAAGATGCAGACGATCTTCAAGGTGCAGATCCCTGCTGCAAAGTCGGGCATTATCACAGGGGTGGTACTTGGAATCGGGCGCGCTCTGGGAGAAGCCATGGCAATCATACTGGTCTCGGGCAACGTGGTCAATATGCCGGGACTCTTTAACAGTGTGCGCTTTTTGACAACGGGGATTGTCTCGGAAATGAGTTATGCTTCCGGATTGCACAGAGAGGCGCTCTTCAGCATTGGTCTGGTACTTTTTATCTTTATTATGGTCATCAACGTCGTTTTGAACACTATGCTGAAAAAGGAGGCTGCCGGAAATGAGAAATAGGGTGGATAAGCTTTCCAATGGTATCAGCCTGATGAAAAAAAGACGCAGACCGAAGGATGCTGCGCAGAAGTTTGCGGTATATGCCTGTGCAATTCTCACGGTGATCATCCTTTTTTATTTATTGATCTATATCATGGTGCGGGGACTGCCGCAGGTCAATTGGGATTTTTTGTCGACTGCACCCAGTGCTCTTAATAAAACAGTTGGGATTTTGCCCAGCATTATCAATACCTTGTATATGATAGGGATCACGCTGCTGATTGCAACGCCGATCGGCGTTGGTGCGGCAATCTTTCTGAACGAATATGCAAAACGCGGTAAAGTCGTAAGGGTGATCGAATTTACAACAGAAACGCTGGCGGGGATTCCGTCTGTACTGTATGGTTTGTTTGGAGCGGTATTTTTCGGCGTGACGTTGCAGCTTGGATATTCTATCCTGGCGGGTGCGTTGACAATGGTGTTGATGATTCTGCCGATCATTGTTCGTACCACGCAGGAAGCACTTAAAACAGTGCCAAATGAATACCGGGAAGGTGCGCTTGGCATCGGTACAACCAAATGGCATATGATCCGCACGATCATTTTGCCCGGCGCAATACCAGGTATTATCACAGCGATTATCCTCGCAATCGGCAGGATTGTAGGAGAATCAGCAGCACTTCTGTTTACATCGGGGATCGGCACCAATATGCCTACCAATTTCTTTGGACATATGATGGAATCCGGTGCGACGCTCACTGTGCAGCTTTATACCTATGCGGCAAAAGGACAAAACGATGCGGCATTTGGGATTGCGGCAGTGTTGGTAGTGATTGTATTGATTATCAATTTGTCAACAAATTACCTGAGTAAAAGATTCAGTAATAGACATAAATAACAGGAAGGGGAAAAAACTTTGAGTATCAAAATCATAACGAAGCATCTGGATTTGTATTATGGTCAAAACCATGCTTTAAAAGATATTAATATGAATATTGAAGAAGGAAAGATCACCGCGCTGATTGGTCCGTCGGGCTGCGGGAAATCTACGTACTTAAAAACGCTGAATAGAATGAACGACTTGGTGGAAGGTGTGCGGATTACCGGCGATGTTTTGCTTGACGAAGAAAACATTTATGATCCGAAGGTAGACGTAACGATCCTTCGTAAGAAAGTGGGGATGGTGTTCCAGAAACCCAATCCGTTTCCTATGAGCATCTACGATAATATTGCTTATGGTCCGCGAATTCATGGGATCAAGAATAAAACAGATTTGGATGAAATTGTGGAGAACAGCCTGAAAGGGGCTGCACTTTTTGATGAAGTGCGCGATCGGCTGAAAAAAAGTGCGCTCGGGCTTTCCGGCGGACAACAGCAGCGTATGTGTATAGCAAGGGCAATCGCGGTTTCGCCGGAAGTAATTTTGATGGACGAGCCAACGTCGGCGCTTGACCCGATTTCCACGACCAAGATAGAAGACTTAATGAGTGAGTTAAAGAAAAAATTTACGGTAGTGATCGTAACACATAACATGCAGCAGGCTGTCAGAATTTCAGACAGAACGGCGTTTTTCCTGCTCGGCGAAATGGTTGAGTATGCAAAGACGGAAGATCTGTTCAGTATGCCGCGGGACAAGCGGACGGAAGATTATATTACCGGACGCTTTGGGTAAGCGTGCGGGAAGGAGTAAAACAATGAGGAATAAATTTGATGATGAACTGGAAAGCCTGAACCTGGAGTTGATTAGGATGGGGGCGATGGCGGAAGAAACGATTACCAAGGTTGTAAAAGTAATAGAAAATTGCGATATTGCAGGTGCAAGAGAAATTATTGAGGACGATGATATGGTAGACGGGATGGCGCGGCAGATTGAGAGCCGTTCCATGAAGCTTATCATGAAACAACAGCCGGTGGCAAAGGATCTGCGAATGATTTCGACCGCGCTCAAGATGATTACCGATATTGAGAGAATTTGTGACCAGGCAGCTGACATTTCTGAGATTACGCTGTCCGTATGCAAGCAACAGATTTTGCAAAAACCGCAGCATATCCCGAAGATGGGACGCACCACGGCGCAGATGGTGCATATGGCGGTCGATTCTTATGTGAAGCGCGATATGGAGCTTGCAGAACGTGTGATTGAGATGGATAACGAGGTGGATAAGCTTTACGACATCGTGAAAAATGAGTTGATGAGTATGGCAATCAACGACCGTGAAAAGATTGACCAAATCGTCGATTATCTGATGATCGCGAAGTATTTGGAACGTATTGGAGACCATGCGGAGAATATTGCGGAATGGGCTGTATTTTCGGAGACGGGGATCCATAAAGACAAGCGTATTTTATAATGATACCATATGGTATAATGAAGGCGAGGTGAAAAAAATGGCTTTGGTAGCGGTGGTGGAAGACGATGCGGCAGTCCGTGAACTGATAGAATGTACGCTTCGTTCAGCGGGTTTTGAAATATACGCCTATGAACGTGGGGAGCAGCTGCTTTCGTCATATGATGGCATGGCAGAAAAACCGCAGGCGATTCTGCTTGATATTATGCTTCCGGGAATAGACGGTTTTGAAGTATTCCGGGCGCTCAGCGCAAGAGAAGGGTTTGATGTGCCTGTCATTTTTTTGACAGCGCGTACCACCGAGGTTGATAAGGTTTCCGGCTTAAATTTGGGCGCAGACGATTATATTACCAAGCCTTTTGGCGTACTAGAGCTTATTGCGCGAGTAAATGCGGTGATCCGGCGTGCGCAAAAAGCATCAAACAAGCCGGTTTCGGAGAGCCTTACCTGTGGTGGCCTGACGATGGATACATCGGCGCATATTCTTTTTGTCGATGGAGATAAAATTGAGCTCACTTATAAAGAATTTGAGCTGCTGCGTTGTTTTATGTCAAATGTGGGCATTGTATTGACGCGAGAGACGCTTTTGAATAAAATATGGGGAATTGAAACGGATATCGAAACCCGTACAGTAGACATGCATATTAAGACCTTGCGCCAGAAAATAGGGCGGTGCGGAGAATATATTAAAACTGTACGCGGGGTGGGATATCGCTTTGAGGTATAAGGTGTGAAAAAAAGAATAGTATTATTTACAACGTGTATGCTGCTGATTGCATGCGTCGTAACGGTTTTAATTTCGACAGGAAGCTTCAGAAATACATATACCAATGATATGTCGGCGGTGCTGCAAGGAAATATCAATGCTATGTCGCTTACCGTAGGCGATGATAGCGGTGATTACCAAGGAATTGCGGACGCATATCAGAAAGCATATAGGCAAAACAACAGGATTACGTTCATAGCAGAAGATGGAACGGTTTTGGCAGACGCACCTGCAGGCAATGAAACGCTGGATAACCATTTGCAGCGACCGGAAGTACAGCAGGCGTTAAAGGGCGGGTTTGGTGTTTCTGTACGTCGCTCAGATACCCTTGGGTACGATATGATTTATGTGGCTAAACAATTACCGAACGGCGTGATTTTAAGAGATGCAATGCCTCTTGCAAATGCCGCGGCGATGATCAACCGTACGCTTCCGGTTATTATTATGTTTATGATAGCGTTGGTTGTTGTTGTTGTGATTTTTTCGGGTAAATTTGCAAAGAGCATTTTGCAGCCATTCGGACAGCTTCATGATTCTGTTCAGGATTATATTGACGGCGGTAGCAAAGTGCTCAAAATGGAGAGCAAATATCCGGAATTTGATGATATTACACAGGCGTTTGCAAATCTTTCACGCAGGTTGAATCGATATATTGAAAAGGTAAAGCGGGAAAATAATAAAACTGCTTTGATTTTGGATAATATTGACGAAGGACTGCTGATCCTTGATGAAAATTATAAAGTGCTGCTGATCAACAGCGCTGCAAAAAATATTTTGGGAGTCAGGGAAGAAGTAGAAAATGAAAATATATTACACTGCATCCGCAGGCAGGATGTAGTAAAAAGGCTGGAAAAATCGCTTGGACAAAAGAAAAACCTGCAGTTTGAAGTTCGTGAAACGTTAAATGGAAAGGTATACGGGTTTTATACCAGCGTGATTCCAGATATGTCGTTTGTAAGCGGCATGGCGGGCGATGGTATGCTGGTACTGATCCGTGACGTGACGGAGATCGAACGTTCAGAACGGATTCGGCGTGATTTTGCTGCAAATGTATCGCATGAACTAAAAACGCCGCTGACTTCTATCAACGGATTTGCACAATTGATTGAAAACGATATGGTGAACGACAGGCAAAGCATTATGAACTACGCAAAACGTATTACAGAAGAGTCAGAACGGCTGATGGGTCTCATTAATGATACGCTGCAGTTGTCGGAATTAGAACAAATAAGTTTTGATGAAAATATCGAAACGATAGACGTGGCACAGCAGGCATCAGAAGTACTGCGTTTGTTGGAAAATAAGATGAAGGAACACGGGATTTGTGCTCATTTGGAAGGTAAAGCGTTTATCCGTGCAAACCGCAGGCGCATCCGACAGCTTTTGATGAATTTATGCGACAATGCCGTAAAATACGGAAAAGAAGGCGGGAACCTATGGGTGAACCTTTCCGAAGACACAAAGACGATTACCATATCAATCAAAGACGATGGAATTGGGATCCCGGAAGAAGAAATTGAACGTATTTTCGAGCGTTTTTACAGGGCAAAGAATTCCGGCGGCGCAACCATAAGCGGGACAGGGTTAGGTCTTGCAATCGTGAAGCATATTGTTTCGCTTTATGACGGAGTGCTTTCGGTTTTAAGCGAACAGGGAGACGGAAGCACATTTACCGTAATACTTCGAAAAGAATAAAAATCGCGAACAGAGATAAAAAGCCATTCCGGAAAAATGTAGTACGGAATGGCTTTTTGAATTTATTTGCATGCTTGAGGGATAAAAAATAATAACATATCGCAAAATTGAAATGTGTTTTTGCAAAGAATTGGTATTGTAAAGCGGTCTAATATTTACTATACTTGATTTATATAGCTACAAATTATGAGGACAGGCGGGAAAACATAAATGCAGATGCGAAAGGTCGTAACGCTGAAAGATATTGCAGAGCGTGCAGGGACCAGCATTAACACAGTTTCGAAAGCGTTGCGGAATCATCCGCAGATTTCAGAAAAGAAAAAAAAGGAAATATTGCAGCTTGCAGAAGAAATGCATTATATTCCTAATATTGCCGCCAAAAACCTCCGTCATCGGAAAACCAATTTTATCGGTTTGATCGTTGGTGATAATACAAATCCTTATTTTGCACGTATCATTAATATTGTACAAAAAAAATTAAAAGAAAAAAATTATTATACGTTGGTTTTCAATAACAATGAGAATGTGGAAGACGAGCTTGGCTTGATCCGTGAATTATGCGGTTTGAATGTGGAGGCTGTCCTGCTTACGCCTGCACGGGGAAATTCTCAAAGCGTTTCGCTGCTCCGGCGGTTTCGGATTCCGTATGTCCTCATGAATCGCTATATCGAAAAAGGAAAGGATAATTACGTCGTTGCCAATGATGAACAGGCGGGTTATCTTGCGACACGTCATCTTCTTGCACGTAAACCGCGGCAAACAATGCTGATTAATTATTTTGATTCTGTTTCTACAGCGGTAGAACGTCAAAAAGGCTATGAACGTGCGCTGATCGAATACGGGATACAACCCAACTCGGAGTGGGTATCCTATGGCTGCATGGGCAGGGAAGAAGGCTTTGAAGCGATGACAAAAATGCTGCATAAACAAAAACCTCCTTTTTCTGTTTTATGTTATAACGATTATATTGCCCTTGGTGCAATGTCCGCACTGTATGGGTATCAATACAAAATACCGGAAGAAGTTGCCGTAATGGGCATAGACAACGCAGAGTGTTATTCCATTGGTTCTTATGGTCTTTCGACTATTAATATTCCAATCGATGAAATCGCTGAGAAAAGCGTTGAATTGCTGATGGAGCTTATCCGGCAACAGGGAAATGCACAGCAGCCGGAACCAAAGCAGATCGTGGTAGAGCCGGGACTTGTTGTCAGACAGACCACTTAATTAAAAATCTTATTAGTTATTTTTTAAATTGCTGTTGACATCTTAGCCAGGGTATGTTACTATCGAATCAAGGATTAACGTTAACTTAAATATTTTGACATCGTTATTCATTCAATCGTTATCAAGACAAATAATATTCACTAAGCAATATGTATTTATGAAGCAAGTTCTTTTATAAAAATACGCACTACTATAGATTAATTTAAACTCTTAGAAAAAACGCTTATTCATTGACAGAAGGTGAAAAACAAGTAATAAATTTAGCTAAAAAAGTTAACGATAACTTTGATAAAAACAACAAAATCCTTATGAAGATAGAATAAAAAAGAAGTAAAATCTGATTGCATTTTCTTCTTTGAAAATACAATCTGGATAAAATATTAATATTGATGGAGGTAAACACACAAATGGGAAACAAAAAGATCAGACTGGCATTGGTTGGCGTAGGGAACTGCGCGGCGTCGCTTGTAGAAGGGCTTTATTTCTATACGGACCAACAGGTTGCCGATGAAGTTGGCGGTTTAATGCATTATAACCTCGGCGGCTACGAACCTAAGGATATCGAAGTTGTAGTAGGTTTCGATATTGATTCGAAAAAGGTTGGAAAAGACGTTAGCGAAGCAATTTGGGAATGGCCGAACTGCGCTTATAAAATCTGCGACGTACCTTTCATGAACGCGCCTGTTTTAAGAGGACCGGTTCTTGATGGTGCACCGGAGCATTTACGCCATTATTATGGCAAAGACTACTTTACAGTAGACGAAAAAGAGCCGCCGGTAGACGTTGCACAGGCACTGAAGGACTACAAGGTTGACGTAATTCTGATTAACCTTCCTACAGGTTCGCATGATGCCGCTCGTTATTACGTAGAAGCTGCGAAAAAAGCTGGATGCGGGATTGTAAACGGGATTCCGGAAATCCTTGCAAGTGATAAAGAAATAGCAGAAGGCTGCAAAAAAGCCGGCGTACCGATTTTGGGAGATGACTGGAAGAGCCAGATGGGCGCGACGATCGTGCACCGTGCTTTGGCAAAATTGTTCGAAGACAGAGGATTGAAAATCAAAAAATCCTATCAGCTTAACTATGCAGGCAATACCGACTTTATTAACCTTGTAATGCGCGGCGAAACCAAACACGTTACCAAGCATGACGCAATTGCCAGCATTCTGGAACATGATGTTCCGATCGCTCCGGGTTTTGCGTTTGTTGATAACCAGGGCGACCAGAAAACAGCCTATATTATGTTTGAAGCGGCAAAATTTGGCGGTGCTCCCGTAAAATTGCAGCTGCATCTGGAAGTAGAGGATTCCCCAGATTCCGCAGGTATCAGTATTGACGCAGTTCGTTGCTGCAAGCTGGCGATGGATAACGGTATGGCTGGTGCGATTGAAGCGCCGTCGTCTTACTTCTTCAAGCATCCGCCGGTTCAGTACATTGATGAAACGTGCAAAGAAATGCTCGAAGAGTTTATTGAAGGCAATAAATAAGAAAACATTTTAACAGGGGAGCGTTGGAAATGGGCAAAGAGATTGACGTTGTAGTAATCGGACACATTATCAAAGAGACGATTGAATTTCAGGACAGGCGTATTGGACCGGTAATTGGCAGCCCAGTGGCTTATTCCAGTCTGGTGATGGCGGCACAAGGCAAAAATATCGGGATTGTAAGCTATTACGGAAACGATATGGATGATATTATTTCGGAGTTGGATGTACTTGACCGCCGCGGTTTGAAATCTTACGATTATACGACTACCAACCTTCTGGTTTATAAGGCGGACGGCACAAAGTATGTGGATTACCAGAGAAAAGCGCCGAAATTGTATTTTGAAGATATTTATCCGGAATATCTCGATTGCCAGTTTTTCAAAATCTGCCCTATGGACTATGAAGTCAGCTTAAGCCTTGTAGAGCGGCTTGCAGAACTCAAAAAGACAGTATTTGTGGATTTGGGCGGCTATGGCGGCGCAACAAGTGATATCAGGTATTCCATAGATGAAAGCAAAGGGAAAGAAGTAATGACGGCCTTATGTAATTATGCAACGATCATAAAGGCGAGTTCGGAGGACTTAGCCTCCATATTCCCGGGAAAAACCGCAGAACAGGCAGCGCAAATGATGGTGGATATGGGTGCGCAGGATGTTGTTGTAACTATGGGCGGTGACGGATCATTTTATAAATGTAAAAATTTATCACCCGTATATTTCGAAATTTTTCAGGCACACAGCAATATTGCGGATGGATCGCTTGATTTTACTGGCGCTGGTGATTCCTTTGGCGCAGGATTTATGGCTTCGTACAGCGAATTCCAGGATATTCCGAGAGCAATCGTCAACGGAAATGCAACAGCATCGCTTGTGATCGAGAATACAGGAGGCTGCACCTATGGACGTATGCCTTCCAAGGCAAGAGTGATGGAAAGAATTAATACAGGGAAGTAAGCAACAATACAGGTTATGCCCGGGAGTCTGTTCCTTTGGATTCCCGGGAGCATAACAATCCAGTAATCTAAAATTTCAGTTACAAACATTTTGTATTAAAAATTAATAATAAAAGGAGTGGCACGATTTATGAAAAAAATTGGTGTTGGTATTATTGGCGCAGGTTCTATCGCAGAAATTGGGCATTGCCCGTCTATCCAGGCGCTTCCGAACGCTGAACTGATCGCTCTTTGCGATACAAATGAGGAATTTTTGACAAGTATGGCAAAAAAGTGGGAGCCCAAACGGACATACCGCGATTACCATGATTTGCTTGAAGATAAAGAAGTACAGGTAGTTATTGTAGCAACGCCGAACCGCTATCATGCACAGCAGGCGATTGACGCAATGCGCGCTAAAAAGCATGTAATTGTAGAAAAACCTTTCTCGTGCACGCACGAAGAAGCATGGAAAATGGTGGATATCTGCAAGCAGGAAGGCGTATTCCTGATGGCTGGAACTAATCAGCGTTTTTGGGAACAAAACCAAATCGCGCGTAAATTGATCGACGATGGCTTTATCGGTCAGCCGATGATGGGACGTTCTTCACTTCATGAAGGCTGGAACCTCTATCATGAACAGCTTTCCTTCACAACGTTCCGCTCGGATCCATTTGAGGCAGGCGCAGGCGCACTGTTTGACCTTGGCGCACACAGAACAGACTTGCTTTGCTATTTGATGGGAAGCAGACCGAAACGGGTTATGGGTATTGTAAAACGTCTGGTGACCCCGGAAGAATATACAAAGCTGGATGACTCGTTCTGGATCTTAATTGAATTTGAAAATGGTGCTACGGGCTGCGTAAGCGGCGACCGTTATTCTCCGGCAGTTTCGAATATCTCCGAAGTATACGGTTCGGAAGGTACTATTTTTACGGGTTCGGAAGCAACGAATCCTTTCCAGACTGCACCACTTGCGGTTTATACGGATAAAGAATTCAGGCAGGATCAGCTTCCTGAAATCGTTAAAGAATATCGTTATCCGCAATTGTTCTGGTCGGAAGATATTATGCAGCCAAATGGTTATGTTCCGAAGCGCTGGGTTCCGATTTATCCGAAGCGTGGCTGGGCATACAAATCCATGTTGGAGCATTTCCTTGATTGCGTAGAAAAAGATGTTGCACCATCCCTGACGCCGGAAGAAAGCGCCATTGTAACAGATGTTCTGGTTGGCGCATATGAATCCATGAAGACAAATTCTTGGGTTGATTTGCCGCTGAAAGATAATTATATCGTACCAAATTATAACGCACCAGAATGTAAATAGAAGTTTTCTCATCATGGTATGCCGCGCTGCATTTATAAAATGCGGCGCGGGATACACAATTGATTAAAATTGATTGAAATTTTGCCACAAGGCAAATATGCATAGTTATGCAAATATATTATCCAGGAGGAAAAAAATGAAGAAAATTATTGCTTTGGTACTGGTATGTGTTCTCGCTTGTATGGCATTTGCCGCTTGCACACAAACCCCGACGCAGGAAAGCACAGCGCCGTCAGAATCGGCTGCGACAGAAGAAAGTGCTGCTCCGTCAGAGTCGGCTGCAACAGAAGAAAGCGCTGCACCGGCGGCAGACCTCACAATCGGTTATTCATTCCCAACAAAGAATAATGAGTTTTGGGGAAATACCCTTACGTACATTAATCAAGCAGGGGAAGAACTTGGTTTTACAGTAAGCGCTGTTGACTGCAACAATGAGCAGGAAAAACAGGTGAACGATGTAAACAATCTGCTGTCTGCAGGTATCGATGGTTTGGTGCTTGGACCGCAGGATGCTTCCGTTGTTCCTGGGATCCTCGACGCTTGCAAAGCGAAAAATGTTCCGGTTGTTATCATTGACCGGTGGCCTGGAGACGAATTGAAAGCTGGCGAAGATTACGTTGCGTTTATCGGACCTGACGACGAACAGGCTGGTTATGACATCGCGATGTCGCTGATTGATGGTGGCTGCAAAAAGATTGTTGGAATCGGTGGCTATCAAGGCACGTCCGTTGCTGAAGGTCGTAAAGCCGGTCTTGACAAAGCACTCGCAGAGCATCCGGAAGTAGAATTACTTCAGTTTGTATATGCTGGTGAAAACATGGATGATGGAGACGAAGCATTCCGCAACTTGTCTCAGGCACATCCTGACCTGGACGGCGTATGGTGCTATAACGATTCCTTGGCACTCGCATCTGTAAACGTATTGAAAGAACAAAACAAAATTGCTGATGTAAAAGTTGGCGGCATGGATCTTCTGCAGCCGGCACTGGATTCCATGACAGCTGGCGAACTGTGGTTCTCTACAGGCGGACATTATATGCAGGCAGCTGACGCTGCGGTCGTTCTGTACGATGCAATTAATGGAAACGCTCCGTCCGCTACAAATGTTAAAATCAAATTGTTAGCAGTATCCCAAGAGAATTTGGATGCTTATAATGCAAAATACGGCGAAGGCAAAACGCCGATCGACTGGAAATCCCTGTCGCTCACTTATACGCCTGATGCTGTACAGAACTTTGACTTGTCGCTCGACTAATTGTAACAAAACAGGATTGATGTGCGGTGCGGGAATTCCCGCACCGCAACCCATCCGTTAAAGTAGAATAAAAGTTCGGCAAGACTACAGCTTGGAGGGATAATTTTGGAATCTGCAATTATTTTTAAAGGAATTAAAAAATATTTTCCCGGTACAAAAGCTCTGGATTGGAATGAAACGGATGAGATGCACGTACTGCCGGGGGAAATTCACGGGCTGGTAGGAGAAAACGGCGCGGGGAAATCCACGTTATTCCAAATTTTGATGGGAATTTATACACGTACCGCGGGAGAAATTATCTATGAAGGGAAACCCTTTGTTTCTAGAAGCGCACTGGACGCAGAAGAAGCAGGGATATCCATTATTATGCAGCAGCCAAATTTTGTATATAATTTGACAGTTGCGGAAAATATTTTTCTGGGGCTTGATAAGCAATTTAGAAACAAAATCGGTTTGATTGATTGGAAACAGCAAAACAGCGCTGCAAAAGAAATTCTTGACCGCGTTGGCTATGGGCATATAGATCCCACTGCCGTTATGTCGCGGCTCGGGTTTGAAGAGCGAAAGCAGGTAGAGATTGCCCGCGCACTGTCAACAAATCCAAAAGTCTTACTGGTAGACGAAACATCAGCGGCTATTTCCAAAGAATCTGTTGAAAATCTTTATACACTATTAAGACAACAGCGTGATAAAGGCGTTGCGATCATATATATTTCTCATTTTATCGATGAAGTATATCAACTTTGCGATCGCGTTACTGTAATGCGTGATGGTAAGTATATAAAAAGCATGAAGGTGAGCGAAACTACGCCGGATATGATTATCGCCAATATGGTCGGACGTGATATTTCTATGGAGGAATATCGCAGCGATGATAATTCTTCTATTGCGCAAGAGATGTTGAATGTTAAGAATCTTTCAAAAGAAGGATCGTTTCATGATATTAGTTTAACTGTCCGTGCCGGTGAAATTGTAGGGATCGCCGGAATCGGAGGATGCGGGTCGGATGATTTTGGAAAAGCGCTTTTTGGATACGAAAGTGTTACAGACGGGGAAATTATTTATAAAGGAAAATCCATAAAAGTATCATCGCCTGCCGAAGCACTGAAATACAAAATCGGCTATATTCCAAAAGATCGAGATAGGGAAGGTTTGATTCTGAAATATAATGCGATTATCAATATTTCATCAGCAAATCTGAAAAATGTAAGCAAACGGGGCGTAATTAACCTAAAACAAGAACGCAACGTAGCAAGTGATTTTATTAAAAAGTTTAAAGTGAAAATTCCTACTGTTGATACCAATATTCAGGATTTATCCGGCGGAAACCGTCAAAAGGTAGCGATCGCAAAATGGATTGCCAATGAATCTGACCTTTTGATCGTCAATTCGCCGACGCGTGGTGTTGACGTTGGAGCAAAATATGAGATTTATCGGATATTAGAAGAACTCAAAAATAAAGGAAAAGCTGTTTTGCTTATTTCTGATGAATTACCGGAGCTGCTTGGAATGAGCGATAGAATCTATTGCTTTAAAAAGGGCAGTGTTTCGGCAGAATTTGACCGTGGAGTAGATTTTACGGAAGAAACCGTTGTATCGGCTATGGTTTAAACGAAAAGAGAGGATGATATAACAATGGAACAGGCATCTGCAATGAAAAAGACGTCGTTTAAAGCTTTTATAAGGAAAAACATTTCTTTCGCCGCATTTATTATTTTGTTCGTATTTTTCGCGGTCACGGCGCAAGGAAAATTTTTGACAGGTGATAACCTTTTGACAGTCGTTGGGTCTTCTATGGACTTACTGGTTATTGCTCTGGGTGCAACATTTATTATTTTGATGGGCAGTATCGACTTATCATGTGGGTCTATGCTGAGCTTGTGTGGCGTAATCGCAGCGATGACGCTGCAGTCTACAGGAAATACACTTCTAGCGATTTTTGCGGCAATTGGCATCAGTCTTATCTGTTATTTTATAACGGGTTTTGCCTATGCAAAAATGAAGGTGCCAAGCTTTATCGCAACGTTGGGTATGCTTTCAATGGCACGTGCGGTTGTAACAATGATCAGCGGCGGTACGGTTATTATGATCCCGTTTGAGAGCCCTTTTAAACAGTTTATCGGCATGCAGCCATGGCTGGTGATCATCGGCATCGCGGCATTTGTAATCGTGTTGATTATTGAGAGGTATACGCTGTTCGGGCGCTATACAAGGTTAATCGGCGGAGATGAAACCGTTGCAAAATTATCCGGTATTAAAGTAGATCGGCATAAATTGATGGTATTCTTATTTGCAGGCGTAATGACAGCACTGGGCGGTGTGATTATGGCATCCAGGATTGGGTCAGGTTCTCCTGCGGTTGGGCAAGGATACGAATTGAACGTAATTTCGGCGGTTGTACTTGGCGGAACTTCGCAACAGGGCGGTATTGGCGGAGTAAAAGGAACGTTGGTTGGTGCGCTGACACTGGGGATGCTGGCAAACGGACTGGTGCTTTTGGGAATGCCTTCCGAAGTTCAGCTGCTCGTAAAGGGTATTGTACTGATCCTGGCGGTCTTCGTATCTATGGAACGTGAGCCCAATATGGTTGTAAAATAATTGAGGAGAATGAAATGAGCGGTATTATTGAAAAATGCAAGGAAAAAGTGACGGCGGAGGCGGATGCGCTTTACAAAATTGCCGATCAGGTAGATAATTCTTATGAGCAGGCAATCGACGCAATTATGAATTGCAAAGGAAGGTTGATTGTGACTGGCCTTGGGAAAACCGGCCACGTTGGGAAAAAAATTGCAGCGTCCTTCGCAAGTTTGGGCGTACCGGCATATTTTGTACATAGCTGCGAATCGCTCCATGGTGACATGGGTATGATTACCGGCAGCGACGTGGTAATCATGATCTCCAACAGCGGAAAATCGCAGGAGATACTGAACATGCTGCCCCCGTTGAAGATTATTGGCGCAAAGACAATTTCCATCACCAAAAGCAAGGAAACACCGCTTGCCAAGGAAACGGATATTGCAATTTGTGCAAATGCGGGTGAGGAAATAGACCATATGGGTCTCGCGCCCACAACGAGCTCTACTGCTGCACTCGCAGTAGGAGACGCGCTGGCAACCGTGGTATCTGAGCTAAAAGGGTTTAAGAAAGAAGACTTTGCTCTCAGCCATCCAGGTGGTGCGCTTGGGCAGCAGCTTTTAAAGGAATACCAAAAGCAAGTCAACAAGAACTGATATTATATTGATTGCTGCCGGAAAGGAATGGCATGTTAAATCAGAAACATAAAAACTTTAAGGCGGTAGTTTTTGATCTGGATGGGGTCATCATCAACAGCGAACCGATTCATATGGATATTATCAACGATATTGTGAGTCCATATGGAGAGCCGCTTGGTTATACAGAATATTATAGGGATTATGTTGGCAGGGGAGAGTACGAATGTTGCTCTCTCCTCAAAGAAAAATACGGAATCCCCAATACTGTAGAAGACATCATTCGGATGTATAAAGACGCAATTTCCGTTTACTTTGACGAGGTGGAAGAATTGCCGGTTTTACCGGGCGTGGCAGAATTGGTAAAAAACATTTATCGATCGGGGTTAAAACTGGCGGTAGCATCATCTTCCTCTAACCGAAATATACGCTTGTCGCTGCGTCATGCGGGATTAGAACCATATTTTGATGTCACGATCAGCGCAGAAGATGTAGAAAATGGAAAGCCTGCGCCGGATGTTTACTTAAGAGCATGTGACACCCTTGGAATTATGCCAGGGCAGGGAATTGCAATAGAGGATTCTGCTGCAGGTGTAAAGGCTGCTAAGTCAGCAGGGCTATTTACAGTTGGTTTTATCAACCCTGATTCCGGAAACCAGGACTTATCCGGGGCAGATATGGAAATCAGGAGTTTTGAAGAAATCGGTTCATTACTGTAAGGCAATTCTCGTCATATCATTATGAAATTATCATACCAGTAAGCGAAAAACTCCCTAAAAAGGCGCGTAGGATGCAGACTACGATATGCAAAAGGGAGTTTTTCATTCCTCATTGCCGGAATTGACGGCGATACCAGAAAGGGCGAATATGACAAAGTATTTAGACAAACGGCATTGGTTTCTCGTGATTATGACGTTTTCCGTTTACGTTGTATATGCGTTTTACGTTAATTTATTTGGCGCAGATGCAACCGTAATGATGGGGTTCTATCAGATCAATTCGGCGCAGCAGGGGTTTATTTTGACGATGCAGTCGGTAGGTGGCTTTATCTGCTCGGTTTTTTTGGCGCTGATGGGAGAACGTTTTAACAAGATCTATGTGGTTGCACTGGGAACGCTGATCATGGGAGCCTCAAGTGTGCTGATCGGCTTTGCACCATCTTATGTAATATTGGTTGTGCTCGTCACCATTGCGGGAATTGGCTTCACGGGCGTAGATATTATGGTGAACGGCGTCATTACCGAGGTTTATCCACATAAAAAGAGCACGCTGCTTCCAATTACGCATGCGTTTTACGGACTTGGCGCTATGGTCGGACCGTTGTTTGTTACGCTGATGGTGAATCCAAAAATTATGAATACTTTTCGTATTCCGTTTTTATGGATTGGGCTTGCAGCCTGCGTCATCTTTCTGTTATATGTAATAGCCGGAAAGAAAGTAATGCGCGAAACGCCATATGCGCATATGGAGGAAATGAAAAAACGTGCTACGGAAAATCCGGCGGAGATCTTTAAAACAAAAGAAGCGTGGATTTTATTGGTCATTTGCGTATTCCAGTTTATTTATCAGTTTGGCATGTCTTCCTGGCTGCCGACCTATTGCATTGAAGTCAGGGGAATGCCGTTTGACACGGCGGGGCTTGTGTTGACGGGATTTTTTGCGGGCGCACTTATTATGCGGTTTTTAAGTCCGTTTTTCCTGCGAAAAATGAGTGCGGCAGCTGTGTTTTCAGGGTTTAGTATCGCGTCGGCGGTCAGCATGATTATTGCGTTTTCAGTGCCGTATAACCCGGTGATGATAGTGTTGGTGGTTATTGCAGGATTTTTCCAGGGAGCAAACGCTGTAACACTGGTCATGATGTGTTGTGCGGTATTCCCAAAGCGTACGGCTTCTGCATCTGCCATACAAGTATTTGCAGTAAATATAGGAATTATGATTTCTCCGTTGGTCATCGGAAAAATGGCGCAGACAACAGGTTTTGCTTTGCCGTTATATTTGGCTGCGGCGCTGATGGTTGTGCCTATTGTGCTGACGCGTATTATGATGAAAAAACATGCCTGTCTGCGGGAAGTCGGCAAATAAGATGGCATAAAAGACAAATGAAAAAAGGTATTAAAAAAGGATGGAATATTTTTTCCATCCTTTTTTATGACTCGTTAGTTCGTCAGTTTTTCAATCAAATTGACGGTAGCTGTTTTTAATTCGTCAAGCAAAAATTCTGCTTGACTGCGCTCTTTAGAACAAGCGGAAAGATAAGATTTCAGTTTTGGTTCCGTGCCGGAAGGGCGAATCATCAACTGTCCTTGATCCAAATGAAATTCAAGTACGTTGGAGGTTTCTGACATCGAAATAGGCGTGGATGATCCATCCGTCAGGTCGGTTTCCCGACCGGTTAAGTAATCGCGTACTTTCAGCACACGGAAATTACCGATCTGTTGGGGATAAGTAGCGCGGAGAACTTTCACGGCATTTTGAATTTTTTCGATGCCTTCTTTGCCATAAAGTGTTTTAGAAATAACGGATTCTTGAAACCATCCGTATTTTTCGTAAAGGGCATCTACCGCTTCGTAAAGCGTCATACCTTTAGCAGCGTAATAGCATGCGGCTTCGGCGACTAGCATAGCAGCCTGAATCGCGTCTTTATCCCGTACAAACGATCCTTGCAAAAAACCATAGCTTTCTTCATAGCCGAACAAGAATCCGTCGTTACCGGTTTTAAGGGCAAGCTTGATTTGTTCTGCGATATATTTGAAACCCGTGAAGACACTCTTGATGGTAACGCCGTAGTGTGCGGCAATAACGTCTGCCATCGTACTGCTGACGATGGACTTCACAACAAATTCATTACCCTTCAGAGAAGCCTGTTTTTGCGACAGGATAAAATCCATCAGCAGGCATCCGATTTGATTACCCGTCAGCGTTACAAAATCTCCGCTGTTATTTCGTACAGCTACGCCCAAACGGTCGCTGTCCGGGTCGGTTGCCAGAATCAGGTTTGCGTCCTTTTGGTTTGCGAGCGCAATCGCCAGGTCAAAGCACTGGCGTTCTTCCGGATTCGGTGCTTTTACTGTAGAAAAATTGGGGTCAGGGTGCTCTTGCTGCGGCACTACATGAATATTTTGAAATCCAAGATCGCGCAGAACGCGACGTACCGGAAGGTTACCTGTTCCGTGCAGGGGCGTGTATACAATATTGAGCGTTTTGGATTGCTGTTTAATAATATCAGGGATCAGACAAAGGTCTTCTACTTTTTTATAATAAATTTCGTCCATTTCTTCCCCGAGCCATGTAAGAAGCCCTTTTTGCTCCGCTTCTTCAAGGGACATGGAAGGGATATGGAACATGTCGCCGATCTGCCCGATATACTCGGTGATGCGGTCGGAATCCGAAACCGGGCATTGCCCGCCGTCTGCGCCGTATACCTTATATCCGTTATAGGCGGGAGGGTTATGGCTGGCGGTAACGACGACCCCCGCCGTGCACGAAAGCTCCAAAATTGTGAAAGAAAGCTGCGGAACGCTGTGAGGCGTCCTGTACATCATGACACGAATACCGTTTTGGCACAATACACCCGCGGTTTCGCGCGCAAAAACATCACTGTTCCTTCGGGTGTCATACGCGATTGCCACGCCTGCCTGGGGATCGCCATGTGCAAGGATATTATTAGCGAGCGCTTGCGTCGCGCGTTTTACCGTAAAAACATTCATGCGGTTCGTTCCCATGCCGATAATACCGCGCATACCGGCAGTGCCAAATTCCATTTCTTTATAGAAGCTATCCTGCAAATCTTCTGATGTTCCTGCAAGCGCAAGCAGCTCTTCATAATACTCTGTCCCCGCTAGTGCTTTTTTCCATTGTTCATATTCTACTTGATAATCCATTTTTTAAGGCTCCTTTAAAAAATATTGTATTTCTGTTGCTAGAGACCATCAGTAGCCGAGCTTTTCGTCTACCAACAGAATATGAATTTGTTTTCCTTTCGGCGGGTACTGGATGCGTACTGTTACATTGCACATGCGCTGGGGACCTTCGCACTCACCGCAGTTTCCTGTCAGGGCACAAGGCGTTTTTCTTCCCAGCCTTCGCGCATTGGGAGGACACGCTTCTTTTTTGATCCGTCCGATTGCTTCGTGCGGGCCCTTAACGATTTTATTAATGCCGCATACGATAATCACCTGGTCGGGACCAAAAAACATAGCGGCGACACGATTGCCGTTTCCGTCAATATTGATTAGGTCACCTTGAAGGGTAAGGGCATTTGTTGAACAAAGATAGGCGTCTGCCACCATTGCATTGCGCCAAACGGCTTTGCAATCGGGATTTTCTTTTTGTAATTCTAAAACCTGTGAATATATTGTTTTGCCGCTTGATGTAACTTCATCAAAAATACCGGTTTCTTTCAGCGTCATGCTGCCGCCAATTCCAACGGTGCTGGCATCTGATAAGAGTGCCATAACACGTTTCTTCGCGTCTGTAGATGTTTCCATTTGTTCCGCAAAAAAACCTTTTTTATTCAGCAGGCTAATAAGTTCACCATATTCTTCCATCAGGAATTCCCCTTTTTTACACGGCTGTGTTTGCCGCAATTTTTTCTTACTATTATACCATATTTATAGCAGATGGAAAAGAAACGCATTTTGCGGGATTCCGCGAATTTTATTGATTTTTTTATCACGAATGCGTATGATAGATAGGGAATAATTTTGAGGTGAAAGCATGAACAACGATTATCAAAACAGAATACGGAATTTTTGTATTATAGCGCATATAGATCATGGAAAATCTACTTTGGCGGATCGCTTGATTGAGATGACGGGAACGGTGGCGCAAAGGGATATCAAGGAACAGCTTCTAGATACGATGGATTTGGAGCGGGAACGCGGCATTACCATCAAATCACAGGCAGTCCGGATGATTTATGAGAAGGACGGCGAGGAATACGAGCTGAATCTGATTGATACTCCCGGACATGTGGACTTCACATACGAAGTATCACGAAGCCTGGCGGCGTGCGAGGGTGCCATTCTCGTTGTGGACTCCAGCCAGGGAATTGAGGCGCAAACGCTTGCAAACGTTTATCTTGCGCTCGATAACAACCTGGAAATTATTCCGGTGATCAATAAAGTGGATTTACCAAGTGCACGTCCAGACGAAATTGCAACGGAGATCGAGGATGTTCTGGGGATTGATGCCTCGGATGCACCGCGGATCAGCGCAAAAAGCGGAGAAAATGTAGGACAGGTTCTGGACGCCATCGTAGAAAAGCTGCCCAGTCCGTTGGGAGATGTCAATAAGCCCTTTAAAGCATTGGTTTTTGATTCTTATTATGATAATTATAAAGGCGCCATCAGTCACGTGCGCGTCAAAAATGGCGTGGTAAGACCAGGGACAAAAATTCGTTTTATGGCGACAGGCAAAACCTTTGACGTGACAGAGGTCGGTATTTTTACGCCTGCGCTTCTGCCGACAAAAGAACTGAAAGCCGGTGAAGTAGGCTATGTGGCGGCCAGCATAAAGAACGTCGGAGATACCCGTGTGGGCGATACTATGACCGATGACAACAACCCTGCCAAAAAACCATTGCCCGGTTATAAGAAGATTACGCCAATGGTGTATTGCGGTATTTATCCTGCAGACGGCGCGAAATATGATGATTTGCGGGACGCGTTGGAAAAGCTGCAGTTAAACGATGCTTCACTGCTTTATGATGCCGAAGTATCCGTTGCGCTTGGATTTGGGTTCCGCTGCGGCTTTTTAGGGCTGCTGCATATGGAAATCATACAGGAAAGGCTGGAACGTGAGTTTGACCTCGATTTGGTGACGACAGCGCCCAGCGTTGCATATCGCGTAAAGCTGATGAGCGGGGAAGAAATGGAGATTGATAACCCGACAAACCTGCCTGAAATTTCTGCGATAGAATATATGGAAGAGCCTATTGCAAAGGTAAGCGTCATGACACCGGATACTTACGTCGGTGCAGTTATGG
The DNA here is from genome assembly GCA_034926635.1 of Christensenella sp. GTDB lineage: Bacteria > Bacillota > Clostridia > Christensenellales > Christensenellaceae > Christensenella. The sequence continues at coordinate 21,239 of JAYFQX010000003.1, read as the reverse complement.
AGCTTTGCCAGGATAAACGCGGCGTCTTTAAAAATATGGAATATATCGAATCGACGCGGGTACTCCTCCATTACGAAATTCCGCTGAACGAAATTATTTATGATTTTTTTGATAACCTGAAATCGCGCACGCGGGGTTATGCTTCCATGGATTATGAAATAAAGGGGTATCAAAAGAGCGATCTTGTGAAGCTGGATATTCTTTTGAACGGCGATATGTGCGATGCGCTTTCATTGATTGTTCATCGTGAACGCGCTTACGCAAGGGGACGCTCGATTGCGGAAAAGTTGAAAGAGGTTATTCCGCGTCAGCAGTTTGAGATCCCGATCCAGGCGGCAATCGGCGGAAAAGTAATTGCCCGGGAAACGGTTAAAGCGCTGCGCAAGGACGTTTTGGCGAAGTGCTATGGCGGAGATATCACCCGTAAGAAAAAACTTCTGGAGAAGCAAAAAGAAGGGAAAAAGCGTATGCGCCAGGTAGGCAATGTAGAAGTGCCTTCCGAAGCGTTTATGAGCGTTTTGAAGATGGATTGATATGCTGGGATTGTATCTTCATATTCCATTTTGTGTAAAAAAATGCGCGTATTGTGATTTTGTCTCTGTGGAAGGAAATGCGAAACAAGATGCTTATGTCAGCGCATTGTGCAAAGAAATTGAATTAACGGGCAACATGTATGGCAAGGCGGTGGATTCCATCTTTATCGGAGGAGGTACACCGTCTGTTTTGCCTGCCCGAAAACTTGTCGAAGTCTTGAACCGCGTAAAAATTTGTTTTGCGGTAACGGAGGATGCGGAAATTACTATGGAAGCGAATCCGTGCTCCATTTCAGCGGAAAAGCTTGAATTATGGAAAAAAGCGGGAGTAAATAGATTGAGTATCGGGTTGCAGGCTGCGCAGGATACGCACTTGCAGGCGCTGGGACGTGTGCATACCGTAGATGCTTTTGACCGAGCGTTTAACGATGCAAGAAAAGCAGGATTTGAGAACATTAACATTGACGTTATTTATGCGTTGCCGATGCAGACGCTGTCCGAATGGGAACAAACGCTTTTTTATGTGCTGTATAAAAAGCCGGAGCATATTTCGGCATATGCGCTTAAAATCGAAGAAAATACGCCGATGGGGCAGATGCAGCGCAGAGGAGAACTGTTGGCGGCGGACGAGGATAGCGACCTTGCGATGTATCATATGGCGCAGGATATTCTTGGGTACCGTGGATTTGAGAATTATGAAATATCAAATTTTTCTATTCCGGGTGATGAATGCAGGCACAATCTGAAATATTGGAATCTGCGGGATTACCTCGGACTCGGGGTGGCGGCGCATTCGTGTATTGACAGGCTGCGTTTTGCCAATACATCCGATCTTGACCTTTATATCAAGAATATGACAGAAGGAAAGATGCAATACGAACAATCGGAGTTTATTTCGGATGAGGAAAGCAAGTTGGAATATTTTATGCTGAAGCTTCGGTTGAAACGCGGGTTTATGCTATATGATTATAAGAACCGTTTTGGAGAAGATTTTTTAGATGTGTTTAAAAAAGAATTTGAAACGGCGGAAAGGGAAGGTCTTGCCAAGCTGAAAGATGATTGCATAGTCCCGACGGCGCGTGGCTTTGACCTGCAAAACAGATTAGTAGGGATTTTGATACAAAATCTTTAAGTCGATGCAAATAATAAAAAAATAGCGGACGTTTGCAGGATATATCCTGCAAACGTCCGCCTTTTTTGTAGTGTTAACCGATTCGTTTCAAAATTTTATCTGCAACATAAAGACCGTTTGCGGCAGCCTGCGAGAGCGAACGCGTGAAACCGGCGCCGTCCCCCGTAGCATAGACATTAGAGAGCCCGTTTAATTCAAAGTCCGTGCTCATCGGCCGTGCGGAATAATACTTGCACTCCACACCGTAAAGCAGCGTATCATAATTTGCGGTACCCGGCGCAATATTATCCAGCGCATAGAGGGTTTCAATGATATTGTCCAGCTGCCGTTTGGGCAAGCACAGACTTAAATCTCCGGGAACTGCATGCAGCGTAGGCTGTGTAGTGGACTGCAAAAGACGATTAGCATCTGTCCGACGTCCCGCAAGAAGATCGCCAAAACGTTGTACCAAAACACTGCCGCCGCTGATCAGGTTGGCGAGACTCGCCACGTGGCGGGCATATTCAATCGGTTCTTTGAATGGTTCGGTAAACCGTATGGTTGTTAAAAGAGCAAAATTGGAGTTCTGCGTTTTGCGCGACTGGTCGCGGTAGGAATGCCCGTTTACCGTGAGGACGCCATCCGTATTTTCTGTTACGACGCTTCCTTTTTCATTGAAGCAAAACATCCGTGTGGTATCACCGTACGCTTTGCTGCGAAACCAGATTTTTGGTTCGTAAATACGTTTTGAAAAATGCTCCCAAACACAGGAGGGAAGCTCTACCCGGACACCGATATCCACCTGGTTGTTCATCAGTTCAAGCCCGTTTTGTTTGCACCACCGGGTAAAGAACCGGCTGCCGGCACGTCCCACCGCAAAAATAATGTGTTCTGCGTAGAAATCTTCCTGTTTGCCTTTGCAGATGGTATGCAGAACATGATTCTGCGCATCGACGTCGGTAACGTCTGTATCGGTCAGAATATCGCACCGTGCAGAAACATACTCGATCATCTTGCGCATGGTATCAAAGTTTTCATCTGTACCAAGATGTTTGAGCTGTGCCTGCGACATATGAAGATCATGCTTTAAGCAAAGCGTTTTCAGGTCATTGTTCGGCATAAATCGTTCTTTTGTCGCACCGAAAGAAACGAGAAGCTTGTCTGCCTGCTCAATGTAATCGATTACGGTCGACGGAGAAAGAAAATCGGTCAACCAGCCGCCATATTCAGTGGAAATCACATATTTTCCATCAGAAAATGCGCCGGCACCGGCCATGCCTTCCATAATGGCGCAGGAATTACATTTGATGCACCGGTCGGCGGTTTTCGTAATAATCGGGCAAACACGTTTTGTGATACTATGCCCTTTTTCAACCAAAAGCACCTTGAGAGCCGGGTTTGATTCGGTGAGGCGGTAAGCGGACATAATTCCACTGATCCCGCCGCCAATAATTGCAATATCATAATTTTTCAATCTGTTGACCTCGCTGTTTACAGCTTAAACATTTCAGTGATCGCCTTAACGGCTTTGGTCATATCTTCACTATCAATACAAATAGAAATCTTTGTATGGGAGGAGCGGAAAATATGCGTTTTGATTTCCTCTGAGGCAAGAATGGAAAGCATTTTTGCGGAAGTACCGGATAATTTTTCTAATCCCGCGCCTTCCAGCGTAAGTGTCGTCAGGTTTTTCGCAATTTCTACCTCTAGGGCAGGGAATGCAGCAAGAACCGTATTCACTTTTTTCAAATCTCTTTCGGAAATACAAAATACGATTTCTGTTCTTTCATGCGTCCGTCCACATTCGTTAATCATTTCCGGCTCCACATGGGAAGCAGCAAGCGCATTAAATAAATCAGCGATCAGGCTTAAGCTATCCTGAGAACCGGCAATCCTTACAACTGCTTTGTTCTGCCTGGTGTACAGGTTCATTACGGTGCTGGAATCGGTGATGATATCAAACATGGAATATAATCCGGGCGCTTTTCCTGCAAGAAATTTTGCGGCACGGATGGCGCCTTCGGCAAATATATGGCGCGAAAGGGCGCTGTGCCGAATTTCGATTACTTCGTCATTGCCGAAAAAAAGTACATCGTGTTCTCCTACAACCGTACCGCCGCGTACGGCATGAATACCGATTTCGCTGGAGTCGCGTTTTCTGTGTTCTTCAGGCGTACGCCCATAGACGTATTTTTTCTCGCCATCAAAAGCATCGTTTACATAGTCTGCTATGGCGAGCGCGGTTCCGCTGGGCGCGTCTACTTTTTGGTTGTGATGTTTTTCTATAATTTCGATGTCAAACTGTCCGCCCAAAAATTCTGCTGCTTTTTTTGCAAGTACCATTTGTAGGTTTACGCCAAGAGACATATTCGCCGAATAAAAAATCGGAATACGCTGCGCTGCATCTGCAATTTTCTCTTTATCCGCAGGTGTAAAACCGGTAGTGCATAACACAACCGCAGCTTTTTTCTCTTCAGCATAGGAAAGAAGCGGCAAAAGCGCGTCGGGTCGCGAAAAATCAATAATCACGTCCGGCGCTTCCAAAACGTGGTGAAAGTCACCGTATACGGGAAATGCATTTGCAACCGCATCCGGCATTTTATCAACGCCCGCTACGACAACGGCGTTTTCATCGCGCGCAATACAAGCGGAAAGCATTTGACCCATTTTGCCGTTTGCCCCGCTGAGCAGTATTTTAATCATCAGGTTCTCCTTATCAGTCGCACAGTCCAAAACTGTGCATTTGCTTTTGCAGGTTGTTATAATTTTGTTCGCTCATCTCTGTAAGAGGAAGCCGCAGGGGACCCATAACAAAGCCCATCATGCGCAAAGCGGTTTTGATGGGAATGGGATTGACTTCGGTAAACAGCGCAGAGATAAGCGGATTGATGGCAAGCTGCATGTCGCGGGCTGTTTCCACTTCACCGTTATGATAGGAAGCAACCATATCATGGACATATTTGGGCATGATATTCGCCAGTACGGAGATCACGCCATCGCCGCCAAGGGAAAGAAGAGGAACGATTTGGTCGTCGTTACCGCTGTAAAGTGCAGCTTTTCCGCGCGTGACACGGGCAGTCTCTACCACCTGCGAGATATTACCGCTGGCTTCCTTAATACCTGCAATATGTTCATTTTCACATAATTCCGCATATACCGCAGGGCATATATTAACCCCGGTGCGGGAAGGAACATTATACAGAATAATGGGAAGGTCGCTTGCCTTGGAAACCGCGCTGAAGTGAGCGACAAGCCCAGCGTTGGTACATTTGTTATAATAGGGGGTAACGGCAAGAAGCCCGTCTGCGCCAAGTTCTTTCGCCATTTTTGCGCAAGCTGCAACACGCTCCGTATGGTTGCCGCCAATACCTGCAATCACAGGAACCCGACCTGCTGCGGTTTTGATCACGCAATCAATCACACTGCGCTGTTCCTCCATTGTCATGGTTGCCGGCTCACCGGTAGTACCGCATGCAATAAGCGCATCAATATGTCCGTCAATTTGAAATTCAACCAACTTTTCCAAAACGTCAAAAGCAATGCCGTCTTGTGTAAAAGGGGTCGCCAGCGCGACTCCAGCACCTCTGAATATCATAAATTTATGCTCCTTAGTTGTTTTCCTGCATTTCCATCCATTTTTGCGCAACCTGCACCGCGTTGGTAGCAGCGCCTTTACGGATGTTGTCCGCGACAACCCAAAGGTTTACGCCCGAATCAACGGAGCGGTCACGGCGGATCCTTCCTACATATACGTCATCTTTTCCGGCAATATCTATCGCCATAGGGTATACGCCTTTGCCTTCGCCGGTTTTTACTTCATCCATAACATGGAGCCCGGGGAAACTGTCAAGAGTCTTCTTCAGATCGTCAAGATCATAATCTTTTTCAAATTCTACATTGATAGATTCGCTGTGACCGTGGAAGACGGGCACACGCACAGTGGTCGCTGTAATCCGCATAGAATCGTTATGGAGAATTTTACGGGTTTCATTGATCATTTTTAATTCTTCTTTTGTATAATCATCTTCATCAAACACATCGATCTGCGGCAGACAATTTCCGAAAATCGGATAGGGGAACTTTTTGGGAGCGTCGCCGTTGATCCCGTTTTCAAGATCGCTGTATCCGGCCATTCCCGCGCCGGAAACTGCCTGATAAGTGGAATATACTACGCGCTTAATTTTGTATTTATCATCAAGCGGTTTTAGGGCAACCATAGCCTGAATTGTGGAGCAGTTCGGGTTTGCGATGATGCCTTTATTCCATGCAATATCTTCAGGATTTACCTCCGGCACCACAAGAGGAACCTCGGGGTTCATCCGCCAAGCACTGGAATTGTCAATGACAAGCGCACCGGCCTTGACCGCGCAGGGCGCAAATTTTTCGCTTGTGCCGCCACCGGCAGAGAAAAGTGCGATATCAATATTTTTACCGTCAAAACAGGTTTCCGTCAGCTCTTCGACAGTATATTCTTTTCCCATAAAATCTACTTTTTTACCTGCGCTTCTGTGACTGGCAAATAAATAGTAATTTTCTACCGGAAGATTACGCTCTTCAAGCACCTGTAAAAATTTTCTTCCGACCATTCCTGTTGCGCCTACAACGGCAACATTGTATTTTTTCATATCTTTCTCCTGTTCTTTGCGCGCTGGAGCGTGCATAATAAATTTTAAAAGCGTCTGACGCTTGTCTGTCGTTATTCTCGCGCTGTAACTTATAAAAAAGAACGGCGCATTCTTGCGCCGTTTTTCTGCATCTTAATCGAATATGGATTCAGTCGCAGCAGCGCAACACCGCAGTTTGCGGTGACAGTGATGCAGCTATTGACTGCACCCCCAGCTAACGGTTTCGACAATTCCCGGCAGCTTCGGCGTTATGTCCTTTCCAGCGGGAATGCCACCGCCTTGCCGAAAGGCTATTCATCCCGAGTACTGATACAATAACGCACCTCTGTCTGTTCTGCACCATTATACAGCATTAAAATACTTCTGTAAATACTTTTCGGGGGGAAATACTTGCGAAATAGCCGTGATAACGGTATGATTTAATAAGAAAACAAGAGATGTGACAAAAAATGATCATCGCGGCTGCAAAACGGCTGTGAATAGAGAGATGGATCGGAGTATGCGGTATGGAGATCAGGGAATCGGTAAAGCGGGAATTTGAAGAATTGGTGCGCATAAGGCGCGATCTGCATAGGATACCGGAATACTCTTTTGACGTTGAAGAGACTTCCGCATATTTAATGGAGTATTTGAAGCAATTAAAGCCGGATGCGCTGCGTGTTTGCGGCGGATCGGGTATTAAAGCCGTTTTTTTTGCAGAGAATTCCCAAAAAACCATTGCGGTGCGGGCAGATATTGATGCGCTGCGCGTTCAGGAACAAACAGGTTGTACTTACGCTTCTGATCATAAAGGAATGATGCATGCCTGCGGGCATGACGGTCATATGGCGATCGCACTCGTATGTGCGAAAATGGTGAGCGAAGCAAAAAAACAATTGAAAAATAATTATGTTTTTTTATTCCAGCCTGCCGAGGAAACGGTTGGCGGTGCAGCGCCTATGATTGAAGACGGCGCACTTAAAAATCCGGATGTGGATGAGATTTACGGAATTCATTTGTGGCCGGATGTACCGCTTGGTGTTGTGGCAATAAAACCCGGACCGATTATGGCGCAGATGTGCGATTTTGATATTGATATGCAAGGGGTGTCGAGCCATAGCGCAAAGCCACAGGATGGCGTTGATGCTATGGTTGCGGCGGCGCAGTTTGTTATGGGGGTTCAAACGATTGTGTCGCGCGATATTGATCCGTATGAAACCGCAGTTGTAACGATTGGGAAAGTATGTGGCGGAGACGCCCGTAATGTTTTATGCGGTCAGGTGCATTTGGAAGGTACGATGCGTGCGTTTCAGCCGGAAGTGATTTCTACCATAAAAAAGCGGATAGCGGCTCTTTTACGCGGGATAGAAGAAGCATACGGCGTACGATGTGATTATCATGAACCGATGTCTTATCCTGTCGTATGGAACGACGAAAAGCTATTTGAGGCAGCTGCCGCAAAATTCGGGGACGATGAAGCGATTGCAGCAAAACCATTCATGATGGCGGAAGATTTTTCCAACTATCAGCTTCATGTACCCGGTTTATATTCCTTTATCGGGATTGGCGAGGGGGATGATACGCCGCCTTTACACTCGGGTGAATTCAACTTTAACGAACAAGCGTTATTAAATGGTGTAGAATATTTTTTAAGGGTGATTGATTTTGAATCATGAACAATACGATGCTTTAGCGGACGTTTACGACTCGCTGATGTACGATGTGGATTACGGCAAGTGGGCAGAATATTTGTGCAGTTTGCTGGAAACAAGCGGAGTTGTGCCAAACGGCACAGTTTTGGAATATGCCTGCGGAACAGGAAACATCACGCTGCCTCTCTTTCGCAGCGGCTTTGATGTGACCGCACTTGACATATCAGAGGAAATGCTAGAAATCGCGCAGCAAAAGGTGCGAAGGCACGCCGGGGACGTACGGTTTGTCTGTGCGGACATGAGTGAGTTTCGGTTAAATAAGCCGGTGCAAGCCGCTATTTGTGCTTGCGATGGTGTAAACTATATTACGGAAGAAGAAAAGCTGGATTTGTTTTTTAAGAGTGTTTTTTCAAATCTTGTGCCTGGCGGTGTCTTCTTATTTGATATCAGCTCGGCATATAAAATCAAAAATATCCTAGGAAATGAGTTTTTTTATGACGACAGTGACGAAGTAACTTATTTTTGGCAAAATGTTTATGATGCGCAAAAGGAAGCTGTGCGGATGGAAATTACATTGTTTATGGCAGAGGGCGATGGTTACAAGCGTTTCGATGAAACACATGTGCAGAAGGCGTGGACAGAAGAGGTCATTATAAAAGCGCTTGGTAATGCCGGCTTTGGTGAGGCTAAGGCGTTTACCTTTATGACGCAGGACGCCCCGCGTACAGAGGAAGAAAGAATCCAGTTTTTAGCTGTCCGTTAACAAGAAAGGAAGAAATGAATATGAGCGATATTTTATTGCGCGCAATGCTGAACAAAGAAGCTGCAGTTTGTGCCTGCGACATTACAAAAATGGCGGAAGAAGCGCGAAAGATTCACGATACGCTGCCTGTCGGTACGATTATTATGGGACGGACGCTGGCAGCTGCAACAATGATGGCTTCTACGCTCAAAAACGACAGCGATAGGTTTTCTCTGATGATCAACGGGGGAGGCCCGGCGGGAACCATTATGGCAGCAGGAAACGCACGCCTTGAGATGAAGGGTTATATCGCTAATCCGAACGTGAATACGCCGCCCAGTGAAAAAGGCGGATTTGATATTGCCGGGGCGGTAGGGACAGATGGTTTTGTTACAGTCGTCATGGATTTGGGGCTGAAGGAGCCATACGTAGGCAAGACCCCGGTGGTAAGCGGAGAGATTGGTGCGGATATCGCCAATTATTATCTGGTTTCCGAGCAACAGCCATCTATTGTATATGTTAACACATGGCTGGAAACGGACATGAGTATTGTGAATGCCGGAGGTATTATGATTCGTCCGATGCCCGGATGTAGTGAAGAAACACTGAACGAAATAGAAAAACGCGTCCCGGAGATATCCAATTATGCAATGTATTTGCTTGCAGGTAGCGCAGAAGAAACCTTGCAGAAAATATTCAAAGGGATGGAGCTAGATGTACTGGATACGGCGCAGCCATTATGGAAATGTGATTGTTCCAAAAAAAGGCTGGAGCAGGTGGTTGTTTCCCTTGGGAAGCATGAAATAAAGGATATGATTGAAAAAGACGACGGTGCGGAGATCGTATGCCGTTTTTGCAACAAGAAGTACCGTTTTAGCTCGGACGATTTAAAAAGATTACTCGATTACGCGACAAAGGAATAGGCATGGAAGAAAAGAAAATTCTGGAATTTAATAGACCTGCAGACTTTTATTTCCGTACGGCACAAAAAATGACGGAAACTTCGAATTATCTCGGCGCGCTTTCCATGATGCGGAAGGCTTTAGAAAAAGACGAAGGAAATTCGGAGTATGTAATGCAAATGGCAGAGATCCTGACAGAGCTTGGGAAATACGAAGAATCTAACAGCTTGCTCTTTGATATGCTGCTGCGCTCAGAGGAGCGGAAAAATGAGTGCTTTTTTGGTATGGGATGCAATTTTATTGGACTGAATGATTTCGAAAAAGCGCAAGAAAGCTTCGAAAAGTATGTAATGGAAGAACCAGAGGGCGAGTTTTCCGAAGATGTGGAAGAGTTCCTTGACTTTTTTGACGATGCGATGGAATTTGACGAAATGGTTCTGGAGGATGTGAAGTCACGTACAAACCAGGAGCTTGCGCAAGAAGGAAAACGTTATCTTGATAACGGAGAGTATGCCAAAGCTGCAGAAGTTTTGGAAAAAATCAATCCATATGATTATGATTTGTTTTTTGCTAAAAATAATCTTGCGCTATCGTACTATTGCATGGGAAAATTAGATCAGGCGGTAAAAGTCACTACGGAAGTATTGGAACAAGAGCCGGATAATATTCATGCCGTATGCAACATGGCGCTCTTTCTGAGCGAACGCGGAGATAAAGAAGAGGCGGTACGTTTACTGGAACGCGTGATGAAGCTGCAGATGTTGGAGCAGGATGATATTTTTAAGATTGCAATCACCCTGTGCGAATTGAAGCAGCATGAAGAAGCGCTCCGATTTTTGTCACGCTTTTTATCAGAAAATCCATACGATGAAAAAGCTTTATATTTTGCGGCGGTTGCGTCGTTCAATTTGCATAAATATAAAGACGCGCTGCAATTTTTATCCGATATTGTTAAATTGGAACCGCAAGACAGCATTGCTTCTTATTATATTGGTTATGTAAAAGAAACCATGGGAGGCAAGCGTACGCATGCCGATATGAATTACATTTATCAAGTGCCGTCCGCGGAAGCACGAAAGCGCATGAAATATCTGAACGATTGCATTAAATTTCCTGAAGCTGTTTTTCAAGAACTATGGAGAACAGAGAAGCGCCTTACCAGCATTATGCTGTGGGGTCTTGAATATGGGGATTTGTTTATTAAGCGTGCAGTTGCAGAAATTATCGGTAATTTAGGGGACGAAAAAGCAGAACGCGTATTGCGGCGATATCTTTTGCGCAGAGGACAGCCAGACGAAGTAAAAAATGATATTTTTATTATTTTAAAACGGATAGGGGCGAAGGAGCCCTATGTAGCATATTTTAACGGTGCGATCGTCGAAGTTAAGGTAGGAATGGTAGACCCGGAGATGGAGAACGCACCCAAAGAGTATACTGCTGTTTTTGATTTGATCCTGTCTACGTCAAGCGAGCATTTTTCAGAGCAGTTGGCGGGGGATGCGGCATCGCTTCTGCAGAAGCTTGATCAATGGGGCGTTCCTGCTGAATATTATACGCAAACAAAAGAGTATGCAGCCACAGTTACTTTTGTTGCGCTTTATCTTAATAAGATGACGATGGAGCCTCGTAAAATCGCAGAATTATATCATGCCGATATAGAAAAAATGTCGGAAATGATTTTAAAAGTCATGGAATTGATGAAGAAAGAAAAGGAGTAACCAATTTGGGACACATTACTTTTCAAGATATTAAAAATAACGAAAAAATCCGCTTGATGGTAGAAAAAGCCAATACCTGTTTGGAAACCTTGGGTTATACTGACCATGGCCCCAGGCATGTAGGATATGTCAGCCGGATTGCGGGGGAGATCCTCGAAAAGCTCGGATACCCGGAAGAACGCGTCGAGCTGGCAAAAATTGCAGGATGGACACACGATGTAGGAAATATGATCAACCGGAGGATGCATTCGCTGACAGGTTCGGTGATTCTGTTTGATGAGCTGCAGGGAATTGGTATGCTCTTGGGGGACGTCTGCGATATTTGTGCTGCGGTAGGGTCGCACGATGAAGAAACGGGAACGCCTGTCAGCGATATTTCCGCGGCGCTCATTATCGCCGATAAGGTGGACGCCTATAAAAAGAGGGTACAAAAAATTGATATGGATGATATCCATGACAGGGTTAATCTTTCAATATATGAGACAGATGTAAGGGTTTCACAGGAAAAAAACCAGATTACATTTGAATTGAAGATGAAGGATTATGCCACGCCGATGGAATTTTTGCAGATTTATTTTGCGCGCATGAAAATGTGTGAAGCCAGCGCAAAGTTCTTGAATTGTACCTTTAAGCTGGTAATCAATGGGCTTGTCATGAATAAAATCGGAGGACAGCAAGTATGAAATACAGGTGTTATGCGTCCTGCTCTTTTGGAATAGAAGGGATTCTTGCAGAAGAGCTCAGAAAATTGGGAATGGAAAACGTATCGGCGCGTGACGCAAGAGTTTATTTTGACGCGGACGAGCGGGGGATTGCCAAGGCGAATCTTTTTTTGAGAACGGCAGACCGGGTTTATATCGTCCTTAAGGAATTTAAGGCGGTTACATTCGAAGAATTGTTTGAAGGGGTGTATTCCATTCCGTTTGGAGATATCATACCCTCTGATGCAAGGTTTCCTGTGGACGGCAATGCGGTGAGATCGACCTTGGGAAGCGTTTCCGATGTGCAGGCTATCTCAAAAAAAGCCGTTGTAAAGGCGATGCAAAGGGTATATCCGCATGAAAGATTTTCGGAAAACGGGAATGTATTTAATTTATATGTGAATATTTTGAATGATGAGGTTACGGTTGCGCTTAACACGAGCGGCGTAGGGCTTAACAGAAGGGGATACCGTCTGAAAAACGCACAGGCGCCTCTGCGGGAAACGCTTGCGGCTGCAATGATCATGATTTCGAGATGGAGCAAGAGAGATTTTTTTGATCCACTTTGCGGAAGCGGTACGATTGCGATTGAGGCAGCCATGATTGCCGCCAACATGGCGCCGGGGATAAAGCGCAGGTTTGATGCACAAAGTTATGATAACACTTTCAGCGCAGCGTTTCGTGATGAAAGAGAATATGCAAAGAGTATTATCAAAGAACCGTCTATGCTGATCCAGGCAGGTGATGTTGACAGAAAGACGCTGGCGCTTGCAAGGGAGCATGCACATAATATGGATGTGGCACAGTGGATTCGTTTTGAACAAAAAGATGTGCGGAAATTCAGCCAGCCTGAAAATCCGGCATCGGTCATCAGTAATCCGCCGTATGCAATGCGTATGGGAGAAGAAAAAGAAGTCTCTGAGCTTTACCGCGCGATGGGAAGAGTGCTTTTGCCGCTTGAAGATACGCTGCTTTTTATTATTACCGCAGATGAGCATTTTGAGTCAAAGTTTGGCGCAAAAGCGGATAAACGCCGGAAGCTGTATAATGGCAACATTCGTTGTACGTATTATCAGTATTTTCGGAAGCAAAGAAATTGGTTATGAGAAGTTCGCTGGACTTACATATTCATTCCTGCTACAGTGACGACGGCGAGTTTGCACCGCGCGACCTTGCGGGGATGTGTATGCGTGCGGGTTTGCGTTTTTTTGCGATTGCGGATCATAACAGTACAAGAGGCGTTGCGCAGGCGTTATCCTGCTGCAAAGGAAATGAATTAAAGGTCATTCCGGCGGTGGAATTGGACTGCCGGTTTCGAGAAACGCATTTGCATGTGCTGGGATACGGAATTGACTATGCGGCACGGATATACGACGAGATTTGGCATTCTGTTGTTTTACAGGAACAAAAGGCGGCAGAAAAGCGGAAACGGCTGGTTCGCGCTTTGGGGATCAATTTTACGGAAGAAGCGCTTGCGGCAGTCTCCAAATGGGGATTGGCAACGGGAGAAATGATTGCGGAAGCGGCCATGGCATGCGATGTAAACAAAGAAAATCCGTTGTTACAGCCATATTATGCGGGAGGGAGCAGGAACGATAATCCCTATGTTAATTTTTTTTGGGATTATTGCAGCGATGGAAAACCGGCGCACGTGCCGGTTGACCTGATGGATTTTCAGGAAGCGGTGAAGATTATATCGGAAACGGGAGGTGCTGCGGTGCTTGCCCATCCGGGAAACAATATCAAAGAGGATCCAGTATTGCTGGACGAATTGGTAAAACGAGGGATATGCGGAATCGAGGCGTTCAGCAGTTACCATGATGCGCGTCAGACAGAATACTATTTGTCTTTTGCGCAAAAAAGGGAACTGCTGGTCACTTGCGGAAGCGACTTTCACGGAAAAACCAAACCTAACGTAAAAATTGGCGGCGTGAGCTGCGGAATGTGGGAACAGGAGGTTCTCAATACTTTACAAAAACGATTTTTTTCAGGCTTGTAGAAAAAATACAACCTGTTTTTTATGGAAAAATATTGGAAATGATACATTCATGATACAAAGTTGCATTAAAATTTTTGGTGAATAATCTTTATAAAAGATTAATGAAATAAGATTGAATAAGCATTTGTTTTATGATAAAGTTCTAACGGATATTGCTGTTATGAAGTACGGCAATCCGTTTAATAAAATATATAATTACGGCAAAGGTAGGGTAGCGCCGGGAACGGCGTAGTGTATGAATGAAAAAAATATCGATTATCATACCGGTTTATTATAACGAAGAGAACCTCAAGAGTATGTATGCGGGGCTAAGAGAGGAAGCACTTGAAAAATTGCCCTGTGATTATGAAATCATTATGGTGGACGACGGTTCGGGAGATAGATCTTATTCTATTATGGAAGAGCTTGCGTCGCAGGATCCTAAAATCACCTTGGTGAAGCTTTCCAGAAATTTTGGAGAGCATGCCGCGCTATTGGCAGGGCTAAATGTTTGCAGCGGTGATTGCGCCGTTAAAAAAGCGGCAGATGGTCAGGAGTCCTCAAAGCTGATTTTGGAATTATATCAAAAATATATGGAAGGAAACGATGTAGTGCTAGCGGTACGCGAATCTCGGAACGAACCGTTTATGCAACGTTTTTTTGCAAACTGGTATGCTTCCATGATGCGGCGGCATGCGCTGCATAACATGCCGACAGGCGGGTTTGATAGCTTTTTGATCGATAGGAAAGTAATTGATGTATTGGTCTCGATGGATGAACTGAATACATCGCTGATGAGCCAAATCTTGTGGAGCGGTTTTAAGACGGCACAGGTGCCTTATACCAGGATGGAACGCACAGAAGGAAAGTCGAAGTGGAGTTTTTCAAAAAAAGTTAAGCTGACGATTGATTCACTCCTTGGCTTTTCCACTGCACCCATCAGGGCGATCTTTGGGGTGGGCGCTGTTTCTTTTGTGGCTGCAATCGTTTGGTTTATTTTCTACGTGGTACACAATGCTGTAACGGGACTGCCAGCCAGTGGCGTATACCTGATTGTTATGCTGTTGTTGGTTTTATTTGGTGTACTTATGATGGCTATGGGTGTTTTGGGAGCTTATTTATGGCGTACGTTTGACGCTGCGCGTAAACGTCCGGTATTCATTATTGAAAAGGTCAAAAAGAATGAATAAAACAAGAATCGGAAAGCATTCTGTGTGGGACGTCCTAAGGCGGGAGCACATACTTCTTGTGATTCTTGTCTTTCTTTTTTATTATGCATGGAGTGTGACGGTGCCCCCAAACGTAGCGCCGGACGAGGGCATGCGTTACCAGATCCCAAATTTTATTATGCATAACGGTTATCTTCCAAACGGTGCAGACCCTGCCATCAGGGATGCGACATGGGGGATTTCTTATGGGTTCGCGCCATACCTTGCGCAAATGATAAGCGCCGGATTTATGAAGATTACAAGCCTGTTCACACAAAACGGTCTTGCGCTGCTTCATGCTGCACGTCTTGTGAGCGTGCTTTGCGCAACTGCTACCGTATGGGTTGCCATCAAGATATCGGGGCATCTTTTTTCCGGCGTATCACGGGCGTTATTTGTAGTTTTGATTGCAGTACTGCCTCAGTTTCTCTATCTTTCTTCTTATATTAATAATGACATTTTTGCGATTTTTTCGACCTCTGTGATCCTTTACGCGTGGGTCACAGGGCTTAAACAAAAATGGCCGACAAAAAGTTGTGTTTTGCTCGGAATCGGTATGGGCTTGTGCGCAATGTCATATTACAATGCCTATGGATGGCTTCTGGCGAGCGTGATCCTGTTTTTTGTATCCAGTCTTGCATTTGATAAACAGAGTATTAAAAAGCGTGATTACCGGGTTAAGATTTATATGGTCGCAGGACTGTTTCTTGCGATTGCAGCGTGGTGGTTTATCCGCAGTTATGTTATTTATGACGGGGACATCTTTGGGATGAACATTACGGAGCATTATAAGGAATTGTACGCGGCGACCGATTTTAAACCATCCCATTACCAGACGGTACAGGAACAAGGCTTGAGTCTGTATAGCATGCTGATCCCGATGGGATGGATCAAATTAACATATTGTAGTGCGATCGGGTGTTTTGGATCGATGGATCTGTGGCTGCCCATATGGATTTATATTTTGTATTCCGCAATTTTCCTGCTTGCGCTGATTGGCTGTGTTATGCGTTTTTCAGCATTTTTAAAAGAAAAAAGGGGGAAGGAGCATTCCCGGAAATGGCTGATGGGGATCTGCCTGTTGCTTACGATTGTTATTCCCATTGCTTTGAGCGTCTATTATTCCTATACGAGCGATTTCCAGCCTCAAGGACGGTACATCCTGTCCATGCTGCTGTCTTTTATGCTTTTTGTTACGATTGGGATTCGTGCGTTTTTAGATCGATTTTTCAAGAAAAAAACGGCGAATTGTATTATAATAGTTTTATGCGTTGGTCTAGCGGTAGTTGCGGTTTATTGTTTGATGGGCGTATTGATGCCGCACTATGCCTAACGGAAAGGAATTATAGTTATTATGATCAGTTTTAATGTGCCCCCATGCGGGCCGAACAGCTTTCGTTATATCAAAGAAGTATTTAAAACCCGTCATATTTGCGGGGATGGAGAATTCACACAGAAATGCAGTCAATGGCTGAAATTAAATTGCAAGATATCAAATGCATTTTTGACGACGTCTTGTACGCATGCGCTGGAAATGGCAGCCATGCTTTGCGATATTAAGCCGGGCGACGAAGTTATTATGCCGTCCTATACGTTTGTGTCCACTGCCAACGCCTTTGTTTTGCAGGGCGCCAGAATTGTTTTTGTGGATATCAAACCAGACACCATGAATATTGACGAGAACCTGATTGAAAGTGCAATTACGGATAAAACTGTTGCGATCGCACCGGTTCATTATGCCGGCGTTTCTTGCGAGATGGACAAGATTATGTATATTGCACGAAAATACGGCTTAAAAGTGATAGAAGATGCAGCACAGGGAATGAAAGCAACCTATCACGGAAAGGCGCTGGGAACAATAGGGGATTTTGGCTGCTACAGCTTTCATGAGACGAAGAATTACAGTATGGGTGAAGGCGGGGCATTGTTATGCCATGGTACGACCTATACGGAACGTGCCGAGATCATACGGGAAAAAGGAACGGACAGAAGCAAATTTTTCCGCGGACAGGTGGATAAATATACATGGAAGGATCGTGGATCCTCTTATTTGCCAAGCGATATCAACGCTGCCTTTTTATTGGGACAGCTTGAAATTGCCGATATTATCGCAGCTGACAGGCTTTCCAGTTGGAATCGATATTATAGCGGACTGTGGCCGCTTGCACAGCAAGGAAAGCTAAGTTTGCCGGTTGTGCCGGATGGGTGTGGGCATAACGCGCACATGTTCTATATTAAAACAAAGGATCTTGCAGAACGCACGGAATTGATTTCTTTTTTAAAAAGCAAGTATATTGAGACGGCATTCCATTATATCCCGCTGCATACGGCACCGGCAGGACAAAAGTTCGGACGGTTTGCAGGAGAAGACATCCATACGACCAAAGAAAGCGAACGGTTGCTGCGTCTGCCAATGTATTATGAATTGCAAAAAGACGACATTGATTATGTCATAGCCGCAATTGATGAATTCTACCGGAATCAAGAGGCGCCCGTCCTATGAAAAAAATTGCTATAATCGGAGCGGGGGAGTTCCAGAATCCGCTTATTTTGAAGGCAAAGGAAATGGGATACGAGACGCATGTTTTTGCGTGGAAGAGCGGTGATATCGGAGAAAGGACAGCGGACTTTTTTTATCCTATCAGTATTACGGAAAAAGATGAAATATTAAAGCTTTGCAAAACAATGAAACCGCAGGCGGTCGTAACTATCGCTTCTGATTTGGCTACGCTGACGGTGAGTTATGTCGCATCAGGACTTGGTCTTCCGTGCAACAGTGAACAGTGCACGGCGTGTTCCACGAATAAGTACCGTATGCGCAGGGCGTTTGCGCAGGCGGGAGTAAAGACCCCAGGGTTTGTATTGGTGTCGCCTGAAGACGATCTATCGGTTTTGGAGGGTCTTTCTTTTCCGTTGATTATAAAACCAACCGACCGTTCAGGCAGCCGTGGGATTATGAAGGTTGATTCGATAGCGCAGGCGGAAGAAGCGATACGCAATGCAGCGGCGTATTCTTTTGAAAAAAAAGCAATTGCAGAAGAAATGATTACCGGTCAGGAATATAGTTGTGAATTTGTTTCCCAAAACGGGATTCACCATTTTTTGGCATTAACCAAAAAAGACACCACAGGGATCCCGCATTTTATTGAAACGGGGCATACAGAGCCTTCGGGGATCAATATCCGATGGCAGGAAAAAATTAAGACGCAAATTGAAACAGCGCTTGATGCACTCGGCATTACGACCGGTGCGTCGCATACCGAGTTTCGGATTACGCCGGAAGGCGATGCCGCAATTATCGAAATTGGCGCAAGAATGGGCGGAGACTTTATCGGTTCGCATCTTGTACAGCTTTCTACCGGTTATGATTTTGTGAAAATGACGGTCGAGGCTGCGGCGGGGATTCCGCTTTCCCTGGAAAAAGGACCGCATTATGAAGCTGCGGCTGTACGGTTTTTGTTTAACAAGGAAGATGTTTTAAAAAAACAAATTGTAAAAGAACGTTTTGGAGATTTGGTGCTTCAGGAGAGTCCGGTGGAAGAAGAGAACTTTTCTGCAACGGTTGACAGCTCAACGCGTGCAGGCTCCTACCTTATGGCGGGAAAGATGGAAGACGTTTTGAAGGCAATGGAATTGAGCCGGTAAAAGAGCAAAATCAAGAAGACTGCAAAAACGCGGTCTTTTTTATTTTTAATTACAAAAGGAATGCAGTGCCAATCTTTCGTATGAGACCAGACTTTTCAAGATAGAATCAATTGCCTTTGATTAAAACGTGATAAAAGTCGGGCAGGTTATTCATTTAATTTTCAAATTATTATTTTTATAAAATAAGCGACACTTTATTAAAATTTAGTTGCTTTTCCAACTAAATGAAGATAAAATAGTTTTAAAAGCAACTAATTGGAGGTTATAGATGCAAAACAGTCATTTAATCGGTCAAAATATTCTTAAAATAAATAGATATATAAAGCTAGGGCTACGGAATGCTCTGGGCGCCTATCATTTAGGGGTAGTAGAGGGCATGGTTTTGTTCTCGCTGCTCCAAGGTAACAGTGAAATGTGCTTTAAAACGCAAGAGCAAATTATTAATGAATTGAATTATGATAAGGGTGTTATGTCCCGCGCCATCAATACGCTGCAAGAAAATGGATACATCAAACAGGAAGTCAATGAAAAAGACAGGCGTTCTAAAGTTTTGGTCGTAACCCATAAGGCGGATGGTTTGAAGCAGATACTTGAAAACATATTCCGCGAGTGGGACAAAATGCTGCTTGATGGATTTGAGGAAGAGGATATCAGGACAGCGAACTGTTTTTTAAATAAATTGGAAAAGAACGCAAAGAATCTTTATAAAAAATCTCTGTAAGGAAGCAGAATATATGGAAGATAAGAGAATTTATACGTTAAAGGATGCACCTGTCACAAAAGCGATTTTTAAAATGACCATGCCGGTTGTGGCGGGTATGATGATACAAATTTTATATAACCTCGTTGATACTTTTTTTATCAGTCAACTGGGAGATCCCAACCAGCTTGCCGCCGCAAATTTAACAATGCCTGTCTTTATGATAATGATGGCAATTGCAAGCATCATAGGCACAGGAGCAGCTTCATATATTTCAAGATGTTTAGGGGAAAAGGACTACTCTCAAGCAAACAGGACGCTTTCAACAGGAATTGCTATTTGTGTCGGACTGGGAATCATTATTACCATACTAGGCTATGTGTTCTTAAGCCCTTTGATGTATGCCTTGGGTTCTTCACCGGCTACTTTTCCGTTTGCCAAAGATTATTCCTCTGTTTTATTTTTAGGTTCTGTCTTCATTATGTGTAATTATGCCATCGGGCAGCTTTTGCGCAGTGAAGGTGCTGTTATGCCTTCGATCATAGGGATGATGATAGGCACGGTAGCAAATATTATCTTAGATCCGTTGTTTATTTTCGGGTTTAATATGGGGATTCGGGGGGCTGCGATTGCGACCGTAATAGGCAATGCTTTAGGATTGCTGTATTATGTTGTCTATTATGCAAAAGGGAAATCCATTGTTAAATTTTCGATAAAATGTATTGCTTTTTCAAAAGAAATTATGAAACAAATCTTTGGAATCGGATTACCTGCGGCGCTTAGCCAATTGTTAATGAGCGTTGCCATGATAATTTGTAATAATCTATTGGCGGCGTATGGAGATACTGTTGTAGCGGGGTACGGCGTCGCATACAAGATTATGAGTATAGGGACTTTTGTGTTTATGGGATTTGCAGCAGGATGTCAACCGTTAACAGGATATAACTATGGAGCAAAGAATTTGCCAAGACTAAAAGAGATCATAAAAAAAGCAATGCTGTTTACTTTTCTTATTGGGGTAGGTATTTTTGCAATATTTGGTATCTTTGCGGCGCCTCTGGTAGGCGTGTTTTCGACAAACATGCCTGAAGTGGAAAGATATGGGATTTCAATGCTGCGGGCACTGATGTGGCTGTTGCTTGTACTTGGAATACAGCTTTTGTGTACTACTACCATTCAGGCATTTGGTAAAATAAAAGCAGCGCTGTTTCTGTCAATAGCAAGGCAGGGATTGTTCTTTATACCACTTTTGTTTATTATGAACAATTTGATAGGCTTAAATGGGGTAATCTATGCGCAACCATTGGCAGATGGATTAACTTTTATCGTGGCGTTACTGGTGCTGAGGCATACCATGAAGCAAATAGAGCAATCAATGCAGCACCCTCAAGAAGTATAAGAACATATAGAAAATGAAGCGGCACAGTTTTGAAAAATCTGCAGAAATCCGAAACAGGGCGGGGGATTAGAATCTCTATTACAGAAGAAACAAAACAAGGTAATAAAAAAATCCAGATAGACTAATAAAATCCAAAGGGATTTTTTGTATTGTTAAGAAAAATATAAAAAAGTTGTATTAATTAAAAAACAGCTTACAGACATAAATTAGACTGAACCCCTGAAAGCGGACATTGTAGAAAAAGACCTCCTGTTGTAGGATATTACAGCAGGAGGTCTTTCAAATGGGAAAACATTATGGGGAAAAAATAATCAAAAAAGTAAAAGCGATGCGTGAGAGCGGTTGC
>JAYFQX010000028.1:0-14571 GCA_034926635.1 Christensenella sp. | reverse complement strand
CTTGACTCAATCCAAAATTTAGCCCAATTTCTCGATGGGTGCAACCGCTCTCACGCATCGCTTTTACTTTTTTGATTATTTTTTCCCCATAATGTTTTCCCATTTGAAAGACCTCCTGCTGTAATATCCTACAACAGGAGGTCTTTTTCTACAATGTCCGCTTTCAGGGGTTCAGTCTAGACGCGCCGCAGCGCGTCTTTTGTTTTGTCTGTTTCTATTCCAGCACAGCTTTAATGCGGCGCACGCCTGCGCTGCTGCTCTGCTCTTTCTTAATCTTAAAATGTCCGAGTTCCGCCGTATTCTTCGCGTGCGGTCCGCCGCAGATCTCCTTGGAATAACCGGGGATCGTATAGACCTTAACCAGTTCGCCGTATTTGGACTCAAACACACCCATCGCGCCCTGTTCTTTGGCCTGGTCAACTGTCATTTCTTCCTCGATTACATCCAACCCCGCGTCAATCGCCTCATTCACATAGGCTTCCAGCTGGTCGAGTTCGTCGCGTTCCACCTTACGCCCAAAATTAAAATCAAACCGCAGGCGTTCTGCCGTAATGTTAGAACCCTTTTGCACAATATCTTCGCTCAAATATTTACGCAAAGCCGCGTTAAGCAGATGCGTAGCTGTGTGCAGACGTGCTGTTTGTTCACTGGTATCCGCAAGACCGCCCTTAAACCGCTGTTCCGCACCTGCATGGGATAATTCCTGATGGTGTGTAAATGCTTCGTCAAAACCCGCCCTGTCTACCGCAAGACCACGTTCTGCCGCCAATTCCAAAGTGAACTCAATTGGGAATCCAAACGTGTCATATAACCGGAATGCGCTCTTTCCATCAATGGTATTGCCATCCATTTTCTCTACAGTTTTTTCAAATTCCTTCAAACCCTGCGTGATCGTTTTTTGGAAACGCTGTTCCTCTTTTGCGATCTCCGTTAAGATCTTTTGCTCGTTTTCGCGCAGCTCGCCATAAGCATGTGCATATTTTTCAATCACAACCTTTGCGATTTCCGGCAACTTGTCTTCACCGATTCCAAGCTTGCCCGCAAAGCGGATCGCACGGCGCAGAAGCCTGCGCAATACATAGCCTTGGTCAACGTTGGAAGGTGTAATCCCCTTTTCATCCCCGATCATAAAAGTTGCACAGCGTACATGATCCGCAACGATACGAAAAGCCTTGCGTGTTTCATCATCCGCGCCTTCATATTTTTTGCCGGAGAGCTCCTCTATTTTTGCAATGATCGGCGCAAAAACATCCGTTTCATAGACCGACTTTTTCCCTTGCAGAATTGCGATCGTGCGGTCAAGCCCCATGCCGGTATCCACATTGGTGTGCTCCAGCGGCACAAACGAACCGTCTTCCTGCTTGTTGTACTGCATAAATACATCGTTCCAGATTTCCAGATATTTGCCGCAGTCACATGACGGATTGCAGTCCGGTCCGCAAGCGGGTTTTCCCGTATCAATAAACATCTCCGTATCAGGGCCACAAGGACCGGTGATCCCCGCCGGGCCCCACCAGTTATGCTCTTTAGGCAAATAAAAAATATGATCTTCCGCAACACCCAGGCTGCGCCAGATGTCGTGTGCCTGCGTATCGCGCGGTGCGTTTTCATCCCCGGCAAAGCAGGTAAAAAACAGTTTATCCGGATCGATCCCCAGCCACTGCTCACTCGTTAAAAATTCAAAGCTCCACGAAATTGCTTCCTTCTTAAAATAATCGCCCAGGGACCAGTTCCCCAGCATTTCAAAAAACGTGCAGTGCGATTCATCCCCAACTTCGTCAATATCCCCTGTACGCACACATTTTTGTACGTCCACCAGGCGCGTCCCTGCCGGGTGCTTCTGCCCCAACAAATACGGCACCAGCGGATGCATGCCCGCGGTCGTAAAAAGAACCGTCGGATCGTTTTCGGGGATCAAAGACGCACTTCTCACCACCGCATGTCCCTTGCTTTTGAAAAAGTCCAAATACATTTGTCTCAGTTCGTCACTCGTTAAGCATTTCATTTCAGAATCCTACTCCTTTAAGTCTCTATTTACAAAGCGTCACAATGGCGTTTGCTATGATATCCGCTACTCTGACCAGCGAATCTATTTCAATATATTCATCCGGCTGATGTTCTGTGCCGGTCTGTCCAGGAAAAAGCGCTCCAAACGCAACAGAATTGGGGAATGCGCGCGCATAAGTTGCGCCGCCCATCGTAATGCAATACGCCGGATCCCCTGTTACTTCTTCATACGCCTGCTTGAGCCCCTGCACCAATGGAGAATCCTCCGGTACATAGTGGGACGGGCGCGAAAACACCTCTGTTACGGAAAGCCCCGGTAATTTCGCTTTTATTTTCTTTAGAATATCATTTTTATCGGCACCAACAGGGTAACGAATATCGATCCCCACCTGTGCGCCCGCTTCCGTTGTCTTCATATAGCCGATGTTCAAAGACAATGCACCGGAAAAATCCTCACACGCAATCCCAAGGCTGCGTCCGTCGGTCTGATCGCCGATTGCAGCCGACAAAAGATATACCATATCGCTGAGCGCATTCTTTTTCAGCGGCAGCAGATTTAAAAACAACATCATATAAGTAAGCGCGTTTTTACCGTCTTCCGGCTTTGATCCATGGGCGGAAACGCCATGCGTATGCAGGAAAGTTTTCCCATCTTTTTCCTGCAGCGCTACCTTTACCGGGGAATCCTCGTTGAAGATCTCCGCCATTTGTCTGATGGCTCGCTCTCCGCCGCGCACAACGCACTCGCAAAGTGCCGGAACTACATTCACACGTTCGCCCGCTTTTAAAAACAGGATCTCAGGGATATTGCCGCCCTCTTCCACCGGGTAAGCCGCAGCCTCTACCTCCAAATGGAGCAAGCCTTTTTCCGCGTTAACAATCGGGAATTCCGCATCCGGCGAAATCGCCATCATTGGGATTTCCCCGCCGCTTTGCTTATAAAAATCAATATCGCCCCAGCCGCTTTCTTCATCGCAGCCGAAAATAATACGCACTCTTTTATTGAGTGTAACGCAATTTTCCTTGATCCCGGAAAGCGCAAAAAGCGCTGCCACAGCAGGACCTTTATCGTCGATCGCGCCACGTCCATAAATTTTTCCGTCTTTCACTGTTCCGTCAAAGGCCGGGACTGTCCAGCCTTCCCCTGCGGGAACCACGTCGAGATGCGTAACGATCGCCAGCATTTCGTCACCGTCGCCATATTCCACATATCCCAGATGAGAATAATAATTGACACTGTCAAAATCCAGGGTTTCGGCAATATTCAGCATTTTGATCAACGCCTCAAAAACACCTTTTCCATAAGGCATATTTCCCTGCGCATCACTTTTTACACTCTTCACTTTTAAAATTTTTGTCAATGCTTCCAGCATCTCCGCTTTCCGCGGCGCCAAAGAAAAATCTATCATAATGGCAAACACCTCTGTCTCTTTTCCAAATACGTCGCTTTTTTCTGCTTTCAGAATAAAAACAACCATATTATATTATAGCAGAATATTTTGGGTGATACACAATTTTTTGTGATTTCCCCCTGAATTCCCTGTAAAACGCGAAATTTTAGCAGATTCACGGTTTTGACCCAACAAAATTTCAGTAGCCGACAGGATTTATAATTTGCTTCGGCGAATTTCTTTATTACTTGGGATAAGGAGGGACGGCTTATTTCTATCCACGACGGCCACCGCGCACGCTTAAAAAAACGTTATCTGCAAAAAGGTCTGGATGCTTTCGAAGAACACGAGGCTTTGGAGCTTCTTTTGTTTTACGCACTTCCGCGCCGTGACACCAATGCGCTGGCCCATACTCTTCTTCAAAAATTTGGCAGCCTGGAGAACCTTTTTCACGCTGATGCCGCGGATATCGCGCGGGTAGACGGAATTGGTGAACACACTGCTGTTTTAATCAGGCTTATTGCCGATTTATATACCCGCAGTATGCGTGATTCTTATCAAGCCCGCACAAAGCTTGATTCCATTGATGCTGCCATCCGTTATGCGCAATTGCTGCTTGAAAATAAGGCAGAAGAACAATTTTATGTTATTTGCCTGGATGCACACTGCGCTTTGCGTCATACAGAACGTTTAAGCCGCGGCATCGCGACAGAAACACCCGTTTATATCCGTCATATTACGGAAAGCGTCATCCGCTCCGGCGCCGCCAAGGTGATTATCGCGCATAACCATCCCGGTGGCAGTGCACTGCCAAGCAGCCAGGATGGTCAAACCACCAAAAAAGTGCTGCAAGCCATGAACGCGCTCTCCATTGAATTTCTCGATCACATTATCGTTGGAGATGGCGATGCGTTCAGCTTTGCCGAAAAAATTCTTTTGCATGGCGGCTGCCGTGAGGAAGACGCCCGGATTGCCCAATATGCCGGACGTGTAATGCAGGATTATCCTGTCCTGTTTCGTTAGGAGTGCGCGGTAACTCTTGCAAAAAATCACATTACCAAGTATAATTTGAAGAGTGGTTCGGGGATTATTTGTTTATGGAGGGAAAAACATGGCTATTGAATATTTTCACATAAAAGAACGCGACTTTGATTTGGTGGAGCAGCTCATCCAGATTGAGCAATCTGCTTACGACAGCGGTGCTCTTGACGTATTTGACCTCATCGCTATGCTGCGTCATGCGCGCGTATACGTTGCGGTAGAATATGACGAAATTCTGGGGGCGGTTTATTTTATGCGCAATTTTGATAACCCGGACAAGGTTTTCCTTCACAGCATCAACATTATTGACCCGCAGGCAAACCCCAATCTGGGAACATCATTGCTTAACATCGCGTTTGCGGATATGAAAACTTTTGGTATCAAAATCGTCGAAGTCAATGTAGATCCTTCCAACTATCGTGCGCTCAAAATTTATCGGGAAAGCCTGGGTTTTGTCGCCAGCGACAGCATGCAGTCAGAAATCCTGAACGGGGAAGAAATTTTAATGCTGCAAAAAGAACTGTAAACACGCCAAAGCAAAAACGCCGTATCTTCAGGATACAGCGTTTTTTTATTTTCATGATATAACAACAAAAAAGATCCCGCACAATTGCGGGATCTTTTTTCTGCAATACCTTATTCCTTGGCAACCGCTACTTTCCTGCGGATGCGTTTCTTGTTTCCACCCAGGCTGTTTACCAATACCGCTACATAAAGCACGATACCGGTTACCACCTGCTGGAAGAACGAGTCAATGTTCATCATTTTCATACCGTTTGTAAGGATCATCAAAATCAGTGTGCCCAGGACAACGCCGGCAATCGTGCCTTCGCCGCCCTTGATGTTAACGCCGCCCAAAATAACGGCTGCGATCACGCTGAACTCCATCCCGACACCAATGGTCGGGTCTGCCGAACCAATCCTTCCAACCTGCCAGATCCCGGAGAATGCCGCCATTACCCCGCTCAGGATGAAGAAGATCATACGCATACGGAACACGTTAATACCGGCATAGTATGCAGCACTGTCGTTACCGCCGATGGCAATGGCATATTTGCCGAGCAGCGTCTTCTTTTCCAGGAAAATAAAGATCGCGATCACGACTACCACGATGATCAGTGCAAGCGGGATCCCACCTGCAAATTTAATGGAATTCAGTGCCGTAATTGGTTTCACTTCCGGTCCGCTGATCGGGATTGCGTTACAAATCGCAAGCGCAAGTCCCGCGGTGATAATCCATGTTGCCAGGGTCGCCATAATTGCGGGGATCTTCAGTTTTTCCATGATAACTGTGTTCAGCACGCCGACGCCAACGCCAAGGCAGAGCACAATCGGGATCGCGAGCCAGGGGTTTACGCCCCAAATGCACAGGTAACCGAAGAAGATTGCCGAAAGACCCATCATCCCGCCGACCGAAAGGTCGATAGCACCGCTTGCGATTACAAACATCATAGAACACGCAAGCAGCAGATTCGGCAGGTTTTGCCGCACCATGCTCATCAGGTTATACATGGTAAGGAATTTTTCGCTTTGCGTATAAAAGAAGATGCACAACGCCAGCAGGATAACAAGAAGTACAATATTCTGCCGGGCAGATCTTCCCATGCTTAATTTTTTCTTATTCATTGCTTTTCCCCCCGTCATACCTTAATCCGGTTACGGATGATATTGTTCATCAAGATTGCCAGAATCAACACAACACCTCTGACTACATTTTGAATATACTCCGTCATACCCTGCATATTCATGATGTTGGTCAGCACCGTGATAAACAGCGCGCCGATCAGCATACCAAACACAGTGCCCCGACCGCCGTTAATATCCGTACCACCCAGCACCGCTACAATAATACAGTCTGCTTCCAAATTTGGGAAAATACCGCTGTCTGCTGCAATTACGCGCGAAGTCAGTACGATTCCCGCAAAAGCAGCCAGCATGCCCGAGAACATAAATACGCGGGAAACAACCGCTTTTTCGTTGACGCCGGAGAGCTTAGCGGCATTCATGTTTGCACCTACCGCATAAACCTTGCTGCCAAACGTTGTTTTGCTCTGAATAATAATAAAAATAGCTACTACTACCAGCGCATAAACCATAGGCAGCGGAACGCTTCCGATAGTCTGACCGATCAGCCCAACATCGTTCGGGAGGTTGAACACCACTGCCCCCTTTGCGCCGATCAGCGCAATACCGCGGCAAATATAGCTGAATGCCAACGATATAATAAAGGAAGGGAGTTTAAACTTCGCGATCGAATAACCGCTTAAAAATCCGAAGGCCCCGCCGATTCCCACCGAGATAATTACCGCAAGCACGATCGGCACACCGCTTACCGTCATCAATCCAAACAGCACCGCGCCCATTGCGCCTACGCCGCCGACCGATAAATCCAGGTTCCCGGAGATTAGTACCAGCGTAACTGCCGCGCCTACCATAATAACGCTGGAAGACGATACAAAAATGTTCATAATATTTGCAGAACTAAAGAACAATTGAGGCTGCAAAATAAACCCAACAACACACGCCGCGACAAATATCAAAAATATCGTCAAATTCTGCACGCCGTCGGCAGTCAGCTTAATGCCTTTCTTTTGCTGCAAAACGTTTTCTTTATTCATTGTCTTTTCCTCCTCCCGTTACCACATGCATGATTTCCTGCGTTTTCAGAGTTTCGTCATTTTTCAGAACCGCTTTGATCTCGCCATCAAACAGGAGGACGATACGGTCACAAAGGCCGAGTATTTCCGGCAGTTCACTGGAAAACACAACTGCGGAGCAGCCGTCCTTCACCATCTGCCGTATAATGTGGTAAATTTCCTGCTTTGCGCCAACGTCAACGCCACGGGTCGGCTCGTCTAAAAGCAGCACCTTTGGCTCTGCGTTCAGGCACTTTGCCAAAACAACTTTTTGTTGGTTTCCGCCCGAGAGGTACGCAACCGACTGATTTTCATTACGGCAGGAAATCCCAATGGAATCTATGTATTTCTTTGCCACTTCCGCTTGTTTTGCTTTATTCAGTATGCCCTTACGGGACACTGTCTCGTAGTTCATCATCGGCGTATTCGCCGCAATGCTCAAAGACGTGCAGATTCCCTGCGTCCGGCGCTCTTCCGGCACGAGCGCAATCCCGTTTTTCAATGCCTTACTCGGTTCGTTGATATGGGCGTCTTCCCCATTCACCAAAACCTGTCCTTCATAAGGATCCGCACCAAAAAGCGCCCGCGCAATTTCTGTTTTCCCTGCGCCGATCAAGCCGTAAAACCCAAGGATCTCTCCTTCATATAATTCAAAATTGATATTTTTCAGCTTATCGGTATTCAGATTTTTCACTTCAACCGCTTTTTTGGTCACGTCTACCTGGTTTGGCACATAATCTTCCACAATCACCTTGCCGATCATCATCTGAATCAGCTCGCTGCGGTTTGCGACCTCGCTGCGCGGTTTTGTTTCAATATGCCGTCCATCGCGTAGTACCGTGATATAATCAGCGAGTTCCATGATTTCTTCTAACCGGTGAGAAATATATATAATTGTAATCCCCTGCTTCTTCAAATCTGCTATAATATCAAACAGGCGGGTAACTTCTTCTTCTGTCAAAGCAGCAGTCGGCTCGTCCATAATGATTACATCCGAGTCCATTGCAAGCGCTTTTGCCATCTCTACCACTTGCCGTTTTGCAACGCTTAGTTCTTCAATATACTGTTTTGGCTGGATAGTGCTGTCGATCCTGCGAAGAATATCGAATACCTTTTGATTCGAGCTTTTTTTAATAATACCGAATTTTGTTTCTTCCAACCCCAAACAAATATTTTCCTCTACCCTTAATTTTTCTACAACGTTTAATTCCTGGAAGAGGCAGCCGATCCCGCTTTTCATGGCGTCCTTGGTACTCGAGGGGCTAAATTCTTTTCCATTATAGAGGATCGTGCCGGAGGTTTTTGGATGCGCTCCCGTCAATATTTTAATCAACGTGGATTTTCCCGCACCGTTTTCACCAACCAGACAATGACACGAACCCTTTACAATATTGAAACTAACGTCGTCAAGCGCCTTGACACCGGTGAAATGCTTTGAAATGTTTTTAATTTCCAAAATATGCTCAGGCATTTGAACCTCCACTTCTGATTTTTGCCGCCAGGCAGCAAATTCTTGATAAAATTACTTTCCACTGTACAAAATTTTTTGCAGGCAGGGGAAAACTCCCCCACCCGCAAAGCATTTCAATTCATTTTGATTTTTTCCGTATTTACGCTACTTTGTTGTCGCCAAATGTTCCAACCAGATCAAGCTTGGTGTCAGGCATATACTGCGTGTTATACCAATCCTGCATGGACTTTACGGAATCCTTGTAATAGTTGAAGTAAATGTCCGGAACTTTCTCTTCTACATAAACACCGTTATCCATTTCGCCATTGATCAGCTTCATGATCATGTCGATCTGCGCATAAGCGAA
Organism: Christensenella sp.; assembly: GCA_034926635.1. Taxonomy (GTDB): domain Bacteria; phylum Bacillota; class Clostridia; order Christensenellales; family Christensenellaceae; genus Christensenella. The sequence continues at coordinate 5,679 of JAYFQX010000028.1, read as the reverse complement.
TGTCTGCGGCTGCATGCCGAGGCAATACTTCAGCGAAGAAGTCGGATCTGCGATCTTATTGAGCTCGCCTGCGGAAGCATCCGTAGAAGCGATAATCTCGGTCTGCGGAATTCCGTCTACAGCTTTGCCGCGTCCGGCTGCTTCATATGCCGCCACTACGCCAAGACCGTTGGAAACGTTGTCACCATAGATGATGTTAACGTCCGGATATTTGGTGATCGCGTCAGCTGTAACTTTTGTCGCTTTCTCCAAATCGCCGCCTGCATGCTCCCAATAGGTTGCGCCCGTCAGGGTTTCGCCAGCGCTGTTTTTGAAGCCTCTGTCCTCTGTCGGCAGATAATCAACAACAGTCTTAACACCCTTCAGGAACGGACCGGTACGATTGTCGAAGCAGAACGCAATGTCCGTCCAGCTTACGAGTCCAACCTGCACTTCTTTGTCAGGATACAGCTCGATCCACTGTTTTGCCATGTCTGCGCCCATTTCAGCAGCAACTTCGGCTTCGTCGATCGCCAGGAACGGAACCTTTTCGCCGGCAGCTTTTACATTATATGTCATAATGTTGATGTCTGCGTCGCGTACTTCCTGGATGATTTCATCCACGCCGTCTTCCGTTACCGGATGCAGGATGATGCCGTTAACGCCCTGGCTGATGAAGGTCTCTACCGCTGCGATTTCTTTGCTCAGGTCGCTGTCCGGGTCAATAACCTCATAATCTGCACCATACTGTTCTGCCGCATAGATTTTTGCCCATTTTGCGTCGTTCCCGTGTACGTCGTGCTTCAGTGTGATCGGAACCTTACCGATAACAACATCGGTTTTCGCAGCAGCTGTGCCCTCCTCGGTTGCAGCAGCAGAAGCTTCCGCCCCTTCAGAAGCGGCAGGTGCAGCGCTGTCAGAAGCAGCAGGCGTAGTCGCGCATGCGATCAACGCAACTGCCACAAACACGACGGCAACGATGATCGCCACCATTTTTGTTGTTTTTTTCATTTTTCATTCCTCCTTTTTTATTATTGTTAACACCGGAAAAACCGGTATTATCCTGTACTTAGGATGCAACAGCCCTTATCCGCTGCATCAACTCTTCCAAACGTTGTTTTTCCATATAATAGAAGGAAGTCCCGTCTGAAAGCGCCATATAATAAGTAGAATCATCTCTTGGCACAAGCGTCATGGAAAGCGTACTACCATCCGAAAGCATTGTACTCAGCTCTGCGACTGGCGTCATATCTGTCGCACCTTTATCGTCACGTCCATCCGCAAGCAACGTAATATAAGCATAATAGATACTGATAAAATCTTCATAATTGATCAGCTTTCCATTGAGCGAGGCTGTCTTGGCTTCATGGTTCGCCTCCAGCACATACCGCTCGTTTTCGGCTGCCACGGTGATAGACGCGACATTGCTGACCTGCGTTTTAAGCGGTGCGATAAACACCAGGTCTTCGGCATTCAGTGCAGAAAAATCAATGTCCGCTGTATAAAGCATCGCAATTTCATCTTCGCCACCCGTTCTGACAAACGTAGCCGACCCCGATTGTTTCCCAAACTGGAGCGCCTGCTGTTTGCCTTGCGCATCCACCAGAACCAAGGCGTCGCTGTTGTTGTCAAGCCCCATATCGCCGGCAGATACCTGCTCCGGATCCGGGAACCCGGCAATCGTCCAGCCGTTGAGCATCGTAAGGATTTCCTGCGTTACAATTGCCCTTGCCGGTGCTTCATAAGGATAATTCAGATACCAATTTGTCCCGTCAGACACAAGCCCAACGCTTGGCTGACCGTTTTTATAATAGATGATCTGCCGGATATTGGCATTGTCTATGGTAAAAATATTTTTATCGCGGTACGCCGTCAGGCTTCCGTCAAGCTGCGCCACATTTGCCGTAGGCGTCAGCCCCACAAGCCCTGTTTGCGCGTCTTTGATATAAGCGCTGCTACTGCTTACCGTCGTGTTCCCAACCAAAAAAGAATACTCTTTTCCATCGCTTGTTTTCACCGTTACATCCGCCAGCGGATCTTTCAATCCATAGGCGTCGATTTCCTGATCCAAAATACGCGATACCGTGAAATTTCCGAGCGCATCCATCATCAGCTTCATCTTTTCGTCATTGGTGCGATATTCCTGTCCGTCCTGCCCAACGATCCATTTGCCGTTTTGCAGCGTAAACGTATATTCTCCGTATTGATTTTTCAGCTCTACCTGCCCGATCTGGCTGCTGTCTATCGAAAAAAGTTTCCCCGATATTGCCGGATTTCCGGAGGTGCTGACAAATATAAATAGTATGATGAGCGCCGCGAGCACCGCAAGCAATACCAGCAGCTTTTTATGCTTTTTCAGCATCTGTTACCCTCCTGTGCGGTTCGCCGTTACTTGTTTTTCTTGGTCCGCCATACAAAGGCCGCGCCGATAAACATGATAAGCGGCATGACCACACAACAGATCACCATCAGCTTGACAAAATCAGCGCCGCGTACGATCATGCTGTTGGAGTTGACGACTTTTCCTGCAATGACGGAAGATTCCCTTCCGCCCTGAAGCCAATCCACACTGTTGATAAATAAGTCGCCGTTGCCCTGCATAGATAAATTTCCGTCCGTCATAAAGTTGGAGTCGCCGATTACCACCATGCGCGGTCCGTTCTTTTCTACCGCGTAAGCAAGGTTTATCGGTCCTGCGGTATCTGCCTGCGTCATGGCGTTACCTGCAATCGTAACGTCTGTACGCATCCACGAAGAAGCGGATGACTGCAGCAGCGGCGTTACCTTTACCGAATCGTCGTGCTCTGTTTCGGAAAGGCCGCGTACCAGCGGCAATACCACATATTTTTCTCCGTAAATCAGCTGCTCCGTAATATCATGGCTGCCGTAACGCGGGATCAGGTACATATTACTGGTTGTCAGATAATAAGACTGATCTTCCTCAAATACGAAGTTATTTGCAATATCAATTCCATAATCTCCCGCAATTGCGGCGAGATTTTTCAGGTTGTCCGTATTGGTATTCAGCGTAGGATCCATCATCAGCAGCAGCTTCCCGCCGTTTTCCATGTAATCCCTGAGTGCCTGCGCTTCCTGCTCGCTTAAATCCTGCGTGGGTGAAGCGATCACCACCATGGCGGCGTCCTCCGGCACGCTTCCCTTCTCCAGAAGGGAAAACGTATCTACCTCATATGCATCACGTTCCAGCATTGCCACTGCTTCCGTGATATCCGAGCCGGTTTTTAGCTCGTCATGCCCCTGCATAAAATATATTTTAGGAAGCGTATCCGTAGAAACATAACGAATCGCCCCTGTAATTTCGCTTTCGCCGTAAAACCGGTTGCCGCTGTTGTCCGCAGTAAACAGGTCTGTCGGTGCAATCACCTTATATCTGCCGTTTCCGTTGACAATGATCGTTCCATTTGCAACCGCTTTGACATCCCCCATCTCATACGCGCCAAGCGCGCCGGGGTTCTTTTCCAGATCAAGAAATTCTACCTCAATATTGGGAGAGCTTTCCTCATATTTTTTCAAAAGCGCCTCTACCATGGCGTCCCTGTTGTTTTCTGCATAAACCGCGCCGATCTTCACAGTATCTTCCAGATGATCGGTCACGTTTGTTGTTTCTTCACTCAGTACAAACAACTGCTGTCCCGTCATGTCGTAACTCCACGGCACGCGGTATGCAAGCTGTACGCCAAACACCACCACCAGCAAAACAACGACGATCCACACGACGGATGTTATCATAAACTTTTTCTTCTTTGCCGCAATCACGGACTGATTTTTCTTCATGCTCGCCTCCCCCTCAGTTGAACCTGCGTTTTTCCATGCTCTTAATGGTCAGCAGCACAAAGATAACGGTTAGCCCGATATAATAACAAATCGGTCCAAGACTCAAAATTCCCAGCGTAAACTGGTCGTACTGCACTGTTATGGCAATGGCCTGCAGCATTGGCGTCAGCACCGGAATTGTCATGGATTTTGTGAACGAAGCCAGCAAAACCATGAAAAACAATAAGCCAAACGATGCGATTGCCGCTGTAATCTGGTTTTCCACCAGCGAAGAGATAAACAGACACACCGAGCTCATCGCCATCCCCAGCAGGAAAAACCCGAGGTAAGATGCCGCGAGCGCGCCGAAATTCGGATCACCGTAAGCCGCGATCATCCCTACATATACAAGTGTTGCCGCAAGCGCGATCGCAAACAGCGTCAGCGCCGCTAAGAATTTCCCAAGGACAATATCAGTAGTTTTCAGTTTGGAAGTGACTAAAACCATTTCCGTACCGGATTGCCTTTCTTCGGCAAATAACTTCATGGTCAGCACCGGAAAAATAATAAATGCAAAATTTTTCAGGAGGTCAAAGGTTCCTGCCATATCGCCATTGCCGCCCAGCAGATTATAAATGGTGAACATAATGCCGGACAAAATCAGGAATACGCCCAAAAAGATGTAGCCGAAGGGCGTCGTAAAATAGACTGCCATTTCCTTCCGGTATAAATATTTCATGAACGTTTTCTCCTCTCCGCTTCCTTCGCCGTAAGCTTCAAGAAGACCTGTTCGAGCGATAACGGAATATTACGCATTTCCATAATCGCCATATTGTTTTGTGCCAGTGCAAAAAAGATCCTTTTGCGCAAATCTGCCGTATCTTCTGCGGTAATACGGAACCAGCTTGCATCGTCTTCGCCCTGCGTCGTCGCAAAAAGTGCTTCGTCCATCACGCTGCAAAGCACCGCACGTGCCTGCGCCTCTGGCGCGTCTACCGCCAGCAAAAATTCCTTGCTCCCCTGCTCCAAAGTATCCATGCGGTCTACCGCTACCACATGACCCTCGTTTAAAATCACAACTTTTTCGCATACCATATCGATTTCCGAAAGAATATGCGTGCTGAAAATAATCGTATGCTTTTTTCCAAGTTCAATCATCAGGCTGCGAAACTCCGCAATCTGCCGCGGGTCAAGCCCAACCGTCGGTTCGTCCAAAATCAAAATCTCCGGCATGCCGAGCAGCGCGCCCGCCAGCCCGACCCTTTGGCGATAACCTTTGGATAGATGCGAGATCACCCTGCCGGACACATGGGATATTTGTGCGACTTCCATTACTTCCTGGATGCGTGCCGGACGTTCCTGCTTTGCAATCCCTTTGATCTCTGCTAAAAAGCGCAGGTATTCTTCTGTTTCCATTTCCGGGTACAACGGCGGGATTTCCGGCAAAAAGCCGATTTTGGCAGCCGCTTCGCGCGGATTTTCTACCACGTCGATCCCATCTACCGTAATGCTGCCGTAAGTAGGCATCAAATATCCTGCGATCATTTTCATAATGGTCGTCTTTCCCGCACCGTTCGGTCCTAAAAGCCCGACGATTTCGCCCTTCCCGATCCGGAAAGAAACGTCCTCTACCGCGGTCTTATCCCCAAATTTTCTTGTCAGACCAGTGATTTCAATCATACTTTCTCCATGCCGGACTTCGCCTGCCTTTTGACAGGCAGGCGTTTCCGTCTTGTTTGCGTGCGCCTTTTGCTTGAGCGGCACGTATTCTTTTCCGTTATGTTTTTACAGGCAGAGTGCAAACATATCGCGTATTACCTGCTCGGTATATCCATACGCTTCTTCCTCGCCCCATGCGCGTGCCGTTTCAAGTGCATCCGGCGCCATCTTGTCGATCGCGTCCGCGTCTGTGATCCCCGCTTCGCT
>JAYFQX010000015.1:0-1587 GCA_034926635.1 Christensenella sp. | reverse complement strand
TCTCAACCTTTGGACGTGTAACTCCCAGCGCTTCTTTTACGTTCATTCCGTCGATTTGCAGCGGATATTCCTCCTTGTCCGACACGTCAAACCCGCCATATTTGATATCTGCCCATGTCGTAGCCCAATCATCATTATTCGAATCGCCAATCCCCAAAAACACGCCACAGAAAAAAACAATACAGAATACCGCTGCGCCAACCCACAAAGCAGCGCAAGCCCCTACAGACAATTTTTTTGCTTTTTTCATAGGTTAATCCTCCCACCGCTGATCTGCTGTCATGCTACAGTCATGATAAGATACTTGCTTCATTGCAGTATAAAGCAGATCAGCAGTGTCACAATAAAAATTCCCCAAACGATAAAAAAGCCAATACAACTTCCGTTCCCATAACGTTTCTGCCTTTTTATGTCACCAAGAGTTCCGTGAAGCTCGTCATATAATAAATACTTCCGATATGCAAAATAGCAGAAAAGCCGGGGACTCGTATAAACAATCATAAACAATATGATTCGACCAATGAGCGTTACCACCACCCATATCCCCAGAAAAAGTATAGCAACCACAAAAGCAATCCATAAAAACATACAGAATTTTTCCATCCTGTACAGCTTTTCATACTCCCGATTTTCATAGAACCTTTGGGTTTTATGGTTGAAAAAAATATTCTCAAATCCTCTTCTGTAAAACGTCCAGTCCCAAAACCCAATCGGTGTTTCCCGGTTCTTCCCCATACTATCCCCCTAAAATATTGTGGGCAGTATATAATTGAGCCCAACGTTTCCGTAATCATCCACACAAATTCTAAATTGAACCTCGATCGGCGGGGTGATAACCGCTCCATTTGCATCTATTTTTCCGTCTATGACCGCAGTTCCCTCAATATAATGACCTCCTTTGGGGCGCGGTACTTCTGTCATATTATCCTTAAGCACTCCAACTCCACCCGCTACTAAATCAGTTGCTCCTAATATCGCAGCAACTACTGCAGCTCCTGCTCTTGCGGCTAATCCGCCTACTCCGGCACTTGCCAAACCCAAAATCCACTTATTTGTCTCTATTTCCTTACGCTCATTTTCATGCAAATCCCACGCTTCTTCATCGGTCAAGTCATATTCTTTCAAATCGTTAATATGCAGATTCCCCGTTTCTTCCGAAAGTGCCTGTTTAATTTGTCCTCCTAAACCATCATCAGATAGAACTTGTCTCAAAGATTCTGATACTACCTGCTTTTGCTGTTCTTCATCCTTAGATGGTTCTGTATTCGTACTGCTGCTCGCCTGCATATCAGACATATTCGCCGCGCCATTTTGCCCCTTATGATAGTTATATGCAGAAGCGCCTAAATATATTCCATTTTCAGTTATTTTGTTTGGATTATTTTTATTATACAACATCCCCGCGTCATTTGTGGTACTTCCGCCCATAATATTTTCCGCCGCGCTCGGCGGCGTAAGCCCCGGCAGCATCTGCGATTTCTTTCCTTTCGCCAAACGTTTTTCCCATTTCACAACTGTTTCTGCGCATACAAAAAGGACGCGGTTTTCCGCGTCCCCTCGCATGATGGTATATAGGATATTCCTTGC
>JAYFQX010000018.1:0-43072 GCA_034926635.1 Christensenella sp. | reverse complement strand
TGCCGCTATGGTCAACGTTCCGGGCGTATACCCTACGGTGTAGTTGGTTGTTGCTGCGTCTCCCGCTACTGTGATCGGGTAATCCCCTACAGGGGAATTCTGTACTGCCGTGGTGCTGATGGAGGGCGTCAGTCCGATCCCTGCCAGTGTATCTGCGCCTTGCAGTCCGCTTACCTGATAGGTTAGTTCCGGGTTGATAGCGCCGTATGTCTTGCTCTTGTTGTCCGCTGTGATGCTCAAGGCTGCTTTATTGATGGTCAGAGTACCCGCTGCGTAAGTGATAGAATACTGTTCTGTTATGTCTTGCTGCGCTGCGTTTTTGATCACAGGCGCACCGGCAAATGTAACATCATACGAACCCGTATTCATACCGCTGCCGCTTGCAGTAAGTCCCGTTATGATCAGACCTGCCGGCGTACCGGTATAACCCGTTACGGTCTGTGCTGTGCCGTTATATGTTTTTACTCCGCTGTTTGCTGTCAGCGTGATCGTTGTCTTCGCAGCGAAATTTGCCGTGTAGGTCGCTGATTCTGTCACTGTTTCCGGGAATACGGGTGTCCATCCGGTGAAATAGTAGCCATCGTTTGCAACTGGTGTTGGGACTGTTACTGCACTGTTCCAAGCGGTTTCATAAGGAATATCCGTAAATTGGGTCGTTCCGCTTAGGGTTCCGCCTGTACCAGCAACAAATGTCACAATTTTGTCATTTACGCCGGGAATAGACTGTTTTGCATAAACCGCATAGAAAGCCACGTTGCTGCTCCCCATGGTATATGCGCTGCCACCTTCGTAAAACCGACCAGATGCTTTTAATGCCGCTAGCTGTGCCGCTGTGTTTATCATCTTATCCTGTGCGCGGGTGCTCCAGCCGATAAAAATGTGCTGGCTTTGGTCATGCGCCGCCGGATCACCGTTTAATACGGTTACAGTATCGCCTGCATGGTACGTATTGGAATCAATCGGATTGGTGAAATAACCGAAGCTGTCATAGGTTACCCTGTATGCCGGGGTTGCCGTCCATACGGCATATAGCGTAACAGCACGCGTACCTACGGAATAGGTGCTGCCTAATGCATAGGTTGTTCCTTTGCCGTTCGCTCTTGTGTTCCATCCGGTAAGGATATAGTTATTGCGTGTAAACGTACCTTCCCCGAGCAGAGTTTCGTCGGTATTGCATACAACAATTTGACTTGTAGATCTTCCTGTTCCGTCGTTGGAATAATAAATAATGCTGGTTGTAGTAACCGGCGTTTTATTCGTAATCACACGGAATGCACGTACGCCGTTTTCTCCTGTGTGCTGGCTCTCAAACTGGGAATAATGGAACTCATAAGCGCAGCCGTTATTTTTTGCCGCCTGAATAGCGCTGGTATAGCTATTGTTATTAAGCGAAGAAGGAGCATTGTTGATGGAGGTACTGGTTCCCTCTTGTTGTCCTGCTGTAAAAGAAATGCTCTGGTAAGTATATCCGTCTGCTATTTTTACAAAAAACATAATGGAACGGATTTCATTCTTTAAAAATCCAATTCTTTGTCCGGGAGCAATCGTTTGAAGGCTTTCTCCGTCTTTACTGTAATAGACCGTTACCCCCGAAGAAGCGGAAGTATCGTTCCGAAAATAATAAATATCCGGTGTCCAGCCCATGGCCTCCGTATCAAAACCTTCTTCAGACCCTTCGATGGATAAAGCCGCCGCGCCTTCTTCCGGCTGCATACTTTCTTCAGCTGATGCACTCTCTTGTGACGGTGCATCCTCTGTTTCTTTTGCAGCAGGTGCCGGAGATTCTTCGACAGACTGCATACCCGCTTCCGCAGATATTTGCTCTTCTTTCTGCGCAGGCTGTTGCGCTATTGCGCCTTCCAGTTCTTCCGCCGGAAGCGCCGTCATTTCAGACTCTTGCGCCATCGCGCTCAGTGGTATCATGCTCAGCACCAATGCCACTATTAATATAACAATACATACCTTTTTCATTACGATTCTCCTCTCTGTGTTGTAAATCTATGATTACAAGGTGAGTTTCTTATAGTTTAGATTCTTCCGCTGCACTGTCAATCAATTTAATCAGTTCTAATTCGCTGCGGAAATGTTTACAATCATTTTTTTGAGACCAGGTTACCTGCCCTTGCCACGTACAATTTTGCCGATATTGTACTTGAACGATGAACGTCGCTTTTGCGGGTTTGCTATTTTCTGCTTTTGTCGCCGCTGGACAGTTTATAGCCTCTTTCTTTTTGTTGTTCCAGATATCCATTTGGATTCCATATCCTATCTTGTTATATTTTATATTTATATTTTAAACGAGAGCGGTCTCAAAACAGGTCACATTTTTCAAATAATCAGCAGTTTGTGACAAAATATGAAGCTATTACATAATTCGATCATAAAAATTGTAAAAATAGGAAAATGGGATGTTCCGTGTTATAATAAATCCGAGGTGAACAGGAATGGCGATCAGGGAAATACGAAAATTTGAAGATGAAATGTTACGAAAAAAGTGCAGGCCGGTTGCGGAAATCACAGACCGGATTCGCATGATATTAGATGATATGGCAGAAACCATGTATGCGGAACAAGGAGGCGGGCTTGCGGGATCTCAGGTTGGGATTTTGCGAAGGCTGGTTGTGATCGACGTAGGCAACGGGCTCAAAAAGCTGGTCAACCCGGAGATCGTGGAGCAGGAAGGAGAGCACCTTTGTGAGGAAGGTTGTCTGAGTTTTCCGGATCAGTGGGGAAAAGTAAAGCGGCCGGAGCGTGTGCTGGTAAAGGCGCTGGATGAAAACGGAAAAGAAATGACGCTGGAAGGGACGGGACTTCTTGCCCAATGCCTTTGTCATGAAATAGACCATTTGGATGGAATTGTTTTTGGAGATAAGGTGGTGGAATGGGTCGAGGAAGCTGACCCGGAGCAGGAAGAATCTTAAAGGGATAAAAAAACAGCCCGGATGCTTAAACAGCGCGGACTGTTTTTTGTTGCTTTCATTACATTAAAATCCTTGAATGAGGCATGATTTAATAAATTCATCGATATCCCCATCCATTACGGCAGTGATGTTTCCTGTTTCCGTACCGGTACGGTGATCCTTCACCATCGTATAGGGACAAAAGACATAAGAACGAATCTGACTTCCCCATTCAATTTTTTTCTGGTCGCCCTTGATTTTGGCGAGCTCAGCCATGCGCTCTTCTTCGCGTTTTTCAGCAAGTTTGGATTTCAGCATACGCATTGCAGTTTCCCGGTTTTGAAGCTGAGAACGTTCGTTTTGGCACTGTACGACGATCCCTGTTGGGAAATGCGTGATACGGATGGCGGAAGACGTTTTGTTAACGTGCTGACCGCCCGCCCCTGAGGATCGATAGGTATCAACGCGGATATCATCGGGGTTTACTTCGATATCGTTATCCGCATCGTCGATTTCAGGAATAACGTCAAGCGATGCAAAAGAAGTATGCCTGCGCGCGTTGGAATCAAAAGGAGAAATCCGTACAAGACGGTGCACGCCTTTTTCGTTACGCAGATATCCGTAAGCGTTATCACCGGAGATTTGAAGAGTGACGCTTTTGACCCCGGCATCATCACCGTCGAGGTAATCAAGCACCCTTACGTCATAGCCGTGACGTTCCGCCCAGCGTGTATACATCCGCATCAGCATTTGACACCAATCCTGCGCCTCTGTTCCGCCTGCGCCGGCGTGCAGAGAGATAATGGCGTTATTTGCATCATAGGTGCCCGAAAGAAGCGTCTGCAAATGGAATTCCGTTACGTTTCCTTCAAATTCTCCGAGTTCGGTATTCAGTTCGGCAAAGAGCTCTTCATCTTGCTCTTCATCGACCATATCGACCAAAACACGTAAATCTTCCAGAGAAGACTGGAGCCTTTCGCAGAGCGTGATTTTTGCCTTTAAAGGTTTTTCCTGTTTTGTTACTTTATTCGCGTTTTCTATATTGTTCCAAAAATCCGGAGCCTCCATCTGCGCCGTTAATTTGGAAAGCTGTTCCCTGAGTTCGGGCAGGTTGAGCGAAGCCGTAGCTTCGTCTAACATCTTTGCAGCGTCCTGGATACGTTGTCTTTGTTCGTCAGTTACTATCATCTTAAACCTCGACTGTTTCAATAAAAATATCATTCTAAATATAGCATAAATGAGGCTTAAATGGTAGTAAAAAATCCGGAAGCGTATAAAACTATAGAGGATTTGATCTTAATTTAATAAAACAAACAAGGGATAGCTTGCTTCAAAAATTAAAAAAGTGTATCCTAGTAAAGAAATTTGCTTTTATTCAAAATAAAGAAAGATATGCTGCTGCATATTGTTTCACAAAAAGACGGAGGACAAATTAAATGTTAAAAAAGATGTTGGCGATATTTATGGCAGCTTGTTTTGTGTTCGCTTTTGCGGCGTGCGGAACGTCGAGCAGCGGCGGTGAGACCGAAGACATTCCCGCAGAAGGGCAGTCTGCGGCGCTCGATACTACATGGGCTGTTTATTGGTATTTATGTGGCAGCGATCTTGAGTCAGACGGAGGCGCGGCGACGGCAGATCTGCAGGAAATGATGCAGGTGCAGCTTCCGGAAAATGTTAAAGTTGTCATCGAAACAGGCGGTGCGTCTTCTTGGCAGAATGATTTTGTAGATGCGGAGAAAATCCAGCGTTATGTTTATGACACAGATGGCATGAATTTGGTGGATGAGCAGGAATCAGCCGATATGGGCGACGCGCAGACGCTTGCCGATTTTCTTGCTTTCGCATCGGAAAATTATCCGGCAGAAAAAACGGCGGTGTTGTTCTGGAACCATGGTGGAGGAAGTGTAGATGGCGCGGCGTTTGATGAATTATATGGAGGCGATTCGCTCACGCTGGATGAAATGTCTTCTGCGTTTGGCAGCGTCTATGATCTTTCTGCAGAAGAACCGCCTTTTGAGATGGTTGGGTTCGACACCTGCCTGATGGCGACAATAGATGTCGCCAATACTTTTGCCCCTGTTGGGAAATACTTGGTGGCTTCTGAGGAACTTGAGCCTGGCAACGGATGGTATTATACTGGGTGGCTGGACGCGTTGTCTCAGGATCCAGCCATGGATGGATCGCAGCTTGGACAGGAGATCTGCGATTCTTATGTTACGGGTTGTGAGATGGAAGAAACGCAGGAGGGCATTACGCTTTCTGTTACTGATCTTTCCAAGGTGGAAACGCTTATGCAGGCGTATGATGCGTTTGGGGAGGAAGCGCTTTCTTATGCTTGTGAAAATCCGGGGTTTTTCTCGCAATTCGGACGTATTGCGCAGGCAACGGAAAATTATGGAGGAAATACGCGTGAGCAGGGTTTTACCAATATGGTGGATTTGGGACACCTTGCACGGGGAAGCGCGGAGATTTTGCCGGAGAGCAGTCAGGCGGTGTTGGACGCATTGGCAGATTGCGTAGTCTATAAAGTAAACGGTCCTTACAGGGCGGAATCAACAGGGCTTTCGTGTTATTATTCTTATAGCGCGGATGCGGAGAACCTTTCCGATTACGTCAATGTCGGCGCAGGCAAGACTTTTAAATACTTTTTTGAATATGAGATTTTAGGTGGGCTTACGGAAGAAGGTATGCAGTATGTAAACCAGAATTTTGGGATTGACACCATGCCGGATGTACAACAATTTACGGTTTTGGGATGGGATAACGCGCCACTTACTCTGGATGAAAACAATGTGGCGACCTTAACGCTTGGCACAGAAGCGGGAAGCGTGATTTCTTCCATTGGATTCCAGCTTTATTATGCGCTGCCTGATGATGATACCATGTTTTTGCTGGGAACAGATAACGATATTGCAGCGGACTGGGATAACGGCGTTTTTCAGGATAATTTCCGGGGCGTATGGGGAGGAATTGACGGGCATCTCGTTTATATGCAGATATCCTATGAAGGAGAGGACTATAACCTGTATGCAGTTCCTGTTTTGCTGAATGGGGAAGAATACAACCTGGAAGTATCGTATAACTTTACTACGAAAGAATGGGCGATTTTGGGAGCGCGGCAATCTATTTCGGATGTCGGCGCAGCGGATAAAGAGATGGTTATGCTCAAGCCCGGAGATGAAATTTCTACAATTCATTACGCAACACAGCTTTCTTCCGAAAGCAGCGAGCCGGAGACGGTCACGGTGGATACCTTCTCCGTTACGGAAAGCACTGCGTTTTCGGAAATCGAGCTGCCTGACGGGCTATATATCATGATGTTTGAAATGAGCGACAGTATGGGAAATACTGCATACTCCAATACTGTGGTGTTCGATTACGAAGCTGGGGATATTTATCCTACGGTAGCAGAATAAATAAAAGAAAATGCCGGTATGCGTTTCAGCGCTTTACGACAAGGCAGAAACAAACGCCTTCTATGGCTTTGATCGGGCAAGCGGTATGGATGCTGTTATAAGCGGCAAAATATCGCTTGTTTATTTCTGCGGAGTCCATGTGCTCGTAAATCAAAAAGCCGTTTTGTTCCGCGAGGCGTTCTACTTCGTCGTAAGAATACGCGGCGCGCATTGGTTCTCCCGCACCCGCAGCTAATTGTGATTGCTTTGGGTCGCGCGCGGCAGTGGGGTAGTCAAACGCAAAAGAGCTTCCCCGGGGACAGCATTGGGAGATCGCACTGAGAAGACGGTGAAAAGAAGATTTCTTCATATAGTAGGAAAGACCTGCCGCGCTGAAAAAAGAAGTAGAATCTTTATAAAACGCGCGATGCGCCAAAAGATTTTTTTGGAAACCGGGGCGGGCGAGGTCGGCGGACAAGTAAAAAACGTTTTGCGGAACAGGGATTTTTGCCCGAGCCAACCGCATTTTTTTATCTTTTGCACAGTCCGGAAGATCTATCTCAAAAATACGCAGAGGCCTTGCCCAGTCATCCTGGCGGTAAGCAAAGGTATCGTATCCTGCCCCGAGGATAACATATTGCATAGCGCCAATAGAAGTTGCTGTTTTTAGGGAGTTTTCTAAAAATGCGGCGCGCCCGAGCGGGGAAGGTCCCAGCTGTGTATTGATAATAAAACGAAGAGCATCCTCTTTTGAGCCGGAGAACATAGGGGAGAAGAAGGCAATGCCGTCGGTCATATTTTTAGAAATCGCGGCATATTCTTCCTCTGAAAACAGAAAACGGGCGACCGTATCACGAAACACGGTGGGAGAAAAATCTAAAGTATGATATGCGCGGGAAAAAGCGCTGATGAGCGCCGTCATATTGGTTTTTTGCATGTTATGATCACCTCTCTTATATTTAATACACCGAAACGCGGCAGCGGACAAGACTTGAAAAATCAACCGTTTTGTGGTAATATAAAAACAAAAAGAGGGAAAATATTTTTGTGATTTGCGCCGAATGGCGTTTTTTTATTTGCATTTTAAACAAAAGAAAAAACCGCCCGAAAAGGACGGCTTGTTAGATGCGTTTGTTTTCAAGTGAATATCAGGCGAACGGATTCATAAACATACTACCCGCCATTTGCGAGTTGATAAGCACAATCGTTCCGATAACAGCCGTATAGATCGCAAATCCATAGAGCTTGTACTTACTGATCAGCCGAAGCATGAATTTAATAGCCAAAAAACCGCAAACTGCCGCAACCGCCGTTCCGACAAATACAGCAGCAAGAGAAACGTCACCCAGACCATTTTCTGCAACATCTTTTGCGCCGAAGACTACGCCTCCGAGGATCGCGGGAATAGACATCAAAAAAGCGTATTTTGCAGCTTTTTCACGCTCTACCCCGGCAAACAAACCGCCCGCGATGGTAGAACCGCTTCGCGATAAACCGGGGAGAATGGCCGCAGCCTGCATAAGACCCATTGCCATGGCCTGCGGAAGTTCGATCGCGCCATGCTTGCGCTCCATACGCTGTGAGACCAGTTCGCAGGCGACAAGAACACCAGTTGTGGCATAGAAACCAAAAGCAAGATATTTTCCATCTAAAATATTTGCAAAGGTAGTAGGTGCAATTTTTTCCGCAATCAACGTCACGATCACCGCAGGAATGGTCGCAAGGATCAGCATACCCAGCTTGTTTTTGACCGGATGGGTGACGATTGCCTTGATTTCAGGCCATAACACGATGAATACAGCGATGAGGGTGCCTACGTGCAGCATTACATCATAAAAAATAGGTACTTCGCCCATTCCCATCATTGCCTGCAGCAGCGCAAGGTGGCCGGAGCTGGAGACGGGAAGGAATTCGGTGGCGCCCTGAACCGCGCCTAAAATAATCGTTTCCAAAAAACTCATAATCATACTCCTTCAGCGAGACAACATCAATGAGCTTTGCCTGTAAATTTTATTATAACAGCAAAAAATTATTTTAACAACACCGGCTGCGCACACAGGATTCCTGTTTTTATAAATTGTTGCAGGAATGCGCCAATACGGTTGCACGGGCGGGGCATTCCGATTATAATAATATCGTTATAAAAATATTACCAATGCACGGCGCAAGGGATATGATCGGGACGCCGCAGCGAAAGATAAGGAGTTTACAGTATGAAATTAGGCGTCGTAGGTCTTCCAAACGTGGGGAAAAGCACGCTTTTTAACGCGCTGACGCAGGCAGGGGCGCAAAGCGCAAATTATCCGTTCTGTACGATTGAACCCAATTACGGGATCGTTTCCGTTCCGGACGCGAGAATGGATTATCTTGCAGAGATATACCATCCGCAGAAATTCACGCCCGCACAGATCGAGTTTGTTGATATCGCGGGATTGGTAAAAGGCGCAAGCAAAGGCGAGGGTCTGGGGAATAAATTTTTATCGCATATCCGTGAAGTAGACGCAATCATCGAGGTGGTGCGTTGTTTTGAGGATGAGAACATAACCCATGTGGACGGAAGTATTGATCCGCTGCGCGATGTGACCACTATTAACTATGAATTGATCTTTGCTGATATGGAAACAGTGCAAAAGAGGCTGGATAAAGCCATAAAACTGCAAAAAACCGGTGATAAAAAATTTGCGTTGGAAGCGCAGGTATGCACAACCTTGATGGAAGAACTGGAAAAAGGAAATTTTGCACGTAATATTGATTTTGACGAAGAGAGCGCAGAACTTGTTCACTCTATGTTTCTTTTAACAGATAAACCAATTATTTATGTAGGAAATATTGCGGAGGGCGATGCAGGTTCGGCGGAAAAACTTCCGCTTTTGCAGCCGCTTTTGGCTTATGCAGCGGAGCATAACAGCGAGGTGGTTACCATTTCGGCAAAGATCGAAGAGGATCTTGCAGGGATGGACGATGAAGAGAAAGAAATGTTTATTGAGGAACTTGGCATAGGGGAATCCGGTCTCTCGAAATTGATCAAAAAATCATATTCCCTGCTTGGGTTGATCAGCTATCTCACGGCAGGAGAAAAAGAGGTGCGCGCGTGGACGATTGCCAAGGGAACCAAAGCGCCGCAGGCTGCCGGCAAAATTCACAGTGATTTTGAACGTGGTTTTATCAAAGCAGAGGTGATTGCATTCGATACACTGAAAGACGATTGCAGCGGGGACATGCAGGCAGCCAAAGAAAAAGGACTGATCCGGCAGGAAGGCAAAGATTATGTCATTGCCGATGGCGACGTGGTGTTATTTCGGTTCAACGTATAAGAACGGCGGCGGTTTATACCGCCGTTTTTTTTTTGAAAAATAAGCAAAGAAAATTATCTAAAAATTTTGCAATGCCGACGAAATACAGCGCCGGAGAAGGAGCGTGACGGAAATGGAAGAAAAGAGAATGTTGCTGCTTTCAACAGCTAGCAATACAGAAACTGATATTGTGATGGATATCCTTAAGCAAAAGGGGATTCCCGCATTGGCAGAGGCAAAAGCTTCCGGGGAAGGTTTGCAGGCTTTTATGGGATTTTCGCCCTATGGAGATGATATTTTTGTAGGCGCTTCGGATTTTGAAAAGGCGTCGGAAGCCATTAGCGGTGTGGAAAGCAAAGAATAGCAAGACCGCTTTTTATAAAAAGCGGTCTTGGAAAACAATCATTTTTTTATTAAAAACGGTATGCTGAGCAAGGCAGCAAAAGATATCCGAGGACGGTTGTTGCAAGGATGATGGTGAACATACATCGCCCGAACAATTTGGCAAAAGCTTCGTCTTGATGCTCGTTTCGAATACGGTTAATGTTTACGATGATGAGAGAAGAGATCAGAATAATATAAATGCCCCATATATTAACATATTCAAGTAACCCCGCATACATGGCGTCCGGGATCAGGTTTGCGCCGACAAGGATATTGCTGACAGTACCAAACAGAATTGCGGGAATCATGGCAAGGGAGTCGACCTTATGGTAGGTACAAACAAAAAGGCTGATCAAAACCCATGCGTTGGTACCGATTAGTGCAATAATACATTTTAGATATAATCCCCACGAATCACGGTTCAGCTCAAAAGCCGTCATTACTTCAGAATAGGAAGAACAGTTGTCTTGATCAAAGGGCGCCTGAAACATTTCAGGATCTTCGCGGATGATGCAGAGGCCTGTGGCGTTGCGTGCAACTTTAAACCCGGACAGATTCAGGGAATCATTGATGCCGCTGTGCGCGGTATCGGGAACAAAAACCAAATTCTCAATGGTATCCGTGGGTTTTAAATAAAAACGAAACTGGTAGGAGCCAACAGGAAAGCGTACCGTCCAAAAAGATTTGGAAACAGTGGCATTCACGCGCAAAAGCTGGTAGTGCTGCGTCCCCAGGTTTTCCGAACGCAGAATTTCGACCTTGTTGGCAGTACCGTTATAGATTTCAAAAGATTGGGACGGATCGAAATCTTCGCGACCTTCCCAGGAAAACCAACATCGAAAAGTAACGGTAAACTTGGAATTTTTCATATCCATCGCGTTCATGGTTTCTACATAAGTCCCGACGGTAACCTGCGTCGCATCCTCCATGATG
Source organism: Christensenella sp. (assembly GCA_034926635.1). GTDB lineage: Bacteria > Bacillota > Clostridia > Christensenellales > Christensenellaceae > Christensenella. Next base: position 32,167 of record JAYFQX010000018.1, on the reverse strand, counting down.
GCGGTCTCGTCTGCAGTATAGGAATCAGCTTCGTTTAAATAGTAGTTCCAATAATCATCTTCAGCTTTTTTATCAGCGTAAAGAGAAAAAGAAGTCGCACCTAAATATACTGTAGCAAAAATAAGTAACAGCGCAATCCAGAAAAACAGTTTTTTTCTCTGCCATGGTTCCAGTTTTGTCTTCAACATCAGAATGCCCCCAATCCAGATTAAAAACAAAATAGATGAGTTTGATTTGTTTTTATAAAAAAACCCCTCCAACAAAAGCGGAGAGGTCTAAAGATTTTGAACAGTAGAGGATCTCTCTTGATAAAAACATTGTTGTCTGAAATCCATGCCGCAATTGTCAAAATACACGATACATTTTTTGTGCTTTTACTTCAGCAGACGTTTCATGTAATCCGCATAACCCGCGAACGCAATGCCTGGTTCTTCCAGACTTAAATCCCAGCGTTTCAGCCATTCCAGCGAATAAAAACCGTCAAAGCCAATTCCTTCTAGTTCGGCAACACATTCGCGCACGGGAAGGTCACCGTAACCTACCATAGTATAGCGCAGCTTATCATCTTCCATGATGGAATCTTTGATATGCACATGGCGGATAAGGTCGCCTACCGTTTCTATTGTTTTTTTAGGCGTTTCGCCAAAATAACGGAATGGATGATGGATATCCCAAAGCACGCCGATGTTATCTTCCCCGGCAGCGTCGATTAACTTTGCCATGTTTTCTGTGTTCGCAAAAAAACCGTTTGTTTCAATCAGGATGCCTACGCCAAGTGGCTTTGCATATTCTGCAACAACCTTTACCTGAGAGGCAATGGCGGGGATATTAAGCGCACCGCTTTGTTCCGGACCGAAATCTCCTAAAACGCGGATGTAAGGGATACCCATATCATGCGCGGTATCTACATAGGATTTTGCAAGATAAACAACATCGTCAGTATGGTTTTGGTCATTCATATAACAAGCGGATGTCAGGCAAGAGATCGTAAGACCCTTATCCGCAAGCAATTTTTTTGTTTTTGGTGCGTTGGCAGGAGAAAATTCCGGAATACGTGTACCGTCGATCACATTACCGACACCGCGTATCTCGATGCCGCGATAGCCTAAATCGCAGGCTGTGGAAACAATATCCGAAAAACTCCATTCAGGACATCCCAATGTAGAAAAACAAAGCTTCATATTCCATCCTCCCAAAATGGTATTCCCAATCAGGAACGCCATTCCTTTGTTTTTTGATATTCCTCAGTTTATCACAAAAAGAGGTTTTTTGCAATTGCGCCGCGCTTCAAATTATAGCTGGTAAGTGTATAAATAAAACGCGGTGAAAGAGTCCTCGCAAGGTTCTGCGCCCGTTATGCCGGAAGAAGCTGCGGCGCGGGTATAGCCGAGCCGATCATAAAAACGGTAGTTGCAGAAACTATCGGTAATCAGGCATACGCTATGGCTGCCGTGCGCTTTCAAAAAAGCGTTGAAATCATAAAGCAGTTTTTTTCCAATCCCTCTGCCGCGGGCAATAGGCGCGGTCAGGATTAAGACCAATTCTGCATCAAACGTATCGTCAACCTCGTCGAATAACTTTGCAGAAAGTGCTGCAAAGCGTTTTTGAATAGAAGCAATGCGGCGCCCCTGCTTTGAAATATGCAAATAAGCAAGGTTTTTGAGTAGCGAAAAAAGATAACGGGGCTTGCGGGAAACGGACAGTGATTCACAACGCCCAATCAAAAGCCCGGTGATCTTATCATTTTCAACAGCAACACGGGTATAGTTTTGATTTAGGAGATAAACATCCAAAAAAGAGCCGGCAAAGACATCCAGAAGTTTTGGGTTATTGGTATAACGTTCAAAATTCCAGATATCTGAAATCAATTTTCGTACCTGTGGGAAATCTTTTTTGTGCAACGTGCGGAATTGCGTCGTCTCCATCGTTGTTCCTCAGCATTCGTCCATTCCATCGCAGGCCTTTTCCGTGCCGGCTGCGCAGGCGGTTTCATAGTATTTGATTTTATGGTTGATCTTTTTTAAGTGCATTTTCAACTCTTTGATCTGTGCTTCTACCGCTGATTTTTGTTTCCGGAATAAATCCAGGCGTTTTCCCAGCGTGCAATCGCCTTCCTTATACCAGTCGATAAAAGTACGGATCTCTTTAATTTGCAGCCCAGTACCTTTCAGGCAATTGATGAGTGCAAGCCAGTCAAGATCGCTTTGCTCGAAACGGCGGTTGCCGGAAGGGGTACGCTGTACAAATGGGAGCAAACCTTCTTTTTCATAATAACGCAAAGTGTGAATCGGCAAACCGCTTCGGGTCGCCGCTTCCGAAATACTGTAAGTCATGGATTTTGTCCTCCTCTTACCGGGCGCTGCGGGAATCCCCGGATATTTCTATCATAAAGCGCAAAACCGCTAAAATCAAGGATTTAAAAAACACTTGACTTAAAGTAAACTTTAGGTTGTATAGTTAAACCAGCAAGAAAAAAGGGGAAAATGAAAATGGAAAAGTTTAATTATTATATTCCGACGCGCATCATATTCGGTGCGGGTGCACTGAAAAAACTGGCAAAGCAGGCATTGCCGGGCAAAAAGGCGTTGATTGTGACGACAAACGGAAGATCCGTGATAAAATACGGGTATTTGGATCAGCTTGCAGGTCAGTTAAAAGAGGCGGGAATTGAGTCGTTGGTATACCCAAAGATTTTGCCGAATCCGACCAAAGAAAGCGTAATGGAAGGCGCGCGGCTTTGTAGGGAAAATGGCGTGGATTTTGTCATCGGTCTGGGTGGAGGCAGCGCGATAGATGCGGCTAAAGCGATCGCCGTAATGGCGACGAACCCTGGGGACTATTGGGATTATATGGCGAGCGGCTCCGGTAAAAAAATGCAGGTGCAGCATGCGCCGCTTCCTGTGGTTGCCATAACGACGACGGCGGGAACAGGCACGGAGGCTGATCCGTGGATGGTTGTGACCAAGACGGAAACAAATGAAAAAACCGGGTTTGGGTTTGATCAGACATTTCCGGTTCTTGCGGTGGTAGATCCGGAACTCATGCGTACGGTTCCGCCGTTTTTAACGGCGTGTCAGGGATTTGACGCACTGTTCCATAGTATGGAAGGATATTTAAATAAATATCATAATGTTATGAGTGATCTATACGCCTTCAAAGCAGTTGCGTTGATTGGGGAAAGTCTCTCCACAGCGGTAACAGACGGGAATAATTTGGAGGCGCGCGGCAATGTGGCGCTTGCCAATACACTTTCGGGCATGGTGGAATCCACATCCGGCTGTATTTCCGAGCACAGCCTTGCGCACGCGCTTGCCGCATATCATCCGAATTTGGAGCACGGCGCGGCCTTGATCACGGTGAGTGTGCCATATTATACATTCCTTGCCGAATCCGGCGCGTGTAACGCGCGTATGATTCAGTTGGCAAAGGCGTTGGGAGAAGAAGACGCATCTTGCGCAATGGATTTGGTAACTGCGCTTTTAAAGCTGCAAAAAGCATGCGGTGTTGACAACATTCAATTGAGGGAATATGGCGTGGAAGCGGACGCGATCTCCAAATATGCGGATAACGCACGCGAAACCATGGGCGGACTGTTTGCGGGAGATCCGGCGGAGATCGGGCGCGAAGCGGTAATTGGGATTCTACAGAAAGCGGTTCGATAACTTTTTTGGGGAACGAATAGAAAAATAATAAATTAGGGAGGCATAAAATGATGCAGGTAGCAAAAGAATATGAACTATCAAACGGAGTCACCATACCGAGCATTGGCTTTGGGACATGGCAGGTGCCAGATGGGGACGTCGCGACAAACGCGGTGTTGTGTGCACTGGAATGCGGTTATACGCATATTGATACCGCGGCTGCATATGGAAATGAGACAGGCGTAGGGGAAGCGATACGGCGTAGCGGAATTGCGCGTGAAGACCTGTTTTTAACGACCAAGCTTTGGAATGTGCAGCAGGGATATCAAAGTACGCTGGATTCTTTTGGAGAATCCCTCCGGCGACTGGGTACGGATTATGTAGACCTGTATTTGATCCATTGGCCAAAGACGTATACCTACCGGGACGAATATCCGCAGCGCATGCAGGAAACATGGCGTGCGTTTGAGGAACTTTACCGCGCTGGAAAAATCAGGGCGATCGGCGTCAGCAATTTTTTGCGTCCGCATATTGAAACATTGATGGAACGCGCGGAAATTTTGCCGATGGTTGACCAGATAGAAATGCATCCGGGGTACCCCCAGCAGGAGACACTGGATTATCTCAAGGCAAATGGAATCCTTGCAGAAGCGTGGAGCCCGCTTGCCTGCGGCAGGATTTTTAAAGAGGATGGTCTGCTTGGGAATTTGGCTGGAAAATATGGGAAGACTGTTGCACAAGTGGCACTTCGATGGCATTTGCAGCGGGGAGACCTTCCTATTCCGAAGTCCGTAACACCTGAACGAATCCGTCAAAACCTTGCTGTTTTTGATTTTGAGCTTTCGCAGGAAGATATGGACAGGATTACCAATATGCCGGAAAGCGGTTTTTCGGGATTTACGCCCGGGGAAGTGGATTTCTTTATTGGAATTGAATAAATATTTATAAAAAAATTCCCGCACTTTTTCGTGTGGGGATTTTTTGTTGTGGGATATATTATCTGGAGGAGATGAAAATCCAAACGGTTACCGTACCGGATAAAAATGATCAAGGCAACCCGGAATACGGCAGGTTGCTTCAAAAATACCACCTGCACCGGGATTACGTTCAAAATCCACAGGCGTATATTGAAAGGCTGAGGAAGCAACGTAAAAACATTTTTTATCCGTGCCTCCAAATCCGCCGCAACAAGGATACTCAACCGGGAAAGGAATCAAACTTTCCAGTTGAAGCTGCTTTCGCCAGTGAGAGATTTTTCCGCTCCAGTGGCAAAGAAACAATTCGTCTTCTTCATTGATACTGATGCCGTCCGGCATACCGAAGGGACTGACGTCAATGGAAATCGCCTCACTTGCCGAAGGAACAGTAGAAAGGCTGAACGGGAATACAAGGAGCTTTTGAAAATAAGTGTCTACCACAAACATTTTTGTATTATCCCGGTTCCAGACAATACCGTTATACTGATTGACTGCTGGCGCAATTACAGAAATACTGCCATCTGTATCAATCATATAAAATTTCCCTGTGATTTCTTCCCGATATTCCGGCGAACCATAAAGCGTGGAGACCGAGCTGGTAAAAATTCTGCCGGCAGCATCTACACGGGTGTCGTTATAACGAAAACCCGGGCGCGTTTCCGGGTTAGAAACAAAGGTTAGGGCACCGCTGGAAAGATTCAGAAGATAAAGCCCGTCCTCAAGGGCGCACAACATGAAGTTGGGATCGCTGCACGGAATTGCGCTTCCAACCGGCTGACCGGTTTTCCATGATGTATCGTCGCCGGTTGCGGGATCATAACGGTGTACGATCCCACCCAACGTATCTGTCCAATAAAGCTGCCGGAGCCGATCGTCCCAAATTGGAGTTTCCGACAGGCACAGGCGCGCGTCAACGCACAAATTGAATTTCATAGGCGTCTCCTCTCAAATTTACCGCGTCAATCGTTTTGATTGGGCCCGAAATGATAATAATCATTTAAAAAGGCTTTAAAGTTTTTGCGGACAGCTTGAATAATAACGTCCGCGGTCTCTACGCTGGCGCCGGTGGGATCGCCAAGCGCACCATAGGTGGTATGCTGGATCCCCCAGGAGGACCAACAAACCTTTTGACCGCCAAACGCCGTATCAGCAGAGACGAAATCTGTCTGGTACTTCATCTTGTCTTCATCGGTAAACAGTTCCGGATGCGCGAGCTCTGGGCTTATACGAAGAATAAGCGAGGCTTCCCATTCGCAGGCGTGACTTACGCCGCCGCGATCGGATTTGCGCACTTCGTTGAATTCTTTGCTGCTGAATGTCAGCGGAGATGCAACAACATAATAATAACTATATTCGTCCGCAATCATTTTGGTCACCACGTTAAGCATAGGTCCATGCTGCCCGTGACAATCGATCATAACAACTTTAGAGAAACCCATATCCGCAAGGGAAGCGCAGATATCGTGTATCATATCGGTAAAGACCTGCGGGCGCAACCGCATGCAGCCGGGCCAGCGTCCCACAACTTTTGGCGTATAACCAGACCACACGGCGGGCATCACCAAAATAGGAAGTTCTTCCTTGACTTCATCAGCGATTTCCGCCGATAAAAAGGAGGCAATCCGTGCGTCTGTATCTACGGGAAGGTAAAGACTGTGCTCTTCCATCTCGCCTACAGGAAGAAGGATCACTGCGTCACGATCTACATATTCCTTTAATTCCGGCCACGTTTTTTCTGCAAAATAAAATGACATGTTATTTTTCCTCGTTTCACATAAAATATTTCTGATTATTCGCAAGGTAACGGGAATAGTATTCTTGGTATTCTGCAACATTTTCTTTGATGGGTTCTGTAATGGAGTCTTTTTCCGGTAACGGAGCCAACTCGCGATCAATCCCAAATTTTGCGAGAAGTGCCGCACCCAACAATGCGGTTTCGGGAGAGGGCTGCGTAATTACGGGGATGTTTAAGAGGTCTGCCACGATTTGCCGCCACAACGGGCTTTTTGCTCCGCCACCAAACAAGCGGCATTCCTGGACGGGTTTGTAAATAGATTGCATGATATCCAGATTTGCTTTGATATTACAGGCGACTCCATCTAGTACTGCAAGCGCAAGCTGACCTACATCGCTGGCGAGCGAAAGATCGGAAAATGTGCCGGTGCCGTTTCCCCAGAAAGGAGAAGTCATGCCGGACAAATAGGGGAAGAAAAATGCTCTGGTATGCTTCTTGGCTGATTCCAGAGCGAAATGATCCAGCTCTTGGAAAGAGAATTGCGGTGCAAAAGCATTTTGAAACCATTGATATGCCGAAGCTGCAGTGTTGATAATTCCTTCCAGCGCCCATGTGCCAGGCCATAGATAGGTGAAGCATGGGATGCGCAGTTCTTTGTCCAAAAGAGGCTGGTCGGATAACATGGTAATACAAGATGCCGTGCCGAGGGAAGCTGTTGCAGAGCGTGGTGTGATACCCGCGCCCAAAGCCGCACATTTTTGATCCTGTGCACCTACGACAACGGCGGTATCACGGCTGATGCCCAGCTCGTCCGCCAGCGTAGGAAACACTTTGCCGATAACCGTGCCGCTTTGCGAGATCGACGGAAGCTTCCGTTCGTCAAGTCCTTGTTCTTTTAAAACATCCGAAGCCCATGTTTTTTTATGGATGTCGTAAAACATGGTCCCGCTTGCCATGGTATGGTCTGTCACCGCGTTTCCGCAGAGTTTATACTGTATGAAATCAAGCGGTAATAAAATACGGCTTGCCTTTTCATAAATTTCCGGCTTGTTTTTAGCAAACCATACAAGCTTAGGGAGCGTATAACAAGCATTTGCTCGTTTGCCGGAAAACTGAAATAACTTTTCTTTTCCGTATTGTTTTTCCAGCTCGGTTTCTTCCTGCTGCGCACGCAGATCCAGCCAGCTTACCGCGTTGGAAAGCGGCTTGCCGTTTTGATCGAGCGGCACAAAAGAAATGCCTTGAGAGCTCATGGAGATGGAAGCGACGGTATCCCCTGATACTTTTGCGCTGGAAAGCGCAGCACGGATCGTTTTTTTCACGCTGTCCCACCATACTAACGCATCTTGTTCGATTTCGCCGTCCGCGCCATGGATCAACGGATATTCCGCTGAGGCAAGCGAAAGCATTTTCATAGTATCGTCAAAAACAGCGCTTCGGCAGTTACTGGTGCCGAGGTCGATCGCTATATAAGTACGCATTATTTTTTACTCCTGATTTTTATTCGGCACAATTCCCCATTAGTTGTATGATCGCGGTCCGTTTGCGGGCGCGTACCTGGTCGAAATCCGCAAAATATATATTTCCGAATTCACCGAGCATTAATTCGCCGTCAATTACGGGAATCGTAACGGAACGTCCAAGCATAACAGAGCGCAAATGGGCATCGGTATTCAGACTCCAGCTGGGGAGTTCATCCCTTAATTCTGCTGCAAGCTCAATATGTTTTTGGCACGGGTGCAAATATTGCCCTTCGCTTGTACACGTAGGTATAATTTTCTGCAAAACGTTCACCAAATCCTGCAAAATATATTCGGTTCCCCAATAATTCTGCCCGTCAGACGCTTCCTGGATTAAAACGCTGCACGTGGTGTGAGGGGAATAAACAAGCACAGTACCGTTTAAAAAGTTTGTTTTACGTATTGTTTGTTTTACGGTATCGGTGATATTGTCGAATGTCGGACGGCGGTCAGATTGAATTTCGATTTTTTCATGGTGAATAAACATGATTAACCCTCCTGGTTATGAAAGAATATTGATGATACGAAAATATAAATGACGGCGTTTGCCGATATTTTACAGCTATAAAAAGCCGGCTTTGCCCGGCCGCGCAAATCATATCAGGAGAAGACACTTGCGACCGGGCTATATGGTGGTAAATGTAATTTTAAATCAATTCATGAAGAACATTATTTCTTATGGCGGTCATTCCACGCGCACCGGGCGGCCTCAAGCATCTCGTATACCATTTTTTCGGGATCGGGAGCATTCATAATGCCACTGGAAGACCCGGTGGCGTCTGCTCCGGCAAAAATGGTGTTGTATACGTCGTCACGACCGGAAATTCCGGCTGCAATTAAAACCTTGGTATGCGGGCTGATTCCGCGCGTTGTTTGAACGCATTCTGCAATATAATGGTTTGAGCACCGCTGGATACCGCCAATAAGCTCTTCGGGCTCAGAGACGATAACATCGGGTTTTAATTGTGCTACGGCAAAGGTTTCGGCGAGAGAACTCGCACAGACAATTGTCTTGAGTCCGGTTTCGTTTGCGCGCCGGATTGTTTTTGCTAATGATGAATAAGTTAATGGCTTTTCCACATGATTGAGCATAACGGCCATGGCACCGGCAGCCTTAACCGCTTCGGGCAAAATGTCGGCAAGCCCACGACCCGGGTAAAGCGGATCAATATGCGGTGCAGAAACAAAAATGTTTTCCGTGTGTGAGACAACCGAACGGATTTCCGTATATGGCGTGGTGAAAATAACGTCAATCTGGTATTTTTTTGAGGCAGCATCCGCAATTTTTGCCAGTTCCAGTATTTTGTCTCCGTAAATATAGGATTTGGGACCAATTTCAAAAAATGGAGCTGTTATTTGTCCAGCTTGGCGCATATCACTCATTCCCCTCTTACCATTTGAGACCAGTATAAACAAAACGAAAGTAGAAGTCAAGAAAAATATTTCTTTTTTATATCTTTTTTATTTCTATTTATGCCTAATAGCTTTCGAAATGTTTGTTTATAGAGAAGGAAAAGATGAAAGGCAATAAACAAAAAAAATGATAAAACAACCATAAAAAAATCCCCCGCTTTCTTAGCGGGGGATAAAAATGTTATAGCTGTTATACGGTGATGACGTGAAGTCCCATATTCTCCATTTGTAAATAATAGTTTTCATGTTGTGGGCAATAATTTGTGACAATCGCGTCAAAATCGGATAAAGGCGCGATATGCGCAAAGGTTACTTTGCCTATTTTTGAATCGTCTACAACCAATATTTTCTCTTTTGCCTGCTCCATCATTTGCCGCATGATAGCATCTTCTATATGGTTATAAGAAGTTGCGCCGGCCTCCAGGTCTACGCCGTCCATGCCGATAAACAGTTTGTCAGCCTTGTATTTTGAAAGCTGCTCCATTGTATCGTCGCCATAGGTTAGCTGCATTTCCGCATCAAATTTCCCCCCCAGAAAAAAGGTGGTAATGTTGCGGTAAAAACCTATCTCGTTGAAGACCTGCAGAGCATTGGTGATTACAATCAGGTTTTGCTTGTTTTTTAATTCCTGTGCGACATAAAAAGAGGTAGAACCTACATTGATAATAATGGACTCTCCATCCTTAACAAGCTTTGCTGCCGCCTGCGCAATCAATTTTTTTTGCGCCTGGTGCACATTTTTTTTATCAATAAATGACAGATTCTGTTGGGCGCGATAGTTTTTAATGGCGCCTCCGTGTGTGCGTTCCAGCATACCTTCCTTTTCCAATTCATCCAGGTCTTTGCGAATGGTGACAACGGAAGAGTCAAGAAGCTTGCTAAGATCAATTACGCGAACTTCTTCCCGCTCGTTTAAAATCTTCATAATCTCCTGCCTCCGCAGAGCGGGGGTCTTTTCTTTCCTTACGTTTTCCATTATGTTTTCCACAATAAATCCTTTTATCTTAAAAATGAGATAGTATTTTTACAAATTTATTGTATGTGTAAAAAGAAAGAAAGTCAATACATGCTTTTTAAGAATTAAAATGATATAGTATTTAAGGATCCTATTCTATATAAAGAATACATATCTTATCAATAAGCCGAAAAAGCTTTATTTGCTGCATTCTTAGGGTGTGCTTCATTACCCGTGTCATAGAGTCACGGAATTTCCTAAAAAGAAAAATGAAATTTTCTATTGACAGAATAGAAAATCAATAATATAATAAAAGAAAATAAAAAGAAAGCAATAAAGAAAATAAAAAAGAAACAAAATCACAGCGTAAAAATTGCTTTTTTCCATTATATGCGTATACGTCCGTTATAGAATACTCGATAGAACAATAAATAATATTTTATATGATGATATGTTTTCATAAAACAAATACGGAAGCCCCGCTTATTTTGTAAAATATTTGGTAATTTAAGTTAAGTATAAAGTGCAAAGAGAAAGGAAAACAACTATGAAAACGATAGAAGAAAGAGTAAGTGAAGTTCAGGACAAATGTCGGCAGATTCGCAAGTATACGCTGGAGATGACGCTTGAGGTCCCGGGAGGAGTTCATTTTGGTCCATCATACTCGATTATCGATATTATAGGCGCTCTTTATTTTGATGTGATGAATTTTGATCCCAAGAATCCGCGAGATGAAAACCGTGATCGACTGATTCTGAGTAAAGGTCATGGCTGCGCTGGGCTATATCCGGCACTCGCGCTGGCAGGTTTTTTTCCGTTGGACGACCTAAAAAAATACGGAAAAGACGATTCGCCTCTTGGAATGCATCCCAGTATGGACATGGATCATGGGATTGAGGCCTCAACAGGGAGCCTTGGACAGGGAATTTCGTTTGGCGCGGGTGTAGCGCTGGCAGGAAAAATAAATGGAAAAGATTACCGTACGTTTGTAATTGTAGGAAACGGTGAATGTAACGAAGGGCAGGTTTGGGAATGCGCAATGTCTGCTGCACAATATAAGCTTGATAACCTGGTAGTGATCGTAGACGATAATGGAATGCAGTGTGACCATGAATCTCGGACAATCTGCGATATGGGCGATATTGCAGAGAAGTGGCGCGCTTTTGGATGGGAAGCGGTAACAGTAGATGGGCATGATATTGAACAACTGATCCGCGTGCTGGCATCCAAAAGGCAACCGATGGGCAAGCCCCTTGCAGTAATTGCCAAAACCGTGAAAGGAAAAGGTATTTCATTCTTTGAAGATAACAATGATTGGCACCATACGCATTTTGTGACAAAAGAGATTTTTGACCGCGCGATGGCGAATCTGGACTAAAAAAGGCAACTTTCTGTAATGTTAGGAACAATTTGGAGGTATACAATGGCTACGATTAATAAAGAATTATTGGAAAAATGGGCGAAACAGGGAACAAAAACCATTCTTGGCGACGCTATGGAAGAAGCGGTTGTAGAAAATGAGGATGTCATTATTTTGGCTGCAGATCTGGCAAAAGCATTGGGCGTTTATGGATGCAGTAAAATCAGACCGAAGCAGTATTATAATTTGGGGATCGCAGAACAAAATATGATTGGGGTTGCGTGCGGGCTTGCGAAAGAAGGAAAGATACCCGTTGCCACGTCGTTTACTCCTTTTCTTACGCTGCGTGCATTAGAACAAATCCGTACCTGTGCGGCATATATGAACTTAAATGTAAAAATGGCAGGTGGGAACGCCGGGGTAAAAGGCGGACAAGCGGCCAGCTCGCATTATGGGCTGGAAGATATTGCCGTGTTGCGCGCAATCCCGAACATGACGGTGCTTTCTCCCTGCGACGGGCTTAGCATGTATAAAGCGGCAAAAGCGATGCTGACGCAACCGGGTCCCGCGTATCTGCGGCTGGCGGGCAATGCAGACAAAATAGTATACACGGATGATTTTGATTTTGTGATTGGAAAGGCAATTCAACTGCGGGAAGGACAAGATGTTATTATTTTTGCTACAGGTCCGATGGTGCAGCATTCCTTGCAGGCGGCAGAGAGCCTGAAGAAGAGAGGGATCAACGCGGGCGTTTATGATATGCATACCATTAAGCCGCTGGACAAAGAAGCGATTCTTTCTGCGGCAGAAAAAACGCCGTTGATTGTTACGGTAGAAGAGCACACTGTAATCGGTGGTCTTGGCAGCGCTGTGGCAGAAGTACTGGCACAGTCAAAAACAAAAGCACGCCAGAAAATACTTGGTCTTGGAGACAGGTTTATGAAAATCGCTTCTTACGAAAGACAGCTTGAAAAATGTGGATTGCTGCCTGAGCAATTAACGGAGACGATTGAAGCGGAGCTGAAAAACAGGGCATAAAAATTGAATGGGAGGAAAAATATGGGCGAAATTACAGGGTTGGCGCATATTGGGATGTCGGTAGAAGACCTTGACAGGAGCAAAGAATTTTATACTTCGGTATTGGGGTTTGAGATCTATCATGAATGCGTTGTGGAAGGCGGTCTGCGTGTTGCGTTTGCACGATTGCATGATTGCAGGCTGGAAATGGTAGAGAACAGAAAACCGGGCAATGAGACGGCAGGATGCTTCGGACACCTGGCGCTGAAGGTATCCAATATTGAAGAAGTAAGGGAAACGCTTGCAGAACGCGGTATTGAGTTTACCACAGATGAAATTGTATATGCGAAGGAAGTGTTCCCGCCGGGCGGTTCCAAATGGATTCTGTTCCACGGGCCGGATGGCGAGCTGTTAGAGATCAATGAAGTTCAATAATGGAGGCAAGCCGTTTCGGCAAAGCCGGGAAAAGATAAAACAGCAGTCTGACTTAAGGGGTGAATCATATTGAATAACATAAGGAACGAGCAGGAACTGAATGAAAAAGGAAAAGGATTGCGGCGTGTCCTTACCAGGGAAAAGCTGATTCCGTTGATTATTTTTGTAGCTTTATGCGTATTGATCGGATCGGTAAATCCGACGTTTTTTGGATGGCAGACATGGCAGAATATATTGATGCAGGTCTCCAATGTGGGAATCATTGCTTTTGGCGCAATGTTTGTCATTACATCGGGCGGTCTTGACTTCACAGCGGGAGAGGGCGTAAGCCTGGCCGGAATTTTTGCGGCGACGGCGTTTGTGGCAAGCGGTATGAACAATGCTGCAACGATTCTTGCAGGCGTCGCGATGGGCGCAGCAATGGGCGCGGCAAATGGCTTGATTATTGTCAAACTAAAAATTCAGCCGTTTATTACGACATTATCCATGATGACCGTGATCAAAGGATTTCTGCTGTGCTTTTCAGAAGGAAACATTATCCATTTAGATGTTGAGGGAGCTACTTTTACCCAGGTAGGACAAGGGCTGCTTCAATTTCCGGGGAGCGCCGGTACAAGTACAACGGGCGCAGAACAAGGGTTTCCGGTAGCGTTCATTATCTATATGGGCGTTGCGGTCGCGGTCTACTTTCTGCTTCATAAAACCAAGTTTGGGCAGGCAACCATTGCCATGGGCGGTAATGAAGAAGCAGCAAGGCTGGCAGGGGTAAAGGTTGATTGGTACCGCTTCTGGGTTTATACATTTGCAGGGCTGATGACGGGTCTTGGCGCAGTAATAACATTGGCACGCGTTGCCTCCATCGGGATTTCGCTTGGAGGAACACCTCTGCTTTTGGATGTTGTCGCTGCGGCGGTTATCGGGGGTACGGCGGTGTCCGGGGGACGCTGTAATGTGTTTGGCGTCGTGATCGGCACGTTCATTGTTATCTGTATTACGTCTGCGCTGGTATACCTTGATATTGATACCAACTGGCGAGACGTCGTGAAAGGCGTTATTATTCTGATGGCGCTGTGTATCGATGTGTTTGCGGCTAAAGTCGGCGACAAAATGGAAACAAAAGCGAAGGCTCTGGATAGAAAAAGTCCACCGCCACGCACGACAAAAGTCACAGGATAATTAAATTTTGAATTGTATTTATTGCCAAAAGGCAAAATGATAAGGAGGAAAGTATATGAAAAAGACTATGACGATCATAGCGCTCGTTCTGGCGGTGTTATTTGCACTGGCGGCATGCACGGCTGCGCCTTCTGCATCTCAATCTGCAGCTGCAACGACAGCGCAGGAAAGCACGGCTGCGGAAGAAAGCGTATCGGCAGAACCGGCAGCAGAAGGTGATGGCGGTGGCTACACCTTTGGCGCAGTATGTATCTCTCTTAATGCCCCGATTTGGGTAGAATTGATGGAAGCCGGCGATGCTTGTGCAAAAGAAACCGGAAGTACCGTTATCTGGAAGAGCGCGGAAGGCAGCCTGGAAAATCAGATTGCCCTGATCGAAGCCTTTATTGAACAAAAAGTAGACTGTATCTTGATGGATCCCATCGACGCTGTGGCGCTCATCCCTGTTATCCAGGAAGCGCTGAATGCGGGGATTCCGGTTGTAACAATGGGCAACCTCGTTGAAGGCGGCGTAGACGATACGCTCTACAACGTATGCACAACCTATCCGGACGTAAGGGATACCTCGGCATTGACAGACCTGCTGATCAAAGCGGGCGGCGCAGATAAAACCTATATCGGCGTAATGGGCACGGTTGGTAACTTCGTTTCTGATACACGTCAAAAAGCATTTGAAGACGCTTGCACGGAAGCGGGCGTAGAATATCTTGTATCCGACGGCAACTGGGATTCCACACAGACGCTGAAAGTAACGCAGGATATGGTAACACAGGCAGGAGATAAGCTTGGCGGACTTTATAACCTTGATGACTCTATGTGCTTGATCTCTATGCAGGCAACACCGAAGGGTCTTGCGGTCGCAGGACATAACGGTGAAGAAGCAGCGTTTGAAAAAATTGAAAGCGGCGAAATGCTGGCGACAGTATTGATTGGCGGATCGCATATCGGTTACTGGAACATTCTGACGGCTACACAGCTCGCAGAAGGTCAGGACCTGCCTCATCAGGTTTACCTCAAAACATATATTGTAATGACAGAAGAAACCCAAGCAAAATATTGGGATGGCGAACTGGCAGAAAAATATCCGGATCTCCCGGTGCTGACGCCTGAAGAAGCAAGAAAAGTAGCAAAAGAACCTGCAGAAATGTTGGAAGAACTCTAAGAAATAGAAATAGATTGTTGGTAGCACGACTGGATCTGCGGCTGCGGTTTTAAATCGCGGCCGCAGATATCAAACTGCAAAAAGACAGGATTGACTCATGAATTTGATGCATAATAGAGGGGAAAGCATATGACTGAGCGGAAATTTATAGAAAAGAATATGCGTTATATTGTTCTGATCATTCTCATCGCTGTGTTGGTTGTAATCTTCAGCATGCTGTCCAGTACCTTTTTTAGTACGGGAACGCTTATGAATTTCATACGCCAGAACGCCGCCTTGTTTGTAGCGGCGATCGGCATGATGATCGTCATGCTGACAGGCGGGCTGGATCTTTCGGTCGGAGCGACCGGTGCATTGGCTGGAATGGTTGCCGCATTGGTCATGACACAGCTTGGAATGGACGGCGCTGGCGTTGGCTGGATCGGAATTCTGATGGCGCTGCTCGTAGGGCTTGTAGTTGGCGCTTTAAATGGATTTTTCATTGGATACTTGGGCATTAGCCCATTTATGACTACGCTTGCGATGATGTCGATTGCGCGCGGTGCGACAATCGCAATTTCGAGCAATAGCCGTGTTGTGGTCAGCAACAGCTTGTATACTGCACTTGGGAGCGCCACATTTAATATTGGAGAATTGAAATTACCGGTATCTTTGTTTTTAATCATTGCCGTTATTATATTTGCATACTTCCTTTTTAGTAAATCTTCCTTTGGAAGAAAGCTTTATGCGGTAGGTGGGAACCAGACTGCTGCGATCAGTTCTGGGATCAATGCACGAAAAGTGATTCTAATCGCTTATATTCTAAACAGCGTTTTAATGGCAATTGCATCCATCGTTTGGGTAGGCAGATCTATGTCGGCAGTTCCGCGGCAGGGCGAGGGTTATGAATTCACAGTTTTGACAGCCGTAATCCTGGGAGGCGTCAGCCTTGCGGGTGGATCGGGAACGCTCAAAGGGACGATAATCGGTACAATTTTGTATTCTGTAATCTCTACTGGTATCGGCATGATTGATACACCGCCTTATGTAATCTATTGGATCCAGGGCGGTTTGATCATCGCAGCAGTTTATATTGATACTCGTATTATGGCCGGAAAGCATAAAAAGAAAACAATGGACGCTGCGGCTGCGGCGAACGAGACGCATGAATTGAGTGCAGACAAAGAACGGGTGATGGGATTGATTGCAAAAGATGAACAGAATGTTTTGGAATTATCCCATATCAGCAAGGAATTCCCGGGCGTTAAAGCGTTAAGCGATGTCAGCATCCGGTTTGAACGCGGAAAAGTACACGCCATTATGGGCGAGAACGGCGCGGGAAAATCTACGTTAATGAAAATAATGACTGGTGTTTATAAAAAAGATGAAGGGGAGATCAAAATTAACGGTCTGCCGGTTGAAATAAAAGATCCTGTAGAAGCACAAAAATATGGGATATCAATTATTTATCAGGAATTTGCGCTGGTACCGCATATGACGGTTGCGCAAAATGTATTCCTCGGCAAAGAAATTGGGGCAAAAATTAAAGCGTTTATCAATCGCGGAAAAATGCGGCGCGAAGCGCGGAAAATATTGGAACGCGTTAATCTCAAGCTGGATGTGGACGTACCGGTGCAGAAATGCCGTGTCGGGCAGCAGCAAATGGTAGAAATTGGGAAAGCGGTCGGCGCAAATTCGTGGATCGTAGTAATGGACGAGCCGACAGCGGCCCTCACCGAGGAAGATAAAGAAAGGTTGTTTGGGATTATTCGCGATTTGAAAAAGCAGGGAGTTGCTATCGTGTATATTTCTCACAGAATGGCGGAGATCTTTGCGATCGCGGATGAAGTTACAGTACTGCGCGACGGCAAACACGTGATCACAGCGCCGATTGAAGAGGTAGACGAACATTCGCTCATTAAATATATGGTTGGACGCGAATTGGGAGATATCTTCTCAAGAGAAAAGGCGGAGCAAAAAGACGTTGTGCTGGGCGTAAAAGATTTGGAACGCAAGGGCGTGTTCTCGCCGATCAGTTTTGAAGTAAAGGCGGGCGAAGTGCTTGGTTTTGCGGGACTGATGGGTGCCGGACGAACAGAAATTATGCGTTGCTTGTTTGGACTGGATAAGCACGATGATGGAGAAATCTTTATTGATGGCAAAAAAGTAAAAATTGAGTCTACAAAAGACGCTGTAAAAGCAGGGATTTGTCTGGTGTCGGAAGACCGCCGCAGGGAAGGCATTATTCCGTTGATGTCGGTCAAAGATAATATCGCGATTCCATCGTTGCCGAAACTGACGCATATTGGGATGGTTAACGAAAAGAAGGAAGCTGCACTGACAGAAGAATATATTAAGAGACTTAATATTAAGACGCCGACGCCCGAACAGCTGATCTCTAACCTGTCAGGCGGAAACCAACAGAAGGTTTGCCTTGCCAAATGGCTGGCGCTGAACCCGAAGGTGATCATCCTGGACGAACCGACGCGTGGTATTGATGTAGGAGCAAAAGCGGAGATCCATAAATTAATAGAAGGATTGGCCAAAGAAGGTATGGCGGTTATCCTGATTTCTTCGGAATTGCCAGAGGTACTCGGTGTAAGCGATAGAATTATCGTTTTGTACGAAGGGATGAAAACAGGGGAATTTGTGGTAGACGCAACGGTTACACAGGAAACAATTATGAAGAGCGCAGCAGGGCTGCACGCCGGTGAGCAACAAGACGACGAAAGGAAAGACGACGAAAAGGAAGACGGCAAGACGGCGTGACGGCAGTGCTGAAAAAGGAGGACTGAAGCGAATGAGCGAGCAAAAAGAGTTTAGAAAAGCGATGTACCGGAAAATGTATGAAATGCGCGTATTTGAGGCGACGGTACAGCAAATGTATGAAGAAGGATTCATCCCGAATTCCGCGCATTTATACGTAGGAGAAGAAGCGATCGGCGCGGGAGTATGTATGGCAATGCGTCCAGACGATATTATGCTTCCATCCCATCGCGGGCATGGGCAGATCCTTGCCAAAGGATGCGATATGAATCGTATGATGGCTGAGCTTTTTGGCAAGGTGGACGGTTATTGTAAGGGAAAAGGTGGGTCGATGCACCTCGCGGTTGCGGATCACAATGTACTCGGATCCATCGGGATCGTCGGTTCTAATATGTCGCTCGCGGTTGGCGCAGGTATGGCGGCAAAGCGGAAAGGCGAAGGACAGGTTGCGGCTTGCTTCTTTGGAGATGGAGCGGCAAATCGGGGTACTTTTCATGAGAGTATGAATATTGCGTCTATCCTAAATCTGCCGATTTTATATGTATTGGAAAACAATTTCTACGCGATCTCGGAATGCTCGCGGGATATGACGAACATTGACCATTTTTCCGTGCGCGCACAGGGATACGGCGTCCCGGGATACACTGTGGACGGAAATGATCCGTGGGCGGTTTATGAGGCGGCAAAAACAGCTGTAGAGCGTGCCCGCGCAGGCGAAGGCCCAACCCTTCTGGAATATGTAACATGGCGGCATTATGGGCATTATGAAGGGGATCCGGATGCACGTCAATGGATTTACCGTAATAAAGAAGAACACGAACGCTGGTTGAAAAAAGATCCGATCCCCAATACGCGGAAGCAATTGATCAAAGAAGGATCGGCAACGGAAAAAGAAATTGCGGAAATGGAAAAAGAGGTAGAAGCTGCGGTTGACGAAGCAGTGAAATTTGCGCACGAAAGTCCGTGGCCGGACGTCAGCGAGACCTATACGGATGTATATGCGGAAACAGCGGAGTAAGGAGCAGAGCGATGAGGGAAATAACATATAGAGAAGCAGTGATTGAAGCCATGGATATTGAGCTGGGTCGCGACCCAGACGTTTTCCTGGCTGGAGAAGATATCGGAAAATTCGGCGGCGCATTCGGCGCATCAGCTGGGCTGATCCAAAAATATGGTCCGGATAAAATAATTGATACGCCGATCAGCGAGACGGCGATCAGCGGAATGGGTGTTGGCGCAGCTGCGCTGGGATGCCGTCCGATTATTGAGATCATGTATATGGATTTCATCGGTGTTTGTATGGATGAAATTATGAACCAGGCGGCTAAGTTCCGGTATATGTTTGGGGGACAGATGAAAGTTCCGGTCACCTTTCGGATGGTTGGTGGCAGTACGGTATATGGTGCGGCACATCATTCGCAGTGCCTTGAGGCGCTTTTGTGCCATATTCCCGGTTTAAAAGTGGTGATGCCTGGGACACCGGCAGATGTAAAAGGGCTTATTGCCGCGGCGGTACGGGACGATAACCCAGTGATCGTCGTAGAACATAAGGGTTTGTATAACATGAAAGGCGATGTACCGGAAGGCGAATACATTCTGCCGATCGGAAAAGCCGAGACGGTGCGGGAAGGTAAGGATGTTACGCTCGTTACTTGGAGTTTAATGCGCCATAAATGTATGGAAGCAGCGGAAAAACTTGCGCAGGAAGGCATTGACTGTGAAGTGATAGACCTTCGTTCCTTACGTCCTTATGATGAACAGGCTGTGATCGATTCTGTCAAAAAGACAAATAAGCTGATGATCGTCCATGAAGCGAATAAAACAGGCGGCTGGGGCGCTGAGATCGCTGCAAATATTGCGGAAAAGTGCATTGATTATTTGGATGCACCGATTTTGCGGATCGCCGGACCGGATACCACAATCCCGTTCAGCCCGCCGCTTGAAGAAGAGTTCAGGGTCAATGCGGATAATATTATTGCGGGCGTAAAAAAAATCGTCTGAAAAGAATGCAGCATCAACGGCAGAGCCGCGGCTTTCGGGCATCGCGGCTCTGATGATATCAGGCAAGGAGGAAAAAAATTGGCGCAGAGAGTGATTATCCCGCGGATGGGTCAAACCATGACGGAAGGCGTTGTTGCAAGATGGTATGTCAAGGACGGCGATTCCGTAGCGACGGGAGACGATATATATGAATTGGAGTACGATAAATCCACTGCTACCGTACAGGCGAAATCAGCGGGGACGGTGCGTTTGTTATGCGAGGAAGGCGCAACGATCCCGTTGGGGGAAGCGGTTGCGGTTATTTTAGCGGATGGCGAAACATTGGAAAGTGTAAATGTAAAAGGTGAATATGGCGTCGCCAATGCGGCACAGACGGAGAAGGAAACCGTCGCACCGGCACGTGAAACAGCAGAAAAAACAGAAGAAGCGGGAACTACGGCATTTTTGGCAACACCGTTGGTAAAACGTCTGGCAAGGGAAATGGGGATAGATCTGAAGCTTGTAAATTCCGGCAGGGAAGATGGTCGGATTACCAAAGAAGATCTTTTTGCTTATGAAAAATTGCAGAAAGAGCAGCCTGGGCAAGCAGTCGGTTTGGTGCACGATTGCGAAAACTGTCATAAATGTCCGGAAGTCAAGGTTTCGCCGCTGGCACGCAAGGTCGCGCAAACAGAGGGAATCGATACGGCGGAAATTACGCCTGCGGACGGCAGACGCATTACCAAACGGGATGTTTTGGCACGTGCGCAAAGCAAACCGCAAGAGTCGCTCCCGCAGCGCGGCGAACATAGAGAAAAAATGTCCGGAATGCGCAAATCTATTTCTAAGCATATGTCGCAAAGCTATTTTATGTATCCTACCGTAACGCTGACGACAGACGCAGATATGTTTGAGTTATTGAAACTCAGAACCCAGTTAAACGAAGAACTGGCATCGGAGGGGATCAAGCTTTCCATTACCGATATGCTGGTAAAAGCCGTAGCAAAGGCACTTGTAAGAAATAAAATTGTGAATACATCTCTTGAAGGTGATGAAATCGTATATCATGACGCTGCAAACGTAGGCATGGCGGTGGCGCTGGACAATGGATTGGTAGTGCCGGTTATTCATGATGCTGATATGCTTTCCCTGGAAGAAATCTCTGTAGAAGCAAAAAGGGTAGTAGCAATGGCGAAGTCAGGACAACTTGGAGCGGAGCAAATGGCAGGCGGGACGTTTACGCTTACAAACCTCGGGACAATGGGGATCGACAGCTTCAATCCGATCATCAACATTCCGCAGAGCGCGATTTTGGGCGTGGGGCGTGTGGTAGAAAAACCGGTCGTGCTGAATGGAGAGGTGGTTGTAAGACCTAAAATGGTGCTTAGTATCACACATGACCACAGGGTGATCGACGGCGTGCCGGCAGCAAAGTTTTTACAGGATGTGGTGCGTTTTATTGAAAAACCGTTTTTACTGTTAATGAATTGAGGGGAAAGTATGGCACAGAAGATTATTATACCAAGGCTGGGACAAACCATGACAGAGGGCGTAATTGCAAAGTGGTATCAGCCTGACGGCGCACGCGTGGAAAGCGGCGACGATGTTTATGAGATGGAATATGATAAATCGACAGCTACCGTGCAGGCAAAAAAAGGAGGCATCCTGAGGCATTTGCATGAAGAAGGAGAATCAGTAGGCGTGGGACAGCCTGTCGGTATTGTTTTGCAGGAAGGGGAAACTTTTGAGCAAGGCATGGAAAGCGTTCTTGGAAAAACGCCGGACGGTGTACCTGCGACCGAAGAAAAAACCGGCGGTGCGGAAGCAGAAAAAAAGGCGGCAGGATATGACGCAGACACAATTGTGATCGGTGGAGGTCCGGGCGGCTATGTTGCCGCAATGAAGCTTGCTATGCTGGGCGCGTCTGTGATACTGGTGGAAAAAGATACGGTGGGAGGAACATGTCTGAATCGCGGCTGTATTCCCACAAAGGCAATTTTGCATTGCGCGGAAGTATATGAGCAGGCAAAAAACAGCGCAGAAATTGGTATTGTGACAAAAGAGGTTTCACTGGATTTAGGGAAAGTAGATGCGTTTCGAAAAAAGGTAATAAATACGCTGGTAAAAGGCGTAGGGGGATTACTGGCTGCAAGAAAAGTTTCTGTAATAGAGGGAAATGCTTCGTTTGTATCTGCGCATGAAGTTGCGGTTTGCCTAAAGGATGGATCGAAAAAACGTATCAGTGCGCCGAATATTGTTATTGCGGCAGGTTCTAAATCTGCTGCGCCGCCC
Organism: Christensenella sp.; assembly: GCA_034926635.1. Taxonomy (GTDB): domain Bacteria; phylum Bacillota; class Clostridia; order Christensenellales; family Christensenellaceae; genus Christensenella. The sequence goes on along the minus strand of JAYFQX010000018.1, from coordinate 9,759 downwards.
ATCCCGGGGATTGATGGAAAAAACGTAATTACCAGTACAGAAGCACTATGCGTAGAAAATCTTCCCGAAAGCATCGTTATCATTGGCGGCGGCGTCATCGGAATGGAGATCGGCTCGGCCTACGCGGAGTTTGGAGTGAAGGTCACTGTAGTAGAAGCGCTTGACCGTATTTTGCCGAATATGGATGCAGAAATTTCAGCAGAATTTTTTGCGCGGGCAAAAAAGAAAATGGAAATTTTTACGTCCTCGCGTGTGGAGAGAATGGAAGACACGGAAGACCAAAAAAGGGTTGTGTTTACAAGAGACGGCAACAGTTATGAGGTCGTTGCAGATCGGGTGTTGGTAGCGATCGGCAGGACGCCGGATTTAGAAGGTCTGGGATTGGAAAATGCAGGGATTGAAAAGAACGGTCGCGCAGTTGCGGTAGATGATAGCTTTGAAACCGCGGCGGCAGGGGTTTATTGTATCGGCGATGCAAACGCAAAAACCATGCTTGCGCATGCTGCAAGCGCACAGGCGATTTTTGTAGCGGAGCACATTATGGGAAAAACGCCGGAAGTCGCACTTAACATCATTCCTTCTTGCATTTATACTGATCCGGAAATTGCTTCGGTGGGCTTGACAGATGAACAGGCGAAAGAACAAGGAATCGCTTATCGTGTAGGGAAATTTCCCTTCCGTGCAAATGGACGGTCGCTTGTGCTGGGAAAAGCCGACGGCTTTGTTAAGATTATCGGCAGCGAAGATTATCATGAAATTCTGGGCGTACATATTATAGGACCCTATGCAACGGAATTGATTGCGGAATGTGCCATGGCGATAAAGCTGGAGGGCTGTGTGGAAGATATTGCAAACACCATCCATGCGCATCCGACGGTCAGCGAAGGCGTGATGGAAGCGGCAGAAAAGTTTTTGGGCGGTGCAATCCACTCTTTGTAATAATGCCGAACGATTTTTGGCGCGGAGGAATATGATGCAGGAATATCAATTAAACAACGGGATAACAATGCCTGCGGTTGGGTTTGGGGTTTATCAAATCACGGACGCAGATGATTGCGAGAATGCTGTTTTGGAAGCAGTGCGGGCCGGTTACCGTATGATCGATACCGCACAGCAATATGGGAATGAAGAAGCGGTTGGCAAGGCGGTAGCCCGTTGCGGTGTACCGCGCGAACAGCTTTTTATCACCACAAAAATATGGATCAGCAACAGTGGTTACGAAAAAGCGAAAAAATCCATTACACAGTCTCTGGATAAGCTGGGGCTTGATTTTCTTGATTTGATGCTTGTTCATCAACCGTTTGGGGATTATTACGGTACCTATCGCGCTATGGAAGAGGCATATAGTGAGGGAAAACTTCGGGCTATCGGCGTAGCAAATTTTTATCCGGACAGATTGGTGGATCTGTGCAGCTTTGCGGAAATAACGCCGCAGGTAAATCAGGTGGAAACGCATGTATTCAACCAACAGGTGTTCCCACATGAAATCATGCAGAAATATCATGTTTTGCATGAATCATGGGGACCGTTTGCAGAGGGGCGCAACAACTTTTTCAATCATCCGGTCTTAAAACGTATTGGAGAAAAACACGGAAAATCTGTTGCGCAGGTAGCGCTGCGTTACCTGCTGCAGCGGCAGGTTGCGGTCATCCCGAAATCTGTACACCCGGAACGGATCCGCGAAAATTTTGATTTGTTCCGTTTTTCCCTGGACGAGGAAGACATGCTGGAAATACTGGGGCTGGACACTAAAACAAGCGCATTTTTTTCACACTATGACCCGGAAATCGTAGAGATGATGGCTGAAATTCAATTATAAGGCTAATTCAGGGTGAAGAATAATGAATGGTTTCATCGGGTAGGTTATGCTTGTTGCTGTGATTATGCTACAGAAGAATTATGTGCAGCGAGTATCACCGTCGGCTAAAGCCGCCGTCGCCGTTATCGGTAATTGGAATAAAATAATTGTATCTGGCAACGTAAAAAGCGGTCTGCATTTTGAATATGCGGGCCGCTTTTGCTTACTTTTATGCCGGACTTGTGAAGCGGTAACTTAGATATTTCGCTTCTTGCCGTTTGTTTTGGCTTACATCGTTTGCTCGAATTCGCCAAGAGCCTTGGAGAATTCTTGCATGCAAACGTCGACAGGTTCGCCGCTGGCGAGGTCAACATGTGCAATTTTAAGAAGCTCGAGTGGGTAATCGCTTCCGCCGGAAGAAAGAAAGCTGATGTAATCACGCACAGCGTTCTCTTTGCCAGAGAGGATATCCGAAGCGATCTTAACTGCGCAGGAAAACCCGGTTGCGTATTTATAGACATAAAACGCATTATAAAAATGCGGGATTCGTGCCCATTCAAAACAAATGGTATCGTCTTTCTCGATTGCAGGACCGTAATATAGGTCGTTCAGCCCCCCGTACATATTGCACAGCGATTCGTGCGTCAGCGCTTCGCCTGCTTCTGCGGCAGCGTGTGTCATTTTTTCGAATTCTGCAAACATGGTTTGCCGTACAACGGTTGTACGGAACTGATCCAAATAGTGGTTGAGGATATAACGCCGTGCGTTTTTCTCCTGCACTGTTTTCAGAAGATGATGCGTCAGCAGCACCTCGTTGACGGTACTCGCAACTTCTGCCACAAAGATCTCATAACCGGCTTTGGCTTCCGGCTGAGATTGATTGGAGTGGTATGTATGCATCGCGTGACCAAGCTCGTGCGCAATGGTAAACACGCTGTCAAGATCCCCGCGGTGGTTTAAGAGCACATACGGGTGTACGCCGTACACCCCCCAGGAATATGCGCCGCTTGTTTTCCCGGGCGTCTCAAATACGTCGATCCAGCCGCCGTCCTGCGCTTCCTGAAGCAGCCCTACATATTCATCGCCAAGCACGCCAAGCCCGTTTTTCACCAGCTCCATGGACTGCTCGTAAGAATAATCGCCGTGCGTTTCCGGCACGAGCGGGGCATAAATATCATACATGGCAATTTTTTCGAGATTCAAAGCCTTTTTGCGCACGTCAATATAATGGTACATGGTTGGCAGGTTTTTATGGATTGTCTCAATCAGGTTATCATAAAGGGTGATCGGCACATTATCCGAAAACAGAGATTTTTCGATTGCACTGCCGTATTTCCGTGCGCGTGCATAAAAAACATCTTTTTTGACACTGGCAGAATAAGAGGCGCTGATCGTGTTGATCATGTCCTTATATGCTTTGTAATAGGTTTCGTATGTGTTCTTGCGGACTTCGCGGTCAGGAGATTGCATCATGACGATATATTTGCCATGCGAAAGCGGTACATCTTTTCCTTCCGCGTCCTGCACAGTGCCGAACTTGAGGTCGGCGTTGTCGATCATAGTAAAAATATCTTTGGGTGCGCCTGCAATTTCCGCTGACATGGAAAGCAGCTTTTCTTCTTTGGGCGAAAGCACGTGCTTTTTACTGCGCACCAGTTCCCGCAGCATAAAATCAAATGGAGCGAGTTTTTTGTTGCCGTGGGTATGATTGCTGCACTTTCCGCATTTACCGCCTTTTTTACAGGTCTTGGGATCGTGCCCCTTTTTGCAGTGGGGGGCTGCTGCGGCGATATATCCTGCAAGCACGTCTTTTTTCAATGAAAGAAGCGCCGGGTTCACAAAGGAAAGCGCGCTCCCGAGGCGCACGTTTAAATCCATGGCGCGCGAAGTCATTGCCTGATATTTTGTGTTGGCGTTATCTTCATCGCGGCGCATCCGCGCATAGACAAACAGGTCGCCCGCAATATGCTCCATTTTCTCCATTTCTACTAGCGCATCTGCAAGGCTTTTTTCATCTTTGGTGAGTGTTTTCTCAATCTGAGGGATTTTACGGAACATCCCTTCCAATTCAGTGTACGCTTGCTCCCAGGCTTCGTCAGAAGGGAAGATATCCTCCAGCCTCCACCGATAAGCCGCATCAATTTGTTCTCTTGTTTTCTCTTCCATGTCTGTGTCCTTTCCGGAATACTAAAACGATATCAAATTTATTTTTTGTCTTCATTAAAAATTAATTGTCTTACATTAATAAACCATCTCAGCCAAAAATAAGCGTTTTTTTCGTTCGAGCGTTAATTGCGCTGCGCGTGAAGCGGCGCCGGAATCCGACCGCCCCGTTCGATAAACTCCTTTGGGGAGTTGTGGTTGTAAGACATAATGGGGGAGTATCCCAGCAAGCCTCCAAAATCCACAAATTCGCCGACTTTTTTGCCGGGAACGGGAATCAGCCTTACGGCTGTGGTTTTGGTATTGACCATGCCGATTGCCGCTTCATCCGCAATAATTGCCGCAATGACATCGGCAGGAGTATCGCCAGGTAGCGCGATCATATCTAGTCCGACCGAGCAAACGCAGGTCATGGCCTCAAGCTTTTCCAGGGTCAGCGACCCTGTTTCCACCGCATGGATCATGCCGGCATCCTCGCTGACAGGGATAAACGCGCCCGAAAGTCCGCCAACATGGGACGTTGCCATAATACCGCCTTTTTTGACAGCATCGTTTAAAAGCGCAAGCGCGGCAGTCGTGCCGTGTGCACCGCATGTCTCAAGCCCCATTTCCTCAAGAATATATGCGACACTGTCGCCGATTGCCGGCGTAGGCGCAAGTGATAAGTCTACGATGCCAAACGGTACACCAAGGCGCCGGCTGGCTTCGCGTGCCACCAGTTGTCCCATGCGTGTAATGTGAAAAGCCGTGCGTTTAATGGTCTCTGCGACTTCGTCAAAGGGCGCGCCTTTTTTACTTTCCAATGCAACTTTTACTACGCCGGGACCCGAAACCCCAACGTTGATGACGGCATCGCCCTCGCCTGTGCCGTGGAACGCACCCGCCATAAATGGGTTATCTTCCACAGCGTTGGCAAACACCACCAGCTTTGCAGCGCCGATCCCGCCGTTTTCAGCGGTCAGCTGTGCGCTTTGTTTAATGATATGCCCCATTTTGGCAACAGCATCCATATTGATGCCCGCGCGTGTGGTTGCGACATTGACGGAAGAACAAACCAAATCAGTCTGCGAAAGCGCTTCCGGAATGCTGGAGATAAACGCTTCTTCCGCGGTCGTAGCAGCTTTTTGTGCAAAAGCCGAATAACCGCCGATAAAATCTACCCCGACGTCCTTTGCCGCACGATCCATGGCACGCGCAAGAAGCACGTAATTACCACAGGCCTGCGATATCAGCGATACAGGCGTAACGGAGATTCGTTTGTTTACAATCGGAATGCCGAATTCGGCCTCGATCGCCTGACCGGTCGCTACCAAGTCTTTTGCTTTCGTGACGATTTTCTGATAAACCCGGTCTGCACAAATTTCTGCGTTATCAGACACGCAGTCAAACAGAGAAATACCCATGGTGATCGTCCGGATGTCTAGGTTCTGCCGGGCGATCATATCTATTGTTTTTAAAATATCCCTTTGATCCAACATAAAAAATCTGTCCGCCCTTCTTAGACTCTGTGCATGCTCTGGAAGATTTCTTCCCGCATCAGGCGTACTTCCACGCCGATTTCTTTTCCGGCTTCCGCCAGTTTTGATTTTAACTGGTCGAACGAAATGGTTGCCGCACTAAGATCGATCAATGTTGTCATGGCAAATACTTCGCCGGAGAGAACCGTTTGGGTAATATCAAGGATATTTGCATTCGCCTGATAAAGTTGATGCGATATTTTGGCGATGATGCCCGGGCGGTCGTGCCCTAAAACACTTACAATTGCTTTCATAATTTAAACTCCTGTTTTATCCGCATTATGCGGGTATTTTCGTTCATATTCATATTTGGCGTTTTGGTAGGTGTGGTAAGTAAACGCGTACCAGAACGGAAAGATCAGAGTAATGACGACGATCGCCGCCAGCGCCAGAAGGATGACAAAGACCATCAGCGGATCCTGGAGCGCAAGCATGGGGTCGCGTAAATACAGGTTATATAGTTCCTTGAAAGGCAGCTGCGAGAGCCAGTTGATGACAACACCCCCAAGCGCTACGATTGCTGCGGCTGTCAAAATACGCGTAAAATTGCTCCAAAAATTCCCAAAAAACGCATAGCGGTATGAGGTAAGCACCGCCTTCATACCGTTTTTGCCCTCCACAGCCACTGTATACGGTACAAACACAATGCCGAATAGAAAAAACAATACAACTGCTGCAATGACGATGATCGCAGCGATTGCACCACCGGGAAGCGGGTCTTTCAGCACGCCGCCATCGAATGCAATGTTCCCAAAAATCAACGCAGCCACGACAATAATCGGAATCATCAGTACAATAATCGCAAAATACGAGCGCAACATTCCTGCATAACGTTTTTTTGCATGTCCGCCGGCTTCGCGGAACGTGACAGACTGTCCTTCGTAATCGCTGTTAATGACATAAACTACGTTTGAAACCATGAGCGGCGAAACAAAGATCGCGACGCATGCTACAATCAAAAGCACCAAAAGCACACTGGAAACACTGCTGCCACCCGTCTGGGAAAGCGTGAGCAGCAAAGAGCGCGCTACTGATACCGTGCCCGGCATTGTAAAAAACATAAGCGGAACAAGCAGAACAAGCTGAAAAAGCAAAAGCGGCAAAAACAGTTTTGCAAAATTCTTCTTATAAACCAGTGCAGAATGCCGAAACATCTGTATAAACCCCATGGGGAGTTCTTTCATGGTTATTTTTCCCCCCTATCCTTTTATCCCAAAACGCTTTCAAAAAAATTAATAATACCGAAAAACACTGTCTTCAGCGGGAATCCGGTGTAAACCACTTTTCACCGGTATCTACATATCGGTAGTCTTCCAATGCGAGGATGGCTTCCTGCGGGGATGAAACTACTGTATATACGGAAAGCCCTTCTTTTTTTGCAAATTTTTCCGTTATAGTTTTTTCAAACATGGCGATCAGCTCGTCATAAAAATGGTTGGTGTTAAGTATAATAACCGGCTTCGTATGACGACGGAGCTGTTTGAGCGTAATTACCTCGCACAGTTCTTCAAAGGTACCGAAACCTCCCGGCGCAGCAATAAACGCATCGGATAGCTCTTCCATCCTTGCCTTGCGTTCGCGCATGGTTGGCAAAACGATGTACTGATCGCAATCCTTGTAAGGGATGCCGGGCCGATCCATAAATTCGGGAATAACGCCTGTTACCTGCCCTTTTTCGCTATGAACACCCCGCGCGACAGAACCCATAAGCCCCATATCACCTGCGCCGAATACCAACTCCCATCCCTTGCGGGCAATCAATTGACCAAGCAAATAGGCCGCGTCTACATACACGGGATCGAGCACTGACGAAGAAGACCCGAAAACGCAAATTTTTTCCATAAGCAGACCATCCTCTTTCTAAATTCGTTTAAAAATCCTTGTTTGGTAGCGGCGTAAAAGGAAAAACAGCGGCATCCCCACCGCGTAGCATGCGATCGCCTGACCAATCCCGACCGTAACGACATTGAACCAATAACCAACGCCATATTGTACGGTAAGAACCCATCCTACCAAAAACGCATTGGCGATTACGCTGGGCAGCGGCAGCAGCCACTTGCTTTTTTTACGGATCTTCCATGTTAGAAAAGCCGCAAGAAGCGTAGCCAGGCTCCCCACCACAATATCCATAGGCCCGAGCCCGATGGTATAAAGGTTAGCGAGAACGCACCCAATAAACAGTCCAGGCACCGCAGCCGGCGTAAAGAATGGAAGGATACAGAGTGCTTCTGAGAAGCGGATCTGAACCGGGCCATAGCTGATTGGCGCGAAAAGTAAGGTTAAGACTGCGTAAATCGCGGCAATCAGGGCGGTTTCGCAAAGGAAACGGGGTTTGGAGATCTGTTCTCTTTCCGGCATAGTATTTTTGTACCTTCCTCTTTTATCCAAGAATTAATATCCTACAGTATAGCACAATTTTTATTTGAATAAAACTCTGAGTTGCGCTCTGTACGTGTTTGACAAGCATTGTACAATGTGATTAGATATATTTATACGGCATCAGGGGAAAAAACGGAGGAAAAGTATGTTTGATTACCATATTCATTCTAACTTATCGTTTGACGCATACGACAGCGCGGCGCGGATTGCCATGACGGCAAGGGATCAAGGTCTGCGTGAAATTTGTTTTACAGAGCATCAGGAAATAGATTATCCTTACGAGGAAATCAAGCCGGAACTGGACTGGGAATTATATGATCGCGAGCTGAAAAAAGCACGGAACTGTGCCCCGGAAATCACCATAAAAAAGGGCGTGGAGGTTTCTCTGATGCCTGCAAGTCTTGATAAGATCAGCGCGGATATTGGCGCGCAGGAACTTGATTTTGTGATTGCTTCGCAGCATACCGTAAAGGAGAAGGATCCTTATTTTGGCGATTGCTTTGAGGGAAAAACCCTGCGTCAGGCGCAGCGCGAATATTTAGAAGAAATGCTTTATACCTTGCAGCGGTATGAGAATTTTGATGTGGTAGGGCATATCGGGTATATTGATAAGTATTTGCCGGAGGTGGAAGCGATCACGCGAAAAGTGCCGTTTGAATACCGCGATTTTCGTGATTTGCTGGATGCAATATTTTTGTCGCTGATTTCCCGCGGCAAAGGGGTGGAGGTCAACACCAGCAATTATTATGTTTATGATTGGCCGACGCCAAAGATGAGCGTATTAAAACGTTTTGTGGAATTGGGCGGCGAGATTGTGACGATTGGCAGTGATGCGCATTTTGCGGATGCAATAGGCTACCGGTTTGACGACGCGAAGGAATATATGCAGCAGTGCGGTATAAAATATATTTGTACGTTTGAAAACAGGCACCCTTCATTTGTGCCGCTGGAAATGTTTTGAAAAATTTGATTTCCGTTTATATATAGTTCACAGAATGTTGTTACGATAGTGGAAGTTTGAAACAGAAGGAGCGAAAAATATGTTTTTTCCATTGTGGTTTGACTGGACATGGCTGCTGCTGATCCCTGCGTTTATTGTAACGATTTGGGCACAGGCTAAAGTGAGTTCAACCTACAAAAAATATTCGCAGATTCCCGCGCAAAGCGGCGTAACAGGGCGCGAGTTTGCGCAGACCATGCTGCGGCAGAATGGGATTGATAATGTCCGCGTGCAGGCGGTCGCGGGAGATATGACGGATCATTTTGACCCGCGCAATAATACGGTTAATCTTTCGGAAGGCGTTTATTCCAAGCACAGTGTAGCGGCGATTTCCATTGCGGCGCACGAATGCGGGCATGTCCTGCAAAAGGAAAAGAAATATGTGCCGATGCGCGTACGAAACGCGATTGTTCCAGTAGTGAATTTCGCAAGTAATCTGGCGTTCCCGCTTATTTTGATCGGGATTTTATTTTCGACGCTCTCGGTTTTGGTGGATATCGGCGCATGGGTTTATTTTGCGGTTGTTATTTTTCAGTTGATTACGTTGCCGGTGGAGTTTAATGCCTCCAAGCGCGCTATGGCAAACATTCAGGCTTCCGGTGTGCTTACTGCACAGGAACAGGGAGAAGCAAAAAAAATGCTGGGTGCCGCCGCTATGACGTATGTTGCGGCAATGCTGGCGTCGTTCCTTTCGTTCCTGCGTTTGTTCCTCTTGTCTCGTAGGCGCTGAGATCAAAAATACAGAAGCCTTTCCGTATCATTGTAGACTGAACCCCTGAAAGCGGACATTGTAGAAAAAGACCTCCTGTTGTAGGATATTACAGCAGGAGGTCTTTCAAATGGGAAAACATTATGGGGAAAAAATAATCAAAAAAGTAAAAGCGATGCGTGAGAGCGGTTGC
>JAYFQX010000019.1:0-107333 GCA_034926635.1 Christensenella sp. | reverse complement strand
CAATCGAAGAAGGACTGCGTTTTGCAATCCGCGAAGGCGGCAGGACAGTAGGATCGGGCGTTGTATCGGGCGTTATCAACGACTAATTACGAATATATAAACAAAAGAGAGCGGTAACGCTCTCTTTTTTGTGCATTTTTTAAAATAAGCGGTAATCCAATTATCCGAGCGCTACATCAAGGATCATCATCACAATAAAGCCCACCATAACGCCTGCAGTGCCGGAATGGGAATGCTCGCCCAAGTGCGCCTCGGGGATTAATTCTTCCACTACGACAAAAATCATCGCGCCCGCGGCAAAGGAAAGCAGCCAAGGCATGAGTCCGGTAATAGAGCCGATCAGCAGTACGCCGATCACGGCAGCGATGGGCTCTACCGCGCCGGAAAGCGCGCCCCATAAAAAGGCTTTTTTGTTGGAGAGTCCCTCCTGCTTTAAAGGAAGGGAGATAGCCGCGCCTTCGGGGATGTTTTGCAGTGCCATGCCGATTGCGAGGGCAACTGCGGTTGCAAGAGTAAAAGAACTTCCGCCCGCGCCGCTGGCAACGGCGAATGCGAGCCCTACGGCGAGACCTTCCGGAATGTTGTGAAGCGTGACTGCCAGCACCAGCATGGTACGCTTGCCAAGATGACTGCGCAGACCTTCCGGCTTTTCGCTGCCCGGATGCTGATGAGGGATCAGATGATCAAGCGCAAATAAAAATAAACCGCCCAGTGCAAATCCTCCCGCTGCAGGGATCCAGCCGGTCATCCCCTGTTCTTCTGCCATTTCGATCGCGGGAAGCAAAAGCGACCAGACGGACGCGGCGATCATGATGCCGGCGGCAAATCCGAGAAAAACGCGTTGGATTTTATCGTTGATCTTACCCCGGAAGAAAAAAACCATGGCAGATCCGAGAACAGTCGCGCCAAAGGTGACAAGGGTGCCTGCGAGTGCGAGCAAAATAGAAGGAACTTCAGTCATATGAGATACTTCTCCTTTCACAACGGATTTAATCTTTCTTTCTTATTATAATGAGGGCGAGAGAAAAAAGCAAAACGGAATCAGCCTGCTTCTTGTGATATAATGAAAAACAAGGGGGGGGATGCGGGATGCAAAGAAAAAATACTTTTATAGATGTGGGAGCGGGCTTTTTGCCGGTGATTGCGGTCGCGGTCATTGCCGCGATGCTTGCTGCAGCTTCTCCGTTTTTTTTCATGACGCAGAACTTGGAGAACATGATAAGGCGATTTGGCGAACTGGGGATCATGGCTTGCGCGATTGCTGTAACGGTGCGGGCAAAAGGTCCGGATTTTTCCATTCCGGGAGTTTTGTGCCTGACCGGGGTGACGTCCGCACTGCTGCTGCAAAGCGGAGCGCCATGGGGAATTGCGCTGTTGATCGGACTTTTGATTGCGGCGGGGATCGGTTTTCTAAATGGGGTTGTCATAATCCGTACGCCGCTGCCGGCGCCCGTTGCCACGCTGATCAGTTGTGCGGTCATTCGGGTGATACTGCGTCTGGCAGTAGGAAAACAGTTTATAGAGATAGAGGATTGGAAGGGTTTGTTGTCCGCATTTCCGCTTCCGTTGTTTTTTGGCATTGCGGTTGGCGCTGCGATCGCATTGATTTTTTTCACAAAGCTGGGGGTGCCCTTTTCTAAGCGAGGGAAAAATGAGAAAAACAGAGTCTATATCTGGGCATATGTGTTTTCCGCGGTCTGCGCGGGGATTTATGGCTTTATGGTGACGATAAGGCTGCATGGCGCTAATGCGAACATTGGATGGGAAGGATTTACGGATCTTGCGCTGTGGACAGCGGCGTTGTATGCAAGCACGGCGCTGGATAATCGGTTCGCACCGGTGCCGTATGCGCTGGGCGTTATGTTTTTATGGACGATCATGGTCAATTTGATGAATCTGTTTGGGGTAAGCACGTTTTGGCAAGATGGGCTTCTTATTGCTGTTTTTGTGCCTCTGGCAGTGTTCGCGATTCGACTGTATGCAAAACAATGTGCGGGAAGGCTTATGCAACGGGAATAAGACCGGGGCTGCGGCAAACGGAAAAAGCAACAAAAAAGGCTTTGCACGGACAAAATCCGATCAAAGCCTTTTTGAATTACTTATTTTGGCTGTCAGGCTGTCTTAACACGCACAACCGCGAAATGCCTTATCTCAATTTCACGTGCTTCTGATCCGAACTGAGGCTTTTGCATGTTTGGGGGGGCAACAGATACGGATTTGTGCGTTTCGCCTCAAAATGGCATCGCCTTTTAGTGGTGGCATTCGCTTGCGTGCTCGTGGCGGCAGCAAACAGTATCGTCCGAAACGAGGCTGCCATCAAGAAGGCTCTGCACTGCATCGCGGGCGGCGCCCTGCGCGCCGGTGACGATGCGGATGCCTTTGGCGTCGAATTTTTCGCGCGCGCCCGCACCCATGCCGCCGGAGATAATCACGTTTACACCGCGACCGTCGAGAAAATCAATCAGATTATGATCGTGACCGGGGCTTACGATGTTCTCGGCAGATATAATTGTTTTTCCGTCGGTGTCGTAGATATTAAAGTTGGAGCAATGACCAAAGTGGCCAGATACCAGTTCCTGTTCGCTTGCTACTGCAATTTTCATGGGGATACACTTCCTTTTTATAAAATATTGGATTTGAAAAATTTACTCTGCAGACTGGCGTGTGCCGTGCGCGTGGCGGCGCGGACAAGCTTTGCCACAGCAAGGGCGTCCTGCGCGTCCGTCGCATACTTCATAGTTTCCGCCGGCAATGCGTAAGTCCCGTCCTTCGATCAAAAAAGATGCGAGCTTTTTTCGGGCTTCGTCATAAATGCGCTGCACAGTGGGGCGTGCAACCGACATCCGCTGTGCGCATTCTTCCTGCGTCAGATTTTCGAAATCAATCAAGCGGATCGCCATAAATTCTTCCACGGACATGACCAGCGGTGACAGACTGTCCGCTTCCGGCGCGCTGCTTCCTGCATAAAAATTCGAAGTCTCGGGCATACTGCAGACCCGCCTGCATTTTCTTGGTCTTGCCATAGAATGCCGCCCTCCTTTGTTTTGAACATATGCTCAATATTAAGTATAACACGTTTTGAGCATATGTCAAGAATGCCTGAGTTATCTAATAATTCCACATAACGCCACAATATATTGCGGTGTTAAAAAGGAAGAGAGCACAAGATCATTTTTTTTGAAAAAAGAAGGAAAAAAGTTTATAAAAGGCTTGAAATAAAGGTTTTTATCATGTATAATCTAATACGCTGCGCATTATGTGTGCATTTTTGGGATGAGGCGAGAGGTTACCGTCAGCCAGCGGATAGTTCCCGCCGACAACTCGCCCGGGCACGATCCGGGCGGCTCCAAAGGCAGGCAGAAACACGGAGGAACGGTGTTTTCTGCCTAAAAAAAGAAACGCGACACACACGGCTATGTGTGCTTGTGAGAGCGGCAGAAGGCCGCGGAATTGAAGGAGGAGTAAACAAATGGCAAGCCAGAGAATCAGAATTAAACTGAAAGCTTATGACCACAACCTGATCGACCAGAGCGCTCAGAGGATTGTGGATACGGCAAAACGTACAGGCGCGAAGATTTCGGGTCCTGTGCCGCTTCCTACGCAGAAAGAGATCGTTACGATCCTGCGTGCGACGCACAAATACAAAGATTCCAGGGAACAATTTGAGATCAAAACGCATAAGCGTCTGATCGACATCCTGGAAGCGAACGCGAAGACAACAGACGCACTGATGCGTCTCGATTTGCCCGCGGGCGTAGACATTGAGATCAAACTGTAAAACAAATACGCAGATCGGATAGAGAATTCGCAGTGCGGCGTATGCCGCAAGGATGTGAAATTTCAACGAGCTGACGATAAGACGGAGGAGAAAATATGAAAGCTATACTGGGTGAAAAAGTCGGTATGACTCAGATCTTCACAGAAGACGGCAGAGTCGTTCCCGTAACAGTAGTAAAAGCCGGGCCTTGCGTTATCGTTCAGAAAAAAACGGTAGAAACAGACGGTTATAACGCAGTGCAGGTAGGGTTTGGCGATGTGAAGGAAAAGAATGTCAACAAGCCGAAAAAAGGACATTTCAACAAGGTGAAGGCAGTTCCCACGCGTTATTTGAGGGAATTCCGCAGCGAGCAGGAATGTGAACTGGAAGCAGGCGGGCAGATCAAGGCAGATGTCTTTGAAGCAGGAGAAAAAGTTGATGTTTCCGGCATCTCCAAAGGAAAAGGCTTCCTCGGCGTAATCGCGCGTTGGGGTCAGCACAGAGGACCTATGACCCACGGTTCCAGATATCACAGACGTCCCGGTTCTATGGGCGCTTGCGCGTCTCCGGCGAAAGTCATGAAGGGGAAACGTCTCCCGGGCCGCGGCGGTTTTGATAAAGTGACGGTCCAGAATCTGGAAGTCGTCAAGGTGGACGCGGATAAAAACCTGATATTGATCAAGGGCGCAATCCCCGGTGCAAAGGGCGGCCTTGTAACGATTAAAAAAAGCGTTAAGTCGCTTTAAGACCGCGAGTGAAGGAGGAAAGCAATTATGCCAAACGTATCAGTTTATAAAACCGACGGCACGCAAGCGGGCACAATCGAGCTCAGCGATGCGGTGTTCGGGATAGAAATAAATGAAACAGTGATGCACGACGCGGTGGTTGCGCATCTGGCAAACAAACGCCAGGGCACACAATCCGCATTAACCCGCAGCGAAGTGCGCGGCGGCGGCATCAAGCCTTTCAGACAGAAAGGAACGGGCCGGGCACGTCAGGGCACGATCCGCGCGCCACAGATGACGCACGGCGGTATCGTATTTGCGCCCAAGCCGAGAAGCTATGATAAAAAGCTGAACAAAAAAGTTCGGGAGCTTGCCCTGCTGAGCGCCCTTTCCCAGAAGGTGAAGGACGAAGACATTATCGTAATGGAAGACCTTGCAATGCAGGCTCCTAAAACGAAAGAAATGGCTGCAATCTTAAAGAACGTCGGCGCAGTAAAAGCGCTGATCGTGACAGGCGCAAAGGATGATGCTGTGGTTCGCGCCGCGGCAAACATTCAGGGCGTAAAAACGACGATCGCATCGACGCTGAGCGTGTACGACATTCTGAAATATGAAAAGTTCATTATCACCAAAGATGCGGTGAAAGCGATCGAGGAGGTGTACGCATAATGAAAGATTTGCATGATATCATCATTAGACCGATTCTTTCAGAAAAAAGCTACGACCTGATCCCCAAGAAAACATACACGTTTTTGGTGGATACGACAGCGACCAAAACGCAGATCAAAACTGCGGTGGAAGAAATCTTTGAAGTGAAGGTAAAATCGGTTACCACTTCCCGTAAGGAAGGCAAGCTGAAAAGACAGGGACGCACGGAGGGCAGAAGGCCCGAAACAAAAAAAGCTTACGTAACGCTGCAAGAAGGCTCCAAGGCAATCGAGTTCTTCGAGAGCATGGCGCAGTAAGCGGTTAGGGAGGTACTCATTCTATGGCTATTAAGAAATACAACCCGACTTCTCCGGGCAGAAGGTTCATGTCGGTTTCGGCTTACGAAGAGATCACAACGACAAAACCTGAAAAATCGCTGCTGGTTTCTTTGAAAAAGAGCGGCGGAAGAAACGTGCACGGCAGGATTACCGTTCGGCATATCGGCGGCGGGGCAAAAAGAAAATACAGGGTGATCGACTTCAAACGCAATCGTGACGGGATTCCGGCAAAGGTTGCAACGATTGAATACGATCCGAACAGAAGTGCAAACATTGCATTGCTGCAATATGCTGATGGCGTTAAGACTTACATCATCGCTCCTGTCGGCATCAAGGTCGGAGATAAAATTCTCTCCGGTGCAGACGCGGATATCAAGCCGGGCAACGCATTGCCGCTGGCTTCGATCCCGGTAGGCACGATGATCCACAACATTGAAGTAAAACCCGGCAAGGGCGCACAGCTTGTAAGAAGCGCGGGAAACGCGGCGCAGCTTATGGCAAAAGAAGGCGCTTATGCACAGGTAAGGCTTCCTTCCGGGGAAGTCAGAATGATCCCGGTTTTGGCGAAAGCGACGATCGGTCAGGTCGGCAATGTTGACCAGGAAAACATCAACCTCGGTAAAGCAGGCCGTAAGCGTCATATGGGCATTCGTCCTACGGTTCGCGGTAGCGTTATGAACCCGAACGACCATCCACATGGTGGTGGTGAAGGTAAGGCACCGATCGGACGTCCGGGCCCGGTTACCCCATGGGGCAAGCCCGCGCTTGGATATAAGACTCGCAAGAAGAAAAATCCGACGAGCAAATTTATCGTAAAACGCAGAAACGCTAAATAACAAAGGAGTTAAAATATGAGTAGGTCAGTAAAAAAAGGACCATTTATAAATGAAAAACTTCTGGCACGCGTTCAGGAGATGAATGAAAAGAACGAGAAAAAAGTACTGAAAACGTGGTCGCGCGCTTCTACGATATTCCCGGATATGGTGGGGCACACACTGGGCGTGCACGACGGAAGAAAATTTGTTCCCGTTTATGTGACGGAAGATATGGTTGGTCATAAATTAGGTGAATTTGCCCCGACAAGAACATATAGGGGCCATGCCGGCGAGAAATCGTCAAGATAACCGGAAGGAGGGTACATTCATGGCAACGAGACAAAGAGAAAAGGCCGCGAAGCGGCAAGAAGAAAGAGACAAGAGACCGAAAGCCATTGCGAAATATGTCCGTGTTTCCTCCCGCAAGGTGAAGGCCGTGATCGATTTGATCCGGGGACTTACAGTAGCAGATGCAAAAGCTGTTTTAATGAATACGCCGAACGGCGCGACAGAACCCGTTGGAAAACTCCTGAATTCCGCAATTGCAAATGCGGAAAACAACATGAACCTTTCGGCGGATACGCTGTATGTTGCAGAGGTTTTTGCTGATCAGGGCCCGACTTTGAAACGGTTCCGTCCCCGCGCACAGGGCAGGGCGACTCGGATCCGTAAAAGAACGAGCCACATCACAATTATCTTGGATCAGGTCAAATAAGGAGGTACACAATGGGTCAAAAAGTACATCCCCATGGTTTTAGGGTTGGTATCATCAAAGACTGGGATGCCAGATGGACAGCGAAAAAGTCCAAATTTGCAGATTATATCGTCGAAGACGATAAAATCAGGAAGTTTTTAAAGAAAAAGCTGTATGCTGCAGGAATCTCTAAAATTGAGATCGAGCGCGCGGCGCAGAAAGTTTCCGTTAACATTTATACGGGCAAACCCGGCATTGTGATCGGAAAAGGCGGCACAGGCGTAGAGCTTCTGAAAAAAGATTTGCTGAATCTGACAGGCACTCCGGTTGTGGTCAATATTATTGAAGTAAAACGCGTTGATGTAGATGCGCAGCTGGTAGCGGAAAACGTTGCACAGCAGCTTGAAAAGCGTATTTCGTTCCGTCGTGCGATGAAGCAGTCCATCGGCAGAACGATGAAAGCCGGCGCGAAGGGAATCAAAATCATGTGCTCCGGTCGTCTTGGCGGTGCGGAAATTGCGCGTGTTGAGCAGTATCATGAAGGATCTATTCCGCTGCAGACAATCAGGGCGGATATTGATTACGGTTTTGCGGAAGCAAACACAACATACGGCAAAATTGGCGTAAAAGTGTGGATTTATAAAGGCGAGATTCTTGGGAATCCGCTGGCAGACAGAGCAAAACCTTCAGTGGAAGGAGGCAAAAAACATGTTAATGCCAAAAAGGGTTAAGCGCAGAAGGCAGTTTCGTGGCCGTATGAAAGGCAAAGCGCTTCGCGGCAACACGATTTCTTATGGCGATTATGGTCTTGTGGCTATGGAGCCCGGCTGGATTAAATCAAACCAGATCGAGGCTGCCCGTGTCGCAATGACAAGATATACCAAAAGGGGCGGTCAGGTTTGGATCAAAATCTTCCCGCACAAACCGGTTACGGAGAAACCCGCTGAGACCCGTATGGGAAGCGGTAAAGGTTCGCCGGAATATTGGGTAGCGGTCGTAAAGCCGGGCAGAGTAATGTTCGAGCTTTCGGGCGTAAGCGAAGAGATTGCAAGAGCAGCACTCACACGTGCAGCGCATAAGCTTCCGATCAAGTGCAAATTTGCGATCAAAGAGCAAATAAACGAGGCAGGTGGTGAGCAGGATGAAGGCTAAAGAAATACGCGAGCTCAATCAAGAAGAGCTAAATGCAAAATTGAGCGATTTAAAAACCGAGTTTTTTAACCTGCGCTTTCAACTGGCGACAGGCCAGCTCAACAATCCTTCCAGCATCAAGAATGTAAAGAAGGATATCGCCAGGGTGAAGACGGTTTTGAGGGAGATTGAACTGAGAAACCAAAAGGTTGCCGAGTAAGTAGTTAAGGAGGACGTCTTCAATGAGTGAAGAGACAAGAGGTTACCGTAAAGAGAGAATCGGCACGGTTGTAAGCGACAAGATGGATAAGACGATCGTTGTCGCCATAAAAACAAAGAAAAAACATTCCTTGTACGGTAAGACGGTCAACTACACCAACAAGCTGAAAGCACATGACGAAAACAATGAGTGCGGCATCGGCGACACGGTGAAATTGATGGAAACAAGACCGCTTTCCAAAGATAAGAGATGGAGATTGGTTCAGATTATAGAAAAAGCGAAATAAGCTTTACTCTTAAATGAAGGAGGAGTCAGAATGATACAGCCAGAGACACGCCTCAAGGTTGCAGACAATTCAGGCGCAAAAGTGATCCAATGCATCCGCGTGATGGGCGGTTCCGTCAAAAAAACGGCCAACATCGGCGATGTAATCATTGCGTCCGTTAAGACTGCGACTCCGGGCGGGGTAGTCAAGAAAAAAGACGTAGTAAAGGCCGTTGTCGTTCGTTCTGTGAGCGGAACGAGAAGACCGGACGGCTCGCATATAAGATTTGACGAAAATGCAGCAGTAATTATTGACAGCAATAAACAGCCGAGGGGTACCCGTATTTTCGGGCCTGTTGCAAGGGAGCTTCGTGACCGCGATTATATGAAGATCGTGTCGCTTGCCCCGGAAGTTCTGTAAGGGGGAGGCGCGTATAATGAGTACACTGAAAGTCAAAAAAGGCGATACAGCAGTTGTGATTTCCGGAAAAGACAAAGGCAAAGAAGCCAAAGTGCTGCGCGTATTTCCGAAAGAGGATCGCGTAATCCTGGAAAAGGTGAACGTGCTGACAAAGCATAAAAAACCGAAAAACCAGACGACGCCAGGTGGCATCATCAAGCAGGAAGGGCCGATCAGCGCTTCTAACGTAATGGTTGTATGCCCGAAATGCAATAAGGCGACGCGCGTAGGACATGAAATGAAAGACGGCAAAAAAATCCGCGTTTGCAAAAAATGCGGCGCCGCGCTTTGAGTGAAGGGAGGTTTATTCTGATATGCCTAGATTAAAGGATACATATCAGTCGGAAGTAATTCCGGCGATGATGCAGAAGTTTGAATACAAGAATATCAATCAAGTCCCTAAACTCGAAAAAGTGGTCATTAACATGGGCCTTGGCGAAGCGAAGGACAATCCGAAGGCGCTTGATTCCGCTGCGGATGAGCTTGCGATGATTTCCGGTCAGAAGCCGGTGATTACAACGGCAAAAAAATCCGTTGCAAACTTTAAGGTGCGTGAAGGAATGAAGATCGGCGCGAAAGTAACACTGCGCGGCGACAGAATGTATGAATTCATCGACAAGCTGATTTCGATCGCGATTCCGCGCGTGCGCGATTTCCGCGGCATTTCTCCGAAATCCTTTGATGGCAGGGGAAACTTTGCGATGGGATTTAAAGAACAGCTGGTGTTCCCTGAAATCGAATACGATAAGGTGGACGCAATCCGTGGTATGGATATCATCGTTGTAACGACAGCAAACACGGATGAGGAAGCCAGGGAACTGCTTACCCAGATGGGTATGCCGTTTGCTCACTAAGGAGGAAAACAATGGCAAAGAAAAGCATGATCATAAAACAGCAGAGGGGATCAAAATTCTCTACTCGCAATTATACGAGATGCCGTATTTGCGGACGTCCCCACTCTGTTCTGAGAAAATACGGCATCTGCCGTGTTTGCTTTCGTGAGCTTGCATACCGTGGTCAGATCCCCGGTGTGAAAAAAGCTAGTTGGTAAGAAAGACGAAGCGTTTGTGACCGCCGCGTAGTGGCGCGGAGCGGACAAAGGCGGGCTGCGGACAGCAGGGAAACCTGAACCCCGACAGCCTTCACCACGACGAATAATCAAGGAGGAAACAAAATGCCGGTTACAGATTCTGTGGCAGATATGCTGACACGTATTCGCAATGGCCTGACGGCAAAGCATGATGCGGTTGATGTGCCTGCTTCTAACATGAAAAAGGCAATTGGTCAGATTCTGCTGGAAGAAGGCTTTATCAAAGGCTGCGAATTTATAGATGACGGCGTGCAAGGCACGCTGAGAATTAAACTGAAATATGGTCCGAATGGCGAGAAAGTCATTTCCGGGCTGAAGAAAATTTCCAAGCCCGGCTTGCGCGTATATGCACGGCACGATAAGCTGCCCCGCGTGTTGAACGGACTTGGTATCGCTATCATTTCGACGTCCAAAGGCGTTATTACAGACGCACAGGCGCGCCGCGAAGGCGTGGGCGGCGAAGTGCTTGCTTACATTTGGTAAGGGGAGGTACAAACAATGTCTAGAATAGGAAAATTGCCTATCGACTTACCTTCCGGCGTTACCTTAACGTTATCAGATGGGGAAGTAATCGTAAAAGGCAAAAACGGTGAACTGAAATCCCAGTTCAACAAGAAAATTTTAATTAAGCAGGACGGCGACAAACTGATCGTAGAGCGCGCCGACGACAACAAGCAGACAAGGGCGCTGCACGGTTTGACAAGAGCGCTTTTGCACAACATGGTAACGGGCGTTTCCGAAGGATTTGCAAAAACGCTGGAAATCGTCGGAGTCGGTTATAGGGTGCAGCTTCAGGGATCGAAGCTGGTATTCAGCCTTGGTTATTCCCATCCGGTTGAAGTAGAACCGCCGGCGGGAATCGCGTTTGAAGTACCAAACCCGAATACGATTGTGATCAAAGGGATCGACAAACAGGCGGTTGGCCAGTGCGCGGCAAATATCCGTACGCTCCGTCCGCCGGAACCGTATAAAGGCAAGGGTATTAGGTATCAGGGCGAATATATCCGCCGTAAAGTCGGTAAGACCGGAATGTAATGGAGGCGTGAGGAGTAGCTATGATAAACAAAAAAGATAGAAATAAAATCAGAAAAGCGCGTCATCAGAGAATCCGTAACAAGATTTCCGGCACGGCGATCCGTCCGAGAATGAACGTTTACAGGAGCCTCAACAACATTTATGTTCAGTTTATTGATGATGTTGCGGGAAATACGCTTTGCGCCGCTTCCTCTATGGATGCGGAGCTGAAAAATCAGCTCAGTGAAGCAACGAAATCAGAGGCCGCAAAAATGGTGGGCGAGCTCGCGGCAAAACGCGCGAGCGCAGCAGGCATCACCGAGGTTGTTTTTGACCGCGGCGGTTATCTCTATACTGGCAGAGTAGCTCAGGTTGCCGAAGGCGCAAGAGCTGCCGGCCTCAAGTTTTAATAAGGAGGTACGGAGAAATTGCAGAACAATAAAGCAATCGATACAGGCGCTCTCGATTTAAAAGAAAAGCTTGTTTCCATCAACCGTGTTGCGAAAACGGTTAAGGGCGGTCGCAATATGCGTTTTTCAGCGCTGGTAGTGGTAGGCGATGAAAACGGACATGTCGGCGTTGGCATGGGTAAGGCTGCCGAAATTCCGGAAGCTATTCGTAAAGCAGTTCAGGCTGCAAAACGCGATATGATCACGGTTTCCCTTAGGGGAACTTCCATCCCGCATGAAGTGATCGGCAAGTTTGGCCGCGGCAGGGTGCTGCTGCTGCCCGCTTCCGAAGGTACCGGCGTGATTGCCGGCGGTCCGGCGCGTGCGGTGCTGGAGCTTGCAGGCATCAAAGATATCAGAACAAAATCGCAGGGATCCAACAACCCGATTAACTGTGTAAAAGCGACGATTGAAGGTCTGCGCGAACTACGGAGCGCAGAACAGATTGCACGTTTGCGCGGTATCAGCGTTGACAAACTGCAGTAAAGGAGGGGCAAAAAGATGAGTTTGAAAATTAAACTGGTAAAAAGCCCCATTGGATATGCGCAGAACCAGAAAGACACCGTAAAGGCGCTGGGTCTCCGCAAAATCGGTCAGGAAGTTGTAAGGCCGGATAACGCACCGATCAGAGGCATGATCTTTACGGTTAAGCATCTGGTGTCGGTGGAAGAGACGAAATAACGGAGGAGAAAGCCTATGAAACTTCAAGAACTTGGTCCTGCGGCAGGCGCAAAAAAATCGCCTAAGCGCGTAGGCAGAGGCTGTGGCTCCGGTTTGGGCAAGACTTCCGCAAGAGGTCAGAAAGGTCAGAAATCCCGTAGCGGCGGCGGCGTACGCCCCGGCTTCGAGGGTGGACAGATGCCTCTTACCAGACGTTTGCCAAAACGTGGGTTCACAAATATATTTGCAAAAGAATATACAGCGGTTAATGTCGATGTATTAGAAAACTTTGACGATGGCGCGGTTGTCGATTACGAGATTTTGGTTGGCTGCGGGCTTGCCAAAAAAGCAAAAGACGGTCTGAAGATCCTTGGGAACGGAGAGTTGAATAAGAAGCTGACTGTAAAAGCTGCGAAGTTCACCAAAACGGCGGAACAGAAAATCACAGCTGCAGGCGGCAGTATTGAGGTGGTATAATGTTTAAGACCCTTGCGAATGCATGGAAAATACCGGATATCCGGAAGAAAATATTATTCACGCTGCTAATGCTTCTTGTTTACCGCATTGGTGCGTTTATTCCGGTTCCGGGGGTAAATGTTGACTTCATCGCTAGCCAGGTTCAAAACTACGATGTTCTCGGATTTTTGAACTTGTTCTCGGGCGGCTCGCTTGGGAACATGACGATCTTTGCGCTTGGTATCGTACCGTATATCAATGCATCCATCATTATGAATCTTCTGACAGTCGCGATTCCGAAGCTGGAACGCATGGCCAAAGAGGGCGATGACGGAAGAAAGAAAATTGCTTCCATTACGCGTTACTTCGGCGTAATCCTCGGTCTTGTGCAGGCAATCGGCATTATGGTCGGTCTTGGCTCGCAGGCAGTGGAAAACCCGAACAACCCGTTTGACTATGTAACGATCATCGTTTGTCTGACGGCAGGTACGGCGCTCATTATGTGGATCGGCGAACGAATTACGGAAAAGGGAATTGGGAACGGCATTTCGCTGCTGATCTTTATTTCCATCGTATCCGGTATGCCGAGTATGCTGAAGAGTATGCTGGACGGTGTCGGTAACGGAAGTATCAACTTCTGGGTGTTTATGTTGGTGATCGGTTTGGCGTTTGTGATTATCCTGGGAATTACGTTTGTAGACCTTGGGGAACGCCGGATACCGGTACAATATGCAAAACGTGTGGTTGGACGCAAAATGTACGGCGGACAATCTACACACATTCCGATGAAGGTAAACCAGTCCGGCGTTATGCCGCTGATTTTCGCAATTACGATCCTGATGCTGCCCGGTATGATCGGACAGTTCTGGCCGGAAAGCGGATTTTATGAATGGTATCAGCAATGGGCAGGTCCGGGCACGGTGCTTTATGTCGTTGTTTATGCGCTACTGATCCTGTTTTTCTCTTACTTCTATTCACAGATTGCGTTCAATCCGGTGGATGTATCGAAGAATTTGCAGCAAAACGGTGGATTTATTCCGGGGATCCGTCCCGGAAAGCCAACCTCGGATTACCTGGCGACCATTCTTTCCAGAATCACTTTGTTCGGCGCGATTTTCCTTGCGGTTGTCGCGGCGGTTCCGACGTTCTTCAGTTATATGACGGGCGTTGCGAGTGTGTTCGGTGCAACAAGCTTGCTGATTATGGTCAGCGTTGCACTGGAAACGACAAAGCAGCTAGAGGCACAGATGATGATGAGGCACTACAAAGGCTTCTTGAATTAATAACGCTGCACAGCGGACTGCGTGCCTCTGCATTTTGCAGGGCGCGCGTCCGTGGCGGCATTTGCGCGATACGCTCGTTATGAGCAGAGAGGAAACACTATGAATGTTATCTTCTTAGGCCCTCCCGGATCAGGGAAAGGCACAATGGCAGTCAGAGTTGGAAAAGAAATGCATCTGGCGCATATCTCCACAGGCGATATGCTGCGCGCTGAAATGAAAGCGGGCAGCGAGCTGGGGGCGCTTGCAAAATCTTATATTGATCAAGGCGCTTTGGTGCCGGATCAGGTGATCATCGATATGATGGAGCAGCGGATGAAAGCGGACGACGCAAAAGGCGGCGTGTTGCTGGACGGATTCCCGCGTACAGTTGCGCAGGCAGAGGCACTGGATGCCATTGCTGCGATCGACGCGGTTGTCAACCTGGAAGTTGACGTACAGGTGATTGTGGACCGCGTGCTTGCGCGCAGGGTGTGCCCTGAGTGCGGCGCGGTATACAGCACAAAAAATCATCCTTCAGACACCTGCGATCAATGCGGCGCAAAGCTCATCACGCGCGCAGATGATAATGAAAAGACGGTGCGCGAGCGTTTCCGTGTTTATGAAGAGCAGACTGCTCCGCTGATTGATTTTTATGCGCGGCGCGGGCTGGTGAAAAATGTTGATGGTACGATGCCGATCGAAGAAGAAGCGGCGTATATCGTAACGCAGTTGAAAGAAGTCTGACAAAAATGATAAACATAAAAACACTGCACGAAATCGAGCTGATGCGCGAGTCGGGGCGGTTGTTGTACAATTGCATGGAAGAACTCAAAAAGCACGTAAAACCCGGTATAACGACCATGCAGCTAGATAAGATTGCCGAGCAGTATATCGGCGATGCCGGGGCGGTTCCTTCTTTTAAAGGATATCACGGTTTTCCGGGAAGCATTTGTTCTTCGGTCAACGAAGGCGTGGTTCACGGGATCCCATCCGTAAAGAAGGTGCTGCACGATGGTGATATCCTGAGTATTGATATGGGTGCGGTTCTTGGCGGCTGGCAATCCGATATGGCGCGTACGTTGCCGGTCGGAGAGGTTTCAAAAGAAGCGCTGCATCTCATCAAGATTACCAAGGAGAGCTTTTTTGCAGGCAAGAACAAGGCCTGCGTAGGCAACCGTTTAAACGATATCAGTACGGCCATTGAGCAAGTTTTGCGCGCACATGGTATGGGCGTGGTAAAAGAGCTGGTCGGACATGGAATCGGCAGGGAAATGCACGAGGCACCGGATATCCCGAATTTCTCTTTTCGCGGACCGAACCCAAGGCTGCGGGCAGGTATGGTATTTGCCATTGAGCCCATGGTAACGCTGGGAACGGACGATGTGAAATGGATGGATGATGGCTGGCTGGTGAAAACCGCAGACGGAAGTCTTGCAGCTCATTATGAAAATACGGTGGCAATCACGGACGAAGGACCGGTGATCCTGACGGCGCCGTAAGATGGAAGGGAGGAAGACATTGAAAGATGATTCCGTAACCATCGGAAGGCTGGCGGTCAGCAGGGCCGGACGCGACGCAGGAAAGGTTTTCCTGGTCACAGAGGTAATTGATGACCGATATGTCATGATTGCAAACGGCGATTTAAGAAAGCTTGGAAAGCCGAAGAAAAAAAAGGTAAAGCATCTGGATTTCCTGCCTGTTGTCCTTGAAAACATCGGGGAAAAACTGGAAACGGGGAAAAAGGTGTTTGATGCGGAACTACGGAGTGCGATTAAAAACGCCACGGAACCACAGAAGGAGGAGTAAATTTGTCTAAAAGCGACGTAATCGAAGTGGAAGGCACGGTGACTGATACCTTTCCGAACGCTTCATTTGAAGTAGAGCTTGAAAACGGACACAAGATACTGGCACATATTTCCGGAAAGCTTCGTATGAACTATATACGGATTCTGCCCGGGGACAAGGTGACGGTGGAACTCTCGCCCTACGATCTCTCCAGGGGTCGGATTACATGGCGCGGCAAAGCGTAAGGACCGCGGGCGCAGGAAGAATACAGATTAAAGAAGGAGGCTTTTAAGATGAAAGTAAGACCATCGGTAAAACCTATTTGCGAAAAATGCAAAATTATTAAAAGAAAAGGCAAAGTGATGGTGATCTGCCCGAATACGAAGCATAAACAGAGGCAGGGCTGACGCACAAAAACAATGCCCGTACGGCGGCTGATCGGCGCACTTGCTCTGCGCGCGGATTTCGTATGGACTGTATATATCTTATAATGGTTGGAACGGCATTATGCCGTTGAAATGAAAATTTATCCGCAGCGGCGCAGGAAAGCCGCTTAGATTACTACGGAGGTGTTTAAAAAAGTATGGCACGTATTGCTGGCATAGATTTGCCCAGAGACAAACGAGTTGAAATCGGCCTCACCTACATTTATGGGATTGGTCTGAAAACTTCTCAGCGGATTTTGGCTGAAACAAACGTGAACCCCGATATCCGGGTAAAAGACCTGGACGAGGACGACGTTGCCAAAATCAGGGATTATATTGATAAGAACATTAAAACGGAAGGTGATTTGAGGCGTGAAGTTTCCCTTAACATCAAACGTTTAATGGAAATCGGATGCTATCGCGGTATCCGGCATAGAAAAGGTCTGCCCGTTCGCGGACAGAGCACAAAACAGAATGCACGTACCCGCAAAGGTCCGAAGCGGACTGTTGCAGGCAAAAAGAAATAAGGAGGAATAAATAATGGCTGCACCTAAGAAAAAAGTGTCCAGAAGACGCAGAGAAAAGAAGAACATTGAAAAAGGCCAGGCGCATATTCGTTCTTCCTTTAACAATACCATTGTAACAATGACAGACATGCAGGGAAACGCACTCTCGCAGGCAAGCTCTGGCGCGATGGGTTTCCGTGGCTCAAAAAAGAGCACGCCTTTTGCGGCGCAAGTTGCTTCTGAAACAGCTGCACGCGCGGCAATGGAGCACGGACTTAAGTTTGTCGAGGTTTTTGTAAAAGGCCCGGGAAGCGGTAGAGAAGCTGCGATCCGCGCATTGCAAACGGCAGGTCTTGAAGTTACGCTGATCAAGGACGTGACGCCGATTCCGCATAACGGATGCCGTCCGCCGAAACGCAGAAGGGTATAAGGAGGTAATAAGATTATGGCTAGATATACAGGACCGGTTTGCCGCTTATGCCGCAGGGAAGGCGCAAAGCTCTTTTTGAAGGGCGATAAATGCTATTCCCAAAAGTGCGCTTACACGCTTCGCCCCAGCGCCCCAGGACAGCATGGCGCAGGCAGATATGGAAAGATGTCTGAGTATGGCACGCAGCTCAGAGAAAAACAGAAAGTGAAACGCGCTTACGGTATTTTGGAAAGCCAATTCAGAAAATATTTTACAATTGCTGAGAAGATGAAGGGCAAAGCAGGCGAGAACTTGCTGCAACTTCTGGAACGTCGTCTTGATAACGTTGCGTTCCGTCTTGGACTCGGCGATTCGCGCGCACACGCTCGTCAGCTTGTGATGCATGGTCACATTCTGGTAAACGGCAAAAAGGTGGATATTCCTTCCTACATTGTGCAGGCAGGGGATGTGGTATCGGTAATCTCGAAATCCGCATCTAACGAGTATTTTAAATCGATCAAGGAAGAAGGCGGCAAGGGCGTGCCGAAATGGCTGGAATTTGACGCTGCAACGCTCACCGGTAAAGTGATCGCTCTTCCGGAGAGAGACGATATCGACCTGACGATCGAAGAGCACTTGATTGTTGAGTTGTATTCTAAATAATGTACTTCCTTAACAATTATCCGATTCAAAAGGAGGTTGCAATATGCTTGAAATAGAAAGACCGAATATCGAATGTACCGACATGAGCGAAGACAAAAAGTACGGTAAATTTGTCATGGAGCCCTTGGAACGGGGCTTTGGTACGACGCTGGGAAACTCTTTGCGGAGGATCTTGTTGTCATCGCTGCCGGGCGTAGCGGTTACAAGCGTAAAAATAGATAATGTGCTGCATGAGTTTTCGACGATCGAAGGCGTTCATGAGGATGTTACCAACATTGTGCTCAATTTAAAAGGCCTGTGCGCCAAGATGTATACGGACGAGCCAAAAAAGTTGATTCTCAATGTGAAAGGCCCCAAAGAAGTAACAGCGGCGGACATCGAGACGGATTCCGAGGTAGAGATTATCAACCCGGATCTGCACATCGCTACGCTAAACGCTTCTGCAAACCTTTACATGGAAATTATGCTTGCAAAGGGCAGGGGCTATGTGCTTGCTGATAAAAATAAAGGACCGAACATGCCAATTGGCGAAGTGCCGATCGACTCGCTGTTTACGCCGGTAAGAAAGGTGAACTTTGCGGTAGAAAATACCCGTGTTGGCCAGATCACCGACTTTGACAAGCTGACGATCGAAGTTTGGACAAACGGCAGTATTAACGCAGATGAAGCGGTTTCCCTTGCCGCGAAAATTATGAGCGAATATTTGTCCCAGTTTATCAACCTGACTGACCACGTCAACGATGTGGAAATCATGGTTGAGAAAGAGGAAGACAAAAAAGAAAAGATTTTGGAAATCACAATTGAGGAACTTGATCTTTCGGTACGCTCGTACAATTGTCTGAAGCGCGCGGGCATCAACACGGTGGAAGAACTGATTATGCGCAACGAAGAAGAAATGATGAAAGTGCGTAATCTGGGTAAGAAATCGCTGGAAGAAGTGGAACAAAAGCTCGAAGCGCTGGGGCTGTCCCTGCGGAAAGACGATTGATTTCTTAATTAACGTACGGAGGTAAGAAACGCTATGAGAAAATTAGGCAGACCGTCTGACCAGAGGAGAGCGATGCTTCGCGGGCTCGTGACGTCCCTCATCTGGAACGGTAGAATAGAAACAACAATGATGCGTGCAAAAGAAACGCAGAGGATTGCTGAAAAGTTGATCACAAAGGCAATCCATGAATACGATAACACAGTAGAAGTGGAAAAGACGATTGGCGGATCGACCCAAAAGGTTACCAACGATTCGGCTTCCAAGCTTGCGACGCGTCGTATTTTGATGAAATATCTTTATGATTTTCCGGAAGTCAAACAGCCAAAGGAAAGCAAGTACGACTATAAAAAGCGTACTGGTGATGTAAAGAGCCCGGTAATCGAGAAGTTGTTCCGTGAAGTTGCGCCAAAGTATGCGCAGCGCGCCAAGGACAAAGGCCAGGGCGGCGGATATTCCCGTATTATCAAAAAGGGACCGCGCCGCGGCGATGCAGCGGAAGTTGTGATCCTGGAATTGGTATAACCGAAAACCGTGAAGCTGTATGCGCTGCGAGAAGCAAAGATGTTGCGGAACGCAGGGGATACAGGAAAAAAAAATAACGGAAGCTATGGGGAGGAACTGGAGAGGCGATTGCTTTTGAAGTTCCTTCTTTGCTTAGTTGGAGTAAGAAAGTGCAGCGATACGCCTGGCTCTGGCTTTTTGTATCCTGCGGCGCTGCTGCCCCTGCGTAGCGCTGCATATAGAAACGAGCCGGAAGCGTACCCGATGGAAACGTATTTTTATCGGATGGCTGCAGAGCAGACGCTGTTTTTTGGGAAATAATAAGGTATGACAAATATTATCGATGCAAATAATTTAATCTATTCCTATCCTGCACCTGTGGATGAAGAAGGGAACATCGCGGAAGAAAAACATGCGCTGGACGGGGTTTCCCTCACCGTGGAAAAAGGATCGTTTGTGGCGATCCTCGGGCATAACGGCAGCGGAAAATCCACTTTTGCAAAACACATCAACGTGCTTCTGCGCGCGCAGGAAGGCACCTTGTTTGTGGTGGGAATGGATGCAAATGACGAAAAAAATACATGGGATATCAGAAGCCATGCCGGCATGGTGTTTCAGAACCCGGATAACCAGATCGTTTCTACGATTGTGGAAGAAGATGTGGCGTTTGGACCGGAGAACCTTGGTGTGCCGCGCGAAGAAATTATTCGGCGTGTGCATGAATCCTTGAAAGCGGTGGGAATGGCGGGCTTTGAAAAGCGTGCGCCGCATATGCTTTCCGGCGGACAAAAGCAGCGGATTGCCATTGCGGGCGTACTTGCCATGCATCCTGATATTATTGTGTTTGACGAGCCGACAGCAATGCTTGACCCCAAGGGACGCGATGAAGTCATGGATAGTATTCGGTATTTGAACCGTGAACAGGGAAAGACGATTGTGCTGATCACGCATTATATGGAAGAAGCGGCGGAGGCCGACCGTGTCTTTATCATGAATAGCGGAAAAATAACAGACGAAGGAACACCGCGCGAGGTGTTTTCTCATAAAGACAAACTTGCGGAAGCGGGGTTGTTGCCGCCGCTTGCTACGCAGGTATATCAAGAGCTTTTAGAGCAGGGAATGGATCTTGGGAAGTGTCCTGTTACATTGACGGAATTGGTGGAAGAATTATGCCGCTTACAATAAATCATTTAAATTATTCTTATATGCCGGGCTCACCGTTTGAGGTGCGTGCCTTAAAAGACGTAAATCTTACGATAGATGATGGGGAATTCATTGGGATCATCGGTCATACGGGCTGCGGCAAATCTACGCTGATCCAATTGATGGCAGGACTATTAAAGCCGGACAGCGGCAGTGTTTTGGTAAACGGACAGGATATCAACGAGAGCGGTTATGACCGCAAAGTTTTGCGCCGCACGCTGGGCGTGGTTTTTCAATATCCGGAGTACCAGCTGTTTGAGGAAACTGTGGAAAAAGATGTCGCCTATGGACCGACGAAAGCAGGGATGGATGAGGAAGAGATCAAAAGCAGCGTGTGCGATGCGCTGCGGCTTGTTGGGTTTGACCCGGAGCAGATAAAGGATGTTTCCCCGTTTGACTTGTCCGGCGGTCAAAAGCGCAAGGTGGCCATCGCTGGGGTGCTGGCAACAAAACCGGATATTTTGATTTTGGATGAGCCGATTGCCGGTCTTGACCCACTGGGACGCGAGCATTTTATGCAGCTTGTGAATACGCTGAACAAGGCGGGAACTACAATGATTATGATCTCACATAATATGGATAACCTTGCGGATTATGCGTCGCGTATTGTGGCAATGGATCATGGCGAGGTCTATATGGATGGTACGCCCAAAGAAGTGTTTGCTGATCTGGAAAAGCTTCGCCAGATTGGGCTTGCGGCAAGCGAACCGAGGCGCGCCGCCTATTTGCTGCAACAAAATGGTTTTTCCATCCCGCAAGACATCATTACCAAAGATGAGCTGGTACAGTATATTTTGGCGCACAAAGAGGAATGGCAATGATCAAAAATATTACATTGGGCCAATACTTTCCGGGCAATACAATTGTCCACAGATTGGACCCGCGCATTAAACTAATTATCGCGGTGCTGTTTTTAGTCACTGTGTTTGTGGTACGGACATGGTGGGGATTTGTTGCGCTTGCGGCGCTGTTTATCTATATTACCCTGCTGGCAAAGGTGGGCATGCGCACGATTTTGCGCAGTATTAAGCCGCTTTTGTTTATTATTATATTTACATTTATTCTAAATATTTTATTTTTTAATCCGCAGGATCCCACCCATATTTTATGGCAATGGGGGATCCTTAAAATTTCAACAGACGGAATTCAAAAGGCGGTCTATATTTCCATTCGACTGATTTTGCTGATTTTTGCGACCAGCCTGCTGACGCTGACAACGTCACCGATGCAGCTTACGGACGCGATGGAAAGCCTGTTTGCACCACTTAAAAAGATAAAGTTTCCGGTGCATGAAATGGCAATGATGATGAGTATTGCTATGCGGTTTATTCCCACGCTTGTGGATGAAACTGACCGGATCATGAAGGCGCAGACAGCGCGCGGTGCGGAGTTTGACAGTGGAAACCTGATCAAAAAAGCCAAGAACATGATCCCGCTGCTTGTCCCGCTGTTTGTAGGGGCGTTTAAACGTGCCGATGAACTGGCAATGGCGATGGAAAGCCGCTGTTACCACGGCGGCGAGGGACGCACGAAAATGAAAGTGCTGACGCTTAACCATACTGATATTTGGGTGACGGTCGTGATGTGCTGTCTTTGTGTTGCGTTTATGATTTGGTTATAAAGCGAGGGTATATGGCGACAAAAAAAATATTGTTGATTGATGGAATACAGTCAGAGAAAGACGCGATTAGGGAAATTTTTCGTGGGATTTACGATGTGTATGTTGCGGAGAAAAAAGAAGAATGCGTGAAGTTTTGGCTGGAATATCATAAGGATATTTGTGCCATTATTGTTGACGCAGGAAAACTTGTGGATCGGAAAAGCGGATTCCATAGGGGGGATTACAGGATGTTCAGCCGTACCGTCCCGATTTTTGCAATTACGGATTACGGCGATATTGAAACGTCTGAAGAAATGGTGCGGGTTGGAATCAGTGATGTGATTCACCGCCCTCTGCAAGCGGAACTGGCGAGGCAGCGGATTCAGAATCTGGTATACAAGCAGGATAAGAATAATGAGCTGTATGATCACGATGTTCTGACAGGACTATATACGGAAACAGGTTTTTTAACGCAGGTGCATAAGCTTTTGCAGGCACATAAGGAAAAGCGTTTCCGCATGTTGTGTTTTGATATTGAAAAGTTTCGGCTGGTGAATGATTTATTCGGGCAGGAAGAGGGAGACCGCCTTCTGCAGTACCTCGGCGGTAAGTTTGTTTTATGGCTGCAGCATCATGGGGGAATCGGCGGTCGGTTTGGGGCGGATCGCTTTATGCTGTGTATTCCGGAACCTTCTGAAACGCTGGAGAAAATCCAGGGGGAAGTATATGGATGGATTCGGGCATATCCACTGGATTTTAAACTTTCATTCCCGTTTGGATCTTACCGCATCATTGACCATACGATCCCTGTAAACCAGATGTGTGACCGTGCAGTCATGGCACTGAGCACAATTAAGGGAAATTACCTGCTTCATTATGCTTCTTATGAAGAAAGCATGCGTGAGAGGCTGATTGCGCGGCAGGAAGTTCTGAACGACATGGAAACTGCTTTGCGTGAAAACCAGTTTGAGGTTTATTTTCAGCCAGTTTATGGGCTTAGAAGCGGACGACTTGCCGGAGCGGAAGCGCTTGTGCGTTGGAACCACCCGCAAAAAGGAGTATTAACTCCGGCAGAATTTTTGCCGATTTTTGAGGAAAACGGTTTTATTGTAAAAGTAGATCAATATGTACGGCGGCAGGTATGTATGAACCTGCAATCGTGGCAAAAACGTGGCATGGCACCTCTGAGTGCTGCAGTGAATCTGTCGCGGGTCACTGCGCGCGACAGCGGATTGGTTATGGAATTAAACAGGTTGTTAGAAGAATACGGACTTTTGCCGGGGATGCTGCATTTGGAAGTGACGGAAAGTATTTTTTCGGAAGAAGAGCCGCTGAAGCAGAATTTTGAAAAGCTGCGCGCCAACGGCTTTTTGATCATGATGGATGATTTTGGCAGCGGGTATTCCACGCTCAATCTTTTGAAGAATTTTGAGGTGGATACGCTTAAGCTGGATATGCGGTTTTTAGAAGATTATGAGGAAAACCAACGTTCCCGCGATATTATCAGTGCAATCATCGGTCTTGCAAAAACACTGGGGATGTATACGGTAATGGAAGGCGTGGAAAGTGCTGCGCAGGTAGAGTTTTTGCGGCATGCCGGCTGTGATTTCGGGCAGGGATATTATTTTGCAAAGCCAATGCCGCGGGAGGAATACGAGAAGCTTTTGGAGAAAGAAAATGCCTGAAAAAAGACGGTTTGCGTTGGTAATCGAATATGACGGGACGGGTTATTGTGGTTGGCAAATTCAAAAAAACGGGATCAGTGTCCAGCAGAAAGTGGAGGACGCCGTAGCAAAGGCAGTAGGAACAAAAACGGCTGTTCACTCTGCAGGACGCACGGATGCAGGCGTGCACGCCCTGGGGCAAACAGCGCATTTTGATGCAAAGACCAATATTCCGGCTGATAAATTTTTTTATGTTCTGAACGACATTTTGCCGGACGACATCCGGATTGTCCGTTCTTATGCGGCACCGGAGGGATTCCATGCGCGGTTTAGCGCAAGGGGGAAGCATTACCGTTATGTGATCCGCAATGCCCGGGAAAAGGGCGCGATAGACAGGCAGTACAGTATGTTTGTTCCGGTGAAGCTAGAGATAGAAGCGATGAAGCAGGCAGCGCGGTTGATTGAAGGCACGCACGATTTTGCGGCATTTTGTGCGGCGGGATCTGATTTAAAAGGCACCACGGTGCGCACGGTTTATTCTGTGGAAATCACGCAGCATGCGCCTTATATAGAAATTGACGTA
This sequence comes from Christensenella sp., assembly GCA_034926635.1. GTDB lineage: Bacteria > Bacillota > Clostridia > Christensenellales > Christensenellaceae > Christensenella. Next base: position 83,023 of record JAYFQX010000019.1, on the reverse strand, counting down.
AAGGGCAGCGGTTTTCTATATAATATGGTACGGATCATTGCAGGAACGCTGATCGCCGTAGGAAAGGGAAAGCTTATGCCGGAGCAGATTTCGCGTGCGCTTGCGCAGGGCGACAGGACGCTTGTCGGCGCGACGGCACAGGCGCAGGGATTGTTTTTGGTAGAGGTATATTACGACAGCGCGCCCTTGGCAAAAACGGACAGATGTTGATCATATTGGAAAGAACTAGGAGAGATGGAAGATGGATGTAACAATCAGGAAATATAAAGAAGAGGATCTGCCCCGGATGGCAGAGGTCTGGAACCAGGTGGTAGCGGAAGGAAATGCGTTTCCGCAGGAAACCTGTCTTAGCATAGCGGAAGCCGGACCGTTTTTTTCCTCGCAGACATATTGCGGCGTAGCGGAAGTACAGGGACAAATCATGGGGTTATATATTCTGCATCCCAATAACATTGGGCGGTGTGGTCATATTGCCAATGCTTCTTATGCCGTGCGCGGCGGATGCCGCGGCCAGCATATCGGTGAAAAATTAGTGCGTGACTGTATGCAGAGGGCACAGGAAGCAGGCTTCCGTATTTTGCAGTTTAACGCGGTGGTCGCCTCAAACAAATGCGCTATAAGATTGTACGAAAGGCTCGGCTTTAGCCGCATCGGTATGGTGGAAGGCGGATTTTGCAACAAGGACGGCACCTATGAGGATATCATTCTGTTTTATATCGGGCTGTAAGGGATATGATGGGGGAGATAGCACAAGCTGGTACGAAAATAATGCATCAACCGCGGGATTTTTCAAAAAAGTATTGTTTTTTGTGGGATTAGCAGCGTTTTTTATTAAAAAGCTTGACAACCATGCGGATTTTCAGTAAAATATTTCATGCGCCTATATGCACAATTAGCCCTGTGCCGGCGCAAAAGCAATGTTTATTGTTTTGGGAACTGGGACCTTCCAAAAGAGGAAATATTGCGCATTATGATAAAAATATCTTGGGAGGAAAGCCTAATGAAAACATACATGGCGAAACCCGGTGAGGTAGAGCGCAAGTGGTATGTTGTCGATGCGGACGGACAGGTGTTCGGTCGTTTGGCAAGCAAAGTTGCAAACATACTGCATGGCAAAAATAAGCCGGAATATACGCCGCACGTTGATACAGGCGATTTTGTAATCGTGATCAATGCGGATAAACTCGTTTTAACGGGAAAGAAGCTGGAACAGAAAGTGTATCGCAGCCATTCCGGATATCCGGGTGGAATGAAGGAAACAAAGTATAAAGACCTGATGGATAAAAAACCCGAGTTTGCTCTTTATGAAGCAGTCAGAAGAATGCTTCCCAAAAATAAACTGGGCAGAAAAATGCTCAAGAAGCTGCGCGTATACACCGGCAGCGAGCACGAACACGAGGCCCAGAAGCCCGAAGTAATCGAGCTGTAAGAGGGGGGTATAAAAGATGGCGAAAAAAGAACAGTTCCTGGGAACGGGAAGAAGAAAAAAATCCATTGCCAGAGTCCGCATTATGCCGGGTAAAGGCGAGGTTACAGTAAATAAGAAGGACCTGGAAGAGTATTTCGGTTATGAAACGCTTAAAATGCTGGTTCGCTCTCCTTTCGTGGTTACAGAAACCATGGGCAATTACGATGTATTTGTCAATGTAATGGGCGGCGGCTATACCGGACAGGCCGGTGCAATCCGTCATGGAATTGCAAGAGCGCTGATCAAAGCGGAACCGGAACTGCGCGGCGCATTGAAATCCGCAGGGTTCTTGACGCGTGACCCGAGAATGAAAGAGAGAAAGAAGTACGGCCTCAAAGCCGCACGTCGTGCACCTCAGTTCTCAAAGAGATAAACAAGTTCAAAAATGCTTCAAAAACCTCGGAAATTCAAGATTTCCGGGGTTTTTCTATTTCGGCTCTAACTTTGTGTTTACAATGGTCAGGATACGACGGCGGAACTGATCAAAATTGCGATAACCATAAGAAATGCGTTTGATGACTTTAATGGTGGTGTTCATACCCTCGGTAAAATTATTGGAATAAGAATAGTCAAAAGCATTAGGAATGTGTTGTGATCAGTTGCGCAGCATGGTAAGACAAGAAGTAAACTCAGGAATATCAGAAACTATCGCAAAAACATAAAATGTTTTCAGCCTTTCCCTTGCTTGTTGGGAAATTTCAGAATCCATAAATTCATAAAACTTCTCTTTAAGCAGGTACGCTTCACGCAGATCACGGGAGGCAAGCAGCATCCGCTCAACAACAGCTTTGTTAGAGTCTGAGAGCCTGGTCATGCGTGACAGTAAAGGCCTTTTGCTGCACTTGAAATATTTGCGTAATTTAGTAGCTTGAGCCATCGACCGATTGTGGAAGCGGAGACGCCTGCATCATCTGCGATCTCGCGCTGCGAGCATTTTCTGCGCAATGGATTGATACAATATGCAGCAAGACGGTTGGTGCGCCTATGCCACCTAGGAAGCAGATAATTGTTTTCATAGAACTGCTTGCCGCAGCAGGGACGCCGGTATCGTCGTTTTGCATAGTGCCATATCAGCCGCTTTTCTCATTACTATCTTATCATTCTGTCCGAAGTTTTAACATACGCCCCTCTTCGTAACCACTACATTTGTGGACCAGCAAAATAATACAACTTACGCTATTTTTTCTACATTTTATTACAAGAATACTTGACTTTCTACGTTTTATTACAAGAATGCTTGACTTGCTACATTTTCCACAATACAATTATCTTGTTTAGATATCAACGATAGGAGAACTGTTTAACCAATGAAGATGAGCGACAAAAAGCTAAGACTCCTCCTCATTGAAAAAGGCATGAAAAAGAAAGATTTACAGGAGGCTACGAAAATAAACCCTTCCGGGATTGCGAGGCGGGGTCGTGACGAATCTGTCAGTACAGAAACCTTGGCAAAAATCTGCCGTGCACTTCATTGTAATATCGGTGACCTCGCTTTATATATGAGAGCGAATAAATTTGATTGGTGTGCTTGGTTTAATCATCGAAAGGGATTGTTTAGCAAAATGCAGGAGGTAATTTCGGGTGGCAAATGAAGAACTTCGCGAAGCGAACAAAGAACGTGTCTTACAAGCCGCTATCTGGTGCTTTCTACATATGGGTATTGAAAGTACCACGAGAATGTCGATTGCGAAAAAAGCAGGCGTGACGGAACGCTCGGTGCAGCGATACTTTGGGAATCTTGAAAGCTTGCGTTTGGAAGCAATGAAAGTATTTATGAGGGATTATTCAACTATGCTTTATACCCGATATCAAGAAAGGATTTCGGAAAAGGACTCCGGCGCCGAACGCTTAAAGGTATTTTTAAAAACGTATGCATATTCTATTGAAATCGACGATCCGAAAATATCTCTGGTGGCTCATGAGATTGAAATACACTTTATTAAAAACCGCATTCCGTTTGATTGTGTCAATGCCGGCATCTATGATGCGAACACGAGAGACAATTTAATCCATGAGCTGCTTCAAAAAGGCAAGACGGACGGAAGCATCAACGCATCTGTTGATATTGAAAAAATATACATGTATATCATAACTACTTTTCCAGGGATGCTGGTACGCACTGCAATGCTTTCACGAAACGACTTTTATACTGGATCGGATATGCTGACACGGACAATTATTGATCAATATATTGATGTTTTAGACGGTTTGATAAATCTCTAAGAAAGCCGCCGATTTGAACGGAGTTTTTATTTGATCCTTTCAGAAAAACTTCTCTGTTCATATAGCGGCTTATACTTTATCTAAATCTGTCCCACTGAAGGACAGGATAACTGAATAATGAGAAGCAATACATAATGACCATCAGTCCATTAGGGGGGTAATAAGAATGGCTATGCTCAAAACAATTTTGGTTGTAGACGACAACAATGTCAACCGACAAATATTGGATAAGATATTAAACCTTGAATATCACATTCTTCAGGCAGCAAACGGACAAGCTGCCTTAGATATACTGCGCAACAATCAGGAAAGCATCTCCGTGGTTTTGCTGGACATCGTCATGCCTGTTTTAGATGGGTATGAGGTTTTGCGGCAAATGCGCGAAGATGCTTTTTTATCCAAAATTCCTGTCATTGTTGCCAGCGGGCAGGACAGCGACGATGCGGAAATTAAGGCGCTGTCGCTGGGAGCTAATGACTACATTGTCAAGCCATATAAGCCGGAAATTATCCGCCATCGTGTCGCCAATACCATCTATCTCAAGGAAACCTCTGCCTTTGTAAATTCTGTGCAGAATGATACCCTTACGGGTTTATATGGTAAGGAGTATTTTTATATGAAGGTCGGCGAAACCCTGCGCGGCAACCCGGAGCAAAAATATGATCTTGTCTGCTTTGATATCGAACGCTTCAAGCTGGTGAACGACCGATATGGCACACAGATAGGCGACGAACTGCTGCGGCATATCGGGCAGATTTTGAGGAATAAAATACAGGGGTTCGGTTTTTGTGCCCGACTGGAGGCGGATGAATTTGCCTGCTTAATTCCACATCGGGAATATTATGAAAAAAGCGATTTCACCGATTCCATTGAGAAAATCAATGCACTCTCCAATATGATTAAACTAAGCCTGATTCTACGCTATGGCATCTATACTATTGACGATCCCACGGTACCGGTGGACATTATGTGCGATCGGGCAGATCTTGCTAAGGAATCCATCAAGGGTAAGTATGATACCTATTTTGCCTGTTATGACGATTCTCTACGGCAGAAGCTGCTGGATGAGCAGATGATCGTTTCAGATATGAAAACAGCGCTGACCGAAGGGCAGTTTCGGGTCTATTTTCAACCGAAATACGACCTGAAAACGGAGCAGATTGCCGGAGCCGAAGCACTGGTGCGCTGGCAGCACCCGGTAAAGGGTCTGCTGTCGCCGGCACAGTTTATTCCGATTTTTGAAAAAAACGGCTTTATTCCGAAGCTGGATTATTATGTTTGGGAACAGAGCTGCCGGAAACTCAGAGAATGGAAGGAATCAGGAAATGCTATGGTTCCCATCTCTGTCAATGTCTCCCGTGTGGATATTTATGATTCGGAGCTGCCGGAAAAGGTGCTTTCCCTTATTCAGAAGTATGAGCTCGCCCCAAGAAATCTGCATCTTGAGATTACGGAATCTGCCTATATGGAAAATCCGGAGCAGCTGATTGAAACAGTGTCCCGGCTGAAAAAAATGGGCTTCATCATTGAGATGGATGACTTTGGCACGGGCTATTCCTCCCTCAATATGCTATCGGAACTGCCCATCGATGTTTTGAAGCTGGATATTCGCTTTATCCAGCTTGAAGCGCAAAAATCCGGAGACCGGAGCGTATTGAGCTTTATTATCAGCCTTGCAAAGTGGATGAATCTAAAGGTAGTTGCCGAGGGAACGGAAACGTTGGAACAGATCAAGCTCCTGCAATCGCTGGGTTGCGAATACGCCCAGGGGTACTATTATGCACAGCCCCTGCCACAAGAACAATTTGAGCAGCATTTACAGAAGGCGCAGTTGGCCGCGGGCGAACACTGGTATGGGGTACCCATTGATATAGCTTCTGATGAGTCAGATCAGCGCAAGATACTTCTTATGATAGATAGAGACGCAGTGGATTTCCCAATACTGACTCAAGAGTGCGGTCGTGAGTACCGCGTAGAGCGAGCCGAAGATGCAGCGCAGGCGCTAGCGGTGCTGATGGAGAAAAAGGACAAGGTCTGTGCGCTCACTGTAAGTTTGCCGGACAAGCTCTCCATCAAGCAGGCATCGGAACTGTTGGAAGCTTGTAAAAAATATAGCCTGCCAGCTATGCTTCTCTATGATCCGGTACATAGACCCTCGGATAAGCTTATAAAGCTTGGGTTTTCTGATTACACCGTGCGGCCCTATGAGCCACAGCAATTTGCGCTGCGGCTGCAAAATGCAATTTCCAACGCACGAATGGAGAAATTCGAACACGAAAAAGAGATCAATGCCGCCATTATCGAAATGAGAAAGCGTGCGGAGCATGACACGCTGACCGGTCTTTTGAACCGGGCGGAATACGAGGTGCGCATCGACCACTTTTTCCTGAAAAACAACGACCCCAAGGGAATTTTCATTATTCTGGACGTAGATAATTTTAAGACGATCAATGATACCTACGGTCACGTTGTAGGCGACAAGGTCTTAAACGCCGTGGGAGAGCGGCTTTGCCGAGTTTTCCCCGAAACCGAAATCATCGCTCGCATTGGTGGAGACGAGTTTTCGCTGTTCATCCCGTATATTCTTCCCTTTATACAGCTAAAAGATAAAATGAGTCAAATATGTATGCCCTTTCATTTGAACATTGAGAATATTGAGTTATCCTGTACGGCGGGCATCTGTTACTGCCCGGAATACGGCAGCAACCATAAGGATCTCTACAAAAACGCGGATACTGCGCTTCTTGGAGCGAAGCGCCAGGGAAAGCGGCAATTCGCTGTTTTCAATCCAAGCATGGAGATTACAGCGCCTGCCGCATTTGAGGAAAAGACCATGGAGATGCTGGACCATGTGTCGGATGTCATGTTTGTCTGCGACGCGGTCAGCAGTAAAATTATATATATCAACGAAACCGCCTGCCGTCTGCTGGGGAAAGCTCGGGACGAGTGTCTTGGCTGCCGTTGTTACGAGTTATTCTGGGATCGCTGCCGCAACTGCGATCGTTGTGAGACGATTGGACACAGCCTGCGGGGCTTCTATGAGGAGACAACCTTTCTCAAAGATAACAAGACACCGGTACATATTAAAGCACGCTTGGAGAGATGGGACGGAAAAGCCGTAAAAGTGCATTATCTGCATGTTGGAGAGACCACAGAAAAGCAGGACGCTAAGCAACAAGGGTCTGGCTCATCCGCTGCACAATAAAGGAGAGAACGTTATGGAGCACTATTATCAGGAGCATTTTGAAGAGATGTTGGATATCTTTTGCGTTGCTGCAGACGGCGGAGCCTTTTCCGTGCGCATGGATGAGGACTTTACCCTGCTGTATGGAAGTGAAAGATATTATGAGATTCATGGATACACCAGAGATAATATGCGGCAGAAGCTTCAAAACAAATGCGTCAGATATATTTATCCCGACGATCTGGAGCGGGTTCGCGCCTATTGCCGTGATTGTGTGGAGCAAAAGAAGGATCGTTCTCAGTGGGAAATGCGTATTGTGACTGGTGAGGGAAATTTGAAATATGTCAAGTGCGCTGGTGCCGTTGTAGAGCGAGATGGTGAAATTGTCATGCATGGCTTCATCATGGATCTGACAGAGCAAAAGGAATTGAAGGAAGAAAATCGTCTCAGCAGGGATACCATCAAAATTGCCGTAGAACAGGCAAATATGACCTTTTGGATATTCGATATCCCCGGTAGACGTATTTTGCAGGAGGAATATGTAGGCAAAGTTTTTGGAAACGAGCTGGTAACCGAAAATATTCCTGACCGTCTGTACGGCACAGGTGCAATTTATCCCGACGATGAAAACATGGTAAAGGCCATGTTTGCTGACATCTTTGCAGGAAAACCTCGCGCGCAGTGCGTCGCGCGCTGGAGAAACGTGGAAACCGGAGAATACTGGTGGGCGAAGATCCTTTATACCACAATCTTTAATGATGCGGGCGAGCCGGTGAAAGCGGTTGGATCTGCCATTGATTTCACAGAACAGATGCAGCTGCAAAAAAAGCACGAAAGCCAAATGTCATATAATAACATTGTAGAAGATAGCATGATGGGATCATTCCGCCTCAATCTAACGCAAAATTGGTGCGGAGAAGGTCGGAGTGTATTCCCATACATTCTTCACTTACAAGAAGATGGTACGGCGGACGGATTGTTTAGCCTGATCTATGCAGATATTCCAGACCACGAACAGCGGGAGCAGTTTGCGGCGCAGTTCAACCGGGCGAATTTGCTGGAGCAGTTTGCAGAGGGCATGATACACTCAAACATGGAGATTCGTCGCAAGACTGATGTGAATCGCTGCGAGTGGGTCGATACACATATCAACCTAACCCAAAATCCAACTACGGGCGACGTGGAGGCTCTGATCTATACCTTTAATATTCACCACACCAAAATGATGCAGCTGATGATGGCACACACTGTAGAGTGCGACTATGACTACATTGCATTGTTGGATATCAACGATGAAAGCCATATTGATGTCATAAACGAAAAAAGCATGGCTGTTCGCCCGCCGATTGAGCTGTCAAAATACTCTGAGGTTGTCTTATCCTTTGTGCACCAGCAGGTTGTGCCGGAGCAGCGGGAGGAGGTCATCAGGGCAAAGAGTGTTTCTAATCTTGTAAAGCAGCTGGCGCTTTCGGATAGCTATACCATGACCTATAAGGCCATTCAAAAGGACGGCAGCATCGGATATAAACGAACACGTTATTCCTATCTGGACAAAGAAGCCGGCCAAATCGTATTCAGCGTCACCGATATTACAAAGGAAATGGAAACCGAGCAAAAAAAGAACGAGCTATTAAATGCCGCCTTGGTAGCTGCCGAGCAGGCAAGCAGTGCTAAAACAGATTTTCTCTCCCGTATGAGCCACGAGATCCGTACGCCCATGAATGCCATTATTGGGATGACGGCCATCGCCGTGCAGTCCATGGGGGATGATGCGCAGGTGGAGGACTGCCTCTCTAAAATCGGTATTTCCTCCCGCTTTTTGCTTACCCTTATCAATGATATTTTGGATATGAGCCGGATTGAGAGCGGCAAGGTTCTATTAAAATGTGAAAAGATTCCCTTTGCGGAGCTCATCAGCTCCATCAATTCCATCTGCTACAATCAGGCAAAAGCTAAAGATATCGATTATGAGTGCACGGTAGACAGCAACGTAGAGGACAGCTACATGGGCGACGCCATGAAGCTGCAGCAGATACTGCTGAACATTCTCTCCAACGCCATTAAGTTTACCGATGCTTCCGGCAAGGTTTCGCTGGATATTCGGCAGCTTAAAAAGACTGAAAACAATGCCACGCTGCGCTTTACGGTGAATGATACCGGCTGCGGCATCAGCGAGGAATTCATTCCCAAGCTGTTTGATACCTTTTCTCAGGAGCACTTCGGTGCGACAACAATGTACGGCGGCACCGGCCTTGGTCTTGCTATCTGCAAAAATCTGGTGGAACTGATGGATGGAAAAATTGAGGTACGCAGTATTTTAGGCGTCGGTACCGAATTTAGAGTCACAGTAACCCTTGGCATGACAGAAGAAGCGAAAGCTGGTTATACGAAGAAATTGAGTTGCAGCTTTGAAAAGCTGAACGCTTTGGTGGTAGACGATGACGTGACGGTTTGCCAGTATGCCATGATGACCCTGAAGGAAATCGGGATCCGTGCGGAATGGGTGGATTCCGGGAAAAAAGCCATTGATCAGGTCCGGGAAAAATGGGACAGGCATCATTACTATGATCTCATTTTGCTGGACTGGAAGATGCCGGACATGGATGGAATCGAGGCTGCAAAGGAGATTCGCAAGATTGTCGGTCCGGATGTCACCATTATCATCATGACCGCTTATGACTGGGCAGCGATTGAACACGAGGCAAAGCTTGCCGGGGTCAACCTGCTCATCAGCAAGCCGCTCTTTAAGTCCACGCTGATCTCCGCCTTTCATAAGGCGCTTGGCGAAAAAGCCAAAGAGACAGTTGCGGCAGAACCGGAGGATTATGATTTTGCCGGTTATCGGATACTGCTGGTGGAGGATCATCCCCTGAACGTGGAGGTAGCTCGAAAGCTTTTGGAGCGCAAGGGCTTTACGGTGGACTGTGCAGAGAATGGGCTGCGCGCCATTGAGGTGGTAACCCTTGCGCCCGACTACTATTACGATGCCATCCTCATGGATATCCGGATGCCGGTCATGGACGGGTTACAGGCGACACAGGGCATTCGTAACCTGCATAAAAAATCCGCTAAAATGGTTCCCATTATCGCCATGACGGCCAACGCCTTCGACGATGATGTGGATAAATCTAAAAAAGCCGGCATGAATGCGCATCTGGCAAAGCCCATTGATCCCATGCAGCTTTATAGTACGCTATATCACTACATTTTGGACAAAAGTGAGGATCTGCTATGAATATGTTTTTCGATCGATTGAAAAATTACGGTGCCGATCTCGATGGCGCAATGGGGCGTTTCCTCAATGACGAGGAGCTCTATGCTTCGTGCTTTGCCGAGTTTATGAATGATCCGTGCTTTGCTGAGCTGAAAAATGCATTGGACGCTCATGATTACGATGCCGCATTCGATGCCGCACATACGCTCAAGGGTGTTGCCGGAAATATGGGGCTTACGCCGATGTATCGGGCGGTATGTGACATAGTGGAACCGTTGCGGGCAAAACAGGTTTCCGATTTACAGCCGCTCTATGAGGAAATTATGCGTCAGCATACAATATTAAAACAACTGGAATTATGAGGAAGGAGCCATTAGTATGAAAGAACAATCGAGTAACGCTGTAGTAAATGCCTTCCTCGACGCCTATTTGACGCGTCGCAGCGTTCCCGATACGTTAGCGTTCTTGACTGATAATGTCTGCTGGATTGGTTGCGGAGACACGGAAAAGGCATTTGGAAAGGGACAGGTAGAGAAACTGCTGCGGCAGGATGCCGACGCACTTCCGGTATCGGTCTTATGGGAGCTCTGCGGTTATCATGAGCTTTCCATGGGATCGGGAGCCACGCAGATCATGTGCCTACTGAAACTCAATGACCCTACGGGCAGACGTCATAAGGTGGACATGCGGGTGAGTTTTTCCTGCATCAAAGTAGGGGAGGTTTTTCGCATTTGCGCCATTCATGGCTCCGCCCCAATGACGCTTGACGGAAACGATGGATTTTTTCCCATCGCCTACACAGAGCGGGAGTTGCAGAGAACGCTGACGGATTCTCAGGCGGAGCTAAATTCCCTGATGGAAACCATACAGGCGGGCATTGCTGTGCTGCAATATGAAAACGGCAAACTGATCCCCGTTTATTTTAATCAGGGCGTGTGCCAGATGCTCGGTGCCAGCGCGAAGGAGATTAAGGAGATCTATCAGTCCGATGCCTATGCCGGGATTCATCCGGAGGACAAAGAACGCGTCATCACAAGCTTTGACGCTGCCGTTCGCCATTGCACCCGCTTTAACGAGACATACCGCCTAATCAATCGGCAGGGTGAATATCGCTGGATCAGTGCCAGCGGCATTCCGACCAGACGGGCTGACGGGACGTTTTACTGCTATATGGCCTATACGGATATCACCTCAGAGCGAAAAATGCTGGAGGTGGCGCGCCTGCGGGAGGAATCCATCAATATTGCAATAGAGCAGACCGGCATTAACATCTGGGTGCTGGATATGGATACGCATACCATGCACCAAAGACGTAACAATCTCTTGTCCAATCAGTTCATGAGTAAGGAAAAGGTTACCAATGTCCCGGAAAGTTTTATTGATGCCGACTGCATTCATGAGGCGGATATTCCTGTGATTCGGCAGATGTACGAGGAAATATACAGTGGTAAGCCTCATGCCGAGTGCACTGCGCGATGGAAGTCCAATCACAATGAGGAATATATCTGGCTAAGAACGCTTTATACCACGGTGTTTGATGAAGACGGAAAGCCCATCAAGGCCATTGGCTCTGCTTTGGATGTGACGGAGCAGGTAAGTTTGCATCAAAAATATCAAGAATTTGAGGCGTACCAGTATTTGATGCTGGACACCTCCTTTGCCGCATTTAAGGTCAATGTGACCCGTGACACCATGGAGGAAGCCATTCGCTTTGGCGGCAACCTAAATGATATGGCAAAGGCCAAAACTATGACGGAGTTTTGCGCGCTATCTCGTCTGAATATTCCGGATGAGGAGGAGCAAAATCGGCACATGCAGGTCTTTGACTGTAAAGCTTTGCTTAAAGCATTTGAAACAGGCAATACACACATGGAATTTGAGTGTTTGTATCACATCGACAAAAGCATTTGCCATTGGGTGCGTATGGTAATCAATCTAACGCAAAACCCTTCTACCAGAGATATCATTGGCTTCACCTATGCCAATGATATTGAGAATGAAAAATTGATGGAGTTCACTGTTGCTCACTTGCTGGAACAGGATTTTGATCAGGTGATCTGCATTGATGTCGCAACACGGAAATTTCGCATGATGGAACGGAAAGACGAGCATCGCTCCTTCGCTGCAATATCGAACAATTATGACGACACATTGTTTAAGAAAGCGAAACCATACATCCACGCTGATGATTGGAAACTGTATAGTGAGGGCATTAAGCTAACAAATATCTGTAAACAATTGGCTAAGAAAGAAACCTATGAGCTGACGATTCGTGGATATCTTCCGTCCGGTGAGCTCCGTGTAAAAAAATACGCGTTTGCTTATCTGGATTCAACCCAAAACACGATTTTGTTTACAAGATCGGATATTACCCAGACCGTTCAGGAGCAGAACGAGCAAAATCAGCGCCTTGGCATCGCTCTTGAAGAAGCAAAGCGGGCCAACGCTGCAAAATCCGAATTTCTTTCCCGCATGAGCCACGACATGCGCACGCCCATGAACGGTATCATCGGGCTTACCGGTCTTGCACTGGAGCTGCCGAACCGCACAGAGGAAATCACGCGGCACCTAAAGGGCATTCAAGGTTCCGGACAGTACCTATTGAGCCTCATCAACGACGTGCTGGATATGAGTAAAATTGAGAGCAATATGCTTGCATTAAATCCGCAGCCAATTTCTTCAAAAGGAGTGGTAAGTGAAATTCTTGCCGCCGTTCGAAACTCGGCGGATGAAAAGCACGTTGCATTGGATCTGCGCCGCGTGGGAGCGCAGCAGGACTACTACATTGTGGCGGACAAGCTACGGCTGCAACAGATTTTTATTAACATTCTGTCTAACGCCATCAAATTCACTCCGGTTGGTGGAAAAGTGGAGTGGACGATCGAGTGGATGTGCTTTGAGGACGGAATTCTGCATGATAAGATTACCGTTCGAGACAACGGCATTGGTATGAGTGCAGAATTTTTGCCAAAGCTCTTTGAACCCTTTGTGCAGGAGCGCGGCAGTATCAGCACCGCCTACACCGGAACAGGGCTTGGTATGTCCATTGTGAAAAGCCTTGTGAAAGCAATGGGCGGTAAAATAGAAGTGCACAGTGAAAAGGGCGTTGGCACCGAGGTGGTAATTCTTTTGGATTTCCCTGTGGTTTCTGCGCCTCAACCGGAGGAACGCAACGAGTGCTTGTGGCAGGTTGAGCTGGACGGGAAGCATGTGCTTCTCTGTGAGGACCATCCCGTCAACATGCAGATTTCAAGAACACTTCTTGAAAAAAAGGGACTGCTGGTGACACCTGTGTTTAACGGACAGGAGGGCGTTGACACCTTTGCCGCATCCAGTGAGCATTTTTATGATGCCGTCTTGATGGATATTCGTATGCCGGTGATGGATGGGCTATCTGCCACGAAAGCGATCCGCGCCCTGCCGCGAGCGGACGCAAAGATGGTGCCTATCATCGCCATGACGGCAAACGCCTTTGACGAGGATGCACAGAAATCTCTGGATGCCGGCATGAACGCGCATTTGGCAAAGCCGATTGAACCAGACAAACTGTATCAGACCCTTGCAGAGCTTTGCGGAAAGGACGAATGTCATGAATAGTATCGCCTTTGAGCACATAAAAAAAGTGCTGGATCAAGCCCCCTGCGGAATGGGGCTGTTTCGCATGCAGCAAGCGGTTTCCGCTTTCTATCTGAACGACAAATACTTTGAGCTTATTGGATATACACGAGAGGAATACGAAAAAATCTCTGGAGATCCTTTTGCTCTCATTCTGCCGGAGGATCGATATGTGAAGGAGCAAAACCAAGAAAAGATTCAGACCGACGGCAAATTGACCGATTCCGAGTACCGCATTCAAAGTAAGCAAGGGCAGATTGTTTGGATCAAGCTCAATGCCTCTGTAATCGAGCTTGCAGGTGAGCCTGTGGTTTTCACCAGTTTTGTGGATGTAAGCCGGGAGCATCAAGAGCAAGAGGAGATTAGCTACAGAGAAGAACGGTACCGCCTTGTGGTGGAGCAAACCGGTGCCACGGTCTTTGAATGGAATTTGAAAACCGGCGGGTTTTATTGCTCTGCGTCTTACTACAATTACGAAATGAGCAAAATAAGCACAGATGATATTTTAAATAACCGGGGTTCACTTGATGTGGTACACCCTGATGACATCCCTGTTTTATTGCAGTTTTTTGCAGATACGAAAAGCGGTCAGGAAAAGGCAGAGGCGGTTTTGCGTATCAAAATGAAGGACGACACCTATCGCTGGAGCCGGATGATTGGGATTTTTAAGGCGAATCGCATTATCGGTACCATCCTGGACATTCAGGAGGAACGGGAAAAATCTGATACACTGACGGGTCTCTTAAACGCAGTGCCCGGCGGTGTGGGCATGTACCGGATGGACGACAAGATTACTCCAATTTATTTTAATGACCGGGTGGCAACGCTTTGCGGCATGACACGGGCAGAATACGAGGATGCAATCCAAACAGGGGCGTGCAACGTCATCCACCCCAACGATCTACCGGGACTTCTGGAAGAGGCGCATCGCGGACTCGCCCAAAAGCGTCCCATCACCTATACCTATCGTGTACAGCAAAAGCAGGGGGGCTACCGATGGAGCCGTCTCTCCGGAGATTGGCTCGGGGAAAAAGATGGCTTTCCGACCATTTGTGCCGTGTTTACCGATGTGACTGATCAGATGACAACGCAGCAGGCGCTGCGGGACAGTGAACTGAAATATCAGTTAGCGATTGAGGCAGCCGGCATCAATATTTGGGAATACGATATTGTAAACGACGTTATGCACGTCATCTCTAGCTCGTCCAGAGTAGAACTCACGCAGCATGAGGTCAAGGATTATCATCGGACACTGCTTGGCAGCGGTCAGATTCGAGAGGACAGCCGTAGAGAAGTTCAGCGTATCTTTGAGCGACTGCATGCCGGAGAAGAAAAAGTGTCGGCGGATGTCTGGTTCAAGCTGGGCGATGGTCTCGGCTACTGGTGTGAGCATGTGGTCTACACGACAACCTTCGATGAATACGGGAAACCCATCAGAGCCTTTGGAGTAGGGAAAGATGTCACAAGGGAAAAGGAGGCGGAACAACAGTACCGCCATGAGCTGGCGTATCGCGAGGTAATGCAGACCGCAACCATGACCTCCATGAATATCAACCTGACACAGAACCGGCTGGTGGATTTTAACAGCAAATTCGGGGAGATTACGGATATTCTTGCCAAAGCTTCATCCGGGCAGAAAGCCTTGGATTCTATGGTGCCGCGCATTCAAAATAAAGAAATGCTGAAGAAATACAAAGATGTTTTCGGTATCAAGCAGCTTCTGAACGCCTTTGCATCCGGAACAACCTCGGTTTCTCAGGAGGTTGTACGCATTATTGGAGGAAAAGCGTATTGGACGGTGCTCAACGCCTACATGATGAAAAACCCGGAAAGCGGCGACGTGATGGCGTTCTTGTATTCCACAGATAGCACCAATGAAAAGGTAATGGCCAGCGTGATGGATGCGGTGGTGCGCACTGCATATGACTACCTTGTGGTGGTGGACGGCATCCGCGATTCTGCGATGCGCTACAGTGAAAACAAGATTGGGAATTCGTATGCGGAGCAATCGGATCATTTTGAATCGGAGACGAGAAACTATATCCGTCAATATATCTGCCCTGATGATGTGGACGCTGTATTAGAGCGCTTTACATTGCGCAATATCCTGACACAGTTGGATACAAACGGCTTCTACAGCCTTTATTACTCCGTTCCCGCGCCGAATGGAGAGATTCAAAGAAAACAACTGCGCTTTACCTATATGGATCCGCAGTATAAGGTCTTTTTAATGACGCGAACGGACATGACCGCCGTCTATGAGGAAAAGGAAAAACAGAACGAGGAGCTGGCGGCGGCTCTTAGAATGGCGAAGCAGGCAAGCGTCACAAAGTCCGAATTTCTCTCCCGCATGAGTCACGAAATCCGCACACCCATGAATGCGATCATCGGCATGGCGGAGATTGCCTCCGCCAATGTGAACGACGGCGATTTTGTGATGGACTGTATTCGGAAATCTCAGGAGGCGTCCCGATATTTGCTCAGCCTCATTAATGATGTTCTGGATATGTCCCGTATTGAGAGCGGGAAAATTTTGCTCTCCAAGGAAGTGTTTTTGACCACGGAGCTGTTTGATACTGTCAACACCATGGCAAAGGGACAAGCAGATCTCCAGGGGGTTACCTACCTTTTTGAGCGGGATTCCTCGATCCTTCCGGCTTATGTTGGGGATGAAACTCGGATCAAGCAGATTCTCGTCAATCTTCTTAACAATGCCGTTAAATTTACAAATACCGGTGGAGTCGTAAAGCTTTCTGCTTGGCAAACGCAGAGTAAACACGGTAAAGCCATGCTGCACTGTGCCGTTTCCGACACGGGAATCGGCATCTCTTCGGAGTTTCTGCCCAAGCTGTTTACACCCTTTACCCAAGAAAACGACCAAACGACCGCTCGCTTCGGCGGCAGCGGTCTTGGTCTTTCCATTGCACGAAATCTGGCGCGGCTGATGGGCGGCGATATTACGGTGGAAAGCGAGCTGGGGGAAGGGACCTCTTTCTCGGTTTCTATGGAGCTTGAATTGACCGAACAAATGGAGCAACCCTTAAAATCGCCTGACAAAAATGATCAGCATTATTATGATTTTCATGGCAAGCGGGTGCTTCTCTGTGAGGATCATCCACTGAATACTATGGTGGCAAAAAAGCTGCTTGAAAATCGGGGTTTTTCTGTTGTCCATGCGGAAAATGGCAAAATTGGCACAGAGCTGTTTGAGCAGAGTTTGCCCGGCAGCTTTGATGCTGTTTTAATGGATATTCGGATGCCTATCATGGATGGATTAACCGCTTCTAAAACCATTCGCGCACTTAATAGAGACGACGCAAAAGTAGTCCCCATCATTGCTATGACTGCTAACGCATTTGGAGATGATATGGAGAAATCCCGGCAGGCGGGCATGAATGCCCATCTAACAAAGCCCATAGAGCCGGGAAAGCTGTATCAAACATTGCAGGAGCTCATTGCGGTACAAAAATAAGGAGCGAACGCCATGGGTGGAAATGCTGTGGTATTGGCGCTCAAAGGTTCAGGAGGGATTCCATATGAAATATAGAGTAAGACAACTCCTCTGCTTGGGGCTTGCGCTGGTGATAACAGGGCTGCTGTGCTGCCCCGCCTTTGCTGCGGAGGAGCCGCAAAAGGTCGTGCGTGTTGCCTTCCCGCAGCAGGCCGACCTGACTGAAATCAGAGAAGACGGCAGCTATAACGGTTACACCTATGACTATCTGGAGAAAATCGCACAGCTCACCGGATGGAAAATGGAATATGTGCTCATTGACGAGCCGACACTGGACGAATCGCTCACAAAAGCCCTCCTAATGGTACAGTCCGGCGAAGCAGATTTGGTGGGTGGCTTGGTCAAGACACCAGAGCTGATGGCGCAATATGAATATACCCAAAACAGCTATGGCATTATGTACAGCGCACTTGCAACCACAGAGGAAAATTTGCAGCTCAACAGCTCAAACTTTATGAGAAAGTCTCCTCTTGTGGTTGGTCTTTGGGGCAGCGGCGAGCGGACGGTAGAGAAGCTCCATGATTTTTTTGGAAGTTATCAAGTCAATTATGAAATCAAACGCTTCGACAGCCATCAGGAGATGCTGGACGCATTCTATAGAGGCGAGGTAGACGTTGTTCCTGACAGCACCATTGGCTCTCTTAAGGGAACGCAGCAGCTTGCCATCTATGCCTCCGGGCTGTTCTATTTTGCTGCGACAAAGGGAGAAACACAGCTGGTAGCGGAATTGGATGAGGCGATTGACCAGCTCAATCTCGCTTTTCCATATTTTCAGAGCGATCTTGCGGAAAAATATTTAAATAACACACGAGACAGTTTTTTTATTACGGAAGAAGAGACTGCCTATTTGCAGAATAAAAAAGTCATCCATGCTCTATGTGTGGATGACTATGCTCCTTTTGTTTTTCAGGATGATAAGGGAGCGTGGAAAGGCATCGCCGTTTCATTGATGGAAGAATTTGCGGAAGAAACCGGGCTGACCATGGAATACACCAAGTTTGACCGAACGATTGATTTTGTTAGTGCCTTTGAAAGCGGAAAGTATGACTGTATTTTGGGGATACCTATCAATGCCACATATAACAACAAAGCAGGCGTGATTACCTCTACGCCCTATCTTACCATCCAGCAGGTCTACTTTTCTAAGCACAATGCCATTCAAAAGTCCGTCAGTGGGTCACGCGTTGCAACCCTTAAAGGGTCTGATCTGGCAGATAAATTGGTATGCAAAGAAATCATTTATTATGATACCACTGAGCAATGCATCAATGCGGTGATGTCTGGAGAGGTCGATTGCGGCTATGGCAATCAATACTGTGTAGAATATTACGCTCAGCATAACTATATTTCACTGAATATAATTCCTCTGGTGAGCGAAAAACGCAATATGGAGATATCGGTTAATAAGAGTGAGAACTCTGCGCTGCTTTCCACGCTCAATCGGTATATTGATCATTTAGACAGCGGAAAAATGTATGAATATCATGTAGCAGCCAATACCGAGCATGTCAATAACTGGGTTCAAACGCTGATGTACTCTGACCCGATAAGTTTTTCAATTTTTATGGCGCTGGTGGCATTTATAGCCTTCTTTGGCATTGCCATGTTCTTTTTTGCAAAAAGCAGCCGCAAAAAAAGCCGTCAGCTTCAAATTGCAAGTAAGGCCAAAAGCGACTTTTTATCCCGGGTCAGCCACGATATGCGTACACCCATGAATGCGATTTTGTCCTTTTCTTCCATGGAACTGGATAAAGACACTTCACCCCGCCAGCTTGCAGCAGATATGGATCAAATTCACCGGTCAGGTCAATATTTACTGGGGCTGATTAACGATGTGCTGGATATGTCCAAAATTGAAAATCAGAGGATGGAGCTGAATCTTGAGCCAGTTTACCCCAGCGAATGTCTGCGGGCAATCTTGGCCACTGTTCAGCCCCTGATGGAAGAGAAAAAGCTGCACTTTGAGGTTCAAATGGATATCCCGGAAGCAGAACCTGTTTTACTGTTGGATGTCATGCGCACGAAACAGCTCTTTATTAACCTTCTCTCCAACGCAGCGAAGTTCACCCCGGAGGGGGGAACTGTTACCTTCCGCCTCACCGCAAAGGAGCTGACAGAACAATATGTCGTTTTGGATTTTATCATCCGGGATACCGGCATCGGCATGAGTGAGGAATTTCAAAAGCATCTGTTTGAGCCGTTTTCGCAGGAGCATCAAGAGAGCACCGGACAGCTTACGGGAACGGGCTTGGGGCTTGCTATTGTCAAGCAGCTGGTGGATTTGATGGGCGGCACGATTTCTATTACAAGCCAGCTGAATAAAGGAACAGAGGTTTCCATAGAGCTGCGGCATGAAGTTGTTGCGAAGGTTCCACGCAAGACCGCAGTCGAAGCGCCGCAAGACAAAATTGATGAAGATGCGCTTCAGGGCAAGCGAGTTTTGCTTTGTGAGGATCATCCTGTCAACGCCGAAATTGTAAAGCGGCTCCTTGCCAAAAAAGGTATGAAGGTAGAGCATGCCCTAAACGGACAGCAGGGCGTGGAGTGCTTTGCCGAATCTGCGATAGGATATTATGATTTGATTTTAATGGACATTAAAATGCCGGTCATGGACGGATTAGAGGCAGCACAGAGAATTCGGGCGCTTGCAAGGGCGGATGCTAAAACCGTACCCATCATTGCTATGACAGCAAATGCCTTTGAGGAAGATATACAAGCGAGCATGGATGCGGGAATAAATGTGCATCTTTCCAAGCCCATTGAGCCGCGAAAACTCTTTCAGGTGTTGGATCAACTCTTTCAGAGAGGAACAAAGAATGAATAAGTATCTTTGCTTTCTGAAGAAAAGAGATTCGATGTAATAATTTTGACCTAAAAGAACTAATATTGAAGACTGCAACCAAGATGAATAGATAGAAGAATAGCGGGGGGATGTTATGACAAAGAGTACAGAGCTGCTTTTTGAAAATAAAGTGAGAAAACGAAAAAAATGGCTAGCGGTGTTGCTTTGTCTGTTGATGACGCTGACAGCGGTTTTTGCTCCGATAACAGCCGCAGCAGCTGCACAGCCAGCCCCATCTGAGCGCAAAACCGTCAGGCTGTGTTTCGCCCCGATGGAAGGATGCTTTATCCAGGCTGACGATGGACTGAAAAGCGGCTACGGCTACGAAATCATGCAGAAAATGCTGGTTTATGAAAACTGGAGCTATGAATATGTGGGCAGCGAAGCAGAGCGTACGCAGGAGGAGATGCTGGGATTTTTGGAGAACGGAAAGGCAGACATGCTAGCCTATGCTCTGAAAACCCCGGAAAGGTTGGAGCGGTTTTATTATTCAGACCTGCCCATTGGAAATCAGGCAAGATTGATTGCGGTGAAGGCGGGCGACAACCGACTTTCCATCAACAACTATGATAAATGGAATGGCATAACCATAGGATTTCTTGGCGGTCAGGAGGAGCGAGCTGCGTTTGATCTCTATGCTGCGCAAAACGGATTTACCTATAGGACGCAGAAGTTCTCCGACCAGACCGCACTGGAGCAGGCGCTTCAGGCCGGTAAGGTGGATGCGATTGTCACCGGCAATTTCCGGGCGCTTCCCGACGTTTGGGTTCTGGATCAGTTTGATGAGGAGCCGCTGTATGTGCTGGTGAGCAAGGCAAAGCCGGAGCTTCTTTTTGAGGTGAACGATGCCCTTGCCAAAATGCAGGCGGCTACCCCCAACTATCAGGCGGAAATTTATCAAACCTATTATACCTCGGACAGAGAGAGTGCCATCGCCTATACTCGAGAGGAAAGCGCATTTATAGAGCAGTGCACCCAAAATGGCACTGTTTTTAAGGCGCTGATTAACCCCGATCGAAAGCCGCTTTCTTATTATGAAAACAACGAGGTAAAGGGTCTGCTCAAGGATGTTTGCCAAACCATCTTTGACCGCTCCGGCCTCAGAGTGGAATTCATTGTCACAACCAACCGCGATGAATATGTTGCGGAGCTTGCCAATGCGGATATCGTTTGCGATTTTACCGGAAGCACCGGCGCAACAGAGAAAAAGGGCTTTATTCAGGTGGGGAGCTATTACAATAGCACCACCTCCATGCTGCGCCGCAAAGATTATGACGGAACGGGCAATCGCTGCGCACTGGTGGGCAGCGGTGTCAGCAGCTGGCTGCGAGATAATTTGGTTGACACGGAATTTTTAAGCTACGATACTGTAGACGACTGCATTGAGGCGGTTATCAAAGGAGAGGCTGATTTTTTGTATTCCTACACTCGATGCGTGCAGGAATGGGTGTACGCCGATATCACAAACTCTCTCGTTGTGGTGGCGGACAATCATCAGAAAACGGACTTCTCTATTGGGGTGCGGAACGATCAAAATGCCAATCTTTCCTCCATTTTGAGTAAAAGCATCGACACGCTTACAACGGACGATATTTCCTCCATTGCCGACAATTACACCCACTATGAGAAAACCAATACTTCACTTTTGGCAATGATCTACGACCAACCGGTGTATTTTATCATGTTCGCACTGCTGATCGCCTTTTTGCTGTTTGGCGGGGTGCTGTTTGCCATGGCAATGCGCCAGAGAAAAAAGGATAGGATTAAAAACGAGCAGTTGCTTCAGGCATTGGATGCTGCTAAGATTGCCGACCGTGCACGGGCTGATTTCTTTTCTCGAGTAAGCCACGATATGCGTACTCCCATGAACGGCATTTTGGGATTAGCAGGGCTGTCTGTCGGTGAAACAAATAACGATGTGTTGCAGGATAACATCCTGAAAATCCAGGAATCGGGCCGATATCTGTTGGGGCTTATCAATGACACGCTGGACTATCAAAAAATGGAGTTCGGGCATATGCAGCTGCAGCCGGAGGTGATTTCCACCCAAAAGCTGCTTGCTTCCTGTGTGGATCTTATCCAGCAAACAGCAGCAGAAAAAGGAGTTACATTTCGGGTTATCAACAAAAATGCCAACTTGGACGGCTATGTCTTGGCAGATGTGGTCTGCATTAAAAAGCTGTTTATCAATCTGCTTTCCAACGCCGTGAAATTTACGCCGCCCGGCGGCACAGTGGAGTTGGAATTGGAGGTTTTGAATCGCACCGGTAACATTGTGCATGACAGACTGACCATTACAGATACAGGAATTGGCATGAGTCCCGAATTTCTGAAAAACGGTATTTTCAAGCCGTTCTCCCAAGAATATAATCAGCTTACCCCTCAAAACGAGGGAACAGGGCTGGGTCTTTCCATTGCAAAGCAGCTTGCCGAGCTACTGCATGCCACCATTCGGGTGGAAAGCGCCAAGGGCGTAGGTACAAAATTTATTGTAGATATTGATTTTGAGGTCGTGCAGTCTGAAAAGGCGATACAGAACGAGGAAGAGGAAAACAAGCAAAAGGAATCTGACATGAAAAGGCTAAATGGCAGGCGGATTCTTTTGGTAGAGGATCATCCGATAAATGCGCAGATTGCCAAAAAGCTGCTGGAGAAAGCAGGGGGCGAGGTCGTATGGGTGAAGAACGGGAAAGCAGGCGTTGAGCAATTTCAGAGGTATGACATAGATGGATGCGATGCGATTTTGATGGATATTCGCATGCCGGGAATGGATGGCTTAGAGGCGGCAAAGGCAATTCGGGAGCTGCCACGGGAAGATGCCAAGCGAGTGCCCATCATTGCACTGACAGCCAACGCCTATGAAGAGGATATCAAAAATGCTCTTGCAGCAGGAATGAATGCCCATTTAGCAAAGCCTGTTGAGCCGCAAAAGCTCTATCTGACGTTATGGCAGCTATTTCAAAAGGGGGATTAAAGTATGAAGAAGCCGTTTTTGTTACTAATGACGGAGAATAGAAAAGAATGGTCTGCACTTTTTGAGAGCCTTTCCGGCAAATTCACACCGCTGTGCGTTTCGAGCGAAAGAGATGCGCTTGCCTTTTTGCAGCCCCACGGGAGCGCCACAGTGGCTATTCTGGCGGATCTCTCTGTGCCGGACATGGCGGATATGGCCTTTTTGAAGCGCCATGTCTCCGGGGAATTTCAGCATATCCCGGTTATCGTTCTCGCACAAAACGGCAAATCAGAGCAGGCAGCATTTGCGTGCGGAGCAAGGGAGTATCTGCAACAATCCACCAGTATTTCCATCCTCCGGGCTCGGATTTCCAACACGGTGCTGTCCGGCATTTCGTCCGAGGATACAGAAAACAGAGAGCTGATAGCCGTCAATCGGGAACTGGAGAACATGCGGATCCAGACCCAGCATCTCATTAACTGCATCCCGGGCGGAATAGCAATCTACCGCATGTCTGATCGCTTCGAGACTCTATATTTTTCTGATGGCGTCGCCGCTCTTTCCGGTCATACCCGAGAGGAGTATGAAAAGTGGATTCACGAGGATGCGGCAAATGCCGTCTATGAGTTCGACCGGGAACGCCTGCAAATGGCTGCCATGAAAGCGCTAAAAAGCGGGCAAGCCATTGATGAAATGTACCGAATCTATCATAAAAACGGAAGCCTTGTATGGGTGCGGCTCAATGGTCTGCCCATGGAGCAGACACCCGAGGGGACGCTTGTCTATGCTATTTTTCAGGAAGTCTCGCAGCAGACCGAGCTTTATCAAACAGTGCTCAGCGAGATTCAGACGGCGGTTTATGCCTGTGATACAGAAACCTACGAGATTCTTTACTTTAATAGAAAGATAGCGGATTTTGCCGGGGCGGTTCCGTCGGATGCCATAGGGAAAAAGTGCTATGAATACATGTTTCACCGTGACAGTCCTTGTACCTTTTGCAAAATAAAGGATATGAACAAGCAGAGCATGCTGGAGAGGGAATTTACCTATCCTAAAAACAACCACACCTATCGCATGAAGGGCAAGCTGTTCGACTGGAACCGGCGCACCGTGCATGTGGAGTTTATAGACGATATCACAGTGCAGAAGGCTGCGGAGCAAAAGAGTGAGGAGCTTCTCGCTCAGCTAACCTCTTTGGTAGACAATGTGCCGGGCGCCTTGTGTCTCTACCATTTTGACGGTAAAAAGCTGATGCCCGTGACGCACAACCAGGCTTTTTATCAAACCTTGGGGTATTCTGAGAATAACAGTGCTGTGGTAGATAGCAAAACAGATTATTTAAATGTGCACCCGGAGGATTTAGGCGATTTGCAGGCTGCAATCAAGGACGCCTTAGAGCAAACAAGAGACCTGCGCCATGCCTATCGACTCTATCACGATGAAAAAAAGCAGTACATTTGGCTGCGTTTAAATGCGAGAATTGTGGAGCAGCCGGATAAAACAAAGCTGATTTACTGCACCTATACGGATATCACAGAAGAAAAAGAGGCCGAGCAGCTTGCCATTGCAGCGAAAAACCGTGCCGAGCAGCAGTATCAGCAGCAAATGGAGATCATTGACAAAATCGACAATACCGATTTTATTGCGAAGGGTTGCTGCAATCTGACGCAGAATAAGATCATGACTTATTCCAAGAGCGTAGATTTGGGTCTGAAGATTGTAGGGGAGACCTCCTTTTCCTTCACGGTAGATCAAATACTTGAGCATATCGCCGATCCCCAGGAACGCGAAAAATTGCACGGAATATTTGACCGTGAGTTATTAATAGAATCCTTCGCCCAGGGCGTTACCGAGCTCAGCGCCGAATACCCGTGGATAATGCCCGATGGCAGCTCGGAATGGCTTTCCACCGTTTGCCGAATGCTTCTGGAGCCGGGAACCAATGATATTCTCTGTTATGGATATACCTATAATATCACCCGACAAAAGACCACGAAGGAAATGATGGATACGGTGGTGCGGCTGGACTATGATTACCTGGCCCTGCTGGACTGTACCACCCATGATTATATCGTCTATACCAATCAAAAGGGCAGTCAGCTTCCGCCCTTCCATTCCTCCGAATATGAAAAAGAGGTGGAGGTCTATGCAAGAGAGCATCTTCTTCCAGAGGATGTCGAGAGAAACATTCATGATATGTCCATAGAGAATATCCGCATGCAGCTAAAGGACAAGGACTCATTTACCAGCTTTGCGGCGATCAGAGAGGAGGACGGCACAATCACCCGCAAAAAATTGCAGTTTTCCTATCTCGACCGCTCCAATGAGAAGGTTCTCATTACCCGGGTGGACATTACCGATGTTTACGAAAAGGAGCAGGAGCGCCTCAGAGAGCTGCAAAGCGCCATGGAGCTTGCCAATCGGGCGAATCATGCCAAGACTGATTTCCTATCCCGCATGAGTCATGATATCCGTACGCCGCTTAATGCGGTCATCGGACTTGCAAAGCTCGGAGAGGACGGATGCTCAATAGATGAGATGCGGGCATATTTCGGTGAAATCGGGGTGTCCGGCACTTATTTGCTTTCCATCATCAACGACGTGCTGGACATGAGCAAAATTGAGAACAAGGCGCTGGAGCTTCATCCTTGTGTGGTTGATTTACCCCGGTTTATCAAAGAGACGATTGCCATTGTGCAGCCCACCATTCAGAAAAAAAATATTCATTTTGAAGTAACGCAGCAGGGCATCACCTCCCAGTACATGCGCTTTGATGAAACCTGTGTACGTCAAGTGGCGGTTAATCTTCTTTCCAATGCGGTAAAATTTACCCCTGAGGGCGGTCATATTGAGCTTCGGCTGGAGAATATTTCTCGTGATGGGGCTATGGCGAGAAACCGTATGGTGGTACAGGATTCCGGTATGGGAATTTCAGAAGAATTTCTTCCAAAGCTGTTCACACCCTTTGAGCAGGAAAACAACCGGAACGACGTGGTGCGTCAGGGCACGGGGCTGGGTCTGTCCATTGTCAAAAGCATTGTAGAACTGATGAACGGCACCGTCCGGGTGGAGAGCAAAAAGGGAAAGGGCTCTGCATTTATTATTGAATGGGATATGGAAACAGTTTCCCCCGAGGAAGCGGCGGTGCAGCCACTTACAGTTGCCCCCCATTCTGTAAATTTGGCAGGCAGGCGCATCCTTCTGTGCGAGGATCATCCGCTCAACACCAAAATCACCAGAAAGCTGTTGGAAAAGTTGGGCGTAGAGGTCGTCCATGCGGAAAATGGATTACAGGCAGTGCAGAAATTTGAAGAATCCCTTAGGGGGTACTATGATGCAATTTTGATGGATATCCGCATGCCGGTGATGGATGGGTTGGAAGCAACTCGAAAAATTCGTGCTTTGCCCCATCCGAATGCGAAAACTATCCCTATTATTGCCATGACTGCCAACGCCTTTGAAGAGGACGTGCAGATCAGCATAAACGCGGGCATGAATGCCCATCTATCCAAGCCGGTGGAGCCGGAGAAGCTGTTTGATGTTTTGCGGAATATGCTTTTGTGAGCAACGCCAGACGAATCCCGATGCATATGGACGTAATGGCAGGCCGTTCAAGAGTATCTGTTTTGAGTGTAAACCAAAGCCATCGTTACCAAAACCCCACAGAACTGATTCTTGACGCATACGTGAGCAAAAAAACCGTAAATATAATCATAAAGGGAGAAGGATCATGAGAAGCATTACCACTAAGAACCAGACTTCGCTCAAAAATTACAGAGATAAAGAAGACCGAATGCTTTAGCGGGTCAGGTTTTTTAGACTAAAAATGTTGTTTTTAAAAGAAAAAATTGCATGTAGACACGTTCCATTATATAATGAAAAAAGAGTAACAATGAAAAATGTAAAACGCATGGGAAGTGTCAATATGGAAAAAGACGCAGCGAATAAAAAAGGATTTACGTTGATCGAACTGATTATCGTGATTGCGATTATCGCGGTTTTGGCAGCGATATTGCTTCCGTCCATGGTCAGCTATATTCAGGAAGGCCAAAAATCGGTGTGCGACACCAATATAGACAGCATTATGCGTGCGTATCAAACACAAAGCGCGGTAGAAACCGCGAAAGGAAGCGGAAAAGATAAGCTTACTATTTTAAAAGAGACCGTAGATACGATGTTCCCGGGGAAAAGCATGACAGACGATACGATTATCGGAGTATGCCCTGCGGGAGGAAAATATAAGTGTGAAGTTGATATGTACAGCACCTTGACGATCACCTGCGATCTTCATGGTAGCCACACGCAGGTTACGCCGGAAAAAGCCATGAAAACGCTTGCAGGACTGGATACGGTAAAGAATTATTTTAATGGCAAAGCGGTTGGAAAGTCGATTGATTCCAGTGCAACGCATACGGGTGCGGTTGCGCCGGCAATTTCCAAGGAGCTGCAGGATGCGCTCGGTGTGGATTTAACAAATAAAAGCTGGAAGATTTATAAAGCGGGAAAAGATAATCTCGACGTTTATTGGACGGAAAACGATGTAAATACCTTAAAAGCGGGCGACCAGGTAACGGTATATCAATACAACAGCGTAACAGGGGAAATGAAGACGGGGACTGCCAAAATTAAATCCTGGACGGAAAAAGGAACGGACGGTAAGAGCAAAACTTATAATATTATTGATCAAACCACTTTTCAGGTAAGTTAAAAAAAGTGGTTATGTGAATCCATGAAGACGGAAACCGCAAGGCAAACCAATGACCTGCGGTTTTTTCTTATATTTTACAAGAGACAGGCGGCAGGAAGGAAGCCGCTGTGCTATACTCAAAAGAAGCATTGCGCTGTTGACAAAAAAGGATTAGGTGAATCAATATGTGGCTGCTTTTTGCGCTGGGTTCGGCGCTGTTTGCCGGAATGACGGCAATTCTTGCAAAGATTGGCATGAAGAATGTAAACTCTACGCTTGCGACGGCAATCCGTACGGTTGTTGTGCTTATTTTTGCGTGGGGGATGGTTTTCTTTGTGGGGTCGCAGGATGAAATGGGACAGATCAGCGGTATAACGCTTTTGTTTTTGGTTTTATCGGGCATGATGACGGGCGCGTCGTGGCTTTGTTATTTTAAGGCATTGCAGCTTGGCAGCGTCAGCAAAGTCGCGCCGGTGGATAAATCCAGCATTATCCTCACTGTGGTTTTGGCATTTTTGTTTTTTGGAGAGCCGGTAACCTTAGGCAAGATTTTAGGGCTGGCGGCGATCGGCGCAGGGACGCTGCTGATGGTAAAGAAAAATGCGGGAAAAAGCGAGGAAGCCGAATCCGATAAAAGTAGATCGTGGCTGTTGTTTGCCGTTCTGTCTGCCGTTTTTGCAAGCATGACAGCGATTTTTGGGAAAATAGGGATTCAGAATGTGGAATCCAACCTTGGTACGGCAATCCGTACGGTTGTGGTGCTTGCTTTTGCATGGCTGATGGTAGGCGTGACGCGAACGGGAAAAGGATTGAACAACATTACAAAACATGATTGGCTTTTTTTGATTTTGTCGGGCGTTGCAACAGGCGCGTCGTGGCTATGCTATTATCATGCGCTGCAGGGTGGCCCTGCCAGCGTCGTAGTGCCCGTAGATAAATTGAGTATTGTGGTAACGGTTGTTTTTGCTGTGATATTTTTAAAAGAGAAGCTTTCCAAGCGGGCGGTTTTTGGTTTGCTATTGATTGCAGCGGGAACGCTTGCGATGGTTTTATGCTAAAGGTGTTTAAGAAAAATTTGCATAGGGCGTACGCACCGTGATATGATGAAGCCGTGTTCAAATGAATATTGCTGTATAGCGCAGTTTTGCGCCGAAAAAAACGTGAAGATAAAAACACAGCTCCGGTCGGTAGTCCGGACGCGGCGAAAGCCGTCAGTAACCTGCCTCCTTGGTTGTCCGTTCTTTGCGCGTGGCAATAGGAAAGGAGGAATCGTTATGGCTGTCATTATGCTGACACTGACGGTGTTTTTTGATGATCCTTTTTGGGCAGCATTGCTGGAACGCGAGGAAGGCGGGCGGTATTGCGCGTGCAAAATTGTGTTTGGAGCAGAGCCAAAGGATTATGAGGTATTTGGTTTTCTGTTAAAAAACCAGTTGCAGCTTCGGTTTGGACCAACGCAGCCGTCACCGGAAAAAACGGGGCTGTACGGCAATCCAAAACGGATGCAGCGTGCAGTGAGCAGGAAAATGCAAAAAAACGTCATCGGGACAAAAGCACAGCAGGCTTTAAAGCTGATGCAGGAGCAGAGCAAAGCAGCGCGGCATATAGCTGCACGCGAGCGGCGTGAGGCAGAAGTGCAGAAACAATTTGCGTTGCGGCAGCAAAAACGAAAGGAAAAACACAGGGGTCATTGATCCCCTGTGTTTTTTTGCAGTTTTTTTAGTTGACTGATTAACGCTTCAATTTGTTGCTGCGAAGCTGCGCGGTCACCCCCGGAAACCGTGTCTGTTTCCTGCAGGCTGTGTTTTTTGCGGAAATAAGAGCGGAGCCATGCAGCAAAAATCATCCCGCCGATGAGGATTGTCATGCTGAGCCAGGGGGAAAGAAAAACAAAAACGACAGCACCGCAAATATAACCGTTTACGACCCATTGATAGATGGTGTCGTACAGGTCTTCTTTTTTTTCGTTCTGCATATCATCCAACATTTTGTTATGAAACAAATAAACAGCCGTAGCCTTTTGAGAGAGCATGGCACCGAGATATGCACCAATATAAAACAGGTTTGGCAAAAGCTGCCCTTCATACCGGATGGTGATGCTTGTCATAGCGGGGATCAGCACCACAAAAAACAGGTGGATCATGGTAAGGTTGCCAAGCTTTGCACGGTAACACGTGATGTGCGCGTAGGTGCGGTGATTGGAAAACCAAAGCATGGCAATGCCGATAAACCCAATGGCATACATCATAATATTGCGCAGGAGCTCGCGCGCTGCGGTGTCATTGAATACTTCCTGTGTGTTGTGCAGCGTTACGCTGAAGATCAGCAGTGTGATCGCAATGGCGTAAACGCCGTCAGTAAAGGCACAGAGCCTGTCTATTTTTTTCATGAGAAATCCTCCTTGCAATCTAGTTTTGGGCGCAAAACTTATTTTTATTATATAACGCCTGTGGGGGTCTGTATATGCGGGAAGAAAGAATTATTTTCCTGTAAATTATGTTTTGCATGGGTGTGCAATGTGGTATAATACATTCATTTCCGGTATTTTATGCGGGAACAGATAACCATAGTTAAAACAGTAAAGGAATCGATAAATAATAATGATAAACAAAAAAGACGCAACACGGATGACGGCGGATGTGGCAAAAGGTTTTGTAGTAGGATCGAGTATGTTGATCCCCGGTTGCAGCGGCGGAACAGTCGCGATCATTCTTGGAATTTATGCAAGGCTGCTGCATGCCGTAGGCAATTTGCGCAAGGAGTTTAAGAAAAACATTTTCTTTTTATTGCGCGTAGCTGTAGGCGGTCTTTTAGGAGTAGCATTACTTGCGAACCCTATTCTCACACTCTATGAGAGTTATACATTTATTGTTACGTTTTTAATCGTAGGGATCATTGCAGGCAGCGTACCCATGCTGGCGCGGGAATCACGGATCATCCGTTTCCGCCCATCGTATGCGTTATATTTTTTGCTTGGTGCGGCAATTGTAGTGGGAATTGGATTTTTTCCGGCGCCGCAGGTGCAGGAGATTGGGCAGATGAACGGCGCGATGCTTCTGCTGGCGGGTTTTCTTGCGGCAGTGGCGCTTGTCCTTCCGGGGATCAGTGTTACGTTTGTACTGCTTATTATGGGAATGTATCAGCCGATCATGGAAGCAGTCGCAAACAGAGGGCCCCTCGCCGTGCTTGTGTTGTTTGGCGTGGGACTTATTATCGGGATCATTGTTTCGGCAAAAGCACTTGATAAGCTGCTGAAGCGATTTTATGCACAAACATACATGGTTATCTTTGGATTTTTAGCAGGCTCTGTATGGGTTTTAGTAAAAGAACTTTCTATGCCGAATGCCATGCAGGCTGTAGCTGCAGTCATCATTGGGATAGCGGCATTCTTTGCTGTGAAAATTTTGACAGCAAAAGCATATGCAAAAGACAAGGCGCAGGGCAGCAGCGCCGAAACATTATAGAGAGAAGGAAGAAAAATGGGCAGGATGCCATATCACATTCATGTTTTTCCCTATCGGGAAAGAAATGGAAAAACAGAATTTGCGATTTTTCAGAGGTCGGATCTGCCGGAAATATGGCAGGGGATCGCAGGGGGCGGCGAGCAAGGCGAGAGCATTCTGCAAACCGCTTTGCGCGAATGTGCGGAAGAAGGGAATATTGTAATGCCGGGGCCGCTTTATCCGCTGGATAGCATCAGTGTGATGCGCAGCACGGTATTTCCGGAGTGGACGGACGCCTGGGGAAAAGATGTTGTTGTTTTGCCCATGTACTTTTTTGGAATGCCTTATGAAGGAGAGATCAAGCTTTCGGAGGAGCACCTTTGCTTTGCGTGGATGCCTTTTGAGCAGGCGGACGCCGTAGTGAAAATGCCAGATCAGAACACGGCGCTGTGGGAGCTTTCGGAAAGGCTCGTGCGGGACAACATAAAACGAGAGCCGCCGCAATGGATGGCGGAGCCCTGGAAAGAATCATTTTTATTGCCGCATGTTCTGCGCTGAAACAGCTAAAAACTGTTTAGCCGGCGTAATAAGAAGCGGGACCGTTACACCAAAAAATCATAGAGCGTGAGCAATAACGCATCATAGATTGCCGTAACTGTTCAGCGAGGCTGCAATGCCTAAGTTTATATGCCCTATCCGGCAGTTTTGCCGATCGCAATGTCACAGGTATCCTCTGTTAATATCAAACCGGGAATCCGCGTCAAAAAAGGGGAATGCTGGGATTTTTTTTGTTTGGCGGCAGCGATATTTTGATGAGAGAAGCTTATGGGAAAATGGGGAAAACGACTTGAAGAAATGACTGGGCGCTAAAAAAGGATTGCCCGGTGCCGTCTGATTTGACAAAGCAGGCGGCTTTTCATTACAATGGGGTCAGACAATCATAATGAAAAGGAGTCTGCGGATATGGGCATTATTAAATTGAAACCGGCTTTTAAGGATTATTTATGGGGCGGAAACGCGCTTCGGACGATGTACGGGAAGGAAACGGAGATAACGCCGCTTGCGGAAAGCTGGGAGCTCTCCACGCATCCGGACGGGCAGAGCGTGGTTGCGGATGGGCATTTTGCTGGGCTTTCCTTTGGCGATTATCTCTCAAAATTGGGAAGAGCCGCATGGGGAACGGATTGCGCTGACTTTGACCGTTTTCCTGTCTTGATCAAACTGATAGACGCAGCGCAGCCGCTTTCCGTGCAGGTACACCCTGATGATGCGTACGCGCTGAAAAATGAAGGCGAATATGGGAAAACAGAGGTTTGGTATGTGCTGGATTGCGATCCGGGCGCGTCGCTGTATTTTGGCATGAAGCGTGATGTGACCAAAGAAGAGTTTATGGAAGCAGTGCGGAAGGAAACCTTTTGCAGTCTTTTGAATGAAGTGCCTGTGAAAAAAGGGGATGTCTTTTTTATTCAGGCGGGAACCGTGCACGCCATTGGCGCGGGGATCCGGATTTGTGAAATTCAGCAGAATTCCAACACCACGTACCGCGTATATGATTACGGCAGAAGAGACGCTGCGGGAAATCTGCGGGAGCTGCATGTGGAAAAAGCCGCGCAAGTCAGCCGGCTTTCGCCCTCCAAACAGGCATATATAGGCGGCGCGGCGGAAGAAATTGCCCCCGGTGTAAGAGAACGCAGGCTCGCGGCATGTAAATATTTTGCTGCCGTTCGGTTGGATATTGAAAAAGAATACAGAATTGATGTAACAGATAAAAGCTTTGTTTCGCTTTTGATCATTGAGGGAAGCGGCACGGTTTTCTGCGGCGCGGAATCGGTTGCGTTCCACGTGGGGGATAGCCTTTTTCTCCCGGCGGCCAGCGGCGAGGCGCGGATCGAGGGCGCTTGTGCGCTGATCCACACCACGGTTTGAAGGCGCAGTCCGCAAAAAACATTTTGATCATACTTGAATAAATTTGATATTTATTGTAAAATATTGAAAAAGATGTAAAAAGCTGGAGGCGCGTGTGAAATATTATCTTGGAATTGATTTAGGCGGCACAAACATTGCGGCGGGCGTTGTAGACGAAACTTATCGCTTGATAGAAAAGGTCAGCATCCCGACGGGAGGAAGCCGTCCTTTTGAAGAAGTGGTCGCCGATATGGCGCGCGCTGCCAGAATGGCTGCAGAAAAGGCGGGGATGCGGGAAGAAGAATTTTCTTCGCTCGGCGTGGGAACGCCCAGCAGTGAAAACCCGAAAACCGGGCTGGTCGCGCATGTTAACAATATGGGCTGGCACAACGCACCTTTGCGTGCGGAGCTTGCAAAGCATACTGCGCTGCCTTTGTATATCAACAACGACGCAGATTGCGCGGCTCTCGGAGAAGTGCTTGGCGGCGCGGCGCGCGAGTATGAAAACGCGCTGATGATCACCCTCGGGACGGGCGTTGGCGGCGGTGTGATCTTAAACAAACGTATTTTTACTGGTGCTGATAAAATGGGCTGCGAGCCGGGACATACCATGCTGGTGATGGATGGTGTGCGCTGTACATGTGGCAAAAAAGGTTGTTTTGAGTCTTATGGCTCGGCAACAGCGCTCATCCGCCAGACAAAAGAGGCGATGGCGGAGCATCCGGAAAGCTTGATTGCTGCGCTGTGCAGTGGCGATGAAAATAAAATCAACGGAAAAACTGTGTTCGACGCGGCAAAGCAGGGTGATCGCGTGGCGCTTGCCGTGGTAGATCGTTATACTTCTTATCTTGCCGCGGGAATTGGCAGCCTTGTGACGTTGTTCCGCCCGCAGGTCGTGATTATGGGCGGCGGGATCTCGGCGCAGGGGGCATATTTGCTGGATCCGCTCAACGAGAAGATGGCTGATACTGTGTTTGCAGCAGCGGAGATCGGCAGACCGAAGGTGATTTTAGCACAGCTTGGCAATGACGCGGGGATTATCGGCGCGGCAATGCTGGAAAAACATGCGCAATAACGGGCGCGCCTTAAGCGGCGGGGAGGAATAGGCATGATCGCTTCGGAGAGAAAAGTATATATCATGAATCGCCTCAACAAAAAGGGGATCATCAATTTAAAAGAAATCGCGCAGGAGCTTGAGATTTCAGAGATTACAGTGCGCCGCGACCTCGAAGGGCTTGAAAGGGCTGGAAAGCTGAAGCGTGTGCAGGGCGGCGCGGCGCGGGCGGATGTGCTTTCTGGCGCAGAGCTGACCATGAAGGAAAAAAGTTCGCAGAATATGCGTGAAAAAATCCGCGTGGCAGAATATGCCGCACGTTTTGTAAAAGACGGCGACTGCGTTTTTATTGACGGCGGGACAAGCATGGTGCCGCTGATCGATTATCTGGGAAACAAACAGATCAGCATCATGACGTATAACGACCTGCTCATGAAAAAAATCAATAAGCCAATTGTTGCAGAGGTTTTTGTTGTGGGAGGACGTTATTTGCCTTACTTTGGCATGAACGTCGGGCAGATCGCGCAGGATGTATTGCGGCAATTTCATTTTAATGTCGCGTTTTTCGGCTGCGCGGGCGTAAACCTTGGCGAGGGGATCTGTTATGGCACGGAAATGGAAAGTATTTCGATGAAGCAAATCGCGCTTGCCAATTCCGACCACAGTTATTTGTTGATTGACAGCAGCAAGATGGAAAAGAGGGGATTTCTGCGATTTGCGGACATCTCGGCTTTTGATGCGGTGATTTCTAACCGCCCGGAGGGCGGAAGCGCAGAGACCTCGGAAAAGCTGATCTTAATCTAAGATAAACTATTTCGATGATAGCAGGCCGCAAGGTCTGTTTTTTTATGGAAAAGGACGCGATAAACGCGTCCTTTTTTGCAGAATATATTTTATGGCGGGGGATCATTCTTCTATGATTTGATGCATGGCATTTTCGCTCATAATACCTTGATATCGAGATACGGAAAGAAAAATTCCGACAAGACACAGATTGGCGATGAGGCTTGCGCCGCTGCCTAGCATCAAAGGCACTGTATTCGCGGGAATAGCGATCCAGCCCGTCAAATTCAGAAGAATACAAAGTCCGCTTTGCAGACCGATCATGAGAGTGACCGCAAGTAATACCCAGAATGTAAGCTGATTTTTTTGCCGACAGGTCAGCACTGACATACGGATTACAATTGCAGACATGGCTGCAATGACGCCTAGTCCTGCCAGCCAACCGAATTTACCAATAATATAGGTAAGCATATAGGTGCTTTGAAATTGATAGATATTTTCCAAAACATTGTCCGGGACGATGGCATGCCCGATCCATTGCGCACCGGCGAGCGTTTCGCGCGTTAGCTCAAAACGGATGGTAGGGGGCGGCGCAAGCCAGTCTTGAAACTGGCTGCCATAAAAAGTGAAAAAATT
Organism: Christensenella sp.; assembly: GCA_034926635.1. GTDB lineage: Bacteria > Bacillota > Clostridia > Christensenellales > Christensenellaceae > Christensenella. The sequence continues at coordinate 47,505 of JAYFQX010000019.1, read as the reverse complement.
ATCCAGCCGACCATAGGGAAGACAGTTTAGTAACCATATGACCACCGCCAGGACGAGCAGCGGCATAAAGGAAAGCAGCGCCAAGCGCAGGCGTTTTTTGCCGAACCAGCTTTTGGAGATGGCTGTGAGCATGATTGCAAGGTATGCCAGCACGATGATGCAGACTGTATGCTTGCTGTAGTTGCCGAACGCTGAAAGCAGAACAACGGGAATAATCAGCAAACCACACAGGAAAACGCCTGCCATGCTCTTAGATTTTTGTTTGTAGAGTATACCCGCAAAGAGCGGGACAAAAAGTAGGACACCGAAATCCGCTGTATAGGCGCGAAGTCTGAAATAATCAGGGGTGGCGACTGCCGCTGCGCATATGCCGATAAAAAACAAGTAAAGGCACAAGGGATACTTTGCGAGCAACAGTGTACAGTCCATAAAAAACGCCGCTGTCATTACCGCAATCCCGATTGGCAGGGAAATCGTAAGGGAGAAAAGCTCGCTTTGGTATTCCGAACCGCTATTTGCAAGCACGAAGTATTGCAAAACCAACCCTACGGCGACTGCAGTCAAGATCCCTGTCAACAGAACCCAATTCGTCCGGGGACGATGTGTCCGGTTGAGTTCCGCGCCAATACATGCTGCATTCCCCATCTGACGTATGGTTTCACTTGTGGCACTGTCTTCCGACATACCCATAACTGTATAAGCAATCTTTTGATCCTCCATATGGTTTTGCAGTTCTGCCGCAATGTCCGGGTGCGCTTTTTTACATTGTACATATCCGCAAACTTCGTTTATATATGCTTCAAATTCAGGTAGTCGTTTCATAATTTTCCCCTCCCAGCACGCGCGTTACGGCAAAAGAATATGCATCCCATTCCCTGCGCCTTTCCGCAAGGGAGGCAATCCCTTTTTTGGTGATCCGGTAATACCTGCGGATGCGTGCCGCGCCCGCGTCTTGGTCGTACGTTTCCAACAGTCCATTTTTTTCAAGAGAGTGCAGTAGGGGATAGAGCGTTCCTGCTTTAAGTTCAAATATGTTTTGGGACTGAAGACGCAGGGTTTCTATCATTTGATAACCGTACATGTCTTTTTGCCGCAACAGACCAAGCACCAGCATCGCTGTGCTTCCTACAGGTAAATTCTTATTCATCCCCATAAAATATCCTCCCATTATATAGATTATCTACATATGATTATATATAGATAATCTATATATGTCAATAAAAATATAGTGTCATTTTGAAAAACAGAAGGTAATAATTGTGGAAGAAATATTTGCAGGAGATTATGAAATTATTTGTTTGACAGGGGATACTGTGATCAAATTTGATAAAAACCGCTGAGAATAAATGATAAAAAATGATAAAAATAGATTGATTTTGTTTGGGAACGGGTATATATTAAGAAGGAAGAAACAAATCAGAAAGAACCATACATAAAGGAGAAGATTATGAAAACGACGGATGAGAGAAAAAGAAAAATACTGGAATCATTTAAAAACGGTTTGATCGTTTCCTGTCAGGTACAGCACGACGACCCGATTTATGACGAAAATATCGTGGTCAAGATGGCAGAAGCGGCAAAATGGGCTGGAGCGGTCGGCATCCGTGCGAATACGCCGGAACAGATCAAGCAGATCAAAGATCAAGTAGACCTGCCTATGATCGGTCTTTATAAAATTTGGAACGACGATACGGACGTGTTTATCACGCCGACGCTGGAAGCGGCAAAGCAGGTTTGGGAAGCAGGGGCGGAGATCATTGCGCTTGACTGTACGGAACAAATCACCCATGAAGGTAAGCCCGCATACGAGCTGCTGCCCATCCTGAAAAAGGAAATACCGGAAGCCATTATTTTCGCGGATATTTCCACCTATGATGAAGCGCGGCGCGCGATTGATCTCGGTGCAGACATTGTGGGACCTACGCTTTACGGCTATACACAGGCGACAAAACAGATCGAACAGCCTGACCTGCGTGAGTTTGCGCGGATGTGCCGCGATTTTGGCGATGAGGCTTATATGGTAATGGAAGGGCATATTTATACGCCGGAAGATGCCATGAAGTGCATTTATCTAGGGGCGCACACCGTTGTGGTAGGCAGCGCGATCACTCGTCCGCACCTCACGGCAAAACGGTTTGTGGATTTACTTGGCGGATACCAGGATAACTGGCGTGATGCGGAACGGAAAAAGCACTAATACGAAAACACCCGGCTTCGGCAGCAGACGATCCGCCGGAAGGAGTATGAGACAGAATGGTAAAATTTGATGTAAACGGCGCACAGAACGTCGAAGTCAGCAAAAAGTTTCCGTGTGAAAAGCCGCTTTTGACGCAGCTTTCCATTATGGAACAATATACGCAAACGCATAAAAACAATGCGGAAAAACCCAAAGAGCAGCGGGAGGTGGAGTGCCTTAAAGTGCTGTATCCCGCCTTATTCCGCAGTATTGAGGAGCAGGATAAAGTCGCGGGGCGGATCGATTTTCTGCCCATTGGCTTTGGCTGCGTGACCTCGCTTGGAGGCGTGGGACATTATTGTGTGTTCAACAAATTGCTTGCTTTCAAAGATCAGCTGGATGACGAGCAGGCAAAAAAACGTGTGGACGCGCTTTATGATTACTGGCTGGAGCATGACGTAAAGACATTATATTGCCGCGACGTGCTGACGGAGGACACCATCGGGCGGTTTATCGACGTGAATTACCCGATGATCGCCACGGCGCGTCTTTCGGGCATGATGCTCGATTATCAGAAGCTGCTGGATCTTGGCATCGGCGGTTTGCGCGCGGAAATCACGGAAAAACGCAAAGAACAGCCGGAAAACCCGTTTTTGGCGGCGTCGCTTTCCTGTCTTGATTTATTCGCGGACTGTGCGGACGCACTTGCGGAGATGGCAGAAAAGCAAATGCGGGGCGCAGGGGAAAAACGCAAAAAAGAGCTCGAAACCATGCGCGCCGGGCTGCGGAAGGTCCGAGAAGAAAAACCCGAAACCTTTCACGAGGCAATGCAGCTTTTTTGGCTGTATGCGCTGCTTGCCGGAGTGATCAACTACGGTAGGCTGGATGATTACCTGGGACCGTATCTGGCGCACGACCTTAAAACCGGTGTTTTGACGGACAATGAAGCGTATGAATATATTAAATCGTTGTGGACGATGATTGAAAACCGCCGTACTACGGTCAATGGACGCATTATTGTGGGCGGGCGCGGCAGGAAGCACCCGAAGGAAGCGGATGTATTTTTGCATTACACGATGCGGGTAGCAAAGGATTGCCGCTATGTGGAACCACAGTTTACGCTGCGTGTGACAGAAGATATGCCGGAGGAAATCTGGGATGAGGCGCTTGACGCACTGGGTGCGGGCGCGACCTATCCCACGCTGTATAACGACGATGTGAATGTCCCGGCGGTGCAGTACGCAATGCGTGTGGATGAAAAGGCGGCGGAGCAGTATGTGCCCTTCGGCTGCACGGAGTTTGTGCTGCAGGGGCAAAGCACGGGTACGCCAAACGTGTGTATTAATCTGCTGAAGCTGCTGACCATTACGCTGAACGGCGGGGTGGATCCGGTGGACGGCATGAAAAAATGCGGACCCATTGCCATCAAACCGCTCGGCGAGATGAAGACCTTTGACGACCTGTACGGCAATTATAAGGAGCTTCTGGATTATTATTTTGATCTTGCGGTCAGGGCGCAGACGTATTCGTACCAGCTGATGAACGAGCAGGTTTCGTTCCTGTTCACCAGCATCCTTATGGATGACTGTATTGCGCGGGGCAGGGCGCTTTTGGACGGCGGTGTGCGCTATCTTGGCGGGACGTGCGAGACCTACGGGAATATCAACACGTCGGACGCGCTGTGGGCGGTAAAACATCTGGTATACGATACAAAAAAATATACGCTGGAGCAGATTCACGAGGCGCTGCTTGTGAATTTTAAAGGATATGAACAAATCCGTAAGGATTGCTGGCAATGCGACAAATATGGCAACGATCTTGAAACCGCAGACGGCATGGCGCTGGATTTATATCATTTTGTGGCAAAGGGCATTCGCGACCGTGGCATTGCCGCGGGAATGCAGTATTACCTTATCGTGATCAGCAACAACCAGCTCAATACGGAATGGGGACGCAAAACAGGCGCGTCGCCGGACGGACGTTACAGCGGGCTGTATATGAATCCCGCCAATAATCCGCAGGGCGGCGCGAACACCAACGGTCCCACAGCTATGCTTAACTCGCTGGCAAAATTTGAAGCGAAATACCATGGCGGTTCCGTACAGAATATCAAGTTTTCTCCGCAGATGTTCAGCACCGAGCGTGCGAAGATCAAGGCACTGTTCCGCACATATTTTAAAAAAGGCGGCTGTCATTTGATGGTGACGGTGGTGAACAAAGGGGAGCTTGAAGATGCGACGAAGCACCCGGAGAAATACCCGGATTTGATCGTGCGGGTCAGCGGGTTTTCCGCGGTATTTGTGGATTTGGAGCCGGACATTCAGCAGGAGCTGATGAGCCGTGTGTTATATGAATAATAAGATGGAACAGACTTTAGAAGTGATGGAGATCGAGCGGTTTGCGGTGCACGACGGACCGGGCATCCGGACAACGGTATTTTTGCAGGGATGCCCGCTGCACTGCCCGTGGTGTGCAAACCCCGAATCACAGACAATCAAAAAAAAGCTATTATATCAGCAACAAAAATGTATAGGCTGCGGCGGCTGTGCAAAAGCGTGTCCGAACGATGCGATTTTTATGCGGGACGGAAGACCAAATTTTGACAGGGAACGCTGCCAAACCTGCGGGACGTGCGTATCCGTATGCCCGCAAAACGCGCTGCGTATTTCCGGCAGCACAATGACGGTGGACGAAATCTTATCCACGGTACTGCGTGACCGCGATTATTACGAAAATTCCGGCGGCGGGATGACGGTTTCCGGCGGCGAGCCGTTTGTCCAGTATAACGGTTTTTTGGAACTACTGCAAAAAGCCAAACATGCCGGGCTGCATACGGCGGTGGAAACCACCGGAAACGTAAGCGAGGCGCGGTTTTTGGAGGCGCTGCCATATATTGACCTGCTGTTGTTTGACGTAAAGCATACGGACGCGGCACAGTTGGAGAACGTAACGGGCGCGGACGCGGCGCTGATCATGGACAACCTGCGCCGTGCGGCGGCATTGTCGCCGGAAAAAATCGTGCTGCGCGTGCCGGTGATCCCGACATTTAATTTTGACAGCGCGGTCATAGAAAGCATTTTTAACTTAGCGGCAGAGCTTGGCATCCGGGAAGTACATTTGCTGCCATACCATACGCTTGGAAAAGGGAAATACGAACAGCTTGGGGGAAGTTATCCCTTCGCAGTATCGGAAATGCTTGAGAGATCAAAGCTTACGCCCTTTTGCGCAATGGGGGAACAAAGAGGAATCGCCGTTGTCATCGGCGGCTGAAGCGCGGGGAAGCCAAACTGATCCCCTGCGGCTAAACAGGAAAGGCGGAAACGAAATGGACGAAATCATGCAGATAACCAAAGAACTGGAACAGGCGACGCTTCCGCGTCTGCCGAAGAAAAAGGATTACAGGATCGGCGTGATCGGCGCGGGTTTTATTGTACGCAACTGTCACCTTGTCGCGTATCATAAGGCGGGGTTTGCGCCCTATGCCATCAGCTCGCTGGATTTAGAGCAGAGTAACGAAGTTGCGCGCCTGCATCAATTGGAAAAGGTATATGCGGACTGGCACGAGCTTGTGGACGACCCGCAGGTCGATATTATTGATATTGCGGTTCCGCCGCATGTGCAGCCGGAAATTGTGGAATATGCATGCGGGAAAAAGCATATTAAGGGAATCTTATGTCAAAAACCCATTGCGATGTCGCTTGCAGACAGCCGCAGGATCGTGGAAATGGGCAAAAAAGCTGGAATCCCGATCGCGGTAAACTCTAATATGCGCTACGATCAATCTATGCGCGCGCTGAAACATATTTTAGACCAGGGTCTCATTGGCGACCCGGTGCTCGCAAGCATTGACATGCGCGCGATCCCGGATTGGCAGGCGTTTTTGCGGGCTTATCACAAACTGGAAATTTATTCTATGGGGATTCACCATATTGATATTTTCCGCTACTTGTTCGGCGACCCGGAACGCATTACAGCGCTATGCCGCACAGACCCGCGCACAAAATTTGAGCACACAGACGGGATCGTGCAGTATACTTATCAGTATCAAGGCGGCATGATGGCCACGAGCCTGGACGATGTATGGGCATGGCCGGATGAAACGTGCAAGAAACATAATTATATCAATTGGCGCGTGGAGGGCACAAAAGGTTATGCCGAGGGTGAATTCGGCTGGCACAAGCGCGAGCCCGAGTTTGCGGGCAGCACGCTGCGGCTGACGTGCACGAAATATCCGGATACCTGGATCGAGCCAAAGTGGGAGACGCAGTGGTTCCCGGACGCGTTTGTCGGCACTATGGCAAACCTTTTATGTGCGGTGGAAGAAGGCACAGAGCCGGAGATCAGCGCAAGGGATAACGTGCATACGGTTGCCTGCGTGGAGGCGTGCTATCAGTCCATTGCAGAGCAGCGCACGGTGTATTTGGACGAGATATTGAAAGGATGAGGGAAAAATGATTTCTGTTGGGATTTTTACGGGGTATTACCCTAATACGATAGCAAAAACCATTGAGAAAATAAAGCAGGGGGGATTTTCTTGTGTACAGCTTGACGTATCTTTCAAAGATTGTGATGCGGCAAAAGAGGTTCTCACCAAAGAAAGGGCGCGGGAGATCCGTGATCGCTTTCGCGATGCCAATTTGCCGGTGGTAGCCGTATCGGCGTACACAAACCTAATTCACAGCGACCCTGTGCGCCGCAAACAAAACATTGCTTATGTCAAGATGATGATGGAGCGCGCACTTGATTTGGGAAGCCCCTATGTGGCGACGGAAACAGGGACGTATCACCCGGACAGCGACTGGGTATGGGATGATAAAAACGCAACGGAACAGGCCTATGAAGAGACTTGCGGCGTGATTTACGACCTCACGAAGTTTGCGGGAGAGCAGGGCGCCACGTTTATCATTGAGAATTACGTGAATAACGTGATCGGCTCGGTCGCGCAGGTAAAGCGGCTTTTTGGGGATATTGGTCTGGCGAACCTCGGGCTGGTTTGCGACCCCACCAATTATTTCACGGAAAAGAACATCGGCAATATGGACGCACAGCTGTGCGAAATTTTTGACGCGCTAGGCGATAAAATCAAAATTGCGCATGCCAAGGATTGCAGGCTGGCGGCGAACACCGGCGAGAAGCATGCGGACATTGACGCGGATGAATCGCACAGCTTCCGCGGTTCCGGCTCGGTAGAGCTCCCCGCGGCGGGGCTCGGCGTACTTAATTATGATTTATATGTCAAGCTGCTGGCGCAAAAATGGCCGAATATCCCGCTGATCATCGAGCATTTGGATGAGGGAGAAATCCCGCGTGCCAAAGGTTTTGTGGACGGTGTGCTGAAAAAACAAGGTGTATAAAAGACAGAACGGGAAGGAAAGATCCCCCTGCATCCGGTCGGAAACGACGGGCGCAGGGGGACTTTTTTATGATGTTGCGTTAATCGGTTTCTCCTAAGACTGCGTATGCCGCGTCTGCATCCAGTGCAGCAATATCAATGAGTCCGCTTAAAAGCGATGCGCATATCGCTTCTTTTTTTTCTTTCCCGGTGGAAACACCGATCACCGACGGGACTTTTTTCAGTGCGCCAAAGGAGATTCCCATGATCCTCCCGGAAATTTTTTCCGCGCAGGGTTTTCCGCTGCCATTGATCTGGATACCGCAAATATCTGCCACCGAAGAAGAATCGGCAAGCGTTTTGATGTCGTCTTCCGAAAAATATCCGGCGCGTATCGCAGAGCTGAACGAGCCGTTTGGTACGCCCATGCCCACGAGGGCGATATTGACGGATGCCGCACGCTGCATATGCGAGAGGATCTCAGGCTCCATCAATAGCATATCATGCAGCTCGCGCGTGCGCACAATGTAAGGGAAGCAGGCGAGGTAGGCATCCCCGCCCAAAGCGCGCGCAAAGCGGCGCGTGACCTCGCCGCCGTCCGTATCGATGCTTTTGGATTCCATGCCGCCCACAAGCTGGACCACGTCCACGCTCAGCTCACGGACAGGGCGGAACGCAGACGCGATGCAGTAAAGCGTGGTGCCCCAAGAAACGCCCAGCGTCATACCGTTTTTCAGTTCATGACGCAAAAGCGAGACAACCGCTTCTCCGAGCTTTCGCTTGGTTGCTTCGCGGTTTTCCGTGGAGGGCACGACGATCGCGCCTTTGAGGCCAAAGGTTTTTTTCAGACGCTTTTGCAGCTCTAATTCCTCGCTGGACGTATCATTGATGCGGAATTCAATAATATGCTGTTTTACGCATTCACTCAATAGACGCGATACGTTGGAGCGTGTGGTGAAAATTTCGTCGGCAATTTCCTGCTGTGATTTATTTTCAAGGTAATATAGTTTTGCGACCCGGATCAGCAGGTCGCGCCTGTCGGTATAACTGCCTATCATAAAAAGAAAAGCCTTTCATTTTTTTCTTCATTATAATATTCACACCAAAAATAGTCAAATAATGTGATAAATAACAAACTTAACGTCACGAATGTGAAAAATAAATTCACTAATATGAGGAGTGTGGCGCAAATGTAGACATATGTGACAGCTAATGCCATAATCTTGGTATCATATCATAACATAGGTTTACATCATTTATTTTATCAAAATATACGGGAGGCATAGAAAATTGGAGAAGGAATATAGCAGGGAGCTTTTAACGGAATTGCTTCGGAAGATGTGCCTTGGGCGCAACTTTGAAGAACGGGTACAATGGCTGTTTTCGCAGGGGCTGGTGCATGGAACAACGCATCTTGGCATTGGGGAAGAGGCAACCGCAGCGGGGACGATTACGGCTTTAAAGCCGCAGGATTATGTTTTTGGGACGCACCGCGGTCATGCGCAGGCACTTGCCAAAGGGATTGACGTAAATGCCATGATGGCAGAAATTTTGGCAAAGGAAACAGGCGTTTGCAAGGGCAAAGGCGGGTCTATGCATATCGCCGACCCGGGCATTCATTATTTCGGTGCGGACGGCGTGCTCGGGGCAAGCGCGGTGATGGCGGGAGGCGTAGCCCTGGCAATCAAAAAACATAAAGAGCAGGATAAGATCGTTACCGTGTTTTTCGGGGATGGGACTTCCAATGAGGGAGCGACATTTGAAGCGATGAACCTTGCGGCGGTTTGGAATCTTCCGGTTTTATTTGTTTGTGTAAACAACACCTATGGTATGTCTACGCACATTTCCAAGGTTATGAAAGACACGGATATAAAAAAACGTGCGATTCCCTTTGACATTCCCGCGCGGGATGTTGACGGCAATGATGTGCTCGCGGTTTATCATGCGGCCGCAGAAGCGCGCGAATATGTCGTAAAGAACGGGCCGATGCTTCTGGTGGAAAATACTTACCGGATCTCCGGACATTCCAAGAGCGATGGAAATCTTTACCGCACTAAGGAAGAGATTGCAGCATGGAAGGAAAAATGCCCGATCAAGGCGTTCCGCGCATATCTTGCGGAAAACGAAGGTTTTACAGAAGCGGAGATGGACGCGATTAGCAGCGATATGCAAAATGTGATCGAAGCCGCGGTAAAATACGCAAAGGGCAGCCCGGAGCCGTCTATAGATCATATCATGGACGACGTATACGCACAATAAAAAGCGCGGGCAAACGAGATTCAATGGAAAAAGGAGCAGAAAAAATGGCTGAAATTACATATGCACAGGCGATCAACGATGCGATCAGTGAAGAAATGAGAAGAGATCCCGATGTTTTCATGATGGGCGAGGATATTGGCGAATATTGCGGCGCGTTCGGTGTGTCGCGCGGCATGATACAGGAATTTGGACCGGAACGGATTATGGATACCCCTATTGCGGAGCAGGGGTTTGTGGGCGCGGCAATTGGAGCGGCAATGGCGGGCATGCGTCCAATTGTGGAATTGATGTTTTCGGATTTTATGTGCGTTTGCTATGACGAGCTGGTAAACGAAGCGCCAAAGCTGCGTTTTATGTTCGGCGGCAAGGTTTCCGTGCCCATGGTGATGCGTACGCCGTCGGGAAGCGGCACGGGCGCGGCGGCACAGCATTCGCAAAGCCTTGAAGCGGTGTTGGCGCACATGCCGGGTCTGAAGGTGGTCATTCCTTCCACGCCTTATGATGCGAAAGGATTGTTGAAAACGGCGATCCGCGATAACAATCCCGTCATGTTTTTGGAACAAAAAAAGCTTTATCGGACAAAAGGCGAAGTGCCGGAAGAAGAATATACCATCCCGCTTGGTCAGGCAGACGTCAAGCGCGAGGGCAGCGATGTGACAATCGTCACCTATGGCAAGATGGTCGGATATTCGCTGGATGCGGCGGAAGAATTACAGAAAGACGGGATTTCTTCGGAAGTCATTGATTTGCGCAGCCTTGTGCCGCTTGATATTGATGCGGTGATCGCGTCCGTGAAAAAAACAAAGCATTTGGTGATCGTGCACGAGGCGGTCAAATTTTGCGGATTTGGCGCAGAAGTGGCGGGGCAGATCGCCGACAGCGAAGCGTTTTATTATCTGGACGCACCGATCAAGCGTTTGGGCGCGCTTTCTGTACCGATTCCGTTTAACCCGACCCTGGAGCGGGAGGTAGGTCCTACGAAGGAAAAAATTGTGGCTGCGGTCAGGGAAATTCTGTGAGGTAAGAAAAATGATAGAAGTTTTTATGCCCAAAGCGGGAATGGATATGGAAGAAGGCCGCTTGATCCGGTGGCTTAAAGAAGTAGGCGACCATGTAGAGCTTGACGAACCGATCATGGAGATCGAGACGGATAAAATTACTATGGAAGCGGAATCGCCCGGTACGGGAATACTGCTTGCGAAGCTGGTGCCGGAAGACACTGTTGTGCCTGTTTTGCAGGTGATTGGTTATATCGGAGAACCGGGAGAGAAAGTGCCGGAGCAGGCGGAAGCAAAACCGCAGGAAAGCGCGCCAGCGCCAAAAGAGGAAGCAACGCGCGAAGCGGCGCCATCGGCGCAGGCTGCTGCGTTTGGGGGAGAAGACGTGATCGCCACACCTTATGCAAAAACGCTGGCAAAGGAAAAAGGCGTTGATCTGGCTGCGGTGATCCCCTCGGGCAGGCACGGTGAAATCAAGGGCGCTGATGTTTTGGGGGCGGCTGTCAAAGCAACGCCGCTTGCCGCGCGTATGGCGGATGATATGGGGATCGACCTCGCCCGCATCAGCGGAAGCGGATACGCGGGTAAAATTGTGAAGGAGGACGTTCTGGCAAACTGCGCACCGCAGAAAGAAGCGCAGGAAGAGCTTTGTGTGCCGCTCAAGGGTGCGCGTAAAGTGATTGCGGATCGGATGTCAAGAAGTCATACCGAATGTCCGACCGTAACGCAGCATATGAAGATAGACGTAACGAGACTGCTTGCGCTGCGCAGGGAGCTCAATGAAAACAGGGAAAGCAAAATTTCCGTAAATGATTTTATTTTGAAGGTTGTAGCGCTGGCAGTCAGCGAAAGCCCGCTTGCGCGCACTGTCATTCGCGGGGATATGCTGGTAACAAAGCCGGAAACAAATATTGGGTTTGCCGTGGGGATGGACGAAGGCTTGCTCGTTCCCGTGATCAAAAACGCGGATATGCTGACGCTTTCGGAAATCTCGAGGCAGGCAAAGGACATGGCGGCACGTGCGCGCACAAACGCCATCAAGCCGGATGAAATGTCTGGCGGCACGTTTACGGTTTCTAATATGGGGATGTTTGACGTCTATGCGTTTACGCCCATCATCAACCAGCCGGAAAGCGGGATCCTCGGGGTCAGCGCGATCGAAGATCAGGTTTATGTGAAGGAAGACGGCGGGATCGGCGTAAAAAAGATGCTGATGATTTCGTTGACATACGACCACAGGATTATGGACGGCGTAGGCGCGGCAAAATTACAGCTCCGGATCAAAGGGCTGATGGAGAACCCGCTGGACGCGCTTTGTTAAAAAGGGAGGAAAAAAAGTGTCGGAAAAATTTGACGTCGCCGTGATCGGCGGAGGCCCGGCGGGGTATGTTTCCGCAATCCGCGCGGCAATGTTGGGCGGAAAGGTTGTCTTGTTTGAAAAAGATACGGTGGGCGGAACTTGCCTGAACCGCGGGTGTATCCCTACCAAATCTTATATTCGGACAGCGGAAGTCTTGGAAGAAATTAAAAACGCGGGCAGCCGCGGAATTATAAACAATGCCAATGCGTCTGTGGATATGGAAAAAGTCGTCGCATATAAAAACGGCGTGGTGAAAAAGCTGACGGGCGGCGTTGCGGGGCTGCTGCGTTCCCACGGGGTCGCGGTTGTGTCGGGTGAGGCTGTTATGACGGGGAAAACCACTGTTTTGTGCGGCGGGAAAGAATATGAAGCCGCGTCGACGCTACTGTGCGGCGGGTCTGTGCCGGGGACGCTCCCTATTCCGGGGGTGGATTTGCCGGGCGTGCTGACGAGCGATGGGATCCTTGGGATTACGGAGGTGCCGAAGACCCTGTGCGTGATTGGCGGCGGGGTGATTGGCTGTGAAATTGCGACAGCGTTTGCGGCGTTTGGCTGCGAGGTAACGATCGTGGAATATATGCCGTCGCTGCTGCCCATGCTGGACGAAGAACTTGCCGCGGCGGCAAAAAAATCGCTGGAAGAAGCGGGAATTCGTATTTTGGCAGGTACAGCGGTTTCGGCTGTTGAGGAAACAGAGGGCGGGCTTGCGGTAAAGACGGCGCAGGGCGATGTGCAGTGCGAAAAAGTCTTACTTGCCGTGGGAAGAAAACCGGATCTTGCCTGCCTCGGAAGCCTTGCGGGACAGATTAAAACGCAGCGCGGGTATGTTGTGGTGAACGACAAAATGCAGACCAATATTCCGAACATTTATGCACCGGGCGATATCAACGGAAAATGTATGCTTGCGCACGCGGCTTTCCAGATGGGAGAAACCGCTGCGGAAAACGCGATGGGAAAACCGGAGGTATGTAAATTGGAATTTGTACCGTCGTGTGTGTATATGCTTCCGGAGCTTGCGGGCGTGGGATTGACGGAGCGGCAGGCTGCGGAACAATACGGCAGGGAAAGCATCCGCGTAGGCAGGTTTGCATTTGCGGCGAATGGCAGGGCGCTTGCCGCCGGACACAGGAAAGGGTTTGTGAAGGTGGTAACCGGCGCAAAATACGGCGAACTGCTTGGCGTACATATGGAGGGTGCGGGCGTAACGGAGATGATCGCCGAGGGTATGGCGCTGATGACCTCTGAGGTCACGGCGCACGAAATCGTAAAGATGCCGCATGCGCATCCAACCATGAGCGAAGCGTTTATGGAGGCGTGTGCAGACGCGCTTTCGCAGTGCGTGCACTTGCCCAAAAAATAAGAAACGCATAGGGGTGAAGACGGAAGACGCCACCCGCGGAACGACGAAAGGAGCGCTATAAATATGGATTTTAAGTTGCCGAAAACACATTTGCTGCTGCAGGATCTATACAGGAAATTTGCGGAAGAAGAAATCAAGCCGCTCGCGCGAGAGATGGATGAAAAAGAGGAATATTCGATGGATTTGGTGAAAAAGATGCAGGAATGCGGCTTTTTCGGCATCCCGTATTCTAAGAAATATGGTGGAAGCGGTGCAGATATACTGGCTTACGTGCTGTGTATGGAAGAAATCTCCAAGATAGACGCAAGCTCGGGGATTATGATCTCCGTTCATACGTCGCTGTGTTGTTCGTGTATCAATGATTATGGCACGGAAGAACAAAAAGAGAAGTTTTTGCGTCCGCTGGTGGACGGGCACAAGGTAGGTTGTTATTCGCTCACCGAGCCAAACGCGGGGTCGGACGCAGGCGGGCAGCAGACGACCGCAACGCGGGACGGGGATCATTATGTGATTAACGGTGCCAAGGTATTCACCACAAATTCGGGGTTTGCCGATACATTCGTGGTTTTTGCATTGACGGATAAGGCGGCAGGGACAGAAGGGATCTCCGCTTTTATTGTGGATGCAAAAACACCGGGTATTACAGTGAGCGCCAACATTCCGCGTATGGGGATCCGTGCTGCCTCCAACTGCGAGGTGGCGTTTGTAAACGTGCGTGTGCCGGAAGAAAACCGGCTGCGCAAGGAGGGCGACGGGTTTGAAATCGCCATGGCAGCCCTTGACGGGGGAAGGATCGGCATTGGCGCGCAAAGCGTGGGAATCGCACAGGGCGCGCTGAATGAGGCGATCGCCTATGTAAAAGAACGCAAGCAGTTTGGCAGGAATATTGCTGCGTTCCAAAATACAAAGTTTAAAATTGCGGAGCTGCAGACAAAAATAGACGCGGCGCGGCTGATGGTTTGGCGCGCGGCGCTGACCAAAGATGCGCACGAGGATTATTCTGCGCCGGCGGCAATGTGTAAGCTGTATGCATCGGACGTCGCAAACGAGGTCACGCGTGCGTGCGTGCAGCTTTTGGGCGGTTACGGATATTCGCGCGAATACCCAGTGGAACGCATGATGCGTGATGCAAAAATCACTGAAATCTATGAGGGAACATCGGAAGTCATGAAGATGGTGATTTCGGGCTCGATGAAAATACGGTAAGGAGAAAGCAGAAATGAAAATAGTGGTATGTATCAAACAAGTACCTGATACCAGCGAAGTAGAGCTCGATCCGGAAACGAATACGCTGATCAGGACGGGGCTGCCGTCCATCATCAACCCGGATGATAAATCAGGGATAGAAGCGGCGCTTTCTATCCGTGCCATGGCGGGGGAAGACAGCACAGTGACTGCAATTTGTATGGGACCGCCGCAGGCGGAGATGGCGCTTTTGGAAGCGCTTTCCATGGGCTGTGACGATGCGTGGCTGGTGTCTGACCGAAAATTTGGCGGATCGGATACGCTGGCGACTTCCACCATTCTTGCGGCCGCACTCAAAAAAATCGGGTTTGACCTGGTGGTCACGGGGCGGCAGGCGATTGACGGCGATACGGCACAGGTAGGACCGCAGATCGCGGAGCACCTGCATATTCCGCAGGTCTCTTATGTGGAGCGCGTGGAGGTCAAAGACAAAAAGATCGAAGCGCTGCGGCAGTTTGAAGATCGCTATCACCGGGTGCGCGTGGGGCTTCCGTGTCTGTTGACCGCAGTGAGCGAGCTGGCAAAGCCGCGCTATATGTCGGTCGCGGGCGTCATCGGCGCGGGCGGTAAGGAGATCGGAAAGCTGGATTATGAAGCGCTTGCAGATTTACTTGATCCACAGACGATCGGACTGAAGGGATCGCCCACCAATGTCGTCCGGTCTTATACCAAGGAACAGAAGGCGCAGGGCGCTCTTTTGAAGGGATTGACGGCAGACGAAGCGGTGAACGCGGTGATGGCGAGGCTCAAGGAAAGTCATATCGTATGAGGGGGATAAAAAGATGAGTAAAAACGTTTATGTGCTGGTCGAACAGCGCGACGGTGTTTTGCAGGACGTAGGATATGAGTTGCTGGGAGAGGCGGAAAATCTCGCGAAAGATCTGGGGCAGAAGGTTGTGGCGATGCTGCTGGGACACGATGTATTTGGCAGCGCACAGGAATTAATCTATTATGGCGCGGACGAAGTGGTGGTTGTGGACGACCCTATGCTCGCGGAATATATGACGGAACCGTATGCCAAGGCCGTTACTGAAATGATCCGGGAGGAGCAGCCGGAAATTGTATTGTTTGGGGCGACGTCCATCGGACGGGATCTTGCGCCGCGGATTTCGGCACGGATTAAAACAGGTTTGACAGCAGACTGTACGGCGCTTTGTATCGACCCGCAGACAAAACTTTTGCGCATGACGCGCCCGGCGTTCGGCGGGAATCTGATGGCAGTGATCCAATGCAAAAACCACAGGCCGCAAATGGCGACGGTACGCCCCGGGGTGATGCAGCCCATAGAAAAAGATACGTCACGCACCGGAGAAATCCGCAAAGCGGAGATCGTTTTTGATGCATCCGATCAGACGGTTGAAATACTGGAGGTCATAAAAAAAGAAAAAACAGTTGCGGATATTGCGCAGGCGAAGTATATTGTGAGTGGGGGACGTGGCATTGGTTGTGCGGATAACTTTGGTATGCTGCGTGATCTTGCGGAGGCTTTGGGCGGCGAGGTCGCCGCATCGAGAGCCGTCGTGGACCAGGGCTGGATTGATAAAGAGCGGCAGGTTGGGCAAACGGGCAAAACTGTGCGCCCGGAGTTATACCTTGCGTGCGGAATTTCCGGCGCGATACAGCATGTGGCGGGCATGGAAAATTCCGGTGTGGTGATCGCTATCAACAAAAATGATACCGCACCCATCTTTGATGTTGCTGATCTGGGCATCGTTGGGGACGCATGCGTGATTGTGCCTAAGCTGACAGAAGCGGTCAAAGCCGCGCGAAAAGCCGGGTTTGCGTATGTTGCGCCAAGCGTGGCGGATAACGCGGGCATGAAAAACGTGTTGTTCAGCGTGCAAAACGGGATCGGATATCTGACAGTCAACCGTCCGCGGGCATTGAACGCGCTCAACACGGAGACCCTCAAAGAGATCGGTGCGCTGGCGGATAAAATCGCGCAGGATGAAACCATTCAGACGGTGATCGTGCGGGGCGCGGGCACAAGGGCGTTTGTCGCGGGCGCAGATATTTCCGAAATGCAGGATATGGACGAAAAGGAAGGGCGAAGGATATCTGAATTTGCACAATCGGTCTTTTGTAAGATTAAAAATTTGCCGCAGATTGTGATTGCGGCGGTGAATGGATATGCGCTGGGAGGCGGCAACGAGCTTGTCATGGCTTGCGACATTCGGATCGCGTCCAGCAGGGCGAGGTTTGGACAGCCTGAGGTAAACCTCGGGATCCTGCCGGGCTTTGGCGGCACACAGCGGCTTTCGCGGATCGTAGGCAAAGGTCACGCCAAGGAAATCATTTTTTCCGCGGAGCAAATCAGCGCGCAGGAGGCATACCGTATCGGGCTTGTGAATCGGGTGGTGCCGCCGGAGGCGCTTATGCGTACTGCAAGAGATCTTGCCATGAAAATTATGAGCAAAGGCATGGTTGCCGTGCGTAAGGCAAAACAGGCGATCAACGAAGGCGTGGAAGTCGATTTGGAAAAAGGGCTTGCAATCGAGGCGGACAAATGGACAGAATGCTTTGCAACAAATGATCAAAAAGAAGGCATGACGGCATTTTTGGAAAAACGGAAGCCGTCATTCCGGAATTTTTAGGAGGAAAAGCAATGGAGTTTTTGGAATGTGTAACGGGCAGAAGAAGTATCCGCAAATTTGAGGATAAAAAAGTGGATCATTCCGTCATGGAAGCGGTGGTCGCAGCCGCGGCTTATGCGCCTTCGTGGAAGAACACGCAGACAGCGCGTTATCTTGTGGTGGAAGACAGGAAGATGATGGACGAACTTGCGGAAAATTGTGTGATGGGGTTTGAACATAACGCCGAAATCATTAAAAACGCGCCTGCATTGGTGCTGCTGACAAGCGTTACCCAGCGCAGTGGTTATGAACGCGACGGCAGTTTTTCTACCAGCAAAAAAGATAACTGGGAAGCGTTTGACGCGGGGATTGCAGCGCAGACGTTTTGCCTCGCGGCCTACGAGCAGGGGCTCGGGACTGTAATCATGGGGATCTTTGATGAAGAAAAAACCGGTGCGGCAGTACAGCTTCCCGAGGGGCAGCGCGTCGCCGCGATGATCGCAGTGGGATATCCCGCGCAGGCGCCTGAGGCACCAAAGAGAAAGAGCGTGGAGGAACTGTTGTCCTTCCGTTAAAAGTGTTGATTGAACGGAGCGTTAAAAACTTGCCTGCATATAAGCGGGCAGGTTTTTTTGTGCAAAAAATATGGTTTGGTGATTTGGTCACGGTAATGAGAAGAAAAATGGGGTATGATGACATCAACAAGACAAAGGAGGAATACAAAATGTCTGCTATTACAATCACAAAAGAAAATTTTCAGCGGGAAGTCATGGAAAGCGATCAAACGGTTTTGCTTGATTTCTGGGCTTCGTGGTGTGGACCGTGCCGGATGGTATCGCCGTTGATAGACGAGATCGCGCAAGAAATCCCCGAGATCAAAGTAGGGAAAATCAACGTAGACGAACAGCAGGAGCTTGCTTCTGATTTTCACGTCATGAGTATTCCCACGCTGGTGGTGATGAAAAACGGTGAAGTGGTAAAACAGGCTTTGGGCGCGCGTCCCAAACAGGAGATTCTTGCGATGGTAGGGAAATAACTCCCGCAAAAAATGTTCCCTGAAGCTTAGGATCGCGCGAGCAGGCGAAGACGGTTTGAATCTGTAAGCGCTACGCTGCCGCGCGACAACAAAACCATGCCTTCGGATTGAAAGTACCGCAGCATCCGGGTGACGACTTCCCTTGCCGTTCCCAGATGCGCGGCGATCCGTTCGTGAGTCAGGTGAAGGGTTGCGCCGCCTTCCAGCGCGCTTTCTTCCAGGAGAAAAGCGGCAAGCCTGCGGTCAAAGCTCTTCCACATAATTTGTTCTACCAGCCACATGACTTCGGAAAAACGGCTGGCCATAATTTGGTTGGTATAATTTGCAACGGCAACAGAACGTTCCATCAGTTCTTTATAAATATCTGCCGGGATGATCCATAATGTGGAATCTTTCTCGGCTTCAATCACAATATCGAATTGAATGCTCTGCATGATGCACGATGCGGAAAACAGGCAAATATCACGCGCAAATAAGCGGTAAAGCGTGATCTCTTTTCCCTCATCCGAAAGAATAAAAGCGCGGAGCTGACCCGTGCAAATAACAAAAAGCCCGACACAATCCGCCGAGCCGTTGTGCAGCATTGTTCCTTTGGGCGCACTGCGCAAAACCGCTGATTGTGTGAGCAGCGCTTTATCATCCGGCGTCAGTTGATCCCATATTGGGAAGGTATCTTCAAGCTGCATGACTGGTTTCACCTTTGCTTTCTTTTTCCATTATAACCGATTGCCTGCGTGTGTCAATTTTTCACGACATCGGCTGCTTTTACCCATTCGCGCTGTTTTCTTCCCATAATTGTTCCAAAATACGGATGGTTGCCTGCGCCGGGGGCGTCAGGTATTTTTTTTTGTTATATACAATAAAATAACGTCTTGTAAAATCAGCGTCCGGCACCTTGATTTCGCGCAGAGAGCCGGTGGAGATCGGCTGCTGCGCCACTTTTTGCGGTAAAAAAGCATAGCCAAAACCATCCTTGGCAAGATGCAGCAGACAAAGGCTGCTCGCGCTTTCGGCGGCGGGGGTAATGGAAAGTCCTTGCGCACGGAACACCGCTTCCACGCAGCTTCGGCTGCCGCTGCCTTCTTCCCGCAGCAAAAGGCTTTGGGTGGAAAGCGTTGAGAGAGGGATGCTTGCGTCTTTGCATAGGGCAGGCGCGCAAACCACGGACATTTTTTCTGTAAACAGCGGGATGGCAGCATTGTTTGCGCCCCCGGATGGACTGTCTATTACGGCAAAATCAATTTCGTTTCCGCATAGTTTTTTTTCGATTAGGCGCGTACTGGCCACCAACACGCGAGGTTTTGTGTTTGGGAGCCGTGTCTGCAGTCGCTGCAGGATTTCGGTTAAAACGGTTTCCCCGATGGAAACATTTACACCAAAGCGGCAATGCGCGCTTGCTTCCCCGCTCCGCAGGGTTTCCAAAGCTTCATCAAGCCCGCCTAAAATGAGCGAAGCATAACGCCGCAGCGTTTCCCCCGCCTGCGTGAGGTACAACGTGCGGTTCATGCGGTCAAACAGTTTTGTCTGGTAATAGTTCTCCAGCTCGCGAATGGCGATGCTGACAGCCGGCTGTGTCATGCTTAGGGATTCTGCTGCCGCGGTGATGCCGCCGCGTTTGCAAACAGCCATAAATATCTGTAAATGCCGGATTGTCATTCTGCATGCCCTCCTTTATACATAAGTATTTACTTATATATAATATGTTAACGTTTGAATTGATTTATGTCAATGCACGGCATATCCTTTTTGATAGAAGCATTCCTATGGAAAAGAACGGGGGAACAGTGACAGGCTATGGCAAAAACAGACTGGAAAACGGTGCGGCAGGTATTTTTTAGCTTTTTAAAGATTGGGGCGTTTACCTTTGGCGGCGGTTATGCCATGATACCCCTGATTCAGAAAGAAATTGTGGAAAAGCACGGATGGATCGCGCAGCATGATCTGCTGGATATGGTGGCGGTGGCAGAATCGACACCCGGACCCATTGCCATCAACGCGGCAACATTTGTAGGGCAGCGCACGGGCGGATTTTGGTGTGCTTTTTTTGCCACGCTGGGGGTGGTGCTGCCATCTTTTTTGATCATTACGGCGGTTTCTTATGCGCTTGCGGCGTTTGAACAAATCCGAGCGGTGAAGTACGCTTTTTGGGGGATCCGTGCGGGCGTGTTGGCGTTGATGGTGCGTGCGCTGTACTCGATGTACCGGGAATGCCAGAAGGGAACGTTTTCGTATGTTGTGATGGCGGCTGCGTTTATATTTGTTGCGTTTTTGGGTGTGAACGTGTTGTGGGTGGTGTTGTTTTGTGCTGCGGCAGGACTTGGTTTTTCTGTCATGACCCGAAAAAAGGGGAATGCGTAATGTATTTTGCGTTATTTGGCACTTTTTTTATGATAGGGCTTTTTACATTTGGGGGCGGCTATGCGATGCTGCCGCTGATTCAATCCGAGGTGCTGTCACGCGGCTGGATGAGCGGGGCGGAGCTGGTGAATTTTATTGCGGTCAGCGAAAGCACGCCCGGACCGTTTGCGGTTAATATTTCTACTTATATCGGCACAAGCATGGGCGGCGTTTCCGGCGCATTCTGCGCGACGATCGGCGTTGTGTTGCCTTCGTTTTTGATTATCCTGTTGGTGGCGCGTTTTTATGAGAGGTTTCAAAAAAACCGTATTGTAAGCGGGTGCATGAATGGTCTTAGACCAGCGGTAATCGGGCTGATGGGCGCGGCGGTTGTTTCTGTCGGGCAGGCGGCCCTGCTGCCGGAAGGCTATGCAGCGCAAAGTTTTTTGACCCCCTCGTTTTTGCTGTCTGCTGCAATTTTTTGCTGTATGACGGTGCTGTCGTTCAAAAAAGTGCATCCCATCCTTGTGATCTGTCTTTCTGCGACGATCGGCATAGGCGCGGGATACGCTTTGGGGCTTCCCGTTTAAAAAGACAAAGCAGCGTGTTTTGTGACAAAATCACGGTATTTTATCCTGGGTTTGGGTATCATATAAAAAAGAAACGGGGGAAGGCTGATGAAAAACGAGAAAAAGAAAAAAGGGCGTTTTCGTTACCTGCCAATGCTTGTGCTGGCGGCTGCCGGCGCAGTGGGTGGGTATCTGTATTATCGGTTTGTCGGCTGCGTAAGCGGTACGTGCATGATTTCATCGAACCCTGTGGTATCTACGTTATACGGCGGCTTGATCGGCGCGCTGATCGGGTATGTGGTTACACCCGGGAAAACAGGCAATCATAAGGAGGGGAAAGATGAGTAAAGTTGTGATCGTAGGGGGCGTTGCGGGCGGCGCAAGCTGTGCGGCGCGTCTTCGCAGACTGGACGGTTCGGCGCAGATCGTGCTGCTGGAACGCGGGGAATATATTTCTTATGCAAACTGCGGACTGCCTTATTATGTAGGCGGCGTGATTGGGTCGCGCGATGCGCTGCTGCTGCAAACGCCGCAGGCGATGAAGAATAAATTTGATATTGATGTTCGCGTGAAAAATGAGGCGGTCGCCATTGACAGGGAAACTAAGACGATAACCGTAAGGCGGCTGGACACGGGCGAAACTTATACGGAAAGCTATGACACGCTGGTGCTTTCGGCAGGCTCTGCGCCGATGCGTCCGCCCATTCCGGGGATTGATTCCCCAGTGATAAAGACGTTATGGACTGTGCCGGATGCAGAGCGTATCCGCGCGCAGGTAACCTCGCAGGGCGTTCAGTCTGCGGTGGTGGTAGGCGGCGGATTTATCGGACTGGAAATGGCGGAGAATCTTCGGCATGCGGGACTTGATGTTTCTCTGGTGGAGATGATGAACCAGGTAATGGCGCCGCTCGATTACGAAATGGCACAGCTTTTGCATGAGAACCTTGCGGCAAACGGCGTTAATCTTTTTCTGGGGGACGGTGTATCATCGTTTGCTGAGCACGAAAACGGTATTGAAGTTACGCTGAAAAGCGGAAAAACGATTTCTGCGGGGCTTGTGCTGCTCTCCATTGGCGTTACGCCTGTCAGCGCGCTTGCGGAGGCGGCGGGGCTTGCAATCAACGAACGGGGCGGCGTGGTGACTGATGAATTTATGCGCACCTCTGATCCTTCTATTTATGCTGTGGGCGATATGGTGCAGGTAGCGGATTATGTGACGGGAGATCCCGCGATGATCCCACTGGCAGGTCCGGCGAATAAGCAGGGACGGATTGCGGCAAACAATATTGCCGGACAAAAAGAGGGTTATACGGGAACACAGGGAACGTCGGTCGCCAAGGCGTTTGACCTGACAGCGGCATGCGTGGGGATGAACGAAAAGACCATGCAAAAGCGCGGCATGCAAAAAGGCAGCGACTATGAAAGCGTTATTATTACGCAGAATTCCCATGCAGGGTATTATCCGGGCGCAGTTCCCATGACAATCAAGCTTTTGTTTTCCATGGACGGAAAAAAATTGTTCGGTGCGCAGATCGTCGGTGGGGAAGGCGTGGATAAACGGATCGACACCATTTCTGTGGCGATGCGTCTGCATGGCGGCGTGGAAGATTTAAAACAGCTAGAACTCGCTTATGCACCGCCGTATTCTTCGGCAAAGGATCCTGTTAACATGGCAGGGTTTACCGCGGGGAACGTGCTTGACGGCATCGTACGGTTTGCATCGTGGGACGCAGTGGAAAATGATCCGGATGCGGTGTTATTGGATGTACGCGAAGATGCCGAGCTGATGGCGTTTTCTTTGCCGGGTGCGGTACATATCCCATTGGGGCAGCTGCGCGGAAGACTCAAAGAGCTGGATCCTAAAAAAACCGTGATTGCATTCTGTGCGATCGGCGTGCGTTCCTATAATGCGGCGCGTATCCTGATGCAGCATGGATTCCGGAATGTACTGCTGTACCCCGGCGGAACTCGGTTTTACCAGTCTACCCACTATAAGGAGGACGCTATGGAAACAAGAAATATGGCTCCCGTTACGGATAGCGGGAATGCGGACACTTCGGATATCCCGGTTGCCGCAATGCGCGTAGATTGCAGCGGGCTGCAATGCCCAGGACCCATTATGAAGGTTTTTGAAACCATGAAGCAAATGAAGGACGGCGAAGTCATGGAGGTTTCGGCTTCTGACCCGGGTTTTGTGCGAGATATCGGCGCATGGTGCAGGCGCACGGGAAATGCGTTGCTGCGGAATGAACGGCGCGGCGCGGATTATGTGGCGTTGATCAGAAAAGGGAGCGACGGAAGAACGGTCGGGACAGAAGGCGGAAATCCTGAGGGAAAAACAATAATCGTTTTTTCCGGAGACCTGGATAAAGTGTTGGCGAGCTTCATTATTGCTAACGGTGCGGCGGCGATGGGCAGACCGGTCACGATGTTCTTTACATTTTGGGGGTTGACGGTGCTGCGTAAAGAACACAAACAGCCTGTGAAAAAGAGTTTCACAGAATCTATGTTTGGAAAGATGCTGCCGCGTGGAAGCGGAAAGCTGAAATTATCGCGCATGAATATGGCGGGGATGGGCACTGCGATGATGAAAAAAATTATGCGGGACAAGAATGTGGATTCCCTGGAGGAATTGATTCGCAAAGCCATGGAACAGGGCGTTAAAATTGTTGCGTGCACTATGAGCATGGATGTAATGGGGATTCGTCCGGAAGAACTGATTGACGGCGTAGAGCTCGGCGGTGTAGGCGCATACCTCGGCGATGCGGAAGAATCCAATGTAAATCTGTTTATTTAAAACGCGTGTATATAAAAAAGAGGGAATGGCGCGGTGGTTGCGCTTTTCCCTCTTTTTCCATTCTATTAATTGCGTTTGCGGGCTGCGCGGCGCCGTGCACGTTTTGAAAATGTGGTACAAAGGATCGCGGCAGAAAAAGATAACGCGAGCCAAAGAACAAAGGGGCTTTTATCGTCTGTCGCGGGTGCGCCGCCGGAAGAAGGCTTTGCGGGATCGTCTTTGGTGCCACCCCCATCCGCAGTCTTGGTGATCCGCACCGTCATGCTTGCCTGCCGCGTGACATCGGACGCGCTTTGTGCCGTCACGGTAATCACCCCCGGTGCTTTTGCGGTGAAAAGGAGCGTTTCCTGTCCGGAGCGGGAAGCGGCGGATTTGATGTCGATGCTGTTAAGATCACCGCTGAAGGACCAGACAACACGGTCTGTCCCGGTCTCTTTTGGTGTGATGGATGCGGACGCTGTAAAATCTGCCTGTAAAAGCGCGGAAGATAGGGCGATGGTTTCGTCGGTTTTGGAGATCGCAATATTCTGCGGATATGAATAGGCGGTGTTATTGCTGCGCAGGAATACGCCTTCGGCAGAGCCCATGGCGCCAAACGTCCAGCAGGAACCGATATATCCTTGATCTTTTACAGGGGTAACGGCGCCGATATCCCGCAAATCAAATCTTTCGGGCAGTGCGCCCACAGGCGCTTGCACATGGAAGCTTTCCAGCGGTAAGCTGATTTCCATACCGCCGGTTGCAGTTTCTCCGCCTTCCTGTGCGCCGGTTTGGATGGTGAAATCCGTTGTGTCGCTGCGGGCATTCCATTCTTCCTGCGTATAAATCGTATGAATGGAATCCGTTTGCTTCTCGGTTGCGCTGAAAAGGCCGTATTCATCGGTTTGCCGATAGGTAAAGGCTTTGATACAGTTGTTTTCGTTCTGCAGAGAGATATCGTCCCACGTGATGCCATCTTCACTGAGGTAACTCTGTCCCGGGGAAGAAGACGCCTTGCTGGTAAAGCCTTCGATGGCGGCTTCCACAGAGAACATGACAGGGCTTCCGTCTTTATTTTCCAATCGTACGATCACTTCAAAATCTGTACCTCCCGGCAGGGCGATGCCTTCACTAAGACGCACGGTGAGATACCCGGGATAAATCCGCGACCCTCTCGCCACGTGCCGCGTTTCGCCATTGGTTTTGATAAAAATATCGTAAATAGTATTGGGCGCGTTGTTGTAAAAAGAGACCGCACGCAAAACCTCATTGCTCTGTGTAGTAAAAACGTTTTTGGCATATCCGATATTCCCGGAGAGCTGCTGTGCGCCAACCATGCCGAGCGCATCGTATTCGTAAACGGTATTATAGTTACCGGGCAGTTCATCGAGAATCCATACGGCGGGGTTATTGGTGCCCAGACCGGCGGTTTCGTAAGAAAGATAGGCAAAACCTTCTTCCCCAATGCCTGTACCCCAGCTGTTTTTGATGATCAACGCTCCATCGGTAGAGGGCATATATTCCACACCGCCAAGGGAAACACGAAAATTCTCTTTAGGGACGGTATCGTCCCAGCCTACCGCCGTAATAATATGACCGCCTGCATCGTCTACCGATACCCCTTGGGGCAGGTAATGATAGGTAAGGCTTTGATCCCAGCAGGAAAAACTGTTTTGATAATGAACATCTGCCGCGCCATAGGTATAGATAGCGTTTTTCAAGTTCTGAAAACCGGGGTCGTCTGAAAGCACCGGCAGAAAAAGCGCGTTTTGCAGGTGGTATTGCGCGGGTATGGGCGTATAAACGACCTTGGTTTCGTCCACGGTTTTCGCGCCGGTCTGCGGGTCGGTGATGATCATATCCGCCGAACCGTTGTAAGGATCGCTCTGCTCTAAGGCAGGGCCTTGCCAGCTTGTGAAATAGGCGGCGCTCATCAGCAGATGTCCGCCGTTGTTCATACCCCCGTCCCAGCTTCGGGGCGAAGCGGAATGCAGCATGGTGGTGAGCAGGTTTTTTTCTGCAAGGTCAAGACCGTTTTCGGCTTGTTTGGAAACATGGAGTATATAGGGCTGCAGAGAAGAATCGCCTTCGACCAGCGCGTAATACCGTCCCGCGTCGGAAAAACGGCTGATGCTTTGTACGCCATTCTGAATAGCAGATTCCAGTACCTGCCCGTTTGCGTCAAGAAGCTTTAAGGTACAGTTGCCCGCGTCTGCCGATGGCTCTAAGCGGAGTTCCAGCCGGGAGTGGGTAGAAAGCTCGAAAGAATAATAATCAACATCGTTTTGCGGATACAGGTTTGCTTCTAAACGGAATGGAAAGCCGAGCGCAGCCGCGTCAGCAGACGTGTCGTTGGGCTCGTATTCATCACTGCCGACGCTGTTTACCGTATAGGAAAAGGAAGAAGCGTCGCTGTCCGTATACCATTCCCGGAATGCTTTTGCGGTGATAAGGGTATCTTCGGTGATCGTGATGGACCCGGTATAGACCATACCGTTGGTAGCGGTCGGGGTGGTATGGTCAAGCGTATAGCGGATGGTAGCGCCGGGGTCTGCGCTGAGCGTAATCTGTGCCCCTTTTGCAACATTTGTGCCGGATAGGACAGAAGACGTGACAGCGCCGAGTTTTGGACGAGTAATAGAAAATTTGCAAACGTTTTGCTCCATGTGTTCTACATATGCTGTCGCCATCAGCGTATTAATATTACTGCCCGGACGAAAAGCGCCGGTATAAAGCCAGGTGCCGAAGCCGGGAGAACCGTCTGCTTCGATAATAGGGGGCGTATCGTAGGAATAATAGATCGGAGCGGGAGAACCGTTTGCTTTCTGCGTAGTGGACAGCGTAACCGAATCGCCGGGGGCATATTGTGCGCCGCCGGTTTCAAACGCCGCTGTGACTGGACGTGTTTTTGCCACGGGAAGAGCAAAGAAAGAAACCGCACTTTTTGCACCGCTGCTTTCCGTATAAGAGGAAAGAAATTTTTGCGCATTGTCTGCGGTGGGAGAAAAGCGTTGTCCGTCGCTGAGCAGGGATGCCGTGCCGTCGAGAACCGCGTTTGCGTTTTCCGTATAATAAATCGGATAGGAGCCCGGAGCGGAGATGGTGATGGCTGCGTCTTCGTAAGGAACTTCCGAGTCCATAGCATAAGAAGGGGACGGCAGGGACATATCGGCGATTTTTACATCGTCGACAATCACATGGTTGGTTCCAGAAACACCCAAACGGAAGGAAATTGTTTGATCACGGTAAGAAGACAGGTCGATATAATATTCCTGCCATCCTCCGTCGGCATTATTGGACGGGACAAAAGGACTGATAGCAGAATAGGAAGAAATCTGCCCGTTTTCGTTTGTGGCGATTTCAGCATATAAATCCGGCGTGGGCGTTCCAACACCGTGGTATACCCAGAAAACAAGCGCGGGGTTTTGCATTTGCGCAAGAGAGAACTGTGGCTCTGCACCCAGATAGAAAAATTCGCCACTGTCCATTGGCGCGGGGATATATTCGTAATAAGTAGGCATTGTGCGCGGAGAGCCCGCAAGCTGCGCGTTTTCAGAGTAATTTTTTGCAAACCAGCCATGGCTGCCGTTGTTTTCCGGAATGAGGACGGAAAGCGATGCAAGGTCAAGCGCCATACCGCTGCCCAACTGATAGTTGTTTTGGGCGGAATAAACCCATTCGTCCTCGGCTGCGAGCGTATCGCCGGTAAAGGCTGCCGCGCGCACATGGCGGTATTCGGACAGCGCAAGGGGCGTATTGCCCGGGGTTGCGTTGGAACCGTCTGCAAGAGGCTGCGACCCATCCGTTGTATAATAGACAGTATAGCTGCCGGAAGGGTCGGAGCAGGAAAAGGTTACTTCTTGCGAAGTATCCATGTTTCCGCCTGAAGGAATACTAGCGACGAGCTCCGGCGGTGCAGACTGCTGATCGCCGGCAACGGCAATTGCCGATGCGCCGGATGTAAAAATAAGTACAGCGGCAAGCAGCACAGGAATGACCGCTCTGAATTTTTTCATAAAAAAACCTCCCAACAAGAAACCCGGAAAACAGTATCTGAATGGCTTTGCGGAATCCTTATAGGAGAATCTTAACAAGGAAGGACTTACCTTGTCAATGTTATGCTTGGGGAGAAATAAAGGTGGTTGTGATGATTACCACATTGTTATAAGAGATCAAGCTATATTGAGTTTATTGTTGCTGCCGGAAAATTGCGGGAGACACGCCAACATTTTTTTTGAAAACTTTAATGAAATAGCTGCAATCATTATAGCCAAATTTCAGGGCGATTTCCTGCACGGACATATCGGTAGAGATCAGCAGCTTTTTTGCGTATTCTATTTTTTGTTGATTTACATAATTGGAAAACGTTGTATCGTTATATTTGCTGAACAGCCGGCTTAAGTAATTGGCGCTGATATTACATGCCGAAGCTACGCGATTTAAAGATAAGTCATCAAAAATATTCTTTTCAATATATTCATATACGGGCGTCAATATATTTTTGTTCGCAGGAGAGCCCGAAGGCTTTTCCTCGGAAAAATTGGCCGCATGTTCTTCCGGGGATGTAAAACGTTTGCTTACCTCTAGTTCCAAAAACATATTACAAACAGAAAACAGCATATTGGAGATAGAAACAATCTCTTCAATTTTCATTTTTCGGAGCGAGCAATATGCATCATAATAATTGCCGGTTTTTAGTGGCGCAATACTGTTATCTGTATAAATCTGTTCCAATCCATTTGTGTTTTCCGGATTATCCAGCAAAACCTGTCCTGCCATCACCGCACCAAGATAAGCGTTATTATAGATAATCGGGATCGCAAAATCGACGATTCCGGAGTGGCATGTGTAAATGTATGGCGTTCGGGTTCGGGCGGCTTCCAGCCCGCCGCGGGAATCGCAGCGCTCGCACAATGTTTTATAATAGGGATGGTCACGAACCATACAGCAAAAACGGGTACAAAGACTATGCTTTGTAATGGGCGTTCCGGTATAATCAGTTGCGATAATAGCGAGGCCGACAGATTCAGCAATATTATCCTGTAATTTCTGAAATTGAGGCGTATTAAAAATATCCATGATTTTAAACTCCGGCATTACAGATTTCCTCCAAGGAATACAATCGATGAATCGTTTGTTATTTTATTTTTTTAGGGAATGGTTTCATTATATAATAAAAGCTTTTTTAAATTCAATAAAACGAATTTGTAAAAACAATCCATGATTTTTACAACAAAACACAATAAAATTACAAAAAATTACCATTTTCAAGTTCTAATATAACAAATTGATACAAATAATGCAAATTTGAAGACAAAAAATTACCATTTTAATGCTAAAAATTTTGAAAGCTTTTTCATATTCTCAGGCTAAATAGTCCGATGACTTTTTAGCTTTGTTTGGATATGATTAAGTTGTTCCGATACGAAGCCTTGCATTACGCATTTAAGGCGAATTTTCAAAACTTAACAAAATAAAATTGCATGTAACTATTAGGACTGCTGATGAACCATATTATTTGTAGTATTAATTTCGTGACGTCTTGTCACAAATATAAGGATAAAGGGGAACAATTATGGAAAAAAGAACAAAAAAACTCTTAAGCACATTGCTGGTGATTTGTTTGGCGGTGGCGCTTGTGTTTACGGGCTGCACACCGGCGGAAACGCCTGCGGAAAGCCAGCAGCCAAGCGAAGCGCCGGCAGCGGCGACACAGGAGACTGAGGCTTCGGAAAAGCCGCAGGAACCTGCTTCCAGTGAAGCAGCGGCAAGCGATGACGCAGTAGCGAAGCTTGTCCAGGAAGCTTCTTCGCTTTCGGACCTGGAAGCGTTGAAATTCTTTGAAGGTCTCGGGGATAAAGGACTTTCTGACGCACAGATTATCCAATTCTTTATCGATCTGCCGCTTTCCGATGCAAACAAGCAGATCCATGATATGTATTTGGAAGAAGGACTGGACACCTATGCGCAGGCATATCCCAATGGTGATTTTTATGATGGATTCACATGGGAAACGGGTATGGGCACTGAAATCACAGGTGGGTTTAGTGGAAATGAACTGAAATTGCCCTTCTCGGACGAGTATGTTCCATTGCCTGAAGGTGCGGTTGGAGACACGAATAAAAAGTATACCATCGGCGTAGTATCTTCCGGTCTGAACGATGCATGGATTGCAAATTATCAGGATAGTATCCAGTATGAAGCAGAGCGGCATGACAACGTAGAAATCATATTTATGGACTACAACTTTGACATGAACACCTATGCAAGCCAAATGGATACCCTGATTGCACAAAAGGTAGATGCGATCGTAACCTGGCCGATGATCGAAGCATCCTCCGGTCCGCCGGCACAACGCGCAGAAGAAGCCGGAATTCCGGTTATTACCTCTGACCGTGTGACATCCTATCCGGACGTTACATGCCGTATCACCGGAAACTTCCCGGCGAATGGCGCACAGAACGGGATGTACCTGGTGTGGAAATTGGCTCAGGAGACAGAAGGCAAAGAAGTAAAAGCAAATGTGGCATTGATACGGAAACCTGCCGGAAGTACTGCTGATACGATCCGTACCGGATACTTCCTTAAAGTTTGCAGCTATTTCCCGGGGATTAACATTTTACAATCTTATCATGATCAGGATAATAGGCAAGAATCTTATGTCAATGCGCAGAACGCATTCCAGGCGTACGACAATATTGACGCGGTATTTAATGCCGACTGTAATAAAGCTGCTGTTTCCTATCAAGCATGCGAGGAAGCAGGTCGCCTCAATAGTCGTGAAGGCGGAAAAGAAGTGATTATTCTGTCTATCGATGATTCAAAAGAAGTTTACAGCTTGATGGATCAAGGCGGAATTCAGATGAATACACCTTATACGCCATTAATCGGAGATATCTCGCTGCGTGCGGCATTGAAAGTATTGATGGGCGAAGATGTACCGCAGGATATCGCAACACCGAATATTCCGATGGTTACAGTTGATGGAGCAGAAATATTTGGAATGAAAACCCAGACGCCGGATCAATGGTATCAGTATACGTTTGGTCCTCCTTACGAAGCATAAGCTTTGAAATATAACAGGATTACGGGGTCCCCTTTAAAAAGGGGACCTGAAATCCGGTCACAGCATGGTTAGATGTCACGAGGTGGAGAAAAGAAATGGAAAAGAAAAACAGTCGTGTTTCAAAGCTTTTATCCAGTGGGAACGGAATATTTGTTTCAATTATTATACTTGCTATATTTTTACTGGTTGCGGCGATTGCCGTGCCTAATGTTTTTCAGCCGACAAATTTGGCGAATGTATTGCGGGTAAATTCACCCGCAGGGATTATGGCAATTGGGTTGGCACTTGTATTACTGACGGGAGAAATCGATATTTCAGTCGGTGCGATTATGTCGCTTAGTGTGATGGTGATTTCAAAAATTGTTGATTTCAGCGAACCGCTTTCCATTTTAGCGATGCTCGGCGTAGGCGCTGCTTGTGGATTTTTAAATGGTTGGATCGTTGCCAAAATGAAGGTTCCGTCTTTGATGGTAACCATTGGGACCATGTCAATCTATTCGGGGCTTGCCTGCATTATTACCAATGCACAGGCTAAGTTCATGACAACGGCTTACCCGATTTATACGACGCTCGCCAAGGGTGATTTAGGCGGGATCCCCCTCACGTTTGTTTTGTGCGTTGCTCTTGGATTGGTATTCTGGTTTATCACAACAAAAACAAAATTTGGCAAAGATATTTATTATACCGGCGCAAATAAACGCGCCGCATGGATGAGCGGCATCCGAATTGATAAAGTAAAAATAGCGGTCTTTGTGATTTGCGGTATTATGGCGGCTTTTGCAGCGCCGTTAATCACAACGCAGATTGGTCGAAGTAATGCTGATGCCGGCGTGGGACAAGAGGTAACGGTGATTGCGATTGCAGTATTGGGGGGCGTATCCCTGGACGGCGGCAGGGGATCTATTCTGGGGGTGCTGTTCGGCATGGTTACCATGGGGATATTGATGAACATGCTGGCGTTGTCCGGTCTTGGAACCTATGTGGAGATGGCAATCAAGGGCATCCTGATTATAGCCGTAGTATTTATATACGGCCTTGTAAACAGGAAAACAGGCGTATTAAAAGAGGCTTAACGGGGAGGCGGTATTAAGATGGAAAAAAGTTTAGAAAAAAGCAACAGGAAGGGATTCCTGTCAAAATATCTGCTCCTTATCGTATTAATTGCCGAGGTTTTTATAGGCTGGCTGATTAACCCGACGTTGCTATCGCCTATGAACATCCAAGTGATCCTGTTTGCGTGTACGCTCAATGGTATTATTTCAATCGGGCAATCCCTTGTGCTGGTTTCCAAAGAGATTGACCTTTCGGTAGGTGCGAACCTTGTTTTTGCGCCGATCCTGGCGGTAAACGTAACCAACATGATCTATGGTGCGGCGACAGGAACAGGCATCTTGCAGGGAAAATCCGGATTTATGACCGGAGGCTGGGAGCTGGTTGTGATCCTGACGCTGGTATTTGCAGTGGTTGTGGGGATTGGGAACGGTTTGATTGTAACAAAACTCAAAATACCGGCGTTTATCGCAACAATTGGAATGCAGTTCCTGTTGAAGGGGCTCTCCTATATGATCTCAAATGGCATTCCCATTTTTATCAAGGATGTGGAGGCTTCCAAGTTTATCGGAAATGCGAGTATTGGAAACATCGTACCAATCAGCGTTTTGGTTTTTATCGCAATCGGATTATTTATGATTTTCCTATGTAATAAGACAAAATTTGGAATGCGCTTATATGCCACGGGCGGCGGACTTAAGGCTGCAAAGCTATCCGGTATTAATACGGATAAATGGAAAATTATCGCTTACGCTGTTTGTGGTCTGATGGTCGGGGTAGCGGCAATTATCTCCATGTCTCGTTTGCAGGGGATCGAAATCACGCAGGCGACAAAAGGTAATTATGACATGAACAGCATTGCGATCTCTATTATCGGAGGGATCGCGCTTTCCGGCGGAAAAGGAAGCATTGCAGGCACCATGCAGGCAACGGGAATTATTGCGATCCTATTGAACATTCTCAATATTCAGGGGTTGATGTCCTATTATCAGCTATTCTTTACGGGCTGTATCATCGTCGTGATTGCGATTATCCATCAAAAAAACGAGAGCAAGCGGCTGAAAGAATTAAAAATCATCGAAATTTGATGTGCGCTTTCAAACTATAAAATTTCAGTAGGTAGGTAATATGGAAAAAAAATTACTTGAAATGAAAAAAATCGAAAAGGGATTCCTGGGCGTACCAGTGCTGAAAGAAGTAGATTTTGCACTGGACAGGGGGCAGGTCATTTCGATTATCGGAACCAACGGTGCCGGAAAATCGACACTCTCCAATATTATAGCGGGAATTTATGCGAAGGACGGGGGAACCATGGAACTGGATGGTGTAACCGTTAATATCCAGAACCCGAAGGAAGCAGAAGAACATGGGATTGGTATGGTGCACCAGGAACCCACGCTGTGCGAAAATATGCGAGTATATGAGAATATTTTCCTGAACCGTGAAATTATGAAAAAATCAGGTACGTTGGATCGCGAGAAGATGAAGGAAGAAAGCCGCAGGGTGCTTGGTTATTTGGGCTTTGTTATTGACGTAGAAGAGATTGTACAGAACCTTTCGTTGGTAGGCAAAGGCGTTGTGTCTATTGCCAAGGCAATGCTTATGGATCCTAAAATTTTGATTTTAGATGAAGTAACGGCACCGCTGAACCAGAAGGAAGTAGAGCATTTGTTCGAAGTAGTGAACAGCCTGCGTGAAAAGGGACTGGGGATTATTTATATCAGCCATAAAATAAAGGAAATCGTAGCGATATCCGATGAAGTCGTCGTGCTGCGGGACGGTAAAAATGCAGGAACCTTTGTTGCGAAAGAAGAGGCGCTCAGTGAAAGCAAGATCATTCACTTAATGTTGGGCGAAAGCGAAGGATGGCAAGGGGAATACAGCAAAAAAACATTGGCAGAGCATGAAGGGAAGAAACTGCTGGAGTTAAAGGCGCTGAAAAAGGACAACCTATATGAAGACATTTCTATTGATCTTCATAAGGGGGAGATTATTGGGCTGGCGGGGCTAAAGGGTTCCGGAATTACGGAATTAATGTTTTCCGTCTTTGGGGTGTTGCAGCCTGATGGAGGCGAAATGGTAAAAGATGGTAAAACGATCCATCCATCTACCCCAAAAGAAGCGATTGCCAATGGAATCGGCATGATTACAAATGACAGGCAAAAAGAAGGGGCGGCCATTATGCTTTCCGTTGAAGATAATATCACGGTTGCGTCCCTCGAGAAAATGAAACAGGGCGGAATACTTTCCGGAAATAAAATGCTGGACGCTGCAAATGAATATATTGAGAAGCTGGAGATCAAAACAACCGGCCCTAAGCAGGCGGTACAGTTTTTATCGGGAGGAAACCAACAAAAGGTTGTGGTGGCAAAATGGCTGCTGCGCAATTCTGATGTGATCCTGATTGATGAACCCACACGCGGCGTTGATGTAAAAGCCAAAAATGAAATTTACAATCTATTGATCAACGAAAAAATGCAGGGAAAAGGGATTATCGTCTTTTCTCCGGAAACGCGCGAATTGCTGAATATTTGCGATAGGATATTGATCCTGAGCGCAGGGAGGATAGCATCCGAAATCAAAAGGAAAGATAAGAATTTCAGCGAACAAGGCGTGCTGGAAGCAATGCATTCTTTTTAAGATGATGCAGATGTAATATTTTCGATCATATAAAGATAAGGAGTGAAGGAAATGTCAGAAAAAAATACGCTGGATATGCTAAAAAAACCAAAAAATCTCTCGCCAAGGATCCAATGGCTACGCGATTTTTATTATAAAGGCAGGGAACGCGAATGGAATAACGAATACCTTTCGTTTTCAACGGGTGAATCCTGGGATTTGCTTTATGATATGACGATCAATACCATTACCTATGAGGAAGTGCGTGGATATCGTGTCACAGAAGCATCTGCAAAGCAGATCGGACTTTCGCATGTTATTGAGGTGCCAGAAGGATTTTATGATCAGACGATCGCAGAACGTAAGGCATGGTTTAACAGAGAGGTCATGGTGAACCATGTCCCGATTGAAATTTTCCCGGGAGACCTGATTGCGGGAGCGAGATTTAACCTGCGGCTTTCGCATTGCCTGACAAAAGAAGAGACCGAACAGCGCGAGAAAATGTTAAACGGTATGGATGGATATTCGGTGCGCTGTGACGAATACAACAACAGGGGTTTTGGAAACCTGGGCCCGGCGGCGGGACACTTGATTCCCGGGCATCAGAAGATCATTGATTTTGGACTGCGGAGCGAATACGAATATTATGAAAGATTATTGAACGGTCTTTCAAAAGAGGAGCAAGATGGAGAGCGTGGCGGTCAGCTACGCGCGATGATGACGTCCTGCCTCATGGCAAAAGAGCTTGCCGCAAAATATGCGGATTATTGCGAAGAACTTGCGCCAAAAGCGAATACACCCCAGCGAAAAGAAGAACTGCTTGAGATGGCTAAAATGCTTCGTCGCGTACCGTGGGAACCTGCAACTAATTTTTGGGAAGCGATGCTCAGCCTATGGATCCCGCATATGCTGATTATGGCAGATGAAAACTATCCCGGTGCAGGAACGTCGTTTGGCAATATCGACCGATATCTCTATCCTTATTGGAAGAAGTCTCTGGAACAGGGAATGGACAGGGAATTCGGCAAAGAAATTTTAAAATGCTTTTTTATCCATTGTAATACGGCTTATGACGCGGCGATTCAGGTTGGCTGTAACCAAGGGATCACAGCAGGATATGGGCAGTTGTTCAACTTTTCAGGAGCAGGAAAAGGCGGCATCGATGTTTCCAATGACTTTACAATGGCGTTGTTTGAAGTCATAGATGATATGACGCCGATGTTGGAGCCGAAACCGAATGTCAGACTGCACAGGGGAACGCCGGATGAGGTTTTGGATAAAGTCGTTGATATGGTGAGCCATAGCCAGGGAGCGCCGTTTTTGATTAATTTTGATGAGCGCGCCATGGCGGGGATGATGCGCGAGGCAAAAGAAGGGCACGTGGAAGAGCTGATCAACGAAGACAATGTGTTTGAGTATGCTTCGGTAGGATGTATGGAAAATACCATGGTCGGAAACGACCGCTCGGAGACGGTGAATTGTAATGTCGTGCTCGTAAAAGCTGTCGAACTCGCGCTCGGAAACGGAAAGGATCTGGTAGACCACTTTGACTTTGCGGGGAAAGCTTATCCCATCGCGCAGGATGGTCCGGAAACGGGGGATCCACGGGAATTTGGGACATTCGAAGAGTTTTATATTGCGTTTGAGGAGCAGATCAAGTATGTCATCCAAAAGAGTGTGGAACTCTATAATCTTGGCGATTTCATGCGGGCGAAGTATAGCCCCACGCCTTTTCTTTCCGTCTTGATGAAAGGCTGTGCAGAACGCGGAAAAGATGTTGTCGCAGGCGGGGCAGAGCTGCGCTTTTGCACCATCGAAGGTGTATCTTATGCAACGACAGTTGATTCTCTTCTGGCAATTAAATACCTGGTATATGACGAAAAAATTTGTACAATGGACGAATTGATCAAGGCTCTGGAAGCAAATTGGGAAGGTTATGAGGTCTTGCAGGCGATTGCCAAAAACAAAGCGCCGAAATACGGACGTGACGATGATGAAGCGGATGCGCTGGCAAAACGGATTATGGATCTTTGGACGTCAGAATGTTGGAAGTAC
Organism: Christensenella sp.; assembly: GCA_034926635.1. GTDB lineage: Bacteria > Bacillota > Clostridia > Christensenellales > Christensenellaceae > Christensenella. The sequence goes on along the minus strand of JAYFQX010000019.1, from coordinate 10,694 downwards.
CGCACGATAGGCAGCGACGAACAATATAGACCGGGGATGCTGAGCTGGAATTATTGGGTCACTTACGCGGGGATCACGTTTGCAACGCCGGACGGAAGAAAACGCGGACAGTTTTTGTCTAACGCAATCTGTCCGTCAAATGGGGCGGATATTAACGGACCGACCGCGAACACCAATTCTGTCGGGAAAGCTTTGGGAGGCAAGGATTGGGACACAGGTGATTTTGAGCATTATAAGAACTGTCTGCCTAACGGGGCAAGCCATACGATTACGTTTAATCCGACGGTGTTGCGTGACCCCGAGCATAAGAAAAAGTTCAAGACGTTTTTAAAAGGGTATATTGAAAATGGCGGGACTGCCCTACAGATCAATATCCTTGATGTCGATATGCTCAAAGATGCGCAGGAGCATCCGGATGATTACAGCACTTTGCTGGTTCGTGTGACTGGATATAACGCATATTTTACCTCGATCGGTAAAGAACTGCAAAACGAAATTATTGCGAGGGAAAGCCATCAGAAGTTTTAAGAGAAATTAAACGAAAGAGAGCATGGGAACATGGACGACAACAAAGCTTTGCTACTCAATATCCAGAGATTATCGACCGAAGACGGCCCGGGATTGCGCACCACCGTGTTCTTTAAAGGCTGTAATCTGCGTTGTGCTTGGTGTCATAATCCGGAAAGCCTGTCGCATAAAAAACAAATTGAATGGTATGCATCCAGGTGTATGGGGTGTGGATTATGCATTGAAGCATGCCCGACCGATAGCATCCAATTGACGGAAGCTGGGATTTCGGTTAACAGGGCTACTTGTGTGGCATGCGAGAGCTGTGTAAAGAAATGCCCGACGCTTGCGATGGAGGTACAGGGCACAGAATGGAAGCTGGAAGATCTCGTATATGAGGTGCTTAAGGATAGGAATTATTTCGGGACAGAGGGTGGTATTACCGCTTCGGGCGGAGAATGCCTTTTGCAGGCGGGATTTGTTACAAAGTTTTTCCGCCGGCTGCAGGAAGAACGAATTCATACTGCACTTGATACGGCAGGTATGGTAGGGCAGGAAGTTTTTGAGGGGATCCTGCCTTATACCAACCTGGTACTCTTAGACCTTAAGATCTATGAACGCAGGAAACATCAAAAGTATACCCACGTGGATAATGAAACAATTCTTAAAAACGCGCGGTATATTGCGGAATATTGTGCGCTTCATCCGGAAACAAAATTATGGATCAGGACACCGGTTATCCCCCATATTACGGATTCGGATGAAAACATCCTCTATATTGGAAAGTTTATTGCGGAATATTTGCAGCCGGTGGTTGAACGCTGGGAGCTGCTGGCCTTCAATAACCTATGCAAGGACAAATATGAACGGTTAGATATGGATTGGCAGTTAAATGATATTGCGCTCATCAAAAAAGAAAAAATGGAACGCCTATATGAGGTGGCATTGAGCAGCGGTGTAAATCCGGAAACGGTTATGTGGACGGGGGCAATGAAAACCGAAGAAGAACCGGCAATATTAACATAATTTTTGTACTGGAAAGGAGAAATGAACCATGAAATCAATTAATAAAGTAAATACATCCTATCGGCATGATGAAGAACAAATCGATTTTTACGGTACGGTGAATGAGGATGGCACGCCTCATATTACAATGCTAACATCGCTTCACATTTATGATGGAGATACGTTCATTTGGGGAGAATATTCGGCGGGAAAGTCAAAGAGAAACCAACGGGTACGTACGAAGGTTGGGTTTCTTTCGGTAATTGGGGGGACTAAAGCTGCGGCAGGAAAAGCCGATTGGGTAGAGAGCCAAAAAAGTGGAAAGATGCTGGATGCATTAAACCAGATCCCGGAATTTCGCTATAACAATGTAAACGGATATTCTCCGGCGCATATTTTGAAGAAAAAAGCTTTTGAGGAAATACAATTTGACCTAGATGAAATAAAACAGGCGTCTGCCGATATCGTAGGTGTATTGGAAAAGGTCGGCGCAGGGAAAAAACCGGAAGCTGTCAATGTTTTGACGCGTCAATATTTTGATGCGGAGCAGGGATTTAAGGTGCTGGCGTATGTCGATAAAGACGGATATCCAAAGCTGTTGGCAGTACCGCAGGCCAGATTAACGCAAACAAACCGTTTGGTATTCTCAGAAGAGTACGATAAATTATTAAAAAGCTTGCCGGAGGGAACGTCGATTGCTGTTTATGCGATCGTATATCCGAGTATGTGTGCAGTGCTGGTTAGCGGAAAACTTCAAAGAACAGAAGTTAATGCCAAAAAATACGGGGTAATGGATATTGAAACAGTATATAATCCAATGCTGCCGGTTGCGGGACAGATTTTTCCGCCTGAAGAAATAAAACCGGTTCGGGAGTTTAAGGATACCATATTTGAGTACAATGTTTAAATGACTATATATAAAATAATGGGAGAATAAACATGAGAAAAGCTTATATATGCCCGACAAAATATGTGCAGGGCGAAGACGAGATTAAAAACATTGGGTATTTTGTAAAAACATTTGGAGAGTCTGCGCTTTTGATCGCGCATCCGGATGATGCGGCGCGCGTCAGGGAAAAACTGCAGGAATCTGCTGAAAAATTTGGCGTAACGTTTGTAGAAACGGGATTTCGTGGAGAATGTTCAAGGGAAGAAGTGGCAAGGCTGCAGGCGCTTTCCAAAGAAAAAAATTGCAGCTGCACCATAGGGCTGGGCGGCGGCAAAGCAATTGATACGGCGAAGTGCGTCGCGCAGGGCGAAGCATTGATTATTGTTCCTACGATTGCGGCAACAGATGCGCCGACAAGCCATTCTGCTGTGTTGTACCATGAAGACGGAGCGTTTGACGATTATGCATATTTCAAGCAAAGCCCAAGCGTGGTGATGATTGATACCACGGTGGTTGCAGGCGCGCCGGTACGTTTTTTGGTATCGGGGATGGGCGATGCGCTTTCTACATATTTTGAAGCGAGAGCGAACGTACGTTCGTCTGCAAATATAAACGCGGGGCTTCCGTGCGGCTATAGGGAAGGTCTATGCGGATCGGCCAAAGGAACCAAAGCGGCGTTCGCACTCGCAACCTTATGTTATGAAACTCTTCTTGCGGACGGCGTGAAGGCAAAAGCAGCGTGTGAAGCAAAAGTAGTTACACCCGCATTGGAAAATATAATAGAAGCAAACATCCTTTTGTCGGGAATTGGGTTTGAAAGCGGCGGTTTGGCGGCAGCACATGCGATTCATGACGGACTTACGATTCTGCCGGGAACTCATCACAGCTTTCATGGAGAAAAGGTTGCCTTTGGTACGCTGGCGCAGTTGGTGCTAGAAAATGCGCCGATGGAAGAAATCGAAGAGGTATTGGATTTTTGTCTTGCGATAGGGTTGCCGGTCTGTCTTGCGGATATTGGGGTAGAGTCTATCAGCAAAGAAGAACTTACGGCAGTAGCGGAAAAAGCGTGTATCCCGGAAGAATCCATTTATGCAATGCCATTCCCGATTACAGTAGACGACGTAGCAGCGGCGATTGAAACTGCAGATAAATTGGGTGCGGCGTATAAGGAAAAAAGGGGATAAAAACAGATGAAAAAAATAATAAATTGTTCGGAGGACGTCGCGCGGGAGATGTGCCGCGGGATTGCGGCGGCGCACCCGGCGTTGGGGTTGGATGCAAAATATAAAGTATTGTATCAACGCGATATACGCAAAGATAAAGTGAATTTGATCAGCGGGGGCGGAAGTGGCCATGAGCCTGCGCATGCAGGATTTATAGGGAAAGGAATGCTTGACGCGGCAGTTTGCGGAGATGTATTTGCGTCGCCGTCACAGATACAGGTATATCAGGCAATTCGGCGTGTTGCCGGAGAAAAAGGCGTATTGCTGATCATTAAGAATTACAGCGGTGACATGATGAATTTTAAAAATGCCGCGGCATTGGCGGAAGAAGACGGAATCGCTGTGGACTACATTAAGGTAGACGACGATATTGCGGTGCAGGACAGCCTTTATACGGTTGGGCGCCGCGGCGTGGCGGGGACTGTGTTTGTGCACAAGATTACCGGGGCTGCGGCTGAAAAAGGCTATCCCCTTGCACAAGTCAAACGAATTGCGCAAAAAGCGGCGGACAGTGTAAAGAGCATAGGCTTTGCATTGACTTCATGCACGGTGCCTGCAAAAGGCACGCCGACATTTGAACTTGGCGAGACGGAGATGGAATACGGCGTTGGGATTCATGGGGAGCCCGGCATTGAACGCTGCGAACTGCAAGGTGCTAACGAATTGGCGGCAAGAATGACGCAATCATTATGCGAATCGCTTATGATATCCGGAGGAGAACGGGTGGCGGTTATGGTCAATGGCTTTGGCGCTTCACCACTTATGGAACTGTATTTGCTGAATGCCGCGGTTGGGCGGGAGCTTGCCGGCAGGGGCGTCACAATTGTGCGCACGTTGGTAGGGAATTATATGACGAGCATCGATATGGCGGGAGCATCGTTATCTGTCATAAAATTGGATGATGAGTTGGAAGAGCTTTTGGATACGCCGTGCGAAACGCCAGCGTTGCATATCAACGGAAAAGCGGGGATAGCGCAGCCCCAAAGTGAAGATGATGAAAAACAAGCGCAAGCAGAACCGAAGTACCGTATCGAAACGCCTGCAGAATACGCTGCGGTAGCGGATCGTTTTACTACGGATAATATGAAATATTTGGTTGACGCAATGAGCGAAATTATTATTGAGAATGAAGTGCCGTTTTGCGAGCTTGATTCTTTTGCGGGCGATGGCGATTTTGGCATGAGTGTAGCCAAAGGCTTCAGGCAGGTAAAGCGCGAATGGACTAGCCTTATACAGGCAAAAGATATTGGAGCGTTTTTGGGCGAATGCTCTATGGTAATCATGGAATATTGCGGCGGAGCGTCCGGCCCGATTTGGGGGTCTGCGTTCCGTGCGGCAGGCAAGGCGGCGGAAGGAATGACATCACTTGATGTAGCCGGTTTTGCGAAGCTAATGCAGGCTGCGGTTGCTGGGGTACAGAAGACGGGCGAACGGTCGTTTGGGCGCGGCGCTGGAATCGGTGATAAGACACTGATGGATGCTTTAATACCCTGCGCAAATGCGTGGACAGCGTATGCAAAGGAGGGAAACAGTTTCGCGGAGGGATTCAGGCTGGGCGCAGCGGCTGCTGTAAGCGGTGCAGAAAAAACAAAAGACATTGTGGCGCGGATGGGTCGCGCGGGCACGGTTGGAAAGCGGAGCATCGGTTATCCGGATGCTGGCGCGCATGCGTTGGGCGTTATTTTTACAGGGCTTTCGGAAAAGTTAAAATAGTTTAAGTACAGGAAAATGATAACATTAGTCCACCATAAACATAAAATCCTTCCGAGACTGCTGATGTTTCGGAAGGATTTTGTGTCTGAAGTGATGTAAAATAGCTTTATAAAAAGAATTTCTGAAAAAGTTATAACAGTAATTCCTATGAACGGTGAAGGAGACATTCTGCTCTGGGTTTTAAAGTCAAGTCAGAAACTGCAGGCGTCATCCGGGATAAACGGCAGCCAAAATCACTAAATTTTCTTGAAATCACAGACTTGCGCGATTACCGTGTTTGATGAGAACTTTGTTCGTAGGATTCTGCAGAAAATCATCGTATTTGAAGACCATTTTACGGTGGAATTCAAGTCCGGGATAAAAGTTGATATTGAAGGTTAATTCATATAGATGCACGAAACCCTCTTGCTTATGATGGTCGGGAGGATTTTGTTTTATTCACATTTATCGTATAGCGGGACGCCATTATTATAAATATTGTCTGCCAATCTTCATTGATTTTATTCTTTCTCTAAAGATCACTCGCCATATTATACCAAAATATAACATCCAATCCACTACCCAAACTCTCGCCGATATCCAAATCAGTATCGAAACTATACACACTTTATCTGTTTCCTGCCTTTTGCCCTGTTTCCGCAGAGCGTTAAGTTTAGGCCTCGGATTGAATGTTTTCATGCTCCCGATAGTAAAAGAGACCTGAAATCAGACCTTTTTCTTGACTTTTTACCTGACCTTAGACATCAATACTACCGTCTCCACATGAGTCGTCTGCGGGAACATATCCACCGGCTGCACTGCGCCTGGCTGATAACCAAGCTCGGTAAATAATTTTAAATCGCGTGCGAGGGTAGAGGGATTGCAGGAAACATAGCCAACCTTTGGAATGCCGGAAGAAGCGATCAGGTGGATGATGCTCTCTTCAAGACCTTTACGTGGGGGATCCACGATCACCGCGTTTGGCGTTCCGTGACTTTTCAGTAGACCGGGAAGTAGAGCCGCCGCATCGCCCACCAGGAATTCCGCGTTATCAATATGATTCAGGCGTGCGTTAAAACGTGCGTCTTCAACAGCCTGCGGGACAATTTCGATCCCGAAGACTTTTCCGGCCTCTTGCGCGGCAAGCAGGGAAATTGTTCCTGCGCCGCAGTAAAGGTCGAGCACCGTATCGGACTTTGTCAGGCGCAGGGATTTCATCAGCGTGCGATAAAGCGCTTCTGTCTGAGCGGAGTTCACCTGCAAAAACGTCTGCGGACCAATTTTGAATTCAAGCCCGCAAAGTGTCTCAAAAATATGATCCTGTCCGTAAATACAGACGGAACGATCGCCCAAAATCGCGTTTGTTTTTTTGGTGTTGATGTTCAGCATAATGGATTTTACCTGCGGCAACACAAACTCAAACAGTGTAAGCAGATGAGAACGGCGGGGGATATCTTCTCCGTTGATGCACAGCACAAGCATGACGTCGCCGTTTTTATTTTCGCGCAGTACAATGTGGCGCAACAGCCCGGTATGCGTTTGCTCATTATAAATACTAACGTTGTTTTTAACGATCCAGACGCGAAGCTGCGAGAGGATGATCTGGTAAGAGGACGGCTGGATTTTGCAGTCATCCACATCGATCACGCGGTGCGAATGATTGGCATAAAAACCAACGTTCACGGAATCGCCGTTTTGCTGCAGCGGAAAAGCCGCTTTGTTGCGGTAACGGTATTCCGTACGCGCCGGCAGCGGAAAATTGACGGGGATACTAAGACCACCGATACGGCTTAGGCAATTTTCTACCACGCTATGCTTATAAGACAGCTGCCCCGCATACGAAAGATGCTGCAGTGTGCAGCCGCCGCATTTGCCAAATACATGGCACGGGGGTTTTACGCGCATAGGCGAAGCGGTGAGGATCTCCTCCAGTTTGCCCACAGCATAATTTTTTTTCAGGGTGATCACATGCGCACGCACGGTTTCGCCGGGGAGAGCACCTGGTACAAATACCGCCATTCCTTCATACCTGCCGATCCCTTGACCGTCGGTACCAAGATCGTCGATGGATAATTCTATCGTATCATTTTTTTTCATATTGTTGTTTTCCTCATCATAGAATAGGGAAGCCGTGTTCCCGTACTTCATATTATATCACAGAAGTGATCCCGCAAAAGCGCGTACCAGCAGAAAATAATACAAAAGCAGAACGATATACCTTCTTTGTACATGTGGTATGATATGATAGACTGCAGGGAATTAGACGATGAATATGTGCTCCGGTTTTCGGCGGGAGGATGACAGGCAAAGGAGAGAATGGTAATGACAGATTATATAATATGGATTACGCTTGCGGCAGTGGTCGTGTTGTGCGTTGTAATTCTGGTACGACAGGGGCGGAAAAACGACGATGGCGCAAGACTGCGGCTTGAGGTGACAGAGCAGTTTCAGGTGCTCTCCCGTATGGTTTTAGACAGCGTAAACCGCGCGGCGGGCGCCAATAATCAAAGCGTGGAGATTTTGCGGCGTACTGTGGAAGAAAAGTTAAACGAAATCAGGATTTCTGTAGATCAAAAGCTGGATACCACGCTGAAAAGCGGGCTTTCTACATCGTTCCAACGCGTTAGCGAGCAGTTACAGCAGGTTTATCGCAGTATGGGCGAGGTGCGTGCGCTGACAAACGATATTGGAGACCTGAAAAATTTATTGTCTAACGTAAAAACGCGCGGTATTTGGGGCGAGGTGCAGCTTTATAAGCTTCTTTCCGATTTTATGGCGCCGGGGCAATATGAAGAGAATGTAAAAATCTCCGGAGATAACGCAGTGGAATTCGCCGTGAAGCTGCCGCGTGATGAAGGCGGGGCAACCTTGCTGCCGATCGATGCGAAATTTCCTATGGATCGCTATTCGCGTGTGCTTGCCATGATGGAGGCGGGAAATATGGAGGAAGTACGTATTGCGCAAAAAGAGCTGGCGACAGCGGTGCTGGCAGAAGCCAGGAAGATAAGCGATAAGTATATTCGTCCCCCAAAAACAACAGATTTTGCCGTGATGTTTCTGCCATCGGAAGGGCTGTATGCCGAGGTGATCCGCGTAGGTCTAATCGAGCAATTACAAAGCAAATATAAAGTGATGGTGACAGGACCGTCCACGCTGTGCGCATTGTTGACCAGCCTGCAAACTGGGTTTAAGACCTTGTCAATCAAGCAGCATTCCGCTTTGATTATCGACATGTTGGCCGCGGTGAAAGCTGAGTTCGAGCAATTTGCACTGCTTTTGCAGAAAACGCAGAATTCGCTTTCGGCAGCGCAAAACCATCTGGAAGCTGTACAAAAACGGTCGATCCGTATCCAGACCAAACTCTCCGATGCAGAACAATGGGAAGAGCGGGGGCAGTGAGCCTAGCGAAACTTTGTCCTGGGAACTAATAAGCGGCAATCTGTTTGTGGGTACAAAAATACCGGGGCAGGCAAGATCTCTGTCCCGGTAAGAAGCTTTAGACCGAGCGTTCGAAAATATAATCATCCATCACAAACCCGCCGCCGATATCCATACAAATACTGTCGGTTTGCGTAAAACCAAGACGGCGGTAGGCTGTCATGGCAGATTCGTTATTTTTGGAAACGGTCAGCCAGATAGACTTTAGGCGCAACCGTGACGCCATATCAATGAGTTCTGCAATGACGTCTTTGGCAAACCCGCGGCCGCGATAATCCTTTAAAATATAAAACTTGCTTAAAAAAAGCTTACCTGCGGGATGATTGGTTTTGATTCCCGCATAACCGATGGGAACGCCTGTTTTTTTGATCAGGTAATACTCGTAACCATCGGCGGCAACCGCTGCTTTCAGGGCGTTAACGCTTTGGAATTTTTCCAGCATATATTCAATTTGGTCGGCGCCGATAAAAGCGGAATAATGCTCGCGCCAGATTTGGTGGGCGAGATCAGCAGTCAGCAGGTATTCGCGTTCGGTACTTATTTTTTTCAGACGCGCCTTACTCATTGGCGGTTGTTCCAGTCGCGGATAAATGCTTCTACGCTACGGTCAAAAGAGGCTTCGCCTTCTTTGCTGAAAAAGCATCCCGGGATTTGCCCCCGGCTGCGGTGATGACGGACACATTCGCAGCAAAGACCGCTTCTGGGACATCCATAGGTGCAAGCGCAGGTCTCGCGGTTTTTTTCCTGTTTACATTCCATTACAAAACATCTCACTTTCTTTTATTTCGAAAATAATTTGTCAGCAGCGAAGAGCATTCCTGTTCCAGCACGCCGCCGGTTATTTCGGGTTTATGGTTGAGCCTGCCTTCGCCAAGGTGATAAAGCGTGCCAAAAGCGCCGGCTTTTTTATCATATGCGCCGAACACCACACGGGGGATACGCGCGTTGATGACACCGCCCGCGCACATCGGACACGGCTCCAGCGTCACGTAAAGGGTACACCCGGAAAGCCGCCAACCGCCAAGCATTGCCGAGGCTTCACGGATCGCAAGCAACTCTGCGTGTGCAAGCGGATCTTTACACGATTCGCGCATATTATGCGTTTGCGCAATGACGATGCCTTGATGCACGATGATTGCGCCGACAGGTACTTCGTCCGCCTGCTGCGCAAGCATTGCTTCTTTGATGGCGAGCCTCATATAATCTTCGTCAAACACTGGGCGCACCTCCCCGAAGCTGCGCGAGCTGTGCCTGCGCGGTACGAAAAAGCGTTTCAGCAAATTCATAATCTGCCTGTGCTTTTTCAAAGTCCTTGCTGTCAATCAACTTGATACATCCTTCCAGCGTTCGCACTACTGTGATCAGGCTGTCGTTAATAATGGCGATTTCAGTATCATCTGTTTGCAGCAGTTTCAGGTCCTTTTGAATCGTTTTGACATCACCGCGCGTATAAAGCGATGGATTTCTCTCTGAAATCTGTTTAAGACATACTTCAATGCGGGTTTCTGCATCCATGTCAGCCAGAAAGTTTTCATATTTTTCGATTGGAGAAAGAGCGCATGCGCTCAAAAAAAATAATATGGATACCAATGCCAAGAGAAAACTTTTTCGCTTCATGAATACGGCTCCGTCTGTTACAAAATTCTATCTTCATTATTATACAGATTTCATAATCATATTGCAATTACACGCATTTTTTGATACAATAATTGTCGTCGCGCGGAGAAGTATCGAAGTGGTCATAACGAGCGCGACTCGAAATCGTGTTGGGTGCAAGCCCACGTGGGTTCGAATCCCACCTTCTCCGCCACAATTTGTCTAAAAACCCGCTATTTAAGCGGGTTTTTAGCGTTTTTAGGAGTCTGTTTTCGGACAGTTCTGAGTGCAAAATGAAGGGCAGGGATATTATCCCCTCATCGCTTCGATCAATTTCCTTGTAC
>JAYFQX010000025.1:0-2945 GCA_034926635.1 Christensenella sp. | reverse complement strand
CAGAGCGCATACGGAAACAAGTGGGGAATGCAGACCAAGAGCGAGGCAGAGAACGGAAGCGACCGCCCTATGCGGGAAAAATAAACGAAAGGAATAACAGGAGGATAAAAAAATGGGCAACAATTCAAAAAACAGTTATGCGCAAAGCGCGTATGGGAACAAGTGGGGAATGCAGACCAAGAGCGAGGCAGAGAGCCGCAGACAGGAAGAGGAGCGCAGGAGGAAGGAAGAAGAAGCGCGTCGGCGTGCGGAGGAGCGACGCAAAAAAGAGGAAGAGGCGCGGCAAAAACGCGAAGAAGCGACGCGGCAGCAAAACAGCGTGAAGAATAGCACAAATAAGGTGTATACACATGAGGAGTATACAAAGGAGCAAAATCAGAAAAGTTACGGCAGCGATGTGTATGGTAGCGTGGATAAGCCGAAGTACGGCGGGGCGAAGAAAAACACGCCGCAAAGCCTGTTTGGAACGCCGGGGATGAAGCCGGGAAATCCGTTTGGTGTGCCGGGCGCGATCAAGCAGCCTGACGATGCGGATCGGATCATGTATGTGCTGGAAAGCGATTATGTCTGGGGCGACACGAAAAAAGATGCGGGGATGGATAACGCGGGGTATGCGAATGATGTATACGGCAGTGTAAATCATCCAAAATACGGGAGTACAGCGGCAAAGAAACCGCAGGCGTTGCCGAGGCTTACGCCGCTGGGCAAGGACGAGCTGACGCCAGAACAGGAAAAGGTGTTTTTGGACACGCTGTTTGAGGTGCCGGAGAAAAGCGATCCGATCCCCACATATGGACCGAAAGGGGAGACCAAGGAAGAAAAAACCATGCGGGAGCTGATAGGGTATTTGACGGAAGATGGTTATCAGCCGGAAACGCCGCAGGAGTATGCGAAGCGGTTGGCAGAGGAAAAACAGCAGCAGGCGGCAATGAACAACGCCGGATATGCGAACGACGTATACGGTAGTGCAGATAAGCCACGATACGGCGGGACGGTCGCGAAAAAGCCGCAGGCGCTGCCGGGGCTTACGCCGGGAGGAGCGCAGACAGGTAATGCGTTTAGCCTGCCGCAAACGCCGGGCGCGGCGGAAAATATTATGGGGGGAAGTACCCTAAACAGCACGGGGATGGTGTATAATAAAAATAATCCAGAAAAAATGACGAAAAATGGAATAAATTCAGACACTTCTGCATATATTTATAATAAGGGACAAAATGGCACGGTGAATATGTCTGATATGCAGGCGAGCAGTGTGACAGCAAAACAACAAAATGCAGGGTATGAACAAGCGCCTGAGGAGCTGAAACGAATGTATGATATTCTCGGCGAGGGGGATACCGGCAAAGGAATTTCATTTGAGGGAATTCAAAAATCATTTGGACGTGAAATGGATTTTGAAATGGACGAGCAGGGAAATGTTATTGGGGATTATAGGCAGGCGTTTGAACAGAGAATCAACGAACAATACCCGCAAGCAACCCAAGAAGAGAAAAATGATCTGCTGGAAGGAACATTGCTTTTTATAAAGGCCGAGTTTGGAAAACAAAATGCTGATCCCGAGAAGATATTGGATGTGACGGAAAATTATCAGAAAATGTTGGAAGAGACATCAAAAAATCCATTTTGGCCATTTGAGTTAGTGGGATTTGGTCCATTTAAAGGTCAATATTATCTAAAAGATGATCCGAAAATCATTAAGGATCTGTGCGGGGATCAAATTCCGCATGATATCATGGAGGAGGCGATTGCGATCGGTGGTGAGAAAGGCGTGAATTATTTAATGCAGCAGGGGTATGGCTATTTTAAAGTTGGCGGTAAGATAATGAATGCCGAAGAACTGGGAAACTATTCGCTTGGCATAATTGCTACGGCAAAAGGATATTCAAGGGGAAATGGATATTTTGCTGCAAATAGTGATAGATGGAAAATGGGAGGTTCGAAAGGTGGGGAAATATATGACAAATATTTTCAAACAATGGGTATGGATGACGCAGCAACATGGCAATGACATGAAATGCCAAATTTAGATAAGTTAGGAGGAAAATATGGTTTCGCATCAAAAAAAATGGATGGTATTGAACATATTTGCGTGCGCGGACGTTGCGCTTACGTGGGTTTTATTTGTAAATCACAACGCCGACGTTTTTTGGTATTATTTTCATACTGTGGCGACGGTGTTTCTCGTAATTTTGTATATCAAAATTCTGAGGTTGGACGCGTTGGAGGCGCTCAAGCCGATTTGCGGTGCGCTGATTTTGCTGATCTTTGTATGTCCTATTATTTTTTTGATCCCGCCGGGGTGGTCGTACCATCCGCAGGTTTGGATGCGAGGGACGCGGGGGCTTGCCGGGATCATTGTGATGATCCTCTCGATCGTTTATCTTGTGCGTGCGCGGAAGTCTGGGCGGAACAAGGCGGCGATGGTCGTTTGCCTGATTTTGGGAGGGGCGTTAAGTTTTGCCATGACGATTACTACAGCGTGGTAAGAGGCGAATATACCAAGGAGCGCAAGGCGAAGCGCGCAGCAAAGAAAGCCAAAATGGGCGTGCGCGAGTGGGTCGGGAGAAACAAGCTGTGAGTGCGGGTGGCAAAATAGGTTGAGTACAGAAAGGGTGCAGGAACAGTACAGGAAAACACGGGGAAAACGTGATATGATGATAGAGTGAAAAAGGTGTAGAAAAGCTTATTACTCATTGACGATCTTTTCCATTATGCAGAGGGGACGCGGAAAACCGCGTCCTTTTTGTATATCTTTAGCCAGTTGAGGGAGCGAAGCGAACGAAACAAAAACCCACCCGTTAAACGGGTGGAAAAAGAAAGCTTACAGCGCAAAAAACTCCTTTCGAGTAGAATGTAGATGTTCAGGCTACATGAAAACGAGAAAGGAGTTTTTCGAATGGATAAAAGTTTAGCGCATAGTAAGTGGATATGTAAGTATCATATCA
>JAYFQX010000008.1:0-111317 GCA_034926635.1 Christensenella sp. | reverse complement strand
AGTTTCTGTCGTTATCAACGACAAGATAGTTTGTGCGCGATTCCGGCGTTTCATACCAAAGATACTTTGTCTCCACGCCCGCTTCTGTCAGAATGTCGATGATCTCTTTTCCTGTAAGGCCGAACGCCACGCCGAACGTGCGGTTATCTACTCCGAGCAATGAAAGGTTGTACGCCAGATGCGTCCCTTGCCCACCCATGCACTTTTCTGTTTGTTGTATCCGGTTCATGCAATCGATGTTGAGTGCATCCAGATAAATGATTTTATCCATTGCCGGATTCAGTGTCACTGTATTGATCATATTTGCTCCTAGTTCCCTGCAAAACTTTTGTTTCGCATATTGTATTGCGTCTGTCAATGTGATAAAATATGAAAGCAGTTTTTAATCAGGCTGCGCCGAAGTGGCGGAATTGGCAGACGCACAGGACTTAAAATCCTGCGGGAGTTAAACCCCGTACCGGTTCGATCCCGGTCTTCGGCACCACGTCGCAGCGGACTACGCTGTGCTCAAGCCCTCGCTGATTGCTGCGAGGGCTTTTTGCATACTCCGTCGCTGCTCCCTAAAAGCCCGATACATTTGCACCGGGCTTTCCATTTTTCTCGATCAGGTGTGGTTCTGTGTCAACCTGCCCTTTTCTTTGCGCAGATTAACAAGCACATCCGTATAGTATTTATTGTATGTGCAACAGCCGATACGTTCCTGTCTGATTAGCAATTCCAGACAGTTGTCGCACAGCGTGCAGAAGTGGATATCATCTTCTTTGCCCTGCTCCAGCTTTTTGGGCAACAGCGGATCAGCAAACGACTGACGGCCGAGCCCAAGCATATCTACAACACCGTCTTCGATAAATTTCGAGCCAGCCTTGAACATCGTGTTTTCTTTCGGGTCTACCATCTGCAGGTTTTTGTTGCCTTTGCCCCATACAGAATAGTTCGAACCAATGAGCACCGTTTCCGGCTTCAACACCTTTTTAAATTCCTTCTGCCAGTACGGATGCAGATACGCGATATAGGGGAAATTCTTTTCCGCCTGCGTCAGTGTTACTGTGATAGACGGGCTGCCCGCCGACTGTACGATATACTGCGCGCCGCGTTCCTCAAGCCCCTTGATCAGGTCAAGCGGCTCTGTGAGGTCCATGATTGGAGAATCAGGGCCTTCCGTGCCGAACCCGCCCGGGAATCCTTCCCACGCAGATACCTTGGAGCCAATCAGGAAGTTCTTATCGTTGACTTCTTTTGCAATCCTTTCATACAGATCGAATGCAAAACGCCTTCTGTTCTCCCAGCTTCCGCCGTATTTCCATTTACGTGTATTGAACGGGCGCAAAATCTGCGAACCCAGATAGCCGTGGCACAGCTTCATGTCGATGCCGTCCGCACCTACATCATGCGCAATTTTTGCAGCCAGTACAAAGCCGTCCATGATCTTCTCTACTTCATCTTCGGAGAGCAGGTCGCCGCCGTACGTATAAGACGGGCATACCGTTACCCTTCTGGAGAAATTCGGGTTGCTAAGCTCGCCCGAATGTGTCAACTGGAAAACGCACAACGTATCCTTGTTGACTTCTTTCAGCTTCTTCATAAAATTCGTAAGCGCCGGAACGTTCTTTTCCATGATCATCAGCTGATTCGCACGCGAACGGCTTTCCTGCGTCACGGAGATCGCTTCTAAGTCAATAAGCCCCCAGTCGCCTTTATACAGGTTTTCATACCTCTGATATGTCAGGTCTGTTGGGTTTCCGTCCGCATCCGCGTCTGTACATTCCATCGCCTGTACAAAAAACCTGTTCTTACATTCTCTCTCGCCGATTTTGATTGGTGCCAGTAACGTCTCTTTGTAACTCATTTTCTGTTCCTCCCATAATTGATCGTCCAAACTGCTCGCTTTATGATCTCCAATGAAATCAATACATTATATATAAATCATTTTTTATAATCGCAACAAATTATGTCCATATGTGCATTTGTCTCACATAACTGATCTAAGTAGTGCGGATCGGGGATACGGTCGCAAATCAGTACATCGCATGTATCAAGTCCTGCCAGCTTGACAGGGCCGGTCTTCTCAAACTTAGAGTGATCCACCACGCAATATGTCCTCTGGCTAACGCGCATCATGTTCCGTTTAAAGGCAGCCTCGTTCATACTGCCGTCCGTCAGTCCATATTCCACAGAAAGCCCGTGGCACGATACAAAAGCCTTATCTGGGATAAACTCCATACACATATGGTTTGCCAGCGATCCCGAAAGTGACATATTTTTCTTATTAAACGCTCCGCCGCTGCAAATAACAGTCACATTGTTATCGATCGAAGACGACAACTGCAATATCCCAATCGAATTTGTAAGCAACGTCACATTCATATCCTTATCGATATAGCGCATAATGTTGATCAGCGTGGAGCTATTGTCAACGTAGATCGTATCGTCTTCCTCCACATATTGCGCCGCCTTTTTGCATAGCGCCAGCTTCGTGGTGTAATTCTGCATTTCACGTACAAAAACCGGATATTCCAGTTCTTTCTTCTCCCCCATGACCGCGCCGCCGTGCGTACGCACCAAAAGCCCCTGCAATTCGAGCTCACGCAGATCACGTCGGATGGTTTCCGGAACCACACTAAGGATATCGGCCAGCTCATTCACTTCCGCTTTTCCGTTAGATTCCAGAAAGTCTATGATTCTGCTTTTTCGTTCTGCTGCAAGCATTCCTTTGCCTCCGCACCGGGTTATTGTGTCATTATGCTGTTGCTATCTCATCCAAGTCCGAATTTGTTTGTTTCAGTCTGTTTTCGCCCGTTTATATCATGATATTCCAAAAACAAAAAAATGTCAATATATTAGAGTAGTTTTTATAAAATGTTTTCGAAATGAAATAGAATGTACATAAAAAAGACAAAAGCACTGCTGCCTTTGTCTTTCTGGTGCGGATAACAGGAGTTGAACCTGCATGAAGTTGCCTTCACACGGACCTGAACCGTGCGCGTCTGCCAATTCCGCCATATCCGCGGTTATAAAAAAGCGCATGTGCGCTTTTTATTTGGTGGAGAGAGATGGATTCGAACCATCGAAGGCGTCGCCGGCAGATTTACAGTCTGCTCCCTTTAGCCACTCGGGAATCTCTCCACATATGATTGCTGTCCTAATCAGTCAGCGATATTTATTATAGCATAGCGATTTCTTGAGGTCAATAATAAATATTAGAAACTGACAAATTTTTTTAACAATGACATTCTCCATATAGATACCCAATCTTTAGGGTTTTATTGATCTGTTTACCTCATTTTATCGTCTGTTCCCATAAGATTATTTTTTGATGTTCCCGCGTAAGATTCATATCGATAATTCGTTGGTTTAATGATCCGCGGAATTGCAGCGACAAATCTTTCTGTGCTTCTATAAAGCGCCCGTCCACAAGTACGTCTAACAACCCCAAAATTGTATTTGTTTCCAGGGAGTTAGAATAGGATTTATCATCGCATAACTCCTCCAATGTAAATCCGGTAAATGCCCAAATAGTTTTCTTCTGATACTGTTTTTTCACACGTTGCAAAAACGGCAGCAGCGCATGTTGATTTTCCGGTTCAAACGGTTCTCCACCAAGCAGCGTTAACCCATCAATATACTCTTTCCCCAGCATTTTTAAAAGCTTTTGTTCTGTTTCGCACGTAAATTCCCTTCCGTAATGAAAGTCCCACGTCTGCGGCTGAAAACAATGCTCACAGTGATTGGTACACCCTGAAACAAACAAAGTAACCCGTACTCCAATGCCATTGGCAATATCACAGTTTTTGATATCTCCATAAAACATAACCGCAAATTCCCCCGCATAATCAAAAAATGGAAAAAGGCACCCGACCTGGATGCCCTTTGTATCGTTTATGAAGCCTATAAATGCATCACACGTTCTTTAATCTCTTGTGTCCGTCCCTGGTTCCAGTACTGCGTCCCAATATATCCACAGGTGCGTCGCGCAACATTCATGGTATCTTGATCCTGGTTTCCGCATTGCGGGCAAGTCCAGACTAATTTACCGTCTTGCTCCCGAATCTCAATTTCGCCCTCAAAACCACAAACCTGGCAGTAATCACTTTTGGTATTCAATTCCGCATACATAATATTATCATAAATAAACCGAATAACCCGCATAACCGCTTCTAGATTGTTCTGCATATTAGGCACTTCAACATAGCTGATCGCGCCGCCCGGAGACAGCGCCTGGAACTTTGCTTCCAGCGCGAGCTTGTCGAATGCATTGATTTCTTCCGTTACGTGAACATGATAACTGTTGGTGATATACCCCTTATCTGTAACCCCCTCAATCACACCAAAACGCTTTTGCAGGCATTTTGCAAACTTATAAGTGGTAGATTCCAGCGGCGTACCATAAAGACTGTAATCTATATTTTCAGCTTGTTTCCATTTAGCGGTATATTCATTCAGCTTTTTCATAATCTCAAGACCAAAGGCTTCCCCTTCTGCCTCGGTTAACTTTTTCCCTGTCATGCTGTATACGCATTCCCATAAACCTGCATAACCTAGCGAAATCGTAGAATACCCGCCATGCAGCAGCTTATCAATTTTCTCACCTTTTTTCAGGCGTGCAAGGGCTCCGTACTGCCAAAGAATCGGCGCTACATCAGACAATGTTCCACTTAAGCGTTCATGCCTGCACTGCAGGGCATGGTGACATAATTCCATACGC
Source organism: Christensenella sp. (assembly GCA_034926635.1). Taxonomy (GTDB): domain Bacteria; phylum Bacillota; class Clostridia; order Christensenellales; family Christensenellaceae; genus Christensenella. The sequence goes on along the minus strand of JAYFQX010000008.1, from coordinate 106,615 downwards.
TCGTCAAAAATTTCCCAGAATTTTTGTATATCTTTATCTGCCGAAAGACCAATATCTACCAAATTAATGGTAACAACGCCTTGGTTAAAGCGACCATAGTATTGCGCTTTGCCTTCGTCATCCACAAACGGCGTTAGAAAGCTGCGGCAGCCCATGCAAGTATAACACTGCCCTTCCCCGTTTTTATCAATTTTGAGCTGCTTCATAATCTTTTCGGAAATATAATCCGGTACCATGCGTTTTGCCGTACATTTTGCAGCAAGCTCTGTCAGGTAATAATATGGCGCATCCGGCCGTATATTATCTTCCTCCAGTACATAGACCAGCTTCGGGAATGCCGGCGTCACCCATACGCCCTTCTCATTTTTGACTCCTTGGTAACGCTGTTCCAACATTTCTTCAATGATCAAAGCAAGATCATGCTTTTCCTGTTCGTTTTTCGCTTCGTTTAAATACATGAATACAGTTACAAACGGTGCTTGACCATTTGTCGTCAGCAAGGTTACTACTTGATATTGAATCGTTTGAACACCACGACGCACTTCTTCCCGGAGACGTTCTTCCACCATATTGTGTATCTTATCAATAGATACTTCAACATCAAGGTTCTTGATCTCATGCAAGACTTGTTGGCGAATTTTTTCACGACTAATTTGTACAAAAGGAGCCAAATGCGTTAATGAAATTGATTGTCCGCCGTATTGATTCGAAGCTACCTGCGCAATGATCTGCGTTGCAATATTACAAGCTGTCGAAAAGCTGTGAGGACGCTCAATCAACGTACCGGTAATAACCGTACCGTTTTGCAGCATATCCTCCAAATTAACGAGGTCGCAATTATGCATATGCTGTGCAAAATAATCCGAATCATGAAAATGAATGATCCCCTCATTGTGTGCATCTACAATTTCCTGCGGCAATAAAATACGGTTTGTAATATCCCGCGATACTTCACCCGCCATATAATCGCGCTGTGTCGAATTGACAATAGGATTTTTATTTGAGTTCTCTTGTTTGGCCTCTTCGTTATTGCATTCAATCAAACTCAAAATTTTATCATCGGTTGTGTTAGACTGCCGCACTAAATTTCGCGTATAACGATATGTTATATACGCCTTGGCAACTTCAAATGCGCCATGTGCCATAATTTGGTGCTCTACCATATCCTGCACTTCTTCTACAATTGGAGAGCGTCCTAGTTGTTCACAGGATAAAACTACGCTTTCTGCAATACGCTGAATTTGCATCGGCGTCATACGCGCCTTTTCATCAATTGCCTGGTTTGCCTTTTTTATTGCATTTACTATCTTAGTGATATCGAAAACAGCTTCGGAACCGTTTCTTTTGATGATTTTCATTATTGTATCCCTTCTGCTAAAACGTCAATATATTGTATAATTCCAAAAGAAAGAATAGCATATATAGTGCAAAGTGTCAAACCCATTTTCATTTTAAACCACTCTGATAAACGCGCTAACCAGTATCGTCAAAGGATAAAATAGAGTTTATATTTTTTTCTTTATAATAAAATCGGGGTTGATCAAAGTTCGCCACTCACAACTTGTAATCATAAGCAGGCATGAACTCTCAAAAATAAAAAACCGCATTTCCATGCGGTTTGTAGTTGGAGCTGGTGAGGGGACTTGAACCCTTAACCTGCTGATTACAAATCAGCTGCTCTGCCAATTGAGCTACACCAGCAGGGCTATTGGTGCCTCCGGGCGGAATCGAACCACCGACACGGGGATTTTCAGTCCCCTGCTCTACCGACTGAGCTACAGAGGCATAATGGCGACCTGGAAGAGACTCGAACTCTCGACCTCTAGCGTGACAGGCTAGCGTTCTAACCAACTGAACTACCAGGCCAAACCTTTAATGCTATAGACAATATTGACTCAATTGGTGGGCCCTCAGGGACTCGAACCCCGGACCAATCGGTTATGAGCCGACCGCTCTGACCAACTGAGCTAAGGGCCCTCAAACAAAAGAGCGCTTAATAAGAAAATGGTGACCCCACCGGGAATCGAACCCGGGTTACCGCCGTGAAAGGGCGATGTCTTGACCGCTTGACCATGGGGCCATATTTCTATTCTTATTATGAAGCAATTCGTTATCAAACGAGCTTGCCTGGGCTTTTGGGTTGCTTTTCTTTATTCCCGCCAGCGCTTCTTCCTCTTCTCGGAAGAAGAACTGGTCGGGGTGGAGGGACTCGAACCCCCGGCCCCATGCTCCCAAAGCACGTGCGCTACCAAACTGCGCGACACCCCGAAGCATACTCTGTTTATTTGCGACGCTTTATAATATACTGCATATCGAACAAAAAGTCAACAACTTTTTAAGAATTTATTTTATTCTTTTTTCGAAACACTTTCCAAAGAATATGCCATAAAAAAGCCGCAAACTTGCGGCTTTTTTATAAACAAAATTTTCATAAACAAAACTATTTTTCGTCGTCGTCATCCATCTTTGGGAAGAAATCTGCGAGCGAAGAGGTCGCGCCTTCTACTGGCGGTAACTCATAATGAAACTTTTCTTCTCTTACAGTCTCTTCTTTCTTCGCGGGTCTCTCAGGCTCATCCATCAATGCACGAATGCTAAGACTGATACGCTTTTTCGCCGGATTTACTTCCATGACCTTGGCAGTAATCTTATCACCAATCCGAAGCTCTTCTTCTACCTTTTCAAGCCTTCTATTGGTCACCTGCGAAATATGGATTAATCCGTCAATCGTCGGCTCAAGCGATACAAAAGCACCAAACGGCATAATCCTGACCACCGTACCTTCTACGGTATCTCCAACAATATACTTTTCTGGCGCCAAATCCCACGGTTTCGGGGAAAGCTGCTTGAGACCAAGAGAAATTCTCTTCTTTTCCGGGTCAACATTCAAAATCAGGACTTCAACCTCGTCGCCAACTTTTAATACATCAGAAGGATGTTTTACTTTCACCCACGAAATATCGGTAATATGCAGTAATCCATCTACTCCCCCGATATCAACAAAAGCACCGAAGTCTGTCAGTCTCTTAATCTTTCCTGTTACTTTATCCCCCTTATTAAAGGAATCATAAAGCTTCTTTTCTTCTTCTTCCGCAGCTGCCTTCAGAATATTTTTGTGCGAGAGCACGAAACGCCTCTGGCGTTTGTCTGCTTCTATAATATTAACCTGCAGTTCCTTGCCAACAAACTCACTGAGATCTTCTACATACTTCAAAGATAACTGTGAAGCCGGAATAAACGCATCATATCCGTCCAGCTTAGCAAGTACGCCGCCTTTTACAACTTTATCCACTTTTACCGTATATATGGCTGTTTCATCTAAGGATTCTACCAATTCTTTCCATTTCAGTTTGGATTCAATTGATTTCCTGGAAAGTACAACATTGCCTTCCCCATCGTTTAACGCCACAACTTCAGCTTCGATTTCATCCCCTACATGGAACATATCTTGCGGATTTACATCACCGCCGGCCGTCAGATTTTCTTTTTTGATAATACCGTCAGACTTATAGCCAATATTGACACATATTTCGCTGTCGGAAATCTGAACAACCGTTCCTGTCACGATCTGCCCTCTCTTAATATATACAAACGACTTTTCAATTTCAGCCATGAAATCCTCGTTTGCCTGTGATTGTTCTTCGGTGGACACTACCTTTTCCTCCGTGGTATTTTCCGCATCCACTACTTTTTCGACATCGTTCATAAGTGTCTTTACCTCCCTAATTAGCCAATCTGGTGTCGATGCACCAGCAACAATACTTATTATATCATGATTCGACACATTTTCAAGTGGAAGTTGCGCAATGTTGTCAATGTAATAGGTTTTTTTACAATTTTTTTTACACAAATTATACAGCTTTTCAGTATTGGAAGAGTGTCTTCCCCCCACAACAAGCACAATATCTGACCGTCTTGCGAGCTCAACTGCTTCTTTCTGCCTTTTTTGCGTAGTATCACAAATGGAATTAAACAAATCCATTTTTTCTATCCGACCTTGCAGTACACCGACCACCTCATCCCAAAGCGCATGCGTAATAGTGGTTTGTGCCACGATGAGCGCCTCTTCCATATGTGGAACTTCCATCGCTTCGGCAGTATTATTCGCAATATATACATTTCCTTTTGCCCAACCCTGGATGCCGATCACCTCAGGATGATTTTTTGCTCCGACAATCACTACCGGGACGTCCCCTGCTTCTATCACTCTTTTATGAATACGCGCAACAAACGGACATGTTAAATCCAGTATCTCAACGCCACGATTTTGTATGGCGTCATAAACCGATTTGGAAACGCCGTGTGACCGAATGATAATCAAGGTATCTTCTTCGTGCGGGACGGAATCAACGTCTTCTGTAATCCGCACGCCTCTGTTTTTGAGCTTGTCCACGACGTCCTTATTATGGATTAGTTCACCATATGTATAAATATGTTTGTATCTCCCAATAATATCGTTAACAGCATCTACTGCGCGCGCTACACCGAAGCAAAAGCCTGCGTGCTGCGCCACTATGATTTCAGACATGCTTTTTCACTCATTTCCTGCATTACACCCTGCAAATATTTTGTTGCTTCTTCAATCGTTTTGCTATTTGTTTTTTCCCCGACAATGTTCTTGAGGTCGATCGGCGCATGTGCGTATACTTTGATCTGATGAAATAATTTGTAATTTCCGCTAATATAGACGGGAACGACCGGAACATTGGAACGCAGTGCCATCAATGCGGCACCCGGCTCAAACGGCAAAAGCTTTCCAGTCTCGCTGCGCGTCCCTTCCGGGAAAATACCGAGAATTTTTCCTGATTTCAAAGCCGCCATCCCCGTTTTTACCGCCTTCATATCGCTCTTTCCACGTGCAACCGGAATCGCATGCAAACGACGCAGAAAAAAATTGGCTACCTTATTATGAAAAAGCTCTTCTTTTGCCATATAACAAACCGGCTGCGTCAAAATACTATGCCCTAAAACAATTGGATCCCAATTCGATTTATGATTACAAATCACAACGCATCCGTCTCTAATTTTCAAATTTTGTTTATTAACCCGTTTTACAAAAAAACACGGCATCAGTACGATACAGGCAAAAACCCTTGCCAAAAAATATATCATTTTGTTTCCGCATCTCCTTTGATGAGTTTTAAAATTGCACAGATTACTTCGTGTTTTCCCATGCTTGTCGTGTCTACCAAAACAGCGTCGTCTGCCTGTCGCAATGGTGCAAACTTACGAGTAGAATCTGTTTGATCTCGTGCAATAATCCCTCGTTCAATTTCGTCTAAATCGGCATCCTGCCCCGCGTTCGTCATTTCCCGGTATCGCCGCAGTGCGCGTTCCTTCGCGGAAGCTGTCAGAAAAATTTTGTAATCTGCATCAGGCAGCACATAGGTCCCAATGTCGCGCCCGTCCATAACGAGGTCATATTGCTTTGCGACATTCCGCTGGATTTCCACCAGCTTTACACGCACCTCCGGAATGACGGCAATATCGCTCGCACCTTTTGAGATCTGTGGTGTGCGGATCCTTTGTGTAACATCCTCACCGTTGATCAAAACATGTTGTGTGCGGTCTTTATATGCAATCTCCATCGAAAGGTTGTCTAGAGCCAAAACCACTTTTTCTATATCACCAGGTTCAATTCCTTGCTGCAGCATGGCATACGCAGCAGCGCGATACATAGCGCCCGTATCCAGATAATTGATTCCTAATTTTTCTGCTACGGCTTTGGCAACTGTGCTCTTTCCTGCCCCGGCAGGACCATCGATTGCAATTTTCATTATTTTCCCGTCCCAAAATTATTTTTTGCGCTTTAAAATAACTTCGGCAAGCTCTGAAAGATCCTTGCCTTTTTCACCAAATACATCCATAGCAGCAATTGCTTCTTCTGTCTTCTGACGCGCAATGCGCATGGATTCTTCTACACCGAACAACGTCACAAACGTAAACTTTTCTTCGTCCGCATCTTTTCCCAGAGTTTTGCCCATTAATTTTTCATCGCCAACTACATCGAGTACATCGTCAATAATTTGGAACGTAACGCCGATATCTTCCCCATAAAGGGATATTGCATCTAAATATTTTTTTTCCGGATTACAGAGCAGCAGCCCGGAAAGTAACGCAGATTTAATGATCGCTCCTGTTTTGTGCCGATGCACAAAATCAACTTCTTCCGCTGACAGCGTTTTTCCTTCATTTTCAATGTCACAGCATTGCCCTGTCACCATTCCGAAAATACCTGCGCTTTTTGCGACCGCATCCATTGCCTGTAAGTGCGCCTGCAAATTTTCGGGATAGCGCATTGCATTTTGAAGCATCACTTCATAAGCATAATTGAGCAGCGCATCCCCGCACAGAATCGCCATGCCTTCCCCATAAACCACATGGTTCGTCGGTTTCCCGCGCCGAAGCGTATCGTTATCCATAGCGGGCAGATCATCATGAATCAGCGAATAGGTATGAATCATTTCAAGTGCGCAGGCGATATCCATAGTTTCCTCTATATCGCCATCCAAAAGCGCGTTTGCCATGATATTGAGTGTGGGGCGCAGCCGTTTTCCACCTGCCGAAACGCTGTAATTCATCGCTTCTTTCACTGTGCGGTTCGTCCCATCTACATCAAGAAGCTCTCTTAACCTTTTATCGATCATTCCTGTATATTTTGTTAAAACACTCATTCTTCTTTCCCGCTTTCTTCAATCACTTCCAGCTCGCTTTCATACTTTTGCAACAGTGTGGATGCTTTTTCCGCAATGGCTGCGCCTTTTTTATAAAGTGAAATTGCTTCTGCAAGCTTAACATCCTCTGCCGATATTTTTTCGGATATTTGCTTCAGTTCTTCCATATAAGTTTCTAAATCCTTTTCCGCCATTGTCACTCCTCTTTCCCTTCTATTACGGCCAACAGTGATCCATCTTTCAGCATAACGGTAATTTTGTCGCCTACCTGTACATCACCAATGCTGCGGACTTCCTTTTTCCCAAGCATAGCGACAGAATATCCGCGCTCCAGGATGCCGGCCGGTCCCAAATTTTCAATGATTGTTTTATATTGAGTATACTCCGAAAATATTTTTTTATAAAGATCGTACACTCTTTCCTTTATCTGCGCGGAATAGCTATCCAGCCGTGTATGTTGTTCTCTTACACGCAGCATAAGAAAATCCTTATGCAGATTATGTGCATACTGTGCAAGATTGCTCTGCCGCGAATTTAAAATTCCCCGCATATTTTGCCTGATTTGCTGCCAAAGCCGCAGTAGTCCAGCCTCAATCTCGCTTCTCTCGGGAATCGTCAGCTCCGCGGCTGCCGAAGGGGTTGGTGCACGCAGGTCAGCCGCCATGTCAGAAAGCGAATAATCCGTTTCGTGTCCTACCGCGCTAACCACCGGGATCACGGAATGGTAAACTGCCATTACAACTTCTTCTTCATTAAATGCAAATAAATCTTCCGCGCTGCCACCGCCGCGTCCTACGATCAAAACATCAACATCTGTTTCGTCGTTAAAATAATCAATCGCATGTGCAATTTGTTCCGCCGCACCGACGCCCTGTACTTTGACCGGATAAAGCAATAATTTCACGGATGGATTACGCCGCGAAGCGATATGCCGGATATCCTGGATTGCCGCACCTTGCAAAGAAGTAACAATCCCAATTTTTTTTGGATAACGCGGGATCGGCTTTTTATGTGATTCATCAAATGCACCTAACTTTTGCAGTCGTTCCTTAAGCTGCAAAAAGCGAGCGTACAGCTCTCCCAGTCCTGCCAGCTGCATTTCTTTTACAACTAAACGATAACGTCCGTTTTTCCAATAAACGGAAACATCGCCTCGTACTAAAATTACCCTGCCTTCTTCCAATGTTTCCAAAAAAGCAGTTGTATCTTCATTTTCAAAAAGCATGCAATCCAGCGTAGAAGCTTCATCCCGCAGAACAAAATACACGGCTCCCTGCCGAATGCTCACATCCGATACTTCTCCCTTAACCCAGATTTCTTCTAAAAAAGGGTCGCCGGATAATTTATCGGCTACATAAGTATTTAATTCATAGACGCTTAAAACAAGCTCATCCATAGAGCTCGCCCGCATCCACGGTATTCTCCATCAGCATAGTGATCGTCATGGGACCGACTCCACCGGGCACAGGCGTAATATATCCTGCAACTTCGCTTACTTCGTCAAATTTGACATCGCCTTTCAGTTTGCCGTCCACACGCGATGTCCCAACATCAATCACCACCGCACCCGGTTTCACAAAATCTTTCGTTACAAATTCCGGTTTGCCGATTGCCGCAACCAAAACATCAGCCTGCGCACATACCTGCGGCAAATTTTTTGTCCTGGAATGACAAATTGTGACCGTCGCATTTTCATTTAGAAGCAACATAGCGACCGGTTTTCCAACAATATTGCTTCGTCCGATTACCACTGCCGTTTTTCCGGTTAAATCAATCCCGGATTTTTTGATCAATTGAATGATCCCTTTTGGCGTACAAGCAACAAGTCCCGGAAGCCCCGTAAAAAGGCTGCCGGCGTTTTGTACATGAAAACCGTCAACATCTTTTTGTGGATTGATATTTTTTAGAATTTCATCTTCATCAATATGTGCAGGAAGCGGAAGTTGTACCAACAATCCATGAATTTTGGGATCTTTGTTATAACGCTCTACCAATTGCAGAAGTTCTTTCTGTGTCGTATGTTCCGGCAAGCGATTTACTTCAGAATAAATTCCGACCTCCGCACATGCCTTTTCTTTATTATTGACATAAATTGTTGATCCGCCGTCGTCCCCCACTTGAATTACTGCAAGCCCAGGAACGATTCCCCGTGTTTCTTTTAATTGCTTCACGCGTTCTTTAAGCTGTTGCCTGATCTCTGCTGATAATTCTTTTCCGCTAATAATCTGTGCGCTCATTTTAATATCCCCCTTTTTACTCCGATCTCTCCTTTGCGGGAATATGTTACCACTTCCCCGCACTGCTGATCTTTTATTCAAACACTCAAGTGTTTACGTACTCTTTTTTATTTGCATATACTGCCGCTAATACTGCGAGCCCTGCAGCATTATCCGCAGCGTATTCTATTTCTGCAAACTGCGCCCTTTTTAGATTTTCCGCTAGGTATTTTCTAATTCTCCGATTACTCATCACCCCGCCAAACAACAATACATCTTCAATACCCGTTTTTTTAATTGCATTGTCGATTGCTTTGTACAGCGTTTTAGCAATGGCGTCCAACACGCCACTGCAAATATCGCCCGGTGCCATCTCATTGCATTCCCTGAAAGCTTGCGCCTCCAGCCCTGAAAAATTCATATTCACACCGCTTACGCTCGTCTTAAATAAAATACTTTTTTGGGCACTGTCCGCACACTCTTCCACCTGTCTTCCTCCCGGGAAAGAAAATCCAAGTTTCTGTGCCAGTCTATCTATCACCTGTCCTGCCGAAATATCTAAAGTAGCGCCCACGATTTCAATATTTTCAATTCCGTTTTGTGCACATACGCTCAAAACTTCAGTGGTTCCTCCTGAAACATGAACCGCTAAAAAATGCTTCGGCATTGTTTTTCCAATCATTGCCGCCGCGATATGTCCATGTTGATGCGTTGCATAGAAAAGCTGCGCCCCTGTAACTCCCGCCGTCATTGCTCCTGCTGCAGCACTAACAGAAAAAACCGGCATATAAGATCCTTCGCAAGGCCGGGGCGTTTCGCTGACACAAACAGCTTCGATCTTCCCATAGGCAGAAAAATCATTTTCTTCAAATATCCTGCGCAAATTCTTGATATGAAGAAATACAGCCTGAGATTGCTGCAAGCCTTTTTTCCCCTGCGCTACCTCAAGCGGTATTTTGATGCTGCATAATATATTTTCTTTTTCGTCCGCAAGTGCCGCGGAAGTGGTATAACAGCTGGTGTCTATCCCTAAATACACCCCCATCAGGCATCCTCTTTCTTTAAATACCCGCCTAACAAACCATTGACATATTTATAAGACTTATCAGCCGAATACTTCTTTGCCAATTCAACCGCTTCGTTAATTGTTACCCGATCCGGTATTCCAAGATAAATAATCTCAAATAGTGCCAAACGAAGGATCGCCAAATCTACTTTGGCGATCCTATCGATCTTCCATGAATGCGAGTTCTCTGAAATAATAGAATCAATTTCTTGCTGTTTTTGAGGAAACAACTCAACCACGCTGTCAATATAGCGCATATTCTCATCATCCAGCGAATCCGTTTCCAGTACGTCCGGCGCTTCGGCAAGCGCGTCTTTATTCAGCGTTCCTGTAATACTATACTGGTATAAAAGCTTCATCGCGGCTTCGCGTGCGCTTCTTCTGCTCATTTAATACCCCTCAATTTGTTATTTTAGTCCTTTTTCTGGAACAAGTTGAAAAACCAATCGCTGATTGCGGCTCTGATATCTGGTCTTGACCCAAGAAAAGCGCCGACTCCGACACAAATCGCAATCAAAAGAGTCGCCCAGAAACCAATGGTCAGAAACAAAATCGCAACAACAAGTCCAATGACGATGCCCCAGAAAAGGCCTTTGTTATTTTCAAGCCATCCCAAAAACTTTTCTTTCATTGTCGTGCCTCCCACTGGTTAGGCCGTCTTAATCGTGTTCTCTTTCAGCCCTGTTACCATTATTTTTGTCTGTTTGACGGTAATCCCCGTACTCTTCTGCACATAATCCACCAATCCGGCTTGCAATTCTTTTGTAATTTGTGGAATATCGGCATCCGGCAAAACAGAAATATCGAGGTTTATGTCGATCGTATCGTTGTAGGAAACCACCGTTGTTTTAAGACCCTTTACTTCCTTCTTTTCGCGCACATAACGTTCCACGATTTCTTCAATCGCTTTGATCGTAATCAAGATGCTCCCGCTTTCAAAAACAGCAACCTTCGCAGTTTTTGGGGTCGTTTTTCCCGTTCCAAAAAACATCAATATAAAACTGATTATTACCACAATAATTGCAATAACGGCATAAAGTATCTTAAACCAGATAGAACCGTTTATCGCTGTGTGCGCAAAATTTGTTAAATTTTGTGGACCGATCACCCCTGCAATCGTGCCCAAAATAAATAAGCATAACGCAATGACCGCAATCAAATAAATTGTGAAAACAACTCGCGTCCCGGTTTTCATCTTCATAGTATTATCCTCCCTGACAAAATGAGATCGTAACCCTAATACTGAAATATACCCGGTCCCTAAAAAGAAGACCGGGTATCATGAATCCTTTCGATCGTGCTTATTTTACTCTAGGTGCTTTTGCGGGTTTTTCTTCTTTTGCTTCTTTTGGTTCTGCTGTACGCGTTGTGTTATCTTTAAACTTAATCCCTTGTACGCTGATATTCACTTCCACAACCTTCAATCCAGTCATCGTTTCAACAGCTTTCATTACACTCATCTGAATATTCTGCGCGATTTCCGGAACCGGTGTACCATAATCCACAATGATTGCAATATCTACCGCAACTTCTTCCGAACCAACCTCTACTTTGATCCCCTTAGCAAGATTCTTTTTACCAAGTAATTCGGTTACGCCGTCAACAAATCCGCCGCTCATACCAGCAACGCCCGGAACGTCTACCGCCGCAAGTCCGGCAATGGTAGCAATGACATCGTTAGCAAAAGAAACCGTACCATTACTCTCTTTTTTTACCGCTGAATCCTGTACTGTTAAATTATTGTCTGCCATGAAAATCGCCTCCGATTTATTAATTTGATAGAACATTTATAAACAGCATACAAGAACCAAAACCGCTATTTATCCGCAACTTATACCCGCTCCATATATTCGCCTGTTCGTGTGTCAATACGGATCGTATCGCCGGTATCAATGAATAACGGAACCATAATCTTTGCGCCCGTTTCCATAATCGCCGGTTTATTTCCTGCTGTTGCAGTATCGCCTTTGAAGCCCGGTTCCGTCTCCGATACTTCAAGTTCTACAAAGTTCGGCGGTTCCACGGAAAACGCTTCTTCCTTGAAAAATTTGATGGTCACGTTCATATTTTCTTTAATATAAGGCAATGCATCTTCTACCTTATCGAAATTCAAAGGTAACTGTTCATAGGTTTCTGTATCCATAAAATGATAAAGTTCGCCATCATTATATAAATATTGCATTTCCTTTCTTTCCACATGCGCCTTCGGGAATTTTTCCGTGGGATTGAACGTCCGTTCAAGTACACCCCCCGTTACGACATTTTTAATTTTTGTCCTGACGAAAGCCGCACCTTTTCCGGGTTTTACATGCTGAAAATCAACAACCACCCAAACCTGTCCGTCAATCTCAATTGTCATTCCTTTTCTAAAATCTCCGGCTGAAACCATGAATACCGTACCTCCTGTTTTTATAACAAAATTAATTCCTTACTAAATGTATAAACGCTTCCAAAGCCGGCAACCAGCGTATCTTCTATCCTTACGCCGCCTATCCCCGGTACATAGATCCCCGGCTCTACCGTAAACACCATATTTTTTTCTAAAATATAGCTGAAACGCGGATTTAAAATCGGCAGTTCGTGAATCTGCCTACCGACGCCATGACCGGTACCATGGTCATAATATGCACCATAGCCGTTTTTATGGATCAGATCACGCGCAATGAAATCAATCTCACGTGTGTCCGCTCCAACCTGAGCCGCATCCGCAGCACTCTGTTGCGCTTCTTTAACTATATCATATATTTTTTTTCGTTGTCCGTCAATATTTCCTACACCAAAAGTCCTTGTGATATCAGAACAATATCCTTCAAAACGACATCCAAAATCGAGTGTCAGAAAGTCTCCGTCGCAAATTTTATAACTTGACGGCGTCGCATGTGGAATTGCAGAATTCATACCCGCTGCTGCTATTGTAGAAAACGCCAAGTCCATTCCCTGTTTCTTCATACGGTATTCCAGCTCTGCGCGAATATCCAGCTCACTGATCCCCGGCTTAATGAGCGGAAGCGTTTCCTCTAATGCAATTTCGTTCGCGCGCGCGGCTTTCCTGATTTTTTCAATCTCGTTTTCGCTTTTAATCATGCGCATCGTAAGAAGAAACTGCGAAAGATCGATATATTCTACTTCGTTAAAAGCATCCCGGTAAGCTTCAAACACCCCAATTGTTACATCTTGTTTTTCAATGCCGAGTCTTCGGCAATCTCGTAATTTAGAAGCAATCGCCAAAACTCGATTTGCACCTCCCGTAGAAATAATTTCTATAGAAGGTGAAATTTCATTTCTTGCCAGTTCTTCATATCGCGAGTCAGTAAAAAAATATTCACCGTAGGCGCTGATCAAAAGCTGCGAGCTATCTCCCGTAAACCCCGTTGCATAAGCTACATTTTCTACAGAAGTAAGCAAATAGGCATCCGCGGTTTCCGTTTCTCTAATTCGGTCAATTATCTCCATTCTTTGCCGCCTCATACATTTTCATCATTTTTACAGCGTCCAGCGCCTGCGTTCCTTTTGACTCACAAATAATAACAGGCTGCATTGCGCTGTCTGCCGCCAAAAGCTGTGCAAGCGGTTCAAAAAAAGGTCCCCATTTGGTATCTTCGAATGTAAGGTGAACCTTTTCGCCCATATCCGTATAGGCAATATGCGAAAAATGGATGTGCATATGGTTTGTTTTTTCCGCGCCTGCTGTTTTATAAACCTCATCCAAAATTGCTTTATAATCCGCCTTTGTTTTAATTCCGCCTAAAGTACGCGCATTTAAATGTCCGAAATCAATAGAAGGATAAATACATTCATCCAGCGTTGCCAACTCACAGATTTCCTGCAAATCTCCGATCTGGTTTATCTTCCCCATTGTTTCCGGGCAAATTAAAAAATCTCCAAATCCTTCTGATTTCAAGATCCCTACCGTCTTCTTCAAATTGATTTTTACATTGTTAAACGCTACGCTGCGTTCACAGTTTGCACAAGAACCGGGATGAAAGATAATGCGTTTTGCGCCAAGATATCCGCCTGCAACCGCGGTTTCCCTGAAATAGTTCATGTTTTCTTCAAACTTTGCCGCACCATCTGCCGCCAGGTTAATATAGTATGGTGCATGTACGCTCATTGCAATACCATATTCCTGTGCTTGCTTCGCAATTTGCTGTCCTGTTGCCTGCCCAAGCTTTACTCCTCTGCCAAAGGAATATTCAAAGGCATTAAGTCCAAGACCCGCAATCCATTTGGGTGCTTGCCAAGTATGTTTATATCCTTGATCATAAAAAGCTTCGGAATTTCCCGCCGGGCCAAATCGTATCATAACATTCATTCTCCTTCTTCATCATCGTGACGTCTCAGAAGATCTCCTGCCTGCAGCTCATATGGACAATTGATCATAACCACCTGTTGCGGATGTGGCGCACTTTCTTGCGCTGTTCCATCCTGTGCCGTGATTTGTGTAACTACAAAGGACGCACCCTGCACATTAGGCGAAAGAACTTCGAGCGTTTCCCCAACACTGAATTTATTGCGTTGTTCTATGGTAATATAACCATTTCCTACGCTTTCAAGCACTTTGCCTGTAAAAGTATATTTCCTGTAACTGATATTTCTGTGGATATCCTGTCCCGCTAGCCCGGGGTTTCCAAAAAAGAAGCCCGTTGAAAATCCGCGCGTTGCAGATTTCACAAGTTCTTCTTTCAACGATTGATCGAACACATAATCTGCGCCATCGCGGATATAAGCATCCAGCGCCCTGCGGTACGCACTCACAACGGAAGCCACGTAATACGCAGATTTCATTCTGCCCTCAATCTTAAACGATGTGATTCCTGCCGCAACCAATTCCGGAATATACTCAATCATCATTAAATCGCGGGAATTCATGATGTAGGTGCCGCGTTCATCTTCCGAGATCTTAAAATATTGTCCGTCGTATCCTTTTTCGTATAAATAATATTCCCATCGACACGGCTGCGCACATGCGCCTTTATTCCCACTTCGTCCCGTCATTGCCGCGCTCAGCAGACACCTGCCCGAATGTGCTACACACATTGCCCCGTGCACAAATGCTTCCAGTTCTAGCGTCTTTGGAGTATGATCCCGGATCGCCTTGATGTCACAAAGCGGAACCTCCCTTGATAAAACGATACGGCGGATTCCTTGTTCATGCCAAAAACATGACGAAAGATAATTCGTCGTATTTGCCTGTGTACTTAAGTGTAACGTAAGTGGAATTTGTTTTTCTTTTACAAGCTGAATGACCGCAGGATCGGAAATAATCGCCGCGTCTGCGCCAATGTCTGCAAGGTAACGCAAAGAATCTTCCAAGGCTTCCAGCTCTTCGTTATATAAAACCGCATTCACGGTAATATATATTTTCTTCCCAAGCGAATGTGCATAAGCAACGGTTTCTGCCAGCTCTTCCTCCGAAAAATTATCAGCAAAGGCACGTAAACCAAATTTTTCCCCAGCCATATAAACGGCGTCTGCACCGAAGTGAAACGCCGTCTCCATACATTCTCTGTTGCCGGCGGGCGCCAGCAATTCAATTTTATTCATTTGCAGCTGCCTCCGCTGCTTTTTCGTCAGCCTGCGTATACAAATGCTGATATTTTTCTACCTGCGCATTGTGCTCTTCCAGCGTCTTGGAGAATACCAGTTCCCCTGTTTCCGGATCTTTCAGCGTAAAGTAATAATAATCGTTATAATCTTCATCCGGATAAAGCGCCGCTTCAATTGCCGCTTTTCCCGGGTTACAAATCGGACCGGGCGGCAGCCCGCGGTAAAGCCTCGTATTATAGGGAGAATCCATATCAAGGTATTCTGAAACGTCCAGTTTCTGCACCCCCGCCGCATAAGCGATAGTCGCATCGGAATCCAGGCGCATATCCTCAGAGTCAAGACGATTATGGAATACTGCCGAAACCTTTTTAAAGTCCGCTGTCTTTGCTTCTTTTTCGATAATGGAAGCAAGCGTCACAACTTCATCAACCGACATTCCTAATTCTTCCGCCCGCGCACGGTATTCGTCGGTAAAAATTTCTTCAAAACGGTCAAGCTGCTTTTTAATCACATCTTTTGCCGAAGCATTGGTATAAAACTCATACGTATCCGGGAATACATACCCTTCCAACAAATAAATCCGTTTTCCGACCGAAGCATTGTTTTTGTCTATCGCCGCACGTACAAAATCATACTCCTCAAAACCTTCACCGGTGGTTACGATATTCATGTAATCCGTTGTATTCTTAAGGATACCGCTTTCTACAAGCGTATTGGCATAATTGGTTGCGCTAACGCCTTCCATAAACTTCACGCGCGCCGTCGCCGCTGTTCCCTGACCTTTTTGGAGCGCATAGATAATATCGTCAAAATCCATATTTTTGCTGAGTTCATAAGTGCCCGCTTTCAGTTTTGACGACATATCGGAAAAGTCAACATAAAGCTTGAACACCTGTTTATTCTGGATCAACCCGTTTTCGTACAGGACTTCCGAAATTGTGTTCAGCGAAGATCCCTTTTCAATCGTAATTTCAACCGGCGCAGAATTGTTTACATCGACAGGATCAAAATAATATCCTTTTATGTAATCATACGTACCATAAACAAGCCCTATCACAATCGCGATGCTGATCAGGAAAATTGCCCATGGACGAAATTTCTTCCATCCAGAAGAAGGTTTTTTCTTTTTTTTCGATTCTGTTCCAGGAATATGCGGCGTATTATCAAAATTTTCGCCGCCATCCTCTTTCAAATAAATATCGTTTAATCTCTTTGCCAAAACTCACGACTCCCGTTATCAGTCTTCGTCAAACATATTTGCGCCAACATCGCACGCTTCTCCGATTATTTTATACAGGTCAGATACCAACGAATTAAATTTATATTCTGCTGCAAAAAATTCGGTGATTTTGGGGTTAAACTGCAATACTTCGCCCATTTTTTTAATTTTATCCATTAAATCCGCCGAAGGTTCCTGCCCCGTAAGATACGCCGCCTGCGCCTCAAATTGCAATTTTTTGTAATCTTTAATCATTTTCTTGTTGGCTTCGTCGGCATAAACTTCGTCTTTAATCTTCAGATAATTCTTATACTCTTCCGTCTGTTTAATAATGGATGCCAGTTCGTTTGCCTTATCATATGCGTTTACCATAACTTTTTCTCCTTATACCTCGATAATTATAGGTAGAATCATTGGGTTACGTTGCGTCATATCGTATAAATAATTCGATACGTCTTTCTTAATAAAGTTTTTCAGTGTCGTCCAGTCGCTTGTGCCGTTTCTTTTGCACATTTCCACGATATCCGTTACAATATTGCGCGATTGTTCCAGTAGATCCTCTGATTCTTTCATATAAACAAAGCCGCGCGATACAATATCAGGCGAAGAAATCAATTCTCCCGTTTCGCTGGAAATCGTAACGACTACGATAAACAGACCGTCTGACGAAAGCTGTTTGCGGTCGCGCAGCACTACATTGCCGACGTCTCCCACGCCCAAACCATCGATCAAGACGCTGCCCGACTGCACGGTGTCCTTCTGCATCCCCATACGCTTATTGAGCTCTATCACAGAACCAATTTCCGGGATGAAAATATTTTTCTTTTTAATCCCCATTTTTTCTGCAAGCGTCGCATGCTTATAAAGATGGCGGTATTCCCCATGCACCGGGATAAAATACTTTGGCTTTACAAGTGACAGCATCAGCTTTAATTCTTCCTCGCAAGCATGTCCCGATACGTGTACCATATCCACCGCATCGTTGATTACGCTAGCGCCTTTTCGGTATAGCATGTTAATGACATCGGATACATACCGTTCATTCCCCGGGATTGGCGAAGCGGAAATAATAACCAGATCGCCCTCCTTGATATTGATCTTGGCATGCTGTCCCATTGCCATACGCACCAGCCCGGACATTGTTTCGCCCTGACTGCCCGTCGTTAGGATTACTACTTGATTATCCCGCATTTTCTTCAAATCGTCAAATGTTATGAACATATCGTCATCGGCGTTTAAATAGCCAAGCTCGCGTGTCACATTAACGATCTTGATCATACTGCGTCCCGAAAGACAGATCTTCCGGTTGAAGATCCTCGCAACGTCAATGACCTGCTGGATGCGGTGCACATTGGAAGCAAAAGAGGCTACGATAATCCTGCCCTTTGCTTGCCGGAAATAGTTCACAAATGTCTCTCCTACCTGGCTTTCTGACATCGTAAACCCTTTGCGTTCTGCATTCGTGCTGTCTGACATCAACGCAAGCACACCCTTTTTCCCTAACTCCGCAAATTTGCTCAGCTCCATTGCCTCGCCGCACGCAGGCGTTAAATCGATCTTAAAATCACCTGTGTGTACAATCGTACCGATCGGCGTGGTAATGGCAAGCGCCATCGCGTCGTCAATTGAATGGCTGACATGGACATATTCAACTGTGAAAACACCGGCCTTGATTTTATCTCCGGCTTTCACGATATTGATTTCGGGCTTTACACCCGGATGTTCTGTCAATTTGGCATCGATCAATGCCATCGTAAGCGTCGATCCATAAAATGGAACCTTAATTTTCGGTGCAATGTATGGAACACCGCCAATGTGGTCTTCGTGACCGTGTGTAAAGAAGATCCCCTTTACCCGTGAAATATTTTTCTCCAGATAGGTCGTATCCGCAATGACGTAATCCACGCCCAGCATTTCTTCCCGTGGAAACATCATGCCTGCGTCTACAACGATGATATCATCGCCATATTCAATGACCGTCATATTTTTACCAATTTCTCCGATCCCTCCTAAAGGAATAATCTTAACAGAAGGAACCGGCGTGGTTTTTTTCTTTCTATTTTGTCTTTGTGGGCGGCTTTTCTCCGCCACGACTTCCTGATTTCGATTGTTACTCATATATCTTAAACACCCTATACTTCCATATTTTTCTCAAAAACAATATTTACAAGATAAATTTTTGTAAATTCTGATACTGTTCTTCATTCTTTAAATGTTCTATCACATAGTTTTCGTCGATCACCACTTCTACCGGCGGCTCAATTCCGTTTGCATTAAACGAAATATCTTCCAGTAGGTTTTCCATAATGGTATGCAGCCTGCGCGCACCGATGTTCTCTGTGCTTTCGTTGACAATTTGCGCAAACTCAGCGATCTTATGCAGCGCCTGTGGTGTAAACGTGAGTTTCACGCCATCTGCACGAAGCAGCGCCTCATATTGCTTGGTGATCGCGTTTTTTGGTTGTGATAGAATCTTCTCGAATTCAACCTTCGTCAGGTTTTCCAGTTCCACCTTGATTGGAAAACGTCCCTGCAATTCCGGGATCAAATCCGATATTTTTGCAACATGAAACGCACCTGCCGCAATAAACAGCATATGATCTGTTTTCACCGGACCGTACTTGGTGACAACTGTACTGCCCTCCACAATAGGGAGAATATCCCTTTGTACACCTTCCCTTGAGATGTCCGGACCGTTTCCCATGCTTTTTCCAGCTACTTTATCGATCTCATCCAAAAAGATAATTCCGTTTTGTTCCGCGCGTTCTACAGCAGTCTGCGTGACCTCATCCATATCGATCAGCTTTTCCGCTTCTTCCTGCTCTAAGATTTTACGTGCTTCAGCCACACTCACCTTACGTTTTTTTGTTTTAGTAGGCATGATCCCCGAAAGGAGATCCCCCATGCTTTCGCCGCCCATCCCGGGAATTTCCATTCCCATGCTCGGCGTTACCTCCACCTCAATTTCAATCATCAGGTGATCAAGGACGCCCTTTTTCAGATTCGTGCGAATTTCATCGCGCCGCGACATTCTTTTCTGATGTTCTTCTTCAGATTCTGTGGACGGCGCCTCTACCTGCGGTGCGCCAAACAAAGCGCCGAACGGGTTTGGATTTGACTGGTGCGCGTGTTTATTCGGTACCAGAATATCCACCAACCTATCTTCTGCATTTTGCTGTGCGCGTCCCTGTACGGTTTCCATACGCTGTTGCTTTACCATACGGATAGACGCTTCTACCAAATCACGAATCATGGATTCCACATCGCGTCCCACATAACCGACTTCTGTAAATTTCGTCGCCTCCACCTTCACAAATGGCGCATCCATCAATTTGGAAAGCCTTCTGGCAATCTCTGTCTTGCCTACGCCGGTGGGACCCATCATAATAATATTTTTTGGCGTAATCTCTTCGCGCATTTCTTCATCAAGCATGCTTCTACGGTAACGATTCCGCAGTGCAATCGCTACAGCGCGTTTTGCCTTATCCTGACCGATAATATATTTATCCAGTTCCGATACAATTTCTTTTGGTGTTAAATATGCCATTTCTTCCACCTACACTTCTTCTACCGTGATATTGTCGTTTGTATATACGCATATTTCACTTGCAATTTTAAGCCCTTTATATGCAATTTCCTTGGCAGCCATATCCGTATTTTGAACAAGTGCCCGTGCCGCCGCCAGAGCATATGTCCCGCCTGAACCGATCGCACAAACACCGTCGTCAGGTTCAATCACTTCTCCCGTTCCAGAGATAATCAATAGATTTTCCTTATCTGCGGCAATCAGCATTGCCTCAAGCTGACGCATTGCCTTATCGCCCCGCCATTCCTGCGCAAGCTCTACCGCGCTACGTTGCAAGCTGCCGCCGTACTCCTCCAGTTTTGCCTCAAATTTTTCAGAAAGCGCAAATGCATCCGCAACACTCCCCGCAAACCCAATCACCACTTTGTCTCCATAAATGCGGCGCACTTTTGTAGCGCCTTTTTTCATAATAACACTTTCGCCAAGCGTAACCTGTCCGTCACCGGCGATCGCACATTCTCCATCCTTTTTGACCGCTAAAATGGTCGTTCCTTTCATCGTTGCTTTCAAAGCTATATCCTCCGTATTCATTCACAGGCTTCAAATATATTCTTAACCCGATCAAGCGCTCTTTGCGCAATTTTTGTATTTTTTTCTTCTTTCTTCCTGATCCGTTCTCCAAGTGGGCGCATAATCCCAAAATTGACATTCATCGGCTGAAAATTTGACGTCTGCGCTCCGGAAATGTGTGCGCACAGGGCTCCGCAAGCCGTATCATCGCCAAAATCAGGTAATTCTTTTTCCATTAATTCCAGCGCTGTAAAAAGTCCACACAAAAGTCCGCTGGATGCGCTTTCAATATAGCCTTCCACTCCCGTGATCTGCCCTGCAAAACGAATATCCGTATTTGCTTTTAGGCGGTAATACCGGTCAAGAAGCTTCGGAGAATTGAGAAAGGTGTTTCGATGCATGACGCCATACCGCAAGTATTCTGCATCTCTCAGCGCCGGGATTAGCCCAAACACCCTTTTTTGTTCACCAAACTTCAGGTGTGTTTGAAAGCCAACCAAATTAAACATGCTGCCTGACTCATCCTCCCTGCGGAGCTGAACTACCGCAAAAGGTTCCCTTCCGGTCTTCGGGTCGGTAAGTCCTTTCGGCTTCAAGGGCCCGAACAACAGAGTATCATGTCCGCGTCGTGCCATAGTTTCTACCGGCATACAGCCTTCAAAAACGCTGTTATCTTCAAAATCATGAAGCTGCGCGCACTGTGCGCCGATAAGCTCGGTATAAAACGCTTCATATTCGTCCCGCGTCATCGGGCAATTAATATAATCGTTTCCCCGTTCATACCGTGAAGCAAAAAAAGCATGCTCCATATCAATGCTCTGTACAGATACAATAGGCGCGGCAGCATCGAAAAAATGCAGATATTCTTCTCCGGTAATACGTTTTAAATCCTCAAAAAGCGCCTCAGAAGTAAGCGGACCTGTTGCAACAATCACAATTTCGTCATGAAAAACAGATAAGTCTGCTATCTCTTCGGAAATCACAGTGATCCCCGGATGAGAACAAACAATTTCCGTTACCATTTCCGAAAAATGGTTTCGATCTACCGCAAGCGCACCGCCTGCGGCTACGCTGCTTGCATCTGCTACCTTCATAATCAGGCTGTCCAGCAGCCGCATTTCCTGTTTGAGCAATCCCACCGCGTTACATATCCTGTCAGAACGGAATGAATTGCTGCATACCAGCTCTGCAAAACCATCCATTGTATGTGCAGGTGATTTTTTATGCGGCTTCATCTCATAAAGCGTCACCAAAAAGCCCCGCTTCGCTAATTGGTAAGCGCATTCGCAGCCTGCAAGCCCTGCCCCAATAATATTAATCTTCTTTTTTTGCATCCGTCTTTTTCTTAACGTTTGTTTTGCACTCCGGGTTGGAGCACTTTTTATACGCCTTTCCGTATTTATACTTTGATTCTACCATATATGCGCCGCATTCCGGGCACTTTTCGTTGAGCGGTTTATCCCACGATACAAAATCGCACTCAGGATAATTCTCGCATCCGTAAAAACTCTTTCCCGATTTTCCCGCGCGCTTGATGACAACAGTACCGCCGCATTTCGGACATGCCACATCCAGCTTCTTTACTATCGGTTTTGTGTTCTTGCATTCCGGGTAATTCGGGCATGCAAGGAATTCGCCGAACCTTCCGGTTTTATATACCATGTTTGCGCCGCATTTTTCACAAATTACATCCGATACCTTCTCGGGTAATTTTACACGCTCGATATTTTTTTCGCCCAGTTCAAGATCTTTTTCAAACGGACCATAGAAATCGCGGATCACGCCTTTCCAGTCCGCACCGTCCTGCTCCACATCATCCAGCTTTTCTTCCATATCCGCGGTAAATGTAATATCTACGATGTCTGCGAAATTCTTCGCCATCAAATCCGTTACGATTTCGCCCAATTCTGTAGGAACAAAGGATTTTGCTTCTTTGTGCACATATGCCCTATCCTGAATTGTAGAGATAATTGGTGCGTACGTACTCGGACGCCCAATTCCACGCTCTTCTAAAAACTTAATCAACGAAGCTTCCGTATATCTGGCGGGAGGCTGCGTAAAATTCTGCTTCGGCGTCACTGCAAGGCATTCCAGCTTATCTCCCTGCTGCGCCTTGGGCAACATCTTCTGATCGTCATCGTCCGTTTTGGAATCATAAACCGCCAAGTGCCCTTTAAACAAGATACGGGAGCCGCTCGCTTTAAATGTCTGCCCGTTGGCGTCAATATCATAGCTGAGCGTTTCAAACAGCGAGGGCGTCATCTGGCTTGCCAGAAAGCGTGTATAAATTAATTTATATAGCTTATACTGATCATTCGTCAAAAATTGCTTGATGCTGTCCGGCGTATTGCTGATATAAGTAGGTCTGATTGCTTCATGCGCATCCTGCGCATTTTTCCGTCCGCGGTATGCGTTCGGTTTTTCCGGTGCATAATCATTGCCATATTTTTCACGGATATAAGAAAGAGCGGCATCCTGCGCTTCATGGGAAACGCGCGTTGAGTCCGTCCTCATATACGTAATAAGCCCTGTTGTGTTCCCATCTGCAAGCGGCACGCCTTCATACAGCATTTGCGCCAACATCATGGTTTTTTTAGCGGTAAACCCAAGTTTTCCTGCGGCAGCCTGCTGCAAATAGCTTGTTGTGAACGGCGGCAGTGCACTTTTTTTACGCGTTCCGCTGTTTACTTTTTGAACGATAAAATCAGCGCCGGACACGGCATCAAGCACGGCTTGTGCGTCTTCCTGCTTCTCAAGCTTTGCCTTTTTACCGCCGGCGCCATAATAACGCGCCTCAAACTCCTGCCCGTCTTTTTGAAGCCGCGCACCGATCGTCCAAAACTCTTCCGGCTTAAAATTCCGGATCTCGTTCTCCCTGTCGACAATCACCTTCACCGCAACGCTCTGTACGCGTCCCGCGGATAAGCCCTTCTTCACCTTTTTCCACAAAAGCGGACTCAATTTGTAACCGACCAGGCGATCCAGCACACGCCTTGCCTGCTGGGCATCCACCCTGTCCATATCGATCTTACGCGGCTGCTTGATTGCATTGGTTACCGCGTCTTTTGTAATTTCGTTAAATTCAATTCTGCAAACGTCATCCAGACTGATGCCTAGCATGTTGGCAATATGCCAAGAAATTGCCTCGCCTTCCCTATCCGGGTCAGTCGCAAGATAAACGGTCTTCGATTTTTTTGCTTCGTCCTTCAAGCCTTTAATCAGCTGCGCCTTACCACGGATTGTCGTATATTGTGGCTCAAAGTTATTCTCTACATCCACGCCTATCGTACTTTTCGGCAAATCCCGCAGATGCCCGTTAGATGCACGCACCGTATAATTCCTTCCCAAAAACTTTTCAATTGTTTTTGCTTTCGCGGGTGATTCCACAATGACCAAATTTTTATTTGAAGCTGCGCCCTTTGCAGCTTTTGCTGTTTTTGTCGTAGCCTTTTTTGCTGCCGCCTTCTTTTTAGGAGCGGCTTTCCCGTCCGTCTTGGTCTCTTTTACGGCGGTCTCCTGCGCTTTTGCCATCCTGTTCCTCCAAAATCCTTCTATTTATTATAACCTCTATCAGAAAAGCTTTGTGTAAATTATGTGTTAATTCTAAACTTATCCCCCGGCGCACTTGCAATCAAGCCGTTCAATTCCAGGATTGTAAGCACCGCGCTTACTTCGTGCACCGGACATTCCAGCGCTTGCGCCAATTGCTCCGTGGTCAGCGATTCCTTTAAAAGTAAATTGTATATCCGGGATTGAAATAAATCAAGCTTATTTGTTTCTTTTTGCATATTTGTCTGCGTAATCCCAAAATCCATTGCCCATCCCTGGGCATCCATCACCTCTGCCGCGGACGATATTACAGGCGCACCCGACTCCATCAGGTAAAGAGGCAGGCTTGCGACAGGCGACTTTAAATCACATGCCATTGCATATACATCGCGTCCCTGCGACAGTGCGTCATCAACAGTGATCCGCGCCCCGCTTTTATCGCCGCCCTCACCCGCGATCAATGCTTTGGAAAGACCGGAAACAATTCGGTTTCGCTGTGGAAAATTTGTTGCGCGCGGCTGGCTGCCCGGTAAAAACTCAGAAAGCACCGCACCTTTTTGTATAATTTCTTCATATAAATCCTTATTTTCGGCAGGATACACGATATCTGCACCACATCCAAGCACTGCGACCGTAAATCCTCCTGCGGCAAGCGCTCCCATGTGTGCCGCCGTATCAATTCCACGCGCCATTCCGGAAACTATAACAACGCCTTGCGCCGCCAGACCACTGCTTATTTGCTTTGCGGTTTCAAAGCCCTTGCGCGTAGGTCTTCGGGTACCCACAATGCCACAGGTTCGCTCTTCCATATCCGGCAGCGTACCTTTGTAATAGAGTACCGGCGGCGGATTTTCGATCTCTGACAAAATTTGCGGATATTGTCGTCCTAACCGCGTAATAATTCGTATACCGCTTCTTTGGCACTGTTCCAAAATCTGGTCTACATAAAAGTCGTTTCGACATTTCTTGAGCAATGCGGAAATTTTTGGACCGATACGCGGTACTCTTTTTTCAATTTCTCCTACGTGGTTCCATGCGTTTTCCAAATCTGTAAAAGCATTCAAAACATCATAGAAACGAACCGGCCCAATTCCTTCGAGAGAGGAAAGCCACACCCAATACCGTTCTTGTGCAGTGATCTCAGTCATAAGCGGCGCCCCAATACTTTCTGTCCAAAGAACGATATTGGATTGCCTCAGCAACATGCCCGGCTTCCACATTTTTGCTTTCAGCAAGGTCAGCGATGGTGCGAGCCACCAAAAGCACGCGCGTATAAGACCTCGCGCTCATCTTCAGCTTTTCATAAGCAATTTTAAGTAAATCCTGCGCGGCAACATCGACAGCGCAAAGATTTTTTAACTGTGACGCGCCAATCTGCGCATTACAATATTTCCCTGTGCCATGGTAACGCTCGGTTTGCAACTTTCGTGCGCGGTTTACGCGCTGCCTTACCTCTGCGCTGGTTTCCTGCCGATTGGTGCTTTTTAACTCGTCATAATGAACGCGCCCCACCTCAATATGTAAATCAATCCTGTCAAGCAACGGTCCGGATATTTTCGAGAGATATCGCGCAATCTGCGCAGGCGTACATCGACATTCCATATCTTCCGAGCCAAAATTTCCACACGGGCATGGGTTCATAGACGCTACAAACATAAAATCCGCAGGATACCTCACCTTGGCATTTGCACGGGAAATAGCGATCGTGCCATCTTCCAGCGGCTGACGCAGCGTCTCAAGAATATTCCGTCCGAATTCCGGAAGCTCGTCAAAATATAACACGCCATAATTAGCGAGGCTGATTTCACCCGGTCGGCATTTGTTTCCGCCGCCTGTCACCGCTGCCGCCGAAGCCGTATGGTGCGGACTGCGAAAGGGACGTGTACGCACAATCCCATCATGACTCTGACGAAGTTCACCTGCAATCGAATGGATTTTCGTTACCTCGAGCGCCTCTTCAAAGGTCAAATCCGGTAAAATTCCCGGCAATGCCTTTGCCATCATGCTTTTCCCGGATCCGGGCGGTCCGATCATTAAAATATTGTGTCCTCCGGCTGCCGCGATTTCCATTGCGCGCTTTGCCTTTTCCTGCCCCCGAATATCTTTAAAATCCACTTCACATCCGTTATCTGTGTTCTGCACATTCCATTCCGATACCGGATAAAACTCGGGCTTTTGCACTTTATTTAATATTTCTGCAAGCTGCGAAAGACGTGAGACCGGTAAAACTCTGACGTCTTTAATATAACTTGCTTCTTTTGCGTTCTCCTGCGGAACGACCATCAGGTTAAACCCGCGCTTACGTGCTTCGATCACCATTGGCAAAATACCGCTTACCGGCCGCACATCTCCGTTTAGGGATAATTCTCCAAATACTACCATATACTTCAGCAATTCTGCTGATACTTGTTCACTCGCCGCCAGAATCCCCAATGCAATCGGCAGATCGTAAAGCGGTCCTTCCTTTCGGAGATCCGCCGGCGCAAGATTAATAGTAATTCGTTTTGCAGGATATTCAAATCCCGAATTTTTAATTGCGCTCCTGACACGTTCCTTTGATTCTTTGATCGCCGTATCGGCAAGACCGACAAGCTCATAGGCGGGCAGCCCGTTGTATACATCCGTTTCCACCAAAACCGGAAAGCCTTCCATCCCGGAAAGCCCAAAGCTTAATACTTTGGCAAGCATACCCAATCCCCCCTTTTTTTCTTATCCGTAGAATGGCCATGTAGGCAGCCAGCGCAGTCCGGCAATATAGTTTGCATCTGCGGGTATCCCGGTGATAACCGGATAAAAGAAGATGAACATCGCAACACATGCCGCCACAAAAATCCAGCCGAATTGCTTCCCATAGCGAAAATCTTTTTCTATATTGTTTAGCCAGAACACCACCAACAAAATCAGGAAAGGCACTGTTGCAAAATAATGGTAGATAAATACTTCGCGCGAGATAAACCACCATGGAACAAACTGCGAAAGCGCTGCAATTGCCGTAAACGTGATACCGAAGCTCTTATGTTTTCCTTTTGCGGAAGAAACAATCAGCCACACACAGGCAACGACTCCGGCCCACCAGATAAGCGGGTTACCCATTGTGGAGAGTGTACATACAGTTCCCGCCGCATCGTTATGTCCGTTAAAGAACAGCACAGGGCGTACGTCTGCAGGCCAAGTATACCACATAGACGAGAATGGGTGTACTGTATCAGGGTTTAAGAGAGAATGATAATTCAGCATATAGAACTGATTTCCTACAATAGTATAATGATCTTTTAAATCCGCGGTATTGATCAGTGAATACGCCGTGCCATCCACAACCTGTGTATAGGGATAATAAGAACATAAGTAGATCACAATAGGTACGATAATAAAGAACAGTACACACCACAAAAGGATTTTTATCACCTTACCCGTATGCCCCTGCACAACTTCACGATATTCCGGTAAGCCGCTTTGTTTTGCGTATTGGTATTCTCGTGATCGCTTCCACATCGTAATTGCAAAAATAACGAGCAAGCCTGCCCCAGCATATAGGCATAGCCATTTTGTCGCTGCGCCGATCCCGAAAAACAGCCCGCTTAACGCAAGCGGCACCAATGATTTTGAAAGCTTTTGTTTGTTGAAGTTAGCTTGTGTAAAAAGATACATAAACAAATACATCAGCATGATCCACAAAATGCTGTAACTGTCAATCGTACCAATTCTGGTTTGTGCAAAGTGCATAAAATCCGCGGCAAAAAGAATGGTCGCCATGGAAGCATACTTCGTCTTTTTTATCAGCAGCTTGGCAAAAATATACATCACCGGCAGCATAAGAACACCCGTGAGTGTTCCCATAAAGCGCCAACCAAACGGATTCATGCCAAACATACGAATCCCCATCGAGAGAATAATTTTCCCAAGCGGCGGATGCGTGATCTCGTATGGCTGTATGCTGTTTATATTCTCATATGCAGTACGCACGTGGTAGATTTCATCAAAATAGAAATCTGTCATGTACGTGGATTCTTCTGGTACTTGATCTTGTTCGTCAAACAAATGTTGCGCGTTTTCTGAAACCGTAACAGGCAAAAGCCAGCTGCCGTTGCTGCCCTTGACTGCCATCTCAAGAAACGACAGTTCGCCGCCTTCCAGCGGTTCTATCTTCAAATATTTTGCAGTAATGTTGGTTTCATATACCTGCCAGCGATACATATTTTTGAACTGATGGTCAATCGTTGTCTGGGTTTCCGTTCCCTTTGTGAGCGTAATCGGTGCATAGGATACCCCATCTTCTGAGGAAAGCAGCATAAACTTTTCTTCCCCATAACCAGCATAATACTTTATTTCGCTGATTTGTTCCGGCTGTGCAAACTCGATCACCGCAGGTTGCGACCGCTGGTCAATAACATCCTGTGTTTCAGGTATGGTGAAGGAGCCCAGGTTGGTAAATGCTACAACGGCATAAACCGCTGTGATCACCGCCATAATTAATACGTCTTTTCTTGTCATGGATTTTTCGCGCTCATGGAACGTATCCAGACGCAGCTTCTCCGGCGGCGTTTCCTCTTGCGGTACTGTTGCACGAAGTCGCACGTCTCCAAGCGCAATCCGTGTGATGACATAACCGGTAAAGACAAAAATCGCCATACTAAATGCCGATAACGAT
The DNA here is from genome assembly GCA_034926635.1 of Christensenella sp. Classification (GTDB taxonomy): domain Bacteria; phylum Bacillota; class Clostridia; order Christensenellales; family Christensenellaceae; genus Christensenella. The sequence goes on along the minus strand of JAYFQX010000008.1, from coordinate 77,600 downwards.
ATTACCCAGCCAGGAGCAATGACTTCCTGATAAAAATACAGTGATACGCTCTGGTTTAAAAGCAGCGCAAGAAAAGTAAGCGCCGTACAGAGGATAAGTCGTCTGTCATGGATAAACAGGTATGCAAACAATAATAAAATCGGCACCGGGAAAAGATAGCGTTCATGCATCCCGTGTCCCAGCGCAAAGACTCCCATAATGAGGAACGCCGCAAGCGCAAACAAAAATCCTTTTCCGCTTTTGTTTTTGAGAAACAGCCATAGTGTAAAAACACAGACAGCCGCAATCAGGATAAAGCCCCAAATGTTGGCGGGCATGCCTAAGAATACCGCTTCGGATACATCAACAAAATTAAGTCCCAGCATGCCATATAGGTTAAATGCATTGAGCGTAGCCTGCGGATATTGCCCCATCGTGCCGATCATGCGTTCTGCAAGCCACATTGGCTGTTGACCTCCTGCAAATGGCAGCGGTAACAAGAAATACATGCCTGTCATAACACCTGCGGAAATCAACAGATTTACGATGCTTTTATGTTTATCTTTGCTTTGCCGAATATTCCGGATCCAAACAAATAACAGAATCGGCGCAATCATAATTGCCTGCGGTTTTAATAAAAATGCCAGCATAAAAACTGCCGAAGCCCAAATAAGTTTATCTTTTATCATCAGATAAACACAAAGCACCAACAGTAGCGTCAGGATGATATCCACCTGTCCCCACAGGGAAGAATCAAACATAACAGCCGGATTTAAAAGCAGGAACATGCTGAACAACAGCGCCATCGAAGGCGCAAATTTTTTGCGTGCCAGCCGGTAAACAGCATATGCCGCTGCAATATCACACAAAACTGCCGGGAGCCTCACCATCATAGAAAATGTCTGTGACGCAATATCAACAGAAAGCACATCTCTTAAAAAGCCGAAAAAGTATAACACATAGATATAGATCGGCGGGTAGTCCGCAAAGAAATCACTGGTATAAAAGTTCTGCAGACCGCCCTCATAAGCATAATTAGACCATGCCTTAAAACAATCCATATCCGTCTGATACCCCGGAAAAGAATAGGCAATCGCAATCCGTATCAAGATCGCGATCCCCGCAAAAATCACGAAGGCATTCCCCGTGGAAAGTGCTTTTTTAAAAGGATTCGCCTGCTTTTTTGCATAAAACAGGTATAGCATCAGCATTAAAAAAATCACACCTAATACGGTAAACCATACAATAAATTCATTCTGCTCTTTCATATCTGCTCCATTTGCAAGTATCTTATTCTATCCCAAATGCATCTTTGATGTAGTTGATCCGCAAAGTTTTTCCGTTTCGATACACTTCCGCTACGTCAAAGCGCGCTTCACAATCCAGTAGTCCGTTTAGAGACAGATACTGGACTGCTGTTTGAATAATCATTTTTTGTTTTCTTAGAGTAACCGCTTCCCCAGGACTTCCGTAAAGCGCATTCGACCGTGTTTTTACCTCGATAAAAACGATACATTGCCTATCCCGCGCAATCACATCGATCTCGCCTTTTCCCGCACGGAAATTATGTTCCAGCACTTTCATGCCGTTTTCCAGAAGATACCGGCATGCGAAATCTTCTCCTAATTTTCCCAGAGCTGCTTTTTTCATTACTCTCCCAATATCTTTTTCAGGAATGATCTCCTGTGGATTTCCAAAATTCCGTATTTTTGGATTGCCTCATAATGCAGCTTTGTGCCATACCCTTTATGCTTTGCAAAATAATATTCCGGATATTTTTTATCATATTCAAGCATCATCCTGTCACGTGTTACTTTTGCCACAATAGAGGCCGCCGCAATGGTATAAACTTTTGCATCCCCTTTTACCAGCGAGAGGTACGGCAAATCTGTTTGTATACGCATAGCGTCTGTATAAACAAAATCAGGACGTACAACAAGACCGTCCAACGCCATTTGAAACGCTTTTCTTGCGGCATTCAGGATATTGATTTCATCGATAGTTTTATTATCCACCACGCCGATGGAATAATCAACCGCTTTTTCCAAAATCAAATCATAGAGAAATTCACGGCGTTTTTCTGATAGCTTTTTGGAATCATCTATTCCCAAAATCAAATCATCATGCGGCATAATTACGCACGCTGCGACTACAGGTCCGGCAAGGGGTCCCCTGCCTGCTTCGTCAAGACCGGCAATCAGATATTCTTTGCGTTGCCAATGCTGTTTTTCATATTCTGTCATCAAAAACAGCTTTTCGCGCTGCTTCTCCTCCCGTTTCCCCATTATATACGCTCCGGCTTTTCCAAAGATATCCGTCCCATTTTACCGTTCTTAAATTCATCCAGTACGGTTTTTGCACCGCGCTCCGTATCAAATTCACCCCCGCGCAAAAGAAATCCGCGTGTTTTACAAATATCACATAAAATTCCGTAAGCATCTTGATCAAGGTTTGACAGCCGGTAGCGTTCTTTCAGCATTTGCGGTTCGGTCTCTTTTAGCAGTGAGATCAAATAAAATGCAAGTGCCTCTTCGTCCAGAATATCCAGTTTAACGCTGCCAATCAGTGCAACTGTCGCACCCGTTCTTTCATCCTGAAACTTCGGCCAAAGCAATCCCGGCGTATCCATACACTCCAGGTGGTCATCAATCCGCACCCATTGCAACGATTTTGTCACGCCCGGTTTATTGCCTTCCAGTAATTTTTTCCCTCCGGCAAGCCTGTTTAAAATTGCCGACTTTCCGACATTCGGGATGCCAGCCACCATACACCGCAGTGTTTTATTCATGCCCCTGTCGGCATAATGTTTTAAAATATCCTGCGCACAGTGGATAATATTGTTCTTTAAAAGCTGTATATTTCCTTTGGTTGCAGAAAACGGCATCGCAAAAATCCCTTGTGCACGGAATGCTTCTACCCAGTTTTTTGTGATGTTTTCATTTGCCAGATCCGCCTTGTTGAGAACGTAAAAACGGTTTTTCTTTGCAAACAGATCGTCAAAGTCCGGATTAAGCGAGCTTTTTGGTGCACGCGCATCCAATACCTCAACCACAAGGTTAATTGTCTTCAATTTTTCCTGTAACTGGCGCCGGGCTTTTGTCATGTGTCCGGGATACCATTGTATGTCCATATTTTTCTCCCTTAATGAATACCGCTTATAACAGTATAACGAATAACGGCTTTTCTGTAAACCTTCGGCACCCAAGCCCTTCTCGTTTCTGTCTTTTTAATCATACCATATTTTTTACAAGGCAAAACATTTTTGAATCCTGTAAAAAACATCAATCATATAATAACAAGGTTTTGCGCACTTTAAAAACATAACAAAAAACCGGGCTCGTAAACCCGGTTTTTTTCTTATTTCTCTTTGATCTTTGCTGCCTTACCAACTCTGTCGCGCAAGTAGAACAATTTTGCCCTACGTACACGCCCATGGCGCAACACTTCAATTTTATCCACACGGGGGGAATGAATCGGGAATGTCCTTTCCACACCAATACCGTAGGATACACGGCGAACGGTGATCGTCTCAGAAAGACCGCCGCCCTTCATTGCGATCAGATACCCTTCAAACGCCTGCAGTCTTTCTCTTTGACCTTCGACAACCTTTACATATACTTTCACGGTATCGCCGACTCTCATCTGCGGTAAATCACTTTTCAGCTGCTCCGCTTCTACTGCTCTGATAATATCGTTCATCTTAAAAGCCTCCTTCCCCTATAGACGTTCTTGCCCGCGCATACGCCGGACAGCGGACCGTCCTAATCAAAAACATAAAAATTTTACCATAACCTGACATAAATATCAAGTTTGATTTCTATATTTGTTTAAAATCTGCCTATCTGCTTCCGATAAATCTGCATTTTCCAACAGATCCGGACGCATAACAAGCGTTCTTTTCAGAGATTGCTCCCTCTGCCAACCGGAAATCACCTTATGGTTACCGGAAAGAAGTTCCTTTGGCACATCCATTTTTGCATAAGACGCAGGTCTCGTATATTGCGGGTATTCCAGCAATCCGCCGCCAAAACTCTCGTCCCCGGTTGAGTCCTCATTAGAAAGCACTCCCGGCACATACCGCATAACGCCATCCATCAAAACCATTGCAGGCAATTCTCCGCCTGTCAGCACATAATCCCCAATTGATATTTCTTCATCAATACACCGATCAATCACACGCTGATCTACGCCTTCATAATGCCCGCATAAAATATTAACGACTTGGTAATCCGAGATCCGTTTGACGTCTTTTTGCGTTAGGGTTTTCCCCGCCGGCGACATATAGAGATTGATACACCTTTGCCCGCTGTTATATCGCTCTTCCAACGACCGAAAACAGTCAAAAAGCGGTTGTGGCGTAAGCAGCATCCCTGCTCCCCCGCCAAATGGATAATCGTCTACCCGTCCGTGTTTATCCTTGGTATATCGCCGAAAATCAACAAGATTAATTTCAAGCAAATGCCTATTCAGTGCTTTCGCGCAAAGGCTTGCCCCCAGAAAACCGGAAAACATTTCCGGGAAAAGCGTCAGGCAATTAAATATGATCATAGACGCAAACCTCTTGGAGGCGATCCGCATCAACCACAATCACGCCTTCTGCAACATCCTTGCGCAAAACCACGCCGGGAATGGAAGGAAACATCATTTCTTCGCTGTCACCCGACTGCACAACATATACATCTGCCGCACCGTTTTGCAGGATATCTTTTAGAACGCCGATTTCTGTGCCGGACGCATCCCTTACAGAAAGCCCGATCAAATCGCAAATATAATTTGATCCCTCCGGCAGCTTGGCCGCGTGATGCCGGTCAACATATAAAACCCGCCCACGTAAACCCTCTACGGAATTCCGATCATCGTACCCATCCAACTTCAAATAAGCAAATTGTGAATCAACACGCGCAGATTCCACAGAAACACGTAACAAACCGCCTTCTTTATCTTCAAGCAAAACCTCGCTCAAATAAGAAAAACGCGATAAGTCGTCTGTATACGCCGCTAATTTAATTTCGCCTTTTATACCTTGGGGTTTCAAAACCATCCCCAGCTCAAAACGTTCCGTCATACAATCTCAACAATGTATTTTTTGGACGCTTTCGAGGTAGCCGCTTTGACTACGGTACGAATTGCCTTTGCAATTCTTCCCTGCTTTCCGATCACTTTTCCCATATCATCGGGTGCGACTGTTAACTCCAACACAAACGCATTGTCGTCCTCGCGCTCTGTGACTTTGACGGAATCCGGATCGTCCACAAGGTTTTTCGCAATATATTCCACCAATTCACGCATAATTCGTCACCATTAGTTGATCGCGCCGCTTTTTTTCAGCAAAGCTCGCGCCGTTTCCGTCGGCTGTGCGCCGTTGCCAATCCAGCCCTGCGCTTTTTCGTTATCCAGCTTAAGCTCTTTGGTAAGCGGATTATAATATCCAAGTTCTTCGATATAACGACCGTCGCGAGGCGCTCTTTCGTCCGCAACTACCATTCTGTAAAAAGGTTTTTTCTTGGTACCCATTCTTTTTAATCTGATTTTAACTGCCATAGTGAACCTCCACATTTTTGTTCTTAATATAAATATTTGATTTCCCGCTTTATCGCGGTTTTCATCCCATTTTACATGCCAAATGGCATTTTACCCATCATGCCGCGCTTTTTCCCGCCCTTACCGGAAAACTGCTTCAGCATTTTTTTCATTTGGTCAAACTGATTTAACAGTCGATTGACCTCCTGCACTGTTGTACCGCTGCCCGCACATATCCGCTTGCGGCGGGAACCGTTAATGATCTGCGGGTTTCTTCTTTCCTCCGGGGTCATAGACCGGACGATTGCTTTTGTTCTTTCCAATTGCTTTTCATCGAGGGTCATTCCCTTCAGTTTATTGCCGCCGGGCATCATCGCCAGAATATCACTGATGGAACCCATATCCTGTAATTGCTCCATTTGTTCTAAAAAGTCTTCCAGGGTCAGCTGATCTTTGCTGATCTTCTTTTGGAGCTCCAGCGCCTTTTTTTCTTCAAATGCTGTCTCCGCTTTTTCAATCAGGGAAAGCACATCTCCCATACCTAAAATTCGCGAAGCCATCCTGTCCGGATAAAAAGGTTCGATATCTGTCAATTTTTCACCAACACCGACAAATTTGATCGGTTTGCCCGTCACCGCACGCACCGACATCGCCGCACCGCCGCGTGTATCACCATCAATCTTGGTCAAGATCACGCCGTCGATTCCGATGTTCTCATGGAAAGTCGTTGCGGCATTTACTGCATCCTGTCCTGTCATAGCATCCAGCACAAGCAGTGTTTCCGTTGGGTTTGCTGCCGTTTTCAGTCCTTTTAACTCCGCCATCATCTCGTCGTCAATATGCAGCCGACCTGCCGTATCTATGATAATAATATCGCAGCCCAACTTTCCGGCTTGTTTTAACGCTTCTTTATAAATACGGGCTGCTTTCTCCTGCCCCATATCGAAAACATCTACGCCGACCTGCTCGCCCACCACATGTAACTGTTTGATCGCCGCCGGCCGGTAAATATCGCATGCCACCAAAAGTGGCTTTTTACCCTTTTTCTTATAGTATCCCGCAAGCTTGGCACAAAAAGTAGTCTTGCCTGCGCCCTGCAAACCCATCATCATAAGAACCGTAGGCGGTGCGCCTGCCATTTTGATCTCTGCCTGACGACCTCCCAAAAGCTCTGTCAGTTCGTCACGCACCAATTTAATTACCTGTTGTCCCGGTGTCAGGCTGTCAAGGATCTCTGACCCAACCGCCTTTTCAGACAATTCTTTAATGAATTTCTTGACTACCAAAAAGTTAACATCTGCTTCCAGCAGCACAAGTTTTACTTCGCGCATCGCGGCTTTGATATCCCCTTCGGACAGCTTACCCCGCGACGTCAACTTTCGAAATACGTTTTGCAGTTTTTCCGCAATGCCTTCAAATGCCATTTATTTCTCCCCGTCAAGCTGCTTTTTTACCAGCCCAAGTTTATCTTCCATGCTTTTTAACTTTGCCTGTGCGCGCTTTAAAGTATCCAGCACGCCTTGCCGCGTAATCCCAAATTCCTGCGCGATTTCAGCGAGGGAATAATCGTTGTCGTAATAATACTCAAATATCTTCGCTTGTTTTTCTGTCAGGAATTCACCGTAAAAGTCATAATATATACTGAGCCCCAAATCTTTTTCATGTTTCATATCCCGACCGCCATTTCAAAAAACAGATGTAAAGTTTATTCCCTTTACACCTGTTTGATTATACCTGTTACCAAGCGCTGTGTCAAGTAAAAAACCTTTACACCTTTGCTTCTGTCCGGCTTGTTTTTCAAGCGGTTATGTGATTTTTTTTATTCCAGGATGGCAGCAGCAAATTCTTTTGCATCAAATGGCTGCAAGTCGTCAACGCCTTCGCCCACTCCAATAAACCGCACCGGCACGCCTGTCATATCTTTCACTGCACAAACAACGCCGCCTTTTGCCGTGCCGTCCAGCTTCGTTAAAATAATTCCTGTCAATTTTACACTTTCGTTAAAAACCTCGGTCTGCGAGATTGCATTTTGTCCGGTTGTTGCGTCCACGACCAAAAAGGTCTCGCGTACTGCTTCCGGATAAGATTTATCAACCACGCGATTAATTTTTTCTAATTCATTCATCAGATTCTTTTTGTTGTGCAGACGTCCAGCTGTGTCAATAATCAATAGGTCGATATCCGCATGCTTTCCCGCGTCGATCGCGTCAAAAACAACTGCCGCAGGATCTGCGCCTTCTGCATATTTCACGACTCTTGTGCCTGTACGGTCTCCCCAGATGGAGAGCTGTTCCGCTGCTGCCGCGCGAAATGTATCAGCTGCAGCGAGCATCACTTTCTTGCCTTGCGCCCCATAATAAGCGGAAAGTTTTCCGATTGCCGTTGTCTTTCCTACGCCGTTTACACCTACCACAAGCATAACGGTTGGTTTCTTGATTTCCAGCGGGGGGGCGGTCATATACTGCGCCAGAATTTCCGTTAACATTTCTTTGATTTGCGCAGAATCGGTAATTTTGTTTTCTTTCACCTGGTCGCGCAGCGTACTGATAATTTTTTCGGTTGTCGCATAACCAATATCGGACAATATCAGCGCTTCCTCAAGTTCTTCAAAAAATTCTTCATCCACCTTACGGAAATTTTTTATCACCTGGTTGACCTTAGATGAAATATTATCCCTTGTTTTGTTGATTCTTTCTTTTAATTTATCAAAGAAGCCCATAGTTTCCTCCTGCATATAATTTATTAAAATTGTACCGATACAATATCAGAAACACCTTTTTCCTGCATAGCAACTCCGTAGAGTGTATCACAAATCGCCATAGATGGCTTTCGGTGTGTAATTACAATGAACTGTAAGTCCCCCGATAGCTTCTTTAAGTATTCTGAAAACCGTATGACGTTGGCATCGTCTAGCGGTGCATCGATCTCGTCCAAAAGACAAATCGGCGACGGATTGATGTTCAGCATTGCAAACAAAAGCGCAATCGCCGTAAGCGCTTTTTCTCCGCCTGACAAAAGCTGTATATTCTGAAGCTTTTTTCCGGGCGGTTCCGCAATAATGTCAATACCGCATTCCATCAAATCTTCTTCGTCCTGCAAAACCAGTTCGGCAAAACCGCCTCCAAACAACTCTTGAAATACAACTTTAAAATTGTCGTTGATCTGTCCAAATCTTTCGCGGAAACTGCCTTTCATACCTGTGAGCAAATCACTGATCACCACCTGCAAATCACGACCTGCAGAAATGAGATCTTCCCGCTGCAGCACAAGTGAATCATAGCGTTCTTTTACACGCGCATAATCCTCGATTGCATTAGGATTCACGGTCCCCATGCCCCGAATACGCTGCCGTATGGTCTCAAGCTCACGTGTTGACTGTTGATAGGAAAACTCCATACGAAAAGCAGCTGCATTTGCATATGTAAGTCCATAATCATCCCACAGCTTATTTTGGTATGTTTCTTTTGATAACTCTGTCTTTTCTTTATTGGCGATCAAACGATATTTTTCTTCAATTAATCCGTCTTTTTTCTGCTTCCACTCTTCGTTTTGCTGCTCACACCCTGCAATTTTTTCGCCCAAAGCCGTTCGTGCGTTAACGCTTTCCTGCGAAGCTTGTCCGGCCTGCTTTATTTGATTCAATATCTCATCTAATTGAAAGCGCAGCTCTGCTTTTTCATGCGTAATATTTTTTACTTCCTCGGTGATCGCCTTGTTTTGTTCCAACAACGACTGCGTCTCCTGCTGTGCGCGCAAAACCCCCATACGTAAATGCTCTGCTTCGTTAAGCAAAATATTCTTTTGATTATTGAGTTCTGTTTGTTCTAACTCGCATGCAGCAAGCCTGTCTTTCACGCCCGCCGTTTCCTGTGCATTTTGTGCCGCCTGCTCTTCAGTTTGCGCAAGCCTGCTGTTTACGCTGTCAAACGCTTCCTGCGCTGCTTCACGGTCTTTTTTGATCTCATTCAGCCGGACTTCCGCCTCGTTCCATTCCCGAAGCGTTTCTTGTGCGCTTTCCGCAAGTTCCGCAGAAACACGGTCTCTTGCTTCCAGCATCTCGTTCGCCGAAGCCAGTTTCTGTTTGATTTCCGCCTGCCTGATTTCAAGAGCGCGCAAAGCTTCCAGTGCAGTTTTTTGCTTTTCCTGCTCGCTTTGCACATCATGCGTAAGCGCATCAATTTCTTTTCTATGCTGCTCTATGCGCTCTTTTGTCTGGGCTACGCTGTCTTCAAGTTCCTGTGCCATCCGTTTGCGGGAAAGCAAACCTGTTTTCGTGTTTTTCAGACTGCCGCCTGTAATCACCCCGCCCGGCTTTACAAAATCTCCGTCCATCGTAACCGCGCGCAGAGCATAATCTGTTTTGCGCATCAGCGCGATCGCGCTATCCATATCCTGCACAATCACAGTTCTGCCCAATAAAAAGTCTACTGCCGGACGCACCTCCGCACTGCAGGTGATTGCCTCGCTTGCAACGCACATCACGCCGTCCATAGAGAGCGCATTTTTTTCATTTGGCTGTAATCCGCGTACCTTCAATGCCTTTGCCGGCAAAAACGTTACGCGTCCGAGGTTGTTTTTTCTCAAATATGCAATAATCGCTTTTGCATCTTCTTCGTTTTCTACAACAACGTTTTGCAGCGCATTGCCCAATATGACCTCAAGAGGCGTTTCATATTCCTTGGGAACCTCGATAACCTCCGCCAAAATCCCCTTCATTCGCGAAAAAATCTCCGGATCATTTTTTGCTTGACGGAAAAGAGAACGCACACTGTCAAAATAACCTTCGTATTCTGCGCGCATTTCACTCAGCAGCTTCCATCGAGACTCGTCTTCATTTAACTGCTTGACAAGCTTTGCGGCTTCTTGCGACTTTTCCTGCTCTTGCTGTCGAAGCTTTAGCAACGCCTGTGTAGATTCGCTGTGTCGTACACGCAGTCCCGCAGCTGCGTCTTCTGATGTATTTTTTTCTTCAGTAAAGACTTCCACCTGTTTTTTCAGTTCGTCCAGATATTGCTGATGTTTCTTCGTTTCTTCTTGAGATTCCTGGTATTTTTTTTCCAGCACCTCTGCCTTGACGTGCCATTCGCTTGCGTCAATCGTCAGAGTTTGTAAAGCCAACCTTGCGCTTTCCACTTCTTGTTTCAGACTATCAATTTTTTCCTGGGAATCACCGGAGCTTCCGGAGATCTTTTCTACCGACAGGCGCAGCTTTACGATTTCATCATATTTTTCATCAATAATGGTATTTAAATTCCGGATATCTCCATCAATTTGTTCGATTTTTTTTGTTCTGCGGTCAACTTCTTCTGCAAGCGCATCTCGCTTTTCCGCATTCGCCTGCTGTTCTTTTACATTACCCGCTTCTTTTTCGTTCAGTACATTGAGCGCACCATTCACGCGTTCCTGCAAGCTCATCTGTCCGCTAAGCGCCGCATTCTGACTTTCAATCTCTTCCTGTATACAGGAAAGCTCTTTTTTCCACTCAGAAATTTGTCGCACTCCATCCGCAATCCGTCCTGAGACTTCTTGCGTCTCCTGTTCGTTTTCCAAGATTTGCTGCGTGATTTTAGCGGTGCGTTCATCGGTTTTATCGCACTGATAGAGATACAGATTGACCTCCAGCTCCTTTAACCTGTCGCGCAGGGATAAATAATCTTTTGCCTCGTTCATCTGCTTTTCCAGCGGTTCGAGCTGGCTTTGCAGTTCCGAAATAATATCATCCAGCCTCATGATATTATCATTGGTTTTTTGAAGGTTTTTTTCCGCTTCTTCTTTTCGCACCCGGTATTTCATAATGCCCGCGGCTTCCTCAAAAACCTTGCGGCGCTGTGTCGATTTACTGGTCAAAATCTCGTCTATTTTCCCCTGACCGATGATGGAATACCCTTCTTTTCCAATTCCCGTATCGCGAAACAACTCCAAAATATCTTTCAGGCGGCAACCGGCATTATTGATATAATATTCGCTTTCGCCCGAACGATACATTTTGCGGCGCACCGAAATTTCCGTATATTCGGATTTAATCCGCATATCGGAATTGTCAAACACCAAAGATACTTCACAGTAGTTTTTTTTGCTGCGGTTCTGCGTACCGTTAAAAATAACGTCCTGCATACTGCTGCCGCGAAGGCTTTTGGAGCTTTGTTCTCCAAGGACCCAGCGCAGCGCATCCGCAATGTTACTCTTTCCGCTGCCGTTCGGTCCTACTACTCCGGTAATTCCTTTATTGATGATGATTTCTTTTTTGTTACAAAAAGACTTGAACCCGTTTACTTCAATCCTTTTTAAAAACAATATCGTTTACTCGCTTTCATCAATAATCCTGACCATTGTATAAACATTTGCAAATTTCTTTTTAAAATAAGGGTTTAAAAGTTTTAAAACAACAAAGGCGATCACAGCAAAAGCAATCCCCAGAATTGCCGCCAACACGTCCTTCACCGGAAAAATATCTTGCGGTATCACATAGCCCAGCAAAACCCCAAAAAAGAGCATTGCCAACGGAAAAATATAAGCGATCGCCGAGGACTGAAGTGCATTTTTTGCCGTAAAATTCACTTCGACGCGATCCCCTTCTTTTGCATGCAGCACATTTTCCGCAGTCACCGTAATATCTGTTTTTCCCGCAGTCATACCGCATGCGCCGCATTTGGAACACATGGAGGTACGATTAAACTGCAAATATGCCGTATTCCCTTCTACGCGCGTTACTAGCCCCGCTTCTTTCATTTTGCTGCCTCCGTTATCGTGCGCACCGCATACCCCGCCATCAGCAAACCGCATACAGACGGCACAAACGAAATACTTGCCGGAACACGTTTCCCGTCTTCTGATGCCGATGTAGAAACCGGTTGTTCCGTTGAGCAGACAACAGGAAGACGCCTGATACCCCTCTCTTTTAATTCCTTGCGCAAGCGTTTTGCGATTGGGTCGTATGACGTGCGGAACAAATCTGTTACTTCAAAACGCTCAGGATATAGCTTATTGCCTGCTCCCATCGCGGAAATCGTAGAAAGCCCGCGCCGCGCACATTCACAGATTAATTCGATTTTAGATGGCAGGCTGTCAATTGCATCGACCACAAAATCAATCTTAATTCCTTCAAATACCTGTGTCGCCGTATCTGCATTATAAAATATTTCATGCGTGACCACGCGCGCCTGGGGATTTATATCCATGATGCGTTCCCGCATGACCTGCGTTTTGCGCATTCCGATCGTGGAAGAAAGCGCAACCAGCTGCCGGTTGCAGTTGGAAGGCTTCACCACGTCATCATCAATCAATACAAGTGTTCCCACTCCCGCGCGCGCGAGCGCTTCCGCGGCATAAGAGCCAACGCCGCCAACCCCGAACACCGCTACTGTGGTCTTCTTTAATCGATCGCTTGCTGCATCGCCGATCAGCGCACGTGTTCTGGAATCATCCATCAATCTTCGTCTACCTTAATATGCAACTCACGAAGCTGTTTATTATCGACTACATCCGGTGCTTTAGACATCAGGCATGATGCATTCTGTACTTTAGGAAATGCGATCACGTCACGGATGGAATCCACGCCAGCCAACAGCATCGCCAGTCTATCGAGCCCATAAGCAAGACCGCCGTGTGGGGGTGTTCCGTATTTCAGCGCTTCCAGCAGGAATCCAAAGCGATTCCATGCTTCTTCTTTAGAAAACCCAAGCGCTTCCAACATTTTCTCCTGCAGCTCTGTGCTGTGGATTCTGATACTTCCGCCGCCGATCTCGTTGCCGTTCAGAACAATGTCATACGCTTTGGCACGTGCGTGTTCCTTGTCTGTCAATACCTTATCTACATCTTCGTCCATCGGGGACGTAAAAGGATGATGCTTTGCCATAAACCGTTTTTCTTCTTCGCTGTACTCAAACAGCGGAAATTCCGTTACCCATAAAAGATCCCATGTGTTTTCCTGAATCAACTCAAGCTTTTCTGCCAACTTCAATCGCAGCGCGCCGAGAGAATCGTATACTACGGAGTTTTTATCGCCGACAAAGAACAGGATATCACCGACCTGACCATCCAAACGCTGCATAATCGCATCGATTTCTTCCTGCGTCATGAACTTGGTGATCGGCGAATTGAGACCGTCTTCTCTAATAGAAATCCACGCCATGCCCTTTGCACCGTAAATCTTCACAAAGTCAACCAATGCGTCAATCTCGCGACGCGCCAGGATATTCGCACAGCCCTTGGCGTTGATCGCACGGACGCTCCCGCCATTTTTGACAACAGAACTGAATACCTTAAATTCACTTCCTGCCACTATATCGCTGACGTTTTTGAGCTCCAGCCCAAAACGTGTATCCGGCTTATCGCTGCCAAAACGATCCATCGCTTCCTGATACGGTAAACGGCGAAGCGGAAGCTGGATGTCAATATTCATAACATCTTTGAATACTTTTTGGATCAGACCTTCGTGCATGGTCATTACGTCGTCTGCGTCCACAAAAGACATTTCCGTATCGATCTGTGTGAATTCCGGCTGACGATCCGCACGCAGGTCTTCATCACGAAAACATTTTGTAATTTGAAAATAACGGTCATAGCCCGAAATCATCAAAATCTGCTTAAATAACTGCGGCGACTGCGGAAGCGCATAAAAACACCCGGGATGAATACGCGACGGTACCAGATAATCCCGCGCGCCTTCCGGCGTACTTTTTTGCAGCATCGGCGTTTCAATATCCAAAAAGCCATTTTCCGAGAGGTACGTGCGGGCAGAATTTGCAATTTTATTTCTCAGGATCAAATTCTTTTGCATGTCCGGTCTGCGCAGGTCAAGGTAACGGTATTTCAGGCGCAATTCCTCGCGCACCTTAGAGCAATCCTCAATTTCAAACGGTGGTGTTTCTGCCTTGCTCAAGATTTTCAGGTCTGTCACCTTTACCTCGATCAGTCCCGTAGGCAGCTTGGGATTTATCGTATCTTCCGAACGTTCCACGATTTTTCCTTTTACCGCAAGAACATATTCGCTGCGGATGCTTCCCACCTGGTCGAAGTCGCCTTTGAAATCCGATTCATTAAAAACAACCTGCATGATACCTGAACGGTCGCGCAAATCCACGAAAACAAGGCCGCCAAGGTCACGGCGCGTATCTGCCCAGCCCATTAGCGTTACCTCACGCCCGATATCTTCTTTTGTAAATTCCGCACAAAGCGCGGTTCTTTTCCAATCTCCTAAAAACTCTCCCATAATTACCTCTCCTGCTATTCTGATAAATTCTTTATAAAAACAGACCTAGTTCGCTCTGCTGTACTACACGTTCTTCCCCATTTTCCATGGTCTTCATAACGGCGGTCCCATTTTGCATTTCATCTTCGCCGATTACAATTACGATTTTCGCACCAATCTTGTCCGCATATTTAAACTGCGCCTTAATACTGCGCGCACAATGATCCATATCTGCTTTGATCCCCTTACCGCGCAGCTCGCTTACCAGCTGAGTCGCGCGAAGACGTGCCGCCTCGCTCCTCGTGCAGAGAAAAACGTCTATCAAGGAAGGCTGCGGGATCTCAATGCCTTCATTTTCCATCACCAACAGCAGGCGCTCAATCCCCATTCCAAACCCGATCCCGGGCATATCAGGACCACCGATTTGCTTGATCAGCTTATCATAGCGTCCGCCGCCGCAAACAGTCCCCTGCGCACCGATACTGTCTGATATGATCTCAAACACCGTCTTGGTATAATAATCAAGTCCGCGCACAATAAACGGATTGATCTGGTATGCAATTCCAAGTGCCTCCAAATACTTTTTCAACTGCTCAAAATGCTCGGAACAATCTTCACATAAATGGTCGATCATCAAGGGCGCGTCTTTCACGACTTTCTTGCAGCCTTCTTCCTTGCAATCAAGTACACGAAGCGGATTGCGTTCCAAACGCTCTTTACAGGTTTCGCAGAGTTCATTTTCATGCCCGTGCAAAAACGCTTTTAATGTTTCGTGATACGCCGGGCGGCATTGATCGCACCCGATGCTGTTGATATTGAGCCGTAAATTTTTGAGCCCCACGCGATCAAAAAGCAACAGCGCCATATTGATTACTTCTGCGTCAATGCTTGCATCCGCAGCACCGAATACTTCCAGCCCGAACTGATGATGCTCACGAAGCCGCCCGGACTGTGGCCTTTCGTAACGAAATACGGGTGTCGATAAATAAAACATCTTAGTCGGCTGCGCACTCGAAGGCAGCCCTCCTTCGATAAACGCACGCACCACACCCGCGGTACCCTCCGGCTTCAGCGTAATGGAACGATTCCCTTTATCGGTGAATGTATACATTTCTTTTTGCACAATATCCGTTGTATCTCCAACGCCGCGCAAAAATAATTCCGTATGTTCAAAAACCGGAGTACGGATTTCTCTATATCCCGCAAGCGCCGTTAATTCGCGCGCAATATTCTCTATATAATGCCATTTATAACTTTCCTGAGGCAATACATCTCTCGTACCTTTTGGAGCTTTTACCGCCAACTTTTATTTCCTCCGTTTGCTATAATTATTTCCGTACTTCAGCAATGACGCCGCTATCTTCTTAAAAATAAAAAAAATCGTCCTCTTAAAAAGGGACGAAGTCACAAATAACCCGCGGTACCACCCATGTTGAAAGCCGACCTACGGCTCTCCGCTCTTGCCTGTAACGCTGGCCTGCGCCTATTGCTAATAATACCCGACAGATATGTTCACAACAAGAACTCTCCGGTGTTCTTCCCCGCATCTTAAACGCACAGCCGCTTTCAGCCACGACGACCGCTCTCTTTGCGCAAGGCTTGCAGGTACTTTTCCGTGTCATCGCCTTTTGCAATATTATGGTATTTATTATACCTTCGAAAGCCTTTCCTGTCAATAAACCAAACATTCCGATCCTGTTTAAAACAAGTCCTTTTTACGCTGTACCATCTCGTCTGTCCTGTCGATATAACTACGGATGTCTTTCACGTTTGCAGCACGTTTGAGCAAATTCCTTTCCGGGAATAAGCGTTTGGAGATCCCACCCGCGCCAAAAGCCATAATCTGCGCAGTTTCTTCCATGATGTCGATATTGTAGACTGATTCACTTCCAGGCAGCGCATACCCCACATTTTCCATGTTTCCGCTCATATATTTCTGCCGATAAAGGTAATAAGGCGCATAACCCAGATCCTCCAGTGTTTCACGGGATAATTCCACCATTTCTTCCGTATTTTTTGCATTGAGAAGAGATTGGTTTTGCAGCGCAAATTCGGAAGAATGTTTTAGGGCGAGCGTATGCACCGTTACGTTCTCCGGCGCAAAAGAAGTAACGTCTGTAAGTGTTTTTTTGACGTCTGCAATCGTTTCCCCGGGCAGACCGAGGATGATATCCGTGTTGATACTGTCAAAGCCGTATTTTTTTGCAAGCGCAAACGCCCGGAAAAAATCATCTGCCGTATGCCGTCTTCCTACTCGCTCCAGGGTTTGATCGTTTGTCGTCTGCGCGTTAATACTGATGCGTCCTACGCCTGCGCGCTTGATACAATCTAATTTTTCCGGCGTGATGGTATCGGGACGTCCCGCCTCCACCGTAAATTCGCGAACATGCGGAAACATCGCTGCTGTAACCGTAAGCAGCTGCTTTAGCTCTGTAACTTCCAGCGAGGTAGGGGTTCCTCCGCCAATATAAATCGCGCGGGGGGAGTATCCTTCAAGAACCGGTTTCATTTGTTCCAGTTCAAAAAGCAGCTTAATCAAGTATTCATCTTTTAATTTTGCATCGTAACGCAAATCCCTAGAAATAAACGAACAATATTTGCAGCGGGAAATACAAAAAGGAATCCCGATATAAATATCAATATCCCGCTCACCAATTCCTTGCAGATAGTTCTCCTGCCTTTTTACAATCGACTCAGAAAGCGATATCTTCCGTTCAGTCACATGATATTTTTCTCGAAAAAGTTTGGACGCTGTCTGCATGCCCGCAGCAGCAGCCAGCTCGCGCATTAATTTGGTAGGACGGATTCCCGTGAGCGAACCCCATGGCCTGCTCTCACCCGTTATGCTGCTGAGTAGCGTGTAAATGCTTCCTTTTGCCATATGCTTTTTTGCTTTTTTTGCAGCTAAAGTAGGAAGCGTGATATCAATAGCCTTCCCACTGATATCATCCAGAAAATCAGGAGTAGTCTCCAGCTTCCCGCGCAAAACGCCGTGCTCAAAATATTCTACGCGGTTATGCCAGCCGTTTTCATCCTGCCAAAAAAGATGCCGCAAAAACCTTGCAGCATCCACAATTTCTTTTTCCTCCATCTGATCGATTCGCTTTTCAGGAAAAAACAGACGAATCTCGTCGCAAATATCATTAAAAAAACCGGGCATATCGGTATAAAGCGCAAACATGAAATCAGCCCCTCATATACGGATTGAACCTTCGTTCCGCATCCAGCGTTGTTTCCTGCCCATGCCCGGAAAGCACCCGGTAATCACCCGGAAGCTCAGCTAACGCCTTCAAAGAACGCAGCATGTCCGGCTCACTGCTCCCCGGAAAATCCACTCTGCCCATAGAACCAGCAAACAGCGTATCCCCGGAAAAAATGATATTCTCTGCTTCCACAATAAAACAGCAGCCTCCCGGTGTATGCCCGGGTGTATGCTTTACCGCAAACGAAAGCCCCGCTGCATCCATGATGTTTCCGTCCTCCAGCAGTATATCCGGCTTACCGACGTTCACGGCACGTCCCATAAATTGAGAAAGGTTTTTCATAGGGTCTGTCAGCATCAATGCATCCAGCTTATGCACTGCGATCTTTGCGCCGTATTTTTCTTTTAATTCCGCAGCTGCCGCAATATGATCCGCATGCCCGTGCGTCAGTAAAATGTACGAAACCGTAAGCCCCTGTTTTTCTATTTGCCTTAAGATGGCATCGTATCCGTCACCCGGATCAATGACGACCGCATCGCTGCTGTCATCCGCGCGCACAATATAACAATTTTCAAAAAGACCTGTTTCCCGTCCTGTAATCACTGTATCGATCAACATGTTAGCATCCCTCAAAAAAATTTTTTACTGTCCAGCAAAATCGTTACCGGACCGTCGTTGACAAGGCTTACTTCCATTTCCGCCTGGAATTTTCCAGTCTGTAATTTTGGATACTTCTGCCGAAACGCCGCTGCCGCCTGCGCAAACAAGCCTGCCGCCGCGTCCGGTCTTGCAGCCTCAGTATAACTCGGTCTGCGTCCCTTCCGTACGTCTCCATAAAGTGTAAACTGTGAAACCAGTAATACTTCGCCGCCAATATCCGCAACGGAAAGATTCATCACGCCCTGCGCATCGTCAAAAACACGAAGGTTGACACACTTTTCTACAATATAATCAATATCCTTTTCCGTATCGGATTCAGATACCCCAAGCAAAATCAAAATACCATTGTGAATCTCAGCAATATCCTCGCTGCTTACCGAGACCGACGCTTTTTTTACGCGTTGTACCACCGCCCGCATAACAGCCTCCTAATAGTTCACACGGAATACATCCCGCACACCTTTTAGCCCGCGGAGCTTATTCATCAAATCGTTAAGGTCGTCCACCGATGTAATGTTTGACCGCAACGATATTGTCGCAGTGCCATTTTTTGCGGAATGCGCGTTGATCGCAGTGATATCACGATTGGCGTTATACATCGCCTGTGAAATTTCCACCATGAGCCCAGGTCTGTCATTTGCGACAATCTGTACTTCAACATTATAACTTGTGCTTTGATCCGCCACCCACGCAACATCGATCAGGCGTTCCTTATCCACGCTCATATCCTTGAGGTTCTTACAATCTTTTGTGTGGACGCATACGCCGCGTCCCCGCGTAATATATCCGATAATATCGTCGCCCGGCACAGGATTACAGCATTTTGCAAAACGTACAGCCAGTCCTGTGTTGCCTTTTACCGTAATATCTCCTTCCGCTCCTTTGCCGGTCCTTCGCACGATCTTCAGGTCGTCCGAGCCGGTGTCGATTTTATGCGCAATTTTATATTGCTCTATCAGCTTGAGCAGAATTTGGTTTACAGAAATAGACCCATAACCCACCGCGGCAAACATATCGTCCATTGAATTCAGTGTAAAACGCTTATAAAGTACGCTAAGCCAGTTGCTGTTCATAAGCTCATGCAATTGGTAACCTTGCCGCTTGGCTTCTTTTTCCAGCATTTCGCGGCCTTTGACAATATTCTCTTCTTTTAATTGTTTTTTAAACCACTGTTTTATTTTGCTGCGCGCCGGCGTGGTTTTTACAAACTTAAGCCAGTCGCGGCTGGGCGCGGCATTATGAGAAGTAACGATCTCCATAATATCGCCCGTCTGCATTACGTAATCGAGGGGCACCAGCTTACCGTTTGCTTTCGCGCCGATACAATGATTGCCGATCGCACTATGAATACTATAGGCAAAATCCAGAGGCGTCGAACCGTATACAAAGTCCTTTACATCTCCCTTAGGCGTGAATACAAACACGTTTTCAGAAAACAAATCCACCTTCAGGGTTTCCATAAATTCTTTGGAATCCTTAAGGTCGTTCTGCCACTCCATTAATTCCCGGAGCCACGAAAGCTTATCGTCCATATCGCTTCCGCCCTTGGTTCCTTCTTTATATTTCCAGTGTGCGGCAATTCCATATTCTGCGGTACGGTGCATATCATATGTCCTGATCTGCACCTCAAAAGGCTTTCCGTCATCCCCCAAAAGTGTGGTGTGCAGCGATTGATACATATTCTGTTTGGGTACGGCAATATAATCTTTAAAACGGAGCGGGATCGGCTTCCACATGGTATGCACAAGCCCCAACACACCGTAACAATCCTTAACGCTGGACACAATAATACGGATAGCAATCAGGTCATAGACCTCTTCAAACACCTTATGCTTATCGCGCATTTTTTTATAAATGCTATAAATATGCTTTGGTCGTCCTTCGATTTCCGCCTTAATCTTCATATCGGCCAATTTATCTTCTAGCTTGAGGATAACGGAATTGATTTGCTTTTCTCTATCAAGCCTCGTTGCTGCAATTTTATTGGCAATTTCAAAATAATCATCAGGGTGCAAAAATTTAAGGGATAGATCCTCCAGCTCCCATTTTATGGCGCTGATCCCAAGACGATGTGCAAGCGGCGCATATATTTCCAGCGTTTCCGTTGCCTTTTCGATCTGCTTATTCTCGGACTGGTATTTCAGCGTGCGCATATTATGCAGGCGATCCGCAAGTTTAATGATCACCACACGGATATCGGAAGCCATGGCAAGAAACATCTTACGAAGGCTTTCCCATTGCTGCTCCTCGCGGGTTTTAAATTCATAGTTTTTCAGCTTGGTTACACCGTCTACCAGCTTGGCGATTTCCGGGTTAAATTCTCTGCTGATGTCTTCTACCGTCAGCAACGTATCTTCTACCGCATCATGCAATATCCCCGCGATAATCGTTGTGTTATCCAATCCAAGATCGGCGATGATGTCGGCGACTGCCAAAGGATGGGTAAAAAAAGGCTCGCCAGAATGACGCAGCTGCCCCGCGTGGGCGTGCTCCGCCATCTGAAATGCTTTTTCTACTTCCGGGTCATAATCCAGCTTATGCCTGCGGATAAAATCCTTGTAATAATCAGTCGCCAACTTCGTCCTCTGCCTTATTTCTTAATATTCAACCATGGAATAGACGTTATATCCCTCAAGCGCAGCGCGCCCTTTCAGGTCTTTCAGTTCAATTACAAAATTAATGGAAGCTACTTCACCGCCAGCCATCTCTACTAGATCGCAGGCAGCCTTTGCCGTACCGCCTGTTGCAAGCAGATCATCAAAGATCGCAACACGCATCCCCTTTTCGATTGCATCTGTATGCATCTCAAATTTATCTGCGCCATATTCCAGCTGATATTCCACATGATAGGCTTCTGCTGGCAGTTTTCCGGCTTTCCTTACGGGAACGATTCCCTTATGGAGCTTATATGCTACCGGCGCTCCAAACAAGAATCCACGTGCGTCCAAAACGAGGATCATATCGATATGATCTTGTTCGATATGCTTTGCAAGTTCATCGATCACGTAAGCGAATGCATCCGCATCCTTGATCATCGTTGTGATGTCCCGAAAGATTACCCCTTCTTCCGGAAAGTTGTAGATGTTTCTTATTTTCCCTTTTAAATCCATTTCACATTCTCCTTAAAGAAAACGGCGATATAGCCCACTATCGTTCAAATCGCGCTTTCCGTTTTTTATCACAATGTGTATTCTATCATTTTTTTTCACTTCTAGCAATCCAATTTGTTGGAGAACTAAAAACGCGAAAGCCATCTTTCCTGCATCCATATCCGGCAGGTATTTTCGCAGGAACAAAACGATTGCCCCCATATCCGAAAATACAGTGCCTTTTTCGCTGATCCCACGCAGGATCACAAATAACTCCAGTAATCCTTCCCGCGTTACAAAATATCTATCTTTTTCTCCCGGCATAATTTCATTTTTTTCCGATTGCAACAGATATGTCTGCGCCCGCTCATATTGTACTGTCTGGCTTTCCTCATAGGAAAAAGTATTAACGACCATCTGGGGTTTTCCATCATAGGAATTGATGCTGAGCGTACCGACGATATCCGCACGCTGCGGAATTGTCTGTGCTTGTATTCCAAAAGCAACGGCATTAAGAATTTTATTCTTATCAAGCAAATTAAACTTTGCATGTTTATCGTCCCCAATCGGTCTGATATCCGTCACAGAAGAATTCTTGATCAGAAATTCCACCGGCTCATTCTTATGCCCAAAAGGTTTTAAAAGATCAAGCTCATTGATCATTTTTTCGCTGATTTCAGGGATCTTTATCTGCATATCAAAATATTTTACCGGTCTGAAGATATCATCCGAATATTTTTCTCTTAAAAATGAATTAAGGCGCTTTCTCAACACATCGATATTTTCTTTTTTTAAAGTGAGACCTGCCGCCCCCGCATGCCCTCCGAATTTTTCATAAAGATGTGATTGCACATGCAGCGCCTCATAAATATTAACGCCATCAATGCTTCGCGCAGAACCAGTATAAACACCTTCCTGTTCTGACTGCCCTAATAAAACTGTCGGTCGTGTATATTTTTCTGCAATTTTGGAGGCTGCGAGACCGACAATCCCGATATCCCATTCACTGTTTGCCAACACGATTGCCCTGTCATATTCTGATTCTGCGGCCATTTGCAGCGCTTCTTTTACAACTTTTTCCTGCCTGTCCTGCCTGTCTAGATTGAGTTTGCATAGTTGATCCGATAATTGATCCAGTTTTTTGTCATCGTCTTCCGAAAGCAAATCAAATGCGATACGCGCTGTGGAAATCCTTCCTGCAGCATTAATCCGCGGGGCAAGTGTAAACGAGACTGACTGTGCATCCAGCTCCTGTCGTTTAGGGCATGCTTTTTTTGCAAGCGCTGCAATTCCGGCGTTCGGGTTCTCGTTCATTTTTTTTAATCCCGCTGCAGCAATTATCCTGTTTTCCCCTTGTAAAGGCACAATGTCTGCAATCGTTGCAAGCGCCGCGATATCTATCCATTGCAATGCTGCATCACCAAGCAGTGCTCTTGCAAACTGAAAAGCTACACCTGCGCCGCACAAGTTTAAAAACGGATAGGTCTCGCCTTCTCTCTTTGGATTCAAAATGAAATCCGCCTTCGGTAAAACAGGCGGGCATTCATGGTGGTCTGTGATAATTGTCTTCATCCCAAGCGCATGTGCGCGTGCAATTTCCGCTGTGTTTGTAATCCCGCAATCTACTGTGATCAGAAGGTCTGTTCCCTGAAGCGCTTCCACATTCTCGACAGAAAGACCATACCCGTGCTCCATCCTGCTCGGTAAAAATATCTTTGGGCTTCCTCCCATCGCTTTTAACGCTCGGGACATAATCGCGCAGGCAGAAGTCCCGTCTGCGTCATAATCGCCGTAAATACATATCTTGGCCTTGGTAGCCAGCATATGCTTTACCATACTGACTGCATCATGCATATCCCGAAACAAAAACGGATCGCAGAGCTGGGATATATCGGGATTAAGAAACCTATGCGCGTCAGCTACATTCAAAATTCCACGAGCGCAAAGAAGCCCAGCCATAACTTTGGATATTCCAAGCTCTTTTTGCAGAGCGTCCATGGCCGCTGCATTGCGATTCAATTGTGTTTTTTGCTTTAATATGTACCGCATAATCTATCCCTTATTTCCAAAAAAGACCTCCTGTCCCAGAAGGTCTTTTCTGCTTCATTTATTTTATATACATCCTTATGCTTTTGCAGCTTTTTTTGTATTTTTGGCTTTTGACGTTTTCTTTGATTTATGCTTTTTGTCGAACCTGTCCGCAAGGAGCGCCCAGATCGGAGCAGCCATGAAGATTGACGAATATACGCCGGCCAGCAAGCCTACGATAATCGGAAGCGCAAACTCTTTGATCGTGCTGACGCCAAAAATGTATAACGAGACGATCATGATCAAGGTCGTAACGGAAGTATTGATCGTCCGCGTCAAGGTCTCTTTGATACTTGTATTGGCGATTTGCGCACGCGAATACTTCTTTAATCCCATCGTATCAAGATTATCCCTTACCCTATCAAAAATTACAATAGTATTATTGATGGAATAACCTACAATCGTAAGACACGCCGCAATGAACGTACTGTTGATCTGTATTCTGAAAATCGCAACAAAAGCGATCATAATCAGTACGTCATGCAGCAGCGTAATAACAGCCGCAATTCCGTTGTAAAGCTGGAACCTGATCCAGATATAAACAAGCATTAATGCACATGCTACTGCTACCGCCAAAATTGCATTGCGGACAAGCTCAGAGCTTGTAACTCCCCCTACGCGGTCAACCGTAACGATCGTCGCATCCGGGTATGTCTCCTGAATTTTTTGCAGGATCGCCGTATTTAAAGCAGCCTGTCCATCTTCATCTTCTGTTATACGCATTCGTACTTCTGCCTGCGTATAACCTTCCCCTGCCTTAACGATCGGGGAATCTCCCATGCCGTTTTCTTCCAGCGCTTGTTTTACAACATTCGTATCAAAATCGCCGCCGAACTCAATTGTTGTGATACTGCCGCCGGTAAAATCAATACCGAGGTTAAGTCCACCGTTTACTGCGCCAAATATAACCCCTAAAATAATAATGATAATCGGTACCAGTGCAAACCATTTAAAATTCTTTGTAATCATTGCGCCGTACCCCCTTCTTTTGCAGCCTTTGCAGCCGCGCGGATCTCTTTTGCTTTCGCCATATAAAGATTTGGGTTTTTCAGATTAAGATTAATAAACATTTTCAAAATACCCTTTGTAATAAGCAGCGCGGAAATCATAGATACCACGATACTGATAATCAAAGTGTAAGCAAAGCTCTTAAGCTGACCCGTGCCGAATACTGCAAGCACGATCGCACAAATCAGCGTTGTAACGTTGGAGTCAAGGATCGTAACAAACGCTTTTTTAAAGCCTGCATTAAAAGAAGTCCTGAGCGTCTTTCCCGTTCGGAATTCTTCCTTGAATCGCTCAAATATGATAACATTTGCATCGACCGCCATACCAATACCAAGAATAATACCTGCAATGCCAGGCAGCGTTAGCTGTACACCCGGGACACTTCCCAAAAGCAGCATCACGATGCAAGTATAAACCGCAAGCGCCATACATGCCACCAAACCGGGAATGCGGTATACAATCAACATAAAGATGAAAATAATCGCAATACCGATCAGACCTGCCATAATGCTGTTTTCAAGAGCGTTAAAGCCCAGCGTCGCGCTGATGGAACGAACCTCTACCTCGCTTAAGTCAAGCGGCAACGCGCCACTTTCGATCTGCAGTGCAAGGTTGTTTGCTTCATCATAAGTAAAGCCTTTGGTTCCGCCGTTAATGACACCTTTTCCACCGCTGATCACAGACTCAACCGTCGGGGAAGAAATAACCTCGCCGTCGATCGTAATTGAGATCGTCTGATTTAAAAACTTTTTGGTCGCTTCTGCAAATGCTTTTGTTCCTTCTTCATTTAATTCAAAAGCAACCACATATTGTTTGTTGTTATCCATTTGGACCTGCGCCATGCTAATTTGATCGCCTTCCAAGATGGTATTTCCGTCAGGATCAACAAACGCTAATTTTGCGGGAGTACCGATAAACTGTGCCACCTCATTCGGGTCTTTAATCTCGCTGGAACTGTTAATGGGGATTTCTACCCTGATTTTATCTGTTCCCTGACGTGTGATCGTCGCTTCTGTAAAACCTTTGGAATCGAGACGTTCTCGTAATACCAACATCGCGCCTTCCATTTTCTGGTCAAAATTCTCTACGGACGTGTCGTCAGCCTGATATACCGTATACACACCGCCCGTCAGGTCAAGCCCCTGCTGAATACCGTTCAATGGTTTGACATCGTAAACACCTACCGAGAAACCATTCACAATAAACAGGCATAACAAAACGATCAGTACAAATGTAACGATAATACCAATAAGGCTCCGTTTTTTCATTGCCGTTCCTCCCATTACTCTTCTTTGCAAATCATTGCGGAAGATCAATCCGCCTATGGTGAAAAACGGAATTGCAGTCGCTTGATAAGAACGATACGAATACAACCCCGCAAAAACTCACTTATCTATTATAAATCCCACCGCTTCAATAGTCAATTCTTTCCGTCTTACAAGTCAAATAAGCTTAACTGGTTTGTTTCCGTAAGACCCGTAAGCGTCCCCATTTTCTGCATTTCTTCAATCACAGCCGAAGAAACCTTTGCACGCTTACGCAAATCTTCAATGGAAAGAAAATCTGCGGTATCTCGTTCCTCTTCAATTTTGAGGGCGGCATTTGCACCGAGCTTTGGAATAGACAAAAATGGTAAGCGTAAAGATCCATCCTCAATCAAGAATTTTTCCGTATCGGATTTTTTCAGATCCACTGGCAAAAAATGGATCCCCCGCAAGTACATCTCGCATGCTACTTCCAGCATGATCGCCATGTTTTTCTCATTGGCTGTAGCAGTCTTTCCTTTGTTTTCCAGAATCTGCCAGTTCTTTTTAATGTCGTCAAGCCCTCCCAAAACATAAGATGCATCAAATTCACCGCTTCGCACCGTAAAGTATGAGGCATAAAACGCCTGCGGATAATGTACTTTGCAATACGCAATCCGATAAGCCATGATGACATAGGCTGCTGCATGCGCTTTTGGAAACATATATTTGATCTTTTTACAAGATTCAATAAACCACTCTGCAATCTGCGCGTCATCCAGCGCCTTCTGCATGTCATCGTTAAAACCGTTTTTCGCAACCTTCCCTTTTCTGACTGCCTCCATGATGAAAAACGCCTGCCGCTTTTCCACACCGCGGTCGACCAGATAATTCATAATATCATCACGCGTACAGATTGCTTCGCGCAGGGTGCATGTGCCTGCTTTAATCAAATCCTGTGCATTCCCAAGCCACACGTCTGTACCGTGGGAAAGTCCGCTAATGCGGATAATTTCCGACATCGTCGTCGGTTTTGTGTCCATCAACATCTGACGAACGAACTTGGTTCCAAATTCAGGAATGCCGAGCGTCCCGGTCTGGATGCCGAGTAGATCAGAGGATTTAATGCCAAGCGGTTTCAGACCTGAAAACAACTCCATAGTCGGTTTATCATCAAGTGGAATGGTAAGCGGGTCCATCCCTGTCATATCCTGCAATAAACGGATAATCGTCGGAACATCATGCCCAAGAATATCCAGTTTGATCAAAATATCATGCATCGAGTTAAAATCAAAATGTGTGGTAACCCATTCCGCATCCTGTGAATCCGCCGGTCTTTGCAGCGGTGTAAATTCATATACTTCCCTGTCAGACGGTACAATTACAATACCGCCGGGATGCTGTCCTGTGGTCTTTTTTACCCCGGAAACGCCCTGTACCAAACGGTTGACCTCAGCTTCGTTTGCCTGAGTGCCAGTTTGTTCTAAAAACTTCTTGACGTAACCATAGGCGATTTTATCTTTCACCGCACTGATCGTGCCCGCGCGAAATACATGCCCCTTTCCAAACAATACTTCCGTATATTTATGCGCTACCGGCTGATATTCTCCAGAGAAATTCAGATCTATATCAGGTACTTTGTCTGCATCGATTCCCAAAAAGACCTCAAACGGAATATCATAGCCGTCCTTGATATATTTGGTACCACAAACCGGACAAACCGCGTCCGGCAAGTCTACACCGACCGGATATTTTTCCTTGTCTACATCAAAATCAGAGTGTTTGCATTTTGGGCATACGTAATGCGGCGGCAAAGGATTTACTTCTGTGATCCCCGTCATGGTTGCCGCCAGACTTGATCCGACCGATCCCCGCGAACCTACCAGGTATCCGTCTTCATTGGATTTCTTGACCAGTCTGTGCGCACTGTAATACAAAACAGAAAATCCGTGACCTACAATGGAATCCAGCTCGCGCTTCAGCCGCGCTTCGATTAATTCCGGCAGCGGATCGCCATATCGCTCTTTTGCCGTCCGATAAGCGAGCTCTGTTATCTTTTCAGAAGCCCCCTCAATACTGGGCATTGCCGTATCGGATTGAAAAAGCTGTATTTCTTCTGTCATATCCGCGATTTTGTTGGAATTTTCTACTACAACCTCATAGGCCGTTTCTTCTCCCAAATAGGAAAATTCTTTCAGCATTTCATCCGTCGTACGCAAATAAAGTGGCGGCTGGATGGTATCGTCATATCCTTGTACCTGAAAAATAATCCTCCGAAAATACTCATCCTGCGGATCAAGAAAATGCACATCGCAGGTTGCAACCACAGGCTTTCCCAACTTTTTGCCCAGCTCTACAATCTTTTTGTTGCAGCGCCGGATATCCTCAATTCCTGCAAGCATGCCATTGCGTATTAAAAACTCGTTATTGCCTACCGGCTGAATTTCTAAATAATCATAAAATGAAGCAATTTCTTCCAGCTTTGCAGCAGATTCGCCTGCTAAAACTGCACGATAGAGTTCTCCCGCCTCGCATGCCGAACCGATAATCAGCCCCTCCCTATGTGCATCAATCAGGCTTTTCGGCATACGCGGTTTGCGATAAAAATAATCGAGGTGCGCGTGGGATATCAATTTATAAAGATTTCGCAGCCCACGTTTGTTTTTGCATAATATAATAGTATGAAAATACTTGGCTGTTTTTCCACTCGCCGTAGTGGTAAAAAGCTTGTTCACGCCCTGCATGTCGCAAACACCTTGTTTTTCAAATGACCGGAAGCAGTACAGAAGAATTTCTGCCGTACAAATTGCGTCGTTTACAGCGCGGTGGTGATCGAGCGGGATTCGCAGGTGCGCAGCCACTGTATTTAGTTTGTAGTTTTTCAGTCTCGGAAAAGCAAGACGGCAAAGCGCAATGGAGTCCACTACTTTATTTTCATAAAGCAATCCAAATTCTTTTGATTTATGAAAAATAAATTTAGTATCAAACTCGGCGTTATGCGCAACGAGCACCGCATCCCGCCCACAGAAATCATAAAACTCGCGCAGCGCCTGCTCCGGCAGCGGCGCATCCTTCACCATATCGTCAGTAATTCCCGTAAGCGATACGATTTTCGGCGGGATCGGGCTGCCCGGACGAACAAACGTCTGAAAACGATCTTTCAGTTCTCCGTTCACCACACGCACTGCCCCAATTTCCGTAATATCGCAATGAATGTGCGAAAGACCTGTCGTCTCAATATCAAACACTATATATTCATCTGTAAAAGATTTTGTGTCACATGCATCATAGACTTTTTTTGAATCGTCGATCATATAGGCTTCTACACCATAAATGACACGAATACCATTTTGTTTGGCAGCGTTTGCCGCGTCTGGAAAAGCCTGTACAACGCCGTGATCCGTAATGGCGATTGCCTTATGCCCCCACTGCGCAGCGCGCTTTATGATTTTTGCTACGTCAGTTACGCCGTCCTGTGCAGACATCTGGGTGTGAGTGTGCAATTCGACACGCTTTACTTCCGCCGTATCTTCACGTTCTTTATGCGAAGATCTTCCTATTTTTTGTACTTTCACTGTTTTTTCATGTTCAAACGGGTCGTCCGAACACTCTCCCGAAACAACAACCCACTGCCCCTTTTTAGGCGCTGTCAATTTGGTTTTATATTTACTGCTTTCCAGGAAGAAACAAGTGATGCTTGCGCTGTAATCGCATACCACAAATTTATGTTTAATCAGCTCTCCGTCCTTAAGCTCTTTATCTTCCGTAAATACAACTTCACCCTCGATCGTACATTTTTCCCCTGCGCGCAAATCACAAACCTGCATTTTTCCGCTCATCGGCGCATCAGCCTGTTCTTCATGCCGGGAACGTTTAGCGCTGACCGGCGACGTTTCTTCGCGTCGTTTTGCCGCCGCAATTGTCCTAGGTGGGTTTTCCGGTTTTTTTTGCGCAGAAATAAGCTTTTTCACTGCGGCACAAGGCGCATATTCTGCCGCGGCAGTTTCATTGCATACAATACGTACGTTGCATTTTTCTCCGTAAACCAGATCCAGATAACCTGACAACAAGGCCGGAAGCTCCATTGCATGCAAAATGCCTTCTGACATTTCATCCATGACGCCAACCGTCAACAAATGGTCTTTCCATTCCATGGAGGCGTTCTGCAAAAAAGGAAGCAGCGTTGGCTGCTTTATAATAGCGAAATCTTTTAAATATTGCGACATCACGACTTGATCTTCATAGAGATCATCCCAGAAACCCGATTGATCTAAATAAAGCGCTATACCATTCTTGCAAGAATCCGCCAATTCTTGTTTTAATGGAAGAAATTCATCAGGCGGTAAATGAACCGATGTTTTAAAAAACGCTTCCAGAATTTCATTTCCGGAATCATATTCTACACGCTCAAAGCGTATTTTTTCAGCAAATCTGCTGTCATTTTTAATTGTATCCAGGATTTTAGCCAGATCTTTAATCTGTGCGTTCAAAGCTGCTGCTTCCTTTCTTCCGCTAATTCCGTAATCATTCGTCTAAGCTCCGGCAGGATGTCGAATTCGTCCACTTTCCTAATAATTTTGCCTTTTGCAAATAACAGCCCTTCCCCACGGCCACCGGCAATCCCAAGGTCTGCTTCTCTTGCTTCTCCCGGTCCGTTTACCGCACAGCCCATCACCGCTATTTTAAGCGGTACATGGATATCACGCGTAAACTCTTCAACTCCCGAAGCAATTTTTTCGATATCAATAGAGCACCTGCCACAGGTTGGACACGAAATAATTTCCACCATGTTATCGATCAGCCCACAGCTTTTCAGAATATCCTGCGCGGCATAAATTTCCTGCACCGGATCACCTGTGATTGATACGCGAATCGTATCCCCAATTCCATCGAGCAAGAGCGATCCCAAACCTATTGCTGATTTTACAAGCGCATTCTTATATGTTCCTGCTTCCGTCACGCCAAGATGCAGAGGATACCCTGTTTTTCCAGCAATCGTACGATAGGCTTCTACGCAAACCGGCACACTGGATGATTTGATCGAAATAACGATATCTTCAAATTTCGCGTGTTCTAAAATACGAATATTTTCTAATGCACTTTGCACAAGAGCCTGCGCGGTTGGACCGCCATAGCGCTGCAGAATTTCTTTACTGAGTGACCCTGTATTTGCTCCAACGCGAATTGGCACGTGATGGGTCTTTGCGGCATCTACTACCTTTAAAATACGGTCTTCCCCGCCAATATTTCCCGGGTTAATCCTAATTTTATCTGCTCCGTTTTCAATTGCCGCAACAGCAACATCTGCATCAAAGTGAATATCGGCGACAAAAGGAATTGATATCTGCCGCTTAATTTCTGCCACCGCCTGTGCGCACTCCATATCATAAACAGCGCTTCTGACAATTTGACATCCAGCTTTTTCCAGCGCATGAATCTGTTCGACTGTCTTTCGTATATTTTTGGTATCTGTATTTGTCATTGATTGAATGGCAACAGGGCAGCCGCCGCCGATCGCAACGCCGCCAATCATCACTTTTTTTGTTTTCATACCAATATCTCCCGTTCTATCACATCAGCCTGCCGATATCCTGGAACACCAAAAATATCGCCAATCCAAAAATCAAGACCATGCCAACCATATTGAGGATGCCTTCCACCTTGGCAGAAGCAGGTTTCTTTCGAATTCCCTCCACCGCATACAAGACAACCTTGCCGCCATCCAACGCCGGAATCGGCAATAGATTGATGATCGCGAGGTTTACGCTCAAAAGCGCTGCAAGCGAAATAATATTCACCCAGCCATAAGAAACCGCCTGCCCCACAATCCCGACAACGCCAACAATCCCCGCCATATTCTCTATGCCCTGCCCCTGAAAAAATAAGTTGCCAAGAGCAGCCAGCATTTGACCCATCGTTACAAAAAGCCACTTAAAGCTCAAGGCGATGGATTCAAAAAAATTAAAACTCCGGGGCTGCGCAACAAGATTGATACCGATCTGTTTAGCGCCGTCATCAGTTTGCTCGTACGGCACATCCAGCGTCAGCGTCTCGCCGTCTCGTTCAACGATCAAAGGAAGCGAATCTCCCTTTGATTGTTTTTGCGCCTCCGCCCAGTCATAATTCAGCAAGTCTATCTTCACGCCATTATAACTGCGGATAATGTCACCTTCCTGTATTCCTGCAACTTGTGCGGATGACCCTTGTTCTACACTCTGTACAACTGCCTGACCGTCTCCAGCGGCCATCAAGAAAATAGCGGATAGAATAACAGCAACCACAATATTCATAGCAGGTCCCGCAATAATCGTTAAAAATCTGCTTTTCAGCGATGCCGCCCTAAAATCTCCGGGCACCGGGTCTTTTTCTTCATCGTCAGCAAATTTATTATATCCACCGATAAAAATCGGACGGATCGAAAACTCTGTCCCATTTTTATTCCATTTAATTAATTTCGGTCCGAACCCGATCGCAAACTCCGATACTTTAATACCATGCCGTTTTGCAACCACATAATGCCCATACTCATGCGCTACCACCAAAACTGTAAGCACCAAAAGCGTCAGCACTATATTGATAAAAATCTGCAAATTATATTATCCTCCGTAATGTAAAAAATTTATACAATCTCCCCCACGTATCTCCTGATCTGCGAATCAAGATCTAATATTTCTTCAATATTTGCAGGTCTTATCCCACAAAAACGTTCCATGCTCTCGCTGATCAGCTCTGCGATCCTGCCAAATGATATCTTTTCGTCCAAATATAATGCGACAGCCGCTTCATTTGCCGTGTTAAATATCGCTGTGGTTTGTAGACCAATGGAATCATAAGCCAGCTTCAAGCACGGGAAACGCTCAAAATCAGGTTCACGAAAATCAAGCCTGCTGATTTCATAGAAATCAACCGATTTTGTGCAACGTGCTTCCAGCATCTCCGGATATAAAAGCGCTTTTTGGATCGGCATTCGCATATCTACAGGTCCAAGCTGCGCCTGTACGGAATTATCTTTGAATTCTACCAGCGAATGTACCATGCTCTGCGGATGTATCAACACTTTGATCTGCTCCGACGGCATTCCATACATAAAGTGAGCCTCAATTACTTCCAGACCTTTATTTGCGAGGGAAGCCGAATCAATCGTAATTTTTTGCCCCATTGACCATTTTGGGTGTTTTAATGCCTTGCTTTTGGGGGCTTTTTCTATTTCTTCTTTTGTCCAGTCCAAAAACGGACCACCGGACGCAGTGATCCAGAGCTTCCTGACGTCAGATACATCATATTTGTTGCCCAGGCACTGGAAAATAGCCGAATGTTCGCTATCGACCGGCAATACGAGCGTGCCTGTTTCATCCATCATTCTTCGCGTTATGTCTGCACCGCAAACAAGGGATTCTTTATTTGCAAGCGCTACGGGTGTACGCCGCTTTAAGCATTCTTCAAACGCCGGAAGTCCAGCGATCCCCAGTACAGATAACGCCACCAAGTCGGGATCTCCCGCGCTGCATGCTTCAACAAGCGCCTTCTTGCCGCTGATCACCTCGGTGTTTCCCCGAATCAGCGATTTCAGTTTATCAATATCACCATTTCCTGTGAGCGCCGCATATTTAGGTCTCACCTCATTGACAAGTTGCGCGAGATCTTCCACATGCGTATGGGCGGAAAGACACACGATTTCCAGCTTCTCCGGATACTGCAGCGCCACATCAAGCATTTGGCGTCCGACAGAACCCGTTGCTCCTAATATTGTAATTTTCTTCAATATAATATTTCTCCTGTTAGATAATTGCCATCATTGACAATATGAATACTACCGGGATACAAAACATTACGCTGTCTACACGGTCTACAATCCCTCCATGCCCCGGCAAGAGCTTACCAAAATCTTTAATCCCAAGTGCACGTTTTAAATATGATGCTGATAAATCACCAAATTGAGATATTACAGCTAAAATTGCACCTGCGATCATATAGTTCCAGACGGGCTTCATTTCAGCAATATGTCCGCCGATTGAAACCAATTTCCCAAACACCAGCCAAATCAAAAACGCTGCCAAAATACCGCCGGCAATACCTGCAACGCTTCCTGCGACCGTCTTTTTGGGGCTGATGGATGGACATAATTTGCGTTTCCCAAAAGCCATACCAAAAAAGTATGCAAACGTATCGCAAAACATAGCGGGCAGAAAAACCATCAGCAGCATTGTCAGCAAACCCATGTAAACATCATTTTCTGCCATAATTCCCCATGCGCCAGCCTCAGAAGACAATCCTGTTCCCAGAATCAAGGCATAGAATAAAACAAAAAACAATTGGGGATAGATAAAGGTCAAAAACGTATTACTTACGCTTTCTGCATGGTGCTTCTTCGAAAACATCGAAATAACGAAAGTCACAATTGCAAATGCTACGAATAAAGCAATCACTACAGCGGGGGTATAAACCGCAACCTCGAATTCCGCACCGCTTATACCGGAACATGCGTCAATGAGGAACAACACTGCCAAGACACCGGAAAACAAAAATGATGTTGTTTTAATGACCGGTTTCCCATTTCCATCCATAGCGCGCACAACTTCAAACTGACTCATGCAGGCGAGTGCAACCGCAAAGATAGCGAGCACCCATCCTTGCACAAATAAAGCAAGCGCCACTACTATGATAATTGGAATTGCCACCAATATTCTTTTTAACATATCCCTTACCCCTTCAAACCGCCATATCTTCTTTGCCTGCTCTGATATTCCATCAGTGCTTTTTCATATTCCACTTCGTCAAAATCAGGGAAATACACCGGCGTAAAATAGAATTCGGCGTAAGCAAGTTGATACAACAGATAATTGGAAAGCCTTTCTTCGCCACTGGTACGGATCATAAAATCAGGATCCGGCTGTCCTGCGGTCTCGAGATGATCAGAAATGGTTTGCTCGTTGATCGCGGCGACCTCCAATTTTCCTTCCTTTGCTTCTCCGGCGATTTTCCTGACCGCTTCCGCAATTTCGCTACGCGATCCATAATTCACCGCAATATTCAGCGTCATACCGGTATTCTTAGCTGTTGTCTTTTTTGCTTTTTCAAGAATTTCCCTTACTTCTTTCGGCAGTTTGGAAACATCTCCTATGGTATTGAATATTACATTCCTTTCATGCAGTTCGTCAAGTTCTTTCTGTAAAAATTCTATTAACAATCCCATCAGTGCACTGACCTCATCTTTTGGGCGCTTCCAGTTCTCTGTAGAAAACGCGTAAAGCGTAAGATACTTGATCCCCAAATCGCTGCTCATGCGGATCGTGCTTTTTACCTTGCTCATGGCGGCGCGATGCCCGGCTGCACGCGGCATCAAACGTTTTTTTGCCCATCTGCCGTTACCGTCCATAATCACCGCTACATGCATGGGCAGACGCTCCAGATCGAGCTCTTTTAATTCTGCTTTTCTTTTTTTTGAAAATAAGCCCACCGTATTCACTCCTTGTACTATGTCATAAAAACAGAATCCCAAAGCCGCTTAGCCCTGGGATTCCTCGTCAATTTCTGTTTTGAACTCGCCTACCACCAACTCATATGCCCCATCCTGCTCTCGTGCACGCAGTACGCGGCATGAATCCGGATGCTCATAAGGCTTATATGACCGATAATAGACCACCCGATAAGGAATATCTTCCTTATGCAGCATCTTAGAAACTTGATCCAGAGGTAATCCTAAAAGCTGCATCATATTTCAAGAATTTCCTTTTCCTTATCCTGCAGTACCTCTTCGATCTTCTTAATTTCCTTATCCGTCAAGTTCTGTATTTCTTTTTCAAGGATGGCATAATCATCCTCTGTTACAATGCTTGCCTTTTTATCTTTTTTGAAAATCTCATTGGCGTCCCGGCGGATCGCACGCATCGCCACTTTTGCATCTTCTGCTTTCTTCTTGGCAATCTTCACCAGTTCTTTTCTTTTTTCTCCCGTAATTTCTGGAAAAGCAAGACGGATCACCTTGCCGTCATTTGCGGGGTTAATCCCCAGATCAGAAGCCTGAATCGCTTTTTCTACCTCACGCAGAATACTGGCATCCCAAAGCGAGATTACCAAAAGGCGCGGCTCCGGCGAAGAAATATTCCCCACTTGGTTGATCGGTGTTGGCGTTCCGTAATAGTCCACCATAATCCCATCTAAAAGCTGTGCATTTGCGCGACCGGCGCGAATACTCACCAGTTCCTTACGTAAAACGCTCAGCGTTTTCTCCATTTTTTCCTCTGCTTTTTTCAGTGCATCATGCTCTACTTGCATATTCAAATCCATTCCTTTCATCATTCTCAGATTGTATCAAAATGGTTCTATTTTCTTCTACTATTGTACCGTAAACCATGCAAAAAGACAATGCCCAGTTCTGCGCAGAGCTATTCGATCATCGTACCGATTCTTTCTCCGTCTACCACCCTGCGGATACTGTTTTCTTCGTTCACACCAAAAACAATAATCGGGATGTGGTTATCCATACAAAGCGTAATCGCCGTATTATCCATAACGGACAATCCTTTATTGATGACATCAATATAAGAGATCGTATCAAATTTCTTTGCCTGTGGATTGATTTTCGGATCACTGTCGTAAACTGCATCAACATTTTTTGCGAGCATAATCAAATCCACTTCCATCTCAGCCGCGCGCAGCGCTGCCGCTGTATCTGTCGAAAAATACGGATTGCCTGTTCCGCATGCAAAAATAACAACGCGCCCTTTTTCCAAATGCTTCATTGCTTTGCGGCGAATATAAGGTTCCGCGATCTGCCGCATTTCAATTGCGGTCTGGACGCGCGTCTGCAGCCCTTTTTCTTCCAGTGCGTCCTGCAAGGCAAGCGCATTGATCACCGTGGCAAGCATTCCCATATAATCGGCTGTAGTGCGATCCATATGTGCTCCTACCCGTGCTCCACGCCAAATATTTCCGCCGCCGACAATTATTCCAACTTCTACACCCTGTGCGGCAATTTCGATGATTTGATCTGCAACATTTGCAACAATATCAAAATCAAGGGGATGATTCTCTTCCGAGCACAGCGCTTCCCCGCTTATTTTCATAATGACTCTCTTATATTTCGGTTCCATTTGATATCCCTCCGCATATTTGGCTAAAAAAAGAGAACACGAATGTGTGTTCTCTTTGATCCGGTTTCTTAAAGCCCCGCCTGCTCCATAACTTCTTTCTGGAAGTCATCCTGGCGTTTTTCAAGACCTTCGCCCATTTCATATCTCGTAAAACGACGGATCGAAAGCTTTTCACCGATCGTCGCAACCTGTTCGTTCAGCAGATCCTGGATTGTTTTATCCGGGTCTTTTACAAAAGGTTGATCCAGCAAGCAAATCTCTTTTTTATACTTCTTAATCCTGCCTTCTACCATCTTCTCTACAACCTTAGCAGGTTTTCCTTCGTTGAGCGCCTGGACAGTCAGAATTTCTTTTTCTTTTTCCAGAACTGCCGGGTCAACTTCTTCTTCCGAAACATAAAGCGGGTTCGTTGCCGCAATGTGCATCGCAATATCTTTTACCAACGCCTGAAATTTATCTGTCTTTGCTACAAAGTCTGTTTCACAGTTCACTTCCACCAGAACGCCAATTTTGCCTCCCATGTGGATGTAGGAACCGACTACGCCTTCCGCAGCAATCCTTCCTGCTTTTTTAATTGCGGCCGCAAGGCCTTTTTCACGCAGGATTTCACTTGCTTTTTCCAAATCGCCATCTGCTTCCTGCAGGGCTTTTTTGCAATCCATCATGCCCGCGCCAGATCTTTCGCGCAGGGTTTTTACATCACTTGCCGAAATCATGGATTCATTACCTCCAAATATTGTAAACTTATCTCAAATTATTTTTATTCTTCTGTTGCTACTACAACTTCTTCTGCTTCCGGCAGAATTTCTTGTGCGATTTCATCCGCAATCTCTTCTGCTGCTGCAGCTTCCGCTTCTTCTTCCGTGATTACAGCTTCCACCGCTTGCACAGCTTCCGCCTCCTCTTCCATCTGTTCACCTTGACGACCTTCCAGAACTGCATCTGCCATTTTGGAAGCAATCAATTTCACCGCACGGATTGCATCGTCATTGCCTGGGATCGGGTAATCTACTTCGTCAGGATCGCAGTTGGTGTCAACGATCGCAACAATCGGAATACCAAGCGTACGTGCTTCTGCAATGGCGATTCTTTCTTTTCTCGGATCAACAATGAAAAGTGCACCCGGCAGATCCTTCATGTTACGGATACCGCCAAGGTTTTTCAGCAGTTTTTCTTTTTCGTGCATCAGCTGAATAACTTCTTTTTTGGGCAGAAGCGCCATGTCGCCGTTTGTTTCCATCTCTTCGATTTTATTCAAACGTCCTACGCGACTTCTGATGGTCTTAAAGTTTGTAAGCATACCGCCCAGCCATCTGTTTGCAACATAAAACTGACCGCAGCGTTTTGCTTCCGTCTCAATAGAATCCTGCGCCTGTTTTTTCGTTCCAACGAACAAAATGGACTTATTATCCATCGCGATGTCACGAACAAAATAATACGCTTTTTCTACTTCTTTTACTGTCTTTTGAAGATCGATGATGTAGATCCCGTTTCTCTCTGTAAAGATGAAACGCTTCATTTTGGGGTTCCAGCGGCGTGTTTGGTGTCCGAAGTGCACCCCTGCTTCTAAAAGTTGCTTCATTGAAATAACTGACATAATTAATAAACCTCCTCGTTATATGCCTCCCCGCGCTTCTCATTTTAGACGGAACCGTCCGAAGACGGCACGAGCGCCAAAATCTGCCCGGGTGCGTTATCGCCAATAATTATACCATAAAAGAATGCACTATGGCAAGCACATTCTTTTATGGTGACAGAAAGAAAAATTATTCTTCTTCTCCGTCTTCTTCTTCATCTTCATAATAAAGCTGTTGGAAAATATTCCAGAGCTCATCTAATTCTTCTTCTGTTTCGATTGGGAGATACACATCCCCTTCATCGTCTTCCTTGATTCGCATAATGAGCACTTCGCCCACATCAAATTCATCCATCTTTTCAATCGGCGTAAACGCTACATAAAATTGGTCATCTACTTCAAAAGTAAGCAGATGCTCAAATTTCATGATATTACCGTCTTCATCCTGCATTTCAATTAAATCCAATTCTTCATCCATATTCTTAAAATATCCTTTCCATATTCTTATTAAAGGCTATCCATGTATCCCTGCAAAATATATACAGCAGCAATTTTATCGACAACCTGTTTTCTTTTTTTTCTGCTCATATCTGCTTCCAGCAGCGTTCTGTGTGCACTTTTTGTCGTGAGTCTTTCATCCCAGTAGATCAGCGGAAGCCCACAGGCGTCTTTCAACTTTTCCGCAAAATCTTTTACCTTCTCCGCTTGTTCGCCCAGCGTACCGTTCATATTTTTGGGCAGTCCGCAGACAATGGTTCCGACGTCTTTTTCTTTCATCAGACCACATAAATAAGCGATATCCTCTTGCTCGTTTTTGCGCGTATAGGTTTCTGTTCCCTGCGCCGTAATCATCAGCAGGTCGGAAAGCGCAACCCCAATTCTTTTATCCCCTACGTCAAGTCCCAAAATTCTAGCCAATTGCATCCTCCGCCGAATAAAAATCACGCCTGAACGCACAACCATCCAGACGCGATAGTATTAGATTTGTTTAATATAATAGCTGACCAGTTCTTCCAACAGCTCGTCACGGTCAACACTGGCAATTAACGAACGTGCGTTTTTATACCCGGTTATATAGGTTGGATCACCCGAAACAATATAACCAATCAACTGGTTTACCGGATCATAGCCCTTCTCTCGCATTGCTTCGCTTACAATACGGATAATGCCTCGTACCGGGTTTTCCAGTTCTTTATCAAAGTTAAACTGCATTGTTTTATCCAAATCCGACATTTCCCCACCTCCGTCTATTTTGTCGTATTCCGCTCTGTATAGTTTCATTATAGCTTAAATACCGTTGTCTGTAAATCAATATTATGACTATTCTTTCCTTCCTGCCAAAATACACAACCTTTGGACAACTGTCTCAATTTGTTCTTTAGTGGTCGTGGCGCCGAAGGTAAAGCGCAGTGCGCTTTTAGCTTCGCTTTGCGGTACCCCCATTGCCAAAAGAACATGCGATGGCTCTATGGAACCGCTCGTACACGCCGATCCGCTTGAGCATTCGATCCCTGCGAGATCCAGATCCAGAAGCGCCGCTTCCGACGGGATTCCCGGGATG
Organism: Christensenella sp.; assembly: GCA_034926635.1. Lineage (GTDB taxonomy): Bacteria > Bacillota > Clostridia > Christensenellales > Christensenellaceae > Christensenella. The sequence goes on along the minus strand of JAYFQX010000008.1, from coordinate 37,389 downwards.
GATAAATTTACATTGCCCGGCAAACGCATTTGCATATGCCCATGAAAAACAGCCTCAGGGATCCGTTCTTTTACTAACGCGAACATAGCATCTCTTAGCGCCGAGAGTCTTTTGCCCTCTGATTTCATCCCATGCTGCGCAAGCGCATATGCAGTTGCCGCCCCGACAATTCCCGCCACGTTTTCTGTGCCGGCACGGCGTTCATGTTCCTGAGCTCCCCCGTGCATAAAGGATGCCATTTTAATACCGCTTCGACAATAAAGCACGCCGGTACCTTTCGGTCCATAAAATTTATGTGCCGAAAGAGAAAGCAGATCAATACCGTATTCCGTCACATCGATGGGAAGACACCCCACTGCCTGCACTGCATCTGTATGGAAAATTACTTCCGCTTCCCGTGTAACCTTTCCGATTTCTGCAATAGGATTGATCGATCCCACCTCATTGTTGGCATATATGACCGATACCAAAACTGTTTCCGGGCGAATTGCTTCCTGTATTTGACGCGCCGTCACCATGCCAAATCTGTCAACAGGCAAAACCGTTACCTCACAACCGTGGTGCGCAAGCCATTCACAGGTATGCAGTACCGCATGATGCTCCGCTGCGGTAGTGATCAAATGATTCCCCCGGTTTCGATTTGCGTCCATTACGCCTTTCAGCGCCCAATTGTCACTCTCTGTCCCACAGGACGTAAAATAAATTTCTTTCTTTGATGCAGCGCCAAGTCCCTGAGCAAATATTTTTCTTGCTGCATCAACCGCTTGTCCTGCTGTCCTTCCGCTTTCGTATAGAGCCGATGCATTGCCAAAACACCCCTTCCAATAGGGCTGCATCGCCTCGATCACTTCATCCTTGCAAAACGTGGTAGCGGCATAATCCATATAAATTCTTTCCATTTATAAACGCCTCGTTAAAAGCCTAATCCTTAAAACATACCGGATTCGAACGATCGTTACGACTTTTTAAAAAATCTTTGTGCACGTCTGTTTTTCAGGCGTTTTGATCGAAATCCTATATGTTTTTGGTTCAATTCCAGTCGCAGACCGAAATAAAAGACCCCATTGCCCCGGTATTCCCGTGATCTCGGCGATGGGAATAAAACAAGTCCTCACGACAAGAAGTGCAAAGATCCGCACAGGTAACGTTTTTCGCTAAAACACCACACTTCTTCAGTTGTGCCATCAGCGCCGACTGGAGATCAACATATTTATTCAAGCCATTACAAACCACTACCGAATCGCCAAATTTTTGTGCAAATGGTTCTGCTACATCATCTTGTACTTTAAAACAACAACGCATAATATGCGGTCCGATCCCCACCAAAATATCTTTTGGATCCGATCCATATTCTCTACGCATTCCATTAATAATATTGACTAAAATTTCATAATATACACCGCGCCAACCCGCATGAGCAACGCATACGGCTTTTTTTACGGGATCTGCAAAAAACAATGGCACGCAGTCTGCATGAAGCGTAACCGCCGTAACCTGCGGAACATTCGTCATAAGCGCATCACATTCCGGCAAAAGCTCTTCGCGCGAAATTCCTTTCCCTGCATCTTTTTCATGCGCAGCATACACACCGTCGCCATGCGCATAATGAACCAAGGTTAGACTTTCATACGGTACGTCCAGCACAGAACATACATTCCTATTATTTTTTTCTTTATTGACCGGACTTGCTTCACGCGTTCGGCTCAGGTTCAGCGTGGCATAACATCCTTTGCTCACCCCACCAATTCTTGTAGTAAAACAATGCTTTTTAAGCCCTGCCTCAACAAAAGACGGTATGACAAAATATTGCACACCGTCCTTCTCGCGCAGTTCAAAACCACGCTTTACTTCCTGATTAAATTCTTTCATTTATTTCTCCGACAATAGCTTATTAAGCTCTTCTTTAAACGTATTGATATCTTTAAATTGCCTGTATACAGACGCAAACCTGACATAGGCTACTTCATCCAGCTTGCGCAGCCCATCCATCACAATTTCTCCCACTTCATGCGAGGTTATTTCCTGTTTTGGTGTGTTGTATACAATACGCTCGATCTCGTTAATCAGACCTTCTATTTCTTCATGTGATACTTCTCTTTTTTCGCAAGCTTTCACCACGCCTTTTTTGACTTTTTCAATATCAAATATTTCACGTTTTCCGTCTTTTTTTACGACAAAAACCGGCAGACTCTCTACCTTCTCGTATGTAGTGAAGCGCCGCCCACAGCGCAGGCATTCCCTACGCCTACGAATCGATGCGCCATCATCCACAGGTCTGGAATCTACTACCTTGCTCTCTTCATAATCACAATAAATACATTTCATCGCGTATATCCTCCACCGCCATTCTAGTCGCAAAACACTCCGGTCAAAAAACAAGAGCATCAAACAGCATCAATATTCACGCCGATTAATTATTTGTATTATACCATATTTAGCGATGTTTGACATTATTTCCACATATTTTGACGCAATTCAATTTTTTTACGCATAATGCACATTACTTTGCGTTCCACTTTAGAGATGTAGGATTGTGTTACGCCGATCTTTCTCGCAACTTCTTTTTGTGTACGCTCAATCTTATCCGAAAACCCAAACCGCAAATCCATAATCTCGCGTTGCCGCGCAGTGAGTTCTCCTAAAATTTTCTCTATCATTTTACATGTTTCTTTGCGTTCAACATAATCCCAAGCCTCATCCCCGCCTTCCATAGCTTTGCTGAAACAAAGCGCGCCATCTTCACTTTCTGTCAAAAACTTTTCTTCAAATGAAACTTCGCTTGCGCTATGTATGTTATTTCTGAGGTAAACCAACATTTCGTTTTTGATACAGACCGAAGCATATGTTACAAACCTGACGTTTTGCGATAAATCAAACGAATATACGGCTTTTATCAGACCAATGCTGCCGACCGACGCCAAATCTTCTACATTACCGATTCTTCCTGACATTCCCCTCGCCAGATATGCCACTAAAAAAAGATGCTCTTCAACAATTTTATTTTTTTCATCAATATCATTTTTCGATAAACATTCGCGTATTCTTTGTTCATTGTTTGCAGAAAAAACTGACAATAAGCGCGAATAAGTTGATTGATTATTTTTCATGACCTATCGCTTTTCATCCTTTCTTATCATATTTTCATCATAACATACGATATTTCAGGATTTTTGTCGATTCGTGTCGAAATTTGTAGAGGATTATGACTTTTTTTCATGAAAAATAAATATACTTCATTTATCATCTTAATAGTATTAATAATTATTGCTTTCTTCGTCAAAAAATGCAAAAAGAGCACAGATATATTTGTTATATCCGTGCTCTTTTATGTGAAAATATTTTTTATTCTTCCGTATAGGTCGGTTTTTGTGCATAGAAAGTATGCAACAGTTCATGTGCTTTGTGACCGTTTGGCTCTCCAAGATATTCATCGTATAGCTTCTTGATATCCGGATTCTCATGCGACTTTCTAAGCGATTTATCCGCATCTTCACCATAAAGACCCTGCGCACGGATCACCCTCGGATCCATCATATTCTTAACACGCGCAGAAACAATCGGTTGTCCGCCGCCATTTACGCAACCGCCCGGGCATGCCATCACTTCAATAAAGTGATATTCTTTTTCGCCATTACGAACCGCTTCCAGAAGTTTTTTGGCATTTGCCGTACCGCTTGCAACCGCAATCTTCACGTCCATATCGCCAACTTTAACTGTGGCTTCTTTGATCCCTGCAATACCGCGGACATCCGTGAAGTCTACACTTTCAAGCTGCTTTCCGGTTAACACTTCAGCAACTGTACGGAGCGCAGCTTCCATAACGCCGCCCGTTGCGCCAAAAATAACAGCAGCGCCTGTCGACGTACCAAGTACCGGATCAAAATCTTCATCGGGCAGGTTAACAAAATCAATCGCAGCCTCTTTGATCATCCTTGCCATTTCGCGCGTCGTCAAAACCGCATCTACATCCGGATATCCGGAAGCAGCCTGTCCGTCACGCGTCTTTTCATATTTCTTAGCAGTACACGGCATCACAGAAACCGTGAAGATCTTTGCGGGATCGATCCCATTCTGCTCTGCATAATAAGACTTAATAATCGCGCCCAGCATCTGATGCGGCGATTTGCAGCTGGAAAGATTATCCAGCATATCCGGGAAGAAATATTCCGCAAATTTGATCCAACCAGGTGAACAAGAAGTAATCATCGGCAGTTTGCCACCGTTTTTCACCCTATTGATAAATTCATAACCTTCTTCCATAATGGTAAGATCTGCGCCAAAATCCGTATCAAACACACGGTCAAAACCGATTCTGCGAAGCGCTGCGGCAAGCTTTCCAGTGACCCGCGTCCCCATCGGCAGCCCGAATTCTTCGCCGATCGCAACACGAACAGCCGGAGCCGGCTGTACAACAACATGAACGTTCGGATTATGGATTGCTGCCCATACTTTGTCGATCTCGCTTTTTTCTGTCAAAGCACCAACCGGGCACGACACGATACATTGTCCACAACTGATACATGGAACATCAACAAGCGATTTTCCCCACACGGGTTCAATCGTTGTTTTAAAACCACGGTTTGTTGCGCCAATTACGCCAACGCCCTGCTGTTTTGCGCAAGCCGCCACACAGCGTTTGCATACCACACATTTATTTGGATTACGGACTATAGAGGGAGATTCTTCGTCTATGTCGTGGCTAATCCGTTCGCCTTCATACTTAATTCCATCCATATGGAATTCTTCCGCCAAAGTTTGCAATTCGCAATTTTTATTGCGTACGCAAGTAAGGCATTCGCGATCATGGTTAGAAAGCAGCAAGTCAAGACTTACTTTCCTTGCCTTTAATACCTTTTCCGAAGCAGTCAATACTTCCATACCTTCCGTCACCGGCAAAACACAAGCTGCCTGCAGGTTCGGATTTCCTTTAATTTCAACCAGACAAATCCGGCAAGCGCCGATCGCGTTTACCCCTTTTAAATAGCAAAGCGTGGGAATGTCAATATTTGCCTGTCTGGCAGCGTCAAGTACAGTGGAATAATCCGGTACTTCTACTTTGATGCCATCTATTGTCAATGATACCATATCAAATAATCCTCCTTCTTATCTCTTAATCGCGCCGAACTTACATTTTTCAACGCAAGCGCCGCACTTAATACATTTGTCAGGATCAATGTGATACGGCTGTTTCTTTTCACCGGAAATTGCTTCTGCCGGGCAAACCCTTGCGCACATTCCGCAACCAATACACTTGGTCGGAACAATTTCATACTGCAAAAGCTGCTGGCAATGACCGGCGGGACAGCGTTTGTCGTAAATATGCGCTTCATATTCGTCACGGAAATAACGAATTGTTGAAAGAACAGGGTTCGGAGCCGTTTTGCCGAGTCCGCAAAGCGCGCCGGCTTTAATGCTCTCGCCCAGTTCAATCAGTTTTTCAATATCTCCCGGTTTCCCTTTTCCATCTGTAATACGCTGAAGGATCTCCAGCATACGCTTGGTACCGATCCGACACGGCGGACATTTTCCGCAGGATTCGTCTACAGTAAAATCAAGGAAGAATTTTGCAACGTCAACCATGCAGTTATCTTCATCCATTACAATCAGACCGCCGCTACCCATCATGGAGCCGATGGAGGTAAGCGTATCGTAATCGATCTTCAAATCCAAATGCTCCGCCGGAATACACCCGCCGGAAGGACCGCCTGTTTGCGCAGCTTTAAATTTCTTACCATCCGGGATACCCCCGCCGATTTCATAAATAACTTCGCGTAGTGTCGTTCCCATCGGGATCTCCACAAGCCCTGTATTATTGATCTTTCCGCCTAATGCAAAGACCTTGGTACCCTTCGATTTTTCAGTACCCATGGAAGCAAACCAATCAGCGCCCTTCAAAATAATCTGCGCAATATTGGCGAGCGTTTCTACGTTGTTAATAATAGTCGGTTTTCCAAACAAACCCTTGTTTGCCGGGAACGGCGGTTTCGGGCGAGGCTCACCGCGCCTTCCTTCGATAGATTCCATCAAAGCCGTCTCTTCGCCGCAAACAAATGCGCCTGCGCCAAGACGGATTTCAATATCAAAATCAAAACCGCTGTCAAAAATATTCTTACCGAGCAGACCGTATTCTCTTGCCTGATCGATTGCAATCTGCAACCTCTTTACCGCGATCGGATATTCCGCACGGACATATACGTAACCCTGGCTTGCGCCGATTGCATAACCGGCAATTGCCATAGCTTCGATCACACTGTGCGGGTCGCCTTCCAAAACCGAGCGATCCATAAACGCACCCGGGTCACCCTCGTCGGCGTTACAGATAATATACTTTTGATCGCCTTTAGCATCATGTCCAAACTGCCATTTCAAACCTGTCGGGAAGCCGCCGCCCCCACGACCCCTCAGTCCGGATTTTTTGATGATGTCAATTACATCCTGCGGCGTTTTTTCCGTCAGGCACGTACCGAGCGCTTTATATCCGTCAAAAGCAATATATTCGTCAATCACTTCCGGGTCAATCACGCCACAATTTCTGAGTGCAACGCGGTTTTGTTTTTTATAAAACTCAATATCATCAAGCGTTGTCGCAATTTCCTGCGCTTCTTCTTCTTTATGCAGCAGGCGTTCCACGATACGCCCTTTGAGCAGGTGTTCTTCAACGATTTCTGCGACATCTTCCGGCTTTACTCTGCTGTAAAAAGCGCCTTCCGGATAAACGATCACAATCGGACCTGCTTCGCAAAGACCGAAACACCCAGTTCTAACTACTTTAACTTCTTTTTCCAGACCATGTTTCTCCAGATTTTCTTCAAAATTTGCGATAATCTGTCCCGATCCGGAGGAAGTACATCCCGTACCTCCGCATACTAATACATGCGAGCGATAAAAATCCATCTACTTGTTAACCTCCCCGATTTGTTGATGCCGATTATTCTTTGTTTTGTTCCGCATAACCAATGGTATATTCCGTAACGATATTACCATTTACGATATGCTCCGCCACAACCTTTTTTGCCTTTTCAGGTGTCATTTTTACATAAGTGACTTTTTCCTGCCCTGGCAAAAAAACTTCTGCGATGGGTTCCAAACGACAAACCCCGATACAGCCTGTTTGTGATACCACCACATCCGATAATCCGCGCGTCGCTACATCGTCGACAAAAGCCTGCAGCACCGGTCGTGCTCCAGCGGCAATCCCACATGTCGCCATGCCAACAACAATGCGCTTTTCAGCATCATTTTTTCGAATGTCGACCTTTTCAAGCATCTTGTTCCTGATAGCCTCTAATTCCTTTAGTGATTTCATTCCAAATTCTCCCCCTAAACCGCATGCCGTTTATAACCCGGCCGTCCCGCGGTTGCCGTTATTTTGGACGGCGAACGGCGCGCCGAAATCATCAAATTTCAGTAAATATTTTTCGCTATATATCTCTTCATCCAGATTTAGTGAAAAAAAAGACAATTTACCCCTCACATATTATAACAACAAGAATGCGGTTGCGCAACCAATTTTGTGAAAAAATAACCATATTATTAACACAATAGCCTTAATATTTTCCACATAAAAAAGAGCCCAAAACTACCGCAGTCGAAAATTCTTATTATTTTGCCATTTTTACCATCCTGCCGCTACCGCAGTAAACAAAAAAACAAGCAGATTACAAATCGCAGTCTGCTTGTTTCACTTTTAAAAATCAATATAATCCGGTTTAAACATTTCATCGAGGTTCTCTTTTATCCATACAGATACCTCCGGCGTATCAATCGGTACATCCTCGCCAAGGCTTTCTTTTACTTCGCGCGTATCCAAAACATCCTGTGAATCGTCTATGACGATAGTAATCACAAAATCGATCTCTGGATTACACACGATCAAAGTATGCATCGTCCCTGCAAAATCACCAATCGGCGGTCTGTCCAAGTGATCCAGCTTGTATTCAGCTCGCACTACCGTTCCTACACCTTCTTGGGAATCAATATCAAATGATCCTCCCGAGGCTTCGGCACCAGCCTTAAATAAAGATATCCCCAGACCTACACGCCGCGTTGTCCTCGTAGTAACAAACGGGCTCGTTACGTTACGTAACATTTCGGCGCTCATGCCTTTTCCATTGTCGCGGATCATAATACTTACCGTATTTTCCGCATAGCGGATATCCAATTCAACTTCGATCAGCGTCGCATTCGCCGTGATCGAGTTTTGCACAATATCCATGATGTGCAAGGAAATCTCTTTCATAGCCCTTCCGACCGTATATTATGATTTTTTATTCCTGTAAATATCTAATATTCCGGAAATATCTTCCGGTTTTAACCTACCATATACTTGATCATCAATCATCATAACCGGTGCAAGTCCACAGCAACCAAGGCAGCGCGTCGCCTCCAGTGTGAAAAGCGAATCCGGTGTCGTATGTCCCGGTTTTAACTGTAAATTGTCGCACAGGGAATTCAGAATCCCCTCGGCTTTCTTAACATAACAAGCGGTTCCCATGCATACGCCGATTACATGCTTTCCTTTCGGCTGCAGCGCAAACTGGGAATAAAATGTCGCAACCCCGTAAACGTCAGTCATCGGTATTTTCATTTCATCGGCAATAAATTTCTGCACGTCGAACGTCAAAGCGCCAAAAATATCCTGCGCTTTCTGCATTACGGGCATCAGCGGGCCCGGCTTTTGCATCATTTCGCCAATGTACTGCTTTAATTCTTCATATTTTGTCTGCATTTCTGTCGTATTTGCCATTATAGTGCCTCCTTGGTCATTGTCCTAACCCCTCAATATTACGAGAAAACTCCCACAGACGACATTTTACCATATTATTAATTTAATTGCACGTTTTTTTTGTGAAATTATACACATAATTTTTTCAGGATTGAAGCCGCAGTATTCGCTTCCGGCTCAATAAAATATACCCGTTCTGAAATCTGTGCAAGATCATGCGCATCCGAAGAATGTATCTGCTGAAATCCAGAAATATCATTGTCGATCCGCAAACCCTTTACTACTTCGATCGTACGAAACGAAATCTGACGCGGAAAAAATCCCAGATTGGCCAAAATCGAATTAGCTCCTTTATTAATATGAGCTGGAATGGTATATCCCCCATATTGTGCCGCCATAGTGCAGCACGCTTCCAAATCAAACGGCAGCGCTGAAATCAATAACTTTTCCAGTGTGCCCGTTATACGATCTTCTTCATCCATGATCAGCTGATTGCCAAAATAATCCGGTTTGTTCGGTATTTCCGGAAGCGCATCATAAATCAGCTCTCCGAAAGCCTCTGCCTGCACCACAGTCTCGAAAAGCGCAAGGACGTGTACCTCCTCCGCGGTTGTCATTTCCATCCCCGGAATAAAGGTAAGCCCTGCCGCCCCCGCCACTTTTGCAATTGCACCAACATTTTTTGTACTGTTGTGGTCACAAACCGCGATCGCATCGAGCCCTTTCAGAAGCGCCATATTTACGATGTTATTTGGCGTCATATCATCCTGTCCGCAGGGCGAAAGCGCCGAATGGATATGAAAATCATAATATACTTGCGGCATGCTATTTCCCTATTCCAAGACCGCTCATTTCACTACAAATTCTATATGAGGTTTTCGGAGAAGAATAAATAATAATTCCCTCGTCCGAAGCTTTTTTTATCGTAGCTTCCGGCACCTCAATGTTTTCCGGAATAATGACGCATGCAAAATCATGGAGACATGCAACCGCCACCACATTTAAGTGCGTTTGCACAGTGACCCATGCCATACCCTGCTCACCGCGTGCCATCACCCAGCTTAAAAGGTCGCACACACACCCATCCGTAACTTCTGTATCTTCTTTCCCGTTTTGTGTGAGGAGCTTAAGCTCCAGTCTGTCTGCTAAGTCCGCTGCCGTTATCATCTTTCGTCATCCTCCCTGATATTATCTTTGCTCGCAAGATCCACCATTTCCTCTGCCAAATAGCGGACTTTTTCTTTTAAGATAAAAATACAATCCATTTCAGCCGCATATCCGCGTACAATATCTTCTGCCAGTGCACGACAGCTTGGCGCACCGCAGCTTCCGCAATCCATCCCGGGAAGCTTTTGCACCAATTCTTCAATTTTCTGTATTTTTTTAAGGGCTTCCATCTTGTCGTCATCGAGCTTCATTACATCAACCGGCTCAATTACGTTATGCATCGCCGCTACACCGTGGTTTGCATATTCCTGCGCGTATTTTTCCGCCTTATCATTAAAACCAATTGCATCACAAATCGTATTTAACCGTGATTGTGCAACAAAAGCGCTTTCAAACACAAGCGGTCCTCCGACACAGCCGCCCGTACAAGCCAATCCTTCAAAGAAGTCAAGATCCTTTAATTTATAGTTTTCTATATCTTCAAGCGCGTGCGCTACATTAGAAATCCCGTCTACCGCAAGCGCATTTTTTTCACCGACCGCAAACGTTTCACCGCCGCTTTGCGCCCAACCCACGCCTTTTGCCGAAGACTTTCCTCCCGTAAACTCTTTCATCTCAGAAGTCTTTAATTGCCCTGCCAGAAGACCATATACCTCAAGAATCGAAATGGCGCCGTCCACATCGCTTTTTTCTTTTGCAAGCGGTGCTTGGATGCTGGTCATTTTTGCAGGACACGGGGTAATGAAATATGCGCCGACATCTGCAATATCGACATTGTTCTTTTCTGCAAACTCCTGTTTTGCAACCTTTGCCGCAACTTCCATAGGCGCGTCAACATGCACTACATTTTCCAGCAATTCGGGAAACCGCACCTGAATCAGCCTTACCACCGCCGGACAAGCAGAAGAAATCAATGGCTTTTTTGTCGTTTTTTTAAGCTCTGCGGCAATTGCCTTTGAACAAATTTCCGCCCCGCGCGCCACCTCAAACACATCGTCAAAGCCCATGGCCTTAAGCCCGGAAAGAACCCTATCTACACGGTATGCGCTATTTAATATTTTAAATTGCGCATAAAGTGCCGGCGCAGGCAACGCGATTTTATATTTAAAATCATTAATGCTGGAAAGAGAATCTGTGTATGCTTTTTTGGCGTGGTACGGACACACCCTTATGCACTGTCCGCAATCAATACAGCGCTCCGCCAAAATTTTTGCCTTTCCCTGCTGCACGCGGATTGCTTCCGTAGGACATCGCTTAATACAATTGGTACAGCCCGAACATTTTTCTTTATCGAGCCGTACGGAGTGAAAATATTTTTTTTCCATGATAAATCCCCTCGCTAATCCCATTGACCCCATTCATACTACATTGTAAAATGCAATGTCAATTTTGTTCCGGCCGGGCTGGATTCGATCTTCATATTGTCGCTGTTTTTATTGATGTTCGGTAGTCCCATGCCTGCGCCGAACCCCATTTCCCTTACCATATCAGATGCTGTGGAATATCCTTCCTTCATCGCAAGATTGATATCGGGAATACCCGGGCCCCTGTCTTCGCAGATAATGGTAATCGCACTGTCATCAATATAAAGAAGCATATGACCGCCAAGGCTATGAATGATCATATTAATTTCCGCTTCGTAAGATGCAATCGCAATTTTACGAATCAAGTTGGGATTCACGCCCATTTGCTTCAATTTATTTTTGATTGCTGCAGACACCTCGCCCGCAGCAGCAAAATCATCTTTTTGCACCTCATATTCCCGGGTATATATCATAGCGTCAGACACCCCTCATTCCGCCTTGAATATGATTGGCATAAAGAATGCCGCAAGCTGTAAACATCGGCTTTTCCGTAGCAATTAAAACCATATCCCGCTCATTTGCCATATCTACAATTTCCTGCGCTGGACGTTTTCCGCGTACGAATAAAACGCACTGAATATCCATCATTTCCGCCGTGCGAATCACATGGTTATTGACAAGCCCGGTAAGCAAAACAGCATCATGCTTTGTAAAAGCTAATACATCGCTCATCATATCCGCACCGCATGCACACAAGATGTCAAGATCCGGTTTATCTGCACCGCATAAGAACTCAGCGTCAAGCAGCTGTGCCATTTCCGATACTTTCATATAAAATCCTCCCCCTAAAATTTTTACCGATATTGCTCTACCTGCATATCTACTTCTTCAAAGATCTTCTTTGCAAACTCGTCCGGATATGGGTAGCGATATACAACTCTAACGATTCCTGCATTCACAATCATCTTCGCACAAATAGCGCAAGGCTGGTGCGTACAATATATCGTCGCACCGTCAATGGATACGCCAAGCTTTGCCGCCTGGATAATGGCGTTTTGCTCGGCATGGATCGCGTAACAAAGCTCATGCCTCTCCCCGGACGCAATTCCGAGGTTGTTACGCATACATTCGCCCCTGTCTTTACAGCTTTCGATTCCCGAAGGCGCGCCGTTATAGCCGGTTGTAATGATGCGCTTGTTTTTAACGATAACCGCACCCACACTGCGGTTTGGCTTATAGCAGCTTGACCAATTGGAAATCTCACCGGCGAGATCCATAAAACGTTTGTCCCATTTATCCATGTTTATTCCCCTTCATATTTCTTTATAAATTATGGTAGAATAACCGCTCGTGATCTGGAATGATATTTATACATTATTTTACATGGTTTCATATTACGAGTCGAAATCAACAAGCTTAGATAATCGCTTTTATATGGAGGATTTTGAAGCTATGCTAAATTCAACTTTGAATAACATTAAAATTTGGCGTTTTTTAAAAAAATTCGTTATTTGATTTATTCAGTGATTATATATATCATATGGTTAACAATATTAGCACTCAGCATAAGTGAGTGCTAACAAATTTAGAAATATGACAGGAGGCATTGATATGACCATTAAACCTTTAGGTGACAGAGTCGTCATCAAATCCGTAGAAGCAGAAGAAACTACAAAAAGCGGCATCGTTCTGCCGGGTTCCGCAAAAGAAAAACCGCAGGTAGCAGAAGTAGTAGAAGTAGGCCCGGGCGGGGTGGTAGACGGAAAAGAAATTAAAATGGAAGTCAAAAAAGGCGACCGCGTGCTGTATTCAAAATATGCGGGCACAGACGTCAAGCTGGATGGGGATGAATTTGTAATCGTCCGTCAGTCCGACATTCTCGCAATTGTACAATAACTGGAGGTAATTCATTATGGCAAAACAGATTAAATTTGGCGAAGAAGCCCGCCGTTCGCTGGAAAAAGGCGTAAACGTGCTGGCAGATACTGTTAAAGTAACGCTTGGACCGAAAGGTAGAAATGTTGTTCTGGATAAAAAATTCGGTGCACCGTTGATCACCAACGATGGTGTTACCATCGCAAAAGAAATTGAATTGGAAGACCCCTTTGAAAATATGGGCGCGCAGCTTGTAAAAGAAGTAGCAACGAAGACAAACGACGTTGCCGGCGACGGTACAACAACCGCTACCCTGCTCGCACAGGCCATCATCCGCGAAGGTCTTAAAAATGTTGCTGCCGGTGCAAACCCGATGGGCGTAAAAAGAGGAATTCTGAACGCTTGCGAAACCGCAGTAGAAGGTCTTAAAAAACTTTCCAAACCGATTGAAGGCAGCAAAGCAATTTCTCAGGTTGCAAGTATTTCCGCAGGAGACGAAAAAATCGGCAAGCTAATTTCCTCCGCTATGGAAAAAGTCGGCAATGACGGTGTCATCACGGTAGAAGAATCCAAAACCATGCAGACGGAACTAGACGTTGTAGAAGGTATGCAGTTTGATCGCGGCTATGCTTCTGCTTATATGGTAACAGATACCGATAAAATGGAAGCGGTTCTCGATGACCCATATATTCTCATCACCGATAAAAAAATTACGAATATTCAGGATCTCCTTCCGATTTTGGAACAAATCGTACAACAAGGCAAAAAGCTCCTCATCATTGCCGAAGATGTCGAAGGCGAAGCGCTTGCAACGCTGGTTGTTAACAAACTGCGCGGAACCTTTACCTGCGTAGCGGTAAAAGCACCGGGCTTCGGCGACAGAAGAAAAGCAATGCTGCAGGATATCGCTGTTCTGACAGGCGGTACGGTTATTTCCGAAGAAGTTGGCATCGACCTGAAGGATGCGACTATCGATATGCTTGGTCGTGCAAAACAGGTTAAAGTTGACAAAGAAAACACGGTTATCGTAGAAGGCATGGGTAGCAAAGAAGAAATCGATGCACGGATTAAATCCATCAAAGCTCAGATCGAAGAAACGACTTCGGATTACGATAAAGAAAAGCTTCAGGAAAGACTGGCTAAACTTGCCGGTGGCGTAGCGGTCATCCGCGTTGGCGCTGCAACCGAAACAGAGATGAAGGAAGCAAAGCTGAGGATCGAAGATGCACTTGCTGCAACACGAGCTGCCGTAGAAGAAGGCATCGTTCCCGGCGGCGGCACTGCACCGCTTAAGGTTTCCGGCGACATCAAAGCGTTGATTGATTCTTTAAGCGGCGACGAGAGAACCGGTGCGCGTATTGTACTTCGTGCGTTGGAAGAACCTGTTCGTCAGATCGCTGCAAACGCCGGTCTCGAAGGCAGCATCATTGTAGAGAAAATTCTTGAAAACGATTCCAAGAACTTTGGTTTTGACGCTGCAAACGGCGAATACGTGGATATGATCGAAGCTGGTATTATCGATCCTACCAAGGTTACGCGCAGCGCAATCCAAAATTCCTGCTCCGTATCCGCAATGCTCCTGACAACGGAAAGCATTGTTACGGATATTCCTGCTCCGGAACCGGCAATGCCTGCCGCTCCCGGCGGAATGCCCGGTGGAATGTATTAATTCCAAGCTAAGAATAACGAAAAAGAGAACCGATAATTCGGTTCTCTTTTCTTATTATTTTAGCCGTTAAAAGTCATTGGGTTGTCTCCAAAGAAACCCTTTCCCTCCAAACCATCAATCATGCGGGTATCTTCTGCCGTTAATACAAAATCAAAAATATCGGCATTTTGTATAATTCTCTCTTTTTTTTCTGATTTTGGAATTAAGACAACGTCTTTTTCCAGCGCCCACCGCAGCGTTGCCTGTGCCGCAGATTTACCGTATTTTTCCCCAATCTCCCCCATCAACGGTTCTTCTTTCAAATGCCCGTGGAAGAGCGGTCCCCATGCGGTAACCACAATGTTATTTTCATTGCAGAACCGACATACTTCCCTTTGCTGGTGCCAGGGATGGAATTCAATTTGGTTATTTACCGGAACCGTCCCTGTTCTTTTTATTAAATTCCGTAAATGCGGCACCATAAAATTAGAAACTCCCGCAGATCTTATATTTCCCCTCGCAACCTGTTCTTGTACAAAGTCCCATACATGAAGGCGCAGATCTTCATCCGTCCCCGGCCAATGCAGCAAATATAAATTTAAATATTCACAGTTCAGTTTATGCATACTTTTTTCATATACCTCTTCGGCACGAATAAAATCCGATGGCCAAAGCTTGGTCGTCAGGAAGATATCTTCACGCGGTACACCGCTTTCCCTGATCGCGCGCCCAACTTCTTCCTCATTTCCATAAAATTCGGCTGTATCAATATGTCGATACCCCGCATCCAGCGCATAGCGCACCGCATCATAACATTTTTCGCCGTCAGCTGCAAAAACGCCTAATCCAAAACCCGGAATTTTATTCCCGTCGTTCATCACGACCAGTTCGTTTAAATTCTGTATCATTACTTATCTCCCATCAATTTCTTTATCGCTTCTACATAGCCCATCTCGCCCATTCCGCATATCTGTGCAACACAAACATCCTCGATCACAGAAATACTGCGAAAATCTTCCCTTGCATGGATATCAGAAAGATGTACTTCTACGCACGGCACCAATACCGAAGCAATGGCGTCGCGGATCGCATAGCTGTAATGCGTATAAGCGCCTGCGTTCAGCACAATCCCGTCCATTTTTCCATAGCAGCTATGCAGCTTATCGATCAGGTCTCCTTCATGATTCGACTGGTAAAACTCCAGCGCAACATCCATACCTGCTGTTTCACGCTTGATGACATCATTGATTTCCTCTAACGTTTTTGTACCATAGATGCCTTTTTCACGAATACCGAGCATATTGAGGTTCGGACCGTTCATAACCAGTATTTTTTTCATAACTTACCACCTGATTTATTCAAATTTATGTTATAATTTTAACAGGTTACTATAGGGAAAGAAAGGATATTTTATTCATGCCAAAAGAATACTGCGTTATCGGCTATCCGATTGCCCACAGCCTCTCTCCAGCAATTCATAATGCACTATATCGGGAATACGGTCTTGATTGCCGGTATAGTTCTTATCCGGTCACTTCTGAGAACCTACCGGATTTTATTTCCCAAATTTCACAGCGCAGGATTCATGGTTTTAACGTCACCATGCCGCTGAAGAAGGAAATTATCCCCTACCTAAAAACAATCGCGCCTAACGCGCAGAGCGGCGTGAATACCGTTGTTGCCGCAGGAGACGGGCTGCACGGCTATTCTACGGACGCACAGGGTTTTTCTGCTTCACTCCATTCTATCGGTACAGGTTATCAAAATAAAAATATTGTGTTCATCGGCGCCGGAGCAGTCACACAGGCGCTATGCAAAGATGCTGCGCAAACAAATGCAAAACATATCGTCGTTTTAAACCGGACTATCCCAAAAGCCCAGGCAATCGCGAAATCCTGCAATGGTGATGCAGACAGCCTTGCGCATATCGACCGCTATATGGAGAAATGTAACCTTCTGGTTAATACAACACCGCTTGGCATGACAGGAAACGCGCATGATTTTGAAAATCTTGGTTTTCTCGACCTTCTGCCACCCGATGCCGTGGTATGCGATTTAATTTACAGCCCTGCGCGCACCGCATTTTTGAAGTACGCTTCCGCTCGTGGACTGGCAGTACAAAATGGGCTCGGCATGCTGATCTGGCAAGCTTTTTTCGCTTTTGAAAAATTTTGTGGAATTCTACCCACAGAGAGTGACTACCTTAAAATTCTAAATCGACTGGATCAAGCCCGCTAATTGCATTGCCGCAGACTCTGGCGTCCCGTCATTACATATTTTAAATTGTCCCGCGCTTTCATACCGCTCACGTCGCTGCGCAAATACCTCGCCAATGCTTATCCCGCCTTGCAGCACAGGACGTCCCTCTTGAATGCCTGATGTTTTTTCTATCAGGGCAATCGGTCGTTCAACATAAACAATCACGCCGGTACCTCGCATATAGGCAATATTCTCATCCGAAAGGATGATCCCGCCGCCGCACGACACCACCGCGCCATTTTCTACAGCACCAATTTCTTTTAACGCTTCTGTCTCAATACGTCTAAAATACAGCTCTCCCCGTTCTTGAAAAATATCGGAGATTTTTTGGCTTGCTTTTTTTTCAATATATTCATCTATATCGACAAAACGCCTCCCGGATAACGCTGCTGCGCGACGACCTACCTCCGTTTTTCCGCTGCCCATCATACCGGTCAGATAAACATTTTTTACCATCACGCTTCCCCGTTCTTATAAATGCCAAGCAAACTTAACTCCACACAATACGGCTTAATTTTTTTCAGTGCTTCTTCCATTTCACGCGGAATATTTTCTCCGAGAAAATCCACAAAAAAACGGTACTCAAAATTCCTTTCGAGCAGCGGTCGCGACTCAATCTTTACCATATTAAGCCCAAGTTCAGAAAAGCTGTCCAGAATACGTGCCAGCGAGCCCGGCTTATGTTCCAAGACAAAACTGATACTCGCCTTATCCGCTTCCTGCTCCATGTTATCCAATCTGCTTACTACAATAAAACGGGTGGTATTCTCTGCACTCGCACTAATAGAAGGTACAAGAACCTCCAACCCGTAAATCTCTGCCGCATACTTGCTTGCGATCGCCGCTTTTGACGGATCTGCACATTCTGCCACATATTTTGCGCTGACTGCCGTATTATAGTAAGGGATATGCCGCCATAGCGGATATTTTTTCAAATAATCCGTACATTGCAAAAACGGTTGGTCGTGCGAATATACTTCTTTTATCTGCTTTACCGAAGCACCCTTGATACCAAGCAGCGAATGATCGACAGGAAGAAATACTTCGCCAACAATTTTTACGTCATAACGGTTGAGTAAATCATATACTTGCAAAACGCTTCCCGCGTAAGAATTCTCGATCGGCAGCACACCATATTCCACTTCACCATCCGCTACCGCGCGAAACACCTCTTCGAACCCCGGATATGCAAAAGAAGCCGCTTTCCCGCCAAAATAGCTATTTTGTGCAGAATCGGCATATGCACCCGCAACACCGGAATATCCAACCGTCGCTCCATCTTGGAACACATTCCTTGTTGTTTTCTTTTCCTCCCGGTGCACAATCCGGCTTTGATGCGCACGGCTGATGCTCATCAGCAGCTCATACAACCGGTCAATATCATGATCAAGGGATGGATCGTCCGCCATCTTGCGCCGTGCAGCCAATACATCCTTTTCCCTATCACGGTCAAGGACGGGCATTCCTTTTTCTAATTTATATTCTGCGATCTGTTCGGCGATTTGCAGACGCTTTTTGAATGCGGCAATCATCTCACGGTCGATTCCGTCGATCTGTTCCCGTAGAAATTTTAATTCATCCATGCTTTGCCTCCAACAGCAAATCCGCGATCACAAGCGCAGCCGCGCCCTTTATTACTTCTGCCGCGCGCGGCACAATACAAGCATCATGCCGCCCCACTATTTGCAGCGTATCATTTTCCATCGTATCAACGTTGACAGTTTTCTGTATTTTGGAGATAGACGGGGTCGGTTTTAACGCTACGCGCAATACAATCGGCATACCGTTCGTGATCCCTCCGTTGATCCCTCCGTTATGATTTGTACGGAATGAAATACTGCCATTTTGATCCACGACCGGCGAATCATTTGCTGCACTTCCCCGCAGTTTGGTGATAGAAAATCCGCTTCCGAATTCTATCCCTTTTACAGCCGGAATCGAAAACATCATGTGTGCCATTCTGCTTTCTACACTATCAAAAAATGGTTCCCCCACTCCTGCGGGGACACCCATCACTACACATTCCATAATACCGCCTACCGAATCGCCTTCCATACGCGCTTTTTCTATCTCCGCCTGCATTTTGCGACCTGCTTCATCAAAAAACACAGGAAAATACTTTTTTTCCACTTCCGAAAACTGTTCAGCACAGTCAAAAGGTCTATCTGCAATACCCGCCACTTCCAGGATATGCACGCCGACCTCAATGCCTTGTCCTGATAAATATTGCCGCGCAAGGTTCCCAGCGAACACAAGCGGTGCAGTAAGCCTGCCGGAAAAATGGCCGCCGCCACGGTAATCATTTGCGCCGTGGTACTTCACCATCCCGGTATAATCTGCATGTCCCGGACGCAAAAGCGCCAAGGTTTTTTCATAATCCTGCGAACGCGTATCCGTATTTCTGATCACAGCAGTAAGCGGTGTCCCCGTTGCAGCGCCGCGGAAATACCCGCTCAGAATTTCTATTTCGTCCTTTTCCCGCCTTTTTGTGGATGCAGCGGATGTATTCGGCGCACGCCTTGCCATTGCAAGCTGATACTCCTCTTCCTTGATGCGCATGCCTGCCGGCAGACCGTCTATCACAACGCCGATTGCCGCAGAATGCGATTCCCCAAAAATCGTAACCCTTAAATTTTTACCAAACGTTGCGCTCATCGCACCTTCCCTCCCAGGCTTTTGAACTCTTCATAAAAACGCGGCGCAGATTTTGCAACGCATCCCGCATCTTCAATGACAATATCTCCTTTTGCAATACAGGAAGCAACCGCAAGCGCCATTGCGATCCTATGATCATTATGGCTATTCACCGTTCCTCCTTCCAGAGATCCCGTACCGCTGATCAAGAGGCTATCCTGGTATTCCGTAATATGCGCTCCCAGCTTTTCGAGCTCTACGGTAATTGCGTGGAGTCTGTCACTTTCCTTATAACGAAGTCTTGCTGCGTTATAGATCCGCGTTTTCCCACGCGCCGCACATCCCAAAACCGCCAATACCGGAACCAAATCCGGGATTTGGCTCACATCGACTTCTATCGGTTTTAGCATTTGCTTACATACTTCGGTTTTCTTCTCATCTTCCACAACTTGTGCACCCATGCACTTCAAAATCCCCATAATTTCTTTATCGCCCTGCCGGGAAGCCGGGCGCAGTCCCTTTATTTCCACAGTCCCCGAGATCGCGGCGGCTGCCGCAAAAAACGCAGCATGAGAATAATCACCTTCGATTTCAATTTCTTGTGCCGTATAGCCCTGCCTGCCCGGTACCTCAATCGTGTTTCCATCCCAATAACTATGAATACCAAACAACGCCTGCACATCCCTCGTCATTTCCACATATGGTTTAGATTCCAATTCTGTTGTGATATGGATGCCGGAATCATCAAACAAGAGCGGGAACTTAAACAACAATCCTGTAATAAACTGCGAAGAAACATCTCCCCGCAACGCATACTCACCGCCCTCTACAAGACCGCAAAGTGTAATTTCTTCTTCCGACTTCCAGTATTTTACACGATTACGGGCAAAAAGTTTATCATATCCGCTGATCGGTCTTCTCATCAGCCTGCCTTTTCCGGTAAAGATCCGTTCAATACCATCAAGCCCCAGCGGGATCAAAAAGCGCAGGGTAGAGCCGGATTCCCCACAATCAATTTCCCTTCTGCTTACCTTTCCCAAAGCGCCGTGCACAACGCAACGGCTATCAGCGGCAGAATATTCGTATTCGCAAAAGCCCATATCCCGCAGGGCATTTGCCGTAGCACGTATATCCTCAGAAAACATAATATTTTGAATCGTGGAAGTTCCTTTTGCAAGCGCAGAACACACAAGGGCGCGGTGCGAAATACTTTTTGAAGGTATTATTGTTATCGTGCCATTTACTGCGGATGGTGAAATTACTTTCATCGGTTCATTTCCTTTACATTATTTAATATTTTTTTTGATCCAGTCAAATTCAAGTTTTTTTAGAACGGCATGCCCGATCTTATCAAGCAAGACAAAATGAAGCATATTCCCTTCTGCTTTTTTATCTGCTTCCAGATGAGAGAGCGCACGGTTTAACAAATCTTCCTCCACACAGGTTGGCAGACCATATTTTTCAAGCAGAAAAGCGGTATCCTCCGCGAGGCCTTTCGGAGATATTCCCATCTTTTCTCCGAGCCTTGCCGCGTATTCCATACCGATCGCCACTGCCTCGCCATGAAGAAAAACACCATATCCTGCGGCAGTTTCTATTGCGTGCCCTATCGTATGTCCATAGTTAAGCTGCATTCGTACGCCTGTATCGTAAGGATCCTGCCTTACATAATCCGCCTTGATTTCGCAGCACCGACAGATGATAGATGCAATTTCTTTTTCATCCTTCATAAGCCACTTATGAAGCTGCGCATCTGCAATATAAGCATATTTTATAATTTCTGCCATCCCTGCGGAAAATTGACGTGCATCCAGCGTTGCAAGCGTGCCAGTATCCGCAAATACCGCCGCGGGTTGGTAAAATGTGCCCGCCATATTTTTCCCCGCAGATAAATTTACTGCTACTTTACCCCCTACCGCGCTGTCTACCTGGGCGAGAAGCGTCGTCGGATATTGCACAAAAGCAATGCCCCTTTTAAAAGTAGCTGCTGCAAAACCAGCAATATCTCCAACTACGCCGCCGCCAAGCGCCGCGATCGCTCCTCCGCGATCTATGCCGAATTCCATCAGCTTATCATAGATCATCTCAAGATTGGCAAGATTCTTAGACCCTTCGCCCGCCTTCAAAACAATAAACTTCGCCCCGGGAAAACGGTCTGCATACAGTCCGTAAACAATATCGTCCGTCACAACTGCATAATCGGTATATTTCTGCAAATACGAAGCATTTAAAAGGTCTTTACCGATTTGTATTTCATAACTTCCGTTTTTTGCATTTACAAATACTTTTTCCATCGTTATCCCCAGTCTTACATCACACTTTTCAGGACATTTATCTTTGTCATTATACTGTCAAACTGTTCTGGTGTCAAAGACTGTGCACCATCACATAGCGCATGTTTCGGGTCATTGTGTACTTCTATCATTAAACCGTCTGCACCGGCTGAAACAGCCGCAAGCGCAAGCGGTTCTACCATATAGGCAAGTCCCGTTGCGTGGCTTGGGTCTACCACAACAGGAAGATGCGAGAGTTTTTTAATTGCAGGAATTGCACTGATGTCCAGCGTATTACGCGTATAGGTCTCAAAAGTACGGATACCGCGCTCGCACAGGATGACATTTTCGTTCCCGCCCGACATGATATATTCTGCACTCATCAGCCATTCTTCAATTGTATTAGAGAGCCCTCGTTTTAACAGCACCGGCGTTTGGGTACGCCCTACTTCCTTTAACAGATCAAAATTCTGCATATTTCTGGCACCAATCTGAATCATATCCACATTGTTCGCAAAAAGCTCAACATATTTTGGCGCCATAATTTCCGTTACGATCGGCATATGCACCTTTTCTCTCGTGCCTACCAATATTTCGAGTCCGCGTTCCCCGAGTCCCTGAAAAGCATATGGCGAAGTACGTGGCTTAAACGCGCCTCCCCGTAATAAATCCGCACCGGAATTTTGGATTGCCTTTGCAACCCCCAAAAGCTGTTGCGGCGACTCTACCGAACATGGTCCGGCAATCACCTTTAAGTTGCCATCCCCAATCATTACGCCGGAGACGTCAATTACGCTGTCTTCGGGATGGAACTTCCGGTTTGCCTTTTTAAAGGGCTCCTGCACCGACACAACGCGTTCTACACCGCCCATGATGCCAATTCGTTCCTTGTCAACCATATAAGTATCGCCGAGCACCCCTAAAACCGTACAGTCTACGCCGCTATTTATCTGTACCTGCATCCCCTTTTTTTCCAGTGTGTCGACTACTCTTGCGATATCATCGCCGGTCGCCCTGTTTTTCATGACTACAATCATTTTCTTCTCCCTCTCGTTTTACGATTTGCCGAAAGCCTGCCAAAGCGCCTGCGCTTTTTGAAAAAATAAAAAAGCTGCAAGCACCTTACCGTGCCTGCAGCTTTACAACCTGTTTTACTTATGAAAACACATGCACACCCGGTAATTCCAACACAAAATAGCCGTAACGATAAAAATCGTTAAAGCAATATGCGTTAAAAAATCGTGTGCTTAAACTCGCCATTTCACATGCTCCCTGTGTTATTCTATAATGATTATATGACAAAATACCCTCAAATGCAACGTTTTTATTATTTTAAAAAATATTACGTTTTTATTACAAAAAACTCTTTACAAGATATATTTATTGTGATATTGTATTAATAAAGAAGCAAATTTTTTTATATAATGTTCCTCCAGTACTATATTTCGTAAAGAAATTCTCTGATTCTTCAGGGGATTTCTTTTTTTGTCAGAATTCCGTAATTTTTCAGTAATATTAATTCTTTTGCGCTTCCGCTTCATATGCTATATAATAACAATGAAATTTAATTTTGAGGGGCGAATAAAATGATTATTATCGTAAAACCGCATTCCCCTGAAGCTAAGCTGAAAGAATTGGTTCATTCTTTAGAAGAACAAAATTTTAAAATCAACTTTAGCCAGGGCGAAAATACCACTATTATTGGGTTGATTGGCGATACTTCTCTGATTGATATTGATACTATCAAGGCAAAGGATATTGTTGAAGACGTAAGGCGCGTGTCTGAACCATACAAAAAAGCTAACCGGAAATTCCATAACGACGATACCATAATTTCTATTGGGCAACATAAAATCGGTGGCGGTCATTTTGCGGTGATTGCAGGACCGTGCTCTGTAGAAAGCGAGCCGCAGATCCTTGAGGTCGCACAAAGCGTCCATCAGAGCGGAGCAACCTTCCTTCGCGGCGGTGCGTTTAAACCCCGCACTTCTCCATATGCATTTCAGGGCTTACAACAGGAAGGTATCCGCCTCCTCTTGGAATGCAAACGCAAATTCTCCATGCCAATCGTAACCGAAATCATGGGGATTTCTGATATCCCGCTGTTTCAGGACGTAGATATTATTCAGGTTGGTGCGCGAAACATGCAGAATTTCCGTCTGCTGAAAGAACTTGGCAAATTGAAACAACCTATTCTCCTAAAACGCGGACTCGCCAATACACTTGAAGAATTTTTGATGAGTGCAGAATATATCATGTCCGGCGGGAACGAAAATGTTATCCTGTGCGAACGCGGCATCCGTACTTTTGAAACATTTACGCGAAATACGTTTGATGTCAGCGCAATTCCCGTTTTAAAGAAAAAATCTCATTTACCCGTGATTGCCGATCCCAGTCATGCGGCGGGAATGGATTGGCTGGTTGAACCACTTGCCAAAGCCGCCATTGCAGCTGGAGCCGATGGACTCATGATAGAAGTTCACAACGATCCTGAACATGCTTTATCCGACGGCGGACAGTCTTTAACACCAGATGATTTTCAAAAAACAATGTCGAAATTGAAAACCTATATAGATTTAGAAGGAAAACGATTGGATTCTTAAAAAACAGATATCAAAGGGCGCGTTTTATACGCGCTTTTTTGATATATTTTTTAAAAAAAAGTCTGTTTTTATATAATAAATGTAATATTCATAGTAATTTAAAGTAATAAGTAGAAATATGTAGTATACTAATAATATTTTGTAATAAATACAATTTTTGATCAATATACACCGAATTAATGAATGTATCCTAATTGTAAAAATGTTAAGAAATTGTTACAATTATTACACATTGGGATCTGTTGTCATAAGGAGGTATCATGTTCAAGAAAATTGCAGTTATTACTACTATTGCCCTTGCATTTGTCGCTTTTTTCCCGTTTACTGCTTTTGCTGCAGAACGATATGAAATATTGCGCATCGGCGACGAAGACGAATGGGTATATGATTTTCAGAAGCAATTGAATGCATCCGGTTATTTGCAAACGCCAGCAACCGGTTATTTTGGTACGGACACGCAAAATGCGGTCATTCAATATCAGACAGATAAGGGTCTCACCGTAGACGGAAAAGCCGGTCCACAAACTCGTCAATCTGTTTATGGCAGCAACTATAAAGAAATAGATGGTTCACGTACGGTGAATAACCGTTTTGGGGATCAAGATCCTGCTGCGTCTGCGTCTGCGTCCGCCTCTACGGAACAGCCTGTCGCGTCTTCAACTGCTGATAGCTCTAACCCCGGTGATAAAGGCGACCATATCGCTCAGATGCAGCAGCGGTTGAAAGACCTTGAGTATTATGATTACGCAAGTATTACAGGGTATTACGGTCCTATTACCACAGAAGCTGTTAAGAAATTTCAACGCACACACAATTTAACGGTTGATGGTATCATGAGCACAGAATGCTCTACCCTGCTTTATTCCGAACAAGCAAAATATTATACGATGTATCCGCAGGACAGCGGCGATGATATTAAATCTATGCAGGATCGTTTGTCAGAGCTTGGATTCTTTGAAGGTAACTCCACCGGCTATTTTGGCAATGTAACATTAAATGCCGTAAAACGCTTTCAGGACGCAAATGGTCTCTCTGTAGATGGCATTGTTGGCAAAAACACACGGAACATCTTATATTCCGGCGCTGCTGTTTCTTCCCCTTCCGGTAACGCGGACAGCGGCAGTTCGGATCAAGCTTCTTCGTCTTCTTCGTCTTCTTCGTCTTCTGCCAGCAGTGGGATTTCCCGCGCTTTGGAAATTGCGAATTCCCAAATGGGCAAACCCTATTCTTACGGTTCCAGTGGTCCGAATTCCTTTGACTGTTCAGGCTTTGTATATTATTGTCTGAAAAATGCCGGAATTGCTGCAAGCCGTTTAAGCTCCGCTGGTTATTCAAACGTTTCCAGCTGGGACGATGTTTCGGATATGAATTCTCTTGAAGTCGGCGATTTGGTTTATTTTAAATCTGATAAAAGCTCTACAGTAAGCCACATCGGGATTTATATCGGCGGTGGGAGCATGATCCATAGTGCGCCGTCCAGCGGAGGTGTTAGCATCAGCAGTATGACTTCCGGTTATTATGCGCGTAATTTCCTTGGCGCTAAACGGATTTAGCAATATCGTTTTTAGGGGGTCGTTTTTGCGGCTCCCTTCTCTTTATATGTCAACACATTTTTTTGAAAATATAAATTTTCTTCTTGTGTTTCATTCGGTTTTTTGATATTATATATATCGCACGGAACAAATATGAAGACTTTGCTTGGGGGTATAGCTCAGCTGGTAGAGCGCTTGCTTCGCATGTAAGAGGTCAGGAGTTCGAATCTCCTTATCTCCACCAAACAAAAATAAAACCCGCTTATATAGCGGGTTTTATTTTTGTTTCAAATTCATTACCGATCGGAAGAACAAAAACTGATTTTCTTACTTCGCAATGAAGTCCCCTTCCATTTATTTTATAATTCGACACTTCCGCGCTTACAAACTATACGCCCTATATGCCTTTCTTAATTGAAGTATAGTCGCATAAAAACGAGAAGCCCGCGCTTTATTTCATGATCCGGTAACCTGCGTTTTGCAACGCTGCCAAGGCTCTTTGCAAATATATCTCTTCCACCAGAAAATAATCTGTACGGTAGGTAGAAACACAAAAAAGCGGAATTTTTTCTTTCGCCAAAACCGCGCTGATCTTTGCAATAACACCGATCAGCGAAAAATCAAGCGTCCCTTGTATCCTGAACAGTCTGTATCCGCGCTGTATATGACTGCTGTATTCCGGCATGCTTTCTTCCCTGCACACCAACGATACCTCGTCTTCTCCGACCGAAATGCTGCAAAAACCTGTTTTCGGCAGATGTTGCGGTATATGATCCAACAATCCAACGGCATAGACTCCTTGAAATACTGCTATTTCCATATTATAAATACATCCCTTCCACATATTTTTCCATGAAATAAGGATTATGACCGAGTTCAATATGCCTCCCGATTCGGCAAATATGTTCCATTTGTTCTTGATAGCAGTTGTCCAGCAACGCCATGACCGCACCGCTTCCGGCAGCATTGCCTGCAGATACAATTCCTCCAAGCTTCTGCGGCAACAATCCAATTTGCTGTGCGCTTTTGACCTTCATATAATTTCCGAACCCTCCGGCAATATATACGCAAGAAATATCCTCAGGCTTCATCTTTGCGCTTTTGAGCAGAGCGAGCGTCCCTGCCGCAATTGCCGCTTTTGCCATTTGCACTTCTCGAATATCCTGCTGAGTAATAAAAACCTTCTCAGAGAGCCTCAGACACGTTTCTCCTTCATTTCGCGCCATATATGGGGACATCGTTTCAATGATCCGTCCTGTTTCGTCAATCAGTCCCAAGGTGCGAAAACACGCTATGGCATCGAGCAACCCCGATCCGCAAATTCCTTTTGCTTCCCCATCCCCAATCACTTCCAGGGACAATTTATTATCCAGCAGCGTAACGCCGCTGACAGCCCCTGTGACGCCGGACATGCCGCATGCAATATGCGCTCCTTCAAAAGCCGGTCCAGCTGCCGTTGATGTCGTATAAACAAACGCACCGTTGCCGAGTGCTATCTCCCCATTGGTGCCAATATCAAGCAACATGCAGATTTCGTTGGTATCCTGCATCCCGACCGCCACGAGCGCTGCCGAAATATCACCGCCCACAAACGCTGAAAAACACGGTGCAAGATAACACGGGATCTCCGGGAAACAACTTCCAAGACTGCACATAGATATGGTTTCACCGAACTTTGAAAGAGGCTGAAACGGAAGTTTCCCCATAGAAACAGGCGATAAGCTGCATAACAGGTGCATCATCGTGGTATTTCCAACGATCACTGCCGCAGAAAGCCGATCTTTGCCTATCCCCGCTTGCATACATACTTCGTCCATCATTTCTGATAATTCATTCACCACCATTGTATGCAATTTTTCCAGTCCTGCTTCGTGTTCTATACAATATTGAATACGGGTTATCACATCGGCACCTGCCGCAGCCTGATAGTTCGGGCGCGCAGCGACTGCACGGAACGAACCGTCCCCCAGGTTATATAAATACATCACGATCGTTGTTGTACCAAGGTCTACAGCAATACCATAACCGTCTGTTTCCATTGTTTTAATCGATTCAACTTTCTTGATTTTTGTTAATATTTCCATAAAACATTCCCTTCAAAAAAAGCCGCCCTACGGCAGCCTTTTATGTTTTCTCTTACAATCATGATTGACAGATGGACAATGCCACATCACTTGCACTGGAAGCATCGGCAGTATAATAATCCGCTCCGATTTTACTGCGGAAATCATCCGTCACCGGCGCACCGCCCACCATTACTTTAATTTTTCCCTTCAGCCCCCGCTCGCTGACAAGGTCTACTACTTCTTTCATTACAGACATCGTTGTTGTAAGAAGGGCGCTACAGGCAATTACCTTTGCGTTCTTGTCAACCGCTGTCTGGACAAACTTTTCCGCTGATACGTCTACACCGAGATCGATCACTTCAAGACCCTTGCTCTCCAGCATAATCTTAACAAGATTTTTGCCGATATCGTGTAAATCGCCTTTGACCGTTCCCAGTACCACCGTGCCTCGTGATTCTGTTTTCTCAGATGAAAGCGCAACAGCCAGCGCGTCAATTCCCGCTTGCATTGCCCTTGCCGCAATCAAAACCTCCGGCACATATACCTGGTTATTCTTAAACTTATCTCCGACAACTGCCATTCCCGCCAACAGACCGTTTTGCAGTAGATCTTTTGGATTTGTCCCTTTTTCAAGCTCTGCAGCGATAATCTCCTTTACATTTGCCATCCGACCCTGTTGAACCAATATGCTTAAATCTTCATATACGCTCATGCATAATCCTCCCTGCATCGTAATACCGTTCCCATTATCTTTCTATCTTATTATATTATATTCTATCTGACAAGTTCATTGTTTTCTTCTTGTAATTTTTTCTTTATAGCTTTTGCTGGAACTTCATTTAATTATTCATTGATTATTCATAAATCATTCATACAGGGTTAAAATTTTTTCAATAAACTAATAAGAAAGAAAAGGTAAAATGATTTTAAAAGAAATAGTACGCTTCTCCCAAATACTATCTTTTAAAAACAATCGCTTATGCGTTAACCATATATGATACTTCCAAAAAAAAACTGCCGGTTCAGCCGGCAGTTTTTTTTCTGTTATAAAGCGAAAGCCGCAATGAGTTAAGCACAACACACACTGAAGAAAATGCCATAGCAAGCCCCGCAAACATCGGTGTCAGCGTTGGTCCTCCAAACGCATACCAAATGCCTGCCGCAATCGGGATTCCAATGATATTATAGATGAACGCCCAAAACAAATTCTGCTTAATAGTACGCATAATCCGCCGCGAAAGCAAAATACTCTGTGCAACGCTGCTTAAATCATCTTTCATCAAAATTACACCGGATGAATCGGCGGCAACATCCGTACCGCCAAAAACCGAAATACCCACATCTGCCGTTGCCAGCGCCGGCGCATCGTTTATGCCATCCCCTACAAACGCAACTTTTTTCCCCTCATCTTTATATTTCTGTACTTCTTTAGCTTTATCTTCCGGCAGGACTCCCGCAATATAATCGGTAATACCTGCCTGCATCGCAATTTCTTTTGCCGCCTTTTTGTTATCACCCGTTATCATAACAGTCCTAATACCAATACTGTTCAACGCGGCGATTGTCTCCATCGCATCTTCTTTGATCTCGTCGGCAAGAGCAATCAAACCATAGAGTTTCCCGTTAAGCGCAACATAGACACGGGTAGCCCCAATATCATGCATCTTCTCTGTAGAGATATGCTGCATTTCCATAAAATCTTTCGTACCGATAATGATTTCGCCTTTTGATGTTTTGGCGATCACCCCGCGCCCAGCAACATTTTTTACGCTCTCAGGTTTTTCAAATTCTACATCCATAAATTCAGCATATTCCATAATCGCTTTTGCAATCGGATGCGTTGCGCCATACTCTGCTGTCGCTGCCAGTCTCACCAATTCTTCTTCATTGAAATCATCGGCGCAAACGACATTTGTCACATGCAGCTTTCCTTTGGTAATTGTCCCTGTTTTATCAAACAGTACCGTATTGATGGAAGCTTCTGTTTCTACAACATCACCCCCACGGAATAAGATTCCAAGCTGCGCTCCCCTGCCTGTTCCGACCATAACGGCAATCGGTGTCGCAAGACCGAGCGCGCACGGACAGGCTACTACCAAAACAGATACAAATATATTCACGACAAAATTTGCGTCTTTGCCGGTAATCGCCCATATTACTGCGGCAATGATTGCGATCGCAGTCACAGCGGGCACAAACACAGAAGAGATCCTGTCGGCAAGCCTCGATATCTTCGCCTTTTTCTGCTGTGCCTGAACAACCAGTTTAACAACCTGCGAAATCGCGGTATTGGATCCCACATTCGTTGCCTTAATATGTAATACGCCATCCGTAACAAGCGTCCCACCGGAAACTTTACGCCCCGTTTCTTTAAACACCGGCAGGCTCTCTCCCGTCAATGTCGATTCGTCTACACTCGCCTGTCCGCTTTCCACAACGCCGTCCACCGGAATGCGCTGTCCCGCACCAACCAGCACAATATCTCCCGTTCTTACCTGCGATGCTTTTACTTTTTTTTCTTCTCCATCTTTTATAATGACGGCGTCCTGCGGAACAAGGCTCGCAAGATTTGAAATTGCGCTTTTTGCACGGTTTTTACTGCTCTCCTCCAAATATTTTCCCAAAAGCACCAGCGCAACGACAACCGCGGCACTCTCATAATATAAACTGTGTACCGCGTGCATATCAGATGGAATCAAGCAAGTCATTACAATGCTATAAACCATTGCGCTCCCCGTGCCGAGCATAACCAGCGTATCCATCGTGGGATGCTTTTTCAGCAAAGATTTCATCCCGTTTACAAAAAAGCTTCGTCCTGCAAACAAAACAGGAATCGTGATAATAAGCTGAATCAATGCATAATTAAGGGGATATACATTCGGTGAAAGAATTTCCGGCAGTGGCCAATTCCAATGCGCTCCCATGCCGATATACATGACTACGATCCCGCAGACAATTGCTAAAACGATTTCCCATTTATGAAAACGGTGCTCATCCTGCGTCACCATCTGTCCGTCTTTGGAAATGCTTGCTTCATACCCCACGCCTTCTACAGCTTTTATTAAATCTTCATCCGTGACCTTATCTTCTGAAATTACAAGCGCGCTGTTCGCCGCAAGATTAACGCTGGCATATATTACTCCTTCCAAATGGGAAAGGGCATTTTCTACTGCTGCCGAGCAAGACGCGCAGCTCATTCCTTTGATGTTTAAAACTGTTTCTTTCTGCATATATTTTCTCCGTTCTATACATGAGGCAGATCCGGATTGATGTGCACAAGTACATCCGCTATTTCCGGACGGTTCTTAAGCATCTCAACTTCAATCTTTTTTGCAATTTTGTGGCTTTCTATCACTGTCATATCACAATCTACTGAAATTTTCACAACCAATATCAACTGCGCCCCTACCGGCTTCGTGCTTACGCTATCAATATGATCGATTCCCGGAATCGTCAATATTTCACGTTTATATTCTTCCAGGGTTGCATCATCTACACCGGCATCCATCAAAATTTTTGATGAATCGCGGATGATCATGAAACCGCTATAGATAATCCAGACAGAAATCGCGATACCGATGACACCATCTGCCCAAAATTTCCCGCCAAGGCTTAAAAAAATAGCGGCAAGCGTACCGGATGTCACAAACACATCGTTGCGATGGTCAAGAGCATTCGCTTTGATCAATACGCTGTTATACTTTTTGCTTTTTTTAATACAATAAGCAAACAAGCAAGACTTACACAGGATCGTCGTTAGCGCTACGCCCACAAGCCACCACGAAAACTCAAGAGCATCTCTCTGAATCAACGATTGAACAGAGCCGGAAAGCGTATAAATTGCCATCGCAATCATAGAAAACCCAATCACCAGCGCCGCAATATATTCCGCCTTTCCATGCCCCCACACATGATCTGCATCATTTGGCTTAGAAGCATAAAGACTGCCAAACAGCGTCACCATTGAAGCGAATACGTCTCCCATACTGTTAAAACCATCGGCAATCATGGCTTGACTTCCAGATGCATACCCTGCTGTTAGCTTTATGACAAGTAAAACAATATTTACGGCGATCCCAAGTTGCGCCACTTTTTTACCGGAAGAAAACCTGTTTTCCAATCTTATCTGCTCCTTATTTATTCATACCCATTTCGGTGTTCCCTTAACACGCACCGTTTTAAAACCGCACGAAATTACAAAGATTAAACTAATTCTGATTATTATAACGCATTCATGACGGATTTCATACTGTTTTTCTCAAATATCACTTGCGTTATACTTTTAAAAAGAGGATATAAAAAACGAAAGCCGCGTGGCTTCCGTTCTTCTTTTTGTTATTCATGTTCTGCGTATAACGTAATTTCGAATACTTTTTTATTTATTTCCTCCGAATAGATTTACGAAGAAATCACCGATACTTTTAAAGAAATCGCCTACCGTGGTAAAGAAGTTTGTTACGCCCTGCTTCGCCTGAAAAAGGTTCAAAAACGTATCCGGATCAATATTGAGTTCATTGAACTTCTTGACCAACTGTAAAATCTGTTGGATCTGATCTTCGGTCAGAGTAACATTATATTTTGCAGCTGTTTCTTTTATGAGCTCGATGATCTGATCATCGCTCATATTCTTCGTTTCTTTTAGCTTACCCTTTAAGTCGTTAATAATATCGGAAGAAACATCACCCAGGGCTTCCTGCAGTTCTCCTGTGACTACCAATTCTTCGATTGCCGTATCTTTAGCAAAAGAATCCAGCGTCTGCCCCGTCATATCTTCATAAGCTTTATAAATACCTGCCAACGCGCCTGTCCCCGACACCGGCTTATACGCCGTAATTTTTACCTTTGCATCGGTTACGCCCGCTGTTGCAAGCGCAGATTCATACATTTTTTGCGTAACATAATTGATGTTGTTAATGCTCAGTGCAAGACCGCCGCCGTCATTCGGCTCAATATATACACAGGATAATGCGATATTGCCAATTTTTTCATCAGGCACCAGACCGCTCAAATATTGGCGTTCTTCTGCGTTCGTTAACTGCAATTCAGTAACATCACCACGATTTACACCAAAATAATTGTATATTTCCGAAATCTGGTTTTCCGTATTATCCGCACCGATTACAACGCGTGCCTCCTTAGAAGCAGCAAACGCCGGAGAAACAACCAAACCTACCGATAAAACAACTGCCAGAATCATTAGGGAAATTTTTTTTAACATAATCAATACCTTCCTCTGTTTTGATTGGTTCCATTATAGCATTTCACGGGTGCGTATACACCCTTTTTGTAAAAATGTTAAAGAATCATTAAGAATCTTTCATATATAAGACGCAATGTCTTTGCATAAGGTTCCAGAAAACAATTAATTTATTTTTCAAAAACAGTTGATTTTTATTAGAAATCTGATAAAATATTATAAGTCGGCACGATTTGAAACGCCAATGTGGCTCAGTTGGTAGAGCAGCGCATTCGTAATGCGCAGGTCAGCGGTTCGAGTCCGCTCATTGGCTCCAGATTCGGGGTGTAGCGCAGCTTGGTAGCGCGCTTCGTTCGGGACGAAGAGGTCGCAGGTTCAAATCCTGTCACCCCGACCATGTGAATGAGCCTCGCTTTTCGAACATTTTTATCGAAAAGCGAGGCTTTTTCTATACATAAATGTCATAATAGCATGGGTTTTTCACATTCACGGCATTTTTACTATCTTACTAAAAAACCAAAAAACGGTTAGAAAACATTTCAAGAAAGTCAGTTTTTAGACGATTTTTTGAGAATTTCCTTATCCGTAAAGTTCTTCAAATTTTGCAGGCGTTTTATATGCCAAAGTGCGATGCGGTCGCATTTCATTGTAGAATTTCATATATGTATCTATACTTTTAATAAAATCCCGTTCTGATTTATAGTTTCTGCGATAAACCTCCTCCTTTTTTAATGTTGCAAAAAAGGTTTCCGCCACCGCATTGTCATGTGGTTTTCCGGTAGCGGAAAAAGACTGTTTCACCCCTAATTGTTTAAGTAATTTACAAAACGAGTTCGCAATATAGGCAGAGCCTCTGTCACTATGAAAAACTAAATCCGAGGGATTTCCTCTGCTTTGATAGGCTGATCTAAATGTTGATGATACAAGTTGTTTGCTGGCGCTTTTGCCCACTCGATATGCGATAGCTTTACGAGAAAAAAGGTCTATAATGACGCAAAGGCAAACCGTAGAATCATTTAGCTTAAAATAGGTTATATCGCTAACCCAAATTTGATTGACGCTCTTTGCTGCGAAATCCCGTTTGACCAAATCTTTTTTGCCCTTCTCGTGCTGTTTTTGATAATATCGTTTTGCGTCGGTTCGCACGCTATGCAAATCCAGCTCTTTCATAATTGCAGTGATTCGTCTTTTGCTGGTGATAATTCCATTCTCTCTTAGAACAATGCGAATCTTTTCAGCACCGAAGCACTGATTGCTTTCATCAAATATCCGCTATATCTGTCGCATTAATTCCTGCTGTTCTTGTAAATATATTGAGCGATCTGCTTTTCTGAAAATGTGATTGTAAAAGGTACCACGGGCAACATTTAAAGCTTCGCATAATTCATGGACGCTGTATTCGTTATTCCCCTCGTATATCGCTGCAAGAGTTGTAAGCTTGTTTGCTAATGGTACTTTTTCAATTAAATTGGTAAGCCGAATGATCTCAAGTTGGTGTTCCGCTTTTTTCAGGCTACGACGCAAACCATCCATTTCATGAGGCGTGTATCCACCACCATGCGATGAAATTGTTTGATAGTCCTTGATCCAGCGATAGAGCGTACTCTGAGCAACTTGGGTCTCCCCCACAAATGGCAGAAATGCTTTTCCCCGCTTGATATTCAAACACTAATCGTTGTTTGAATTCATCTGTATATGTTTTAGGCATAATTTCATCCTCCTTCTATAAACATTATACTTTAATATGCAAATTTTTTTGCAAAAAAGTCAGATGGCAAGGCAAAAGCATCAAAATATGTTGATTTCACTCGCTTATTGTCTTATAATATAATACAACGCTGTCAAGGTGCTGTTGTGTGCTTTGACGGGAATGAAGTATGAAGCAAAAAGCTCCCTGTCAAACACGGCAGGGAGCTTTTGATTATGCTACTAAAAACGGACGCAATCAAACAAAAATTGAATTACTTTGTATAGCAATACTAGGTAATTGGAAGTATATACCATAAGTACCATAATACACTGCAAAACTTATGCTTCCAATGTAACTATAAGATGTAGATTTTTAATGGCAATTTGAAAGGAGAGCTTATGTCGTTTATAAAGAATTTTGAAATAACGAAAGCAAACGGTTTGAAATTGCAGAATAATCAACCCCGAGATACTTTCCTGCAGGATAAAATATCCATTTTTTCTGAACACAACAATTATGTTAATAAAAATCAATTACTCGATTTGCTTCAAGATATAATTGATATGCTGAATTATGATAAAATCACAGCAACATTTGATATTAGCGATATACAGGACATAATCTTTTTTAATCTTCAAGATCACAAGGATATAATGATAGATTACTATGATATTATTCTTATACTTGGCGGTATCTTCCTTAATGTATTCAATCGTCCGGGGAACCGATTGCTGAGCGTGGAGGACGGTATAAACGGACCAATTTCTACCGCCCAAATGCTAATTGTTGCATATAAAGAATTAGAGAAATGCAAAAACGATGGAACCGTTCCTTATGGTGCAAATCTAATTTTTGCAACGCTGCTTGAGAAAGACCTGAAAGCTATCGTAAAAATAGAATATGCGAAAGACTGGTTATCCACACTGCAGCAACAAATAGACGCTGGACAAGTAGTTTTTGATGCAAATGATAGGGATTATTTCACTTATCTAAATTTTCAATTTGAATTATCAACCACAGAAAGTACCAGTGTTTATGATAGTGTGAAGGCAACAACTTCGGAATTTTATCAGTTTCTTTGCAAATACAATATTGTTCCTGCGGATAAAAACCACAAAAGGTTCATAAACAACGAACTTACGCTCAATCAATTTTTGGGTAGCACATTTTGTATTGCCAAAATTCAGCCTGCATATTTAGCGATTACAAAGAGGCTTTTTTCTACAGGTTGTTTGAATTTACGAAATAATCTAGCACACTGCAATTTTGGCTATTTAAATTACCATACAAGTTGTGTCGGGGCATTATTGTATGGGTTGTTCTCAATGATCTCAACAAGACGTTGCCTAAACTGAGTTGCTGCACATAGCTCAGTTTCCACTAATGCTTATAATAAGTTTCCCCTTCAACATTACCAGCTTATCGCAGTGGCTATTGAAACTCCCCCAAAAGCAAAATGTCAAAAAGAGCGCCAGTTATAAAAAACGACGCTCCTTTTGCTATTGGTATGTAAAACACATCTGCCTGTTGCCGAAAAACCTTGATTTCATGCGGGTTTGCGGGACTATCGCTATGAACATTCGTACCAAAAAGAAAGTAGTCGAATCCGACTACTTTCTTTTAAATTTTTTTGATTTAATGCGGTTTTTAGTGAGCGAAATGCTGTAAGAACATTCGCATCTAAATCTTGAGTGACAGGACTACTTTTTCAGATAGATATTGGGGTAATCCTTGTCTTTGATATTTAGGTCTTTTCTGATTGCTTTCACAATATCAGTAAGATATTTATCATGAAGCTCATTCGCTTTGCCGACTGCTTCATTTTCGTATAATAGAATACACTTGACAACGGTTTCACTTCCAACTATAAGAAGTTTGTCCCGATAGTAAGTATATTTTGATGTTAATTCTTTATTATGGTTATCTGTTGCAAGATTATGTAAAGCTTCAATATAAGAAATATAGTGATCTTCCTTTAGTTTTCGCAACTGAAGCATATTGCTATTTCTATTAGCGAGAATAGCTCCAGTAACAGAAACTAAAATTGCCGATATTGCACCCAAAACCGATATCAGTATTTCCATACATATCACCCCAAACAAATTATATCATACCTGCTCTTGAAAAAATAGAGCAGTGATTTTTTGTACAATTATGCTTGGAATTTTAGAAGTAAATACTGCTTTTCGTTGCTTAAAAACCCTTTTGTTATGCGCTTTCTTTTAAATATGCTGTATCGCCATTCAGACCATATAAAAAAACAGCTTACAGGATTTTAGACCGAACCCTATTGAACAGACAGAGAAAAAAGCCCCTGTCGTAGAATAGCTAAAGATTAGGCGGATTTACTCCTTAATTCAAAAGGAGTGAGTCCGCTTTTCAATTGAACACGTTCATAATTGTAGAAACGTATGTA
>JAYFQX010000035.1:0-29870 GCA_034926635.1 Christensenella sp. | reverse complement strand
GCGTTCAAATGCGTTTTATCGATCGCCAATAAGCTTTTCGGACATGCCGCTATGCACAAACCGCACCCTTTGCATGTGTCCTCATAAATCGTCAGCTTCGCCATTTCTTCTCCTCTTTTCTTTCTCAATTTTTCATATTCTTTTGAGCGCACGTTCCCGCATCCCGCAAGAACAAACGCGCAAACTTTCATATTATACGCTCCAGCGCCTTCATTCAATAAAACCAAAATGGGCGGTTCCCATAAAAAAGACCGCTTCACCACGCATTTACACGTTTTTCATGCGGCTTTTTTCAAAAAAGCGCCTTACATTAGAGTATCACTTTTCCTTCATATCGTCAACAAGCCAGTCCGGAAAAGTATAGATGGTAAGCGGTATTTGCGGCAGTGTAAATCCACGCTGCGAAAACGCCTCTAAAATCTCCGGTTTTCCCGCTGCATAGGCAATCGGCAGCCCCGTCCTGCGGCTGACTTCTTCGCATATTTCCTGTCCGTCAATCAAATCCTGAACGGTCGACTCCCTGCCAAGGTTTGTATTGTTAATCAGCGCATCTACGGAAAGCCGCACACGCGCGCTGATCTGCTCCATCATCTCAATAATTTCGTCCGGCGTTTGCTGCAACGGACGCCGCGCATTGATCACATAATAAAACGATACTTCATCGCGCACTGCGTTAAACCGGGCTACGATCCCCCCTAGCGCCGCAGCGCCAACCGGATCACCGCCGGAATCAAATACAGCCGCCTCATATTCAAACGCTGCGGTCACCTCTGCCGAGAGCACCGGGACATCGACGTTGGTGTTCGCATATGGCGGCGCAATCAGTTTAATTCCATTTTGCGCAAGCATTTCAGCGCTTTCCGCACTTCTGAAATAAGGATTGACAACATCCATATCCACAAGCGCTGTTTTTGCTGTCTTCGCCAGCGCAAGCGCCGTATTAAGAGAGATCTCCGTTTTTCCGCTGCCATAATTCCCGGCAAAAATATTAAATCTTTTCATTTGTTTTCCTTCCTGAAAATAAGGACGCCGTATTACCGGCGTCCTTGCTGTTATTCATGCTGATCGGTTAAAAAGCTATGTGATTGTTACCTTCACCGTTGAAGAAGAAGATGTCAGCTTCACCTGGAAATCCGCCTCGTTCTCAAATTTTACGGGTACGTCGTGCACGCCCCTTCCAAGACCTTCCAAATTAACAAAAGCTGCAATATCAGAAGAAGAGAAAGAGCGGAACGCTTCCTCCGTTCCTGCGGCGATCACGGTAACCGAGGAAGGCTCGATGGTATAAGAAAGTCCATCCCCGAGGTTCTGCGCCGTAATACGCTTGGATTCATACGTCCTTGTAAGCTGCGGCTGGGCGATAGTGAACTGCACCTGCACCTTGCTTGGCACAACCGCAATCACACCGTCCGGAACCAAAACATTTGCTTCCACAATCGTGTCACCTGTCGCATTATCCAATGCAACCGGCTCGAGCGAAACCATGCTGATCCCTTCAATATCTTCCATTTTTCCCGCTATTTTAATGTTGGCAGGCTCAACTGCTACGTTGCTGATTTCATATCCCTGCGCTATCCCGGTTGCCGTGTTGATAATCGTAGAAGTGTCTACCGGCACCTCTTTTTGCGGATAAATCGGCAGCTCCACAATGACGGACGGAAGCCCTGAAAACATGTTGCTGTCCATCTCGCTGCCATCGCTGTCCACGAGCGTCACACGATAACTGTTTTTTGTGGCTTCTTCGATCGAATCTACATTGATATAACATACGGCTCGCGCCACTTTTTCCACATTGCTGCGTGCGCCCGTTACTTCCACCGATGAAGTAGAAAGCACCGGATCGCCGTAATACAGCCAATCTTTTTCTTCTCCGGTGTACTGCACCTCTACCGGAACGTCACGCGACACAATATCCTCTACGGTGATGGTAATGCTTGAAGGCTCGACCGTAACATTTGTTGCCGACGAAAAGGTGGTAGCCGCTTCTACCGGAAGCGTATATTCCCCAGTACCGTTAATTGACGAAAGATCCACCGTTGCTTTAAACATATCACTGTTCATATACTGCACTGCATCCGCCTTAGCTTCCGCCTTGACAGTAACCGTTTGCAGCAGCTCGGAAAGCGGCACAGAGGTCGTATACCCTTTCTGACGCAGCTCATCTGCTGCGGTAAACGTCACGGGAATATCTTTAAACTCTTTTGTTGTGGGCGGGTTGGTATCTGCGATCATAAAGCTCCAAAGCACAAACGCGAATGCCAATGCCAGCAATTTCATTTTCCAGTTGTGAATAAAAATACGTTTTAAAACCTCTGCCACGCGGCTCATTCGTCGTCGCCCACCTTTCTTTTAAATTTGGAAGGATTGAGCTTTTTGGAGCGCTTCTCACTGTCACCAGTCACCGGCAAATACAGCTCGGATAAAATATCCCGCAGCGCCTTCGCGTCAATATACCGTTTAAGCGTACCATCGTATGCAAACGAAATAATCCCCTTCTCCTCGGAAACAACAATGACATATGCATCCGACACCTCGGAAATACCAAGCGACGCCCGGTGTCTTGTTCCAAGATCCTGGGCAATCTGTTTATTATCCGAAAGCGGCAAAAAACAGCCTGCTCCCAGAATTTTATCATCCCGCAAAATCATCGCGCCATCGTGCAGCGGCGTATTGGGATAAAAAATATTCTCAATCAATTCGCTGGAAATATCCGCATCCAGCCTCGTTCCGGAGGCAAGCACATCTTCCAGTCCGGTTTTACGTTCAAAAACAAGGATCGCGCCTACCTTCTGTTTGGACATATTCAAAACAGCGCGCGAAATCTCTTCTATGATGTGTTCCGCATTTTGCAGCTGCATCTGAGAGCTGGAAGCAAACGTAAAAATTTTGCCGCGCCCAAGGGTTTCCAGACCGCGCCGTATTTCCGGTGTAAACAACACCACCAAAATAAACGCGCCCGCAGAAATAAACGCGGACAAAAGCCACGATGTCGTCTTAAGCCCGATCGCCACAAACGCCCGCGCAAGAATAAGGATCACGCCAAGACCAATCAAAA
The DNA here is from genome assembly GCA_034926635.1 of Christensenella sp. Lineage (GTDB taxonomy): Bacteria > Bacillota > Clostridia > Christensenellales > Christensenellaceae > Christensenella. Next base: position 26,815 of record JAYFQX010000035.1, on the reverse strand, counting down.
CACGCATCGCGCGCGTCTTGGCAAACAGTTTAATAATCCAATATAACATCACCGCAACGATAATAATATCGACGGCGTCCATCCACGAAAAAGCCATTAAACTATTTTTCAGCGATTCCAGTATCTGCACCTGTTTCTCCTTATCTTTCGCTTCTCTCGCAAAGTAGCAGGGTTAAATCATCCTCCGGCTTACTATGCAGCTTCTCCCTTACTTCTTCAATAAACGCCTCCGCCTGAAAATCCTCTTTTCCAAGAAGCGCAAACAACCGTTCTTTTACTGCAGGGTCGCTATGGATGTTGTCGATGCCGTCTGAATAGATCAGCATACGCGTCCCTTCCCTAAAATCAAAGCTGCCGTCCTGGTATGGCGTATCCGTAAACCAATCGCACAGCGGATACGATGGCATATACAGCTCTTGAAATTTGCCATCCCGAAATAAAACCGGCATCACGGAAAGCCCCGCATTGGAATAAAGCGCTTCATTGGTTTTTAAATCAATCACCGTGATAAACGCCGTAATATAAATAGAATCCGCAAGCTTTAGCTGCAAAAACTCCCTTTGCGCATAATTAAGTATTTCGGACGGTTTAAAATTTCCCGTCAGACACGCCGCACGTACCACCCTGGAGAAAAACACCGCCAGCATTGCGGGCATCACTCCATGACCCGAAACATCTGCAAGATAAGTCACCAGCTTATTGCCGTAAACCGTACAATCGTAAATATCGCCGCCCACAGCCTCGCATGGAAAAAATCCGGCAGCAAGCGCATAACCTCCGCCAACCTTAGGCATTGCACTTTTCACAAGCGATTCCTGCAGTTTGCGGGCAAGCTGCAGATCCTTTTGCATTTTGGCATTTTGCATCAACAGGTTTTGTTTGATATTGTAGTCCAGTGTAATATCCCGAAAAACCTCTACTGCAGCGATATTGCCCTGTTCGCTGTCGCAGAGCGGGGAAACCGTCACCGAGTAAACACGCCCGCGCACCTTGCGCGTCAGCCTGCGCGATTCACCATCTTCCAGTACCTCGCGCGGCAGGCAATGCTCGCATGGACCGACCTGCCCAAACGGCTCGTAACACTTAATACCCAAAAACGAACCAAAGCGCTTTTCAAATGCGCTGTTTGCCATGATCACCTTGCCGTCTTTAGAGACAACGCGCACCATGTCACTCATTGCGTTGATAATCGCAAACAGGTATTCCGTATTTTGAATAATATTAATCAAATTCGCCGTCCTCTATTTCGTCTTCTATTTCATCCAAAACTTCCTGCAATTCCATAATATCCAGGCTGATATTACTGCAAACCTCGTTTTGCTCAAGCAACGCCCCGTCGGTAAGCGGCTTGCCAAGAGCAATGCGCTGGACGCTCATCTGGTTGAGCTTCTCGCGTTCTTTTGCAAACACAAGCATCGTCTCATCCAGCTTTCGCAGCGTATCCTGCCTTTTGTTTTCCTCTTCCTCTTTATTTCTGTCACTCATAGGTCTTATCCTCATCCTTCATCGGCAATCCTGGCGGCAAGGATCCCATCCGCCTGAAAAACGCGGATCCCCTTTTTCTGGGTGCAATAAACTGTTACGCGTTCCTCTGTTATGCTGCGTACATAAACCCGTCTCTGCGTAATCCCCTTTTTTCCCTGGTAAACTACAATCGCGGGTTTTCCCTCCCGCAGAGCCAGTTGTAAAATTTTCAAATTGATATTGCTCATCATTTTACCTTATTTATTATACTATCATATCCGTCTAACTTTGTTAACAAAAAAAGCGTAAATTTTTTATGTCCGCCCTGTGCGTCCATGCTATAATAGAAGCAGAAACGATTGGATGGAGAAAATGGAGTTTACGGTATTATCTATCACCAATTTAATCGGCACGATCACTTTTTTTGCGGGTACCGCCTTTTTGTTGATCGAGCTTTTTCGCAGGGGTGTAGGTCTCTTCAGCTTGCTGGCATACCTTTGTTTTCTTACCAGCAGCATCCTTCTTTCCACGAGCCTGCTGATGCTCTTGGTTTCCGCAGGCGGTCTTTCCATCCTGTTCTTACTGCTGTTTTTATATTCCCGCCGCGAAAAGAGGCGACACCGCAAAAAAAGATACGGAGAAAAACGATGAAGATATGTCCTTTATGCAAAACAAAATTTGACGATTCTGCGGAATTTTGCCCCAGATGCAAAGCACAACTGGAGGATTGCAAAGAAGCGGAAAAGGCGGAAAAAGAAAAAATACCGCGTTCCTTTTGGTGGGCGCTGATCGGCGCGTTTGCGTTTATCGGCGGATTGATCGCCATTTACACCTTGTTTTATTCCAATTTTATGTAAACGCCGGCTTCCCGGCAAATCCTTTATTTTTGGTATATTGCCCGTTTTCGTCACGTCAAAAGCTGCTTTATACGCAGTTTTTTTGCGCGCCGTGTCCTTTTCTATGGTATAATAAATCCTGATTACAACTTGGAGGAAGCTATGGCAAATTCAAAGCTCCGTAACCTTGTGCAGGTTACCAAAAAATTAAAAAAACAAAAATGGAAACGCGTCCGCGCAATTATTCGCGATTATGGTGTGCGCGAGCTTTTCCGTAAAGTAAAAGAAAAAATGAAAACAGGGGGTGCTTTAACCCTTGACCAGCGTCTTTCCCTTGTGACCAACGAATCTTTTATCAAAGACCCGCAAAATCATCCGGGTTATACGCCGCAGCGCGAGGTAACATTTTGTGCCGCGCCGCTTTCCCATAACGTCGGGCGGGTGGATATCCTGACACAGTGCACAGTCCCCGATACAACCCTTACCATGACGGTACGCAACCAGGAAGGCAAGATCCTTACCACGGTCGAAACCGCGGATGTAGCAGAAAACGGTTATACCACTTTAACCTTTCTGCCGATCCTGCGCGTCATTCAGGTCCCGCTTACCTTTACGTTCACCTCTTCTTCAGATGGATGCGGCGTCCTTGTTAACCGCAAAAAGAAGAAGCACGGTTTTCGGGTGGAAGGCGGCGGATGCGTGGCTTGCAGGCTTTACGTGCAATATGACGCACAATATCAATATTGGATGAACTATAACACGCCCACGCCGGAAGAATATTCCCGCCAGCGTGAAACCGTTTTTGCATATACGCCCAAAATCAGTATCTTGGTGCCATTATATAACACGCCGGAGCTGTTTTTACGCCAGATGATTGATTCCGTGCGCGCGCAAACTTACACAAACTGGGAGCTATGTCTTGCAGACGGCAGTGATAAGGCGCAAGACCTCGGCGACATTGCGGCTTCGTATGAGGATCCTCGCATCGTTTATCAAAAGCTCGCAAAAAACGACGGTATCTCCGGGAATTCCAACGCGGCGATCCAAATGGCGACAGGCGAATATATTGCCCTGCTCGATCACGACGATCTCTTGATGCCGCAGGCATTATACCGCAACGTGGCACTGATCAACGAAGATAAGGACTATGAGTTTATTTATTCTGATGAAGATAAAATCTCCGAAGACGGCTCGCGCCGTTTCGATCCTTTCTTTAAGCCGGACTTTTCACCGGATATGCTGAACGCATTTAACTATATCACGCATTTTGTGGTGTTAAAAAAGACGCTATTGAATGAAATCGGCTCGTTCCGCGCGGAATACAACGGCGCACAGGATTACGACCTTGTTCTTCGCGCAACGGAAAAAGCAAAAAAAGTCGGGCATATTTCGGACATCTTATACCATTGGCGCGTCTCCGAGAATTCGACCGCGCTTAGTGCAGGTGCAAAGAGTTATACGGTTAAGGCCGGGCGCAAGGCATTGGAAGCTTCTTTTGTGCGCAAAGGGCTCACAGGTGCGCATGTCACGGAAAACACGTTGGATAACTATTATATTACCAGTTATGACCTGCCATCCCCGCATCCCCTGATCTCCATCATCATCCCTAACAAGGACGAGCCTGCAACGCTCAAAAAGTGTATTCATTCCATTCTGGAAAAATCCACCTATGATCATTACGAGATCATCATTGTGGAAAATAACAGTACCGGAAGTGAAATTTTCTCCTATTACCGCAAACTGGAACGGGATCCGCGGATCCGCGTGATCAAGTGGGAACATCCGTTTAATTATGCCAGCCTCAACAACTTTGCTGCGGCGCAGGCCAAAGGAGAGCTGCTGCTGTTCCTCAACAACGATATGTCTGTGATTTCCGCGGACTGGCTGGAACAAATGGCAATGCATGCCACGCGCAAGGAGATCGGCGCTGTGGGTGCAAAGCTCTATTACCCGGACGACAGCATCCAGCATGCCGGCGTTATTTTGAAAATCGGTCCTGTTGCGGGACATTCTCACAAGCACCTTTCGCGTTATGAGGTCGGCTCTTTCGGACGTATGATCATACCGCACAACGTATCCGCCGTTACTGCCGCGTGCCTGATGATGCGCAAAGATGTTTTTGACGAAATCGGCGGTTTTAACGAGCAATTCGTGGTCGCTTACAACGATGTAGACTTGTGCCTAAAAATACGTGAGAAAGGCTATCTGATCGTCTTCACTCCATTTGCGGAGTTATACCACTACGAATCCAAAACGCGCGGTTATGAGACGACTCCCGAAAAAATCAAGCGGTTTGAGGGAGAACAGAAAAAATGGCTTGCCAAATGGGACGCAAAATACCCATACGATCCCTATTACAACAAAAACCTGACGAACGAATTGGAGGATTATTCCGTAAATCCCAAACCGATTCAAAAATAATGCAAAAGAGGCGGCAGGAAAAAGCCGTCTCTTTTTTATTCAAGGGAAAACCCCCATGCACTTACTTCCTGTGCAGGGCGATAAACCGTAAAATTCAAAAAATGGCTTTCCCGGTATTCCGTGCGCTCTTCTCCTCGCGCAAACACAAGGTTGCCGTTTTCTTCGCTCGGCAGCGCAGTCCATCCGTCTTTTTCCATTTTCTCCGTAAACAATTCTTTTTCTTTTGATTTTACCAAATATTCTCCGTCGCCGAGATCGTACACGCCGCCGATTACAGCGGTGGTCACTGCGCCTTTGATTTCCATGAGCGGAAGGATGTTGTCAAGCTGCGTATTTCCTGCAAACACAAACACAAATACAAGCGCCAGCACTAAAAAAATCGCCAGATTGCGGATCGCGCGCAAAGCTTTTCACCTCGCTTTCCATGTGATCTTATTATAGCGGATTCCCGCATAAAATACAAAAAAATGAAGATTTCCTTACAATTTCAAAACTTCCGGCTTTTCATTGAAACTTATCGATCAACATGGTAAAATTATTTCATTATGGAGTATATTACATTTACGGTTTTATTACATTCGCAAGACAGTCAACTGGAAGCTGCCCTGCGCACCGCCGGATTCCGCAGTATTCTGTGCGCTGACGGACGCGGTATGCGCAGTTTTTTTGAGCTTGCGCTTACGCAGACGGATTCCGGCAGCTTTATCAAACTCGATCCTGCCGATGGTTTTTCCGTGCAGGATGTAGTGGCGGTTGCAAACGCTCTTGCCGCTTCGCCGCAGAAGGTATGCGTAGGTACGCGAAAACAGGAAGGCAAAAAGCCTCTGCCTCAAACCATTTATGGGTTTTTATCAGGTGTAGAAATCGGCGACGTGGAATCTTCGTTGATCGGAATGTCCCGCGAAAACCTGGAAATCATGACACACATGAAAAGCCGCGAGGATTGTTTTGCGCAAAATATTATTTTGGAAGCACGGGAGAAGAATATTGCTGTGAAGACGGTTCCGTGCGATGATACCGTTGCTCCTGCGCCGGGCTGGGGACTTCTGACCCGGTCGTTTAAGTTATATCTTGTATTCATCAAATTTGGCATAGCCGCTTTTCTTGCCTATTTGGTGGACATCGGTACTTTTTACCTGTTCCAAAAAGTTTTTTCCGGACTTGTGGACGAATATAAAATTTTGGTGGCAACCGTGCTGTCGCGTATTTTATGTTCCATCGCGACCTACCTTCTTAACAAGGGCGCCGTGTTCAATTCACACGCCAAAAGCACCGGAACCGTTATCCGGTTTATTATCCTTGCCATAGGACAGCTGATCGCTTCCTGGCTGCTGGTATGGGGGCTCGGCTATCTGCTTGGCGGCGGAGACGCAGTCACCACGCTGCTCAAGGTTGTCGTTGATTTTGTTATTTTCATGGCGAGCTTCGGCATCCAGCGCGACTGGGTATTTAAAGAAAGCAAGAGCCTGCTGAAATAATTCCATTTTGCGTATTTTTTGAATGAATTGTGCAGCAATACAAGATTTTATGTTTTAATTTCTTTTTGTTTGGTTACATATAAACAAGTAAACATATGCTTAAAGGAGAGTTATCATTATGAGTATTAAACATATTACGGAAGCCCAATTTGATTCGGAAGTAATGCAGAGCAAAGGCATGGTATTGGTTGATTTCTATGCTGATTGGTGTGGCCCATGCAAAATGCTTGCCCCGATTCTGGAAGAAGTCGACAGTGCACTGGAGAATCTGAAAATTGTAAAAATAAACGTGGACGATGCTCCGAACCTTGCACGGGAATATGGCGTTATGTCTATCCCAACGGTTTACCTGTTTGATGGCGGCGCAAAAATGGGACGTTTTGTCGGTGTAAAATCAAAGGACGAAATCATTGATTTTGTAGAACACGCTTGATTTTTCTCAACTATAATCTTCCGTTTAATTTTGACCAGGCGCGGCGAAAGCCGCGTTTGCATATACCCCCAATCTACGGCCGCGTTTAAAGCGGCCGCAACTTATTAATGAGATGTTCATCAAGATCCTTAAATGAGTATAATAAAAAGAGGCGTACAGCGCCTCTTTTTATTGTCAGGACAATATTTCTAAGGAGTTTGGAATTAGCTTTTACATATGGACTGCGCCCCTGCTTGCGCCAAGGAACGCTTCCATCAATGTTTCCGAAAGAGTCGGATGGGCGTGGATCGTGCTGCCTGCCGCTTCCGCGGTTGCTTCGCAGCGCATTGCCATCACAGCTTCTTCGATCATGCTGGACGCTTCCGCCCCGATGATATGCACGCCGAGGATCTCTCCGAAACGTTCGTCGGCAATTACTTTTACAAAACCCTTGGTTTCGCCAAGCGTCATTGCTTTACCATTTGCCGCATAAGGGAATTTATAGACTTTGATCGGCAGTCCCTGTTCCTTTGCCTGTTTTTCAGTGAGTCCGACAAACGCGATCTCAAGGTCTGTAAAGATGCAGGACGGGATCGCCTGTTCTTCTGCTTCGTCACGGTCGCCAAACATATGCTCTACCGCAAGGACGCCCTGCTCGGACGCTGCATGCGCAAGCTGGAATTTTCCATTGATATCGCCGATCGCATAAATATTTTCTACGCTTGTGCGCATGAAGTCATCAACCTCTACGCAGCCTTTAGCAGTACGCTTCACATCCAGTTTTTCAAAACCGCTGCCTTCCGCTTTCCTGCCTACTGCTTCGAGCATCAAATCACATTCCATGGTGTCACCGGTCGAAAGCTTGATGCTATAACCTTTGGCGTCCTGCTTGATTTCATCGCAAGTCGTTCCGGTCAGGATCTTGATGCCGCTTGCCTTCATATCATCCGCGAGGCATGCCGCCACTTCGTCGTCTGCCATGGGCAAGATCTGCGGGAGCAGTTCCACAATCGTGGTATTTACACCAAAAGCATTGAAGATACATGCCATTTCACAGCCGATCACGCCGCCGCCAATGATCACAATGGATTTCGGCAGTGCATCGAGGTCAAGAATCTGATCCGTATTCAACAGCTTTGCGTCTGTTTTGATCACAGATGCCGGTTTTGCACCGGTAGCCAGCAGTGTATAGGCACAGGTAAACGTCTTTCCGCCTACTTTTACTTCATTTGCTTTTTCAATTTCCGCTTCGCCTTGAATAAGCTCCACTTTGTTCTTCTTCAGCAAGCCTCCTACGCCGTTTGTCAGTTTCGTGACAACTGCGTTTTTGCGGGCAAGGATCTTCTTCCAATCAAACGAAGCTTCTCCTACCGTAATACCGAATTCATCGGAATTCTTGATGTCCTTCCAATGCTTTGCACTTGCATAATAAGCCTTGGTGGGGATGCAGCCGCGGTTGAGGCAGGTACCGCCGACCGTATCTTTTTCCACGATCGCAACCTTTGCGCCAAGCTGTGCCGCACGGATCGCCGCAACATAGCCGCCCGGGCCTGCGCCGATTACCATCAAATCATAATCAAAGTTGCCTTGCGGACGGTTTGCTTTTGATTTTGCTTTTTCTTTCTTCGCGGGTGCCGCAGTCGGAACGGCAGCAGCAGGTGCCGCAGCAGCAGCAGGTGCCGCAGCTTTTTTCTCGATCTCCGGGATCTCTTCGCCTTCTTCGCCAATAAACGCCACAGGGTCATTGCAAGGAACGGTATCCCCCGCGCCATAATAAATCTTCAGAATTTTGCCCGAATACAGAACATCTACCTCCAGCGAGGTTTTATCTGTTTCTACTTCAAAAATATAATCGCCTTTTTCGACTGTCGCGCCTTCCTCGACAAGCCACTTTATGATTTTGCCTTCCTCCATCGTCATTCCGAGTTTAGGCATTGTAATAAAATTACCCATTTATTTATTCCTTTCTATTGGTCAGCCGGTCAGTCAAGCAACTGTTCCGGGGCTTCCAGTATCGCTTTCAGATCCTTCAAGAATTTCTCGCCTGTCGTACCGTCAATATGCCTGTGGTCAAGCGTTAAGCTGAGACCAAGCATCGCACGGATGCCGATATCATTGCCGATCGCCACCGGCTTATTTGTCATATTGCCGATCCCGAGGATCGCGCTTTCCGGCACGTTGATGATCGGTGTAAAATATTGCACCGGCGTACGTCCGTAATTGGAGATGGAGAATGTGCCGCCGGAATATTCGTCAGGCAGCAGTTTTCCGGCGCGCGCACGCGTTACCAGATCTTCCCGCATTACCGTAATTTCCTGAAGCGTCATCATGTGCGCGTTTTTCAGGTTTGGAACAATTAACCCGTCTTCGCCCAGCGAAACCGCCAAACCAATATTGATATTGCCCTTTACCAGAACATGGTCTTCCATGAAATAAGCGTTGAGCAGCGGATTTTCCTTCAGCGCCATTGCGCACGCCTTAATAAACAAATCCGAGAAAGTCGGCTTTACGCCCGTCGCTTCCAGGCAATCTGCCGTATACTGCTTCATAACGCCTTTCAGCTTTGTGCAGTCCGCCTCGCCCATGATGGTATACTGTGCGGCAGTCGCAAGGCTTGCCTTCATCTGCTTTGCAATTGCTTTCCTCATACCATTGAGCGGGATCACGCTGTCGGCACCCATGCGTTCTTTGTACGCCAGCACATCTGCTTTGCGCACTACGCCGTCTGCCGAAGCTTCTACCGCGTCAAGATCTACATCCAGGTATTCTGCAACCGCACGTGCAAGAAACGTTGCTTTACCGCCCTTAAAACCAAGAACGTCAGAAAGCTGTACGTAACCGCCGATACCGGTTCCCTTTACCTTGTGCAAATCTATTTTTCGTTCTCCTGCCACCCGTTTGGCAGCAGGCGTGGACATCACTTTTGTCATTTGCGCGTCCCCCTATTTCAGCAATTCTTTTGCTTTTTCGTATATTGTTTCCGCCTGCGGTACCACCTGCGCCTCGAGCTGCGGGGAATACGGGATCGGAATATCGTCTGCGCCGCCGAACCGGCGTACAGGACGGTCGAGATAGAAGAAGGCTTCGCTGTCGTTGATGATGGAAGCAACTTCCGCGCCAACGCCGAATTTCTGCACGCCTTCATGCGTTACCAGCACACGGCCTGTTTTCTTGGCGGAAGCAACGATCGTTTCCACATCGATCGGCGAAACTGTGCGAAGGTCTATAACTTCTGCATCGATTCCATCTTTTTCCAGCATTTCTGCAGCCTTTAAAGCCTTTAAAAGCGTCATGGAATAACTGATGATCGTAATATCTTTTCCTTCGCGCTTTACATCGGCTTTGCCGATCGGCAGAACATATTCTTCTTCCGGCACTTCGCCTTTTGTGCCGTAAAGCAGCTTGTGCTCATAAAATACGATCGGGTTATCCTCGCGGATCGCCGCCTTCAAAAGTCCCTTTACATCATAAGGCGTCGCGGGGCAAACCACCTTAAGTCCCGGCACATGGCAAAACCATGCTTCAAGACTCTGGGAATGCTGCGCAGCCGCGCCTGTGCCGCTGCCTTCCGGCGTACGGATAACAAGCGGGATCTTTACCTGACCGCCCAGCATAAAGCGCTGTTTTGCAGCCTGGTTACAAATAAGATCCATCGCTACGGTTACAAAATCGGAGAACATATATTCTACGATCGGGCGATATCCCGCCATTGCCGCGCCAACAGCCATGCCGGTAAATCCGCCCTCGGAAATTGGCGTATCCATGATCCGATCTTCGCCAAATTCTTCGAGGAACCCTTTGGTTACGCCAAAGCATCCGCCGTATACGCCCATGTCTTCGCCCATCATGAAGACTTTGTCGTCTCTTCTTAATTCTTCTGCCAAAGCGGCTGATACCGCTTCTTTATATGTAATGATACTCATAAATATCTTCCCCTCCGTTATGCAAACACAAGCTTTTTCGCTTCTTCCAGAGAAATGGTCTCAGCTGCCTGTGCATACTCCACGGCTTCTTCACATTCCTGCTCTACCAAAGCTCTGAGATCGTCAATTTCTTTCTGCGTAAATCCATGCTCCAGCATGTATTTCCCGAAAGAAATAATCGGGTCTTTTGCTTTCCATTCCGCTTCTTCCTCACGCGTTCTGTAAGCGCGCTTGTCGCTCTTGGAATGGCCGAGGTAGCGATATGTCTTTGCTTCGATCAGTGTCGGACCTTCGCCGCGGCGCGCACGCTCCGCCGCTTCTTTTACAACGTCCATAATCGCCAGCACGTCCGTACCGTCTACAATGACGCCGGGAATGCCGTATGCTTTTGCCCTTGTTGCGATATCCGGAACAGAAACGCTCTTTGATACCGGCGTAGACATCCCATACAGGTTATTCTCGCACATATAAACGATCGGCAGTTTCCACAGAGCAGCCATGTTAAGCGCTTCGTGGAATAAGCCGGAGTTGGAAGTACCGTCTCCAAAGTAATCCAGGATCACTTTATTACTTTTGTCTTTCTTAATTGCCAGCGCAACGCCTGTCGCCATCGGGATCGCAGGTCCGATGACACCGTTTGCGCCAAAGTTCCCCACAGAGATGTCAACAATGTGCATTGATCCGCCAAGTCCTTTGCAAAAACCGTCTTTTTTGCCGAGCAGCTCGCACATCATACGCTTTACATCAGCGCCCTTTGCAATACAGTGCGCGTGTCCCCTGTGGCAGCTCATAATATAGTCGTCCGGATTCAACGCGCCGATACCGCCGGCAGCCGTAGCTTCTTCCCCTACCGCCAAATGTGTTGTCCCGTGTATCAGCCCTTTCATAAACATTTCGTTTACGCGTTCTTCAAACGTCCTGGAACTGAACATCTGGTAATAGATCTTCCTCATTTGTTCTTTTGTTAATTCCATTTTTTCACCCGCTCATCCATATTTTTTACATTTGTAAAATTATTTTGCAAAAGTCATTTATTACAGTTCTATCTTACCTATATTTTTTCATTTTGTCAATTCTATTTACAAATATTTTCCTCATCTTTGCAAAATTTCTTTGTTGTCCGAAACGATTTTAAAAAAGGCTTTTTCATCACTTGTAAAAATTCTGAAAATATAATTTTTGAATCCATTTTCTTCTTCTTTTCCTTATGCTATAATATTTTATGTATGGCTTATATATTCAGATAAGTAAAATTTTTAAGGAGGTCTCAAATCCAGATGCAATACTCAAAAGAAGTAGAAGAAATGGTATGCGTCAAAAAAGGTCCGCACCACGGTCCTGCGCCGATACCAGAAGAAGGCAAATGGGTAAAATCCAAACAAATCACCGATATTTCCGGTCTGACACACGGCATCGGTTGGTGTGCTCCCCAGCAGGGAATGTGCAAGCTGACTCTTAACGTAAAAGACGGCATCATCGAGGAAGCCTTAATTGAAACAAGCGGCTGCTCCGGCATGACGCATTCTGCCGCTATGGCGGGCGAAGCGATCGTCGGCAAGACGCTGCTGGAAGCCCTCAACACCGACCTTGTCTGCGATGCAATCAATACGGCAATGCGCGAGCTGTTTTTACAGATCGCTTACGGCCGCACACAGACGGCGTTCTCCGAAGGCGGGCTGCCTATTGGCGCGGGTCTTGAAGACCTCGGCAAGGGGCTGCGTTCCCAGGTTGGCACAATTTTCTCTACCAACGAAAAGGGCGTGCGTTATTTAGAGCTTGCCGAAGGTTATATCCTTGAAATGGCTCTCGATAAAAACGATGAAGTAATCGGTTATAAATTCGTCCGCGTTGGCAAAATGCTGGAAGATATCCGCAACGGCGAAGATCCCAAGACCGCTTACGAGAAAAACATCGGCACGTACGGCAGATATGAAGACGCGGTGAAGTACATTGACCCGCGCAAGCAATAAGGAGGGCGATTATCATGGTAAAATTTGAAGGTTACGAAAGAAGAATTGCCCAGATCGAAAAATGTATGAAAGAATACGGTTTTGATTCCCTTGAGGAAGTCAAACAGTATACAGTCGATAAAGGGCTTGACGTAGACAGCATCGTTCGCGGGATCCAGCCGATCGCTTTTGAAAACGCGGTTTGGGCATATACGCTCGGCGCGGCGATCGCACTCAAAAAAGATTGCAAAAAAGCTTCGCAGGCAGCGGAAGCCCTCGGGATTGGTCTGCAGGCATTCTGCATTCCCGGCTCTGTTGCTGAGCAGCGCCTTGTTGGTCTTGGTCACGGAAACCTTGCAGCAATGCTGCTGGAAGAACAGACAAGATGCTTTTGCTTCCTTGCGGGTCATGAATCCTTTGCTGCCGCGGAAGGCGCGATCGGTATTGCCAAGACCGCAAACAAAGTCCGCAAAGAGAACCTGCAGGTCATCTTAAACGGTCTTGGAAAAGACGCTGCGCAGATTATCTCTCGCATCAACGGCTTTACCTATGTGGAAACAGAATATGATTATGCCACAGGCAAGCTGAATATCGTTTCCGAAACCAAATACTCGGACGGTGACCGTTCCAAGGTTCGCTGTTACGGCTGTGACGACGTCAACGAGGGCGTTGCCATTATGCGTCATGAGAACGTGGACGTTTCCATTACCGGTAACTCTACAAACCCGACTCGTTTCCAGCATCCGGTTGCGGGCACTTATAAAAAATGGGCCATTGAGAACGGCAAAAAATATTTCTCTGTTGCTTCGGGCGGCGGCACAGGCAGAACCCTGCATCCCGACAACATGGCTGCGGGTCCGGCTTCGTACGGCATGACCGACACCATGGGTCGTATGCACGGCGACGCGCAGTTCGCGGGCAGTTCTTCTGTTCCGGCGCACGTAGAGATGATGGGCCTCATCGGCATGGGCAACAACCCGATGGTCGGTGCTTCGGTGGCGGTCGCGGTTGCGGTCGAAGAAGCGCTGAAATAAGGCTTATCCTTAAATAACATCAACAAAACATTTGCCGCTTCGGGATCTTTGGGTTTCGAAGCGGCATTTTTAAATGTCCGTTTTATACTGATTTGATTTTTAACCATTGACTTCTCTATTTGCTTCCAGCATAATAGACTGCACGGTCTATTATTATGTGGAGGAATTTTGTATGGAACAAAAGATAAAAACGCAACGGACAAAAGAGCGCATCCTTGCGTCAGCCATATTGGAATTCGGAACAAAAGGATATGAGGGCTCATCTTTGAGTGCGATTTGCAGAGACGGTCTTTCCAAAGGACTGCTTTATCATAATTTCAAGAACAAAGACGCCGTATATGTCGCTTGCGTCGCGCGCTGTTACCGTCTGCTGACGGATTATATAAAAGAACAGGTCGTTAGCCCAGACTTAGAAATGTATCTATCGGCGCGTATTCGGTTTTTCAGCGACAACCCTGCGCTTGGTCATATTTTTTTGGAAACATCGCTTCAGCCTCCAAAACCCCTGATACAAGAGATCGGCAAAGCGCGGGAATGCTTTGACAAATGGAATCGTATCTTTTTCAAAAAGATCCTGCATGCCCTCTCGCTGCGTCCCGGTATAACCGAAGAAGATGCTCTTGAATATTTTATGCTCATGCAAACTATGTTTAACGGATATTTTAGCAGTCCTGCTTTTTATGACCTGCCATTCTCGGATGTTATACAACAGCATGAGCAAACCCTGCATAAGCTATTAGATTACATGCTGTACGGTGTCGCCAAAGGGGAGGCGCTGCCATGATCCTGCTGATCGCACGCATGATCGCTGCTGTTATACTTGCTTTTTTATTTGGCAAACTCGTTTCTAAAATAAAATTACCGGCGATCCTCGGCTGGCTCATTGCGGGAATGATTCTCGGTCCCCATGCGCTTTCTCTTCTCAATGATACGTTTCTTAATGCAGCGTGGTATGCAAAGACCATTCATATCCTGGAATGTACGGTAGGGCTGATGATTGGCACAGAACTCGTATGGAGCCGCATCCGGCAATATGGAAAATCCCTGATCATTACAACCTTGACGCAATCCATCGGCACTTTTCTGCTGGTTTCAAGCGTATTTTGCATTGTTTTCATTTTTTATGGCATACCTGTTTACCTCGCATTTATTTTCGGCGGCATTGCCCTTGCCACCGCACCGGCGCCGGCGCTTTCCATTGTACGCGAGTTCAAGACGTCCGGTCCCGTTACACGGACATTGATTCCCATGGCCGCGCTTGACGACATCGTAGGCGTCATCGTATTTTTCACCACGATCGCAATTGTGGCAAGGAATATCTCCAGTGAAAATCTGCCTCTGTATTTCATTCCCATTATGGTTTTTCTCCCCCTTGTCATTGGTGTCGTTGTCGGCATCCCCGCGGGTTTTCTGCTAAAAAAGAAGCGGTCAAAACCCGTAACGATCACCATCCTTGTTCTTTTTATCATCTTGACGGCATGCGTCGGCTTTTTATGCAATGCGTACCTTATGCCAAAACCTTTGCTTAATTTTATGCTTATGGGCATGGCTTTTTCCGCAACCTTTTCCAACATGGTTTCAGAAAAACGTCTTCGTGAAATTACAACTGATTTTAATCCGCTGCTCGGCATCGCTATGATTGTCGTAATACTGAACCTCGGCGCGCCCCTGGATTACCTATTAATTTTTAGTGCCGGATTATTCACCGTTATTTATATCATCACACGCGCCCTGGGAAAATATTTTGGCGCACGGTTCGGCGCAAGAATAACGCATTCGCCAAAAAACGTCCAGAAATACCTGGGGCTAACCCTGCTCCCTCATTCAGGCGTATCTCTTGTATTTACGGGTATTGCTGTATCCATGTTAACAAAGCCCGCGCCCGAATGCGCACAAATCATTCAGGGTACGATTGCCGCCGCTGCAATCATCAATGAAATTATTGCTGTAATTGCGGCGAAAAAAGGATTTGAATGGGCAGGAGAGCTCAAAAAAAGTGAACAAAAATAACACAGAGGCTCTTCGTCCTTCTGCGTTATAGAAAAAATATACGGGCGTTAATCGTTACTCTCAAGCTTTATGATAACGTGTTGCTTCCCTCAAAAAAGTACCTTGTTCCAAATCTGCAAAAGCCTGCCTTATCTCATCGTTTGTGTTCATCACAATCGGTCCGCTCCACGCGACCGGCTCTTTTAGCGCAAGAGAACTGATGAAAAGAACCTGTGCCGCTTTTTCCGTACTTCGAATCGTAACGGACTTCCCCGCCGTCAGCTTTGCCGCTGTTTTTTCCAGCACCACAGCATCGTCAATGACTGCGTCTCCTCTGAGCGTAAATACCATTACCGAACGCGACGGATCTGTTTGAATGGTAATTTCGCTTTCAGGTTCCAAATGAATATCGTAATAATCCAGCGGCAAGTATTTGCTCTGGTATCCCTTATTTCCTTGATATTCTCCCGCGAGCAGCCGCAGAAGACCGCCGTCAAACAAAAATTCCGAAATCTCTTCATTTTTAATACTGTGATATTCCGGCGACGTCATTTTATTTACTGCCGGAAGATTAAGCCAGAGCTGCACCCCCAGCAGGCGCGGAGCAGCAGGTATTTTTTCCTCATGCAGAATACCGGAACCCGCCGTCATCCACTGCAGTTCGCCGTCTGCAATCGCATCTTCACTCCCAAGGCTGTCCTTATGGATCATTCCTCCTTGGTATACATAACTGATGGTTTCGATCCCGCGGTGCGGATGCATCGGAAACCCGGCAGTGTATGCTTTTGGATCGGTGCTGTCAAAAGAATCCAACATCAAAATCGGATCAAATTCACTTGTTGTTCCATTGCCCAGCACCCTCACAAGGCTGACCCCTGCGCCATCCTCAGTCCGGTAACCGGTCACTTGCTTTTCAACTTTTCGCTTCATTTTCCATGCCTCCCTCTCGATTGGTCTGCCTTACCTAAACTTTTGATACAAAACCTATTTTTTAATAATCAACCTATTTCTCTCTTGATAAACCATAAAGAAATGATTGTTTTTTGCATCGCGCCGCCACGCTTTGCCTTTTCATCATGTAAACGATGAAGGTCTTCCTGCACTCTGTTTTGTAACCGGCATCGTCAGCGAAAATTTTCAGAAAAAAAACCTCCGCCCATGTGAGTGAGGCAAGAGGTTTCTTTGCACAAGAATCTATTTTGATGGATGACTCTAAAACCGGAAACGGCGTTTCGCGCTTTCCTTATATTTACGATCGGCACGGGTCATCATAAATATAAACGTCACCACTCCATAAGACGCACAAAACCAAAACGGCCATGCCATTTGCGCGACGCCAAGTTCCACCGCTGTGAGCGGCGCAAGCCCGATCAGCAGCACAACTACCCCATAGGCAATATAGTCGTTCCAGTTCAGTTTTCTGGTTCCTACAATAAAAGTAGCGATACAAATCATTGCGGAAGAGACGATCGGGATCCCCATCCGTACCGACCACATCCCCTGCCCGGCATTGAGGTCAAACACAAGCAGCATCAGCGAAATCATTACCGCCTGCACAAACAGCTTGATGCTTCCCCGCACATGCGATTTCACCGTATGCAGCACCAGCACCCACAAATACGCAAGGATAACAGCGATATCCATAAACCAATAACCGCCGTTTACGTCACGGGATAAAATGTTTACCAGTGCGCATGCTCCTAAGATCGCTGCGGTAACCACCGCCATCAGACCAATCTTGCTGCGCTTTTTATATTCTGTCCCCGCCAGCTTTTCATAAGGCGGGTAACAGTGCGGCTCATCCTTGCCGACCAGTTTCCTGCCGCACAAAGGACATTGCATGCTTTCACTTTCTATTAATATATTGCAATGGTCACAATGCTTCATTTTGTTTACCCCAGTCATTTGTCGAGATTTCTATTTTGGCATCTACTTCGCGCGATAAAAATCCAAAAAAAGCACGAATCACTCTTGTTTCCCGAATGGACCGAATAAAAGAAATCACCATTTTGCCGTTTGCAGAACACATGCAACAGTTGATCGGGCTTCGTTCCGTTGGATATACCACCGCCTCAATCCGATCTATCCGCTTTTTTACATCATCCGGCAAGTCTACCTGTCCCACGTTCGAGAGCGTCATGGTCTTCAAATTCTCCGCAAAAAACGCGAATGCAAAGCGCGTTCCAGCCTCCCGCATAAACCGCGGGACATTTTTGACGATCGGATGCTCAAACGTCCCACAGGATTCGGCAATTGACGACTCGAGATTCTCCCTGTTCATTTTCTGCGCAAACTGTGCCTTCACATCCCGCAGCGTCTCTTCAAACGTCAGCTTCTTTTTCAAGGGCACAGAGATATTCACAATACAAAAACAATTTCGCAGCGTCTTTGTTTTCGCGATCTCCCGCAGGTTTGCAGGGACTGAAATCACAATCGGCTCATGGTCGAGTTCTGCATTTACCTCTTCACGGTAGATCGAATAAATCAAGACTGCCGTAAGGTATTCCGTTATCGTTGCGTTGTTCCGTTTTGCCGCAGCCTTCAAATCTGCCACCGGCAATATACCGTCCACAATATTCGTGCCGTATGGTCTGAATACCGTTCCTTTTATTTTAAACGCAATCTCGCGTTTCTGCGCATTTTTTTTCGGCGCGTTTTCCCTATAATACCGGAGCATCGCGTCTTCCATTTCTTCGGGTCTGGGATTCTCATCCACCATCATGATCTTCCCTTGTGCGTCAAGCGTCTCCCCGCATTCCAAAAAATATTGATAAATCAACGTTTTGAGAAGCTCCATGGCACCGATACCATCGGCAAGCGCATGAAAAGCTTCCAGCGAAATACGGTTCCCGTAATAAAGGATTCGCAGCAAATGCCCATTCTCCCTTTGCGGGTCTATCATCATACATGGATAATCTGTTTCTTCACGTACCACAACCGGTGCAGCGTTGTGCGCCAAACGCTCCCCGAATGCCGATGTCTCAAATGATACCGAGAAAGATGGAAACCGCTTTAATGTGCTGTCGGCAGCCCTTTGCAGAGCGGCTGGATCAACCGCGCGCAGCAGCACTGCCGCAATGCGGTAAACCGATGTATTTGTTTTTCTGGTAACGGCCGGAAACAGCGTGCCCGGCGTATCCAGCTTTAAGTCCTTTTCCATTGCTTCCTCTTTTCAAAAATAGGGAACAGATCTTTTCTATTCCCCATTTTACCACATCATGCCCTATTTGTATCTCTCATTATTCTTAATTTTTTATGACGCGTTTTCTATGTTCAGAGAACCGGAAATGGTATTCGCATCAATTTCTGCTGCGCCGTCCAAATAACTGCTGCCCTTCAAGGGGAAATCACAGTTCAGTTCGCCAGAAACCGTATCAAGCGAAACCGTAAACCCACACTTCTCCGGGACCCGCACTACCAGCTCTCCGGAAACGCTGTCCAGCGAAATCTGCTCCAGCTTTTCTGTTTCTGATAAATCCACCAGAATTTCCCCGCTCGTGTTTTCTGCTTCCACAGAACGCGCACCGCTGCACAGCAACTGGATATCGCCCGATGTACTGCTGAAAATACTCTCTTTAAAACGTCCCTGCGCACGCAGTGATCCGGACATAGAATCCACCTTGAGCTTCTCAGCCTCTGCCTCACGTACCGTTACCTCTCCCGATACACTTTCTATCGTAAGAGATTTCTCAAAATTACTTTCATTGAGCGATATTTCTCCGGATGTCGTAGAAAATTTCCCCTGTGCAGAACGTACGCCCTGCGCTTCGATATCGCCGGATACGGAACGGACATCCAATATTCCGCCAAAATCCCTGGGTATGGAAAGCACCACGGTAATATCCTTTTGCGCCGACCAGTTGAAAATCGTCCCGCCTGTTTTCCCGCTTTGTACCATTAATTCCCCATTTTTTACACCATAATGCATGATCTCATCTTCATTGAGCGCTTGATTGCTTTCCTGGCTTACGCTAATCACACTATCGTCTGTTTCCCTTACAATAATATCTTCTTCCACAAACTGAAGTGAAATCCTTTTGATCCCCGCAGCCTCTTTTGTGAAAGACGGACTTTTTTGCGCGTCATCCGGCAGTTTATCCACCCATTCATCTACATTCAGCCCTGTCTTAGAGACGATTCCCGTAAAATTAGACCACGCACTGTTCCATGTTGACCCGCCGATGATCCCCCAAACCAGTACGCCTGTGAGGACTGCCGCAACAACGGACCAAATTATAATCTTTCCTGTTTTACTCATATTGACCCACCTCTACTATTTTACGGCCGCTTTCAGAATACCCTCTATTGCGCCGCCGATCAGAAAAATCACCCATGTGATATACCATGCCCCGGTGGTAAAGCTGATGATAAAATAAAGTGCCACGATAATCGCCCACAGCGCGCCGGTATAAGCGGAACGCTGGTCATTTTTCTGTTTGTTCTCCACCTGCCACTGCTTGAATTCTTCCACCATGGTATCATCAAGCTTCTCGTATTTAGGACGAAGCGAGCTTTTATAAACCAGAAGCCCGGTCGCTACCGCGATCAGCGCAAACATACACGTAAGCCCGATGATCGGGTATCCTCCCGTCCCCAGGATAATGATCGCCAGCGGCGATAAAATATACAGCATCACAGCTACCGCCGTCAGCATAGCGCTGCGCTTTCTCTGCTGCTCCGTTTCCACTGTTTCCGTCTCCGAATATTCCGACGCACTGCGAATCAGTTCGTCCACGTCTCCCACGCTTTTTTTGACCACCTCATAAGCCTCTTCCTCCGTTGCGCCCGAACGAAGCAGATCATTATACTTATCAGTCAAATTCATCAGTATTTCCTGCCGCAGCTCTATCATCCTTCTTGTTTTAGGTGCGTCCGCAAACAGGTTTTCTACAAACCGACGTAATTTTTCTTCCATTATGATTTCCTCCCAAAAGTTATACAGCCTTTATACCAGACTATCGACCAATTTTTTGGTTTTTTCCCAATCCTGCTTGTTTTTCTCATAAAGCGCCTGCCCGAGGGAAGTGATCCTGTAATAACGCCGGCGCGCGCCGGTAGTTTCGTCCCCCCAATATGATTCGATCATGCCTGCGCTTTCCAGCCTGCGAAACGCAGAATAAAGCGTAGCCTCTTTGAGCTCATATTCCCCGTTTGTGGTCTGTTGGATCGCCTTGTTGATTTCATAACCATAGCTATCCGCTATAGCCAGGCGCGCCAGGATGATCGTTTCCGTATGCCCGCGGATCAAATCCGATGTCAACGACATTATCTTCCCTTCTTTCCTTCGGTTTCACACATTCAATATATTCCATTAAACAATTTATATTGTATTCTAATATACATCGCCTGTCAATGTATATTTTTTCTTTTTTATCCAAAAGATTGACTTTCTTGTTTTCGTATATTATGATTACAGTCCAGTATAGAAAAAAGGATGGAAAATCAATGGAAGATCTTGAAGAAATCCTGAACCCGAAAACGCTTGATCCACAGTTTCTCGGATGGAAGAAAAAAGTAATCCTCTTTTTGTCCGGGCAAACCATTTCTTTGTTCGGTTCTTCGCTGGTTCAATTTGCCATTATCTGGTATATTACGCTTTCTACGCAATCCGGCAGCATGATGACCATTGCTTCTCTTTGCGCATTTGGTCCACAGGTAATCATCTCGCTGTTTTCCGGCGTGTGGGCCGACAGATACAACCGCAAACTGCTGATCATCGGTGCGGATGCGCTTGTTGCAACCTCTACTTTTATTCTGGCGATGTTCTTCCTGACCGGTCACAAAAGTCTTGAGATGGTGTTTCTTGTCTCTGCCATACGCTCCATCGGTGCAGGCATCCAAACACCGGCTGTCAACGCATTTTTGCCGCAGATCGTCCCTCCGGGAAAATTGATTCGCGTGGGCGGGATCAACGGCAGCCTGCAGTCCGTTATGTTTTTGCTTTCCCCTGCCGCTGCGGGTGCGCTGCTTTCCGCCACGAGTATCGAATATACATTTTTTATTGATGTAGGAACCGCGATCATCGCAATCTTGATTATGTTTATCCTTAAGGCTCCCGTCCATGAAAAAGCTCTTTTAAAGCAAAAAGGCGGTTATTTCAAAGATTTGGCTGCCGGTTTAAAATACGTAGGCGGCAGCAAATTTTTCCGTGCTTATTTTATTTTCTATGCGCTCTTTTTCTTTCTGATCGTTCCTGCCGTACAGCTAACGCCGCTTATGGTGTCGCGAACCTTTGGCGATGAATACTGGCGTTTGTCTATCATGGAAGTGGTCTTCTCCGCCGGAGGAATTGTGGGCGGCATCGTGATTTCTGCATGGGGCGGACTGAAAAACAGAATGCACACGATCGCCCTTTGCTGCATTATTTTCGGGATTGATACCTTCCTTGTCGGCGTGGTTCCCGGCTTTATCGCGTTTTTGATCCTGATGCTGGTTGCAGGCGTCTCCGTTCCGTTCTTCACCACACCGTCCATGGTACTTTTACAGGAACAGGTAGACCCCAACATGCAAGGACGCATCTTTAGCCTGACGCAAATTATTATGACTGCAATGATCCCTATTGGCATGGCGTTTTTCGGTCCGGTTGCCGATCAAATCTCGATTCAAACCTTAATGGCGGTCACTGGCATCGGCAGCGCCGTGCTTGGCGTATTGATTTTCTTCAATCCACACTTCCGCAGCGGGCTGATTACCGGATAAGCGCACAGATATCAACCGATATCATGCCCGCATTCACTGCATTTTCCGTCATGAACAGAGATGATCCCTCCACATCTCGGGCAAGCGTATCTTGCTTTTTGTTCTGCCAGAAATAATTCTATGCTCTCCTGCCGCGCAATCCTGCTGTTTTCCACCAGGCTCACCCGATATTTCTTGTTGTAACTTTTTTCAAGGTTGTGAAGCATTTTGCAGGGAAAAACAGGGCATTCAAAACAATAAATAACCCCTCTTGATCGCACACAATCCTTTATTTTACATTTTCTGCAGTGTTCGGGTTTTCCATTGTCACTTTCCAAACAGCCTCCACAAGGCTTTTTATGGCAGCAATGCCTGTAACATATTTGGCAGTTCATCCCGCAGGGCGCAAACATCGTTGTTTTTATATTTTCTATTGGCATTTTCACGGTTCGTTTGCACCTCTTTTCTGTAAGCATGCAGAGCCGAGCGGTACGGTCTTAAAATAAGACTTTGTTTCAGACGCATAGGCTTAAATCCGGTATGCCTGCTTTTCCTTTTTTCCAGAATAACAAATAAAAAAATATGCCGCAACAGTTTTCTGTCGCAGCATATCAATCTTCTTTGATTTAAAAAATATCGTCGTCCTCAATATCCAGTATTTCTTCACGCCGGATATCCGCGCCGAGCTTTTTCAGTTTTTCCTCAATATGATCGTAACCCCGATCAATATACTTCACGTTTTGGATTTCAGTGATTCCTTCCGCCATCAGTCCCGCCACAATCAATGCCGCGCCTGCGCGCAGATCTGTCGCGCTTACCGGTGCCCCCGTCAGGCGTTCTACGCCGTCCACTACGGCAACCCGGTCTTCGGTGGTAATCTGAGCGCCCATCCGGCGGATTTCCTTAATATGCTTAAACCGCGATTCAAAAATCGTTTCTGTAATCATGCTGGTACCTTCGGCTGTTGACAGCAAAACCGTTGCGGGCTGCTGCAGATCCGTGGGAAATCCCGGGTATGGCATGGTTTTGATTTTAACCGCCTTCGGGCGACCTTCGCACTTCACCTGAATAAAATCCGCGCCTTCTTTTACGGTAACGCCCATCTCTACCAATTTGGCAGACAAGGCCTCCATATGCGTCGGAATTACATTTTTAATGATCACATCGCCGCGTGTCGCTGCTGCGGCAATCATCAAGGTTCCCGTCTCTATCTGATCCGGAATGATGGAATAATTACATCCATGGAGCTTTTCTACCCCTGTAATACGAATCACGTCTGTACCGGCGCCTTTGATCTTCGCGCCCATGCAAACCAAGAAGTTCGCTACATCCACCACATGCGGTTCTTTTGCAGCATTCACAATCGTGGTTTGCCCCTTTGCACAGGCTGCCGCAAGCATGATATTGATGGTCGCCCCAACCGAAACCGTATCGAGGTAAATATCGCTTCCGTTAAGACCATCCGGTGCACTCGCCACAACTCTGCCGTATTCTGTCTTCACATTGGCGCCCAGCGCCTTCATTCCCTTAATGTGCAGGTCAATCGGGCGCTCGCCGATCGTACATCCGCCGGGCAGATTGATTTCAGCATCGCCAAAACGCGAAAGCAGCGCGCCCAACAGATAATAAGACGCGCGCATACGCTTTACCAGGTTCATTGTTACCTTACTGGTATTAATGTGCGTGGTATCAACCGTCATCGTTCCCTGTTCAAACTCTACCTCAGCGCCGATTTCTGCGAGAATCCGTTTAATAATAAGAACATCCGCAATGTTTGGCAGGTTCTCAATGACGCAGATTCCGCGCGCCAGTATGGTAGCAGGCAAAATAGCCACTGCGGCATTTTTGGCACCTGTGACATCCACGGTTCCATGCAGCGGGATTCCGCCCTTAATTACTATTTTTTCACTCATATATGTTGGTACATCCTTATCAATATCAATGATCTATTTTTTTACAAATCTCTATCTATCCGTATATTGTTACTATTGTAGCATTTTTCAGCATCGATATCAAGCTTGCGTCCTTTGTGCCATACAGCTAGAACATTTTCTTTTTCCAAAGGAAATACACAGCAATGCCTGTGCCTGCTATCGCCACGGCGATCACCCACCAAAAGCCGAATGGGTCTGTCGCAAAAGGGATCCCTCCCACATTCATTCCCCAAAGAGCTGCAAACAAGGATGGAATCGCGATAATAATGGTAAGCGAAGTCAAAATCTTCATGACGATATTTAGGTTGTTGGAAATCACGCTGGCAAATGCGTCCATCGTTCCAGACAAAATATCGCGGTAGATGGTACCCATTTCAATGGCCTGCTTGTTTTCTACAATGACGTCTTCCAGCAAATCCATATCGTCCGGATAACTACGGATTACCTTGGAACGCAGCATTTTTTCCAAAACCATTTCATTCGATTTCAAGGATGTAGAAAAATATACAAGTGATTTTTCCAGCTTCAGCATCTGAATCAATTCGCTGTTTTTCATGGATTGGTGCAGCGCGTTTTCCACCTGTGTGGACGCTTTGTCGATCTGCCGCAGATATTGCAGGTATTTACTTGCGTTTTTATAAAGGATCTGCAGCAAAAAGCGCGTTTTTTTACAGGTATCAAAGCCTCCCCTGATATTCTGATTCCAAAAATCTTCCAAAATCGAAGTTTCTTCCAGACATACCGTAATGATATTTTCCGCCGTGATAATAATGCCCATCGGCAGCGTGGTATAGACAAAAGAATTCCGTTCCGGCGTAACAACAGGGATATCCACCAGCACCAAAGTCTGGTCGTCTTCCGCGTCAATACGCACCGTCTCTTCACTATCCAGGGCCGCGCGAATAAATTCATCTTCAATATGAAGCGTATCGCGTACAAAAACGACTTCCGCTTCCGTTGGGTCGAGGAGATGAACCCATGCGCCCGGTTCTATCGTGTCCAGTTCCTTCAAAGTATTGTTTTCAGCCGTGCTGAAAATCTTTATCATGATTGTCACCTACTTTCTGAAAAGCAGGCGGTATTACAGGCAAAAATACGCAACCCGCACACCGCCGCCGTTACTTATATGGGTTCTTCGTTTAGGGTCTGCGTCCACGTATTTCTCACCTCCTGAAATGTATGATTTACAAACCTATACGTTTATAATTATAGCGTGCGAGCCCTATATATGCAAGGATATTTTAAGCTATGTTTTTAGGTCGAGATGATGTATAATGAATAATATCTGTACGATAATACTGCGCGCAAAAATTTTTTCGCGTATGAACCACAGGAGGCATTTTTTGCCATGAAGCCAACCATTGCAGGTTTTTCCCAAGGCGATATCATTAGTCTGAAAAAAAAACATGCATGTGGCGGCAGCCGTTGGAAAATCCTGTATCTCGGTGCAGATGTAAAATTAAAATGTCTGCAATGCGGGAGGTTGATAGTCCTGGAGCGCGCGGCATTTGAAAAAAACGCAAAAAAGGTTATTACACTTGATGAATGAAAACAATAATGGCGAAAAACGCCAAAAACGCCCTCATGACCGCTCTAACTTTGGCACGTTTGAAGAAGATGCTTCACTCAAAGCGCCTGTACAGCCAAATCTTTACCGGCGCCGGATCAATATTCCGGAGGCGTATTCGGAAAACTTGGAAAATGGACGTTCCTATGGCGATCCCTTCCATAACGCTTCCCACCGTGCGCAGATTTCCCGGCAAAATTCGGAAAACACATTTTATGCTGACAACGAAGACGCGCCTGACTTACAGGACGACCTTGCCGCAGACGAGTATTTCGGCGGCGAGGACGGCGGCATCTACGAAGACGAAGAAGGTCATGATGATAGCGGCGAATATACAGATCCTGACGAAAAAAGCAGCGGGGAATACAGCCCTATTGAGCAGTATGATGATGATCTGACAGAATATGATGAATTTGGAAGAAAGCGCAAGCCCTCCCGACGTGCAAAAAAAATGCGTGCTCGCGCCGTCTGGGGCTGGATTATTTCTATTGCCGCGGCAGTTGCCGTTGCTTTTGCCATCCGCGCTTTTGTTTTTGAGCCTATTTTGGTAGACGGCGAATCCATGCTGCCGACGCTTCAGACAGACGAGCGGCTTGCAGTAGAAAAGGTGTCCCGCTATTTTAACCTGCCTGAGCGCGGCGATATCATCATTGTGCATTACCCGAACATGGATGGTACTTATGTCAAACGCGTGATCGGTTTGCCGGGTGAGACGGTTGAAGTCAAAAACAGCACTGTCTATATCAACGGGCAGGCGCTCAGCGAGAACTACATCAATCCCGAGCCGTATGCGGATATGGCGCTTACGACCGTGCCGGAGGACTCCGTGTTTGTCATGGGTGATAACCGTGCGCATTCTCTTGACAGCCGCACCTCTTATATCGGTGCCATCCCCAAAGATCAGATTATCGGTCATGCCATGTTTGTCATCTGGCCACTCAACAAAATCCACACAATCGATTAAAAACAACGATAAAAAAGACTAGACTGAACCCTATTGAACAGACAGAGAAAAAAGCCCCTGTCGTAGAATAGCTAAAGATTAGGCGGATTTACTCCTTAATTCAAAAGGAGTGAGTCCGCTTTTCAATTGAACACGTTCATAATTGTAGAAACGTATGTATTGATGT
>JAYFQX010000026.1:0-9627 GCA_034926635.1 Christensenella sp. | reverse complement strand
ACATCAATACATACGTTTCTACAATTATGAACGTGTTCAATTGAAAAGCGGACTCACTCCTTTTGAATTAAGGAGTAAATCCGCCTAATCTTTAGCTATTCTACGACAGGGGCTTTTTTCTCTGTCTGTTCAATAGGGTTCGGTCTAGGGTTTTTTAGGTGATAGTTTTTGTTTTCTATAAAACATGTTCGGTTCTTGCGATAATATCATTTTGCAGATCGCGGTCAAGCGGCGCAAAAAGCGCGCTGTAACCGGCTACCCGTACCATCAGGTCTTTGTACTTCCGGGGCTCTTGTTGGGCGGCTTTCAGTACATCTGCGTTGACGATGTTGAACTGGATATGCATACCTTTCAAATCGCCGAGAAAAGTTCGCACCAGCGAAGCGAATTTCCGCCGGCCGGTCTCTGTGTCTACGGACGCAGGGCTAAGTTTTAAGTTGAGTAGCGCCCCGCCGGAAACAAGAACGGTAGGAAGCTTGCTGACCGATTTCAGAGAAGCTGTCGGGCCGTGCGTATCCGTACCGTGCATGGGCGCGGTAGTGTCGGCGAGCGCTTCTCCGGCGCTGCGTCCGTCCGGCGTTGCGCCTACCATTGCGCCAAACGGCACATTGGCGGAAATTGTGCTGGTGGACGGTTGCCACATTGCACCGATCGGGCCGCGCCCAAAACGCGTCGTTTTGTATTTTACGATCTCTTCACAAATAAATCTGAAATACTCTACCGTCAATTGGTCGACGTAATCGTCGTCATTACCGTATTTTGGCGCGTTTGAAAGGAGTAAGCGTATTTCGTCCCCGGTGGGGGTTGTCTCCATATCCTGGAAATTGGTGCGTAACGCGTGCGCTACCTGCTGCGCTGTCAGAGATTTTTCTTCATAAATAACCTTTTTGATCGCCGCGAGGCAGTTGCCCACGTTTGCGGTGCCGATGAATTCGGGACCGGCATAGTCATAATGCATGCCACCTTCTTTCAATCCCCGTCCCCTGGCGATACAGTCTGCCACCAACATGGACACGAGGGGATCGCCGATATACTGCTCCGTGCATTGATCAATGATGTTATCCCAAATGACCTGCTGGCGGATATACCATGCGCTGAACTCCTTGACAGCGTCGAAAACTTCGTTAAAATCCTTGAATGTGAGCAGATCGCCGTACCCGGACTTGGGGCAGATGCCGGTTTCGGGGTCTACGCCGTTATTCAGCGCGACTTCTACGATCTTACCAAGATTAATGAGGCCGGAGCCGTTGGGCCGATGCCCGCATTTTCCTTCACAGACTGCTTCTACGCAGCCGACCACGGAATATTCTGTCGCGTCCTCTACCGACATCCCACGGTTTACGAGGGCGGTAATATAGATTTCGTCGCTGTAAAAAGCGGGCTGACCGCCGCCCAGACGGATACAATCCAGACATGCCTGGATGAACTTGTTGGAAGCCCTGTCGTGATAGCGCGCGGATACCGAAGGCGTATGTAGCCGGATCGCGGCCTGCGTCTCCAAAATCAGGTAAGATAATTCGTTGGTCGCGTCACGACCGTTTTTATCCTGACCGCCAATTGTAATATTTTGGAACAACTGATAACCGGAAAATGATTTTTGGTTGTCAAAGGTAAAAATTTTATTCAATTGGAAAAGCTTGAGGAACAGGCAGCTCAACAGTTCTACCGCGTCTTCTGGACTTTCCAGTTCCCTGGTTTCCAAATCGTGACGATAAAACGGATACAGGTTTGTATCCATCCGTCCAAGCGAATAAGAGTGTCCGTTATTTTCGATTTGAATCACCATATTGATAAACCAGTAGGTCTGCAGGGCTTCGTGGAAGGTGCGCGCCGGATATTCTGGGACGTGGTTGCATATTTCCGAAATTTTGAGCAATTCTTCCCTGCGCCGGGCGTTTGTCTCTTCGCCGGCCATTTGCGCGGCGAGGGCGGCATAACGATGAGAAAAAGCCGTTATGGCGTCGCACAGGATAACACATGCCTGCAGAAAAGGAAGCTGCGTCATATCGCTGGGAACGGACATATCCAGAGAGTCAATTTTGTCCTGCGCCTGCCGCTTGAACGAAATCAATCCCTCCTGTGCCACGCGTTTTAAATCTACCGTAAGGTGACCGTCGGCGCCGTTCATGAGCCAATAGGAATCCACGGCGCCGATCGCGCCGGTAGCGCGGATTTCTTTTGTTAATAATTTTTCGCAGCGCTCGGCGTGCGTTTTGCCTTTCCAGAACGGAGCGAGGTTGCGGATGTTTTTTTCATCTTCCTCGCTGATTAAAAATCGGTCGCCCTGACGTTCGTCTGGACGCATGGGCTTACCGTCCAGTTCGTCGATGATCCAGTTGATCGACCATTCGGGAAAGACCGGCGCGCTGCGGGGCGTGGAGGCCTGGTTGCCGACGAGAAGCTCGTTGTCCAGTATAAAAATACTCATTTCCTCCAAAACTTTTTTGAGAGCTTTGGCGCGCAGAATATAAATATTATCACCCTCAAATTCCTCATAGGCTTTTGTCACCGCGACGGCACGCTGTGAACAAATTGTGGGAGTAGCCTCCAACAGGAAGTTTCTCAACTTCTCGATACGTTTGCTGCGATATACGGCTTTACCGAGCAATGTCGCTTCTGTATCTTTATATTGTTTTGTTCGCGCATCGACATATTTCATAAATCATTCACTCCTTTTTGTTATGGGCCCTTTAATGTAAATTATGACAAAACAAAATTCGATTTTTGATTTTACAAGATCACATAGAGAAACTTCTATTCTTTCATTATAGTAACAAAACAGGAAACGTGTAAACGATAAAAGCATATCTTTTTGCAGAAAAATAACAACTTTTTGGATATAAAACACCGCTATAACAACATTTTTGACATATGTTTTTGAAGTTGTTATTGATTTGAAATATGTTGTATTGAAAGCGGTTTTTGTGCTTGCGTTTGATAAAGAACTGCCATAACATATGATTTAACAAGTGTTGAAAAAATTCAAAAAAAATCCAAAACCAGTTTGAAAAATCGTCTATATAAGAAAAAACGGAAGAAGTCGGATGGAACAAATAGGAAGGATTTTTAATATAGAAAAATTCCATATTCATGACGGAGCAGGGATACGGACAGCGGTTTTTTTGAAGGGGTGCCATTTGAGGTGCCCGTGGTGTTCGAATCCGGAATCGCAAAGCGCGAATAGGCAGGTCGTGGTGCATCAAAATTTGTGTGTAAGTTGTTACCGCTGCGAGCGGGCGTGTCCGCGGAAAGCGATCTATCACATCGGCTCCAAAGTAAAGACAAATGAAGAGATGTGTAATTTTTGCGGCGAATGCGTAAAAAGGTGCCCGGCGTCCGCGCGGCAGATTTATGGAGAAAACGTTGCCGTACAGGAAGTAATGAATGAAATTATGCAGGATGAGGCCTTTTACGCACGAAGCGCCGGGGGTGTAACGATCACAGGCGGGGAACCGCTTTTACAGGCGGATTTTGTTCGTGCGCTCGCCTGCGCCTGCAAGAAGGAATACTTGTCCGTCGCCATAGAAACATGCGGGATGGTGAAATGGGAACAGGCCTGGACTGGGCTTGAATATGCGGATGAAATCTTGCTGGACGTCAAGACGACGGATTTATCAAAACTTGATTTTATTCTGCAGGGCGTAAGGGAGAAGGAAGATTATATCTCACTATTGCGGAATAATATTTACCGCTTAAAACACAAGGGCAAAAATGTTATTTTTCGCTGTCCAATCATTCCAGAGTTCAACTGCACAAAATCCCATGTGATGTCCGTCGTGATATGGGCAAAGGAATTTGGAGTTGAGCAAATTGATCTATTGCCTTTTCACCAGTTTGGCAAGCATAAATACAGCTCTTTGGGGCTTAATTACCATTATGCTGGAGACAGCCAGCTAAGGCACGAGGATATGGGCGAGTTTCGGCAATTGGTGGAGCGCGCAGGGCTATGCTGTACCGTAGGCGGATAAAAAAGGCATCAATCATTCTATTGATATAAAAAAAACGGAGGACAAAAAAATGTACGAGAAGGACAAAGAAGCGATCATACAGGCAGCGCTTGATATGAAGGATAACCGGTTGATTACGTTATCCGGCGGGAACGTCAGTGTCAGGAAAGAAAATGGCGATATTATCGTTACGCCGTCCGGCATGAATTATGTGGGGATGGTGCCGGACGACCTGATTGTATACAACAAGGAAGGAGAGCTGATCGAGGGAGAGAGGAAACCGTCGGTCGATACGATTGCGCTCCAGTATATTTATGAGCATATGCCGGAAGTAAACGCCATTATCCATACGCACCAGCCATACGCGACTGCCGTCGGACTGATTGCGGATAAGCTTCCGGCGGTCGTTACAA
Organism: Christensenella sp.; assembly: GCA_034926635.1. GTDB lineage: Bacteria > Bacillota > Clostridia > Christensenellales > Christensenellaceae > Christensenella. The sequence continues at coordinate 5,267 of JAYFQX010000026.1, read as the reverse complement.
CGCTCTCTAACGTTGCGTTGGGAGAAGTCAACGTAGCGCCATACAGCACGCCGGGTAGTTTGGAAATGGGCGTATTAACGGTTGAGTATGCGAATGGAAAACGCGCGGTGATTTTGAAACACCACGGCGTCGTTACGGTCGGCGGGAATTTAAAAGAGGCCTTGTATGCGGCGGTCTATACGGAAGATGTAGCGCAGAGCTATTTACTGGCGAAGGCTGCGGGAGAACCGGCGGTCATGTCGGAGGAAGAAAATCGCCTAGCAGTAGAAATGTTCAGCCGTTACGGGCAGTAGACAACCAGAGATGAAAATAATGCGTTTAAAGGATTGTAAGGTGGGTCTGTATGAAAAAGCGTTGCCGGGTAGGCTCACCTGGAGGCAAAAAATCCGCGAAGCAAAAAAATCGGGATATGATTTTATAGAATTGAGCGTAGACGAGACGGATGAAAGGCTGGTGCGCGTAGAAGCGGGGAGCGTGGAAGGGAAGCAAATACTGGAAGCCGTACATCAGGAAAAGTTTCCGCTGCTTACCATGTGCCTAAGCGGAAACCGTCGTTTTCCGATCGGCAGCGAAGACGGGAGTATCCGCTGTCGGGGAATCCGTTTGATCCGTGACGCTGTGGATTTTGCCGTTGCGGCAGGCATCCGCGTCGTGCAGCTTGCGGGCTATGACGAATATTATCGACCACGCGGCAGGAATACGGAAGAACGTTTTTATGAAGCGCTTATGGAGGTTGCAGGGTATGCCGCCTGCCGGGCTGTTACGCTAGCGGTGGAGAATGTAGACACAGATTTTATGGATACAGTCTCCAAGATTAAAAAATATACGGACAAAGTCGGTTCGCCCTGGCTGAAGATTTATGCGGATATCGCGAACCTGACGGCGACAGGCGTAACGAGGCAGGAACTGTACGATGATATTGAAAACGCTTACGACAGCATTATTGCATGGCACGTCAAGGACGGCAGGCTGAACGTCATACGCGATACGCCGTACGGCGAGGGGATCGTCGATTTCAAGTTGTTTTTTGAATACCTCGCAAAAAAACGGTATACCGGTTTGTTTGTGATGGAAATGTGGTCGGATCAGACGGAGGAATCGATCGCTTATACAAAAACTGCACGCGATTTTTTGGAACGGCAGGTCGGGGAGGCTTCTGCTCGGCAGGGTTTAGCGGCGCGTTAAAAAGTAGGGAAAGAGGGGGATGAAAATGGCAAAAAAGTATTATATCGGACTGGATAACGGGGGCAGTATCTCCAAGGCGGGATTGTTTGATGTCAAGGGAAACGAAATAGCCGTGGCCTCGGTTGCCGTACCCCAGGATTTACCACAGGCGGGCTTTGTGCAACGCGATACGCGGGCGCTATATGAAGCAAACGCGCAATGTATCCGCAAGGTTATGGAAAAAAGCGGGATAGATCCTGTGAAAGTCGCAGCTGTCTCGGTAACGGGACACGGAAACGGTTTGTACCTTGTAGGGCGAGATGAAAAGCCTTCTTATCCCGGTATTATTTCCACTGATACGCGCGCCGCGCAATTAGTGGAAGACTGGAAGCGGGACGGGACTTTCGACCGGATATTGCCCAGTACCCGGCAGTCACTGTGGGCCGGCCAAATGATCCCACTGATTGCGTGGTTTAAGAGGAACCAATCCGAAGTATTGGAACGTTCCAAATATGCACTGAGCTGTACGGATGCGATACGCTATTTTTTGACGGGAGAGGCATGGGGCGAGATCACTAATATGTCGTCGATCAGCGCGATGAACCTGGAAGAGAAGCGTTATGACGAACAAGTGCTGCGGGAATTGGGCGTTGAAGATTATATAAGGCTGCTGCCGCCGGTCCGACATTCTGCGGATGTATGCGGCAGGATAACCAGACGCGCCGCACAGGAGACGGGGCTGAGGGAAGGAACCCCGGTAGCCGGTGGGTTAGTGGATTTTGCCGCGTGCCCGGTAGCAACGGGGATCGTGGACGATACGATTTTGAGCATTGTCGGCGGGACATGGGCGATTACTTGTTATATGGACAAAAAACCGATGCAGGATCGGGATTTATTTATGTCGTCTATCTATACGGTGGACGGTTTTTATAATATAATGGAAGGGAGCATGACGTCTGCCAGCAATCTGGAGTGGTTTATCCAGAAGATATTACAAACGGGTGGACGGAGCCGTTCTTCTTATTATGAAGAGTGTAACGAATTAGTGGGCGGGTGTAGCCCGGAGGATTGCAGGGTAGTGTTCCTGCCGTATTTATATGGAACGAATGTGAATCCTAAAGCCAAGGCGTGTTTTATCGGCCTGACCTGTATGGACGATAAGGCGTCTATGCTGCGCGCACTCTACGAGGGCGTCGTATTTTCGACCTACTACCATATCGAAAAGCTAATGCGGTATAAAGAAGGAAAGATAAAGGCTGCGAGGATCGCAGGAGGACCGTCTAATTCCAGGGTATGGGTTCAGATGTTTGCAGATACGTTGCAAATGCCGATCGAAGTATGCAAAGCTAGGGAATTGGGAACTTTGGGGGCGGCGATGTGTGCAGCTGTGGCGGATGGGGAGTATTCCGATATGAAATCGGCGGCGCGGCAATTTTATCATGTCGCTTATACGTGCGTCCCCAAGCAGGAGAACCAGACGATTTATCAAAAAAAATATCATACTTTTAAAAAGATGATTTGTTTGATGGATGACTGTTGGAAAGAATTTTAAATGAAGGCGGAATCCGTGGGAGAATAGAGTGGACAATAAAAACGATATACAGGTTATGGTGCAATGCGCTAAGATGTATTATATTGAAAAAATGACGCAAGCTGAAATCGCAAAAAAACTCGGCGTTTCGAGGTCAAGTATTTCTGTGATGCTATCGCAGGCGATGGATAACGGGATTATCGAGATCAGCATCAAGGATCCTTATGCGAACAACGACCGCCTGTCGGGCGCTTTGAAGGAACGCTTTGGGCTCGACGATTGTCGCGTCGTTCCCATTAACGTGGCGTCAGAAGAATTGTTGGTCAAGATCGTATCTTCCCAGGCGGGGTTGTTGGCTTCGGAAATCATCAAAAGCCATTCCGCTATTGGGATTGCATGGGGAAGGACTTGTTATGAGTTTATGCAGGAATTCCCGGTCAAGCGCGATATTTATGACGTAAATGTCGTTCCGCTGTTAGGTGGTTCTAACCGCGTCGGTCTTGAATATCAACTGAACGAAACTGTGCGGATGTTTGCTGAAAAGCTGCATGGAAGCCCATCGTTTATTTATGCGCCGGCGATCGCGGATACGATTGCGGATCGCGCGTTATATATGCAGAGCGTATATATGCAGTCTATTGTAGAGAAGTGGATGAATATCGGGTTTGCGGTTGTTTCGGCAGGGATGCCGCCGGAACAAAATAAAGGCGAAAAACCGCCGATTGCTCTTGATTCGATGATCGATACGATCAACGAGAATTACGGAAAAGCGATCGGCGATATTTGCGCGTTTCGGATCAATATCAAAGGAGAATTCGTCAATAACGATTACAATAGCCGTATTATCGGGATTGGGGAACAATACTTGCATAAAGTGAAGAAGGTCATGTGCATTGCGGCAGGCGAGCATAAGGCGCTATCCGTAATCGGCGCGCTGAATACAAAAATATTGAATTATCTGGTGATCGATGAAAAAACGGCGCAGATAATTCTGGAAGTATTGGATTGCAAGCGGATAAACTGCCTGCAATAAAATGACGTGCCGACAAGGATGGCGACTGACCGGGGACGGATGGTTATGAGCAGCGATAATAAAAATGTGAATTTCAAATACCTGATACTGAAACACTGGATTATTGACAATATTAAGAATAAAAACTTCAAGTATAACGATAAGCTGCCTTCGGAAAACCTGATGTGCAGGAAGTTTGGCGTGAGCCGTCAGACGGTGCGTAATGCTATGGCGCAGTTAAGCGAAGAAGGAATCGTCAGGAAAGTACGCGGCAGCGGGATGTATGTGAATAAAACTACGTTTGCTCCTGCCACTTCCAAAACGATCGGCGTATTGATTAGTTACTTGAATGAATATTTGTTTGAAAATGTATTCCGGGAGATAGAAACGGTACTCACTATGGAAGGGTATGAAATCGACCTGTGCATTTCGGAGAACAGGGTTGAGCAGGAACGAAGTTTTTTGGACAGGATGTACCATTCTGATGTGGCGGGATTAATCATTGAAGGGACAAAGTCCGCACTTCCGAACCCCAACCTCAAGTACTACAGGCAATTGGAAAAAAAGGAAGTGCCTTTTTTAATGATTCATAATTATTATAATGAATTGCAATGCCCCAGCATCCTGATGGACGACGTTGGAGCGTCCAAGCGTATGACAAATATGTTGATAGAAGCTGGGCATATAAAAATTGCGGGTATTTTTAAAGGAGATGACCTACAGGGACACCGTAGATATCAAGGATATGTGGAGGCGCTGCAGGAAGCAAATATTCCTGTACGTGAAGAATTGATCGGTTGGTTTTATTCCAATTATGATAATAATATTCTGCTGGATATCAGTATCAAATCGATCCTGGATACGATGGATTATTATACGGCTATGGTTGTGTACAACGATCTGATCGCATTGGAAGTCAATCAATCGTTTGCACAAAACGGTATCCGAGTTCCGAACGATATTTCTATGGTTAGTTTTGACGACGGCGCACAGTCCAGCCAAATGGGCATCATTTCCGCTGTTCATCCCAAAAAGCTTCTGGGGATTGAAGCGGCAATGAGGATTCTTAAGATGATCAGGGAGGGACGGGATGCGGTAGAGTTACGACCATATGTGATCCATACGGAAATCGCAATGAGGCCCTCTATTAAAATTTTGTAAAGTATCAAAGTTTGGATAAATCCCAAAACGATATAGTGAAAAGTATGATCCTGAATGGGAATACATAAAAATAAGCGCCGTTTTGCCATTAGGCATATAGTTATACGTGAATAACCAGCAAAACAGCATGGGCGTTTATGGTTTAAGAGCATAAGGACGGTACGAAAGGGGCGGGAAATATTCCTGCTCCTTTTTTTTAGTATATCTTTAGCCAGTTGAGGGAGCGAAGCGAACGAAACAAAAACCCACCCGTTAAATGGGTGGAAAAAGAAAGCTTACAGCGCAAAAAACTCCTTTCGAGTAGAATGTAGATGTTCAGGCTACATGAAAACGAGAAAGGAGTTTTTCGAATGGATAAAAGTTTAGCGCATAGTAAGTGGATATGTAAGTATCATATCA
>JAYFQX010000010.1:0-264652 GCA_034926635.1 Christensenella sp. | reverse complement strand
AACAAAAAACCGTATGCAGTATTGCACACGGTTTTTTTGAAAGCGTCCGGACTCATCCGGCGCTGTTTCCCTGGTTACTTATTGGCATAATGCATTGCATCTGCTTCTTCATCATCGTCCTTACGGCTCTTCTTTGTGAAGACCGCTACCACGATCTGTACCACTGCGATGATCACCATCATCAGCGTCCACTGGTCTACCCATACCATGGCGTTACGCATGTTCTCCGTCAGGATAAATGCGATGATCGCCAGTATTGCAGGGATGATGCTCAGCAGCCGTACAATCCCTTTGCGTTTCAGTTTCCCGTTTTCTTCCTGCTGCGCATTGCGCCGCATTGCCGCGCCGTTTGTACCTTCTTCATCCTTCCTGCTCTTGCCCACAAAATATCCCACCAGCAACACGATCATGATGATCCCTGTCGCTATCGTAAGCAGCAGGTTCAAAAGTGCCCATACCGGCTGTTGGATCCCGTCTGCCAAAGGCGTTTGCGTATCCTCGATCGTCGTCGGCTGCTCTGCCGGTGTTTCTTCCGCTGCCGCTTCCGGCGTCGGGTTATCCGGTATTACCGTTGGCGTGGTGTCTGCTGCCGCAGGTGTGTTCGGCGTCGTCGGTGTCGTCGGTGCTGTAGGCGTCGTTGGTGTCGTCGGTGTCGTCGGCTCCGGCTCCGGCGTCGGGTTCACAGGCGCCGCGTTGATCGTCAATACGCCGTCCGCCGTGCTGATCTCATAGTTCTTATGCTGTGCCGCAGTTACATGAATTGCATAGCTGCCTGCGTCTTCTCCTGCGTCACGACCTAGCTGATAATCCAGCGTATCCGCTCCCTTAAGCCCTGTTATCGTGGCTGTCAGCGCCGGATCATTGTCGCCAGCTGTCTTGCTTTGGTTGTCCGCTGTCACCGTAACCGGTGCTTTGCCAATGACCGCAGATACCATAACCGTTGCCGGTGTGTAGTTCTCTTTTTCCGCCTTAACATACAGTGCCGTGGTCCCTGCATCCTGTACCTGCGGGATCTCTGCCGCAAAATTCGTGCCGTCCAGGCTGTAGGTGATTTTAGCACCCGCAACCGATGGCGTTACGTTTGTCACGCTGTCATGCTGCGCTGCATCGTACGTTCCTGTGTAAGCTGTCGCATCTACTGTCAGCGCACCGCTTGCCGTAACGGTCAGTGTGCCGGACGTATACCCTACGGTGTAGTTGGTTGTAGAGGTCATGCCTGTTACTACGATCGGGTAATCCCCTACAGGGGAATCCTGTACTGCCGTGGTGCTGATGGAGGGCGTCAGTCCGATCCCTGCCAGCGTCTCTGCGCCTTGCAGTCCGCTTACCTGATAGGTCAGTTCCGGGTTGATAGCGCCGTATGTCTTGCTCTTGCTGTCCGCTGTGATGCTCAAGGCTGCCTTGGCGATGTCCGCTGTCACAGAGGTCTTGGCGTCGTTATAGTTCGCAAGGGATGCTTTTACCCAGATGGTCGTCTGTCCTGCATCCTTTACCTGTGGGATCTCTGCGGTATAGGTACCGTTCTCACTCAGACTGTAGGTGATCGTTGCTCCTGCGATCGAAGGAGAGGTGCTCACCACGCCGTTGTGCTCTGCACCGTCGTATGTGCCCGCATATGCTGCTGCATTAATCGTCAGCGCGCTGCTCTTGGTAATCTTCAACCAACCATCTGTTACGTGCAGCGTCACATTGTAATAATCAGAAGTAGCATTGAAGCTATTGACTCCCAGATTCATATAATAGGTATTAACATTTGTACCAGACGCTTTTGCTTCGCCCGATTTCAGTGCAACAGTCACGCCAACGGGTGCGTCGCTCGTAAATCCTGTAACCGACTGTTCGTTTCCTGTAAAGGACCGTGTTGCGGTATTGCCGGTTACATTGACCGTCACATTTTTTTTGCAAGTAAAAGTAATGATATTATTTGTCAGTTGCGTCGGATTTGTTTCATCCGCAAGCACTTTCGTTTGTCTGGAGCTTGTCGGCTGCCAACCGAGCGCCTGCATGCCGATAATATCAGCATTTACTACCACTTGCGTAAGCCTTGTCTGCACGGCGGCATCCTCGCGGATCGTGTTGCCGTTTATATCCTGATATACGATCTTGTAATAGATATCGTGTGGTTCCTTATAGGTAAAGGTAATCACATTCTGAGACGCATTTGCAGTCAGCGTAATAGAATCGCTTATTTTATCCACAATATAAGTAGAGCTTGTTTTTGCCGTGGCCCATACCGTAGCACCCACCGCACCGGAATAGGTCGCTTCAGGGAACAACGCCGTACCGTCTTCTTTCAGATACTTCACTTTATAGGTTGTCGCTGTAATAGCTTTCCACTTTGCATAAATCGTTGTGTTTGACGTAATCGGCTGTCCAAAGTCAAATTCTATCGTGCATGCTTTGTTTGCATACCAGCCCATAAACTGATAACCTTCTTTTGAAGGATTAGCAAGCGGGCTTGCCGATTTATCGTATTCTACTTCCTGCGATCCGTATTCTGTTGCGGTATTCATTCCATCCACATAAGTTACCGTGTGGGACGGAAGGGCCCAATCCGCATATAACGCCAGCCCTGTCGGCATGGTCGTTGCCGTATTGAGGGTCTGGTGGGCAGGATCAATAAACCATCCCTTAAACACCGCGCCCGAAACCGGCGCCGTAGGCTGCCCAAGATATCCGGAAAGGTTTGCCCCCAACTTGACCTGCGTGGAGGAAATCTTCACCCCTTTATAGCCATAAAGGTCGAGCGTATAGGAGTTTGCGCGATAATAGAAATCCACCACTTCATTTCCGCGTGTCGAGTAACTGCCATTTCTGAAATAACGCTGCTGTCCATCTTGGACGATCGAATAATCACCCTTGGTATAACCGGCGATGTTATAGAAGTCAGCATCATAGTACAGATAGTTAAACTTTACGCTGATCTCCTTATACAGCCCGTAGGTTACGCCGTTTTTTGTCGTCGTCTGGCTGCCCGCATAATTCTCCAGCCAATAACTGATCGTCTGCGTTTTTCTTGTACTGTATCCAAACGAATAAACCGTTTTATTTCCGGAAGGCATCGTGTCAAAACATGCTACTTTTGCCTCATTGTCATTGATTAGTGCCCACGCATATTCATAATCAGTGGGAGCATTCCAAGTGCTGTTCATTAAATCAGTGATCTGCGCGCCATATTTTGCGCTCAGAGTCAAATACTGCCAGCTCCCGTTAATACGAAACCTGCTGTTGCTGGTCAGCGTATACACGTTGCGAGAATATCGTACGGTGATGACCGTACTGCCGTTGCCCGCGACCTGCGCACTGGTGGAATCCTTGAACGTGAAGTTGGTGCGATCAAGCCCGCTCGGTCTTGCCAGCGGTGAGCCTACGGTGATTTGCACCGTAGATCCCGTTTGTGCCGTTGCCGTTTGACTTGTCAGATATGAATAATCGTTATCATCCGCGTTTTCGATCAAATATGTGATCGTGTAGGAGGATTGCCGTCCCTGCCATTTTGCGTAAAGCGTCTGGCTGCCCGCAAGCGTAACGTCCCCAGTTACCGGACTGCCGGTAAGGGTTTCGTTGTCATACCAGCCCGCGAACGTATAACCGTCACGCGCCGGAATTTTATCGTCGATATTCACGCTACCGCCGTATAATGCGGAAAGGCGCGTGCAGTAGGATCCGCCGTTTGATTCAAAATTCAGATAAGAAGTATTCAAGTTGTAATCAATGATAATATTGATCGAAGAACCCGCCAACAAAGTTTGCTGTGCATACGGTTCCATCGTATATTGCTCCGCCGAATAACTCATTGGCTGCGCATCCGTCTGTTCCCCGATTTTGCCGGTCTTGTCTTCCACCTGCTCGTCATAGGTTCCGTCAGCCTTCTGAAAACGATGCGTTACTGTATAGTCAATATCTCCCGCCGTATAGGTGACTGTAACAGTTTTATTACTTTCAAGCGTATCGGAAAGTTTTCCGTCCACGATCGCCTGAGAATTTCCCTCATCATCCACAGCCGCCGGTGTATACCCCGTAAATGACGGAACATTGACCGAATAGGTCTCGCCGCTTTCATACTGCGCCGAATACATCTGCTGCGCCGTATCCCCGTTTTCAAACTGAAAATAGACCGTCAGCGTATAAATCTCAGGTGTCGGCGGTTCCTCCTCTTGAGGAACGTCACCCAGACTTTGTATTGCAAGGGAAGGTTCTTCAGCAGAATCTTCCTGCAATCCTTTATCACTTTCTACTGCTGTACCTGCTGCAGGCTGCACATCTTCTGCCATTGCGCTCAGCGGTATCATGCTCAGTACCAATGCAACCACCAGTACAATAATACATACTTTTTTCATATTCCTCTGCTCCTTTTACTTGTTTGGATAACTCCAAGAGCTCCGTTACGCATCCTAGTCACAAAAATAATCAAATTCCAGCTTCTTCTGTCGCGCTGTCGATCAACTTGATTAACTCCAAAGCGCTTCGAAAATGCTTCGTCATATTTCGTTCAGACCAAGTAACCTGACCCTGCCATGTTGCATTTTGCCGGTATTGTACCTGAACGATGAACGTCGCTTTATTTCCTTTTACATTTTTTTCTGCCTGTTCCATTCTTTCTCCCTCGCTTGCCATCTGTGGCAGCACATCTATGTGGTCAATCACTTTTCCAAAAATTCTGCTTTCTGTCGATGCTTCGGGATGTTTCAGCTTGTCAAAAACTGATTCCATGGAGAGAACCATACTGTTGATATCATAGAATTCTTTTTCCCTTTGAAAACGCCCATGATATATTCTACCTACTAGCTCTGCACCATTTCGGTTGTCTACGAGCACTAATATTTTGCTTTGCAACGTACTTTCCCTCCTTTCCTTAATTTAATTGTAATCATAGAGGGTCTCATTTCCGGTCTCATTTCTGTTCAAAAGTCATATTTTTATGCAAAAATAATTTTTCTATATTTTTTATGACCGCTTTTGTTTATTTTCAGCTTCCTATGTTGTCCCAATGCTTTATGGAATATAAAATATATAAATGGATATTATAAATGTAATATAGTTTGAAAAGGTTGTTTTGGTATGATAGTATAAGATAAATTAAGATTTTGAGGACACTATGGATTATTCACGTAAAAGCCGTTGGGCTTTTCTCCCAAAAAAGAAAAACCTACCTAAGCCTGTGGATGTATTTTTTGTATACCCTACAATTTACGCACATCCTTTCCGGCGCAAGCGCCATCATATGGGAATGGTGAATCCTATTTATAAATGGCTTGCACAGGGCATCTCTGCCTGGCAGGGTCAACTTTTTGCGCGGCACTGCAACTTCTATGTGCCCTTCTATCGCCAGCTTGGCACAGAAAGCTTTAAAATGCCGATAGAGGAAGTACTTGAAGCTGAAAAAATGCCTTATGAAGATGTGCGTGATGCTTTTTTCTATTACTTAAAGCATTATAATAATGGGAGACCGTTTATTCTGGCGGGGCATAGCCAGGGAAGCGCGCTACTTTTAAACCTTATGCAGCGGGAATTTACGGATCCATCCATACAAAATAAATTGATAGCAGCATATTTGATCGGCTTTTCTGTCACCAAACAAGATCTGGCACAATTTGCCCACTTACGCGTATGCCAAACTGAATCTGATATCGGCACAATTATTTCATATAATACAACGGCACGGGGTGTGCCGCTTATGCGCTTTCTATTACCGGATTCTGTCTGTGTCAATCCCCTTAGCTGGACAACCAGCGGAGATTATGCCGATAAATCCTTAAATGAAGGCGCTGTCCTCTTTCATTTTTCTAACCATCTTCGATTTGAGGTAAAGCATTATACTGGCGCATATATCGACAAACAACGAGGTGTTCTGGTGATCGATGACGAGGCTGCTTACCGCCTCTATAAAGCCCGTTGGTTCTTAAAGAAATTTTTAATGAACCGCGGTTCACTTCATATGCTTGATATTGCGCTCTTCTTTAAAAATCTGGAAACCAACGTGCAAAAGCGGATTCAGAGTTATTTTTTATCGATGGGTTTTCCCTTAACCAAAGAATCTGCCACAAAATAAAATATCAACATCCAAACGCATCCATCTTTTTGGAGTTCATAAAAAATAGCCTTTCCCTAAGAGGAAAAAGCTATTTTATCATTTCTATGATTCAACCGGCATATGGCTGTTTTTTATACCTTAATAATATATCCCGGTTTCCTCTTTGCTGCGCGCGGTGGTTGCCCCTCGGGATAACCCAGCGAAATCGCTCCTACACCAACCATTCTGTGTTCAACGCCCCATTGCTCCATCAGCGCCTTTCCTTCAGGCGTATCAAACATCTCTCTTTCTCGATTGATCCAACATGCCCCAAGACCAAGCGCATGCGCTGCGAGCAGCATATTCATCAATGCGCAGCTTCCATCCTGCACACAAGTACGTCTTTCATTATGTGCAAACGCCAAAACGATCGTAGGCGGAGCATAATAAGGGTCAATATCTTTCCCAAGGATCTGCGAATTCATCCTTGTTAATCTTTTCCTTGTTTCTTCGTCCTGAACCGCTACAATCTGAACATCCTGCGCCCCTTTTCCAGTCGGCGCATAAGAACCCGCTGTCAAAACAGCATCGAGCTCTTCATCTGTAATTTGCTTTTTTTGATATTTTCGTATGCTCCTCCTGGTCTCAATCAACTTCAGCATCTCATTTTGCATATTTTTCCTCACTTTCCATTCAAACTCTATTATTATCATACCCTTGGTTTATGGTATGAAAACGATTCTATCTTCACTAATATAAAATACAACTTTTTTTATTTCCATATCAATCCCGTTTTATCCTTTTTTCATGATCAAAAATTATCATCAAAAATAAATTATTTCAAAAAACAAATTGACACGATGACAGATGAGATTTATCATATAAAATGAGGGGGAATTTGATTCTTTTTTATATGCGAGGGAGTATCAATGAATATTTGTAAGCGCTCATTAGTTCAGAACATCATAATATTTCTATTAATATTCCTTATTTTATCAATTTTCGTGCAGGTCTGTGAGTTCGCTGCGTCCCCTAACGCAGGGCAGACCTCCCCCGTAATTTCTTTTCATAACAATATGTTTGCATTGGAATCCAACTGCCCTCAGGGCTCCCCGCGGATAACGCAAGTTAAAAAAGCCGGCGCAACCCCATACCATCCTGAATGGTCTGCATTGCAGCTTACCGGTTTTTATTTTTTATTTTGTTTATTTTTCTTGGACAAAATTTTCCTTTCTATCCGGTCCCAAAAGGCAGAACCCATTGTTTCATGCCGAAGTTCCCACGCGCCGCCAGCTTTTTACAAAAAACATATTTTATTTCTATAGACCAATTTTCATATAAGGTCTTATTTCACAACCAATGAAGCTGGAGGCACAAATAATTGAATAAATACAAAAATAAAATCGTCATTATCGGCGCTGGAAACGTAGGCGAGGCGATTGCTTATACCTTGACCGTAAAACATCAGGCGACAGATATCGTCATCATCGATATAGACCAGGCGCGTGCGGAAGGTTGTGCGCGTGATATTTACCATGGCACAGCCTATTTCGAGCAAATTCGGATTCGAAGCGGTTCCTATGACGAATGCGCAGATGCCGATATCATCATCATCACCGCCGGCATTTCCAGGAAGCCCGGCATGACACGGCTTGACCTTGCCAAAGTAAATGTTGGTGTCGCGCGTGATATTTCCCGGCAAATCATGAAATACGCCGACAATCCCATTATCATTGTAATTTCTAATCCTGTAGACATTCTGACTTATGTCGTGCAGCAAGAAACAGGCTTGCCCACGGGACGCGTGATCGGTTCCGGCGCATCGCTTGATACTGCCCGTTTTCGACACTTACTCGGGGAACACTGCGGCGTGGATGTACGCGATGTCAACGCCTACATCATTGGCGAACACGGGGATACACAGGTTCCCATTTGGAGTCGCGTGACCGTCGCAGGTCAGCCGCTCGACAGTTATTGCCAGGATAACGGCAGAGCCGGGATCGATAAGGAAGAGGCTGCCGAAGCAGTAAAGGCTGCCGGTGCCGAGGTGATCGACCTCAAAGGCGCAACTTTTTACGGAATTGCCCTCACCACCTCGCGTATTGTAGAAGCAATCATGAAGGATGAAGGTTCTATTTTGTCCGTATCTCATGTTTTAACCGGAGAATTCGGGCTGCGGAATATCGCGATCAGTCTGCCGTGCATCATCAATGCAGACGGCGTAAAGCAGATCGTAAATCTTGTTCCAACCGAAACAGAGATCACAGAAGTCGTTGCTTCCGCGCGTAAGCTGCGTGACACCCTGCGCCAAACTGCAGAAAATTAACCAGGATAAAGGAGAATATTTCTATGGACAAAAAAGAATTTGCATTAAAAAAGCATGAAGAATGGGCTGGTAAAATTGAAGTAGCAAGCCGGGTAAAAGTTGATTCCAGCGAGGCTCTTTCCATCGCTTATACGCCGGGGGTTGCAGAACCATGCCTGAAAATCGCTGAAGACGTCGATCTTTCTTACCTTTATACGCGCCGTCACAATCTTGTAGCTGTCGTGACGGACGGCAGTGCTGTTTTGGGGCTCGGCGATATTGGTCCGGAAGCCGGAATGCCCGTCATGGAAGGAAAATGTGTTCTATTTAAAGAATTTGGCGGCGTAGATGCTTTTCCACTTTGTATCCGTTCCAAAAACGTCGATGAAATTGTAGATACCATTGCTCTGCTCGCAGGAAGCTTCGGCGGGATCAACCTCGAGGATATTTCCGCGCCGCGTTGCTTTGAAATCGAAAGTAAATTAAAGCAGCGCTGCGACATCCCCATCTTTCACGATGATCAGCATGGTACCGCCGTTGTGACGCTTGCCGCCCTTCTCAACGCGCTGCGTCTGACAGGACGGTCGATTGAAGACATCCGTGTGGTAACCTCCGGTGCAGGTGCGGCAGGTATCGCCATCATCCGCCTGCTTTTAAGCCTCGGTTTAAAGAATGTCGTGATGTGCGATCGCACCGGCGCGATTTATGTGGGACGTGATGGGCTTAATCCGGAAAAAGAAAAAATGGCCGAGCTGACAAATCTTGAAAAGCGTGCCGGCAGCCTCGCAGATATGCTTATCGGCGCAGACGTCTTTATCGGCGTTTCCGCCCCCGGCACAGTAACAGAAGAAATGGTGGCTTCTATGGCAAAAGACCCAATTCTTTTCCCTATGGCAAATCCCGTTCCTGAAATCATGCCGGACCTTGCCAGAAAAGCCGGAGCGGCAGTTGTAGGCACAGGTCGTAGCGATTTCCCGAACCAGATCAATAATGTTTTGGCTTTCCCGGGGATCTTCAGGGGAGCGCTCGATGTCCGCGCAAGCGACATCAACGACGAAATGAAGCTGGCTGCGGCCTACGCAATCGCCGGGCTCGTAAGCGATGACGACCTTTCCGCCGAGCATATCATACCTGAGGCATTTGACCCGCGTGTACGCGAAACCGTAGCAAATGCCGTTGCAGAAGCAGCGCGCAAAAGCGGCGTTGCCCGTATATAAAAAAACAGATTTTTAAAAACGCGGTTGGAAAACATTTTCCAACCGCGTTTTATTATTTCTTTTTTACTAGGCAATTTTTACTTTCATCCACGCATCTTCATACATACGAAGAATACTTTTATCCAGATGTTCATAATATTCGCAATTCTTAAGGCTTTCTTCCGGCGGATTAAACGCCGTATTTTCCATCATTTCCGGATCAATCAGCTCTTCCGCCGCCTTTTCCGGCGTAGAGTAGCCAGTATATTCCGCATTCAGAGCTGCAATATCCGGTCTCATCATAAAATCGAGGAAACGTAGCGCCTGGTCATATACATCCGTGGTTTTCAGAATACACATGCCGTCCACAAAAATATTTGCGCCCTCTTTTGGCACCACATACCGCAGATCCGGGTTGTCCATCATGCAATAAGCCGCATCCCCTGCATACATAGGCGCAAGCGCCGCGCTGCCGTTGGTCATGGTCATACGCAAATCGTCTGTGCCATAAGCCAGCACCAATGGTTTTTGATCTATCAACAATTGCGCCGCTTCGTCCAGCTCCTGCTGATCTTGTGTGTTGATGCTATAGCCAAGCTTGATGAGCGCTAACCCCACGCTGTCACGAATGCTGTCATACATCAAAATCTGCTTGGAATATTGAGGATCAAAAAGAGCATCCCAGCTATCGATCTCTTTTCCTATCAATGCAACATTATAAAGCAATCCAAAAGTACCCCATGAATATGGAACAAAATATTTTCCATCCGCATCAAACGTACAAGTACTGATAAAATCTTCCACATATTGATAGTTTTCCATTTTTGCATGGTCGAGTTCCGCCAGTCTGTCCTCCAGCATCAACCGCTGGATCATATACTCGGACGGCACAACAATATCAATTTGCGTCCCTTCTGTTGTCGCAATCACATACATCTCTTCATTGGAAGGTACTGTTGTCATATTGATCTTGATATCCGGGTTCTCTTCCTCAAACATAGGAATTACTTCCGGGTCGATATAGTCCCCCCAATTCAAGAAGTTTACAACTGTTCTTCCATCCGGGCTTGTATTTTGGCCGGAGCATCCGCAAAGCGGCAGTGCCATCATCACAATTCCTAAAATAATACAAAAAACTTTTTTCATTCCTTTATCCTTTATCTGAAGTTCTCTACCTGTGGAGATTTTCTTGTTTTTTTGATTGACCGCACATTAATCACAAGGAGCAGCGTGATCACCACTACAAACATAATCGCTGACAGTGCATTGATCATCGGGTTGATTCCTACGCGCGCCATACTGTAAATATAAGTCGATAAATTCTGCGTTGTTCCTTGTGAAGTAAAGAAACTAATCATAAAATCATCAAACGACATCGTAAACGCCAGCAACGCACCCGTCACAATTCCCGGGGCAATTTGCGGAAGCACTACCTTTCGAACGGCATAGGATGGTTTTGCCCCCATGTCAAGTGCTGCCTCGTAAGTCCCCGGATCCATCTGATGAAGTTTCGGCAACACCGAGAAAATAACAAAAGGAATATCAAAAGTGATATGAGCCAGAAGCATCGTCCAATACCCACGCGGGATATTAAAGAAAATAAACAGCAGCAACAAGGAAATCCCCGTCACGATCTCCGCATTGACCATAGGGATATATGTCAGGTTGAGCATGGCATTACGGCTCTTTTTGCGAAAATTATCCATGCCAATGGCCGCCAGCGTGCCGATGAGCGTTGCTGTAAGGGCTGCAATAAGGGCAATAGAAACTGTAACCCATACGGCTTCGGCAATTGCGGGATCTTGAAAAAGCTGTTCATACCAGTGTAGAGAAAACCCCGTCCACTTCGCCATGGATTTGGATTCATTGAACGAAAAAATAATGAGCGCAGCAATCGGCAGATACATAAATAGTAAAATAATCGCAAGATAAAACCGTTTTAAAAATTTTCTCATCACATCAGCCCTCCGCCTTCGCCTTCCTTATCATAACGCCGCATCAGCCACATAAACAGAATCGTGAGCAGCATCATGACTACCGCCAGCGCACTGCCAAAGTTCCACTCGGACATCAGCAAAAACTCCATTTCAATCAAATCCCCGTACATCATAAAATGGCTTCCGCCCAAAAGACGCGTGATCACAAAAGTTGTCATCGCAGGCATAAAAACCATCGTAACGCCGGAAACAATCCCCCCTTTGGAAAGCGGAAGTGTGACGCGCCAAAAGGTTTGCCACTTATTTGCACCAAGGTCCTGCGCAGCTTGAATGCACGATGTATCCATTTTTTGAAAAATTGAATAAATCGGCAGGATCATAAAAGGTAAAAAATTATAAACCAGCCCGAAAATAATGGCTCCTTCGGTGTATAAAAATTGCACAGGCGGAAATCCGAGCGCCATCAATCCCTGGTTAATGATACCCGCGTTGTCCAAAAGCGCGCGCCATGCGTACGTGCGCAACAAAAAATTCATCCACATCGGCAGAATGAACAAAATCGAAAGAATTGCCGCGGTATTGGCCTTCATTTTAGAAAGCAAATAGGCAACCGGATACCCGAGCAGCAGGCAGACCGCAGTAGCGATCAGTGCCATCCATACGCTGCGCGCAAAAACCGTCATATAAAGAGGCGAAAATGCCCGGGCCAAATTTTCCGCCGTTAACACCATCACGCCGCCAGAGCCTGTCTCTGTAAACGCATAAAGCAAAATCAGGATCAGAGGTGCAATCGTAAAAACCGCAATCCATACCACATAGGGAAACGCAAACGCTCGCCGGGAATCTCCCGGACGCGCAAGCTGCTTTTTTTTAACTGTCATTGCGCGTCCACCTCCGCGATATCATCGATCCGCATTTTATCATACTGACTGACTTCCATAACATGGATGTCGTCCGGCTCTAACGCAAAGCCCACTTTATCCCCTACGTCATAATAATCCGTAGAATGGATCAGCCATTCAAACCCAGCCGCGCCCTTAACACGAATTTCATAGTGTACTCCCATAAATAGTACAGATGAAACCGTACCGATTATCATGTCTTCCTGGATATTTTTTGTGATATTAATATCTTCCGGACGCACAACCACCTGGACCGGCTCGTTTTCGTTAAACCCGCGATCAAGGCACACAAAATCATTATCCGCAAAATGCACATAATAATCGCGCAGCATAATTCCGCTGATAATATTGGATTCCCCAATAAAATCTGCCACAAATGAATTTCGCGGTTCATTATAAATCTGTTCCGGCGTACCAAGTTGCTGGATCACGCCGTCGTTCATGACGGCAATAGCATCGCTCATAGTGAGCGCTTCTTCCTGGTCGTGCGTCACATACACAAAGGTGATTCCCAATGATTTTTGCATTCGTTTTAACTCAAGCTGCATTTCCTGCCGGAATTTGAGGTCAAGTGCGCCAAGCGGTTCATCCAAGAGCAATACTTCCGGCTCGTTGACCAACGCACGTGCAATCGCAACGCGCTGCTGCTGCCCTCCGGAGAGCTTCGCAATATCCCTGTCTCCATAACCCGAAAGCCCAACCAGCTTCAACATATCGTTTACCTTTGTTTTTATAACCTGTTTTTCTATTTTTTTAATTTTAAGCCCGAAAGCAATGTTGTCAAACACATTTAAATGCGGAAATAAAGCGTATTTTTGAAATACCGTATTTACCCGCCTTTTATAAGGTGGAACCCCTTTGATGCTTTCTCCAAACAGATGCACATCGCCGCGCGTGGGTTGTTCAAAGCCCGCAATAATCCGCAGAAGGGTTGTTTTCCCGCATCCGGACGGACCAAGCAGCGTTAAAAATTCATTTTGTTTGATATATAGGTTAATGTTGGAAAGCACTTCCACCCCGTCAAATTCCTTATATACCCCTAAAAAATCAATAATGTGTTCCGACATCTTCTACCCCTCTCCCGTTTTCCTATCTTATAAAAAATTTGTTTTGCCCTCAAAACATCGGTGGTGTGGAAACCCAGATAACTTCCGCATCTTTTTTCCCTGTATTCTCTAAATGATGTGGAATATTGGTCTTAAAATAAAAACTTCCGCCTTTTTTAATCCTGTGCCGCTTGATCCCCAAAACGAGCGTAATAGAACCGGAAAGCACATAACCGAATTCTTCACCTTCGTGAGGATGGTCTTCTTCTGTTGCACAACCCGCCTTCAACCGCAGCAAAATCGGTTCCATTTCGTTTTTCTGCGCATTGGGAACCAACCATAAAATACTTTTTTCTTCATCTGCTTTTTCGAACAAATCTATCGGTGCAAAAGCTACTTTTTCTTCTTCTTTTTCGTTAAAAAACTCCTGCAAGTCCGTTCCCAGACATTCCAGAATATCAGTAAGTGTGGCAATCGACGGCGAAGTCAAATCCCGTTCCAACTGAGAAATAAACCCTTTTGATAGCTCTGCCCTATCTGCAAGCTCGCTTTGCGTAAGCCCAAGACTCTGTCGTTTCGCTTTGATTTTTTCCCCAATGTTCACGTTGCTCCCTTTCCGGCGAAAAGCCTCGTTCCTCTTGTTGAAACACACTTTTATAAACTTCTTGTTTATTTTTGTTAAACAAAATAGCGCAGATATTATTTAATCATACCAAACGATTCATGTCAATACAAAATTAGCTCTACAAAAGCAAATATTGCATGTTTTTATAAAAAAATATATTACGTTTCTTTATATGGCTTTTATATTTGTTTAGTATTAGTAAATAAATTTCCGCATTTTTGTTATTTATAGAAAAAACAATTTTTTCAAGCATAAAAAAAACGCATTTTAACGGCTTTTTTCCTGTTTTCAAGAAATTCATATTTTTATTATTTATAAAAAACACATTTTACAAATATGATACAAAGCAGATGAAACAAATATGCTGTGCCGCATTAAAATTTTTATATCAAGCAATTTGAAAATATCGCGATGTCCCTGTAGCCATAACGAGCGACGATGCACAAAATAAAATTACAGATTTTTAAAAAAGGGGGGGATTTGCATGCGCTCTGTCAGCCACTCGATCCACAGTAAAAAACGAAGGAGAGCAACCGGACGTTTTGCCATATTTTTGATCATTATCATTCTTTGTGCCATAAGCGTATTTTTTCTATTGCAGGCATTTCCTATTAGCCGTTTAAAATCATCTCTTACCGCAGAAGGTGAAAGCTTCCCGGTAGCGGCTTTTCAGGAAACATCCACATATACCGTAATCCTCGATGCGGGACACGGGGGTGACGATTTTGGAACTGTCGGCACTTTCACCGGTCGGAAAGAGAAAGAGGTTAATCTCGAAATAGCAGTGCGCCTAAAGGACTTGTTAGAGCAATCCGGCATCCATGTTATTATGACGCGGGTATCCGACGATATGATCGCCCCCACTAAGGAGGAAGATATGCAAAAACGCGAAACTATTATCCGTGATTCTCATGCAGATCTTTTTTTGAGCATTCATCAAAATTTTTATGACAGCAGCAGTGAGATCTACGGTCCACAGGTGTTTTACAGAGAAGCCGGAGCAAAAGGAGAACGTCTTGCAGAAATTATACAGAATGAAATGAATCGCCAATTGAAAATTGAGGATCCCCGCACCGCCAATACAGGTGATTACCAGTTACTGCGACCGGGAGACCAGCCCAGCGTAATTGTGGAATGCGGCTTTTTCTCCAATCCGCAAGAAGAACGCCTGCTGCAGGATCCCGAATATCAGCAGAAAATTGCATATGCAATAGCATCCGGTATTATGGAATATAAAGAGCAGCGATCTGCAACCGTTTTATAAAAAATCAAACGATATCCGATGGCTTTAAAATCATGCGGAAAGAAGAATATCCTTCAGCCTTTTCAATTTCCTGCAACACCTGAAAATCCGGGTTGTCAGTATTGCAAAGCATATCGGTATATTTATCAGACTCCGAGTGCGCCACAATTTCCGTAACCGAGAGATCATGATATGAAGCAAACGCATCGATCTTTGCCTTTCTTTCTGCTTGTGTAAGCGCGCCTAATGTCTGATTCTCCGATATATCCTGTAACTCCACAAAATATATTTTGCTAAGATCGTCATCAATAATAATAGTATAATACGCTCCGGTTTGGGGGTCTGTAACGCTTGCCTGCCAATAATAAAAATCCTGGTTTGCAACCGCAGGGTCCGAGGCCTTTAAAAGCATTAGTCCCAACACTTCGGATGGATTTTTTTCGTTGAGCGCAAATTTCGGAATAACACCCATGTCCTGCAAAACCTTTATTTCTCGTATGATAGCTTCTCCCGCCTCTTTTTCGGACATTTTGGTGTCCGGCTGCGCATATGCAAACGTTTCAAGAGAGGGGGTATAGGCATACTCGATAGGATAACCATAGCTGGACATTTCCATTTCATATGCGGCAATTTCTTCCTCTGTCCACTTTTCAGCGCTTGATTCGGCTACAGCAGCCGTTGATCCATACATATCTGTTCGCATTTGAAAATGTCGAAAATACCCAAAGGAATAGCCGCACACTTCATACAGCACTTTAATTTTCTGGTAATTTGTCGCCTTATATTCATAACTTTCCGAAACCGATGTATCTTGTTTTACTACATTCAGTAAACTCTTATCCTTTTGTCGTGCCAAAAAAGGCGGAAACAAAGCACAAGTTGCCACCACCGCAACCGTTACACAAATGGCGATCACATATGTCATCCCCTTTTTCATAGCTGCGTTCTCCTTTTCTCCCGTCTGATCCGCACGCACACAACCGTCCCTTTACCCAATATACTTTTGAACTCGAGTTTCGCCCCATGCAACCTGGCAATTTTGTCCGAAAGAGCGAGCCCTAGTCCTGCGCCATTTTGCGCTCTCGCCCTACTTTTATCCACCATATAAAAAGCCTCGGTAATTTTGCGGATTTCCTCTTGCGGAATACCATATCCGTGATCTTTCACGCAAAAAATATAATCATTTCCATCAATTCTGCCGGATGCTTCGATTACAGCTCCTTTTTCTGATGCCTTACGGGCATTGTCAATTAAGTTGATCAGCAATGTTTTAAATAGATCGGGTTCCAGTAAAACAATTGCATTCTGCGCAAAAATTTTCAGTGTCATTCCCGCATTGTTGATTACGGGCGCCATTAAACCGCCGATTTCCTCTAATAAGACACGCGGATTAACCCTACGTTTTTGAAAATCGCTCCGGTCAAGCACCATCAGTTCAAGTAATTTTAAGGATAATGCCTCCAGCCGTTTTCCTTCTGTAAAGATATAATTGGAAGCTTCAAATCGCTCTTCTTCCTCCATTTGTTTAGACCGAAGCATATCGGCATAACCGATAATAGAAGTAAGCGGTGTTTTCAGTTCATGCGCAAAACTTGCGACAAAATCTTCGCGCTGCCGCGCCTGATCCTCCAGCTCATAGATCTTTTCTTCCAGTGCATTGGTCATAGCATTAAAATCATTTGTAAAATCACCAATTTCGTCATGGCTCAACACAGGCATGCGTACATCGTAATCCCCCTGCGCAATTTTTCGCGTAGCAGCAGAAAGCCTGCGAAGCGGACGTGTTAAAAACATGGATACAATCCACATAATAGCAGCACTTGCAAGCAGCAAAAAAATGCTGATCTGGATATAATCCTGAAATTGACTTTCCCGTTCTTTAAATAAATTTGTTATATTTCGAGATGTTTCAATATAAACGAGCCGTTCTCCTGCAGTCGAAACACAGCTTACAGAGATCATATATTCTCCGTTCTGCTGAGTGATCACATATGCGCGCCCCTCGCCCGTTTGTTCCATCAACGCCTTATGGGCATGCGCATCATCATGGGAAGAAATAGGCTCATAATCCTCATTAAACATAACAATACCGCGCTTGCCGCCCTTATTCAGCTGTTGCGCAATATTTGCGATCGCTTCATCCGTCAGTTTCGATGCCTGCGCATCATAATTCTCCGCCGCGCTTTCGTATGCAATTTTAATAAACTGATTTTCTTCTAGAGCGCGCTCCGTAGCGCGCGTAAGGCTTGCTTGAAAAGAAGACGTGATCAAAACATAACCGCCCATTGCAAAAACAACGGCAATTACCATGATTGTCGATAAAAAAACCTTCCAGCCAAACTTCATTTATACTTCCAGCCTATATCCTACTTTATATACCGCCACGATTCGTTTTTCCCAGCCAAGCTTCCTGCGCAGACGCTGTACATGCAAGTCTACTGTTCTGGTATCGCCTAGGTATTCCGACTCCCATACGCGTTCAAAAATCGTTTCCCGAAACAAAGCTATGTTTTTGTTTCGTACAAATAAGATCAATAATTCATATTCCTTCATTGTGAGATCTATTTGTATGCCATCTTTATTAACGCGCCGCGAACGCGTATCAATGTCTACATTACCGATTGTAATTTTACTTTCGCCTTTGTTATAACGCCGCAGCACAGCTTCTACCCTTGCCAAAAGCTCTACGATCTCAAAAGGTTTGACAATATAATCGTCCGCTCCAAGCTGTAGTCCCTTTACTTTATCTGCAACATCATTTTTCGCAGTAATAAAAATAACGGGAATATCCAACGGTCTTATATACTCCATTAATTCATATCCGCTCACATGAGGCAGCATAATATCAAGCAAAATCAAGTCATAAGTATGCGCCTCGATCAAGTCAGCCGCCTTCATTCCATCATCCGCAACATCACAGTGATACCCGTTTTCCGTTAAATTCATAGAAATCAGCCTGGAAATCGGTCGTTCGTCTTCTACCACTAAAATATTAATCATCTTTATTATCCATTCTTGGCACACCGTTGCCAATCATTTTTTTAGAAATCTTTTCTCTTTCACCTTTAAAGTATCTTTTTATTGTATCATGTTTGTATCAAAACTAAAAACCGAAAGAAAATTTTTAATATTACAGAATGTCATAAAAAAGAAGGCTATGTTCAGCCTTCTCCTAAATAATTCTGTGCTAATTGATCAATTTTTTTTCGTAGTACTTCCAGCCGATCACGCAGCTCGGAAGCCGGCAGCATGGAAGTACTCTTAATATTTACATCGTTCGCCAATCGCAAATGCAGCTTGCCCATTTCCCGCCACACATGCCGTACCCCATCGGTAAATGCTGCGTACTCCTGCGGCAATAAAAAATCATCCGGATCGTATATCACAACATTTGACCAACGGTTTTTTTCCTTTTCCATCCCAACGCCTAAAATTTTTGTCCGCAATTCGGGCAATAATTATCGTTTACATTACATTTATTCCCACATGCTTTGCACGTCTTCACTGATTGCGCACAATTAATGGCTACTTCGATCTGCTGGAGTTCTGCATAAATCTGCTTGATTTCTTTTGATTTTTCCGCAAGTTCGCCGCGCAAATGGCCCTTAGAATAAACCGCTTCCCCAAGCTGTTTATATGCTTCTTCCAGTTCTTTTTGTTTTTGTGATTTTTGGGTATTTAATTTCGCGAGTTCCATAATTTCTTTTGATTTGTTCGCAACAGTATTTCCAAAAGCCATAATCCCTTCTTTTGCCTTTTCTGCTGCTGTCTTGGCTGCTTCTTTTGTCACTTTTGCCGCTTTGCTGTTTGCCGCAGTTTTTGCCGCCTTAGAGAGGTTCTCCCCTGCTATTTTTGCCGCCTTAGAGACATTATCACCTGCAACCTTCGCCGCCTTAGAAACACTTTCTCCGGCAGTTTTTGCCGCATCAGCTATTTTTTTTGCATTTCCTTCTATTTTTTGTTCTGTTGTCTTTTTAGTTGCCATACCCTTTTCCTCCCTTTTATCCTCTACTCTAAGCTTTTGCTCCCTGCGACTAACTCCGCCGCTTCCAACGCCTCTTGCATCGCCTTGGTTGCAAGCATAGAAAGCTGCGCCGCCTTTTTCATTTTCAAAACTGCTTCCTGTGCAAAATCACCGTCATTAGAATCCTTGCATTTTTCTAAAAGCTCCAATGCCTGCTCTGCGCTTCTTTCGCACTGGCTAGCTAATTCATGCGCGGTCTCTACCGTGTTTTGTGTAGCTTTAATATAAAACTGTTTGCTTCTCAGGCGCGCCTCCAATAGATAGCCGTCTGAACCGCCTATTTCTTTCTTATCCATTTTAAAGATATCCCCCATATATTTCTAGTAATAATATACACAAATTCAATCTTACTAAACCGTACAGGATATATCTTTTTTAATATTATACCACATAGATATACAAAAAAAGCACGACATTTCTGTCATGCTTTTTTTATTTAAAATAAATATCCTTATTTTGTTTCTACGTCTGCGCCAACTTCTTTGAGGGAAGCAACCAATTTTTCAGCATCATCTTTGGACAGAGCTTCCTTGATGGTGGAAGGAGCGCTATCAACGAGATCTTTTGCTTCTTTGAGACCAAGACCCGTAGCTTCTCTTACTACTTTAATTACTTTAATCTTTTCTGCGCCAGCAGCTTTCAGAACTACGTCAAATTCTGTTTTCTCTTCCGCAGCGGCAGCAGCATCGCCAGCAGCCGGAGCAGCAGCAACCGCCACAGGAGCAGCAGCGCTAACGCCAAAAGTCTCTTCGATTTCCTTCACCAGTTCAGAAAGTTCCAGAACGTTCATTTCTTTGATTGCATCAAGAATCTGTTTTGTATCCATTATCATAATCCTCCAAATTTTTAAATTAATGTTGCGGTCTTATGCCGCGTGTTTCTTTTTCGTTATCCCTGTTTTTGATCTGCAACTGCCTTCAACGCGCATGCAAGACCTCTCGGAATAGCAGAGAGTGCCAAAGCGAAGTTTGTGATCGGTGCATTCAAGCTGCCCAGCATTTTTGCAAGGAGCTCTTCTTTGGACGGAAGTTTAGAAAGGCTTTGAATTCCTTCTGAATCCATTGCTTTGCCGTCCAGAAGTCCGCCCTTGATTTCTGTTTTATTTACGTCTTTTACAAACTTACACAGAATCTTTGCCGGAGCAACCGGATCTTCATATCCAAACGCAACTGCCGTCGGGCCTTTGAAATAATCGTCAATGCCCTCGATCTCTAGCTCATCCGCAGCACGCTTCAGCATATTGTTTTTGATAACCTTATACTCTACGCCCGCTTCACGGAATTTGCTTCTGAGGTCAGAAACCTCTGATACCGTAAGACCACGATAATCCAGAACTACAAGGCTCTGTGCGCGTTTCATCTTATCAACTACCTCTGCCACAGCCGCCTGTTTTTCCTGTAATTTTGCTTCTTTCAATTCATTCACCTCCGAAACTGCGCTGATTCAATAAAAAATGCCCTTTATAAAGCCATGATGACATTATAAGAGCATGATACAATCTGATAATAATCAACCTCGTCAGGATCTTGATTTTTAAGCAGTCGCTCCTGAGTCTGTGGCTTTGAAAGCATATTCAATTTTACGCAATTGTTATGATACCATAAACCTTCCCGAGTTGTCAACAAAAAAACATTTTAGTTGAGTTCATCCAGCGTCAACTCATAACCCGGCAGAAAATGCTCCGCAAAATATGCCACCTCAGGCAAGTTCATCCCCTCTATAGCTTCCCAGGTGCGCGCACAGGCTTTCTGAAACTCCTGGTTGCCGCTTCTTAGCTCCTGACGGCATTTAATATAGGCCGCAAGACGGTCTGCCGCTTTCACAATGGTTTTTACCTCTCCATCTTTCTCCTGCAAAACATAAGGCGAAATTGCCGGCTGCATTTCTTCCGGCAACATGGAAACCAGCCTTTTTTCCGCATGACGTTCAATCTTTTTATAAGCTTCGGTGATATCTTCGTCAAAATATTTGATGGGCGTAGGCAAATCCCCCGTGATCACCTCTGCGGCCTCATGATAAAGCGCAGCAGCAAGCACGTCTTTTTCATCTGCATTACCGCCAAAATATGTGTTTTTTATAATACACAGGGCATGCGCGATCAGCGCAACCGTAAACGTATGCTCCGCAACGTTTTCCTCTTCCGTATTCCGCATGAGCCCCCAGCGTTTGATATGGCGCAGCCGAGCTAAATACGCATAAAAACTTTTTTTCATTTACCCGCTTCCCTTTCGTCTGTTGGCAATATCATACCATAATCATCAAGAGAAAAAAACCGCATTTTTGTTGCGTTGTTTTTCCCTTTCGTTCGTGATATATTGATGAAAAATACGAAAATGGAGGAAACGCCATGCCGTTTTGCCCAAATTGCGGGGATGAATACGAAGAGGGCTTTACCGTTTGCGCAGATTGCGGCGCAAAATTGGTCTCCCGACGACCGCCCAAAACGTCGCGCCGCTCTAAAAAAGAAAAACAGCGGGAGCCAGATCGCGTTTGCTTTTGTATGCCCAAAAACGGCATACTGCTGATTTCCGCAATCAGTCCCACCGAGTCTGTCATGCTCGTTTCGCTATTGAACGAAAACAATATTTCTGCATTCACACGAAAAAGTAGCGGTAACGATATTATGGGTTTTGCCGGTTTGCAGTTGGAGGATATCTTTGTAGAAGAACCGGATTTGCAGACTGCCCGCGAACTAATCGCCGGCTTCTTAAATGCTCCTGTCGATTCCGATAATTTTAAAATTCACGAGGAACCAACGCAACCAGATAAATTTTGTGAACACAACATCAGCTTTTTTACACGGATTTTTCTCTTTCTTGTTATTTATACCTTTTGTTGTTTGTTTCTCAACGCCATATTCGGTTGACCGTCCGGCGCGTTATTTTTCCTGTACCCAAAGACCGTCTCTGCTGCATCCGCAATATAATTTCCCGCCCCGCAGTTGTGGAATGCGCAGCTCTCCGCCCTGCTCCGGGTACAGCCGCACGACTAAAACGCGATCAAAACTTACATATGCCACAAAACTGATAAAATGCTGCTTGGTCATTTCGTGTGTAAATGTAATATAGTACTCATCCTCTATTGCTTCAACGCAAAGCCTATGCGCGTCATCCGTTTTTTTCGCTGCCATGGCCGAAAGCCTTCGTCCGCAGCACGAAATTTCCGCATTTCCCGTCGCTGTGATGATATTTCCACACTCCGGGCACATAAAAAATTGGATTCGCTTCATATTTCCTCCATCTTTTTCACTTAAATTCAAATCTCCCAGCAATATTTGCTCAATATTCACGCCAAACAATTCCGAAAGCTCCGGCAAAAGCGATATATCGGGGCAGCCCGCCGCTCGTTCCCACTTAGAAACCGCTTTATCGCTTATATGCAGGGCGTCCGCCATCTGTTTTTGCGTCAATCCTTTTTCCTTACGTAACTTTAAAATTAATTTTCCGGTTTTTTCGCAATCCATTTTGTTTACCTCCGCATGATTCTCATCATACGATACCGCAGACCTAAATACAATCCACGCTGCGTAGAGCTGTCCGCCAAATATCATTTTTTTGCTTCATATTTGCACATAGCCAACTTTTTGACTTGACAACAAGCTTTATTGAGGCTACCATAAAATTATAAAATTGAATACACTGCTAGGGGAGCTACGGCTGAGAATCATAACCCTATGAACCGGTCACGGTAATTCGTGTGCAGGGAAGCGTTGTTTTTATGTGGCTGAGGCTCCTGCAGATTGTAGGGGTTTTTCTTTTTAAGCGGTGTCTTCGGTGAAAAACAATTTGATTTAGGGGGCACTTTACTATGTTTGATGATTTTGCCGAAATGGCAATGCCTGCGTTGGTGATTGTACTAATTATCATCGCAGTAGGTTTGGTCGGATATCTGGTCTATCGCAAGAAAACAAACGGTGGTCGGGAAATTACATCGAAATCCCAATGGACGACCAAAGAAATTACTACGGCAGCGCTTTGTATTGGCGCTTCTTTCCTTTTGAGTTTTATCAAACTCTTTTCCATGCCAAACGGCGGCTCCATTACGCCGGCAAGCATGCTGCCTATGATTGCTTTTTCGTATATTTACGGGTTTAAAAAAGGCTTTATTGCAGGTCTTTGCTATGGTGTGCTGCAATTTGTACAAGAACCGTTTTTCCTATCTTTCCCGCAGTTTGCGCTGGATTACCTTGCGTCCTTCTCACTGCTGGCGCTTGCCGGATTCGCGCGTAAAAACATCATACCAGGTATCCTTTACGGATGCGGCGCAAGATTTGTCTGCCAATTTTTATCCGGCTGGATTTTCTTTGGTATGTATGCACCCGAAGGAATGCCCGCATGGCTTTACTCGCTGGGATATAACGGCACAGTCGTCGGTGTTGAATGTGCAATCTGTATTGCAGTATCACTGATCCCTGCGCTTCGCCACTTCTTCGACCGTACCAAAGCGCAAGCTGTTGCGCAGCAAAAAGTCTGGAAAGCGGCACGTAGCGCGGCATAAAACTATTTCCCTATTTCATGAAAAACATGGCGGTCTGGTCATAATTTTCTTTGAGGTCTTCATAGGTTTTATAGTCACCCGGATATACCTCCAGCATCAGCACCCCGCTGTAGCTCATATCAAGAAGTTTTTGCTTCATGCCTTGCCAATTCACCTCTCCAGAGAAGGGCAGGCAAGGCATGATCCCTTTTTTGGGATCCTTTGTATAATCGCACAAATGTACGTGCGCAAGGCGGCTGCCCATATCATCCAAAAACGCTTCCACCGCATAGCCTGACTGCGCCGCCTGCTTGATATCAAGCGTAAAATACAGGTTATCGCTGTCAGTGTTTTTGAGCAACGACTGTGCAAAGCCCGGTCTGTTATACCAACACCAATGCACATTTTCATATGCGAGTTTAACCCCCCGCTCTGCAGCCTGCTCGGCAAGAGGTGTTACACACTCCCCTGCCCATTCATAATTGACGTGCATCATACACGCATGTTTTAAACTCATCGCCCCATGGAAAACATAAAGCCCCGCACCAAGGTTTTCAGCCGCATCCAATACGTGCCGATAGGTATCCATTGCCTCCTGCCTCTGCCGGTCGTGCCGCGAAAAAAGCTGCGGCTCAAATTGCGTACACAGCGCATGAATGGAACGCACTGTCATTCCTTCTCCATTACATATCCTGTTTATTTCATCCGTAAATGTTTTTTTGTATTCCATATACGCCGAAAAAAACAACTCAATCTCCCGAATTCCCATCCCTGCCATTTTGCGGACGGCTTCCTCGTTATATTCCCTGCAAAAAAAGCAGGCGGTCGACATTCCCGTTTTCATGTTTACTCCCATAAGTTGTCTTAATCCACGCGGGCAAAATTTCCCGCATTCCATATTTTCATTCAACTTATCTTACCATATTTTTTCCTTCGATGCACTTTTTGTTGATAAAGCCCTACAAAAAAGACAGCCGTACAAAACAGCTGCCTTTATCGTATACTCTTATAAGGATTACGCCTTGCGCGCATCCCCGAAATAGAAGATCGTCAACAACCCCGGACCGCAATGCGCACCAATAATCACACCCAAACTGGTGATGATCACTTCTTTAAGCGTTGGAAATTCTTCCAAAAACCAATCCCGCATCAACTCCGCATCTTTTAAGCAATCCGCACCTAAAATACGGATTGTTTGTCCATCCGGCGCCACAAGATCATTTTTGATGTTTTCCTGCATCTGCCGCAAGGCGGCTTTCCTGCCGCGTACCTTTTTGGAAACCGTAAGCGTTCCATCGTCAGGGACATAAAGAACAGGCTTAATGGAAAGCAACGAACCTACCATAGCCGATGCGTTTGAGACGCGTCCGCCACGTTTTAAATAATTGAGATCGTCCACTGTAAAATGGTGCATGATCTTAAGTTTATTGCTCTCTCCCCATTCAATCACCTCTTCAAAGCTTTTTCCTTCTTCTTTGAGATAAACCATGTTTTCTACCAGGACGCCAAGCCCGCCGGAAACACAGCGTGTATCCATCGCGTAAAACTGCTTATCCGGGAATTCTTCCTGAATTTGCTTGGCAGCTTCTTCTGCGTAAATATACGAGCTGGACATAGGTCTTGACATATCGAGAAAAATTACGTTTTTTCCTTCAGACATAAGCTTTTTAAAAAAGTCATAATAAGTAGCTTTATTGATCATAGCCGTGTTGAGGAATGTGCCTGCGCGCATTTTTTGGTAAGTTTCTTGACGCGTGGATTCCCGGCAGTCATCGTCGTACACCTTTCCGTCCATCGTATAAGTATAACTGATAAACGGAACATTATGTTCTTCAAAAAACTCTCGCGGAAGATCAGCCGTAGAAACAGAAGCAATGATATAATCGTTCATTTTTACTCCCCCTGTATCAATAATAATTGCAAAAATAAGATTGTTTTGATTGAGTGATCAGTATATCATAAAACCCGCGAATTGTAAAGATAAAGGCATCTCTGTGGCTTTTCCTCTTTTGTCCTTTTACTTTTTAGTATATAATAAAATTGTATTATTTTTTAGAAAGGTGAAAGAATATGGAATATACGATTGCAAGAATCCCCGGAGATGGGATCGGTCCTGAAATTTCGGTAGAAGCAGTGCGCGTCCTTAAGCGTATCGGCTCCCTTTACGGCCATGAGTTCATTTTCCACGATGTAGCCGCAGGTGGTGCAGCCATTGACAAGTACGGCGACCCTCTGCCCGAAGAGCAACTGGATATCTGCCGCAAGAGCGACGCAGTTCTGCTGGCAGCAGTCGGCGGAGAAAAATGGGATAACCTCCCTGTTGATAAACGCCCTGAAAAAGGACTACTTCGCCTGCGTGGTGAGCTTGGCCTGTTTGCAAACCTACGCCCGGCTATTATCTATAACGAGCTTAAGGCAGCTTGTCCTTTAAAAGATGAAATCGTAGGGGATAACCTCGATATCCTGATCCTTCGCGAATTAACAGGCGACGTTTATTTCGGCGAAAAAAGCGGCGATGACCTCACCTATTCTTCGGATTTGATGAACTATCATGATTATGAAGTAGAGCGTATTGTACGGCTCGGATTTGAATCCGCACGCAAACGCGATCACAAACTGACCAGTGTGGACAAAGCAAACGTTCTTTCCACCTCGCGCCTATGGCGAAACACCGTGCTGCGCATTGCAAAGGATTATCCCGACGTTGCGTTAAACCATATGTATGTGGATAACGCAGCCATGCAGCTCGTGCGTAACCCTCGCCAGTTTGACGTGATTGTCACAGGCAATTTATTCGGCGATATTCTGACGGACGAAGCCAGCATGATCACCGGTTCCATTGGCATGCTGCCCTCTGCAAGCCTTGGTTCCACAAAACTTGGGATGTTTGAGCCCATTCATGGAAGCGCCCCCGACATAGCCGGAACCGGGAAAGCAAACCCAATTGCCATGATTCTTTCCTGCGCCATGCTGTTGCGATATTCTTTTGATTTAGAAAAAGAAGCGCAGGCTATCGAAACAGCCGTCAAGGCAGTTTTAGCCGAAGGCGCACGTACGGCAGATATTGCAGCTGCCGGTGAAAAGATACTCTCTACGCGTGAAATGAGCGACTTGATCCTTACGAAACTTGCTTAAATAAAAAAACAAAAGGCCGCGCTTCAAGGAGTGAAGTGACCCCAAAAAGTTAGACAGGAAATTAGAATTAAGCAGCCATAAGGGCTTGTCGTCTGTGAAGCGCAGGAGGCAAGCCCTTTAGTTTTGCCTTACCGCGGCGATTGTTGTAGTAATCAAGATACTCAATCAACTCGGTCTTGAAATGTACCATAGACTCAAATTCGTGCAGGTACAACAACTCGCTCTTAAGTATGCCAAAGAAATTTTCAATCACCGCATTGTCCAAACAGTTCCCCTTACGGCTCATACTTTGCCGTATGCCTTTGCTTACCAGCATCTTATGATAGTGTTTATGTTGGTATTGCCACCCTTGATCGGAATGCAGGATGAGCTTTGTGTCCTTTGGAATCTGTGCAAAAGCCTTGTCCAGCATTGTTGTCACCATAGATAGCACTGGTCTGTCCGAAATACTGTAACTCACAATGTCTCTGCTACACAGGTCGAGAATGGCAGACAGATAGAGCTTTTGCCCAAATAGATGAAATTCGGTCACATCAGCGACCCATTTCTGATTGGGCTTCTCGGCTTCAAAATTGCGCTCCAGCAGGTTTGGTGAGGTTTTGCCTATCTCGCCTTTGTACGATTTATACTTCTTCATTCGCACACGGCAGATAAGTCCCAGTTCCCGCATCAGCCGCTGTACGGTCTTGTGATTGATGCTTAGTTTCGGTTGCGTAGTTCGCTTGTTATGCGACGATATCCATAGCGACCTCGATGTTCGTGATAAACGGTTGTAATTTGTAATTTCACTTCTTGGTACTTGTCGGGTAATACAAGCTGCTGGCAGTGATAGTAATACGTTGCACGTGCCAGCCCAGACACTTCGAGGAGTACAGCCAATTTGTGTTTTTGCCTTAGTTCCGTTACTGTTTGCGCTTTTTCTCGCGCTGTACTCTCTCCGATACTAAGGCGTGCAAGTTTTTTAAGTAGTCATTCTCCGCACGTAAACGCTGAACCTCTGCGAGTAAATCTTCCTCGACCTTTTTACGTAACCTTGGCGGACGCCCCTTCTGCGCGCCACTGGCAGCGCTGGCCCGGCCGCGACGCTCAACTGCAAGACCTGCTGGACCTTCTTCCAGATAGATACGCTCCCACTTTTGAATAATACCACGATCACTTATTTCGAATTGGCGCGCTACCTCTCGATAACTGAGCTTCTCTGCATACATCGTTTCAATGACTTCTTGTTTATATTCTGCTGTGTATTTTTTGTTTGGTTTTCTTTTTGCCACAAAAATCACCCCAATTGTTTTTTAGTATATCATACTGTCTAACAATTGGGGTGCTGTTCATATAAGCGGCTTTTTTAATATCACGTTTTTTAATCTTCCAGATAATCAATGCACATCCGATTTTCAACAGACGGACGTACAAAATCATGCCCAACGCGCACATGCTCTGGATGAACACGATAACGTTCCAGCGCATCCGAATCAGCAAAAGCGCTAACCAGCATCATATCGGCATTTCCCGACGGAAGCGGGTCAATCACCACCTTGATTTCAATAATTTCATCAATCAGGTCTTTTAAATTTTCCAGCTCACGCTTAATATTGGCAGCACGCAAAATCCGCTGCTCCTGCGAAAATTCTTTTTTTAAATTCCATAAAATAATGTGCTTCAGCATCTTGACACCCTCTTCCTGTTATTTTTACATATGGAAACGTTTTCTCATTTCAAGCTTTAAATAGCGATATGCAAAACGGAGCATTCCAAGCACCGTGATTGCGCTGGCAAACGTAGAAAGACACATCAGGAAAAAATTCTGCCGCACGCCTAAAAAATATAACATCATCGGAATCAGCCCCAATGCAACAAATAGAATAGCATACATTAAATTATCACGCCATCTGGATTTATGATAATAGGAATAAAAATCAATATAGGCAATCCCGAGCGATAAGATCAGCGGTAGGAAAAACGAATAAGACCATCCTTTAAAACCGCTGATATAATCAAACGCAAAAAGCATCGCAAACAATGTTATCATCTGTAAAAAAGCTTTTAGCCCTGCATAATGATCACCCAAAATCGTCACTTTAATCAAAATCCACGCATACAGAACCGGCGCAGCAACCGCCAAAAACCATGGCTGACCGTTCCATGTAAAAATATTGATTGCAATACATAACGTAATAACAACGAAGGTGGCAAGCAAAAAATAATCCATTGTGAGGCTGTGGCGGTCAACATACCGCTTTCGTTCTACTTTTGGATACAACAAATTTTCGCGCGGATGTTCCGTCAGTTTTTTTCCACATAGCGGACAATATTCCAAACAATCGTCCACATAAACGCGGCATTCGTCACAATAATTCATTTTTCGCTCCATTCATTCCCTTTGATTTCCACATGCATTCCAAGATCCTTGGAAAAATGCTCAAAAAATCTGCGTATAATGCCTGTTTCTTTGATTCCCCTGTCAAGCGTAATCACCATTTTATCCTGATAGGATACAACAACGCAATTCATCGGGTTCATTTCGCTGACGCCCAGTGCATAATAAACCTGTTTGATATGCTTTTGCATAGTTTTAGGAAACTGTGCCGTACGCAGGTTAGAGAGAACCAGTGTATAACAGCCCTCGCCATAGAGCTTGTAATTACTGGAAACCACCAAATTTTTTACAAACAACGGCGTCATCCGAATAAACGGATTTTTCTCAAATCCCACGTTTTTATTGATATTCGCAGAAATTTTTTCCCGAGAAAGCCCTTCTTTTAGCTGCCGCGATATTTCAGCGAGCACATCGTCAAATTTGATTTCCCCTTCCACCTTCATGCCAACATTCGCAAAAGACACAAAGTTACGCAGCGTGTCCGACGGAAACATGCTGCGCAGATCCATCGGGACAGAAATAACGATTGGCTTTTTTGATGGATGCTGCTCGAGCATCTGGTCTTTCGCAATACAGTACAAGAGCAGCGCCGCAATATAAGCAGAAACTGTTACACCCTTTTTCTTAACGTGCGCAAGCAATTCTTTTAAATCCAAAATCCCGTGCGTCAAAAAAATGGCATTATCATCGTTGGGGGTTCCCATAATATGATAAGCCTGGGGCTGCATCAGTTTATTTGCCGTCCCCTGGGCATCATAGTATGTATCAAAACTGTTTTCCAACTCCTCAACGCGGACTTTTCCTTCCGCATCCAGCACCATGCCCTCCGCATCCATATCATAACCGCAGAGGCAAAAATATTCATACATCAGGGTTTTTAGAAATTCAATCGCTCCCGCACCGTCCGCAAGTCCGTGAAAACACTCCATAATGACATTTTTCTTGTAATACATAACGTTAAACAAAAAACCATTGTTGATGAAATCTTTCAGACGTTTGCAGGGAGACCCTGTCTCTTCTTTTACAATCGGCAGCGCACTGTTGGGTTCGAGGTAATACCAAAACATTCCCCGGCGAAGTGTGACCGCAAAAGAAGGAAAACGCGGCATAATCTTAACCAGAGCTTCCTGCAGGTGGTCTTTATCTACTTCTTCATATAATTCCAACATTAACCGAAAAGTCGTGTTGTTATGCGTCTGTGAAATAGACGGGTATAGCTTTGCTGCCGTATCCAGTTTATACCATTCCGTTTCCTGTGCCATTTTTTTCCTCTTTCACCGGTTTTGGCATCTAAATCCCCTGTGGAATCCTTCTTAATCTATAGGATGTTTTACAAAAGGCGGCATATCTGTCAATGCCGCCTTTCTTTTTGTTTATATATATTTGCTTATTTCGTACCAAAGAGCCTGTCTCCGGCATCTCCAAGTCCAGGAACGATATAAGCGTGGTCATTGAGCCCTTCGTCTACTGCCGCGACATAAACGTCTACATCCGGATGCGCCTTACGCACGGCTTCAATTCCCTCGGGCGAAGCAATGATATTGACCAGTTTGATATTCTTGCAGCCGCGCTTTTTGATCAGCGTGATTGCATCTGCCGCGCTGCCGCCTGTCGCCAGCATCGGATCAAGGACAATGAGTTCCCTTTCCTGCGCATCCACGGGCAGCTTACAATAATATTCTACCGGCTGAAATGTTTCCGGATCACGGTACAGACCGATATGACCAACCTTAGCGCCTGGGATCAGGTTAAGCACGCCTTCCACCATACCAAGCCCTGCTCGCAGCACAGGAACGATTCCGACCATTTTCCCTGCGATCACCTTGGTGCGCGCCATTGTAATGGGCGTTTCTACTTCCACTTCCTTAAGCGGCATATCCCTTGTTACCTCATATACCATCAGCATGGCAATTTCTTTTACCAGCTCCCTAAATTCCTTTGTTCCGGTGTTCTTATCCCGAATCATCGATACTTTATGCTGCAATAACGGATGATCCAATATGTGCGCTGTTGCCATGTTTTTTCCCTCCAACAATTTAATTCTTAATTTTCAGCTTCGCAATTCCGTTCTGTACCAAAAACGGATTTACAGCGTAATATAGAAATGCGCCGCAACGCTATGCGTGTGCGGGCATCACGATCTCTTTATTTACTATATGCTTTTTCGATTGCCGTCACCTTATCAATACGCCGCTGATGACGTTCGTCTTCCGAAAAAGGCGTATTCAGGAACATATCTACAATATCTATTGCCAGACCAGGTCCCAGTGTGCGCGCCCCCATGGACAAAATATTGGCATTATTATGTTCGCGTGTTGCACGTGCCGTAAACGTATCGGAAACCATCGCGCACCGGATGCCCGGCACTTTATTGGCCACAATCCCAATCCCAATACCCGTTCCGCATACCAAAACGCCAAAATCCGCTTTTCCGTCTTTTACACACTCCGCTACCGGAAGCGCATAATCCGGATAATCTACTGATTTTTCATCATACGTCCCAAAATCAATAACTTCATATCCTTTTTTCTCAAAATAAGCAAATATTTCTTTTTTCAGTGCAAAACCGCCATGATCACACCCAAATGCAATTTTCATAGTACAAACTCCTTTTAGTATTTTTTAACCTCTAAATTATACAACATATCTTTTTATAATTCCACCATTCACCCAAATTTCAGTAAAAAAAAGAAGCCTCCCTAAAGGTGGGCGGTCTAAGGGATTTATATTCCTTGAAAAATTCGGCATAGTCGTGAAATGCGGCTATGCCGTTTTTTCATGCTCGTTGGGCAGCTCGATTGCGCCAATGCAGTTGTAGACAATCTGGATGCGCTGCTGCCTGTGACCATCAACCTTTTCTGCCTGAAACACAATAATCTTGTCCACGAATTCCCGGATGACTTCTGCGTCCAATTCCCTGATTTCCGTATACTTCTGCACCAGTGCAAGGAAGTGGTCGGCGTTCAGGGATTTTTCTTTTGTTTCATTCAGGAAGGTCTCAAGCTCAGCCACTCGGCTTTCCAACTGCTTCTGCTCGGCTTCGTAGGTGGCGGACATTTTCATGAAACGCTCATCGCTGATTTTGCCTTCCACATTGTCCTCGTAAAGCCGCTGCACGATGGTGTCCAGCTTGGCAATACGGGCTTTGGCCTGTTCGTATTCTTTGCGGCTTTCCCGAAGGCTGCGGTCAATTTCCTGCGCCTTGGACTTCGTCACCAGTTGAATGAATTCGGCTTCGTGAGCTCTCGCAAAGGCTGTCACCCTTTGCAAATCCGCCAACAAAAGTTGCTCAATGACAGAATTGCGGATTTGGTGGGAGGTGCAGATGTGCTTGCCCTTTTTGCGATAGGTGGCGCAAACCATGTACTCGCTCTGGGGAAGATTGCGGCCCCTGACCTGATACAGCTTGCTGCCGCAGTCAGCGCAGTAAACCATACCGGAAAGCATGGGCATTTCACCCATTGGCGTCCAGCGCCGTCTGCCGTTGCGGATTTTCTGCACCGTTTCAAAGGTGGCTTCATCAATGATGGCTTCGTGCGTGTTCTCGAAAACCAGCCATTCGGACGGGTCATTCTTTATCTGCTTTTTCAGCTTGTAGGACTTGCGATGCGTCTTGAAATTCACCGTTCGTCCAAGGTACTCCTGCCGTTCCAGAATGTGTACTACCGTGGAATCTGCCCATGCGCAAGGGTCATCACTCTGCTTGGTGGATGGAATATTTGTGCCGTTGCGCTTGCTGTATTCCACTGGCGTGACAATTTTACGCTTTTGCAATTCGCCTGCAATCTGTGTCGGGCCATAGCCAGCCATGCAAAGGCGGAAGATTTCTCTCACCACCGCAGCGGCTTCCTCGTCAACAATCCAGTGGTGCTTGTCCTCTGGGTCTTTCATGTAGCCGTATGGTGGATTGGTGCAGAGCGGCTTTCCTGCTTCGCCCTTGGCCTTGAACACAGCACGGATTTTCTTGCTGGTATCCTTGGCATAGAATTCATTGAAAATGTTGATGAACGGCGTTAAATCGCTCTCCACCTGATTGGCACTGTCCACGCCGTTGTTGATGGCAATGAAGCGTACATTCGCTTCCGGGAAGGCAATCTCGGTGTAAAAGCCGACCTTCAGGTAATCACGTCCAAGGCGGCTCATGTCCTTGACGATGACCGTTCCCACCAAACCTGCGTTGACCTGCTCCATCATTTGCTGGAAGCCGGGTCGGTCAAAGGTGGTGCCACTCACGCCGTCATCCACGAAGAAGGAAAAATTGTGGAAACCATTGTCCTCGGCGTATTTCTGTAAAATGAGTTTTTGATTTTTTATGCTGTTGCTGTCACCTTGAAGCTCATCATCACGGGATAACCTGCAGTACAGGGCCGTCATTCTGGTATCAAGGGCTGCAATATTCGGCTGTCTACTCATTGTGTACTCCTTTCCGACAGCCTTCAATAGTGGGTAATCCCTATTCAGGGTATACGCATATTACCGTACTATTTTGCAGAAGTCGAGTCTAATTCGGATAATAAATGTGTCGATTGTGATAACTTTTTCGGCCCATCGGCGTTGTTCAAAATGAGCCTTTTTACCTTGGCGTAAGCGGTCTCCTTGGCGGTATCGCTTTGCAAGGCTTCAACAATGTACACCGTCCCACCGATAGAGATCTCGGTGATACGGGACTTGCGTGTTTCTGTATTCATCATGTATGCACCTCGCTCCATCAAATGGGCAACGCACCTGTGGCAGACCCAAACCCACCCACCACGCTGTCACAGGCGTTATGCCGGAATGCTTATTCTGCCATCTGGATGACCTTGATTGCCTCCGGGCGAATCAGGCGGCCATCGAGGAATTCGTAGGCGAGGTACCCGTTCTGGCCGTGCATAGCGAAGATTTCCTTGAGCACCTTCACGGTCATCGGGAAGCGGTTGATAATCCAGTAGTAGGAGAAGTCACCGAAGGCCACGGGCTTTGCACCCTTGCCGATAGAAGGCATTTCGTTGGAAATGACCACAGGCTTGCCGAGTAGCGTATCGGCACTGCCACGCCACAGATAGCTGCCAGCGTCATCCTTGAGATTGCG
Source organism: Christensenella sp. (assembly GCA_034926635.1). GTDB lineage: Bacteria > Bacillota > Clostridia > Christensenellales > Christensenellaceae > Christensenella. The sequence goes on along the minus strand of JAYFQX010000010.1, from coordinate 230,302 downwards.
CAGGTACAGTGCCGTTTCGTCATTCATCAGCCAGCTACCGCCCATGCAGTACTCCGGCTTTACAGAGAAGTACAGCTTGGTGATGTCATCAAAGGTGAGCGTGGCTGCTGCTGCACCAATCTCGGCACCGCCCTCACTGTGCAGGATACCGGCAGGCTTGTCCACGCCGTCACCATTGATGAAGGCGTTGTCCTCGGCCTTGGCGAATTTCTTCGCAAATACCGTAGTCAGGTAATCCTCGATGTCGAACTTGAGGTCACTGGTGAAGTCATCGCCCAGACGGGTCATGGCAGCCAGCTTGTGCACATTCGTCTCATAGCGAGTGAAATCGTCAATGCCAGCACGCACATCAACAGGACGGTCACCGACCCAGTCGGCCATATCGTCAGAATCGAAAGTCCAGATATGGCTGTCGTTCTGCTCAGCCTTTACCACCGTGGCCAGCTGACGGAACAGGCTGTCCTTTTCCAGCTTGGCGATGTACTTGCGGCCAGATTCTGCAGGCAGCTGAAAGGTGCCAGTCATAATATGGCGGCCCTCACGGGGAATCAGTGCAACATCGCCCTGTGCGCCACGGTGCATGGCGTTCCAAAAGTTTCTGTTGTATTCAGTAGTGTTCATCATAATAAAAATCCTCCTTATTTCTCTCTCAGCGATTCGTTGTAAAAGTACAGCAGCCTGTCGGCGGCCAGTCGGGTGTAGAGCTTTTCTTCCACGCAGATGTCCATCAGGCGGCGCAGGTCGTAATACCACAGGCTGTGGTCACGATACTGGACATTGAAGCGAGGCAAATTGTGCTCAACTTTCTTTGCTGCAAGGATGACCACGGTGTGGCCGTCCTTTTGTGGAGCAATGTCCACGATGTCGAAGGTGGTGAAGTCGATGTGGGCCTCACGCAGTGCTTCGGTGAGTTTGCGGTTCATTTTCATGTGTAAATACCTCATTTCTGTATGATTTTTTGAACGGTAATAGGGTCAAAAGCCAATGAATACGCCACTTTTCGGCTCTGGGCCGGAGGGTTATATACCCCATTTGAATTTGCGTTTTTGTGCGTAAGACCCCACGCCCGTTCCACGGCATTCTTGCCGTAGAGATTCAGACCGCCCCTACCGGGTCAACGGTCAGTCCAAATTGGAAAAGCCGTGCGTTGCACAGTAGTTAATGGCACTCTGCTGGCTGGTGAAGAACAGATTGTTGCCGCCATAAATGACGCACCAGCGTTCCGGGATACCACAGCGGCTCTGCATCAGTGCGGCGGTGGTGTTACAAGGACTCTTCATCAGCGCCACGCAGTTGTAACGGGCGTTGCTGAAATCTTCCTTGTCCAAGCGAAATTCTTCGTTCATAATTCCAAGCATTCTCATAGCGTTCTCCTTTCCCTGTGGGTGTCCACAGTAGTGATCTTGTGCGTTGTATCAGCCCATAGGCCCCACCTCCCTTCATCAGGGTGATGGGCGGTGGTGGTCATCTACTAAACTTCTCTATAGGGGTTTTCAAAAAAGTGCTATAGGGAAGTTTATACCGAGACCGTCATTGCCCGTCACCCTCTCACGCCGTGATGAGAAAATCCTCGCTTGCGGACGGGTCATCATAGTCCTTCAGGTGTAAGCCGTAGATGTAACTCTCGGTCTTGCTCTTGCGGCGCTCATACCCGGCAAACTCGATAGCGGCATAGAAATCGGTGGTGCTGCGTGTGAAGTCCCCGGTAGTGTTGCAGTAAAGGCGGTAGGCTGTGTACAAATCGCCGGAGCGCTCCTTCAGGGCCGGGCCAACATCGCAGCGTTCCATAATGAAATGGTTGAGCCAGTCGTTATTTTCCCGGTAGGACTGAATGGCCTGTTTCACCACCTGCGGCTGTACCAGATGGAAGTCCTCTGCAATGACCTTCTGCGCACCGAGGATAATCCACGCCAGAATTGCTTCGCCGCAATGCTTGTACAGCCAGTCGGCGTAATTCTTCACATCGCCCTTCCCCTCAATGACGGCATTGAACGGAATGACCAGCAGTCTGCGCCATGTGCCGGGGTCATTGGCTCCTACCTTCGGCAGGTGATTGGTGTACAGCACCAGCGTGTGGGTCGGGATAAAGCTGAAGGGCGATTTGTATTTTTTCTCGGCAAATACCTCATCCGTGGAGCAGAACTGCTTGATTGTGGAGGTGTTCAGGCGAGTGCCTTCCTCCAACTCGGCAGCAATCAGCAGTCGCTTGCCCTTGGCCTCTGCCAGCTCCGGCTTCACATTTCTGCGGCAGCCGACCGTCAGCGTATCGGCAGAAAGGTTACCGCTGTAGGAGCCGAGCACACGGGACAGCACATTCCAGAAGGTGGATTTGCCGTTGCGGCCCTCGCCGTGGGCGATGATGAGTGCCTCCACATAAACCTTGCCGATGGCTGCAAGGCCCACCACACGCTGCACATATTCCATTAGGTCGGTATCGCCGCAGAAAAAGGTATCCAGTGCTTCCTTCCATGCTTTCATGCCCTTGCCGCTGGGTGAAACCGAGGTGACCTTGGTGATGAAGTCATCCGCACAGTGCTCTCTGGCGCCGCTCTGGCCCTTGCGCAGGTCATAGGTGCCTGTGGGTGTGTTCAGCAGAAAACCGTCCCTGTCCAGTGCGGTATGGTCGATTTCCAGCATCGGCTGCGCTTCCTTGATGGTGGCTGCGATATTCTTGGAAATGCGGCGCTTGATGACGAAGCTGTAATAATCGAGGGCCGTGCTGTATGCGTCATAGGCTTTTGCCTGTTCCGGGGAGAATGCGTCCATTGCTTTCTTTTCACCCATCGAGGAAATCAGTGCAGAGGCACCAGTGGCCTCCATTGCTTCCTTGGCGTTTCGGATAAGAGCACGGGCCTCCTCCAGCTGGCGCTCCGTCAACTCCTGTGCAGCGGCCTGTGCACGGGACTTGGATTCCTGCCAGTAGATGCCATTGAAGCGGAGATAGTCTATTGCCGGGGAGTAGCGCAGCTCATTGCCGTATTCGTTTGCCAGCACGATGGCCTGTCCCACATCGGAGTAATCGTCCGGCTTGAGCGTGGCCACGGTCGCATTGAATTTCTCCGGCGATACATAATCCGGCTGGGACTGTACCTTTTTATAGAAGGTAATGGCGCTGCGCCAGATAGTCTGCAATTCGCTGTCCGGCAAAGGAGGTACGCATTTCTCGGCCTCCTGCAGGAAACGCTGGTAGGCATCCTCGGTATCGCCGTAGCGTTTCAGGGTGCGTCCAGCGAAGCGCGACAGGCTGTTGTTGCGATTGCCCTCGCTGATGACGGCATCCAGCGCTGCCAGCAGCTCCTCATCGCTTTCCTCGTATTCTGCAAGGAACTGTGTCAGATTGATGCTGCCGCCCCGGAACTCCACCTCCGGCTTTGCCGTGCCGAAAAAGAATCGGGCAGCGTCCAGTGCCTTGGTATCGAAGTACGGGAAGATGCGCTGTACGGTCGCTTTCATAGCGGCGTACTCGTTGCTGTCGGTCACGGTGTCTATCGGGAAGATGACATGGAGCCGTGGCCTCGGTGATTTATCGCCTTTTTGCAGATTGTGGTGACGGCTGTAATGTACGGCGAATGCCACGCCCTGAAACTTGGCGTCAATGGTATCCGGCGTGACCCATGCCTCCGGGCAGTCAGAATGGTCGTTATCGCAATCCACCGCCAGTGCATCCGCAGAAAGGAAATTCTCGGCATTGCGGTAGTTGTTCTTAAAGGCCGAGAATACATAGTCCTTGGTCATGGCCGCTTTCATGCTGGCAGCATCGGTAACCGTCACTTTATGCGGATACAGGCAGTTTGCAGCGTTGCCCACGCAGTCGGCGTGGTACATTGTGAAACTTGTAGTGCTCATGATGTTTTTTCTCCTCTCGTTTGTTTTTGGCAGGCGTTTCATCAGGCCGCCTGTGTGCCTTGGCTTTGGTGCTCAATTTCCTCACCTCCAATCTGAGGGATGTTTGGCCCTTCACCGTCTACTGGTGGTTTGCAGCGGTTTTGTCCGGGAATTTGGGAAATTTCTTTTCTTCCCTGAGCCAGCCGAAAAGAACAACTCCCTGTTTCCCTCCGACAGCTATGTATTGAAAGAACGGCAAACTCCCAATTTCGGAGAATTTTCTTCCAACACTTTCCCACTGGAGAACTCCGGCAGATTTGAGCGGATGTTTTTCAAAAATTCCTGTCCTCACTTTCCAATGGAGGTCAGTAGCGGAATTGAGCCAATGCTTTTGGCTTTTTCCTCATTCACCATCCACTGGAGGTCAGCGGCTCGGTTTGACGAAACTTTTTGAAATAATCTCATCTACACTTCCCAATGGAGGCGTAAGTGCCGTTTGGCCGAAAACTTCTGAAAAACTTTTTGCTATTTAGGAAGCAGCCATCTTCTTGACAGCTATGTAGCCAAAGACCGTGTTCGTAAGAATTTTGGATGAAAAATTCAAAAATCTCATTTCTGCTTTTCCGGGCGTAAGGCTGATGAGGCCGTTGCGGCTCAAAGCTGTATTCATTTTTTGCGAAGGGTGACTGTCATACTTGTCCCTACAAATCTACCGTCAAGAGAAAATGGCCCATTTCGAAGAGAGAGCCGAAAAAAGCACAAAAAATATTCTCCGAGGACGAATCCCCGGAGGACTTTTTTGCACCAATTATGCGTTCCCTATTGTGTTTTTTCTTAAAGTATGTTAGTATGTATACATACATACTAAATGGAGGTGATGAGCGTGGATGATGACACTCGATTCGGTGAATACTTGAAGCGACTAATTAAAGAAGCTGGGTTGACACAAACCGATTTTTACACTCAGCTTGGTATCAAAAAGCCCTATTTTTATGACATCGTTTCAGGAAGAACAAATCCATTTCCGCCTCATTTGCAGTTTAGGGCAGTGGAAATCCTTCATGCTGACGAACAAGCCAAAGAACGTTTCTTTAACATGGCCGCAAAGGAGCGTGGTGAACTACCAGCCGATATCACACAGATGGTTTCGGATAATCCGGAAGCAATCAGTTCGATTCGAAAAAGTTTACGCAAGGCCAAGAACAAAGTACATGGAGGAACAATATGAGTACACAAAAAGTAATTGTTATCCCAGATGGAAAAATATGCGACTATATTGACGGTAAATTCCGTAATGATACACCGGAAGAATATGTCCGCCAGACGATAGAAAAGCGTTTGGTGAATGAGCACAAATATATGCCAAGCCAAATCTCTGTTGAATTTACGTTGCAGGTCGGCTCTAATAAGCCGCGTGCAGATATTGTCATTTGGGAAAAAGACGCATCTGAACAGACCCAAGGAACGATTAAGCTCATTATCGAGTGTAAAAAAGAAACCGTTGATGCGCGCAATGCCAAAGATGGTATTGCACAGCTTCAGTCATATATGTCTGTTTGCCCCAACTGCGAGTGGGGCATGTGGACAAATAGTATCCAGAAATATGTATTCCGTAAATATGTTGATGACAACGGAAACATCCAATTCATGGAGTACAATGACATTCCGTCAGCCGATGGAAATCTGGATGATGTAAACAGGCCGAGCAGAACAAGCCTTCGCAATGCATCTGATGACAATCTGCTGTTTGTGTTTAAGACTTGTCATAACCATATTTATGTAAATGATGGCATGCAGAAACAGCCTGCTTTCTTTGAACTTCTCAAGGTTATTTTCTGTAAAATTGAGGATGAACGCAATATCCCTGCGCCATTAGAGTTCTACACCACTTCCGAGGAACGCTCAAATCCTGATGGCCAGCTTACTGTCCGAAAGAGAATCGGCAAGATTTTCGAGCGTGTTAAAAAGAGACACGGCAAGATTTTCGATGCAAATGATGAGATAAAGCTCAGTCCCAGAAGCCTTGCATATATTGTCAGTGAGCTGCAGCGATATAGCCTGCTTAACACCAACATTGACATTAAGGGAAAGGCATATGAAGAAATTGTTGGTGCCAACCTCCGAGGTGACCGCGGAGAATTCTTCACCCCAAGAAATGTCATGAAAATGGTTGTCGAAATGATTAATCCTCGAATGGATGAGAAAGTTCTCGATTCCTCTTGCGGTACGGGTGGTTTTCTTGTAACTGCAATGACTCATGTAATTAGTGAGCTCGAAAGAGAGTTTTCCGCATCACTGGGGATAAAGCGTGAGAATTGGGATAGCAATACAATTCGTACATTCCAAGACCGTATTTCTGAAATGGCTGCATCCAACTATTATGGGTTTGATATCAACCCAGACTTAGTCAAGGCCACTAAAATGAATATGGTTATGAACAACGATGGCAGCGGCAACATTCTGCAAACAAATTCGCTGTTGCCGCCTCACGAATGGGCTGATGAATTCAGAACTCGCCTCGCAGACGCGCTTCATGTCAAGAAAGCGGAAATACGCAATTTCAGTAGCATTGGATATTTTGATGTTATTGTCACAAACCCGCCGTTTGGCAGCAAAATTCCGATTAAGGACAAGAACATTTTGGAGCAGTTTGAGTTGGCTCATATCTGGGAAAACGACAAGAAAACCGGCGTATGGACAATGACTCCGAGACTGCAATCTTCCGTTCCTCCGGAAATTCTGTTCATCGAGCGTTGTACCCAATTACTTGTTCCCGGCGGAAGAATGGGTATTGTTCTGCCGGACTCCATTCTTGGGGCACCGGGACTTGGCTATATTCGTGAATGGCTGATAAAAAATCACAGAATTGTTGCAAGCATTGACCTGCACGCAGACACTTTCCAGCCTCGAAATGGTACCCAGACCTCTGTCCTGATTTTGCAGAAAAAGACCGCTGAGCAGATTGCATCAGAGGAATCTTCTGGGCAAATGGCTGATTACAACATCTTCATGTCTATGGTAGAAAAAGTCGGCCATGACAAGCGTGGTAATCCTTTGTTCAAGCGTGATGACGAGGGAAATGAAATCCTTGTTCCTGACACTAACAGCGTGTTGGTTCTCGGCGAGACGGGCGAAGGCAGCCGTACTGTATCTCACCAGCAAACGCACAAAGTTGAAGATGACCAGACACCTGATGTCCCTGCAATTTTCGCAGAATGGAAGAAGCAGGAGGGATTGGCATGGTAAATGATAATCTTGCTCGTAACTATGTAGTACCTGAATTGCCGGAAGTTGAAATAAGCGAGAGCCCATTGAAATGGTGTGAAGTGGCTCTCTCTGATGTAATTGCTCGCGGCAAGCGATTGGAGGCAAGTGTTTTTGATGTAGAGGCGAAGCAAGCTCGCCATCTTATTACACATGGTAAATACAATCCTAAAATGCTGTGTGGAGAAAATGGTATATCCAATTCTTACACATGTGGTAGATTTAAGCGAATTTGGGTGGAAAAGTCTGAATACCCTATCTATCAGCCATCAACCATTCTTGATATTAAGCCGACACCGGATGGGTATATCTCAAAGCGAACCAAGACAAATATTGATGCATTAAGAGTCCATCACGGACAGATATTGATGACTTGCTCTGGAACAATCGGAAAAGTATCTTACGTTTCGAATACTTTGGATAATTTGATTTTCAGTCATGATTTGTTGCGCATTAGCTGCAACGATAGCAAGGACGCCGGGTATGTATATGCCTATTTGAAAAGTCAGGTTGGCAACAGAATTTTATTGACCAATAGTTATGGAGCGGTTATTACACATATCGAAGCAGACCATTTGGATTCAGTACCAATCCCGGATGCACCCGCTTCGTTAAAGCAGAAAATTAGCGACTTGATTGTTCAATCCTACGCGCTTCGAGATGAATCAAATGAACTAATCGATGAAGCAACTCGACTGTTGGTAGAGGAACTGCAATTACCGCCGATTTCCGAAATGCAGAAAAGTACCGCCCCAGTAGACACATTCAGTGTTAAGCTGAGCAATATGAGCCTGCGCTTGGATGCCTCCTACCATGTGCCGATTGTGGATGCAATCACAAAGCACCTGCAATTACATGCTGAGGAGGTTACGACAGTTGGTGATGCTCGGATTAGCAGGGACATCATTTTGCCGGGGCGCTTTAAGCGTGTATATGTGGATGAAGGACATGGTCGTGTTTTCATTGGTGGAAAACAATTATGGGAATTAGACCCTTCCAACAAAAAATATTTGTCACTTGTTCATCATGCTGACCGTATTACCAAGCAGTTAGAATTGCACGAAAATATGACAATGATAACCTGTAGCGGAACAATCGGAAAAGTAACGCTTGTTGGAAAGCATTGGGAAAACTGGACTGCCAATCAGCATATTATCCGTGTGGTTCCAGCGAACACCGAGCTCGCTGGATATATCAATGTTTTCTTAGCCTCTGATTATGGCTATCATCTTATAACAAGATATACCTATGGTTCTGTGGTCGATGAGATTGATGACAAACATGTCAGCCAGATTCCAATTCCGCTGTTAAAAAATCACGAAGTTCAAAAGCACATCAACGACCTTGCACTAACCGCCAATGCCAAGCGATATGAAGCATATAAACTAGAGCAAGAGGCTCTTCGCATTATGAATGATGATGTCATTCATGCAAAGTGAGGTGAGCCGATATGCCCGGATATAAAGACTGGATTGATGCCATAGACATCAAAATAGATTACTTCTCTGCTTTCATGAAGGCGTGGATTGCTTTTAACGCATGGTATAACTTTAGTGGCGAGGTAGAAGGAAAAACAGATAAGGAGTGCATCGAATATATCGGTGGAAAAACAAATCGTTTCAAAACTTACATTGAAAATTTGTTGACCACAGATACAGATGAGGGCAGTGCTTTCCGAGAGAACCTCGCAGCACTACACTCCGCCTTGCTGCGTGCTGCAATTACAACACAGGAATATATTGGCGTGCGGCAGACGGTATCATTCTCAGAAGTTGCGATAAAAAATAGCAACGCAAATGAACACTTTGAGTTTCGGAATATAAAATATGAATGCAAACGCGCTCACGGGAAAATTACAACAGTCGTGACCGAAACTCGTGCAGGAGCAGAAATATTGCGTTATGAGCAGGATGAATACAATCTTGATGAGTTAGTACAACAATCTGACTTTCAGCGCTTATCAGACGAACGTCAAGGAAAATGTCAAACATGCTATGAAAAACTAACACCTTATAGTACAACCAGCATTTTGGCCACCGGGGACGATAGGAATGATATTGAGAGACATATTACCATCGGCACATATAGCTTTGTAAAAGATACTGGTAAAATAAGTCAAGCAATAATTACTATTTTATATATGCTTCGATGCTGCTTGGCACATGGAGACATTTCACCTGATGAATCTTCAAATACGGTGTATCGATACGCCTATGAAGTTTTGTGCATGCCCCTAAAAAAGTTAAAATAAGCGAAACAGCTGCCGAGGCATGCCACATCAGCGCATGTCTCGGCAGCTATTTTGCTGGTTTTCAATATATTACAGGCTCATTCGGATGGCCGGGATGAGGGCGTGTTCGCCAGTCTGCCAGTCGGTGTACCGTGTCTTGACCTGCGCCAGGCCAGCCATGCGGCAGCCCAGCTTGTCGAAAGCGGCCAGCGTTTCAATCAGGCTGCTAAAAGTGCTGCTGATGGTGAATTCGGTAATACCCTCGGCCTTCAGGCCCTCCAGAATCGGCTCGATGTCGTAATCCCAAATGACCTCGCCAAAGTTGATGCGGTCGTTCCCAGCCTCCTTGCTGTCCCGGTAGGCCCACAGCAGCGTGGAATTGATGGTTTCGTCTTTCTTGCCCTGCGCCAATACCTGCTCAAATCTCTCAATGTTCATCATGATAAAATCCTCCATAATCGTGTGTTTTCCCTTGCGGTAGGTACATATTCACTCTTTTGGGCGGATATATCAATACGGTTATTACACAATCATTTCTGGCATAAACTGTGTATATTACAGCTTCCTGCAAAGGTCTACGCCGTAGGCAACATTGAGGCTGCTGCCGTTGTCCCAATCCACCAGAATGCTGCCGATGTCATCAACGCCGATGACTGTGCCCTGTGTGCCAATGGGTGGTGCGTCGGCGTCCTCCATGCGGAGTAGCTCCACACGGCATCCGTGAGGAAACTGCTGGCGGAGGCAGTCAATCTGCGCCTTACTCGGTAATCGCATGACCTGTGCCTCCTTTCCATGCGCTGTTGCCGGAGAGCCTGCGGAGAAGGATTTTGCGAGAAGTCTTGTACTCATCACCGATGAAGCCGAGCCGAAGCAGGAAGCATCGGAAGGCGTATTTCTCGTTCTCCGGGTCGGTAGCCTTTGCGCTGATACGCTTCTGGGCCTTGCTCATCTTGCAGAGGGCGGCAATCAGCTGCGTGTAGGCGTTGACCTCGTCAAGCTCCGGCATGGTTGAAAACCAAGGGAATGCAATGGTGTCCTCGGTGATTTCTATCGGAAGGTTGTCCACGCCGAGGGCCTTTTTGATGAGGCTTCCTTTGGCTTCCAGCAGGTTTGTCAGGTTTCCGGCTGCGACCATATCCAGCGGAATGCTAACCGTCAGGCCGATTGCATCAGCTTGTGCGTATGCCGAAGGGCAATCCTCCTGCGGCTCCTCGTCCTCGATTTCCGGCTGCGGCTGGTCGTACTCCGTGCCAGCGCAGCAGAAGCCACGCTGGGCCAGTGCCGCCAGCACCTTGTCGATTTCCTCGTTGTCAGCCATGTCGTTGCAGGAAAGGCTGACGTCTCTGCTGACGGTGAAGTAGCTGATTTCGTAGGCGAAGGTGGGTGCTCCCTTGTAGGTGGCCTTAGCCTCGGTATTTTCGGCAAGGGCCTTAACCAGTGCCTTGCGGTCGATGTTCTCAAATTTCATTGTCATGATGTGTACCTCCTTTAATTTTGGTAGGTACATATTCGCTCTTATGACGGGATATAGCAAGTCAATTCAGAACATAATGTGGACAAAGATGCCGGGCAGTATTTGTGTATTTCTGGGCATAAAGAAAACGACCATGCAGGAGCGTTTCCACTCTTGTATGGTCGTTATTCTTGCTCCACTATTTGAAGGCGTCACTCAAAAATTCTCGTTTTCTGAAAATCCCTAAGTTACACCCCCAAATGCAAAGAGCGCCTCTTTCCAATATTTTTTTCTATTCCTGTTCCTTCTCCAGCCTTTTCACCAAAGAAGCTACCGCGCCGCTAATCTGCTCGGCGCACTGACGATATTCTTCCATGCCTTCATCAAAAGGATCCACAATATCATATTCGCTGTTAATCGGTTCGCCGTCGACACCTTGCGCATATCCCAGAAGAGTATGCACTTTTTCGGTATCCTCGGGTGCCATTACTTCAATATGTTCCATCTGCTCCTTGCCCATCGCGAGGATCAAATCAGCCCAGTCCGCAAGTTCCGACGTAAACGGTGCCGCCTTATGCCCTTCAAGATCCAGCCCCATTTCTTCCAGTACCCGAACTGCTTCTTCCGTAGGCTCTGCGCCTTCGCAAGCAAAAGTCCCTGCCGATTTTACCTTTACATCCCCGTGAAGGATGCTACTTCGATCCACCGCATCGTCCAGAACCACTTCGGCAATTGGACTTCTGCAAGTATTTCCCGTACACACAAGCAATATGTTCATTTCTTTAACTGTTTTCCTCCCTTGCGACCACAATTTCGTGGGCAGCCGCCCTAATAATCCTGTTCATGACAGCAAGACCCATTTTTTGTTCCTGCGCATGAAATAAAATTGAATCAAAATGATTTTCGTCCGCTTCTCGCAATACGCGAAAAAGCGCGGCTTCCGCGCTGTGCGCATCCGCCCCAATAAATACCGTCTCCATGCCAGCATAATATCCGGCACAGTCGTCCAGACAAACCACCAACGGATTTTTCCCATCCGCTTTAACATTATGATACATGGTAGTGACGTTTTTCGCAACCTCTTTTTTATTTCCCGTAAAAACAACTACATGCGCATTCGGAGAATAATGTTTATATTTCATACCCGGCGACGCGCAAACCTCACCCTTTTTGAGCTCTCCAAGCACCGCGCCATGTACGCGTACATCCCCGCATACTGCCGCTATCATTTCAGGAGTGACATCTCCCGGGCGTAAAATAAGAGGGATTTCCCCCGTCACATCCACCACTGTGGATTCTACCCCCACACGGCACGGACCGCCGTCGATCACCAACGGCACCCGACCAGCGAGATCCTCAAACGCATGCATTGCAAGCGTCGGGCTCGGCTTTCCTGAGGTGTTTGCACTCGGCGCCGCAACCGGTACCCCCGCAAGCGCAATCATCGCGCGTGCGACCTCGTTATCCGGCATGCGTACCGCCACTGTAACAAGCCCTGCACTAACTTCGTCTGGAATAGCTTCCGTTTTTTTCATGATCAGGGAGATCGGTCCCGGCCAAAACTCCTCCATCAACGCGCGTGCACATTTAGTCTGTTCCTCGACGATCCCTTCAAGCTGCCCACGTTCTGCAATATGGACGATCAACGGATTATCCTGCGGGCGCCCCTTTGCAAGAAATATCTGCCGAACTGCCTGCGCATCCAAAGCATTTGCCCCCAGCCCGTAAACCGTTTCCGTTGGAAATACCACAAGCCCACCGCGCAAAAGCTCCTCTGCGCCTTCGCGTACTGCTCCGTCAAAATCCCGTAATGCAAAGATCGTTTTTGTCGCTATTTTCATAAAATTACCACCAATACCATTCCTAGCACGATCCCCGTGCCGACAGCAGCCCAAGTCGTCCAGTGCCTGTAAAGCAATGCAGCCTGCGGGATCAATTCCGAAAGTGTCAGATACAGCATCGCCCCTCCGCCAAAAGAAACACATCCCGCAAGAAAAACAGGAGAAATATTACCGATCAACGCGCCAACACACGCCCCAACAGCCATTGGGAGCGCGGCAAGCACAGCCACTAAAAAGATCTTCCCATAGGATACACGCCCTAATTTCAGGGGAATCGCAAGCCCCATACCTTCCGGGATGTTGTGCACAAACAACAGCACCGCAAGCCCAATTCCAAAAGCCGCCTGTGATACCAATCCGCTTCCAAGTGCGAGACCTTCCGGTAAATTATGTACCGCAATGCCGAGCGCCAGCAAAAGACCGCTCCTCACAAGCCTCTTTTGCTTCAAATCATCGATCAATTTGGTATCGTCCGAGGTCGCTACGTCATGATGCGGCACCAGCTTATTTACCGTAAACAAAACAGCCGCACCTACCGCAAACCATATAAGCGTCAGCAACCATCCTGCACTCTCAAACGCTTCCGGCAGCATATCAAAAAAAACGATCGAAAGCATCAGCCCACCGGAAAGCCCCATCAAAACAGCAGAAAACCGCTTGCTTTTAATTTTAATCCAATATGTAAGCACCGCACCCAAACCGGTGCCGCACGCTCCCACAAATGCGCCGATCAGTGTCGCATATAAAACTGTATTCATAACGCCTCCCCGGTTCCAAACGAATCCGTAACTGCGTACTGTTCCCGCTGCATCAAAAGATACGCGCTTTTCGTGAAAAGAAAAGTTAATCCACCTGCATCAACTTTTTCTGACGTTCATCCAAGATCAGCGCGTCGATCATTTCATCCATTTCACCGTTTAAAAACGCTTCCAGTTTATAAAGCGTCATTCCGATCCTATGATCGGTCACCCTCCCTTGCGGAAAATTGTAAGTACGGATCCGCTCACTGCGATCACCCGAACCCACTTGACTTTTCCGATTCTCGGAAAGCTCGCTATCCGCGGCATTTTTGTATAAATCATACAGACGCGACGCCAATACCTTCATGGCCTTCGCCTTGTTTTTGATCTGTGATTTTTCATCCTGGCAGGTTACCACCAATCCCGTCGGAAGATGTGTGATGCGGACAGCACTGTCCGTCGTATTAACGCTCTGTCCTCCGTGACCGCCGCTGCGGAACACATCCACGCGCAGATCGTTCTGGTTGATGTTAACCTCAACTTCCTCCGCCTCAGGAAGCACCGCCACTGTCGCCGCAGAAGTATGGATGCGCCCGGAAGATTCGGTATCCGGCACGCGCTGCACGCGGTGTACGCCGCTTTCATATTTCAAGCGGGAATATGCGCCTTTTCCCGCGATAGAAACGACAATTTCCTTTACACCGCCAAGCTCGGTCATGTTGGAAGAAAGCGTTTCTACCGTATAACCATGCAGTTCCGCATACCGACCATACATTCGAAGCAGATCTCCTCCAAAAAGTGCCGCTTCATCGCCTCCGGTGCCTGCGCGAATTTCCAGAATAACATTTTTATCATCGTTCTTATCTTTTGGGATCAACAGCACTTTGATTTCTGCTTCAAGCGCTTCCAGCTCCTGTTCGAGTTCTCCCAATTCTTCTTTTGCAAGGGCAGTTAACTCTTCGTCATCCTCGGTCTCAATCAGTTCACGGTTCTGACTAATATGATCCAAAAGCTTTGCATATTTTTCATATGCCTCTACTATATCCGCAATGGAAGCCTGCTCCTGCGCAAGTGTGCGGAATTTTTCCTGATTTCCGATTATCGCCGGATCGGAAAGCTCTCCCGTGAGAACATCATATCGTTCTTTAATTGTCTTGAGTTTTTCTATCATAGTTTCTCCAATATATGAAAAATTTCTTTATATCACCGTGCACCCACTGCCAGATACGCCGATACCCATCTTGGTCGACCGGCAAGATCGCAACCGGATTTCACTTCGACAAAACCGGCATTCCAAAGTAATTTACATACCTTTTCCGCCTGCATATCACCGATTTCCAGCACCAGCGCGCCGTTTGGCTTTAAATACTTTTCCGCCTGCGATGCAATCCGTCTATAAAAAACATATCCTTCTTCTTCTGCAAGCAACGCCATCTTCGGTTCCTGTTCCCTGACCAGCGGCTCCAGTTCTTCAAAATCCGATGCGCTGATATAAGGCGGATTACTTACAATCATATCATAAGTACCCGTAACAGGCTGAAATAAATCGCCTTGTTTTAGATTATAAATTCCGTGGGGTAGATATTTCCTGCAATTGATCTCCGTCACGCAAAGAGCGCCGTCCGAAGCATCCGCAAAGTCTACCCTTTCCAGTTTTCCTTCCACGCACAGCGTAATGCCGATCGCGCCGCTGCCGCAGCACAAGTCAAGCGCCGTCCGGTATCCATTTTGCCTAATCAGCTCCAGGGCGCGAAAAACAACAGATTCCGTATCAAAACGTGGAATCAGCACACGGTCGTCAACCGTAAACGCTCGGCCATAAAAATCTTTCTCTCCCAAAATATACGCAAGAGGGGTCCCTTTCAGGCGTTTTGCCGCAGCTTCCTCAATTTCCGGAATGCTTTTACATTCATCGAAAAAGCGCAGGCAAAGCTGCGATAATCCGCAGCCTTGCACGTGCGCTAATAAAACTTTTGCCTCCGCCTCAGCTTCGCCGATCCCGGCTTCCCGGAACATCAAAACCGTTTTGCGGTATATTTCGCCTATGCTACTCATTGGTAGCTGCGGCGTTTTGTTCTTCTGATTGCGCGTTCTTGTTTTCTTTTCCCTGCTTTGGCTCAGCATTACCGAAATCCGCGGGAGATCCATCGATTTTATGACTATACCGCACCGCCAGATCCTGAATATCCGTATCCGACGTTTTTCCTTCTGCCGCAAGGAAAGAAACGAGCGCAACTTCAATCATACCGTCATCCGGTTCGCGTGTTGTCAAATACTGCAGCGCCATACCGGGTTTACGCAGCGCTGCCACAAATTTATTCTCATAACGAGCCAGCAGTTTCAGCACTTCATAGGATACCCCAGCCACAACCGGCAGCATCGCGAGCCGTAAGCCAATGCGCACTGCCCAGTTATCACTCCAGCCAAGCAGCGTAAACAGCAGGATGGAAATAATCATCACTATCAACAAAAAGCTGGTCCCACAGCGTGGATGCAGCCGCGTATTCTGCCGTGCGTGTTCCACATCCATCGGCATGTCGTGCTCAAAGCAGTTAATTACCTTGTGCTCCGCGCCATGGTATCCAAACAGCCGTTTAATATCTTTCATATTGGAGATTACCACTAAATACGCCACAAACATCCCAACACGAATCAGCCCGTCTATCAGATTTTTACCGATAGCCGAATGAACATACGGTGTAATCCATCCAGTAATCAAATTCGGCAGGATAAAAAACAATCCTACCGCGATTACGATCGCTACCAACACCGCAAAAAAAATCGCCACATCCATCGGACTTTTGCCGGTCTTCGCGGCAATTGCCTCGTCCATTTTCCCGGGTTCCATCTCATCATCTTCCGGGTCGTACATCCGCGCCGCATCCGTAATGGTCTTGACGCCCATCACCATCATTTCCACAAAATTCACAACGCCGCGGATAATGGGCACGCCCAATATTTTATAGCGGGTAGCAAGCAGTTGCGTGGGCTGCTTTTGCGTAACAACCTCCCCGCTGTCTCTGCGTACCGCAATCGCCGTATATTCTGGAGAACGCATCATAACGCCTTCCAGCACGCCTTGCCCGCCTATACTTGTTCTTTTCACTCATTTCTCCTTTATGATAAAAAAAGCAGACCGTAAAATAGCTGTCACGGTCTGCAGTCTTTTTTTCAACACTGAAACATCATGAAATACCAAAATTATTTCATGCCGTATCTCTTCTTAAATCTATCCACACGACCGCCTGTGTCAACAAGCTTTTGTCTTCCTGTGAAGAACGGATGGCATTTAGAGCAGATATCCACTTTCATCTCTGATTTTGTAGAACCGGTTTTGAAAGTCTCTCCGCAAGCACACGTAACTGTGCATTCGCCATACTTCGGATGAATTCCTTCTCTCATTGCTTTTTCACCTCTTTTTCCAAAAGTAGCATTATTTATTATATCATATGCCACATAAAAATCAACACTTTTTCCAAAATATTTTTTGTTTTCTTTCCGCCATATTGTTATAGGTTGTTTCTGTTTCGCCCAGTGCCTTCGCCTGTATTTCGATCCGCCCTTGCCGATCCGCGATTAATTGTCTTTACCGCGTCTTTACGTCCCCGGGAAGAAGCTTGTTTCGACACCGGAGTATCGTAGTAATGCCGCGCGCTATATCCGCTGCGCCTACCGCGCATTGCATAACGCGTCTTCCTGCGGCTCCTGTTAATTGTCCGGATCACCAGCAAAGTGAGCACCGCTCCCGCGGGAATCAATATCCACAAATACCACATTTCAAAGGTAAACAACGGTACACCGTAGGCTTCGCTGGTATCTTTTTCTTCTCCCTGGGGATATACCGTGCGCGTTGCCACAAGGGGTGCGGAATATACTTCCTTTCCATTAAGGGTATAAGAAACCTTGCCCAATGTCTGCCCCTGGGTGATTGGCGCTGCAAGCGGTTCCTCAAGCTCCGTTTGCTGTTCCAGCCGGATGCTTCCATCCGCAAGGCCTTGTGCTGTCGCCGCGTCAAGCAGTCGCACATCAGTCTTTTCGCCGCTCAGATCTGTGTTTACCTCAAGGGAACCTTCCTGCGGATCGTTTTCCGCGACGTCCTGAACCTGCTGCATTAAAGATACCGGCGTAATATATTGTGCTACGTCTACCTTTGCAAAATTTGTAAATCCATAATCAAACAAATATTTTGCAATATCCCACCGCGCATAAGCATTGGGGATTCCCGCATCTTTATCGCCAATGGACAAGTCTCCAAAAATCACGGCAATCAAATTCAGTCCTGTTCCGGAGGCAGATGCCACCAAACAGCCATAAGAAGGAATCGGCGTTTCTGCGCCCGGGACAATAATGTTGTTGAGCGTTCCCGTCTTCATCCCTGTGGCTTTATCATATAAATACGGTGCCAGTTCCGGTTTTGCAATTGGTGTATGGATCAAATAATTGGAACTCTCTATCTGATTTGTCTCAGAAAAACCTTCTGTCTGGTACGTATAGGTTTCTGCCCGCATAATTTCCATTAAGGTCGGATTTTGGTAAGCCGCCTGCGCAAGCCTCGTCATATCCGATGCCGTCGTATAATGGTCATGACCGATATTCGCAAGATATATCCCATCGGGGTTCAAAAAATGCGTCCCCGCCATACCAAGGCTCGCCGCTTTTTCATTCATCATCTGAACAAAGGCATCTTCACTGCCCGCAACATGGATTGCCAGCGCAACGGCCGCATCGTTCCCCGAGCACATCATAAGCCCGTAAATCAAGTCGCTGACTGGGATCTCTTTTCCTACCCACGCACGAAGCCCCATCAAACTTGACGTTGCGCTGAACTGGTTAACTTCCTGCGGAATCACTACCATTTCGTCCATGGTGCAGTGCTCCAGCACCAAAAGCGCTGTCATAAGTTTTGTTGTGCTTGCAGGAAAAATTCTCCAGTTCGCATTTTTTGCAAATAAAACTTCCCCCGTATCCGCATCAATCAACATAGCGGATTCCGAACTGATCTGCGCTAAATCAAGCTCCGGTGCGCCTTCATGGTATTCCAAAGTCTGGTCCGGCGTTGCAGTTGGCTGGGGAGTAGGGATCGGCGTGGGCGTCGCTTGCGCGTCTGCCGCCTGCTGATCTTCGACAACTGCCGGTTCGGTACTTGGCTGTGCTTCCGGCGCAGCTGTTTCCGCCAATGCCGTCAGCGGCACAAGGAATAAAACAGCAGCCAAAATCAGCCCTACGATTACTTTTTTCAAATTTACAACCTCACTGAAATATCACATCGCTATCATTACGATATTATATAACATTATCCTTGTTTTGTATAGCGCATGCCGAAAACCCAGAGCTGATTTCACAATTTTTTCACAATTTTTTGGCTGTTGTACCGTAGATAGCTCTCCCCTGCGTTACACTGAAAACAGAATAAGAAAACATTTTTGGAGGTTATGATATGGCAGACCCGATTATTACAAAAGAAATTATTGTTATTTTGTGCATTGCTTTTTCTATTGTCGGTGCTTTTTGTACTGGTGCGGCTTTTCTGGAACGTCGTCCTCGTACAAAGTCACGTCACGAAAATATTCGCAGGCAGAAGCAATAGCTTTTTCTTAAGAGCTTCGCCGCTCTATCCCATAATAAAGAATCCAAAAAAATTGAGCAACTCACTTTATCTGCAAAATTTCGTGAGGAAGCATAAACCAGAGGTTCTGCTCATCACGGAGCACTGTGTGCTTCGCCTAGTGGATAGTAGTCTCTAGTTGATGGAGATCACCTCCGGCATCGACGCGAGAAAAGATATAATCGCCAATATGCTCCCCGCTTATCTCCAGATGTCTCAAGGGAACTGACGCCTATCGTTTTCAATAAACGATCAAAACCCCGGCTGAAACTTCAACCGGGGTTTTTCCTTACATATTTTTTCTTAAAAACTCTTCTTTTAAAACAGAATACATCTTCATATCCAAAACAGCACCGTTTTTCTGCGCGTTTTGCCGCAATATTCCTTCACATTGAAAACCGTTTTTTTCAAGAACCCTGCAGGACGCCAAGTTGCAGGCAAACGGTTCAGCAAAAATACGAATCATGTCCGTATGCTCAAACAGGTATTGGCACATCTGCCCGACTGCGCTCGTTGCATAACCTCTGCCCCAAAACGTTTCGGCAATATAGTAACCGATTTCCGCAGTTCGGCAGTGTATATTGCACTGACGAAAAGCACCGATGCTTCCAACCAACCCTTCCTCAGAAATAATTGCAAAAGAAAATGTAACGTGGCTATTCGCTTGTAACGTTTCTGTGATATGCTCCTTTGCATTCTCCTTCGTATAGGGATATGGAAGCCCATCCCTCAGGTTATCCTGTACATTCCTGTTGTTCAACGCCGCTGCCAGCAAATCTGCATCCTCCATCCTGAAAGGTCGTAAGCTGCATTCCATGGTTTTTCCTTCTTTCTTGTATAACCTGCATAAATTTCATATGATATACATTATTATCGTTTCAAACGCCAAAACCACTGTTCTTTTTGTCTGCCCACTGAAAACGATATCAAAAAGACCGCCAAAAAATCTGCGGTCTTTTAAAATTCTATTTTACAAAGTCCTTATTTTCTGGCAGCTTCCATTTCTTCCGAATAATTGCAGTAATTACCTTCGGTTTTCCATAACCTTTCAAGCTGATAAAATTCACGTTCTTCTTTGTGGAACAAATGCACCAATACATCGCCGTAGTCGATGACTACCCAGCGGCCTGCACGCTCGCCTTCCACGCGCAGCGGACGAACATCTTCTTCCGCCATTTTGAACTGTACCTCTTGCGCAAGCGTCTGCACATGCGAAACATTCGGTGCGCTGGCTACCACAAAATAATCGGAAATGATAGTCATATCCGCAACCTTCAAAATCACAATATCCTGCGCTTTTTTATTGTCCAATATTTCCGCTATTTTTTTTGCTCTTTCCGAAATCTCCAAATTTTTAAATCTCCTCTCCCGGGAACAATTTCCTATAATAATTATATGCCTGTACCGAGTCGGTATCAATCAGACTTTTATTTTCAATGATATTATTAATGGACATCTTCAGCCCCAGCAAAACAGCTTTGTCAATATTTTCGAAAGCAAGCTTACGCAGTTTTTCCACTCCTGGAAAATCCCGATGCGGTTCCATATAATCTGCAATATAAATAATTTTTTCCAGCATGCCCATACCCGCTCGTCCTGTCGTATGCCATTTAATAGCATTCAAAACTTCTTCATCTGTGATCCAACCCTTTTGCTTAAGCTGCGCAGCTGCCGTATGTCCGTGCAGCGTTTTTGGCGTCAAGTAAGAAATATGATATTCTTCTGCAAGTCTTTCGTTATCCTGCTGTTTTGTATAATCGTGCATCAGCCCTGCAAGCCCCGCCTTATCACGGTCTGCGCCATACCGTTCGGCCAGTGCGACCGCCGTTTGCTCAACCCCAAGACAATGTTCAAATTTTTCTCCTTTTACTTCCCGCGACAATTCTTCAACAAGTTTTGTATGGTCAGCGATATAATCCATTTGCAACAATATATTCCTCCACACTTTGGGGAACAAGCCCCGCAATATTTTTACCCTGCGCAATCTGTTTACGGATATAAGAAGAACTCACATAAAGCCCCGTATATTCCGATAACAAAACATGTGCGCCGTATTCCCTTTTTAAACGGGAAATTTCCGCTGTCAATTCCAACATATCATGGTTGCAGCGGCGGACACACACAAAGCGGGTCAGTCGAAAAAGCTCTCGGAATTCATACCACGTGCACAGCTCAAAAACCGTATCCGCACCGATAATAAAATAAAAATCCGTTTGTGGATATTTTTTTTCCAGCAGACGCATTGTCTCTACCGTATAGGTATACCCCGTGCGCTTCATTTCAATATCCAAAAGTCCAAGCCCGGCTGCAGCTTCCGTACACATTCTCGCCATGGCAAGGCGCATAGGCGCCGGCGCAAGATCGGTATCCTTATGCGGCGGATTCCCGCACGGCATCAAATAAGTCTCATCCAATGAAAACTCGTTTTTGATATGCAGCGCCATATCGATATGTCCGTTATGCGGCGGATTAAAAGTACCGCCAAGAATCCCTACTTTTTTATGCCGCGCCGCCAGATGCAGCCTGTTTCCCGCATAAATTTCCTGATCCAATTCCATTTTAATTGATCTCTATCTTCTTTTTGTTTTCAGACTCCCGATACAGCACAAACTTGCGTCCCAAAACAGAAACACCGTCTGCACCCAAAGCCTCGCAAAGCATGCTACACGCTTCTTTTGCCGTCAAACCACTGTTTTGCTGCACAGTGCCTTTTATGAGTTCCCTTGCTTCCAGAGCATCATCTGCCTGTTTTATGATATTGGGCGTAATATCGTCTTTTCCAATATGGAGAATCGGCTCCATATTTTGCGCCATTCCGCGCAGTTTTGCCCTTTGTTTACTTGTGAGCATAAATACCTCTTTTATTCATTCTGATTCCGCCGCTTATTTCTGCGGCGATTTTATTCTACAAAATCAAATTCCTCACCGTTCAACCTTACGGTGTCTCCATCCTTGGCTCCTGCTGCCACCAGCTTCTTGATAATCCCCATATCTTTCAGCAGCTTATGAAAATGCCGCATGGAGTCCGGCTCATCCGGATTAATCCGTGCAAAAATTTCTTCAATAAGCGAACCGTTTGCCTCCAGAACTCCGTCTTCGCCATGGCATATTTCCAAAGTCAATTCGTTGTCTTGCATCTGCCACTCTTCCAACACGCCCTGTTCTTCCATCGCCTTTTCTTCCGGCAGGCTTTGCAGGATATGCATCATCGCCAAACGAACTTCATCAAGCCCCGTGCGAGCAGCAGCCGAAGTAAGAAACACCTCTTTTTCCGGGTATGCTTCCCTAAAACGCGCAAGATTTTCCTCTGCGCCGGGAAGATCGGCCTTGTTTGCCACTATGATCTCCGGTCTCTGCGCAAGCTTTTCTGAATATTGCCGCAGCTCTTCGCGGATCGCCAGATAATCTTCCAGCGGATCACGTCCCTCGCTTCCTGCAATATCCAGCACATGCGCAATCATCCGCGTGCGTTCAATATGCCGCAAAAAATCATGTCCCAGACCCGCCCCCTGCGAAGCGCCTTCAATCAATCCGGGGATATCCGCCATAATAAAATCATAGTCGTATGTTTTCACAACGCCGAGGTTGGGTGCCAGCGTCGTAAAATGATAATTCTCTATTTTAGGTTTTGCCGACGTCATTCCTGACAAAAGAGTGGATTTCCCTACGTTGGGGAAGCCTACCAGTCCTACGTCTGCAATAGATTTCAGTTCCAGCACAACTTCGCGTGGCTGAACCTTTTTCCCGGGCGTAGCAAAACGCGGTGTCTGACGCGTAGAAGTGGAAAACCGGGCGTTTCCCTTGCCTCCCTGTCCTCCCCGAAGTACGACAACACCCTCCGGGTCATGGATGTCAGCGGCAATTTTACCCGTTTCCGCATCCATGATCACGGTTCCCGCGGGAACTTTGATAATCATATCCTCGCCGTTTTTGCCGCGCATATTTTTCTTTTTGCCGTTCTCGCCGTTTTCCGCCTGAAACTTGCGATGATACCGAAAATCCATCAGGGTACGCATGCCGGCATCAGCCACAAAAATAACATTACCGCCGTTGCCGCCGTCCCCTCCATCAGGACCGCCTGCGTTAATATATTTTTCCCTGCGGAACGAAACGGCTCCGTTGCCGCCGTTGCCCGCTTTAATTTGTATTTTTACTTTATCTACAATCATTGCTTTTTATCATATGGACATAGGTCTGCCACACAGCATTTTCCGCACACGGGCTTTTGCGCTTTGCAAACGCGCCTGCCGTGCCAGATCAACCAATGGTGGGCTGCCGTCCAATCCTCTTTCTTAATGATTTTTGTAACCTGCTCCTCAACCTTGTCCGGGTTGTCGGAATGCGCCAGCCCAAGCCGGTTCGTAACGCGCTTTACATGCGTATCCACCGGGAACGCCGGGATTCCGAAAGCAAACGCCAATACAACATTTGCGGTTTTTCTTCCAACACCCGCGAGAGATGTCAAATCTTCCATCGTGTGCGGTACCTTTCCACCGTATTCCGTCATAATCCGTTGTGCACATGCAATCAGGTTCTTAGCCTTACTTTTATAAAGCCCACATGTTTTGATATACCCCTCCAGTTCGCAGAGGTCTGCCTGCGCAAGCTCCTTCGGCGAAGGATATTTGGGAAATAAATCTTTTGTAACAATGTTCACCCGCGCATCTGTACACTGTGCTGCCAATATCGTTGCAACCATCAATTCATACGGGTTCTCGAAATGCAGCGCAGTCGTGGTATCCGCATATTCTATTCTTAATCGTTCTATTATTTTTTTCTGATTATCCATAGTGTTATTGTAACACAAAACAACGCAAAAAAAACACCCTTCCGCAGAGAAAGGGCGCTTATTTTTGCTCTGTTAATACGTTTTGTTCGTCAACATACTCTTTACGGTTACCCCGCGAAGCTGTCCCAGCCTTCCGGTCAATGCACCAAGCTGTTCTGTTGTCACCTCTACAACCAACGAAATCACATACAAGTCTTTTTCCTGGTTCGGCACGCCCATACGCGCATGGATACAACCGGAATACTCTGATAAAATATGGTTTACCGCTTCTACACTCTCGCGGTGTTCTTCAATAAGAATAGCAATAATCCCAATCCTGTTCATGTAAACCTCACCCCTGTCCGATAGTTTCGCGAAGCGAAGTGATTCCCTGTTGCAGCTGCGTATCCGTCTCAAAGGTAAGCCTGGTGATCCCTGCCGGGATTTCAACCGGTACTGCCGGTGAAATGCCATCGTTTATCAGCGTTCCATTCGGCGTATAGTATACCGCGGTTGTAAGCTTTACGCCCCCGCCGGAATACGGCATATCAATCACAGATTGGATTACGCCCATTCCATAAGTCTTAGAACCAACCAGCACAGCCCTTTGCCTGTCCTGGAGCGCTCCTGCAAAAACTTCTGCGGCCGACGCTGTGTTGCCGTCAACCAAAACGGTCATCGGAATATCATAGTATTCCCCGTCAACCGTCATTTCATCCCTTTGCTGCGCCTTATCTACAGAATAAACCGCAAGACCCTCCGGCAAAATTTCATCCAACATAGAAACCGCATCCTTCACGCTTCCCTGCATGTTTCCGCGCAAATCGACCACTACGCCCTTCGCGCCTTGGTCGCGCACAAATTGCAATGCTGTTTTGAATTCCTCTACGCAGTTTCCGCTGAATTCGGAGATAACGATCTCTGCGATGAAATCATCCAGCATTGTATAGGTCACATATTGTCTGTCTACATTGGCTCTTGTAATGGGTATCTCCTTCAATTCGCCTGCCGAATTCACGGATAGCGTCATACTGGAGCCGCTTGGTCCTTTCAGCATACCCGAAGCACTCTCATAATCCAGTCGGGCAAGCGCAATGCCGTCAACTGCCGTAATGACGTCTCCCTCTGCGATCCCCGCCGATTCTGCAGAACTTCCCGCATAAACGCGTTCCACTTTTAAATCGCCGCTGTTTTGATACGGTCCTACCGATACACCGATCCCTACGAGATCAGATTCGCTTTTTTCATTGAAATCGCGGTATTCCTCTTCTGTATAATAGACTGAATACCGGTCTCCCAGCGCATCTACCATGCCTTTCAGCGTTCCGTTTACAAGCAGCGTTTCCCCGGCATCCTGATAGAAATTTTCGTTAATGATTTGTTCCAGGTCACTGATTTCCATATATTTTTGAATATCCTGGTAACTCCCGGAGCCTGCGCGGATCTCATTCCCCTTTAATTTCGCAGCATTAAAGAAATATACAAACATGCCTGTCACAAAACTGGCCGTCAACGCAACCGCCGCGCACAAAATCAAGACTTTTTTCTTCTCCAAATATAAATTCCTCCATATAAACAGAAAGCATAATCTTTATGCTCCCGCAAAATGAAATTACGCATTATCACTTTTAGACAAATAAATGCGTCTCAAAATATTACAAAGTTATTACAACAAGGATTATATACGGTTTGCGTAAAAAATGCAAGTTTCTGCTTTTTTTAAAGCATGGTCAAATCGAAAAGATCTTTTCTCTTAAAAATTCCGCGAGACCTTCAATATCCCGCGCATACACCGCGCCAAGTGCCGGATTATAAATAATGCTGGCCGGATGATATAATGCAAACAAGCTATATGCGCGGTCTTCTAAAACGATCTTTGTTTCTTTTCCGTGAAACGTGCCGATCGTCGCAGAAAAATCGCCTGTTACCGCGCGAAGCGGCGTATTTCCAAGTGTAACCAGCACTTCCGGCCGAATCGCCGCAATCTCCTTCATCAGCCAGGGCAGCGCTTCGGTCACTTCTTTTTTTGTAGGTGTTCTGTTGGAAACCGTACCTTTTTCGCTCACCCGAAATGGTCTGAATTTGCAAACGTTAGTAACATAAATTTCATCTCGGCAAAAATCAAGCGCGCTCAAAAACGCCTTCAGATTACTACCTGCTTTCCCTACAAAAGGACGTTGGCGGGCAACCTCATCCGCGCCCGGCGCTTCCCCAAGCAGCAAAACTCGACCGTTTTTATTTCCATCGCCAAATACAAGTGGGACGCCCCTGTATTCCCTGTACATTTGCCTATAGATTTCATCAACCAATCCCGTTCCTCCCGTACAAAACGCGCTGCTCTCTAAAATACGTCCGTGCGACCCTCCAAGGCCTTTGCCAGCGTAATTTCGTCCGCATATTCCAGCTCCGCTCCAATGGGAATTCCATGGGCAATACGGCTGATTTTGATTTCTTTCCCACGCAGTACTTTCCCAATATATGCGGCGGTTGCCTCTCCCTGTACATCAGGGTTGGTGGCAAGGATCACTTCCTTAACCGTGCCGTCCAGCCGGGAAAGCAGTTGTCTGATAGCAATATCATCAGGTCCGACTCCGTCGAGCGGGGAAATTGTCCCCCCCAAAACATGGTAAAGCCCGCGGTATTCATGCGTTTTTTCAATCGCGAATACATCGCGCGCATCTTTCACCACGCAGATCACCGATGTATCACGTTTTGCGTCCGCGCACACATCACAGATTTCATTTTCACTGAGGTTCCCGCATATTTTGCAATACCGCACTTTACGCCTCGCATCATACATATCCAGAGCAAATTGCTTGACTTCGGCCTCCGGCATTTTCAAAATATGGTAAGCAAGCCGCTGTGCCGTCTTTACGCCGATTCCCGGCAACTTACAAAACTGCGCCACCAACCTGTCGTATGATTTCAAATTCATCAGTTTTTAAAATAACCCTCCCAGGTTCATGCCCCCGGTAATCTTGCCCATTTCCGTCGATACCATTTCGTCGGCCTTGCTGAGCGCTTCGTTGACCGCCGCCATAACAAGATCCTGCAGCATCTCGATATCATCGGGATCCACGACTTCTTCTTTGATCTCAATACTCTGGATCATCTTTTTGCCGGTTGCCACCACGCGCACCATACCGCCGCCCGCAGTCGCTTCCACTTCCCGTTCTTCCAGCTCGGCCTGCATCTGCTGCATTTTTGCCTGCATCTGCTGCGCCTGCTTCATCATATTCTGCATATTCATCCCACCTGGGAATCCGCCTTTTGCCATTGTTCTTTTCCTCCACAATATTTATTCTGTATTTTTCTATTTTATCACGACTTTATCTTTGCCGACCAGCGCCGCGAGCTGTTCTTCCATACTTTTTTCTTCTTTCGGCGCCTCTTTTTTCCGATAAACAATATCAATCGCCATCGGTCGCCCAAAAGCCTTTGCCGTCAATTCCGCCATCTGCGCCGCATACTCTTCTTTTTTCAGCATTTCTACCAAAACACTGTCTGTTTCGTCAGCATACAGATCCAGAATACTTCCCCGCAATTCCATCTTTTTGATAGCCTTCACAACAGGTTCTAAAACGGGAATTTCTTTTCCAACCAATTTTTTAAATTCTTTCATGCCCTCTGAAAAATGATTCAGCGTATCTTTTTCCGCATGATCTTGTTTTTTCTCTGCCTGCTCTGCTTTTTCCAACTGCTCTACCGCGCCTTGCCCTGAAACAGGCGCAGACTGCAGCTCGTTTCCTGCTGATGTGATTTTTTTCCGGCTTCCTTCTGCCGCTTTTATCAGTTCGCCTTTGGCGAGCCCTGCCGCAAGCTTTTCGACGCGCTGCTCCAATTTTTTAATCCGCAACTCAAAATCCGTTGTATCCACATCAACCGTATTCGTTGCTGCGCGTACCACTGCCGCAATCAACACCGCATCCGGCGAAGGGGCGTAACGGAGCGTATTCTGGCACCCGATTAGCGTTTCTATCACCCGAAGCAGATTTGCGCACTGATAAGCATCCCCCACATTTTTTGCCAGTCGCGCGGAATACTCTACGATCATGTCCCGCAGGATGTTGTGCGCTTCTGTCCCGTTTTGCAGCATGGTTTGCAAAAGACTCATTGCTTGCGATGCATTTTCTTCGGAAACCGCATCGCACAGCGTTCCCAGCAACGCACTATCCGGTGTACCCAAAGCCGCATTCACATCCGGGAGCGTCAAAGTTTTTTTCCCGGCAATACATTGATCCATAATGGAAAGCGCATCGCGCATTCCGCCTTCCGCAGCTTGCGCAATCATCGCAATCGCTTCTTCTTCATATTCTATCTCTGATTTATCCGCAACCTCTTTAAGCCGCGCAACAATATCGTCCTTGGCAATCCGTTTGAAATCATACCGCTGGCAACGGGATAAAATCGTCCCCGGAAGCTTACGGATTTCCGTTGTGGCAAGAATAAACACCGCATGCGGCGGCGGCTCCTCCAAAGTCTTGAGCAGCGCGTTAAATGCGCCGGTAGACAGCATATGAACTTCATCGATAATATATACTTTATATTTCCCCGCAGCTGGAAGGAGCGAAACTTTTTCCCGAATGTCCCGTACATTATCCACACTGTTATTGGATGCCGCATCGATCTCTACAATATCCACAAAAGCATCATTCTGAAAACTTTTGCACACCTCACACGCCCCGCACGGATTCCCGTTTTGGGGGTTAAGGCAATTGAGTGCGTTTGCAAGAATTTTTGCCGTGCTGGTTTTGCCTGTTCCACGCGGTCCATAAAACAAATATGCGTGCGCATGCCTGCCGGTAATCACCTGCCTCTTTAAAATATCCGTAATATGCCTTTGTCCATACACTTCATCGAAGGACGAAGGGCGAAATACCCGGTAAAGCGTCCTATATGCCATTCCAATGCTCCTTCAAAACTTTTTCTGTATTGATGCCCCACATCATTGTATGCGCAGCCTTTCTTTTCGTTCCTGCAAATACTCTTCAAATGCCACAAGATTACGGCTGGCAATCAATTCTTCCGGAAAATCAGTCTCTTCAATTGCCGCGCGGGCATATTCAAATTTTCCAATATTATAACAAATATGTGCGTCTGAGGAAACCACAATCCTCACGCCGTATTGCTTACACAAGCTTAAATAATTTTTGCAATTGGGTGCGCTTCCCGTACGATATTCAAATGAATGGTTGTTGATCTCCACCAATTTTCCAAGACGCGCAGCTTCTTTTACCAATGCTTCCCTGTTTACCGGATAATATGGATTGCCAGGATGCCCAAGTACGTCGATATAGGGATTGCGAAGCGCAGCGATCATCGCTTCCGTATTTTCTTCCTCCGTACCCGGATCAATCACTATATCGTGCATCGACGCAATGGCAAACTCCGTCACTTTCAAAAAACGTTCTGGAATATCAACCTTCCCGCTAAAATCCAGGATATTTGCTTCTGTTCCGCAAAAAACACGCAAACCTTCAATCTCCCTTGGTACACCTGCCAAAACAGGAATAATAAAATCGACTGCGCCGCCTTTTAGCCTCGGGCCATGATCCGTGCAACAGATTGCCTGCATTCCATTCTGCTTTGAGACAATCGCATTTTCACGCAGTGTAGAATAGGCATGCCCGCTTGCCACCGTATGCGTATGGGTATCCACCAAAAGTTCCATTTACTTCTCCCTTCAACCAAATACAAAAAATTTATTTTAAACCATTTTCGGTTTTATCCTTATTTTGCGGACGCGCTGCCTCCCGCTGCATAAAAAACAGGTATTGTTGCGCGATCCCCGAATAATCGCCAAATTTTTCGCGCGCATATTCATAAATCTGTTTGTCATTCCCCCGGAAGCCATAATGCTGTGCCATTACGCGCTTAATCCACACATCCGCCGGAAACGCATCGCGAAATCCAAGTGAAAATAACAGCACGCAGTCAGCTACCTTCGGTCCCACGCCCGGCAGCAGCCGCAGTCGTTTTTTTGCCTCTGCATAAGGCAGCATCCGGATCTCTTCCAATCCAAATCCCTGTGCAACCATCGCGGCTGCCTGATGTATATAGGGCGCGCGATATCCGCACCCACACTTCCGCAGCTCCTCTTCCGGCAAACTTGCCAATGCCTGCGGCTCAGGAAAAGCATAATATTTCTTTCCTTCAAATTCAAACGGTTTGCCGCATAATTCGCATAGCCGCGCAATAATTCCCCGGATCCGCGCAACGTTGTTATTAGCGGAAACGATGAACGAAACCAACGTTTCAAACGGTTCCTGGTTTAAAACCCGCAGCCCACGCCCAAACTCTTTTCCACGTGCAAGCGCCTTATCTTCACAATCGCAAAACAACGCGGTGTAGTCTGTCTCCAAATCAAAATAATGTTTCCAGACCGCTTCATAGTCCGTATGAGAGACCGGGAATAGCGTAACCGTTTCATCCGTTTTTGCAACACGCAAAAAACGCCCATGCGCCACACCCTCATATTGTTGCTCTCCCACTTTATAAAAGCGAAAGGATTGTCCATTATCAAAGATATCACGCGGCGAAAAACATTCTATATTTTTCAGAACTGCTTTGCCATTTTTCAAACTCAATTCCATGCCTATTAGTATATCATAAACAGGGGTTCCCTGACAGTAAAAAGCCCCAAAAAGCTCCATAAAAAAAGAGCTTATCTTGAAGATAGGCTCTTTTCATTCATTACTTAATGCCGCTTATTAATCCGATACATAAGGCAATAGCGCCATAATTCTTGCCCGCTTAATTGCGATCGCAAGTTCCCTCTGGTGCTTTGCACAAGTACCGGAAGCGCGTCTCGGCATAATTTTGCCACGCTCTGTAATAAACTTTTTCAGCTTGGCAACGTCTTTATAATCGATCACTTCGGACTTATCCGCACAAAAAACGCATACTTTCCTTCTCGGACGTCTTGCGCGCATCGGCCGTCTTGTTCTCTCTTCACTCATTGCGTGTTTCTCCTTTACTCAAAAATCAGAAAGGCAATTCCGCGTCATCCAGCGGCTGGAAATCAGAAAGCTCTTCGGCGAATAAATCGTCTGCGCTTTGCTGTGGCGCCTGCGGCGGCGGATAATCTCCCTGCTGCGGCTGGCTTTCCCTCTTGCTGTTCAAAAATTCAACTTCATCTGCGATGACCTCGGTCACGTAGCGCCTGATACCGTTTGCATCGTCATAATTCCGCGTCTGAATCGTACCAACGACCCCAACCTTTGATCCTTTAGAACAATATTTTGCCACATTCTCCGCAAGTCCGCGCCAGCATACCACCGGAATAAAATCCGCCTGCTGCTGTCCGTCCTGCGATTTAAACCGGCGCTGTACAGCCACCGTGAAGCTTGTAACAGAAATTCCACTTCCCGTGGTACGTTGTTCCGGATCCCTTGTTAAATTTCCGACCAGAATTGCTTTATTCATATTGGAACCATCCTTTTTCACTGATCCATCCGGGCAAAAGCCCGCGTCTTAATTTCTATTTTTCGTCAAGATTGATCACGATAAAACGCAAAACGTCGTCCGAAATTTTGTAATTTCGTTCGAGCTCGGCCGGCAATGTCGGCTGCGCTTCAAAGTTCATCAGCACATAATAACCGTCATTGATATACTGGATCGAATAAGCCAAACGCTTTTTACCCCATTCGTCGATCTTCTCTACCGTACCGCCATTGTCCGTTACGATATCAGCAAATCTCTTTACAAGCGCGTCTTTCTTTTCTTCGTCCATATCCGGCTTCAAAATGTACATAGATTCGTACTTTGTCATCCGTAATTCACCTCCTCATGGTCTAATGGCCCTGCTTTTTGCCCGCAGAGCAAGGACGCTACATCAAATTATTATAGCTTACCGGCTGCGGTAAAGTCAAGCGTTTTCCGCTTGTCTTCGTCTTCATCCTTAGTGGAGCTGTTCTTCCAGCATGGAAATACTTTTTTCAAGCCTGCTGAGTGTTTCGTGTTTTCCCAGCAAGTAAGCGATTTCGATCGCGCCGCCGGGCGTTACCGCAACGCCGGAAATCGCGACGCGCAGCGGGTACAGCAACTGACCATTTTTTACGCCCAGTTCTGATACAAATTCCATCAGCGTATCATGTAAAATAATTTCGGAATAATCTGCGATCCCTTCCATCAGCGGATAAACCGCCTTAAGTACGGCGAGCGCCGATTCCGGTGTGACCTTCATCTTTTTATGGTTATAAAGGCTTATGTCGTAATCAGGCATCTCTGCCAGAAAAGCGATCTTTTCCGGGATCTCCGCCAACACTTCCAGCCGAGGCTGGATCAGGCGCGTAATGCAGGAAAGGTCAAATTTATCAGGATCGACAGCCTGCTCAAAATATGGCATGGCCGCCGCAATAAAATCTTTTTCCGAAAGCGCACGGATATATTCCGCATTCATCCATTTCAGCTTATCTACATCAAAAATCGCAGGACTTTTGCTGATGCCGGAAAGATCAAAAGCCTCCACCAGCTCCGGCAAAGTAAAGATTTCCTGATTTCCTTCGGGGCACCAACCCAAAAGCGCAATATAATTAAGGATTGCCTCCGAAAGAAAACCCTTGCCTACAAAATCTTCATATGACGCATCTCCATGGCGTTTGGAAAGCTTGGCGTGTTTGTCGCGCATAACGGGCGGCAGATGGATATATTCCGGCACATCCCAGTCAAGCGCCTCATATAACAAATTATATTTTGGCGTAGATGACAAATATTCAATCCCGCGTATTACATGTGTGATCTTCATCAAGTGGTCGTCCACCACATTTGCGAGATTATAAGTCGGATATCCATCCGATTTCAGCAAAACATTGTCTTCCATATCACTGTTAGGGACCGTAACCGTCCCATAAACAAGATCCGTATATGTAGTTTCCCCTTCCGTAGGGATATTTTGGCGGATTACATACGGCTCTCCCGCATCCAACTTCGCCTGGATTTCCTGCGGGGTTAAGGACAGGCAGTGTTTGTCATATTTAAACTGCTCGCCATTTGCCTCACATTCTCCGCGCAGAGCTACAAGACGCTCTTTGGTGCAAAAGCAATAATAAGCCGCACCGCGCCGGACAAGTTCTTCGGCATATTCCCGGTAAAGATCTTTGCGTTCGGACTGGATATACGGACCAAATTCGCCGCCCACATCCGGTCCTTCGTCATAAACAAGCCCCGTATCCTTGAGCGTACGATAGATAATTTCACAGGCATCCCCCACCAGACGCTCACGATCGGTATCTTCAATTCGAAGAATAAAGCTTCCTCCATTTTTTTTTGCAAACAAATATGCGTAAAGCGCCGTCCGCAGACCACCGATATGCAGATATCCTGTGGGGCTGGGCGCAAATCTCGTTCTTACTTCCATTCCAAAATTTTCCCTTCTGTTTATTTCATTGTTTTGGCAAAACTGTCTTTCAGACTGACAATCTGATTAAATACCAAATTGCCCTCGCCGGAATCCACCGGGTCAATGCTGAAATATCCCTGGCGCATAAACTGGAACCTGTCCCCCGGGGCAGCCTCTGCGATATGCGGCTCTGCCATAACACCATCCAGCGTCGTAAGAGAATTCTCGTTCGCCGACATTATGCCGTCCTCCGCCTCCACAAACAGGTAATCAAACATCCGTACCTTCGCCGGAACCGCTGTTTCGCGCTCTACCCAGTGCAGCGTCCCCTTGATCTTCCTGCCACTGTTTTCTCCGCCGGATTTGGTGGTGGGGTCGTAAGTACAGATGACTTCTTCAATATTGCCTTCCTCGTCTTTTACCACGCGCTCACATTTGATGATATAAGCGTTTTTCAGGCGCACTTCTCCGCCCACGTATAAGCGAAAATACTTTTTGTTTGGCTTTTCTTCCAAAAAGTCTTCCTGCTCGATATATAAATGCTTGGAGAACGGGACTTCATGCGTTGTCTCTCCTCCCGGTAAATCTTCTGCTTTCAGCATTTCAGTCTGTCCGTCCGGGTAATTTTCTATGGTCAGTTTCAGCGGGCGCAGCACAGCCATTACGCGCGGCGCATTTGCATTTAAGTCTTCCCTCACGCAATGCTCCAGCAAACGCACGTCCACCTCGGAAACTGCCTTGGCAACGCCGATCCGTTCACAAAAATCCCGGATCGCGGCAGGCGTATATCCCCTGCGGCGCACACCGGAAAGCGTTGGCATCCGCGGATCATCCCAGCCGGACACCACGCCATCGTCAACCAACTTTTTCAGGTACCGCTTGCTCATCACCGTATGAGAAAGGTTGAGCCGCGCAAATTCATACTGATGCGGAATATCTTTAACATCACAATGCTCGATAAACCAATCATAAAGCGGTCTATGGTCTTCAAATTCCATCGTACACACAGAATGCGTAATCCCCTCATACGCATCTTCCAGCGGATGAGCAAAATCATACATCGGGTAAATCACCCATTTATCGCCCGTCCGGTGGTGCGGAGCCTTCACAATACGGTAAATAGCAGGGTCACGCATATTGAGATTGGGCGACGCCATATCGATCTTCGCGCGCAGGACCTTCTCACCATCGGCAAACTCGCCGTTTTTCATCCGTTCAAACAGCTCCATATTCTCTTCCGGCGTCCGGTTGCGATATGGACTTTCTTTTCCCGGCTCCGTTAATGTGCCACGATACGCGCGCATTTGTTCCGCATTTAAATCGTCCACATAGGCAAGCCCTTTGCGGATCAGCGTTTTTGCACATTCAAACATAAAATCGAAATAATCCGAACCGTATACTTCCTTATCCCAAGTAAAGCCAAGCCATGCGATATCTTTTTTAATCGCATCGATGTACTCCGCATCTTCCTTGACAGGGTTGGTATCATCAAAGCGCAAGTTGCAAGTTCCACCGTATTTTTCTGCCAGCCCAAAATTCAGGCATATGGATTTGGCATGTCCCAAATGCAAATAACCGTTCGGCTCAGGCGGAAATCTTGTAAGAACTTTTTTAACAACACCATTTTTCAGGTCTTCTTCGATAATTTCTTCAATAAAATTTTTAGAATCGTTTTCCGGCATAATATGCTCCCTAAATCAATATAAAATCTAATGTATTATTATACCACATATAGAACGTATTTTTAAACCTTGAATTACTCAGTATCTGTCAACCTTCATTTTGACACACCATTTGCTGCTTCTTGTCCTTTTCCATCCTTGTTTTCTTCAAAAAACACAGGGACTATCTCGCGCGCTTACAACACACATACTCCACAGACCGCATACCGCAGTATATCATAACACCCCAACCGTTATTCAGCATATCACGCTGTCTAACTTTTGGGGTGC
Source organism: Christensenella sp. (assembly GCA_034926635.1). Taxonomy (GTDB): domain Bacteria; phylum Bacillota; class Clostridia; order Christensenellales; family Christensenellaceae; genus Christensenella. Next base: position 195,284 of record JAYFQX010000010.1, on the reverse strand, counting down.
AGATAAACCGTATTGGTACGTTTTAAACCGACTTGTACTTATAACACTAATTGCGGATGAAAAACAATTATTATTTTTCATCCGCAAAGCTATGCCTGTCGCGGCGGTCATACCGCAGAAGAATTATATGGAGCAGACATCACTGCCGACTGGTGCAGCAATTGTTGCCCTTAACAGAGCAGATATAAAACACAGTTTTTTTATTTGTGATTCATATAGCGCACAAGCCTTCCTTTTTAGCATATCCCAGGCTCTCTCCTTCCGATACGTTGGCTGCTATTGACGATTTCCCTTTCTGATGCGCAGTACCGCCGCACCGATCACGCAAGCCGCTCCCACTGCCAAAATCATCCACAAAAGCATCGCGCTTTCATCGCCTGTCTTTGCCGAGCGTCTCACGGTGATGTTCCCTTTATCCGCAGTGTTTCCATTATCCCCGCCGTTTTCCTTCGAAGGAATCTTCACAGAAAATTCGGTGATCTGTACACTCGACTCGTTCCCCGCCTCATCCTTTGTATAAACTTTGAGCAGGTAACTTCCGTCCGGCAGATTCGTAAACGCAAGCGACCCTGTTTTAAGCGTTTGCCGGCTTAACTCCGTACCAGTCGCAGCGTCGATCAGCGAAACATACGCCGTCACAGGACTATGCACCCCTGTTTCTTCTTCCGGAGCCGTTATTGTGACGGTAGGCATTGCGATAAATACATCTTGTGCATTCTTATCTCCCGCAAGATTGATGGATGCCGCAGGCGGCGTCTTTGTATCAATTTGTGCAAGGATCGCGTCCCCTGCCGCGCTTACCGTGCCTACATGGCTGACTGTTCTAAAACGATAGTAGAGCTGCTGATCATCCTGCGCTTTGTGTGTCTTTTCTGCCAGACTGGAGATGACTGCCCAGTTTGTCCAGTTTGTCTTGCCATCTGCCGATGTACTGTATTCATACTGTTCAAAGCCGGACGGAATCGCGAGGTCTCCCGTCATAACAAAATTTACAGGATAATTTGTCCACTCGCTTTTATAGACCTTTTTTCCTTCTGTAAAGCCATTTTCATCCGGTGTAGGCGTAGGCGTCCCCGGAGTCGTAATGATCGGCGGAATATAATCCGGGTCATACAGCAGTGCCTTAACCGTAGGCGCGCCCGGCGTTGTTGTATCTATATCTACAAGCTCTTGCGCGTTTGCGACATTCCCGTAATTGTCATACGCGATAATCTCTATAATATTATTCATCCTGGAAGAAGAGACCGTCTGCGTAAACGTCTGCTTTGTCGTTGTCATTACATCATAACTTACCTCTTGCACAACAACATTATTTACCTTGACCACTACCCGCGAGAGTCCGGCGCTATTTGATTGCGCCGTCAGGTCAAATGTCACGTCGCCTTTGTACCAGGTTCCGTAAGGCGGCGGCGTTTGCGGCGTAATTGAGACTGTCGGGATGTCGGTATTATTGATCATTATACGCGGCGAAGTCAAAATATATCCAGGGTTAATATTCCCTGCCATATCCGTTCCCAGCGCCTTCACAGTCCCTCGGAATCCCACTGGAAGGACAAACATAATGCTGCCGTCTGCGTCCACATCGATCGGGCCCGCCGTCTGCGCCGGCTTACCGTCTTCTGCAAGCTCATAACTGATGCTGCGCATGCCAGACAATGCATCTACTCCCGTTATTTTCACGGATACCGGCTGATTCGCCATGATGCTGCCATAAGAATTCAGCGGGATCGCTGTCCCGTCTGCCTTTGCAAATGCTATCGTCATACTCGCAGGCGGCGTTGCATCCACATTCATCAGAATGCTGTCCGTACCGCCGATATTTCCTGCTTCATCCACGCTGCGCACCACATACTGATGGCTGCCGTCTGTATTGGGAAACGCTGGATTTACAGCATAATCCGTCCAGGTTGCGCCGCTGTCAAGCGATATCTGCGTCCTAATCGGGCTGCCCGCATCCTGCGGCGTTGGCGTAACCGTCACAGTTCCCGCAGTCGTATACCAATCCGCTCGTCCCGTTGCCGCCGTCACCGCAACATCCGGCGCGGCAGGTGCTGTTTTATCAATTTTAGCCGTAAAAGTCTGCGCTGCGGATGTTACTTGCGGCGCAGCATTGTTTTTCGATACAAAAATGTGTGTGTCTCCTTCCTGCGCTGTATCCGCGTATAGCTCCACCTTGCTTCCCACCAGATTCGCGCCATCATAGAATGCAATCCCCGATGAATTATTCGTTGTGTTGGCAAGCGCATAAGTGACACTTCTGTTTGTCCACGTCCCATCATAAGGCGTGCCGTCGTCTGAATATTGAGCTGTTACCGTAAGATCAGGCGTTTGCCTATCGATCCATACCTCAAACGTCGCCGCCGGGCCCACAATTCCCGTCCCTGATACGCCGCGCACCTCATAAACGGTTTTGCCGTCAAGATTCGCCGTAAATACCATAGTTCCAGGCGTCAAGTCCACCCAACCCATTCCGTCGTTCACCTGATAATGATGAACGCCCGAAATAGGGATCGGCGTTCCATCTGCAATATTGACGGTTACATCCGTACTTTGCCAGGTGCGCTCCGTATATGCGCTTCCGCCTGCCGTTCCACGCAACATCGGCGCTGCCGGCGGTTCGATATCAACCGTAATGTCAACCTTTTGCACTGTCTGTGCGCTATTTCCGCTCACATTCCCGGCTCTGTCTACCGCGCGGGCATAAAGCGTTCCCTGAAAGCTCGGCGCAATATACAATAGTCCGTAAGTCTGCCAATTGGCATTATCGTATGTCCCCCCTGCAGGAACCGCCTGATATTCGATGTGCTGAACCCCGCTCGTCAAGTCGCTGCCCGTGAGCAATACCTTCACGCTGCCTGGAAACAGCAAGCCCGGCAGCCCCGCAGGTTCAAACGCAATGGGATCCATCGTCGGAGCGGTAGAATCCAGCTTAATTGTCCAACTGTCCGTATAGTTGGCATTTCCCGCCTCGTCTGTGGTCCGTAAATCCAGCGTATACACGCCATCCGCGGTAATGACAGGCGTTCCCGTCGTATACGCCGGAGGTGAAGCACCCGGCGCATAAAGCGAAAACTCTTCCGTGATATCGCTTCTTACGTTGTCATCAATGTCTTGTGCGACTTGCGAAATTCCAATTCCTGTAATTGCGGTATACCATCCGTTCTGTCCTATCGTTCCCGTAACCGTCCCCAACGCTTGTTTTGGGTGAACCTTATCGATCTTTACAGCGTTGTTCACACTTTGCGCATCAAGCGCGCCCGTTACAATCCTGAAATCATAGCTCCCGATTCCATTTACAGAAATGTCATGCTCACTCACTATGACGGTATTTCCATTGAACGGAATTGCTGTCCACGCCGTTTCTGTTGTTTTTTTGTATTCATAATGATAGGGCGATGCATATGTTTTTGTCGTTCCTAACGTATAGACGACATTGCCTGCTGTCCATCCCGTACCATCATAAACGGTTCCGTTCGTTGTTGCCGCGACTGTGATATCAGGCGTCACGTCATCTCTACGGACTGTAAATATGGCAATATCTCCGGGCATGCCTGCATTGGAAACAGCGCGCACACGCACATTGATAATCCCGTTTGTATTCATTGTAAAAGGAGCCAGCGCCGCATCCGTCCAACTCACACCGCCGTCTATGCTATATTCATATTTCGCAATTCCGCTGAACCCTGTCGGCGGCGGTTCCGGCGTTCCTCCCTTGGGTGTTATAATGACGTCCCCGTTTGTCCACATTGTTCCGTCGTACGCCGCGGCGTCCACCGTTGCCGTAAGATTCGGGGCAACCGGAGCAGCCGTATCCACAACAAAATCAGCCGTAGCATTCGTCATTTCGTTACCCGCTTTGTCAGTTGCTTTTACCGTAACCTTGCCTGCAAACTGTGGATTGATGTTAAACTGCCCGTTATAAACCTTCCACGTCGTTCCACCGTCAAGCGAATACTGCAATGTCTGGATACTGCTTCCGACAGTCCCATTTCCGTTATTTGGGTCTGTTCCTGTGATTGCAACACTCACCGTCCCGTTATAGATGCCGGTTGCATAGAACGCTGGGGTGATTGTTACAGCCGACGCATCCGGCGCCGTTTTATCAATTCTATTTAGAAAAACAGAAGTAGGAACACCGATCCTTGTTACGGGATCCACACCGGGATCTGGATCATCATATTGTGTCAATACACGAAAATATGTCTGCGTGATTCCTTCTGCCGAGACAATATAGGTTGCCGTTCCCGTCGCCGGATGATACTGAATTCCCGTATTGTTCCAGTTTATCCCGTCGCTGCTGACCTCATAACCTGTAATCGTCGTATTTGCAGGCGGCAGAGCGGACAGCGCATACTCCACGTTGTTTTTTATCCACTCCCCATAATAATCAGACGGGCTTGTTACAACTGCCTGCGTCACCGTTGTACTTGTCGCGACGCTGAATGGTGCGCTCGTTTGTACCGTATTGTTTCCCGCTCTGTCAAACACTTGTGCCGTCACCGTCCCGCTGAAAGGAGCCGTGACACGCAGCGCAACCTTGCCCGCAATGGGTCCTTGGTAGCCGATCACATCTGCGACCCCGGGTTCGCTGCTGACAAGCGTATATTTGACATACCACACGCCGCTCGGCGTTGCATCCGGCGCTCCTTCTGGAGAGCTATCACCAACAGTAAAGGTCATATTCGCGCTGTCTTCATACGGTGCGGGCGAATCAAACTCCATCAAAAGCGTCGGGGCTGTTTGGTCGACCGACAATTGCCTTGTTTGCATTCCTGAGCTGTTTCCCGCCACGTCCTGCGCCCACGTCTTGAATGTATAGATCCCGTCTGTATTCACCGGGATCGGTGTTGTATACGGCGTGCCGTCCGTTGGTTCGGTATTATTCGAGAGATAGAGCTTATAATAGGTTGTAACAACGCTTCCTCCGTCTTGCGAAGAAGGCGTGATCGTAATGGTCTGCGGCTGCGTGCGCCACGGATCGTTTCCATCTGCATTTTTAACGTCCGGTGCGACGACATAAGACGGGCTTACCGGCGCATCTTTATCAATACTAGAAATTACACATGTTGCTGAAGCGCTCACGCCCGCATTGTTGAGAATCGTAAATACATAGGTGCCGTTTTGAGATACGCTCACTGTTGCCGCTCCCCCTGAAAATCGGCTCGAGATATCAAACGGCGCGCCGCCGTCTACGGATACCGTCACGCCTGCAACACCCGAAAGCCCCACAGTATTCGTCAAGTCAATCAGAACAGTCCCATTCGTCGGGTCTGTCGTCCTCGGCATCGCCGTGATCGTCGGAGTCACACTGTCGTTGCGAACCGTAAGCGTTTCCGGACTGCTTTTCCATCCGACGTTACTGAGCGCATACAGCTTATAGCTCGTTTCCGCATTTTCGGGCGCAATAATGCCTCCTTGCGGAACAGGCGTCAGCGAACCGCCGTTTTCTTCATAATAATATCCCTTGATTTCAGAAAGCGCGCTCGACCCGGATAATTTGATCGTCACTCCTTCACTCGTCCAGAATCCAGGTGTATAAGCGCCCGTATCCACCTGTGGCGGATCTGGTGGAATCGCGTCTGCAATCAACTTTCCAGAGCCTATCACCGACGAGTTCCCCGCGTTATCCTTCGCAACATAGTACACCTGCCCTTTAAACTGGGGCGATACCGTGAGCGTATAGTCATTCCCGCTTTTCCCGCATAAGGTCAATGTTCCATTCCTGTCAAATGTGTTCCCGTCCGGCACAAGCTGGTAATATACATTAAAAAGTCCGCTCATATCATCCGAAACCGACGCCGAAACAAGCACATTCCCGCTGAATAGCGCGAAGAGATCCCAAATACCCGTCATATCCGTAATACTCATCGCGCGCATGCTGATCGTGCCAATCTGCGGCAAAGCATTATCCGCGTTGATATACCGTGTGTTATGAACACTCTCATTACCTGCCTCATCCACGGTATATACCTCAAGAATATATTTTCCCTGCGTGACGATCACGGGATTCGTTCCCGTAAACTCCTGCGGAACCGCGGCTGCAAAATCCGTTTCCGCCGCAAATTTATACATTGTCTTCACATTGCTTTCCACCGGAGTTAAAATAATAACTGGTGGGGTGATTGTAATCGTCGGCAGGGTCTGATACCATCCGTTTTCTCCATCGGGCGTATCCTGCGGCGCACCTGCCGTTTGCGCTTGAACGTGGATGGTTGCCTGTTCCGGAATTGTTTTGTCAATCTTCACATTTCGTGTAATAATAGCCGATTCTTTCCCCGTCTCCGTCACCGCCTTAAATTCATAATCCGCATTCGTATTGTCACGCAGGGTCAAGGTCATTTCAGACCCCGGCACGGCTGTACCGATCGGCGTCCACGCGACATCTCCCGCTTTTTGATAATAATAGGTAACAGAGGAATAAACAGACGGATTTGTATTTTGCAGGGTCAAGGTCACACTGCTGTTTGTCCAGTTTGTCGGCGCGGCAGATACCGCCAACGTCGGCGACTGATTACAGATTTTGACTGTCTGAGGTGCGCTTACACCGGTATTTCCGCTCTTGTCAGTCGCTGTCGCGCTGATGGAATAGGTTCCCGGCATAACCGCGTGATATGTTGTACTCGCCGTAAGCGCGCCCAGCCCGTTTGTCTGCAAAGCTGGCGTATTTTCCACCACCGAAGATCCGTTTTTCAAAATCATCATTCCGCTCAAACCCGAATCGCCATCCGCAGCCGTAGCCGTAAAATCAACGGCATCATACCATTTTGACGGATCAAAAGCGCCTCCTGCAACGGTTATGCCTAGGCTTGCTGTGGGCGTAACATTGTCATTGACGTACTTGCCGTTTGCACTGACCGTCGTGGTAGTTACATTGCCCACATCATCTGTAAGGCGTACCGCGATACTCCCCACAAAAGGCGTAACCGGCGGCACGAGGTAATTTGGGTTTGCCTGCAGCACCGAATCCCGTGTTTGCAACGCGCTTGTAAAGGTTACATCCGTCCATGCCGTTTCGTTGATCATTCCTCCCTGCGGAACAAACTGGTAGCTCATCTTTCTTACGCCGCTCGCTGCATCGTTTGCCGTTATGGTGATTTCGCTGTTGACATTCGTAAAATACGTATAGGTCGCGGTATTCAAAATGCTGACATAATTTGTCGTCCCTTTAGGCGCGATACGCAGATCGCCCACTACCGGCGCGTCATTGTCAATATTGATTTGCTTGGTATAAGCATTGGTCGCGGCATTCCCGGAGGTATCCTTCGCCATAATCGTATAGATGCCGCCTGCCGTTGCAACAAAGCTATAACTGTTGCCGGCTCCCTTTGTAACGGCGACTGCCGCTCCGCCGGGGCCAATCACCTTCACGGATGACTGATCCACCGCCACATTATCCGTCACATTAAAGCTAACCGTTTCATTTGTTTTGACCCATGTAGTGTTTTTTTGATAAGTGACATTGCTGATGACCGGCGGTGTCGTATCCGGAGGCGCGGTGATTGTAGTAATGGCGTACGCGGTACTGGTCGCGCCCGTGGCGGCAACCGTTGCCACCACGGTAATTTTATCATCCCCCAGCGCCGCTCCTGCGGGGATCGTGACGCTGACCGTGATCTGCTTTTGTCCGTTTGCCGCAATAGCGCTGTTTAACGGAGTAACCTGCACAGCGTAGCCCCGCGACGATGTCGCCGCAAAGGTACACTGCGTCTGTGCAACATCTACGTTAGCAGCAAGAAAAGTATAGGTAATCGTCTGAGGCGAGGATGGCTGCGCAATCGTCTGATTTTGGGGGCTTATCAGCTGCATCGCTCCGCCGATAGAATAGCGTTCGGTAGCGGAAGGGGAAAACACTTCCCCATTGTTGATATATTGTCTGTTCCATTGCAGGTAATAACTTTGGTCTGTATTTGCGGACGTTACAGTGTTTGGCAATGCCGCCTGGTCTGCGTATGCTGCGCCCGCATTATATGCCCCGCCAAAATATGCGCTCGCAGGGCTGGAAGAATTCCCCGAAAGCCCCATAAAAGTCGAGCCTGTCCCGGACGACCTGATATATACCATGTTCAGGTCGGAATTCCAGTAGGAATAACCATAATCATTTCCGCCGAAATAAGTATCGCCGCCATAAACAAGCTTAATATTGGTCATTTGAAGACCGCTGGTATTGGTAAGATAGTATTCTCGTTGAAAAGACAGCGATCCCGAACGATAGATGTAACGCATCTCAAATGTAAATTCCGGCTTAACCCATTTGACACTGATCGTGTTAGAATCCGGCTTTGTCACCACGGCATCTGCGTCCAGGAGCTTTGTGCCCGCGCTCGCTGCCCATGTGCTGAAATACGGCGTCACATAATGCCTAGGCACACCGTTGATCGTATAATAAATTGATACCCCGGAAGAATTGTTATCATAATATTGATTCTGCCAGCTCCCCGCACCCGCGAGATCGTCTTTAAACACCTCAAGCGTTGCCTGATTCCTATGGGAGACTCCGGTATCCCCTCTGTCATAAATCAGATACAGATAATCTCCCGGCTTTCCTCCCAGCGAAAATGCCGGAGAGCTCGGCACGGAAAGCAGAGATGCCTCCCCTCCGCTCTTTGTCAGCGGCTCACCCAGCGGCGAGAAATCCGGGATCTCTTCTTCCGCAGTTTCAAGAGGTTCTCCTTCCGCCGGGGCTGTTGGCGAAGTCTCGGGAGACGGACTCGCTCCCGGTGTCGCTTCCGCAGCTTCGTTTGTGGGCAAAGCCGCCTGCGTCGTAGGCGCTTGCGTCTCGTTCGGCAACGCCGCGCTCACTTCCGGTGTTACTTCCGCGACCTCGTTTCCATCACCTTCTTGTGCTACAGCCGCTTCGGAAATTTCTCCCATCTCTGGTTGTGCAAAGCTTTCTGCAGGAATAATACTGATGCAAAGGACAATCGTCAGAATAACGCTTAATGCTCTTTTCATCGCCGTCTCCACCCTTTATTTTTATTTCACGATTCTATCTTATAAACTCAAATCCGAAAGTATTAACAGCCATTCTCTGTAAGATTATTCGTCAAAATGATTTACATCCTCTTCAATATCCTCCGACAAAAGAAATAAGCGAGGCATATTCCTCATAATGCGCGAAATCGCTGTTTTGATAATATTTCGATGACACTTTTCGGATATTCGCTGATCTGCGCCAAATCATAGATAGAAGTGACCGCTTCTTTTTGTGTGTCGATGACCCACGCCTTGATATCCACCATCAATTCGTCCACGTTTTCATGTCCGTAATCTGCCTGTCGGTTCATTTTATTATTTCTTGTTGATCAACCCCCGATAGACGGCCAAACAATTTGTGAACACAAATAACAGCGTCTCCAACCGCCGTTTTTTGCAATATTCGAAGAGTAAAATTTTTGTATGCCAAAAGGAAGGGCGACGGTATATACTCCTTACCGTCGCCTCACAAAATGAAAAAAGCCCCACCATTGCCCGTATCCTAGATACAATGCTCCGTACGCTCGATAATACTATCCTGAATTTCTTCTGCAAGCTCATTGAAAAACGCGCTATACCCCGCCACACGCACAACAAGTCCACGATATTTCTCCGGATTTGCTTTCGCATCGCGTAAAGTTTGTGAATCGATCACATTCAATTGAATATGGGCTCCCCCAAGTGTATTATATGTGGTAATATAATCCACCATTTTCTTTTCGGCATCTTCGCCTTTCAATGTCTCTACATTATATTTCTGATTAAAAATAATCCCGTTTGCACAGCGAACGTGATCAATGTGTGCAACCGATTTTGCTGCCGCTGTCGGTCCACTGATATCTACGCCGTTTTGCGGCGAAATGCCATCAGCAATCGGTTGCCGGGCATGCCGCCCATCCGGCGTTGCGCCGGTGCTCCATCCAAAAGCAACATAGGAGGAAACAGGCAGCAAAGACGCGACAAACGGACCATTTCGATAACAATTATATTTCTCCAGTTCATCCAAAAACATATCTACTGCCAGTTTCGTAATATCGTCCGCTTCGCTTTGATCATTTCCGTATTTCTCTATCTTATTCCACAAAAACAACCGGGTATCTTCATGTCCTTTAAAATCACTTCTCAAAAGCTCCAAAAGCTCACCCATCGTCAAAATTTTTTCATCAAACACCGCTTTTTTCACCGCATATAAAGAATCTCCTGCATTTGCGATCCCAATACCGGACGGTCCTGTCCAGTTATAACGTGCGCCCCCTGATGTAACATCCTTCCCGTTTGCAATGCAGTCATCGATCAGCATCGACGTAAAGGGTGTCGGCATATGCTCTTCATGAACCATATCCACATAGTTGTTCCACGTTACAAGCCGTTGCGTGCAGTATTCCACCTGTTTGCGATAGGCTTCAAGCAGATCATCAAAATTCTTAAAATTCGTCGCTTCTCCCGACCGAACCGAAACCTGTTTTCCGCTCACCATGCAAACACCGTTGTTAAGCGCCAGCTCTACCATCTTAACTAAGTTGATATACCCGCCGTTATAACGTCCCCATGTATGAAGCGGCGCTGCTTCCACGCACCCGATCAACGCATAGTTTCGCGCTTCTTTCAGCGTTACACCTAATTTCATTAATGCAGGAATAAAAATTTCATCGCTGACCATCTGTGGCATGCCGCTGCCGCATTTCACCGTTTCGATTACTTTGATTTTAAATTCCTGAGGAGACATGTTATGCAGACGAACAGAAAAATTGGGCTGCGCCAAAAGAATATGACGGTGCGCCTCCAAACAACGGTACGAAAGGTCGTTCGTGGCATCATAGCCAAGCTCATCTTGTCCCCCGACGATCAGGTTCTGCCCCATGGGATATCCCGCAAAAAACGCAGCATCCGCTTTATTATATAGTTTAATCGGTTCTGTAAATTTGATCCATACTGATTCCAGAAGCCCCTGCGCTTCTTCTCGGGAAAGCCTTCCGTCCAGAATATCCCTTTCATAAAACGGATACATGTATTGGTCAAAACGCCCGGGCGAGATCGAAACCCCATTATCATAAATTTGCGGTATTATCTGCACGAACCAAAAACTTTGCAGTGCTTCATAAAAACTTCTTGCCGGAAATTCCGGAACGCGCGCACAATTCTGCGACATCTGCAATAACTCCCTTTTGCGTGTGTCATCGGTTTCCCGGTCGGCCATTTCTTTTGCAAGCGCCGCATATCGGTGCGCAAATGCAATGACTGCATCGCAAATAACAAGGCAGGAGTCATAAAAAAGTTTTTTCTTCATAGATTCCGGTTCATATGGTTTTAATTCGTCTTGATATCCCTGTATTTGTTTTTTAATCCCGTCAAACCCCAGGGTCAGTACTTTGTTATAATCGAACATCAAATGCCCAAAACCGCCGCTTTCATGAATCCCCAGCGTAAACAGTCCGGAATCAAAACGCAGCAAACGGATGTCATCCGTCATAAACGCAAACACATTATCTTCCAGCGTCCTACCCTTCCAATATGGGTATATTTCTTCCAAAAACTCTTTTTTCGATTCTTCCGGAAATACAAATTTATCCTGCGGACGCGTCTCAAAGAGGTCTATTTCGTCTTTGATCCACTCTACGGCAAATTCCGGAAAAAGCGGCGCGCTGCGGCGCATGGAGGATTGATGTCCGGCAATTCGTTCCTCTTCTAAAATAAAAATACTCATCTGCCTCAAAACCGCATCAAATGCTTTTGCACGACGCATCAATATAGGCAGATGTTCCATCTGTTTATAAGCCTGCGTCATAATGCGCGCACGCTCAATGCAGACATGCGGAACAGTATCAATCATGGACTTCCTTTGCTTTTGTATACGTTTATAAGTCTCGCTGTCTTTTGATAAAACATCCGCAGTGTTTGGTGTGAGCCGATAAACCCGTCTTTTTTGTATCTTTTCCATAATCCCGTCTCCTGAAAATTTTAGCTTTTCTCCATGCTTAGGGTATTCCGTTATCTTTCGATTACTTTTACAAAAATTATGATTTTGAATCCGCTATAAAAGATATGCTGTACTCTCAGTATAACAACGCAAATTAAAAAATACAATAATTCATAAGTAAAAATAAGAAATAATAATTTTTATTAACTTTTTTTATCCTTTCAGGAATGTCTGCAGATAAAAAGCGTATAAAAAATTACCGCACACACATGACACTGTACGGCAACACAGAGTATTTTTATGCAAGGACGCATTTATTTATGATAGGTTTCATGATTCATGATTTTAAACGCTCGAAAAATTTGTTCTAACAATACAACGCGGAACAGCCTGTGCGGCAATGTCATTTTGGAGATCGAAAGGCGCATATCAGCCCGTGCAAGCACTTCATCCGAAAGACCGATCGACCCGCCGATTACAAAGCTGATCGTACTGGTGCCCCCTGTCATCAGCGTGTCTAATTTCTCTGCAAAGTCTTCGGAAGAAAAGGTTTTTCCGCGCACATCACACGCGATGACATAGCCTTCGCACTTTGTAAGAATGCGTGCGCCTTCCGCGTCTTTTACCGCGTGCTGCGCTTTTTCCCCTTTTACGCCGGTAAGCGGTTCATCAGGGAGCTCTTCTATAAAAAGCTCACAAAAACGCCGCAGCATTTTGGCATACTCACTCTGCGCCTTGATATAAAAATCTTCTTTTAATTTTCCTACGCAAATTATTTTTAACTTCAGCATTTTTTATACGGCGGCATAAATCCCGGTCACCCCTTCGCGCCGCGCCATGGCGACGGCCACATGTTTGCCAATGGTAACGCCGTTCTGCTGCAAGAAACTACAAACTGTTTCATATGCAAGTTCATAAAAATTATTTTTTTCGGAAAGATGCCCCAGCAAAATTCCGCGTACGCCGGACGCCGCCAACTGATATGCAACGGACGCCGCGTCATCGTTAGATAAATGTCCGCTCCCGGACAGAATGCGCCTCTTTAAATAATACGGATATGGTCCACATTTCAGCATTTCAATATCATGGTTGGATTCCAGCAGAACAATAGAAGAACCACATGCTTGCTTCATGACCTTTTCCGTCACCTTCCCAAGGTCTGTCATAATACTGATCTTTTTCCCGCAGGCTGTAACGCTGTACCCAAACGGTCGAACTGCGTCATGAGAAATTTCATAAGGCTGGATACAAAGGTCTTTAATATAAAAATCCTCTTCGTCAATTACGCGAATATTTTTAGAAGAAACTTCCCCAATCCGTTTTTCCATTTCCTCCCATGTTTGTTGGTTGGCATAAACCGGGATATCATATTTGCGTGATACCACGCCCACGCCCGCAATATGATCGCTATGCTCGTGTGTGACCAAGATCCCGTCGATCTCGCTCATCTGTTGCTCTACTTTTTTAAGCTCTGCCTCAATGCGCGTGCACGAATAACCCGCGTCTACCAAAACCTTAGAGGTTTCAGTGCCGAGGTAAATACAGTTTCCTTTAGAGCCACTGAAAAGCGGTGCAATTCTTAAACCCATATATGGTGTGCCATCCTTATTATCCAATACATTTTATTGTATAACGGTTTGCGCCTTTTTTCAATGTATTTCGTTCTTTTTGCCTTGCATTTCCGCCCATAGACCGCTAATTTTCTTTAAAAAACATTTTATATTTTTATTGTTTCCGCATTTATATTTTTTTCTTATATGCTGTAAAAAACGAGGAACCTTGCCAATATCTTCTATGACAAGATTCCTTTCAGCAAAACATCTTCTTTGGAAAACTTCACTGCGCCAATGCAAGTCGCCGCGACACGCAGGTCTGCCAGTCATCTTTTTTATTCATCAAAAATATCCATGAAAGCGCCATACCCGCGTTCCTCCATTTCCTCATAAGGAACAAATGCCAGCGACGCACTGTTAATGCAATACCTGACCCCGTTCGGACTTTCCGGATCTTCATAAAAAACATGCCCCAAATGAGAATCTCCCGCGCTGCTGCGCACTTCTGTCCGGGTCATCCCGTAAGAAGAATCTTCATGGTATGTCACATTATTTTCTTTGATAGCAGCGGAAAAGCTGGGCCATCCGCAACTGCTTTCATACTTGTCAAGCGAAGAAAACAACGGCTCTCCCGTAACGATATCCACATAAATTCCCTTACCGAAGAAATCCCAATATTCACCCGTAAACGCACGCTCCGTAGCGGCGTTTTGTGTTACGTCATATTGCTCGTCCGACAAGGTTTGTTGCAATTTCTCATCGGTGGGCTTGGTATATTTCTCCTGCGCCCCTGCCTCCCGGACAACATCATTTATCTGCGCCATTGCCGCAGGTGGAATGTGGCAATAGCCTTCTGGATTTTTATCCAGATAATTCTGATGATAATCTTCCGCTGGATAAAAATTAGTTAACGGTTTAATTTCAACCGCAAAAGTATCATAATTCTTTTTTTCTTTTTCCGCATATTCATTAACGATTTTTCCCGAAGCATCATCAGTATAATAAATTCCTGTTTGATATTGATCTCCGACATCATTCCCTTGTTTATTCTCAACAGTCGGATCTATGACATAAAAATAAGCTGCCAGAAGTTGATCTAAAGTAACCTTCGCAGGATCATAAACCACTCTGACCGTCTCCCGGTATCCTGTTTCGCCTCCGCATACCGCGTTATAATCGGGTACAATATCTTTCTTGCCATTTGCATAACCGCTCTGCGCATCCAGCACACCGTTTATTGTCTCAAATAATTTTTCTGTTCCCCAAAAGCATCCGCCTGCAAAATATATCTCGTTTGCGCCTTCCGGCAAAACATATGTTTCTTCTGTTTTCATGCTTTCCTCCTCTTTTGTTTGTCCGTCAACGCCAGCGCATGCGACGGCAATAAATATCAATACCACAGCCATCATAAGCCAAACAATCTTTTTCATTTTTGCTCCTTTTTTCCCCATACAAGTTATTCATACTATTTTCCTGTCGTTCCATCTTCAATATTCCATTCTCAGCAATTTGAGTTGACATCTTTGCAATATTCTTTTACGATTGCATTAACGCATCATGGTCAATAAAATAAAAACATAAAAGGAAGATCACCATGAAATATAAATGCCCCCTGATCGCCGTTGCCGATATACAGTGTTCCAAAGCATTTTACCGGGATGTTTTAGGGTTGCGTGTTGTTTCCGATTTCGGTGAAAACGTTGTTTTGACAGGCGGTCTCGCGCTGCAAACCATAGAATCCTGGTGCGGCTTTCTGGAACTTCCCGCAAGTAATATCCATTTAGACGGCAAAGACCACGAGTTATATTTTGAAGAAAATGATTTTGACGGTTTTTTGAAGCGGCTTTCCCAGATTCACAGCATCCGTTATGTACATCCTCCAAAACGCCATAACTGGGGACAGAGGGTGGTCCGATTTTATGATCCTGACGGGCATATTATAGAAGTAGGTGAGACCATGGAGACAGTATGCCGGCGCTTTGCAGGCGAAGGCAAAACCCCGGAAGAGATTTCTAAAATCACCATGCTTCCGGTGCGGGCGATTTCGCGCATGCTCAAAACCGCGCATTCCGAATAACAAAAAAGGGCGCTTATGCGCCCGGTTTTTTGCTTAGGTGTTTTTCATAATAATACTTTCCATAATGTCTGCAACATCCTCGCAAGTATCACAACATTTTTCAAAATAACTGTAAGTACGCGACCAATTCAATATTTCAATCGGGTTATCGCATTCCACATGTAAATTTCTCATGGCACGCGTATATAGCTCGTCGCCGTCGCCTTCCAGCCTGTTGATCTCAATAATACAATCCATCAGCCGTGATGATTTTTTAAAGTTATGGAATTCCTGCATGGCGCTCTTCATCGCGCTGCAGCATGCCGTAACCAAATCCATAAATTCAAGCGCTTCAGGGCGGATCGAGCGGATATTAAAGGTATAGATCTTAATAATGACATCTTCTACCGCGTCTGTGACATCGTCAATCGTCTGCGCCAGCGCCGCAACATCCTCTCTCTCAATCGGAGGAAGAAATTCACGGATTAACACCTTCATCATTTCATGCTTTGCCTGATCTGCTTCATGCTCGATTTCATGGATCATACGCATATGTTCCACCACTGCATCCGGATCAAAGTCTCGCAATGTTTTGTCTAAAATAGAAGCAGCTTTGCACGAATATTCTGTCATCTGGACAAATGCGTTAAAATAATTATATGCTTGTTTGCGTGCCATATGAAAGCATCCTTTCTGTCTCAATCAATATTGTTTAAAAAATTCCCATAAAAAGCCATGTCATAAAAAATCCGATCGCACCGCAGCCCGGGAAGGTAAGAATCCATGCCATAAACATTTCTTTTACCACACTCCAGTTCACGGAGGAAACACGTCTTGCCGCGCCAACACCCATAATGGCAGTCGTCTTCGTATGTGTAGTACTGACTGGCAATCCCGTAAACGAAGAAACGATCAGGCATGCGGTCGCCGACATATCCGCGTCAAATCCCTGGTATCCTTTCAAATGAACCATATCCATCCCTACTGCTTTGATAATGCGGTAACCGCCGATGGAGGTGCCCAGTGCCATAACACCGGAACAAAGGATCATCAGCCAAATCGGAATTTCAAAAGTCGATACGTTCGCCTGCCCCTTGGCAAGAAAAATACCAAGCAAAAATACAGCCATAAACTTCTGACCGTCCTGTGCGCCATGCATGAACGACATCGCGGCTGCGCCACCAATTTGCCCATAATGGAAAAACTTAGTGGTCTTCCTTCTATCCTTGTATTTACATAATTTTGCCGTGAGCTTGCCGGATACCCATCCGAGCCCAAACCCGAGTCCGGTGGAAAGCGCAAGCCCATACAACACCTTGATCCACTCTGCGCCGTTGATGCCGCCGAGTCCGCCCTGCAGCGCAATCGCCGCGCCGGAAAGCCCCGCGATCAACGCATGGCTTTCGCTGGTTGGAATACCAAACCGCCACGCAACAGTCGCCCATGTCACAATTGCAACCATCCCAGCGCACAACGCGATGAGCGCCTGGTGGGAATCTCCCCCGAAGTCTACCATGCTGTAAATGGTATATGCCACCGTCGCATTGATCATTGTCATAAAGAGCACGCCCAAGAAGTTACAGACAGCCGCCATCATAATCGCAGGTTTGGGACGCATAGCGCGTGTTGAAACGCAGGTCGCAATCGCGTTAGGCGCGTCTGTCCACCCGTTGACCAAAATAACACCCAGCGTTAAAATTACCGTAATCAACAGTGCCGGGTTGGAACCTAACTGGGACAAAAATTCTGGTAGTGATATCGTCATTGCATTATCCTCTGTCGCAAGTTAGTGACCGAGAATTCTCATTCTCGGTTGTATCAAAACACATACATTAATAACATACATCAAAAATTCTGTTCAGTCCACAAAATATAAAAGAAAATATAAATAATTTTAGCGGTTCCCTCCGGCAATCAAAAAATTCCCTGTTTCCGGTTTTGTGGTATAATAGCATAGACCGCAGCGCATAGCCTTTTATGGCTTTTCTATTTTTGCTCTTCGGTAAAACGATGATGCAGCCGAAAGGATACATGGAATGTTTCGGATCCAGCAATATGATATCAAAAACAAAAAGATCACTGTCCCGATCACAATCGCGCAAATCTCCGACCTACACGAAAAATCATTTGGGGAAAATAACGCGCTGCTCTTTGAGGCGGTGGCAGCAATGAGCCCCGACCTGATCGCTATCACCGGGGATATGATTTATGATACCTATACCAGCCAGCCAAATGACGCTTATATCGAAAATGTTGCAAAATGGGCGCCCGGGATTGCCCCATCTTTTTTTGTCACCGGGAACCATGAACGTATCTGGCCGGAATACGTTACGGATATTTTTTCCCGCAACGGTGTACATGTACTTTCAGGCGATGTTATTTCCTTTCAAAAAAAGGAATGCGTAATTGATATCGGCGGCATTGACGACCCGACGGTCGATCCAGAAGCTCCTTATTCTCTGCGCTTTCCGCAAGATAACCGCTTCCATCTGCTGCTCGCGCACGATCCCGCGCCTTTCAAAGGCGGTTATGACCAAAGCGGTGCGGATCTTGTGCTATGCGGGCATACCCACGGGGGGCAAATTCGTTTTCCGGGCGGACGTGCCCTCATCGCTCCGGGCAGCCATAGACCCTTTCCAAAATATTCCGATGGTCTCTACCACAGCGGCGATACCGCGATGATCATCAGCATGGGGCTTGGAGTCAGCGTCATCCCGTTTCGCTTGTTTGCACCGCGCGAGGTTCTCCTAATAAGGTTGCTTCCTAAGGAGGACGCGCTCCAATAATACCGCTCTGCAAAAACGTATAAAGCATAAAAAAGAAGCTTTTCAGCTTCTTTTATTCTAGGATCAATCCGACCGGGCAATGGTCGCTTCCCATCACATCCGTATAAATCTCAGCGTCTTTGATCCTGTCTTTCATATCGTTAGAAACCAAAAAATAATCAATGCGCCACCCCGCGTTATTCTGTCGTGCGCGAAAACGATATGACCACCATGAATAAATATCCCTCGCATCCGGATAAAGGTAACGGAAAGAATCCACAAAACCCGCATCCAAAAGCTGCGAAAGCTTATCCCTCTCCTGCGGTGTAAAACCCGCATTTTTTACGTTTGTTTTTGGGTTTTTTAGATCAATTTCCTGATGCGCGACGTTCAAATCCCCACACAATACGACGCCTTTTTTTTTGTTTAGGGAAACAAGGTACTCGCGGAAGTCATCCTCCCATTTCATACGATAATCAAGACGCTTGAGTCCCTCCTGAGAGTTCGGCGTATACACATTAACCAGATAAAATTCTGGCAATTCCAGCGTGATAACTCGCCCTTCTTTTGCATGCTCTTCTACTCCGAAATCATAAGTTACGTTCAACGGCTCTACTTTACTGAAAACAGCCGTACCGGAATATCCTTTCTTTTCCGCACTGTTCCAGTATTCTTGATAATCCCGAAAATCAAACTCCGCCTGTCCTCGCTGCATTTTTGTTTCCTGAACACAAAAAATATCCGCACCGCTTTCATCAAGGTATTCCAAAAATCCCTTTTGCGCGGCGGCACGCAAGCCGTTTACGTTCCACGATACCAGCTTCATTTGCCTACTCCTTTATGATTGTTTCTGCTGTATTTTTGCAATACGAAGCGCTTCATCCGCTTTCAGACGCGCATGCCGCGCTTCTTCCTCCAGCTTCAAATATTCTTTCTTCGCTGCAGCGGCACGTTTTTCCAGCTTTTCTGCCTCTTCTGTAGTTGTATCTACATCAAACTCCTGCAACGATGAAACCGGATCAAAGGAATCCTGCTGATATAGCCAAATCAGCACGCAAAACAGAAATACGCACGCCAGGATAATGCCAGACATTTCCGTGATGCTTTTGGTTCCGAATATCCCCATAAAAATAATCATTACCGCCCAAATAATCAAAACAAACACCAAGCTTTTTTTAAACATTGCAGTGTAAGAATTGCGCAGTGTCAAGGTAAACAGCATCAGAATAACCGCCAGCGAAATCGAAGAAATCTGCGCGCAGACATTATGGATTTGCGCCATCCCCGGGAATATCTCCGGCACAAACGGCATGATATTACCAAATATCAGTACTGCAATGGCAAAATATACAAACCCGCGGATTTTTGAATGCGTATTCTTGGTCAACATCAGCAAATATCCCACAAAACTGGCAAAATAAGTGCAGAACACAATTGTCCAAATAATAAACCAAATATGGACGCCGCTGCCCGAATTTCCCATTGCAGACATTGAAGTTGTGATGATGTTGTCTTTCGTTCCCATAATAAGGGTAAAGATCGGAACAATTCCAAGCGAAAAAATCCCGTAAAAAATAAGTCCGAATATAATTCTTTTTTTATAATGTTTTAGTGCATTTTCCATCTTGAATCCCCCTCCAAAATCTTACTTTTTATCAAGCCGTTTTTAGAGTACCATATTGCCATGCATTCAACAAGTAAAAAAAGGGAAAAGCTGCCCCCCAATCTTGCAGCTTCTCCCTTTTTTTATTTTGAATTTTCATACATGGGGAATACCGGCGTGTTCCGATAGTTCGGAACTTACGGTCTCAATATCCTCCACGCTGAAATCATGAATATCTTCATGCCCACAACACCTTCCAAATACACGCAGCTCTTCCGCTGTGGCATTCAGGTAATTCGCAACACGCTTTGCGCCTTTTTCTATGATAAGACGCTTGCGCAATTCCGGATCATGCGTTGCGATCCCCATCGGGCAATTTCCTTTATGGCATACGCGGTAACGCTGACAAGCCAGCGCTATCAACGGTGCCGAGGCAACGGCGATTGCATCTGCACCCATGGCAAGTGCTTTGATGAAATCTCCACTGGTACGAAGACCGCCCGTAATGACAAGATCGATTGACAAGTTGTGCTCATCAAGATATTTCCTCGCACGGTATAGCGCATAAACCGTAGGGACGCTGGACGCATCCTTCAAAAACTTCGGCGAAGACCCCGTTGCACCGCCACGCCCGTCTATCGTAATAAAATCGGGCATTGCCTTTGCAATATAGGCAAGGTCTTTTTCAATATGCCCTGCCGCAATCTTTACGCCAACCGGTCTTCCTCCGCTGCGCCTGCGGAGTTTTTCAACCAGTTCCTTGAGATCCTGCGAACAGTTTACGCACGCGAACCTGGATGGACTTTTGATATCCATGCCTACGGGTTTGCCGCGCAATGCAGCAATCTCTGACGTTACCTTTTCTCCTGGCAAATGACCCCCCATGCCCGGCTTGGTACCCTGTCCTATCTTAATTTCAATTGCATCAGCCGTGCGCAGGTTTTCATCGGTAACGCAATATTCGTTCGGTACATATTCAAAAATATACCGATACGCAGCCTCTTTTTCTTCCGGCAAAATACCGCCTTCGCCACTGCACATGGCTGTTTTTGCCATTGCACTCCCTTGTGCCAGCGCAATCTTTGTCTCTTTGGAAAGCGCTCCAAAACTCATATGGGAAATATAGACCGGGTTTTCCAAAACCATTGGCTTCTGCGCATTTTTCCCAATCACAGTACGCAGGCTAACCGGCGCGTCATCGTCCAAAGGCGCCACCTCAAGCTGTGCGCCCAAAACTATGATTTGCTCAAACCCCGGAACAGCAGCCAGCGTTTCCATAGGTTCTGTTACAGATTTGCCTGTCTCTGCCAGCGCATGGATTTCGTCCATTACGCCGCCATCATGATGAACCATTTCCTCCGGCCATGCAAGGGCGTTCTCTTCTTTTTTTACCGCAGGAGGCGCCATAGGTATTTCCTGCTTCTGCTGCTCCCGATACATGGACTTCGGCCCCATACAAACCGGGCATTGCCAGTCTTTCGGAAGGCTCTCAAAGGGTATTCCTTCCATCGCATCGTCATAGGTGTTTCCACATAACGCGCAGGTATACTTTGCCATAAAGCGTTTCCTCCTTCTCTGGTCTGGTAAAATTAATAATTTTCCGCTTTAATCTGGAAATATGCTTGCGGATGTGCGCATACAGGACATTTCTGCGGTGCTTTCGGTCCGATTACGATATGCCCACAGTTCGCACACTGCCAAATCGCATCTCCATCGCGCGAGAATACCATACCGTCCTGAAGGTTTTCTGCGAGCCTGCGATAACGTTCTTCATGTTCTTTTTCAATCTTGGCAACCAGTTCAAACAAAAATGCAATCCTGTCAAATCCTTCTTCTTTTGCTTCCTTCGCAAACGTTGCATACATATCGGTCCATTCATAATTCTCGCCCGCAGCTGCGTCCTTCAAGTTGGTAACAGTATCCGGTATTTCATCCCCATGCAGGATTTTGAACCAGATCTTCGCATGTTCTTTTTCATTGCCGGCAGTCTCTTCAAAAATTTCTGCAATCTGATTATATCCTTCTTTACGCGCCTTGGAGGCATAATAGGTGTATTTATTCCTCGCCTGTGATTCCCCGGCAAACGCCGCCTGTAAATTCGCCTCTGTTTTTGTTCCTTTTAAATTTTCCATTTTTATTTCTCCTTCTTTGTTGATTTTTCTATTTTCAATTTGCAATCCGGGCATATTCCCGCAAATATGATTTCATGGCTTTTGATATCAAATCCATGCGCATCTGTGATCTGACTCTCCAGGTTTGAAAAGTATGGCATATCCACATCATAGACCTTGCCGCAACAGCTGCAGCGAATGTGATAATGATTTTTCACCGTGATATCAAATCTGTCGGCACCGTCAGGAATCGGTATTTTCAACAACGTTCCTTGTTCAGCCATTTGGTTTAAATTACGGTAAACAGTCGCCTTGCTGATCGCCGGATATTCCTCGGAAACCTCACAAAACACCTCATCCGCCGTAGGATGAAATAACTTTTCCATTGCCTCCATAATAATTTTTTTTTGAAGCGTATTTCTTGTCTTCATTATACTTCCTTAATAGTATTTAATCTTTATTGATATATTATATCAATAATTATTCTTTGTCAAGCATTTATTAAAATTTTTATCAAATTGATTTTATTTACAAAGCACAGTATGATGATATTATATTCATACAGCAATCAACAGGGAGGTACCAAAAATGGAGAATGTGCATCAATCGCAGTTAAAATACGATATCGCAACGATAGGCGAATGCCTGATCGATTTTGTTCCGTCACCCAGTCAGCAGAAGAATAAAATCAATTTTTCCGGCTGTCCTGGCGGATCGGTGGCAAATGTACTAGCGTGTGCGGCAAAGCTTGGTCTTAGCACCTCTTTTATCACAAAACTGAGTACGGATGTCTTTGGAACGTTTCTGAGCGGTATCCTCAAGGATGCGGGTATTGGGATGTCTTCCGTTATTACTACCGATCAATACCCCACCACGCTCGCCTTTGTATCGCTTGACAATACCGGTGACCGGACATTCAGCTTTTATCGCAACCAAACAGCAGATTGCATGATAACGCCGGAAGAGCTTGACCTTGATATGCTTTGCTCCTGCAGCATCTTCCATTTCAGTACGGTCTCCATGAGCGCCGAGCCATCCCGCTCGGCAACCGTCGCCGCTGTCCGTACAGCGAAAGAAAATGGGGCAACCATTGCTTTTGATCCTAACCTGCGTCCGCCATTATGGGACAACCTCGACAACGCGAAGGCCGCAATGGAAGAAGGGCTTGCACTTTCGCGGCTCGTTAAAATATCCGATTATGAACTATCTTTCCTCACAGGTACAGAAGATATCCCCGAAGGAATGAAAAAACTGCTTCGCCATTTTCCCATAGAACTACTTGTCGTTACGTGCGGGGAAAAAGGAAGTTATTGCCTGCATGGGGATGACCTCGTTTCCCATAAAGGTTATCGTGTCGCTACAATTGACACTACCGGCGCGGGGGACGCGTTTTGGGGAAGCTTCTTATATCAGCTTTCGATCGAAAAGATGGATTTTTCATCGCTTACTCCCGAAAAGCTTACTGATATGCTCCGTTTTTCCAACGCCACCGGTGCGCTCACCACAACAAAACATGGCGCAATTCCGTCTCTTCCGACGCTCAATGAAATCCGCCAATTTATGGAAAAAGCATAATTTTCTTTTTTTATTGTATTGCCATTGAAAATGCAAAGCATAAAAAAAACGGATGATCACTCATCCGTTTTTTTATTTTCTTTTTTATTTTACGACCCTGTCAAGCAAGCCCTGGAATGCACAACCGTGACGCGCTTCATCTTTTGCCATTTCGTGAACCGTATCATGGATTGCGTCATATCCAAGTTCTTTTGCACGTTTTGCAAGTGCAAGCTTTCCTGCTGTCGCGCCGCATTCTGCGTCTGCACGGAGCTGCAGATTTTTCTTTGTGTCGGCATACACAACTTCGCCGAGCAATTCTGCAAACTTCGCCGCATGTTCCGCTTCTTCATAAGCTGCACGCTTATAAGTTTCCGCTACTTCCGGATACCCTTCTCTGTCAGCCTGCCTCGACATTGCGAGATACATACCAACTTCCGTGCACTCGCCCATGAAGTTTTCGCGTAATCCCTTTACTACTTCTTCGTCAAGTCCCTGCGCTACGCCGATTTTATGCTGGTCTGCCCAAACGCGCTCGCCGCCCTGCACTTCATCAAACTTAGAACCATCCGCGCCACACTGCGGGCATTTTGCCGGACGTTCTCCCTCTACGGTGTAACCGCATACCTGACATACATACTTTACCATTTCTTGTTACCTCCCAAATCAATAATTGAACCCAATTGTTCACGGTACAATAATACACTTTTTCTCAAAGCTTTAAACGTCTTTTTTAATTATTCGCAAAATTTTTTAATGAATTGGTTTCCCTGTGATTTTTATCTATACTGTGTTATATATGTGGTATAAAGGTTTTTTTGTGATACCCGCCCGACATTAGAAGCCTCAGAAAGAGACCCGGCTTCGGCAAATCCGTTTTTTAAGTAAGAGAGGTAATCAATATGCAAAACGCACAACAAATTGTAGCACAACAAAGAAAATTCTTTTTATCCGGAATCACAAAATCATATGATTTCCGTGCCGATGCGCTGCGTCGCTTAAAAGATGCCATCATACAAAATGAATCGAAGATTTTCAATGCGCTTTTTGCGGATCTTCATAAGAGTAATTTTGAATCGTTTGAAACCGAGGTTGGAATGGTGATTGACGAAATTACGTTTCAACTCAAGCATCTAAAAAAATGGATGAAACCCAAACACGTTCTTACACCTCTTGCGCAGTTTCCCTCCAAAAGTTTTGTGCTTTCCGAGCCCTATGGCGTAGCGCTTATTATGTCTCCGTGGAATTATCCGTTTTATCTTACCATGGATCCTTTTATTGGAGCGATTGCCGCAGGGAATACCGCCGTTTTAAAACCTTCGGATTATTCCCGCAATACATCCGACGTGATCGCCTCCATTGTGCATGCTCTTTATCCCCCGGAATTCGCAGAAGTGATGCTTGGCGGGCGCGAAGCAAACCAGGATTTGTTAAACCAGCATTTTGATTACATTTTCTTTACCGGCGGCGTCACCGTAGGGAAACTGGTTATGGATTCCGCCGCAAATTTTGTAACGCCCATTACGCTGGAATTGGGTGGAAAAAGCCCGTGCATCATAGACCAGACAGCCAATATTGACCTTGCCGCCAAACGGATTGTATGGGGCAAGTATTTAAACGCAGGACAAACCTGCGTTGCTCCTGATTATCTTCTGGTTCACGAATCCGTAAAAGAGAAACTTTTGCCCAAGCTAAAGGAAGCCATCCAAGAGTTTTATACTACTGATCCTTTGTCCTGCGGATATTATCCCAAAATCATTAATCAAAAACATTTTGACCGGCTGACAGGTCTCATGCAGGACACTGATGTTTACTGCGGCGGAAAAACCGACCCTACGGCGCTTGCGATAGAACCTACCGTGATAGATCACGTTTCCTTTGATATGCCTATGATGCAGCAGGAAATTTTTGGTCCATTGCTTCCTGTCATCACTTATACGGAAACGCAGCCCATGCTTGATCAGATCATCAGCCGTCCTCGTCCGCTTGCGTTGTATTTATTCTCCAATGACCGCAGCATGATCAATCATGTCCTCCACGGCGTATCTTACGGCGGCGGCTGCGTCAACGATACCGTCGTGCAGCTTGCAACCTCCCGCATGCCTTTTGGGGGCGTTGAAAATTCAGGCATGGGATGCTACCACGGAAAAGCAAGTTTTGATACGTTTTCCCATCAAAAGAGCATCCTGCACAAGTCAAACCGCATTGACTTGCCCATTCGTTATTTGCCTCCTACCGAAAAAAAATTTCACAAACTCCGCAAATTTATCGGAAAAAAATAATAAAATTAAAAAAGGGCATACGCCCTTTTTTTTATTATTCCAAAAATTTTTTCTAACCGATGTTTTCATACTTATATAATAAAAATCCCCCCAATTATATATATTATAAAGGTATCATTTTTTATTCGAATGCTTTTTTCTTTTTTTTCAACGGTATATTTTATCTGTATCCGCTCATTCATAATTTTGTTACTTTTCTTTTATTTTTTGTTCAAATACAGTTCAAAAATTGGTCACTTTCCCACCTTATGATTAATTTATAGAAAAAAAACGAACAACCATAAAGGGGATAAGGAGAAATATAAAATGGATTATAATAATAATTATGAAAGTCATAATGACGAATTAAAAGATGGACCGGGTTATATGTATACCGGATCAGGCAATGATCCAGTTTCACAATACCAAAATTATGCCATGCAATCGGCAGAAGAAAATCAGCCGCGCCGACTGGATGATAACAAAGACAACGGCGGCAATAACGGAAACGGTTTCAACGGTTCTTCCGGCGATCACGGCGGGAAAAAACCGCAAAAAGAAAAATCACCGTTTTTGACTAAGAAGGTCGCAGCAGTCGTACTCTCGCTTTGTATCGGTGCATCCGCAGTATTTGGTTTTGGCGCTGGAATGATGGCTGGCAATGGTCAGACCACACCAAACACCACAACAAGCAATGGTGTAGTACAGGTTTCTGAAAACGTAAGTACCACGGGGACGGATCTTTCCATCTCGGATATCGCGAACAAGGTCCAGCCATCCATCGTTGAAATCAACACGGAAGTCGTGACCACAAATCAGTTTATGCAGCAGGTTTCCGGTGAAGCGGCCGGCAGCGGCATCATCATCTCGTCAGATGGTTATATTGTGACCAACAACCATGTGATTGAGGATGCGCAGTCTATTACGGTTCGGCTGTCCACTGAAGAAAGCTATGAAGCCAAGCTGATCGGCAGAGATCCGCAAATGGATCTTGCCGTATTGAAGATCGATGCAGAGGGTCTTACCCCTGTAACCATGGGTGATTCGGGCGAGCTTTCTGTAGGTGATACTACCGTTGCCGTCGGAAACCCCCTCGGTACGCTGGGCGGCACCGTGACAAACGGTATTGTCAGCGCGCTGAATCGCGAAATTGACCTCGGGGACGGTACTATGACGCTGATCCAGACCAACGCTGCGATTAACCCCGGCAACTCCGGTGGTGGTCTGTTTAACGGGCAAGGAGAATTAATCGGTGTAGTCGTCGCTAAATCCGGCGGTACAAACGTAGAAGGTCTCGGTTATGCGATCCCTGTAAACGATGCACAGCCCATTATCAATGAGTTGATGAGCAACGGTTATGTAAGCGGTCGCGTGGATATTGGGATGGATTTTGTAGATATTTCCTCTGCGCAGGAAGCCATGATGTATGGGCTTTCCAGCACGGGCGTATTTGTACAGCAAACAACCAGTGGCTCGCAAGCACAGCAGATCGGCATTAAATCCGGCGATCGTGTTGTTTCGATCGACGACCAGGAAGTCAGCACTGCAGCTGAAATCAGCAAGATACTGGAAGGACATTCCGTTGGAGATACGGTAAAGATTACCATCGAGCGTTCCGGCAGGACTGCTTCTACAGACCTCACGCTGACGGAATCAGTTCCATCTAATTCTTAAATTGTTCAAAAGTTCTTCACATATTCTTCACATAAATGGAATATGCTGGGAATAACAAAACAAGGAGGAAGTGCCTATGGTAAGATGAAACCTTGAATTGAAACCCCACCCAAACAGAACCTACAATTAATATATCATCTGAAAGTGCCCGCTACAAACCCTGCGGGCACTTTTATTATACGCTGTTTTCCGGCTTTTGATTTTCTTAATAAAATCTTCATATTATTCACCTCCTACGTTCATTCCACGTTCACATTTTGAGGTTATGATAACAATAACATCAAACAAAGGAGGAAATGCCTATCGAACAAAACGCCAAAAAGTTTTATCCCTTATTCTAACCAAAAAGAAATAACAAATAATAGAAAAATGATAATCTTGGTGAAAATAACTGTCAGTCCGTCGAAGCTTTGTCTCCGGCAAAAGAGCTTCCGAACCTACACCATGATTTGCATAAAGCGGCGGGCACCGCATAAATGGGAGCTTTTTTCAGGACAAATGCCTATCGGCGGATATGACAGACTAGCAATTATATATTTTATATTTAAAAAAACCGTTATCCACAGATAGCGGTTTTTTTGTTTTAAAATACACACTTATTGACTTGCTCCTGCGGAAAATATATCATAGAAATAGGATTTTCAATAAAACATCCCTTTCCAAAACGGAATAAGGGACGGTCAGAAGGCCTTAAGCGGAATCATCCGCTTGTCTGGGAGGAAAAAATTGCCTGATAAAAAGATTGTAACCAGTGAAATTGAGGTAACCTTAAAAGTAATCGGCGGAAAATGGAAGCCACTGATTTTGCATTTTTTGCAATACGAGGGTACTAAGCGCTACCACGAAATCCTGCGTTATCTGGAACGTGCGCCAAAAAAGACTTTAACCGCGCAACTGCGCGAATTAGAAGAAGACGGGATCATTACAAGAACAGTCATTCCCGCTGCGCCTGTACAAGTGGAATACTCTATGACCAAACACGGGGAGACACTTTATCCCATTCTTGATCTTATGTGCGAATGGGGCTACCGCAATGCAGGCGACCGTTATGAACTCACCCACCCCACCTGCACAGGTAAGGATGAATCATCGACAAGGGCACAATAAAGTACCCTGGCGCAATCTTTGTGCCTTCTTGCGTCTGTGACAAGGAAATTTTATAATAAAAGCTAACCTCTAACCATGAAAAAAGAAAGGATGTTTAAATTATGTTTGATTTTGATTATTATGCACCGACAAAAGTCGTGTTTGGAAAAAATGCCGAAGAAAGAGTTGGCGGTCTTGTAAAAGACCAAAATTGCCAAAAGGTTTTGATCCATTATGGCAGCGGCAGCGTAAAGCGTTCCGGTCTGCTTGACAGGATTAAGGCTTCGCTGGATGCAGAGGGCGTATCGTATGTGGAGCTGGGCGGCGTGGTGCCCAATCCCAGGATCTCCCTGGTCTATGAAGGAATTGATCTCGGCAAAAAAGAGAAGGTCGATTTTATCCTTGCAGTTGGCGGTGGCAGCGTAATAGACTCTGCGAAAGCCATCGGTTACGGACTTGCCAACGAGGGTGATGTCTGGGATCTTTACGATCATACGCGCAGCGCGAAGGCTTGTCTGCCGATCGGCGTTGTCCTGACCATTGCGGCCGCCGGCAGCGAGATGAGCGCAAGTTCTGTAATTACCAAAGAAGAAGGCGGTGTAAAGCGCGCTTATGATGACGATTTATCCCGTCCAAAATTCTCCATTATGAACCCCGAGCTCACCATGACGCTTCCGGATTACCAAACAGCGTGCGGGTGTACGGATATTATGATGCATACCATGGAACGCTATTTTACCAACGGCGGCAACATGGAACTTACCGACAGCATTGCCGAAGCTCTGTTGCGCACTGTGATTGAAAATGCGATCATCCTACGTGACGATCCAAAAAATTATGATGCGCGTGCCGAAATAATGTGGGCCGGCAGCCTCGCCCATAACGGTTTGACCGGTTGCGGCAACGACGGCGGAGATTTTTCCACACATATGCTGGAGCACGAGGTCGGCGGCATGTTTGATGTTGCGCACGGTGCGGGTCTTGCTGCACTTTGGGGAAGCTGGGCAAGGTATGTGTATAAAAGCTGCCTGCCGCGTTTTGAGCGCTTCGCCATTAATGTAATGGGCGTCAAAAAGGGTGCTTCTGCGGAAGAAACGGCGCTCAAAGGCATTGAAGCCATGGAAGATTTTTACCGCGAGATCAAAATGCCTACCTCATTTGCCGAGCTTGGCATTAATCCAACGGAAGCAGAAATGGAAAAAATGGCGCATATGTGCAGCGTTGCTGTCGGCGGCTCTAATGGTTCTGCTATGGTGCTTACCGAGCCGGATATGCTCGCTATTTATAAAATGGCAAAATAAAACTTTGCAGAAAATAGGAAGGAGCCGTTTGTTACGGTTCCTTTTTTATTTTTATGTTTTTCAGCGCCATAGTTCCTGCAAAAAATAACAGTTGAATTTTACGCCAAAACTTGTTATGATAGGCAGGAAAACAGTATATAGCGCGTTTTTACAGGTGTGGCGCCCTGTTTTTCAAAAAACGCACGGTTTTAAGGAGGGTTTCTGGCGGAAACCAACCAGGGTGGAACCGCGGAAGGTATTCTTTCGTCCCTGTCTCATGAGGGATTGAAAGATTTTTTTTATAAAATTTTGGAGGAATGGTCATGGAAAAATCAATGGAAAAAATCGTCGCGCTGGCAAAAGGACGCGGGTTTGTGTTCCCGGGATCGGAAATATACGGTGGTCTTGCTAACTCGTGGGACTATGGTCCGCTGGGCGTGGAGTTTAAAAACAACATTAAGCGCGCATGGTGGAAAAAATTTGTACAGGAATCTCCTTATAATGTAGGTCTTGACAGCGCAATCCTAATGAATCCGGAAGTCTGGGTCGCATCCGGTCACGTTGGCGGATTCAACGATCCGCTGATGGACTGTAAAAGCTGCAAGGAGCGTTTTCGCGCTGATAAGCTGATTGAAGCTTATGTGGCAAAAGAAGGTCTTGATATCGGACCAGTGGAAGCAATGACAAAAGACGAGATGGAAGCGTTTATCGCTGAAAACATCGTATGTCCTACCTGCGGAAAAAAGGATTTCACACCGATCCGCCAGTTTAACCTGATGTTTAAAACTTTTCAAGGTGTCAACGAAGATACTGCCGCGCAGATTTACCTTCGCCCGGAGACCGCACAGGGAATTTTTGTCAACTTTAAAAATGTACTGCGTACTACGCGCCGCAAAATGCCGATGGGTATCGGTCAAGTTGGAAAATCGTTCCGCAATGAGATCACGCCAGGCAACTTTATTTTCCGTATTCGTGAATTTGAACAAATGGAACTGGAGTTCTTCTGCAATCCCAAGGAAGAATTTGAGTGGTTTCATTACTGGAAGGATTATTGCCATAACTGGTTGCTTTCACTCGGTATTCGCGACGAAAACCTGAAGCTTCGCGACCACGCACAAGAAGAACTCTCGCATTATTCCAACGCCACAACTGATATTGAATATCTCTTCCCCTTTGGCTGGGGCGAACTGTGGGGCATTGCCGACAGAACAGATTTTGATTTAAAGGCACATATGAATCATTCCGGGGAAAGTCTCGAATATCTGGATCCCGTTACCAATGAAAAATATGTTCCTTATTGCATTGAGCCATCTCTTGGTGCTGATCGTGTGACGCTGGCATTTTTATGCGAAGCGTACGATGAGGAAGCCCTAGAAAATGGTGATACCCGCGTCGTAATGCACCTGCATCCGGCTCTCGCGCCGTTCAAGGCTGCGGTTCTTCCGCTGCAAAAGAAGCTCTCCGAAACATCGGACAAATTATTTGCCGAGCTTTCCAGTCATTTTAATGTAGATTATGATCTTGCGGGATCTATCGGTAAGCGTTACCGTCGTGAGGATGAAATTGGCACGCCGTTCTGTCTGACTGTTGATTTCGAAACCCTGGAAGACGGCTGTGTAACGGTTCGTGACCGTGATACCATGCAGCAAGAACGCATCTCCATGGACTGTGTGCGTAACTATATTGAAGATAAAATGGAGTTTTAACCCATGAATTACGCAGATATTCTACCGCTTAATGAAAATGCCATGACTGCCACGCGTAAGCGTATCGATTCGCTCACCAAACCGCTCGGCAGTCTTGGAAAGCTTGAAGAATATGCCGTGCGCCTCGCAGGGATCCGCGGTTTTACAGGCGGAACCCTCGCACGGCGGTGCGTTTTGGTGTTTGCAGCAGATAACGGGATCTATGAGGAAGGCATCACGCCTGTTCCCCAGGAAGTTACCCCCATGCAAACAGTCAATATTGCCAATGGGATAGCCGGGGTAAATGCGCTTGCCGCACAGGCTGGCGCGGCTGTTTTTGTCTATAATGTGGGGATCGCACAGCCCATCTCTAAAAAAAATATCATTAACGCAGTCGTTATGCACGGCACGAATAATATGGCAAAAGAACCTGCCATGACCCGTGCACAATGCGAAAGAGCCATGAAAGCCGGCTATGAAGCTGTTGCCGCACATGCGGATTACGATGTTATCGGTCTGGGAGAAATGGGGATCTGCAATACATCCACCACTGCAGCTGTCGCCTCTGTTTTGCTGGGGAGACCCGTAGAGGACATGGCTGGTAAAGGCGCCGGCATTACGGACGAGCAGTATGAACGTAAGGTAAGCGCGATCAACCGCGCCATCGAAAAAAACGCTCCCGATCCTAAAGACACGCTGGATGTGCTCTCCAAAGTGGGCGGTCTTGATATCGCGGCAATGACAGGTGCTTATCTTGCATGTGCCCACTACAAAATCCCCGTGGTGATCGACGGTTTTATTTCCGCCTGCGCAGCCCTTGCCGCACAGCGGCTCGTCCCTATGTGCGCAAGTTATATGTTTGCTTCCCACCAGAGCTTTGAGCAGGGTTATTCACATATCATTAAAGCACTCGGGATGTCTCCGGCGCTTATGCTTGATATGCGTCTCGGAGAAGGAAGCGGATGTCCGTTGATGTTTTATATTTTGGAGGCATCTTTGCGCATCACGGAAGATATGGGTACGTTTGAAGATGGATGTATTGATTCCTCCGGATTTATTGACCTCAGGGACTAGGATGCCAAAAGGCGCGACACTATGAAAATCAGGAATATAAAAACCCTCCGTATTTGGAGATATCTGCTGGAATGGGCGACGTTTGTCGGCGTGATCTGCCTGATGGTTTTTTTTGCGCTTACTGCCTCTATTCTGCCGGAACCAGCCTCATTGCCGCAAGATGGTATTGTGGCTGCCGTCGGCTTCCAAAATTCGCTTCTGATTTTATTTTTGATCGGCGGGGGGCTGAACGGTCTTTTGTTTTTACTGTCACGCTTTCCGCGGTTGTACCATTACCCTGTTCCGATTACTGCCGAAAACATAGAGTCCCAATACCATCTGGCAAAAATTGCCCTTTGCATCGGACAACTGATTGTAACGGTTACTTTTTGCGTATTAATGGCACGAGTTTATACAATGTCCATTACTTTTCTTTCCACAGAATTCCGTGGAATCATTGCCACAGCCCTAGTTGTCAGCGGTATTACGTGTGTCGTTTACTTTTTGGCCTCGCGCCATTACAAATAAATTTTATTGCGTAAAAAAGAGCGCCCCGGGCGGAGCGCTCTTTGTTTTTAGTTATTTCATCGCACGCAGTGCGTTTAATACAGCAATCAACGTTACACCAACGTCAGCAAAGACCGCCCACCACATATCTGCAAATCCCAAAATGCCCAGTACCATGATCACGGCTTTTACCGCAAGTGCAAAAATGATATTCTGCCAAACAATTGTTTTCGTTTTCCTCGCCGTACGAATGACCTGCGCTACCTTTTTTGGCTCATCTGTCATAATAACCACGTCGGCCGCCTCAATCGCAGCGTCGCTGCCCATGCCGCCCATCGCAATTCCCACATCGGCGCGCCTCAATACCGGAGCATCATTAATGCCATCCCCTACAAATACTGTCCTTCCTTTCTCCTCCTGTATCTTTTCGAGCGCCGCTACTTTATCTTGGGGAAGTAACTCTGCGTAAGACGTATCGATCCCAATCTCCTCGGATACCGCATCAGCGATCATCCGGCTGTCTCCTGTGAGCATTGCCGTACTGATTCCCAGTCTCTTTAGCTCCAGCACAGCCTCTTTTGCATCCTTTTTAATTTCATCCGCAATCAATATACTTCCAAGATACGATCCGTTTTGCGCGACATATAAAATCGTTCCCGGTTTATCCGTTTTTGCAAACTGTATCTCGTTTTCCTCCATCAACCTCGCGTTTCCAGCAAAAATCACGCTCCCGTTTTTTTCTGTTGCGCACACACCATATCCGGGTGTTTCTATATATTCCGCTGCTTCATCCACGGGTTTTCCATACGCTTCCAACACAGATTTTGCAATCGGGTGAGAGGAATTTGCTTCCGCAATTGCAGCAGCTTTCAAAACTGTCTCTTCCCTAAGCCCGGTTTTCGGCAAAATTTCTTTTACCGCAAAAATTCCTTTTGTTAATGTACCTGTTTTATCGAAAACCGCTTCCCGAATTTGTGTCAAAGCCTCCATAAAACTTGCACCCTTCACCAGAATGCCTTTACGCGAAGCTCCGCCAATTCCACTGAAATAAGAAAGCGGTACCGATACAACAAGCGCACAAGGACACGAGATTACAAGAAAGAGTAATGCGCGATAGACCCAAACGCTCCAGTTTCCGGTAATCAAAGACGGAATAATCGCAACAACCAAAGCCCCCGCACAAACAATTGGCGTGTAATAACGTGCAAATTTTGTAATAAATTTCTCTGTGTGCGCTTTTTTACTGCCCGAATGCTCTACAAGCTCCAATATCTTCGCCACTGTGGATTCACCAAACGTCTTTTCCACATGCACCTCAAGCAATCCTCCGCCGTTGATGCTTCCCGCGAGTACGTTGTCTCCTTTTGCCACCTCGCGGGGCATACTTTCCCCGGTGAGCGCGCTGGTATTAAGGGCGGAAGCTCCGCTGACTACGTCGCCGTCCAGCGGTATCTTTTCATAGGGCTTTACTATGATGATATCTCCCACCGCTACTTCCTGTGGCGAGACGCGCTCTATTTTTCCATCACGGCGCACATTGGCATAATCCGGACGGATATCCATCAAACTGCTGATGGATCGTTTACTTTTTTCTACAGCCAAATCAGAAAGCGTTTCTCCGATCTGGTAAAAAAGCATAACCGCAACACCTTCAGCAAAATCGCCGGTGTGTGTAACCCCCAAAACAAATGCGCCGACCGTTGCTACCGTCATCAAAAAATTTTCGTCGAAAACCTTACCGTGCACAATATTTTTTGCCGCGGTCAGCAGTACTTGATATCCTAAAATAAGATATGCCGCCAAAAAAATTATAAACAATACCCAGATATTAAGCTGAAGGGTGTTCTGTAATACCATCCCTGCCGCCATAATCGCTGCACCCACAATAATCCTGCCCCAATATCGCTTTGGTGCATCTTGCCTGTGCGCATGTTCATGCCCACAGGCACATACCGTTGTACTTTTCCCATGATCATGCGCTCCTTTTTCCACACAATCACAGCCGGCTTCCCCACTATGGATGTATCCTTCTTTCATAAGCTTTCCCCTCTCTAATATGAATATATGTTCATTCGTTCATTTGTATTATAACATATTTTTTTTGCTGTAAACCCTAATTCTGTAAAAAAGCATAAAAAAAGAGCCATGTGACGCATAGCTCTTTTTCGGTTTTATTCATTAATGACGAACGTGTTCCAGAACCTGATCCGCAATATGCAAAACATGTTCGTCATCCAGGCTGTAAAACACATTTTTTCCTACTTTTCGGCTTTTTACAAGCCTTGCCGCCTTCAAGTTACTTAACTGGTGAGAAACCGCCGATTGTTCCATGCCCAGGCATTCGCATAAATGCGCTACGCAAAGTTCCTTTTCTCTTAAGGCAAAAATAATTCCCAGCCTTCCCTTATCGCTCAACGCCTTAAAAATTCGGCTCATCTCTTCTAGCTCATCCTCGCTGGTCAAAAACGATCCATTTATTTGATTACTCATATCTTCTTTCATTTTATTCCTGTGCCTGTTCTTCATACTGCGCCTGCAACTGTTGCAGGACAATAAACGCCTTCAGCACGGCAGCAACCGACTTCGCGTCCTTCAGCTCCCCACGCAGCGACATTTCTACCGCAGTCCCAAGAGGTATTTTCTCAACTTTCACAAATTCGTCTTCATCCAGGCATTGTTCTTCCTGTTGGCAATTAACTGCCAGATACAGATGAAGTACCTCATCACAAAAACCCACACTGCTGTAAATCTCGCCCAGCGAAATCAAGTCCTCGGTAACAAGACCGGTTTCTTCCTTTAATTCACGCAACGCGCCTTCATAGGGATCTTCCCCTTTTTTATCCAGCTTTCCGGCAGGAAGTTCTAAAATTTCTTCTCCGAAAGGATAACGGAACTGGCGCACAAAACAAATGTTCATTTCCTGATCAATCGCGCAAACGCAAACGCCACCCGGATGTCGCACAACCTCGCGAACCGCTTCTTTTCCATTCGGCAGGCGCGCAATATCCTTCTCTACTCGGATAATATGCCCATCATAAACGACGTCAGAAGATAATGTTGTTTCTTTCATGTCCATGTTTTTTCTCCTTTGACACACGCCCCCGCATGCTTTTTGTTTATTTTACCACGCAGCTATCTGAAAAGCCACGACTTTTTCATTCCAATTGCAACGTTATCCCTTTTTTGCTATAATGTATGGAAACACAGGAGGCGTTTATGCGGAACAAAATATTACCGGCCATGGTGCTGATTTTCATTCTTATTCTTTCCCTATTTCCGGCATTCGCCGCAGCGGAGCAGGCGCCCGATCCTTCCGCAGAACAGGCTGTGCAGCCTGTCGCTGCCACAACGGTTACGCTGTATCATACCAACGATGTACATGGTTCTGCCGCGGCAGATTTTGATACAATCGGTTATGCGCGGATGCAGGCATATATGAATCAGGACACTTCCGATGGAAAATTATTGCTGGATGCAGGCGACGCGTTTCATGGAAACAACTTTGCAAACCTGAACGAAGGACAAAGCATCGCTGAAATCATGCATGAAATGGGCTATGACGCCTTTGTCCCTGGCAGTCATGATTTTAGTTACGGGTTGGAAGCCCTCCAAAATCTGGTAGAATCTTCCGGTGCAGATGCGCTTTCCGTTAATCTGATGAAAAATGGGATTCCTGTTTTTGACGCTTACCATATTTATACAGCCGGCGGTCTCAAAATAGGTGTTGTTGGCATTGCATCCCCAAGCGCTACTTCCACAGCAGGCGCATCTTCGGCTTCCGGTATTTCTGTATTGACCGGCGATTCCTTATATCAAAAAACACAGCAGGCGATCGATGAAATGCGTGCTTCCGGCGCGAATGCCGTTATTGCACTTACGCACCTCGGTACAAAATCTGAGGATGGAATGCTCTCAAGTATTGATGTTGCAACGCATGTTACCGGTCTTGACCTGATTATCGACGGAAATACTCACACCTCTTATCCTGCCGGTTATACCGATTATCCGGGTTATACGCCCGGGCAGACTCCAATAATCGTTTCTGCTGATGATTCTTTTGAATCTTTTGGTGCAACACAGCTTGTTTTTGACGAAAATAATTATTTAATGGGCATTGTTCCTTCCATTATTACGACTGATATGGTCGCAGATCTTAAGCCGGATAAAACCATCAACGGTCTGATCAACACTTACGACCAGGAACACCAAACATTTTTGGAACGGGTAATCACCCAGTCTCCCGTTTTTTTGAACGGAGAGCCAGACTATTTATATAGCGGGGAAACAAATTTTTCTACACTGCTGACACGTTCCATGCAGGTTGCGACAGGCGCTGATATCGCTTTTATTTCAAGTTCATCTATTCATACTTCTATTCCCGCCGGAGATATTACTGCTGCCGAGGTAAACAATGCGGTCTCTTCCGGGAATTATATTGTGACAACAACCATTTCCGGTGCGGAATTAAAACGCATTTTAAACGAGCATATGATTTTGGGACAAGATAATTTTCCTCAATTCTACGGTTTTCATGTGCTGGCAGAAAAATATTTAAATTCTGACGGTCTTTACGCCGCTCGCGTGAAAAGCATCACCAAAGACGGAAAAGAAATCAAAGATACAGATTCCCTTACCGTCGCCCTTACAGACGATATTTATTATGGCGGGGACGGCTATTCTTTCAGCGGAAAACTTCTGCAGGAATCCGAAACTCTCTTTGATATTTTCCGCGAATTTTTAAATACTGCATCTTCTGAACTTTTATCAGAAATACCACAAAGCGAGCAGCTTACTATGCTTGAAGAAACCATCGATACGGACAGCGTGATTGCCAAGCTTCAGCTTGCCGTCCCTGTAGACGTAACAGTAGATTTAAAAAAGGCTGTCGTTGTGCCGGAAAATATTTTATATGCATTAATGGGACAATCCCGCGAGCTGGTATTCACGATTCATTCAGAATATCCTTATCGCTTTGTCTTTGATGGTGCCGCCTTACAAACGCCGGTAAATGTAAGCCTTGAGGCAAATGTTTCGCAGTCGGCTCCCCCCGGTAAACGTACCGCTTCCACCGCTGACGAAAACGCATTTTTTGTAGACCTCTCCGATAATGCAACGATCCCCGGATCCGTCTTGATGCGTATACCAGTAGGCAGTGCCTATCCGCCGGGCAGTGCCGTTTATATCTATTATTATGATCAAAATAACGATATCTTGCCTTATGACATAGATGGTTTAATGGTCGCGGAAGATGGGACAATTACTTTTCCCGTGCAAGCCGGGGCAACCTACCTCATTAATTCCAAGCTATTGAACGCCGCCACAAGCTTTGATCTTCCAACGCGCGAAAATCCCTATATTTGGGGAATTTCCATTATTTGTATCGCATTTGCGGCATGGGTGGTTTTCTTTATGATCACAAAAAAGGGCAGCCAGAAACAAAAGCAATAATGCCGGTATCTTTTCCGGCGGGAAATTATTTTTATAAAAAGTTGACGATCAGGAGGAAAAAACATGATCAGCAAAAAATTAGAAGCAATGCTCAACGAACAAATGAAAAATGAATTTTATTCCGCTTATTTCTATCTCTCTATGGCGGCATGGTTTACTTCCAAAAACCTGAATGGATTCGCAAATTGGTATACGGTACAAACGCAGGAAGAACGCGACCATGCAAAAATGATGATGGATTTTCTGCTGCGCGTGGGTGGAAATGTTGAATTTCTTGCAATTGAGGCGCCTGACACAGATTTCAAATCTCCTATGGATATTTTTGAAAAGACGCTCGCTCATGAGCAAAAAGTAACAGGAATGATCAACGACCTGATGGGCGCTGCTGTGGACGAACGTGATTTTAAAACCCAGCATTTCCTGCAGTGGTTTGTAAACGAACAAGTCGAAGAAGAAGAAAATGCGCAGGGATTAAT
This sequence comes from Christensenella sp., assembly GCA_034926635.1. Taxonomy (GTDB): domain Bacteria; phylum Bacillota; class Clostridia; order Christensenellales; family Christensenellaceae; genus Christensenella. Next base: position 156,282 of record JAYFQX010000010.1, on the reverse strand, counting down.
CGAGAAGCTGCGTATTTCCGGAAACAGTGAAGCAGGTATCTTGTATATGGATGCCGATGCCGCTACCCGCATTTACACGCCTGCCACCCAGGCGAACGCGTAAAACGTAAAAACAAAAACGCCTTTTGCCGGTTCATATGCGGTAAAAGGCGTTTTTTTTGATCGTATTTGTTTTCAACTTTTATTTGCTGCGTCTTCGTTGCGCATATCGTCTGCCTTTTTTTCCGCATAAGCCATCAGCATATCGAACACGACATTCGAGCGCTCCTCCACGCTTCCCATACCATAAAGCGAAATAGAATTCAGCATACCGAAAAGGATCTCTGAAATCATTTCTCCTTCTTTTTCCCGCACGGAATATCCCCGCTCATAAAACGCCCTTGTGATCAATTCAATTAAAAGCTGCTGTACCTGCTTACGGATCCCAAATAACGTACGTTCGATATATTCTTTATCCGATTCAAAATCAACCACCTGATTAATAACATCCTGCGGTGTTTCCACCATGCGCGCAATAAAACAATAAATTGCGCCATATAAAGCCTGCTGCGGTCCTTTGCCAAATACGCTTCCCATAAACTCAGACATAATCTGCTCGATTTCTCCGGCGAGCACCTGCGCAAGTAGCGCCTCTTTATCCTCAAAATGCGTATATACCGTTCCTACCGCAAGTCCGCTGACTTCAGCGATATGCCTCATGGAAAGGCTGTCATATCCTTCCGTATGGTAGATTTCCAGTGCGGCACTTATAATTTTCTGGGAAACATCCTCTATTTTTTTGGGCATGTTCTTCCTCCTGCTTTCCTTTTTTTATTGTTCAGCGAGTACATTGATTTCACCGGCTTCAAATTTTACCCGGCTGTCTTTCACAAAGCGGAAAACACGAATTGCCAATACTACCGCGATAATTCCAGAAACAACATCTGCAACGAGCGGCGAAATCATAATACCAAACAGCCCCATCACATTTGCCAATACAAGTACTGTCGGGATTAGGCATATCCCTTGCCTAGAAATTGATAACACAAGTGCTCCCTTTGCTTTTCCGAGCGCCTGATGCGTCATTAACATAATCATAATAAACGCAGTGATCGTAAATCCTGCCGTAAACCAGCGAAGCGCAGGTACGCCGATTTCCATGACATAAGAATTTGTGGTAAATAACTCCATCATTTGCGGGGCAAACGCATAACACAGCACCGTAACGCCCGCACCAATTCCAATCGCCACTGCAATGCCGAACTTCAGTGCAGTCTTTAACCTTTTGTATTGATATGCTCCAAAATTATACCCCGCGACCGGCTGATATCCTTGCGAAAATCCAAAAATCAATGCAAACCCAAGAAACTGAATTCGGTTCACAATTCCAAAAGCGGCAATTGCAGCATCTCCATACGGTTTCGCACAAATATTGATCACTGCAAAGCTTACCGCCGCCAAAAGCTGCGTTAAAAACGTAGAAGACCCGATCCTGACAATATAGGAGATAATTTCCTTTTCAAATCGAAATCCTTTCAGTCGGAATTTTGCGACTGTCTTTTTTCGCCAATAATTGGATGAGAGGATCACAAACGCCAGCACTTGAGAAAGTGCCGTTGCCACTGCCGCGCCCATCACGCCCATCTTAAAAGTAAAAATAAACAATGGGTCAAGCGCCATGTTGACTACGGCGCCAATCACCATGCCCGTCATGGACTGCACCGCACTGCCTTCGGAACGCAGCAGATTGTTAAAAGCCATATTGGTGAGCTGGATTGGTGAAGAAATAAACATAATCAGTGCGTAATCCATCGCAAGCCCGATCGTCGTCTCCGACGCGCCAAGACCAAGCAGCAGCGGGCGTGCAAATACGCATCCCAATACGGCGACAATCACTCCTGACAAAAAAGAAAGGGCAATCGTTGTCGTAGCGGTTCTGCCTGCCTTGTCGACCTCTTTTGCACCAAGCAAGCGTGATAAATATGCTGCACCACCGGATGCAAATAAAATGGAAAGGGCCTGGGTCGTAAGCATGATTGGCATAAATACCGAAACCGCCGCCGTTCCAAAATAACTATCGGGAGAAATACTGACAAAGTAAGTATCTGCCATATTATAGACAGCCATTACTACCATACTGATAATCGCGGGAACCGCAAGCCGGATAATTGCACTTGGGACTTTCACTGTCCCCATCATTTTTGCGCGCTTGTCTATCGTCTCTTCCATGGTGACCTTTCTTGTGCCATTTGTTGTTCTGAACAATTGTTCATTATGTTGATTCTATTATCTTATCATAAAATTAACTATTTGTGAACGTTTCCTGTACAGGTTTTCACTTGTATAATAGTAAGCATTTCGCTATAATAAACTTTATGTATGAAAACAAGGATGGTGCAGTGTATTATGTTCAAAATTGTAAAAAAAGAAGAATTGGCAAATAATATCGCAAAAATGGTAATAGATGCGCCGTTGATTGCGAAAAAAGCGCAAAGCGGACAATTTGTGGTGTTGCGTACGCATGAAAAAGGCGAGCGTTTCCCGCTAACCATCGCGGATTATGACCGCGAAGCGGGCACCATCACCATTATTTTCGCGCAAGTGGGAAAATCCACACAACAGCTCGGCGCTCTTCCACAAGGAGGCGAAATCCTGGATGTGGTAGGACCGCTTGGCGTGGCATCACATTTTGATCCTTCCATCAAAAAGGCTGCAGTGATCGGCGGCGGACTTGGCTGTGCGATTGCACTGCCGCAGGCAAAACATCTCAAAGCCATGGGAGTATCTGTGGATATGATCGCCGGATTTAAAACAAAAGATATTATTATCCTGGAAGAAGAAATGTCACAGGCCAGCGATAATCTGATTATTACAACGGATGACGGCAGTTATGGCTTTTCGGGGTTTGTCACGGACGCGTTGAAAAAACAAATTGAAGACGGCGTAAAATATGATGTAGTGGTAGCAATCGGACCGATTCCCATGATGAAATTTGTCTCGAAGCTGACAAAAGAATACGGGATCAAAACCATCGTGAGCATGAATCCTGTAATGATCGACGGAACGGGTATGTGCGGCGGATGCCGGCTTACAGTCGGTGGAGAAACAAAGTTCGCGTGTATCGACGGGCCGGATTTCGACGGACACAAAGTGGATTTTGACGCGGCGATGCGGCGGCTTTCCATGTACGACGGTCTTAAGGAACGTGAGGCAGATTGTCGCCTGATCAAGATGGCCGAAAAAAAGGAGGACTAAGCGATGGACAGGAATATGTCTCTTGAAAAAACAGCGATGCCGGAGCTGGATCCGGAAGTGCGCGCAAAAAACTTTGAAGAAGTCGCACTGGGTTACACTGCCGAAATGGCGCAGGAAGAAGCAAAACGATGTCTGGAATGCAAAAACAGACCTTGCGTTTCCGGTTGTCCTGTCCAGGTGAACATCCCGGAATTTATCCATGAAATCAAGGAAGGCAACTTTCTGGAAGCATATAAAGTAATTACCAAAACGAACGGACTTCCGGCAGTTTGCGGAAGGGTATGTCCGCAGGAAAGCCAATGCGAGAAATACTGTGTACGCGGCAAAAAAGGCGAACCGGTAGGTATTGGGCGTCTGGAACGTTTTGCAGCCGATTTCGCTATGTCGCAGGGCGCTTTGGGACCGCAGGATACCGCTCCTGCAAAAAACCATAAGGTTGCAGTAATTGGCAGCGGGCCTTCCGGCCTGTCTTGCGCATCAGACCTTGCCAAAAAAGGTTACGATGTGACGATCTTTGAAGCTTTTCATACGGCAGGCGGGGTGCTCAAATACGGTATTCCGCAGTTCAGACTTCCGAAAGAAATCGTAGACCTGGAAATCAACGCACTGAAAGAAATGGGCGTTAAAATCCAGCTGGATATGGTAATCGGCAAAATTTTAACCATAGATGAGCTAAAAAAAATGGGTTATGCGGCTATTTTTATCGGAAGCGGCGCAGGACTGCCCTCCTTTATGAAAATCCCGGGCGAGAACCTAAATGATGTATATTCCGCAAACGAATTTTTAACGCGGATTAACTTAATGCACGCTTATCAATATCCGTCCTACGATACTCCTATCAAGCCATATTCCAAAGTCGCGGTAATTGGCGGTGGAAATGTGGCAATGGACGCCGCACGCTGTGCGAAACGTCTGGGAGCCGGCGAGGTGTATATCATCTATCGTCGCAGCGAAGAAGAGATGCCTGCGCGGCGTGAGGAAGTACACCACGCCAAGGAAGAAGGAATCGAATTCCGGCTGCTGGAAGCACCAGTAGAGATTATCGGGGATGAAAAAGGAAATGTAACCGCCTTAAAAAATGTTCGGATGGAGCTCGGGCAGCCAGATGCATCCGGACGTCGCAGACCTGTAGTTATCGAAGGCAGCGAATATACATTGCCGATGGACGCTGTGATTATTGCCATTGGTCAGTCTCCGAACCCAATGATCAAAAACACGACGCCCGACCTGAAGACGCAGCCTTGGGGCGGGATTATTACAAATGAGGAAACAGGCGAAACATCTATCCCCGGTGTCTATGCGGGAGGTGACGCCGTAACTGGCGCGGCAACGGTTATTCTTGCAATGGGTGCCGGGAAAACTGCTGCAAAAAGCATTGACGAATACTTGAACAAATAATGAAACAATAATTGTTTATAGAAAAAGGGGCCTTCTTGTAAGGCTTCTTTTTTATTTGCTGACAGCTTTGATCATTCCATATATCAATAAAAATTTCTATACATTTTTATGCATAAAAATTTAGATTTCAGACTAAATTATTCTTTTTCTTTATCTCTTTCGGTTTTCGTTCAATCCTTAATTTTTCGCGTGGTTATGCGATTTCACAATTGTGGATAACTCAGTGTATTCATTTCCGATTTTTTTTATGAAATGCCCTTCATGGCGGTATTTACGCGTTATAAAGTTATCCACACCGGATTGCGAATAACTTTATAATTCCGCATCACAGCGCGTTTTTTCCGGGCGGGGATAACTTCTTATTTTCTTTTGTATTCCGACTTTCCGTTTCCTCCCCGTCCGAATGTATAAATAGGTTTATTTTATACATTTTTTCTTTTCTTTTGTTTTCATGCCATACCAAAAGCGAACAAAATATTGTATAATAAAAATATTATTTTCAGAGGAGCTCAATCATGCGACATCAATACAACAGACCTTACCAATATAACAGACCTAGGCCATACCGTTCCCGGCGCAGGGGGCACTTGCGTATTGGTCGGTTGATCCTGTTGATCCTTATCCTGGCGGCTATCATCGCGGGAATTGTAATTGGAATCATGTTTTTAACCAAAACAGGACTTTTTCACAAAACTACTGCCGGGAACGGTACTGATATGCCATCCGCTTCTATACAGGAGCAGACCGTCGCGCTGCCTTCCGCAGATCCGAATCTTGTCGTGCAGGCTACCGCACAGGCGCAACCTGCCTCCAATGGTTTGCAGTCGCAAATCCTGCAAAACGGAGCTGTACTGGCATCCTATACCCGTGAACATGCCATTCTTTTTTCCGGCGAATATGCCACATTAAACGGCGTTACTACACAAGGCAGCGGAAACTTGCGTAATCATGCAAATTGGGGCGCATTTTCTTCTAACGCGCAGAGTCTGGACACCCTTTGGAATAACGCGTTTGCTTCAAACGGCGGTTTTTCTTCTCAACCGCTTATCATTCGTTGGGATGCGGATATCCGGTTGATGATGAACCTGAACGATTCCGCAAAGCAAAAAGACTCGCTTACCGAGATCATTTATCCATCCGCCAACGGTACTATTTATTTTACCGATATTGATAGCGGCGAGGCAACACGTGATCCGATAAAAACACAAATTCCTTTTTGTGGCACCCCTACGCTTGACCCACGCGGTTACCCATTGCTTTATGCCATACAAGGCAGTTCTGACGCGGCTTATTTAAGCATATATAACTTGATCGACGGAGAATTGCTGTATCAAAACGCACTTTCTTCCCTGCCTACACAAAGTGCCTGTTCTCCTCTTTTAGCAGCAAATGCTGATACGCTGATCTGGAATGATTCCAACAAAATTTTTACTACCCGGCTGAATTCAAATTTTGACCGCGCAGCAGGAAGTATTTCTATTTCGCCGGATCTTCCCGTAGAATATAGTTATACCGTGAATCAAAGCAGTGAAAACCGCATAAGCAGCGGGATTGCCGCCTGGAAAAATTATTTGTATTTTGCAGATGGCAGCGGTCTTCTGCAATGCGTTGATCTTAACACTATGACGCCTGTTTTTGCGCAAAATTTAGACGGAAGTATTGCCGCGCCAATCTTAATTGAAGAAGCGGCAGACAGCGTTTCTATTTACACGGCAACGTCACAAGGCGGGGTTGCAGACGGAAATGCGACCGCCTCCGTTAAAAAAACAAACGCCTTGACCGGGGAAATCCTATGGGAATCAACCTATACTTGTGCATATCGCGCCAACGAATCAGGCGGGGCGTTGAGTGCCCCCAAGCTTGGTAGCGGGTCACTTGCCGGAATGCTTTATATCACGCTGGACGGCACGGCTGATTCTCCAGAAAAATCCCAACTTCTGGCGCTGGATACCACAACGGGTAAACCGATATTTACTTACGAAACAGCGCAGTCGGCAAAGACGTCTCCCGCGCTTGCATATTCATCAAATAACGCAGGATATGTTATACAATACGATACAAGCGGAGCGGCTGTCCTGCTCGATGGAAAAACAGGAAATGTGTTAAAAAAAGTATCTTCCGGTCTTTCTGCCCCCAGTTCCCCGGCCGGCTTCGGTAGTCTGGTGATATCCGGTGACTCCGCGGGAAAAATTGCATGTCTTGAAATCAAATAATAATTACTAAAAAAGCCGTTCTCCTGAAAAAAAGAGAACGGCTTTTTTATATTCATAATCCTACGCCAAGGCTTAGGGCGATCAGCAGCGTCCCTGAAAAGTAGGTAATCCAGTTCCAGTATGCATGAATCCGATGATTGGAATGAAAATTCCATATTCCAAGCAGAAGGTCAGAAAGCAAAAACAGCACTGCCCCGACAGCAAACAACCATGCCGAAACATCGCTTGTTTCCACACTGCAGGCAACAACAACCGACTTCACCGTCATCAAAACCAATAAAACCGTATAAACCGTAAGAGGTCCCTGCGCTTTTCCCAGTTTCCAATCCTGTTTCTTCATCAGCAGCAGGATTAAAATAAGAATCACAACAGAAATTATAATTTCAGTCCAGCCAATTGCGCTGACAGAAAACAAATAAGCCAATAATAATACTTGTGTCAGCGCAAAAAATAGAATCCCTGCATTAAATTTCTTGGCATCCGCTCGAATAAACTGCAGATAATAATCCCCGAAAACCGCGCAGATCAAGCCGGCTAAAACAAAAGTCGAGAACCCGGAGAATCGCCCTAAGGCGATATGGTATAAAAGACCGGCTGTCGCAACAATACAAAATAAAACGCTGAGCGAAAGCTTCGCCCGAGTAGAACGCATGAACGCCTCGGAGTCAGGATCCCCCGGATATTCATATGGCCAAAAACGGAGTTCATCTACATAAGCAATCCGCAAATACCGCACAAGCAAACACGCATACAAAACCGATAACCCAACAAGCGTAATAATAATACCCATAAAACATCCCTCCTGTTTTATGAAAAAAAGCCTTTGTTTTTAATTACTATCGTTATCTTCGTCTTTATGATTATTTTCGTTCTGTTTTGGGGAATCTCCGCTACTATCCGTTTCTTTTTGCTGCTCATTATCTTTAGAATCATCTTCGCGATGTATTTGAATAGCATCGCGCTCTTCTCTGTGAAGCTGCTCGTTTGCCGCCCGGTTCATTCTGCGTTCTTCATTCTGCTCTTCTTCATCCTTTTTTGCAGTCTCCGGTGCAAACAGCTTAATGATATTGACCAACTGCCCGAACAAAAGCAACTCGTCGCCTGCTTTTATATCAGTGTCTTTTGTAATATACTCTACCATTTGCGCGTTACGTTTAATGGCAATAATGTGTAGCCCATATTTAGAAGGTAATTCCATTTCCCCCAACGTCTTATTTTCAAGTTCCGACGGAACATATTTCAGCTCTACGCCTGCTACCACGCCGCGCGCATATTCATCCAATACATTAATAATGTTCCCACGATCCTGAAACATCCATTTTCGTCCCAGTTTAACAATGGCATCATTAAAAGACGCTTTCATCCGCGGAATTTTTTTAATGATTAAAAATATAATGAAAACAATCATTAAAATAATCAATATCTTCCACAAATCTGTTTGCAGCCCTTGCGGAAGCGCTAAAACCACGTTTACAAAAACAGTAATAATCGTAACAGAAAAAACATACCCAAACAGCATCACTGTCCGCGCCATTTTCCGACGAATCATTTTCGATACGACAATCTCACTTTCTCTTGTGCTATAACCGCTGTTTGTCAGCAGCGAAATTACCTGGAATTTTGCTTTTTCTTCTGTCATTCCGGTCATACGAAATAAGATGGTAAAAATATCAATAATTAAAATGTAGACCGTCATAACTGTAAAAAAAAGCGCGATTGACGCCGAAATATCCATACGACACTCCCTGCCTATGATTCTTTTTATTATAAATAAACCAATATCTGTTTCCAATCGCGCACCAGCGATTCAAAATCTGCCGAAGCATTTGCCGGGCTGGTGGATTTCAAACAGATGCATTCTCTACCCGTTGCGGAAAAACATAGTTTTTGATATAGACGAAATGCTGTTTTCCCGTTCGCATAAACCATCTTGATGTCCGCCGTCTGCAAAATATCCGAAAAATCATTTGGCACGGCATTGCGGATGCTTGCATCTGCGCTTCCGTGGATGTCGCAGGCAGCAAGCACGTCATAAAGCGCAATTCTTTCTCGCAGCAACATCTCTTTTTTTTGCCGAATATTTTGCGGTTCTGTGCATTGCAGCACACTGCTGAGTACACTCCAAAACCGGTTGCGCGGATTTCCATAATAAAATTGGGTTTCCCTCGATTTCACCGAAGGCATCGTCCCCAAAATCAATATCCTGGAATTGAAATGATAAACCGGCTCCAGAGAATGAAGCACGCGTCCTATGTTTTCCATAAAAAATTTTTACCAACAAATCTCGCGATAAATATCATATACGCTGTCTAAAATATAATCGGGGCTCACATCGCCTTCCACAATATCCTGGTAACTGATCTCCCCCGATAATACAGCAATCCCGACAATCCCGCCGTTCACCGCTGTTTTTATATCTGTATACAGCCTATCGCCTACCATAGCTGTTTTCTCTGCCTTCGCTCCTGTTTGATCAAGAATATATTCCACGGTCTCTTTAAAGGGTTTCCCTACAAATTTCGGTTCAATACCCGTCGCATGGGTAATCATACTTGCCATTGAAGAACAATCCGGGCAGAACCTTCCGCCGTCCAGCGGGCATACCCGGTCAATGTTAGTCGCAAGAAACGGCACACCGGATGCAACCAGCCGGCAAAGTGTATCCGCTTTTTCAAACCGAAAGCTTGTATCAAACCCCAAAACCGCAAAGTCCGCTGTCTGCGCATCGGGCGGCAAAAGCGTGATCCCCGCGCCGCGAAACTGCGCCTCCAATTCCGGAGTGCCGGAAAGATAAATTGCCGGATTTTTTTTATGTGTTTTTAAATAATGAATCATCACGTCTCCCGACGTCATGATATTCTCTCGTGAGATCCCTTGAAAGCCAAGGCGCTCCAATTTTTTGACATAATCGAGAGGCGCTTTAGAAGAATTATTTGTGAAAAAATAAAACTGGATTCCTTTTTCCTGCATGCACTCGATATATTCCTTTGCGCCGTCAATAAGCCGGTCTCCAAGATTGATCGTCCCATCCATATCCAACACAAAACACTCAATGTCGCGTAAATCAGCCGCTTTTTCGTTTACTTTTCCCCTCAGTTCAGTTTCCTGCATCGTGTCCCCCGTATACTGCGTCATATATTTCTTTTAAATGCTCTTCTTCGAGCGATATTTCATCCAGGATCGTATACCTGTTTTTCCGTGTCGTGCGTGCCATACGCATAGCCTGCAGGTAATCATCGTAAGAAAGCCCTAATTCCTCGAAGCTGGACGGGATTCCAAAACGTTTTAAAAATGCTCGGATCGCCTTATAATCCCCGCCATACAAATACTCCACCAAAACACTTGCCATCCCTGCCTGCAGTCCATGGAACGTGCCCTTACCCATGCTGTCGATCGCATGGCTGATCAAATGCTCCGCCCCGCTGGAAGGTCGCGTATTCCCCGTGATATTCATCGCTAACCCCGAAAGCACCAAAGATTCGGCAAGCTGCGTCAAAAAAGCAATATCATCGAGGCTTGGGTTTGTATACTGTAGGATTGCGCGTACTGCCGTTCCCGAAATAATATAGGCAAAGTCATCCATTTGCGCCTTTCCTGCAGCCACTGCCGTTTCCCAGTCCTGCAGCGCTGTAATATTGGAGATCAAATCCCCGAGCCCCGCAAGAATCATTTTGCGCGGTGCTTTGCTTATAATCTCCATATCCATGATGATATAGGAAGGGATTTCTGCCATCAGTGTCCTGACTTCGCCATGATCGCATTTCAAAACTGCCATGGGCGATGCCACGCCATCGTGTGACATAGAAGTAGGGATGCTGATAAAAGGACGTTTTGACATAGTAGAAGCATATTTGCCTACATCAAGAACCTTTCCTCCCCCCATCGCGATCACAACGTCAAGATCGCGGTTTACAATATAATAAGCCATCAAAAGCGCCTCACGCAGGCTTCCAGCATGGACAAATTCACGCTTGATATCCCTGCAATGGGCAGTCAGACATTCAAATACATCTTTTCCATAAAGCTCATCTACCGTTTTATCAACGATCATCATCACCCTGTCTGTAGGCTTTACAAATTCTTTTAACCGCGGGTATAGGATCCCGCTCCCAATTTTTACGCCGTTTGGCACTGCCAATGTGTTCATTATTCCTCACGCCCTCTTCTTCTAACCATATATTAAGACATATGTCCAGAAATACTAAGCATATCGGACTCGACCCTATATGCTTCAGAATACTTTAACAGTTTACCACTTTACCGCCCTGTGCCGCAAGTCCATACAGTCATGGCACAAAAGAAATACGTGAATATAAGGAAAAGGCCTGCTTCCTCGCAAGACCTTTTCACTCATCATCATAAAAATGCTGCCCTATACAGCAAGACTCTGCCTCTATCAGAGGTTTTCCGACATAATGCAGAATTCTTCGTACATTTCTTTTTTAAACACCAGCTCTTTTGACAAAGCTTCATCGATATCCTCATCCACGATATGGTTATCTTTGATGCCGACAACACGGTTGCCGATTCCCTTCTCTAAAAGCCGTACTGCCCTCACGCCCATTTCCGTCGCACGGATACGGTCTGCCGCGCTCGGATCTCCTCCGCGCTGCGTATATCCAAGCACAATTGCCTTTGCATCCAGGTTCGCTTTTGCCCGCATATAGTTTGCAACCGCTTCGCCTTTGCCTGCCGCCTCTGCGATCAGCACAATGCTCGTCATCTTTCCTTTGATCCTGTCGCTCACGATCTTTTCACAAATATGGTCGATATCAAATTCCACTTCCGGAATAATGATATGCTCTGCGCCACCTGCAATCCCTGCATACAGCGCAATATCTCCGCATTTGTTTCCCATGACTTCAATCACACCGACGCGTTCGTGCGAGTTCATGGTGTCACGGATTTTTGACATTTCGCTAATCACACCGTTGACCGTGGTATCAAATCCGATCGTAAAATCCGTATAAGCAAGATCATTATCGATTGTACCCGGAATTCCAATGGTCGGAACCCCTAAATGCGATAACACCTTTGCTCCCTGGAAAGACCCATCGCCACCGATCACAACTACACCGGAGATATCAAAAGCTTTAATGACCTGCAATGCTTTTTGTTGTCCTTCAGGCGTCTTAAACTCCTCACAGCGCGCTGTTTTGAGGATCGTGCCCCCTTTTTCAACAATCCCCTGCACATCTTCCGTCTTGATGCGCTCTACGCGGCCGTCAATCAAACCCGCGTATCCTTTTTTGATGCCCATGACAGAGAAACCTGCTGCGTCCGCTGCCATGACCACGGCGCGAATCCCTGCGTTCATTCCTGGGGTATCGCCGCCGCTCGTTAAAATTCCAATTCTCCTTTTCATAACACTACCACCATATATCCTTAATTTATTTGTACACTATTCCTCTTCTCCTGATAATATTTCGCCATGTCCCGTAAGCACTCTTGCTTTCCCGGAAATCTTAATTGCGGAAATATTGTCGGTGAACTGGGCAACCAGGACATCCCCTGCCGTCAACTTTTCTGTATGCTGCAGCCGGGTATCCTTTCCCCTTGTCATGCCGATTACGTTAACCCCATTTTCGAGGGCTTTTACCACAACATAATCTTCTTTATTTTTTTCGTTCATATCCATTTCAAATATTTCCCCATTTTAATAAACTAATTACCATCATTTTATCAAACGGTGGTTTTAAATACAATAACATTTGTAAAAAATACCTGCTGCCCTGGCTATTTCACTACAACGTTTTCTTCACCAAGATAATCTTTCAGCTCTTCCAAAAACTTAGCCTGATAACAAACACTGCGGCTGCCGCACAGCTTATACTTTTGCCCGGTTTGTTCTACATATACCCCCAAACTGCTGTTTCCGGGATAACGTTTTGTGATATTCATCAATCCGTCTACGCTGCAACCTCTGTCCTTCGCAATTTTTACGTAAATCTGTTTCCCCGCAAAAAAGCTTTCATCCGGCTGATAGCGTGCAATACGCTCCGCGAGAAGCTCTATTCCATTCTGCGTGCTGACTGTTATTTTTCCGCTAATCTCCACAATGGTATCCGGCTTCAGTAATTCTTCCGCATCCTGATATACATTCGGAAAAACGATCACGCCAATCTGCCCGTACAGGTCTTCTAAGACAATATTTGCCATGGTCTTTTTTTGCTTTGTGACACGAATGCGGGCAGCAGTGATAATCCCCAGCAAAGAAGCTTGTTTCCCATCGTATTCATACATAGTCATCTCATTGTCCGCCGTTTGCATTATGGCGCCTATCGTTGTTCCCCGCGCCGCGATTACTCCCGCAATTTCGTCCAGAGGATGTCCGCTGATATAAAGTCCTGTCATTTCCTTTTCATAGGAAAGCTTTTTCGTTTCCTCGAACTCCGGAATATCCGGCAATGCGATGGAAAGTGCGGCGAACTCACTCTCTTGCGCGTCAAACAAAGATATTTGTCCTGTCGCACGGCGTTTTGTCGCCTGTGTCGCTTCGGAAAGCACCTGCTCATAAATTGCTAAAAGCTGTGACCGATATGCGCCAAAACAATCAAAGCAGCCGGATAGTATCAAGCTTTCCAGTCGCTTTTTGTTGAGGACATCCGCATTTTTTTCAACAAAATCCGAAAAATCGCGATAACCATTTCCTCGCCTTTTTACGACTTCTTCAATAGCTTCTCCTACGTAAGTAATGGCTGAAAGCCCAAACCGCACACCGCCTTCTTCCGTCGTAAACCGCATACCCGAGCGATTGATGTCCGGGGGCAGTATTGTTACTCCCGACGCCTTGAGCGATTGAATATATTCCGATAACTTTTGTTTTGTCGTAATAAAACTATTTAAAAGTGCCGTCATGAATTCCACCGGGTAATAGCACTTTAAATAGGCAGTCTGATAGGCCACTACTGCATAAGCACAAGCATGCGATTTATTAAAAGCATAGTTGGCAAATGCCATCATCTGGTCGAACAGCGTGTTGGCAACGCGTTCATCCATACCGCGTCGAACAGCACCTTCCACCGTGACCTTACCGTCTTTCTCTTCCCCATGGATAAAAATACGGCGCTCCTTTTCCAGTACATCCTGCTGTTTTTTGCTCATTGCCCTGCGAACAAGATCGCTGCGTGCCATGGAATAACCCGCCACATCTCGTACAATCCGCATGATTTGTTCCTGATAAACCATACATCCGTAAGTGTCGCTCAAAATCGGCTCCAGCATGGGGTGCGCATAATGCACATGCTGCGGGTCGTTTTTACTGCGAATATATTCAGGAATACTTTCCATCGGACCCGGACGAAACAAAGAAATCCCCACCATGATATCGTCGAGGCTTTCCGGTTTTAAATCCTGCATCAGCCTGCGCATACCCCCGCTTTCCAGCTGGAACATACCATCTGTATCTCCGGCTGAAATCAACGTATATACTTTTTTATCATTTAAATCAATTTTGTCAATATCGATTTTCTTTCCATAATTTTGCTGTACCATCGCAAGCGCGTCGCGGATCACCGTCAATGTGCGCAGCCCTAAAAAGTCCATCTTCAAAAGCCCCAGACTTTCCAGCTTTTTCATGGTATACTGCGTCATCACGCTGTCGTCCTTCGGGTTTTTTTGCAGCGGTACATAATCCGTAATAGGCGCATCGGCGATCACAACGCCAGCCGCGTGGGTAGAAGCATGGCGCGGCATACCCTCCAGCTTGCGCGCAATGTCAATCACCTGTCGCGCTTCCGGATTGTTTTCATACTCCATTTTCAGTTTTGGATTCCGCTCCAACGCTTTATCAATGGTCATCTTCAGCTCAAACGGAACCATTTTAGCTATTTTATCAGCATCCGCAATGCTCATTTTCATCACGCGCGCCACATCACGGATCACCAGGCGCGCGCCCATGGTACCAAAAGTAATGATCTGCGCAACCCTGTCCTGTCCGTATTTACGCGTTACATAATCAATGACTTCCTGACGGCGCTCATAACAAAAATCAATATCAATATCCGGCATACTGATGCGTTCCGGATTCAAAAAGCGCTCAAACAACAAATGATAGCGGATCGGATCGATATTCGTAATCCCGAGACAATACGCCACGATACTTCCGGCTGCACTGCCTCTGCCCGGTCCGACCATGATTCCGCTTTCTTTTGCAAAATGGACAAAATCCCATACGATCAAAAAATAATCTGTGAATCCCATATTGCTGATGGTGTCCAGCTCGTAATGAAACCGCTCCCTGATTTCCGGGGTGATTTCGGAATAACGTTCTGTTAACCCTGTTTGTGCAATATGCTTTAAATATTCCAGGTTAGAAAAGTTTTCCGGCACAACAAATTCCGGCAGATGGTAGCTATCAAAAGTAAAATCCAGGTTGCATTTTTCCACAATCTCCCGCGTGTTAATAATGGCGTCCGGGACATAAGAAAAAAGCTTAAACATTTCCTTTGGCGATTTTAAATAAAATTCTTGCGTCGGAAATGACATTTTGCTGGGGGCGTCAATCGTCGTGACCGTCTGGATACACATCAACACTTCCTGCGCGTAGGCATCTTCTTTCTGCACATAATGTACGTCGTTGGTCGCGACAAGCTTGATCCCCGTTTCGTCCGCAAGCTTTAAAATCAGCGGATTAATCCGTTTTTGCTCTTCGATTCCGTGATCCTGTATTTCAAGATAAAAATCCTCGCCAAACATCCCGCGCAGTTTCTCCGCCATCTGTTTTGCGCCTTTATAATTATTTTGCAAAAGCAGACGCTGTATATCTCCCGCAAGGCATGCGGCAAGACACACAAGCCCATCGGTATGCTGCGCCAGCAATTCATAATCAATCCTCGGCTTATAATAAAAGCCTTCCAACGATCCTGCTGAAACAAGCTTCATCAAGTTTTTATATCCCGTCATATTTTTGCACAGGAGCACCAAATGGGCATATTCTTTGGAAACCGCGTTTTTATCAAACCTGCTCCCCTGCGCGACATACACTTCGCAGCCGATAATCGGTTTCATGCCGGCATTTTTTGCCGCAGCATAAAAATCAAGCGCGCCATACATCACGCCGTGATCGGTGATAGCCAGCGCATCCATTTTCATTTTGGCGGCAGCCTGCACCAAATCATCAATACGGCTCGCCCCATCGAGCAAGCTATATTCCGTATGTACATGCAAATGCGTAAAATCTACCATGATTTTATTCTCCTTCTATGCATAGTATAACATGCTACTACCCCGTATAGTGCAAAAATTATGTGAATTTTGCAGTTGCTTTTCCTTTTAAAAAGGGGCTTAGTGCGGTATAATAAGGTCAAGATACAATTTAGCGGAAAAGAAAGGACTTAATTAACATTTTATGGCTTATAAACTAATCGCGCTGGATCTTGATGATACGCTTCTGAATTCGCAAAAGCAGGTTTCGGCTGCAAACCGTGACGCAATCGAATACGCCTGCCGTCAGGGTGTGCATATTGTGCTTGCTTCTGGTCGTGCTTTTGGTGGAGTGAAGCCTCTGGCAGAAGCCCTGAAACTCAAAGACTACACTATCGTATGCGGCGGTGCACAAATTGTCGACCCCGATGAGAAAATAATTTTTTCAAAATATTTGTCTCCCATTGCAACAAAACAGGTCATGCGTTGGGCAGCGCTGCGCGGTATCCATTTTCAGGTTTACACCGACGAAGGCTTTTTCTATCTTAAGAAAAACAAATATTCCGATTACTATGAAAAATTAGGCGGCTATATTGGCAATGCCGATCCTGATTTACTGAAAAAAGATCCCATCCTTGCTTCCAAAATTTTATTGATTTCAGAGGATGAAAACTTAGAGGGATATCGCAAAGAGTTGGAGCCTCTTTTTCCTGAATTGCTGATAAAAAAATCTCAGGCTTGTTATTTGGAAATTCTGAATCCCGAAGCGACAAAAGGTAACGCGCTCGAAATTCTTGCCAAAAAGCTGGATCTTGAACAACACGAATTAATGGCGATCGGCGACAGTGAAATCGACGAATCCATGCTTCAATATGCCGGTCTCGGTATTGCCATGGAAAATGCCGCGCCTTCCTGCAAAAAATGCGCAGACGATATCACGTCTTCCTGTGAAGACGACGGCGTGGCACGTTCGATTATCAAATATATTCCGGAGGTATCTTCTTCATGAAACGAATTATTAAGATCGAAGACCTCGCAAAAGCGATTAACTTGAACATCATTTATATGGGAACCCGGGATACTGCTGAAATTGACTCCAGCGATTTAAACCGTCCCGGTCTTCAAATGAGCGGTTTTTTCGAATATTTTGCTGTAAACCGTATCCAGCTTTTTGGTATGGTGGAAATGACTTACCTGCAAACGCTGGATCCCAAAACACGTATGGAACGGCTGGATCGTTTTTTTTCGCATCCGATCCCCTGTGTTTTAATTGGCAGAAACCTTACGCCTCCTGAAGAATTTCTGGAATGTGCGCGTAAATACGATGTCCCGGTTTTAATGTCCGGTCTCACCACCACCAAACTGAGCCACAAAACCGCGATTTACTTAGACGAACTTTTGGCGTCTGTCATTTCGCGGCATGGCGGTCTAATGGATGTTTATGGCGTTGGCTTATTCATTACCGGTGACAGCGGCGTTGGTAAAAGCGAGACCGCCCTTGAGCTTGTAAAACGCGGACACCGTTTTGTCGCAGACGATGTCGTAGAGATCCATAAGCTTTCAGATGATACGCTGGTGGGTCAATCCCCTGATATCATCCGTCATATGATGGAAATTCGCGGTCTTGGAATTATCGATGTATCGGTGCTGTACGGAATGGGCTCCATCCGGCGCGAAAAATCAATCGAACTGGCAATTCACTTAGAGCCGGGCGACGTGCGGGATATCGACCGCCTTGGAACGTCTGACAACCACATCACCCTGCTCGGCATCAAAGTACCACAGATCACGCTGCCGGTGCGTCCGGGTCGAAATCTTGCAATTGTCATGGAAGTTGCGGCAATGAATTTCCGTCTCAAGAGTATTGGGCAAGGCGGCGGAGAATGGCTTGCACAAAATATTATGGATGTGATCGGTCAGGCATGAACATAGAAAAGCTAATTACAAACCTGATATCCGAATTAGGCAGCGAGAATGTACGGCAAAACGAGCCAATGTCGGGTCATACCACATTTAAAACCGGTGGAAACGCCGATCTTCTTTTGCTTCCCCGCACAGAGCAGCAGATTATTGCAGCTTTGCGTCTTTTGTATGAATATAATATGCCACATTTCTTTGTCGGCAGAGGATCAAACTTACTTGTCTCAGACAACGGAATCCGGGGTGCAGTGATAAAAATTGCGGATGGTTTTGATCGAATCCATGTTTCGCAGGACGGTGTTTTGACAGCACAGGCAGGCGCCCCTTTGCGCACAGTTTGTATGGAAGCGGTCTGCGCGGGTTTTGGCGGTCTGGAATTTGCCGGAGGAATTCCGGGATGTCTGGGCGGCGGTGTCATGATGAACGCCGGAGCCTATGGAGGCGAACTAAAAGATTTTGTTTCTTCCGTAGACATTTTAACGCCAGATCTCGAAAAAAAAACTATGTCCAATTCTGAAATGAAATTTGGGTATCGCAGCAGCGTCGCGCAAAAAAAAGGGTTTTTGATTCTCGGCGCATCGTTTCGGTTATGCGCACAGGAGCGCAAAGCATGCCTTGCGCGCATGAATGATTTTAATTCGCGCAGGCGAGAAAAACAGCCGCTTACTTACCCAAGTGCCGGCAGCACGTTTAAACGTCCAAAGGGCGCTTATGCCGGTACGTTAATCGAGCAAACCGGTCTGAAGGGTTTTACAATCGGCGGCGCGCAGGTTTCAGAAAAACATGCCGGGTTTATTATTAATTTAGGTAGTGCAACGTCGCGCGACATCTATGAACTGATTGATATTGTCCGAAAAAAAGTATTAGATCATACGGGCATCCTACTGGAGCCCGAAGTAAAAATGCTGGGTGAATTTTAAATATGATAGAAATAATCTGGGATACGCATACGCATACGGTGCACAGCCACGGGAAAGGAACTGTGGAAGAAAACGTTGTGGCGGCAATTGAGCGCGGTTTTACAAAAATTGTAATCAGCGACCACGGTATGGGGCACCGATGCTATAACATAAAAGATGTGGATGCCTACCTCAAAGACATCAGGCAGATACGGGATCGATATGCGGAACAAATCGAAGTCCTTGCAGGAGTGGAACTGAATCTGCTGTCGCTGGAGGGGGATGTAGATTTACCTCTCGAACTGAAAGACGCTTTTGATATCCGCTTAATGGGGTTCCATAAATTTGCCCGGTTTAAAGGTTTTTCCAATGCAATGCACTTTTTGTTGCCCAAGAGCAAGAGCGCAAAAGCAGTTGCAAAAAATACGCAAGCTTACAAAAATGCACTGGATCGTTATCCGATCGATATTATCACGCATATCGGTTACGGACTTCCTGTTGATATTGTGGAGGTCGCCCGCTATGCAGCACAAAAAGGGACTTGTATTGAAGTAAACGCAAAGCATCCGGAATTTACGCCGCAGGAATTAAAAGAATGTGCCAAAACAGGCGTTATGTTTTCTGTCGGAAGCGATGCGCACTCTATCGCCCGTATCGGAGATTTCGCCATGGCTCTTGAGAAAATTGACGAGGCAGGGATTTCGGCATCTCAGGTCTTAAACGCAAAGAAAGAAGAGTAACCATATGATGAAATTTACAATCGTAACAGGATTATCCGGAGCCGGACGGTCGTCCGCCCTAAAACGGCTGGAGGATCTCGGTTATTTTTGTGTGGATAACCTAATGCCGGAACTTATTCCCCAATTTGCGCGTCTTTGTATGGATAGCCCGCAAATGCGCGATAAGGTCGCCGTTGCGGTCGATACACGTATGGGCGATTTTTTTGATTCTATTTATTCCACGATCGACGAATTAAAAACCATGGATCTTGATCTGGATATTTTGTTTTTAGATGCCTCAGACGCCGTTCTGGTCAAGCGGTTTAAAGAGGTCCGCCGTAAACATCCTGTTTCGGGGAGCGGTGAGATCCTGGCGGGTGTTCACCTGGAGCGGCGTAAGCTTCAGCAGATCAAAGACATGGCAAACCACGTAATTGATACGTCTTCTTATAATGCAATCAAGCTTCGTAAGATGATTGACACCATGTACGCAGGGGAAAGCGATGCAGGACTTTTGGTCTCTATCATTTCCTTTGGCTATAAACGTGGGATTCCCCTTGATGCAGATATGGTATTTGATATGCGTTTTATTCCCAATCCGTTCTATGAAGAAGGAATGCGCGATCATACCGGTCAGGAATCAGACGTCAAAAATTTTGTTCTTTCCTTCCGGCAAACACAGTTTTTTTTGGACGAACTTGTAAAAATGGTAGAAACCCTTGCGCCATGTTTTGTCAGCGAAGACAAAAACCAGCTTGTTATCGGCATCGGCTGTACCGGAGGAATGCACCGCAGCGTTGCGGTTGCCGAGGAACTGTACCGCCTGCTTTTGGAAAAAGATATGCGCGTCACGCTGGAACATCGGGATATTAATCTGGAAAAATACCGCTAATACTAAAGGGAGAAAAGCGATGTCGTTTTCCATGGCTGCCAAGGATGAAATCTGCACTATACCGCTGAAGGAAGATTGCTGTATTATGGCGGAACTATGCGCTTGTACCTTGGTATGCGCCAATTTAAGCATCAACTCCAGCGGGGTTCACATGCACTATAATACAGAAAATATGGCGGTTGCCAAACGGATTTACAGTACTGTCACAAAAATTTTGAAGATAGATGCTGACATTCAGGTGCGCGATAACCTTCTCAAAAAAAAGCATACCTATACCATTGCGGTGGGCGACGCTATGCTTCTGCTGTCCGCTTTGGGACTGGAAGGAAACCTGCTTACAGAAGCAGTTCCCCCATCCTATATGGTGGAACGGGAATGTTGCGGTGTTTCGATCCTGCGTGGAGCGTTCCTAGGGGGCGGAACGGTCTCCAATCCCAAGAAAAATTATCATCTGGAATTTGTCGTAAACTCCGAGGCTTTTGCAGAGATTTTAATTTTTTTATTGGGAAATAATGGAATTCGCGCAAAAACTATTCCCCGAAAGCAAAATTTCGTGGTATACTTAAACGAAGGAGATAGCATTGCTGCATTTTTAGCACTTGCAGGCGCTTATTCTTCCATATTGAATTTTGAAAATGTCAGAATCATGAAAGAAATGCGGAATAATGTTAACCGCGCAGTGAATTGCGAGACCGCCAATATCAACAAAACGGTAACTGCGGCAATGACGCAAATCGCTAATATTCATTTAATTGATAAACATATTGGGCTGAACCATCTGAGCGATACGCTGCGGGAAGCGGCGGAAGTGCGGCTCAATAACCCGGAAGCTACCTTACAAGAACTATGCGAGTTATGCGGCACAACGAAATCCGGCATGAACCACCGTCTTCGTAAGCTCAATGCACTCGCGGAAGATATCATGGAATCATAATTTATCCGGTCTACGGCAGGGGATGGCGTATCCTGTCGTTAATAATAACAAGGAGGCCTTAAGATGATTTATAAGGAACTGACTATCACAAGTACGGACGGACTGAAGGCAAAAGCCGCGGCAAGCTTTGTGCAGGTTGCCAACCAATTCGATTCGCAGATTTTGATCGAATTTTCCAACAAAAAAATCAATGCAAAAAGCATCATGGGGCTGTTGTCGCTCGGCGTAAAGCAGGGTGAATCCATTTATGTTTTCGCTAATGGCAGCGACGAAAAAGAGGCTGTCGCCGCGTTGATTGAATTAGTAGATCATAACTTTGGCGAATAATTAGATGGCAAGGCTGTTTCCCTTCTGATTTAATCATTGAAAATGCAGCGCATAATATTTTGCGTTGCATTTTTTGTTGGTTTTTTCTACTCGTCCAGCGGGTGAAAATATCGGTAAATCAATTCAGCTGTTTTTTGCGGAATTCCTTTTACCGTCTTAATCTCTTCCAGCGACGCTTCCCTTATTTTTTTAACACTGCCAAAATATTGCAGCAATGTCCTCTTTCGTGCATCTCCAATTCCTTCAATGAAATCAAGCTCGCCCGTATGAATCCGCTTTTCGCGTTTTTTGCGGTGGAACGTAATGGCAAAACGATGTGCTTCGTCACGGATCCCCGTCACAAGCCGAAATTCCGGGCTTCCGGGTCTTAGCATCACGCTTTCTTCTTTTCCCGGAATAAATATCTCTTCCTGTTTTTTTGCAAGGCTGACAATTGGAATATCATCACACCCCAGTGCAAAAAGCGCGTCGCGAGCCGCAGAAAGCTGGCCCTTGCCTCCGTCAATGATAATTAAATCCGGCATCGGCAGAAAACTTTCGTCTCCCTTTAGTCCCCGCATCAAACGCCGCTCCAGCGTTTCATTCATGGATGCAAAATCATTTGCGCCTTCAAATCCTTTTATGTTAAAATGCCTGTATTTTTTTCTGTCCGGCTTTCCATCCGTGAATACGACCATAGAAGAAACATTGTTAGTGCCCTGCGTATTAGAAATATCATAGCATTCAATTCTCTCCGGCGTTTCCGCAAGACCAATTGCTTTTGCAAGATTGCCCGCTGCAGCCTCACGTTGTTTTTTCATTCCTTCTTTAATCTTAACTGCATCGCCTGCGTTTTTCCGTGCAAGCTCCGCCAGCTTACGGTTGTCGCCGCGTACGGCTTCCTTAATCTCGACCTTTGCGCCACGTTTCTCCGATAACCACTTCATCAACAGATCAGCGTCTTCCGGACGCGGAAGCGTATAAATATGTTTAGGAATTCCGCTTTTCTCCGCATAGTATTGCTGCAAAAATTGGCTCATAACTTCTGAAAGCGGCTCCCCATCATAATCAAAATAATACTTCTGCGCATAATTCAATTTTCCGTCACGAAACAAAAAGGCCTGCACGATCGCCGTATTCAGACCATGCTCCACCGCAAATACATCTTTATCGTCAAGATTCGGAAACCCTGCGCGTTGTTTTTCCCGTATCCTGTCAATCAATGCAACCCTATCGCGCAACAGCGCCGCCTGTTCAAAATTAAGCTGCTGGGAAGCTTGCTCCATTTTTTTTACTAATTCACGCCGCAGTACAGTGTTACTTCCTGATACCACGCTAATGACTTCCTTTACCAGCTCGTCATATTCTTCTTTGGTCACTTTTCCCGTGCACGGACCGATGCACCTACCCATTTCATAATTTAGGCAAGGACGTTCTCCCCGCGCGATCATCCGCGGAATATCATTATTACAACTGCGCAGAGGATATAGGCGGTATACCTGATCCAGCACGTCGCGGATTACGTGCGCCGCGATAAACGGTCCATAATATTTTGCACCGTCGTCTTTCACGCTTCTCACAACCGTTACACGCGGAAAATCTTCATGTAAATCTACGCGCACATAAGGGAAATGTTTATCGTCTTTCAAAAGAATGTTGTAATACGGGCGAAATTTTTTGATCAGGTTGCACTCCAAAATCAGCGCTTCCAGCTCCGTATCTGTAATGATATACTCAAAATCATCGATATGCGAAACCATCGCCGCTACTTTCGCATATTTTTGCGCTTCCTTGCGAAAATACTGGCTGACCCGGTTTTTCAGCACACGCGCCTTGCCTACGTAAATAACATTTGCATCTTTGTCGCGCATGATATACACTCCCGGTTGCCCAGGCAGGTTTTTAATTTTCTTCTGTATTTTTTCGTTCCATTCCATAGCTCTATCTTACCACAAAAAAAGCATGATGACGATGATGCGGTATACCAAACCCCCAAAAATAAAGATTACAGAAAAAACCTCGTTGCAGGCAGGATTCTGCTCATAATTTGCGAAGCAACGATCTTTAATCTTCAGACTGATATTCTAATAGATCTCCTGGCTGGCAATCCAGCGCCTCGCATAGTTTGTTGAGCGTAGACAGCTTCAAAGCCTTTACTTTCCCTGTTTTAATCATGGACACATTTGCCATAGTAAAGCCAACCCGCTCCGCAAGTTCTGTTACGCTCATTTTACGTTTTGCCAGCATGACGTCTACATTGATAATGATCATAGCGTACCATCGCTTTCTTCCTGCAAAATTGCCGCTTTTGCCAAATAGCGTGACACGATCTCTGCAAAAAGCGCAACCACCACCTCGAATACGGCAATAACGACAGCTATGAGTACGACGCTGGGGTGATTCATGTTGAGCAGCAATAAAAGAATGTTTCCTGCAAACAGCAACAATGCATCGGACAACAAAAGAACGGCGCTTGTCTTGACCAATTTCGCAGTTTTCAATGTGAACACAGTTTCGTTTTTCACGCAATTGGAAATACGCCATATAGTAACCAACAAGATAAAGCACGGCAGAGAAAACAACCACGCAAAAATAAGCCACGGCCAATACCAACTGCTGAATTCCGGGTATAAAGCAATTATGCTTTTCCCAATATACGGTACTACAAAGATGCAGATGAATAATCCGCAAACAGCGGCGATCAATACGGCTATTTTCATCAGTGGAGCAAATGTTTTTGATTTCAAAAGAAGGCCTCCTCTCATTTTATTGCCCTTAGTATAACACTGTAGCACAATAATGGCAATAAATATTTATTGTATTACGATAAATATTTATTGCCATTAACAAATGCTTACATAATATCGAATAGTGGCGACTCTTTATCAAGCCAATACCAATCAGCCTTTATAGATTTATCATCGCCATGCTTTCAAAATGCGGTATTCAGTCAAGTGCAAAAATACTGCGTTGCTTCTCCTGTACCAAATCCCGTGCATTTTTCAGTAACCCATGCTGATTGCCTGACTGAGAATCTCGCCTGCCAGCGGCGTTGCATACGACGAACCAAATCCCGCGCCTTCCCCGATCACGGCAATGGCGAGCGGATGATTCTCATCGTCGATAAATCCTACAAACCATGAATGGTTCTTCACTTCACCCGTATCGGAATCCACATATTCTGCGGTACCTGTCTTCCCCGCGACAGCCGCTTCGCTGATCGCTGCCGAAGTCGCGGTTCCGTCCTGTACGGTTTGCAGCATATAGTTGGTGATCTGTGCCGCTATCCCGGCAGAAGTAACCGTCCGGAATTCCGTTGGCTTATAGGTATAAGAGCTACTTCCGCCATATTTCACATCGAGTAGAGTATTTGGCTGCATCATCACTCCATCGTTGGCAACACTGGCAGAAATCAGCATATTATGCATCGGCGTAATCAAATCGTTATACTGTCCGATACCGGCCCATGCGAGATCTCCCTTGTTGCCGGATACTTCAAACTGACTGTTATAAAGCGTAAAATCCGGGAATTGGAAGTTATAATTGAATGCAAACTGGTTTGCGGTATTGAGCATAGCGGTATCACCGAGCTGCACGGCAAGCTGTCCAAAAT
The DNA here is from genome assembly GCA_034926635.1 of Christensenella sp. Lineage (GTDB taxonomy): Bacteria > Bacillota > Clostridia > Christensenellales > Christensenellaceae > Christensenella. The sequence continues at coordinate 131,010 of JAYFQX010000010.1, read as the reverse complement.
AAATATTGCATGATTTTTCAAATGCTTGCGCAAGTCCCACGTTGCCATGCTCGGAGGTACATGTAACCCTCTGCCCTTCTATGATCGCTTCCCCATTGCAAGTTACTTCCATATCCGTCAATCCATTTTCAAGCGCCGCTGCAGTCGTAACGATTTTCATCGTGGACCCCGGTGGGTATAATCCCTGCGTCACGCGGTTTACAAACTTGGAACCGGTTTCGTCCGTATCCTCTTTTACCGTTGTCGGGTCAAATGTCGGTTTGGATACGCTTGCCAGGATCTCTCCCGTCTTGTAGTTCATCAATACCACCGCGCCAGGGTCGGTGTTCATGTTATCATAAATGTATTCACACAAATTCGCGTCGATCGTGAGGTATACGTCTCCGCCTTTCTTCCCGCTTTGTACGCTCGCATACTTATCCGCTACATTCTGGTCATAACCATATAAATATTTGGCAAAATAGGTTTCAGCACCTAACGTACGCCCATAGATATCGCCAACAATATGACTGACTGCGCGGCGCACATCCTCGCTCTCCGCATATTTACGCGTGTCACCGTCGGAATAAGCCAGCGGTATTCCGTTCCTGTCAAAAATCGTTCCCGCGTTCGCCACATTATTCTTCGCAGAAATACGCGGATTAAACGGGGTTTTAAACCATTGATCACCATATACAACCGTGGAATACAGCAGATAGGAGCCAAGCAGCACAAACAAACAGCAAAACACTGCCATAATCGCCCGCATATTTTTTTTAATGTTCACAGGCTTTTTCATTCTACCGCTCCTCCCATCTCGACCAGTTCTGCCTCTTCATACTCGCCGTTTTTCAATGCCACGCCTTCAATAATCCCGAGCTGGATCATAGCAGAAAGCATAGAACTTCCTCCATAGCTGACAAAAGGCATCGTGATACCGGTCAAAGGAATCAACTTGATTACGCCGCCGATTATAATAAAACTTTGCAGCGAAAGCATTACCGTTGCGCCAAATACCAGCAGCTTATCAAACTTGGTACGCGCGTCCATCGCGATCAAAATACCGCGGATAATAAATACAAGGTATAAAGCAATGATGGCGATCGCAACAATAATCCCGAATTCTTCTGAAATCGCGGCAAAAATATAGTCCGATGTACCTACAGGGATCACTTCCGGCATCCCAAGACCAAGCCCTGTACCCAAAAGACCCCCACTTGCGATAGCAAGCAAGCCCTGCACAATCTGATAACCTTTGTCGTTATAGGTCGCCCATGGATCTTGCCACACCTCAACACGCGTCTGCACATGAGAAAACATCTTATAGCTCAAAAACGCACCGCCCGCAAAAGCGCCGATTGCGCCAAGAGTGATGCCCAGGCTCCCCGTTCCCACATAAAACACAATCAAAAATGTCCCTGCAAACAGCAGCGCCGCCCCGAGGTCTGTGGAAAGCACCAAAATGCCCACACAGGCAATAGTAAAAAGGAAATATGGCCACATATCACGTTTTCGGTTACGAGAGGATAAAAAATATGCCGTTACAATCAAAAATAATATTTTTGCAAATTCGCTGGGTTGGATGGTAACGCCAGGCGCAATTTTAATCCAGTTTTTTGCGCCGCCGATCGTACTGCCAAGAAGCAGCGTAAAACCAAGCATCCCGATTGCTAAAATCATAAAGATCCAATTCATTTTCCCAAAGTCATGCGAACGCCGGATCACCAGCATGGTAATAATCATACAAACATTGCCGATCAACACCCAGATAAATTGTTTTTGCGCTGTATCCGGATCCAGCCGATATAAAATCACCATACTGATAATACACAAAAAATCCGCGATCAGTAAAGTGAAACGTTCCAAGTGTTTGAACACCGTTTTTAAAATATTGTATTGCGCTATTATAAAAGCCGCGAAAGCAACCCCCATAATAATGGGCTGCATATCTGCTGTGCCGCTTGTAAAAGCCAAAAGTACCATGCCCGAGAGCAAAAACAATATCATAAAAGTCAGCACGATCCCCGCGCCGTATCGTTTAATTATCATTTCCAATCCTCGTTCTCTTGAAATATACGCGCATATCTACATTCCCAAACGAAACTTTATCGCCGGTTTTAAGTTTGTGCGCATTGATCGCCCGTCTACCATTAATTTTAGTATCCGCACCAGATGCCGGCTCCAGATAAAAATCATCATCCTGCCGATAAATGTGTGCATGTCGCGGCAAAATACTGCGGTCAGGCACCGCAATATCACAGTTCTGCGCGCTTCCAATCTCATTTTCATCCGCAAGCCCAAATCGGTCTCCCAAAAACTCACGGGGACCGCCGATAATCTGCATATACCCTGCGAATTGGTTAATTTCCGTCATCACATATTTTTTTTGCTGATATTCCTTATAGGAAATATAGATTACCGCAATCAAAATAATTAAAACGATCGCAATAAACCAATATCTCATTGCATAAGAAACAATTTCAAAAGTAGAGTCCATATTTTCTCCTAAAACAAACGCGATGCAGCATTCTTTATTCGTTATTTAAGACGCACCGCAGCCTATAAATGTTCCCGCTTCAATACCTTCCGGACGAAGCCAGACGATTTCGCAAAGTGGCATAATACCCTTGTGCTATTTTTGTAAGCAACCAATCATATATGAAAAATACAACTTCTCCGGCAATCAACAGTCCCCACCACGGAAGACGTATGGGAAGCTGCGCAATAAACCACCCGTCTGTAAAAAAATAGATCAGCGCAAAGCAAATATTGAAATACACAAGTTTCATGATAAGGGCGCCTGCGCCTTGCTTGCTTCCATCTATATAATACTTAAAGATCCCATAATGTCCGAAAAAGAACAGGTAGGGCAACATCCCGACTTTCACGGGGACAAGGATAAAGCCAATAAAAAGCACAATAAAAAAAGAAACAAAAGCTGCTCCTGCCATATGCTCCATCAGTATCCCCATAATAAAAATAGAAGCTACAAAATATAACGGAATCCGCAATACCGGCAGAATATTCGCAAGATATACGGTCAAGAGTGTAAGTGCGGTAAACATCACCGCCATACTGCCCTTATTGGCAGCGCGTTTATAATTTCCGATCATAAATATCAACCTTCATATTTTTTATTAGATACAACAAAAGCAAGGAAGACACCGGAACATGCCTGCCATGGAACACCCAAGACATGCGCAGGTCGCACAAATCAAGCAATTCTTATTCGTACTGCCGCCGCCTTCTTCATCCCTGCCGCCGAAATCCATATACATCCCGGACATCTGGCTCATGGAACGCACTGCCTGTGCATATTCTTCATTGCCCGGTTCCATACGGTAGGCCATGTTAAAATGCTCGGCAGCGCCATCAAACCATCCGCGACGAAATAAGATAACGCCCATCAAATAATGCCATTCTGCCGGATGTTCGCTCATACGGTTGAGCATTGCCTCTGCATTTACCAAATCATTCCGCTGGATCGCCATCCGAACTTGCGCATATAAAGGAGACCCGCTTCCGGACGCGCTGTAACCACCCTGTTTCATTTTGGTAATCATATCATAAGCTGCGTTAATCTGCTTCAGCTTTTCGCTTGCCGCAGCCTGTTTTTCGGGATCATTCGCAAAACGATCCGGGTGATATTTTTTTACCAGCTTCCGGTAGGCCGTTTTGATCTCGTCCTCAGTGGCGTTTTCTGATACGCCCAGTACATCATATGGATTCATCCATGTTTCCTTTACATACGCCTGCTGTCCGCAGGTTATTTTATCATTTCCGCCATTCGTGGCAACCCTGCCGCCACAAGCTCCGTTTGCCTGCGCAAGCCAAGGTAAATTATGTTTTGCAGCAAACCTTTGTTTCGCCGAATTTCCAGTCGATCCAATGCCTGCGCCGCCTGTGCCAGGGAATATACTAGACTCTTTTCGATTGTTTTACGCACAGCAGCATCTACAGTTCCATATTTACACACATAAACATTATAATTACCACTTTTTTGGTCTTCCGGCGCATCTTCCAAAGCATCGATCAAGTAAACCCATCTTCCGAGGCTATAGCCAAGATCATATAAAATATGCGACTGCAAAATATCTGCATTCTCGAATACGGTTCCAAGCAACCGTCCATAAGTATCCGCCGCCGCATCGGTATTCGATGACTGTTGATTCTCAAGCTCCGTCAGAGCGCCAATCGTGCTGATTGCCGTTTTTTCGATCAATTTTTGCCGGGTCGCCGCCTTACAGAAAGGTCTTTTCATATAACGCCGCAGCCACACCGCACCTTTTTTATGATCGCGTACATCGTCCTTCGCCTTAAAATATGCCATGAGAACATTGATATCCGCCGCATAACCTACAGCTTTTGCATCAATCCGCGTCCTTCCCTGCATCGGATGCAATCCGCATTTGCAGGGCTGTGCATGCGTTTCTTCTACACAAAGACTATCTGAAAGCAGATACAAAAAAACGCTGTCGTAATTCAGTACCGCGCTTCGTTTGTATTTCTTTTTCAGAGCCTTACATAGGCCGCAATAGTAAGCGCGGAACACTTCATATTCCCGCACCTTCAGTTCGCATATTTGCGGAACGATATAACCAAACATAGAGTTATTATAACATCAAACGACCGGCGTTTCTATAAACATACAAAAAAATACCGCCGCTTCCACGAGAAACAGGGTATTTTTAAGATTTTATTCATATTTCAAAAATTCGAGAGTTTGGCTTTTTAAAGTTTTTTCGGTGCAAATCCCACTTTTTTCTGTACTTTTGATAATGTCTTACGCGCGGCATATGCAGCTTTCTCTGCATTTTCCGTCATAACTTTTTCCAAAAACGCCTTGTCCCCGCGCACCTGCGCATAACGTTCCTGTAGCGGCTGCAATTCTGCTACTACCGCTTGTGCCACGCGCTCTTTTAGCACGCCATATCCAAGACCGGAAAATTCCTGCTCCGCCTGTGCCACTGTTATGCCCGTCAATGCAGAATAAATAGAAAGCAAATTCGAGACGCCGGGTTTATCTTCCGCAAACCGAATTTCTCCGTCGCTGTCCGTTACTGCGCGCTTTAATTTCCGGATAATAACTTCCGGCGGATCAAGCAGTGCAATAAACGCATTTTCATTTTCATCTGACTTAGACATTTTTTTCTCCGGTTCCTGCAGGCTCATGATCTTTGCGCCCGCTTTGGGAATATAAGCTTCCGGCACCGTAAAAACATCCCCATAAATATTATTGAAACGAATGGCAATATCGCGCGTCAATTCCAAATGCTGCTTCTGGTCTACCCCCACCGGTACCAAATCTGCCTGATACAAAAGGATATCCGCCGCCATCAAAGTTGGATAGGTAAATAACCCCGCATTGATGTTATCTCCTGCCTTTGCGCTTTTTTCTTTAAATTGTGTCATGCGCGACAGTTCTCCCATATAAGTAAAACAATTGAGAATCCACGCAAGCTCCGCATGCGCACTGACATGCGACTGCATATAAAGTACGTTTTGCTGTGGGTCTACCCCCGCCGCAATCAACAAAGACATCACATCAAGCGTGCGTTTGCGCAATGTCGCAGGATCTTGCCTTACGGTGATCGCGTGTTCGTCGACCACGCAATAATAACACTGATATTCATCCTGCAGCGTTGCCCAGTTCTTTACCGCCCCCAAATAATTGCCGAGTGTTAAGTTCCCTGAAGGCTGTATTCCGCTGAAAATAATCTTTTTATCCATTTTTACTCCGTTTCGTTCAAAATCTTAGTCGCCCAGCCTGCTTAGAAACTGTTTGACCGCGCGCATCAAATCGTCTTTTCCCACACATCCATCATGCAAAATTGGTTTTTCCTGTAAATCGCTGATCTGCGGCGGAATCGGCGTACCCGTAATCGTGGATAATCTTTTCGCCGCTTCAAAAGCGTCTTCCACATTTTCGCCGGAAACCGCATGCAAAACATCTTGCGTGAACTTATACGGATTCGCCGTAGAGACCACTACTGTCGTGGTCTTGTCGCCCGTAGCCTGTTGATACTTCTCATACACGCACTGCGCCACCGCCGTATGCGTATCGATCAAATACCCATAACGGTCAAACGTGTTTTTAATCGTCGCACTCGTTTCTGCCTCATCACAATAATCCGCATAAAACAATTCATCCAGCCTCTGCTTCGCCTGCGCCGGGATTTGATATGCGCCTTTGGTTTTGAGGGCGTCCATCCATTCGCAAACCTGTCCGGAATCTCTGTCAGCAATTTCATAAAGTAATCTCTCAAGGTTGCTGGAAATCAAAATATCCATCGAAGGCGACATCGTCTTATGGAACGTACGGTTTGCATCATATTTTCCCTGATGGAAAAAGTCCGTCAGTACATTATTGTGGTTTGATGCACAAATCAGCTTTTTCACCGGCAGTCCCATCCGCTTCGCATAATAAGCCGCGAGAATATTGCCAAAATTCCCTGTCGGTACCACAAAATTAACGGGATCTCCCTCTTGCAGCTTTCCGTCGGCAATGAGTTTGGCATAGGCATAAATATAATATGCCACCTGCGGTACAAGCCTGCCGATATTAATGGAATTTGCCGAAGAGAACGTATATCCCGCTTCTTTCAACAGTTCTTTTAATTCCCGGTTTGCAAATAGTTCTTTTACACCCGTCTGCGCATCGTCAAAATTTCCGTCTACGCCGCACACACTGACATTATTGCCATCCTGCGTAATCATCTGCAACCTTTGCATCGTTGCGACGCCATCCGCCGGATAAAACACAAGGATCGCGGTACGATGTACGTCCTTAAAGCCTTCCATAGCTGCTTTTCCCGTGTCGCCGGAGGTCGCTGTCAAAATCAGTACATTTCCCTCCTGGTGATGGATTTCAAGTCCCACACGGATCATCCGCGGGAGAACCTGCAGCGCCATATCTTTAAACGCAAGCGTCGGACCGTGAGTAAGTTCCATCACATACTCGTTTTCTGTGAGGGTATGCAGCGGCACAACTCTGGTATCATCAAAAGAAGAATAAGCCTGTTGCGTTACTTCCGCAAGCCTGTCTTCGTGCACGTCAAAATAAAGCCCCAATACTTTTGCTGCCAGAATATCATACTCGTGCGCCGCATAGGACGCCATTTCTTTCCAATCTACCGCGGGAAATTCTACCGGAACATAAAGCCCTCCATCGGGCGCGATTCCCTTCAAAACCGCCATTGTTGCCGGGATCGTCTGCCCTGTACGCGTACTCATTACCTGCATTTTTTTATTTCTCCTTACTGGTACCCGGTTTATACCGGAAATCAAAATGGGCTTCTCTCCCATTTTCTTCAGCAGCATCAAAACAACCGCCTCAAAGCAAACATTAAGCCAATCGCAAAACCTGCGGCTGGCTTAACGTAAAAATCACATTCTAAAACAGGCAATCCAGCACATCCCAACATGCTGAATCACTTTTGGCTTTCTCTGTGAAAACCGTTCCTTTCCTTCCGCTTAGATGATATAAGGTTTCAGGAAATCAGGAGCCTCGTTTGGATCCGCGCTGATAATGATAACCGCTTTAAAATCATTTGCTTCGGAAAGCGCCTGGATTTTACCGATTAATCCCTCAATCTGCGTAACGTCCATATGCGTAATTTTCAGAAACGCATCAATAAACACTGCTTCAATATCGTAATTCTGGGATACCATTCCGCATAACATGCCGTAAAGCGCATCGCCCGAATCGATTTTGAAATCCTTTACATCCACAAAACGCGCCTGGTGCGCTACATCGTACATATAACGCTTATCATCGTCAATAAAAACAACGTCGCCCTTGGTGGAATTTAATTCTGCGTTTGCCAGATCGATCAGTCTTTTGGTTTTGCCGCTTCCCTTTTTTGCATAAATTAATTGTATCATGGTAAGGACCCCCTTATATATTAATCACAAATTTTTACTTTTTTATATTTGAGCCTAAATACTGTGTTACTTAACTGTATTATAAACTATCGTCACGTTTTTATCTACCTCAAAAATTATTTTTTAAAACGCATTTTTTAAGCAATCCCACATTTTTTGTATCAAATAAGGCGCATGGTTTCCATGCGCCTTAAGATCTCCCTTATTTCAACAGACTATTCCCTTCCATTTCAGCAGGCTTGGGCAGCTCCATCAACGCAAGCATCGTAGGCGCGAGATCCGCAAGGATACCGTCACTACGCAGATGTGCCAGTTTATGCTTTTCACTGACAAGGATGCACGGTACCGGGTTGGTGCTGTGCGCCGTAAAAGGGCCACCGCTTTTAGGATCGACCATGATCTCGGCATTGCCATGATCTGCCGTAATCAGCGCTTCGCCTCCAACCGAGAGAACTGCTTTTACTACTTCGGCTACGCAATTATCCACTGCTTTCACGGCCTCTAGTGCAGCTTCAAAAATACCCGTATGTCCCACCATATCGCAATTAGCGAAGTTCAGGATCATCACATCATATTTTTTTGATTGAATGAGCTCTACCGCCTTCTTGCTGACTTCGCATGCACTCATTTGCGGCTGTAAATCATATGTCGCTACCTTGGGAGAAGGGATCAAATACCGATCCTCGCCTTCGTTTGGCTGTTCTACTCCGCCATTAAAGAAAAATGTAACATGTGCATATTTTTCTGTTTCCGCAATTCGGAACTGCTTTTTCTTATTTTCTGCCAAATATTCGCCCAGGGTATTTTTTAATACCTGCGGTTTATACGCAACGTGAATATTTTGAAACGTCTTATCATATTGCGTCATAGAAACAAAATAGGTCGGAAAATACTCACGCGGAAATCCCTCAAAATTTTCGTCAATAATACTACGCGTGATTTCACGCGCACGGTCAGGACGGAAGTTAAAGAAAATCACAGAATCATCTTTTTTAAGCTTTGCTACCGGTTCTCCATTTTCCGTGATAACGGTCGGTTTTACAAATTCGTCATATTCTTTGCGTTCATAGGAATCCTGCATGGCAGCCACGGCGTCCGGCGCGTTTAAGCCTTCGCCTTTCACAATTGCGTCATAGGCAAGCTTCACCCGTTCCCAACGGTTATCACGATCCATTGCGTAATACCGTCCGATCACCGTCGCAATTTTCCCTGCACCGATTTCCTTTATCTTTGCTTCGAGCTGCTCAATATAACCTTTTCCGCTATCCGGCGGAACATCCCTTCCATCCATCAGGCAATGGATATAGGTTCTGTCGCCGATCCCATGGTCGCGCGCCAGCTTTAAAAGCGCATATAAGTGCTCCTGGTGGCTGTGTACGCCGCCATCAGAGACAAGCCCTATCAAATGCAGTGCGCTGTCATGTTCTTTTACATTTTTAACCGCTTCCAAAAATTCTTCCTTGCTAAAGAAATCGCCGTCCGCGATTGATTTTGTAATACGCGTCAGTTCTTGGTAAACGATCCTCCCTGCACCAATATTGAGATGTCCCACTTCGGAATTCCCCATTTGTCCATCCGGCAAGCCTACCGACATCCCGCTGGCTCCAAGACTCGTATGCGGATATTCTTCCATCAGCCTTTTCAGATTTGGCGTGCCCTCAGAATAAATTGCATTTCCTTCCGTATCCGTTGTAAGCCCAAACCCGTCCATAATAATTAATGCTGTCAAACTCATATCAATTTCACCTTTTCTCTCCCATACAAGCTGTTTTGCCTGCACAGGTAAAATTTTAAGTAAAAACGCAGAATAAACTCTATTCTGCATTTTTACAACCTTTAAAATTATATTACCCGCCGAAAGCCTACACAAAGCAAAATAGTTTGCAGCGGATCCATTTTTAATAATTTACAACTTTGGAAAAATCTTCTGCCTTCAGCGAAGCGCCACCGATCAGTCCTCCGTCAATATCACTCATCGCCATCAGCTCAGAAACATTCTTCGGATTCATGCTTCCGCCATACTGGATCCTGACTTCATCCGCAACTGCTCCAAACACTTCTTTGATGGCAGCACGGATTTCGCGGATGGTGTCATTGGCATCGTCTGCCGTTGCAGTTTTCCCCGTACCGATCGCCCAAATTGGCTCATAGGCCACTACGACTTTTTTGACATCTTCTTCCGAAAGCCCGAGCAACGCCAATTTTGTCTGTTTACGGACGACTTCTGCCGTCACACCGCTTTCGCGCTCTTCCAGCTTTTCCCCAACACATACAATCGGCTTCAAGCCTTTTTCTAATGCTTTTTTTACTTTCAGGTTCACCGTTTCATCGGTTTCCGCATAATATTCGCGGCGTTCAGAATGTCCGATAATTACGTATTCCACGCCCAGTGCCAGCAGCATATCCGCGGAGGTTTCGCCCGTAAACGCGCCTGCATCGTGGTAATCCATGTTTTGCGCTCCAAGTGCAATGTTTGACCCTGCTGTTGCCTGTGCTGCCGCCGCAAGATCTGCTGCGGGCGTACATACAACAACCTGTGCCGCCGCGTCCTGTACCAACGGCTTTAGCGCTTCAATCAGCGCAGTCGCTTCCTGCGGCGTTTTGTTCATCTTCCAGTTTCCGGCAATAATTGGTTTCCTCATTTTTCTCCTACACTCCTTAAAAATATATCCTAATTCTTCCGAAAAGGGCGGAGTTTCCCCGCCCTTTTGAAATACAAATATGAAATAACGATAGCCACCGGGCAAAAAACAAATGATATTTTTATTTGTCGTTTAACGCCGCAACGCCCGGCAGAATCTTTCCTTCCATAAACTCCAAAGAAGCGCCGCCGCCCGTAGAGATGTGCGTCATCTTATCCGCATAACCCAATTTCTTCACCGCAGCCGCGCTGTCGCCACCGCCAATAATAGTAACGGCATCCGATTCCGCCAAAGCTTCTGCCACCGCGCGGGTACCATTTGCAAACGCCGGGATTTCTGCAACGCCCATCGGTCCGTTCCAAATCGCGGTTTTTGCACGTTTAATTTCGTTTGCGAAAATCATGCGGCTGGAAGGTCCAATATCCAGCGCCATCGAATCCGCCGGAATATTATCCACCGGTACGATTTGCGTATCTACACCCTCTTTTAACTCTTTTGCTACAACAAAATCAGAAGGCAACATGATTTTAATACCCTTCCTCGTTGCTTTTTCCATCAGATCCACCGCAAGGCCAAGGCGCTCGTCATCAACAAGCGATTTCCCCATTTCATAGCCCTGCGCCTTCACAAAAGTGTTTGCCATACCGCCGCCAATAATCAGGCAGTCCACCTTGCCAAGCAGGTTTTCAATTACGCCGATTTTATCAGAAACTTTCGCACCGCCTAAAATCGCGATAAAAGGTCTCTGAGGATCTTCCAGTGCTTTGCCGATGATATCAAGCTCCTTGCCGATCAAATATCCCGCCACAGCAGGAAGGTAATCCGCAACGCCCGCCGTAGAAGCGTGCGCCCTGTGTGCTGTACCGAATGCATCATTTACAAAAACGTCAGCCAGACCCGCAAGCTGCTTTGCAAAATCCGGATCATTCGCAGTTTCTTCTTTATGGAAGCGTAAATTTTCCAGCAACACTACCTGACCGTCTTCGATCGAAGCAACCGCTTCTTCCGCTTCCGGTCCCACACAGTCTTTTGCAAAAACAACCTTTGTATTTAAAAGCTCTCCCAGACGTTTGGCAACCGGCGCGAGCGAAAACTCGGGTTTAACCTCGCCCTTGGGACGTCCCAGGTGGGACATCAGGATTACTTTTGCGCCCTGACCAAGCAAATATTTAATCGTCGGCAGCGCCGCCTGAATACGGGTTTCGTCTGTTATTTCCCCTTTGTCGTTAAGCGGCACGTTAAAATCAACACGCACAAGAACCTTCTTTCCCTTAACGTCGATATCTTCAATCGTCTTTTTCATAACCATACTCCTTTTTCAAAATAATCGCATATAGATTTATTGTAAACAATCCACCCCTAATAATCAAGCTTTACTTCGCCGCTTAGGCTTCTCCCCGCATTGTGATTGCCGCAATATTGGCAGCATGATCCGTCACGCGTTCGCACATTGTGACAATATCAGTAAACACAGTACTGCCACTTGCCGTACATTCACCTTTTTTGAGCCGTTTGATATGCGCTTTTTTAATCTTTGCCTCATAAATATCAATTTCGTTTTCAATTTCCATAATGCGCTGTGCCTTTTCATGGCTATTATCATGTAAAACTCCTCGCAGCAGTTCAAACGATTCCTCTATCTTTTTTCCTAAGAAAGCAATTTCCGTATATCCTTTTTTAGAAAGCTTTATCTTTTTATCCAGCCGTGTTGCGGCAAGATCGGCAATATTTTGGGCAATATCCGAGATCCGTTCTACATCCATTAAAATATGGAGCATACCGGTTACCGTCCGCGAATCTCCTTCCGAAAGACCTGTTTGGCTCACATTGGAAAGCGCTTCCGTAATTTCATGATTCAAGTAATTGACCACTTTTTCATTTTCTGCTACTTCTTCGATCAATTTTTCATCCGCATCCAAAAAGCTCTGCAAAGCAATTTTAAAGTTTTCTCCGGAAAGTCCCGCCATACGCTGCACTTCCAAAATCGCCTGTCCAACGGCAACGGGGGCACTTTCCGTATTTTTATCAATATATTTCAGTTTCTTCCCTTCCAGCTGCTTATCCTCGCCGCGTACAAAGAAGCACGCAATTCTTGCCAAAAACTGCGGGAAAGCAATAAAAACAAAAGCAGTAACTACATTGAAAAACGTATGGAAATTTGCAAACTGGTTAACCGGCGAATTTGGCGTCCATGATTTGATCCATTCCACAATCGGCAAAAATTGCATCAACAGCATAAAAATCAAAGCGCCTATAATGTTAAAGAACAACAGTGCAATCGCAGTCCTTTTCGCTGTTTTTGTTCCCGAAAGGCTGGCAAGAATCGCCGTAACACAGGTCCCGATATTCAGACCAAGGATAACATAGACCGCTGAATCCAGCCCCATAACCCCCTGCATCGCAAACGCCTGTATAATACCCATTGTTGCGGAAGAACTTTGAATGATCGCCGTTACCGCAAGCCCCGCAAGAAGTCCGAGCCACGGTTGTTGAAATGATGCCAGCATGTCGATAAACGGTTGATATTCGCGGAGCGGCGCTACGGCATCCGACATAATCTCCATGCCAAACAGCAAAATCCCCAGTCCGCCGATAATCTCACCTATTCTGCGCACCGAACGCTTTTTTATAAACAACATAATAATAACGCCCGCAAACAAGATAATCGGTGCAAATTGGGTCACTTTCAACGCAACGATTTGCGCAGTGATCGTCGTACCGATGTTCGCGCCGATCCCTACGTTAATCGCCTGAATCAGTGTCATTAAACCTGCGTTTACAAACCCGACCACCATAACGGTCGTCGCAGAAGAGCTTTGGATGACCGCCGTTACGCCCGCGCCAAGGCCAAGCGCGCCAAACCGGTTCTTTGTCATCAGTTCAAGACCTGTCCTCAGCTTATCGCCGGCAGCGGCTTCCAGTCCGTCCGACATCAGCTTCATGCCGTATAGGAACAACCCAAGCCCTCCTACCAGCATTAATATGCTCCATAAATCCATATCTTTCTCCTATTTAAAACTTTTAAACTTTATTTCATACTAAAATAATTATTTTGCCGAAGCGCTTCATAAACGCCCACGCAAACGGCATTGGAAAGATTCAGGCAGCGCTGACCTCCTCGCATGGGAATCCGCACTGAAAAATCCATCTGCTGATCCAAAAGCTCTTTAGGCAAGCCTTTCGTCTCTTTTCCAAACATTAAAAAACAATCCCGTGAATAATTCGCTTCATTAAAGTCGCGCTCCACCTTGGAGGAAAAATACCAGCACTGTACATCCGGATTTTTCAAATAAAATTCATCGAGATTGTCATATAAACGCAAATCAAGGTCTTTCCAATAATCAAGCCCTGCGCGCCGCACGTGTTTTTCGTCAATTGAAAAACCCATCGGTCCAATAATATGAAGCACACTTCCCGTTACAACGCAAGTCCGGGCAATATTTCCTGTATTTTGTGGTATTTCCGGCTCTAAGAGCACAACATTAACAGCCATAACTCATCCTGTTCTATAAGATTTCAAAATAATCCATAATAATTATAAATTATATCATTGCTGCACGCAACGTTAAATTGAGGCGTCTCCTGTTTTTTCATTTTATATGCTGCTTTTTGATTTCCAACCGATGAGGACATTTCATCATACTTTTGTCTTCTCGGTTTCATGGTCAAATTTCATGTTTTACATATTTATTTTGTGGTATACAAAATGTAAAGGGAAAAATTCCTATCAGGAATTACTTGAAAGGAGATGCTTATTATGACAAGTTTAATTCCGTTTGGTTCCCACAGGCATGGTATTGCCGGAAAAAACACAGGAGACGGTCTTGATTTTTGGGGCGATAGTTTTATGCAGAACCTGTTCGGCACTTCCGCATTCAGCAATTTCCGTGTAGATATCAAGGATGCCGGCGACCATTATGAAATTGATGCGGATCTTCCCGGACTGCATCGCGAAATGATTGATGTTTCGTATGACGCCGGGATGCTTACCATCAGTGCTGACCTAAATGAAGAAACCAAGACTGAAAAAGATGATTTTGTAGTCAACGAGCGCCGAAGCGGGCATGTTTCCCGTTCCTTTAGCGTGGAAGGCGTGAATGAAGACGGCATTACCGCAGAATACCGGGATGGCGTATTGAAGGTTCTTCTTCCGAAAAATAAAGAAGAAGTGAAAAAGTCTCATAAAATTGAAATTCGGTAACAGAAAAAACAGCAGTGTATAGAAACTATACGCTGCTGTTTTTTAATTTTTTAAAATAAATTTCTCAATAGCCTGTGCAATCCCGCCATGATCCACATCTGCCGTGACATAATCCGCTGCATCTAAGGTTTCATGCATTGCATTTCCCATTGCAACCCCGATGCCCGCCGCGCGGAGCATTTGTACATCATTGCCGCTGTCGCCAATCGCCATGGTTTCCGCAATATCAAATCCATAATACGCCGCAAGTCTTTCCAGCGCCTTTCCTTTGGAGGTTCCCTTACAGGTAAATTCGAGATTGCACGGATCGCCTCGCACTACCGAAAACACTTTACGATATGGCTGTGCAAGCGCTTCCAGCTTCGCACAATATTCCGGTCCGGGCATCCAAGCCATACATTTTTGTACCTTAACCTCAGAGATCGCCTCTATCAGTTGTTTGTCTGTTTTTAGTACTGTTACGGGACACTTTCCCATATATCCGTGATCCCAGCGCCTCTCCAGCTCCAAAAAATGGTCGTCTTCCGTATAATACACCATATTTTCTGCCGAAATAAAACGGTGTATCCCGGAATTTCTATATGTTTCCAGCCATTCTTTTACCAGTTCCAAATCCATGCGGTCGACGTAAACAGATTCATCCCGCGTTCTGACATCCGCACCGTTAATGCTGATAATCGGACCGTCCATCTGAAATTGCCTGATCCACCGCCTCGCAATATTATAAAGCCTTCCTGTTGCAAGCGTCACTATCACGCCCGCCGCCTGCGCCCGCCGGATTGCATTGGCATCAGCCTCTGCCACCTGTGCGTTTGCATACGGCACCAAAGTTCCATCCACATCAAGAGCCAATAATTTTATCCCCTGCATTCAGTCACAAACTCCGCAATTCTATTCAGTGCTATCTTGAGGTGTTCCATAGCCGACGCATAGGAACACCTCATAAATCCTTCTCCCGCTTCGCCAAACGCCGTTCCCGGGACGCAAGCCACATGTTTTTCATTGATCAATCGTTTACAAAATTCTTCCGACGTCATACCAAACTCCGAAATGTTCGGGAAAACATAAAACGCGCCTTTGGGTTCAAAGCACGCAAGCCCCATCTTTTGGAACGAATGATAAACAAACATCCTGCGCCTGTTGTAATCTGCCGTCATTTTTTCCACTTGCGCAAAGCCGGACGCCAATTCATATTTCAGGGCTTCTTCTCCTGCATATTGGCTCATTGTCGGCGCACACAACATGGAATACTGATGTATCTTGACCATTGCCGCAATTAAATCCGCTGGTCCCGCCGCATATCCCAAACGAAATCCCGTCATCGCAAACGATTTTGAAAAACCATTAATCACAAGCGCCCTTCCGTGTATTTCCGGGAAAGTCGCAATCGAATGATGTTTTTGCCCATACGTCAACTCCGAATATATTTCGTCAGAAATTACAAATAAATCATGCTTTAAAATCAGCCCGGTAAGCGCTGCAAGCTGCTTCTCGGTCATAATCGCCCCAGTGGGATTATTTGGATATGGCAGCACAATCGCTTTTGTTTTAGGGGTTACAGCCGCTTCCAAAGCTTCCGGTGTAACAATAAAGTTATCTTCTTCCTTTGTCTCGATCGTGACCGGTACGCCCCCCGCAAATTTAACGCCCGGCATATAAGAAACATAAGACGGAGCAGGAACCAATACTTCATCTCCCGGATCGATCAATGCGCGAAACGCAAGGTCAAGCGCTTCGCTTGCGCCAACCGTCACAATCGTCTGCTTTTTCCAGTCATAAGAAAGTCCATATCGCTCTTCTAAATATTTTGTAATCAATTTACGCAATCCTGGGTTCCCGCTGTTGGAGGTATAATGCGTATACCCGCGCTCCAGTGATGAAATCCCTGTTTCCCTAATGTTCCATGGCGTGACAAAATCCGGTTCGCCTACGGAAAGGGAAATAATATCCTTCATCTCGCTTGCAATATCGAAAAACTTTCGGATTCCGGAAGGTGGCATTTCCTCCACTACTTTCGCAATAAACTTTTTCACGGGGTAACCACCAATCTTTCATCTGTTTCGTCGCCCACCAAAATCACGCCCTGTTCTTTATATTTTCTCATAATAAAGACGGTTACCGTCCTGGTAACACCATCAATTACCGCAAGTTTTTCGAAAACAAACTTAGATATTTCTTTCATACTGCGGCTTTTGATCCGAACGCACAAATCATAATTTCCTGCCATCAAATAAACGCTGCGCACTTCCTCAAAGCGATAAATCCGTTTTGCCATATCGTCATATCCGTAATCACGCTGCGGCGTTACTTCTACCTCTATCAGTGCTTCCGCTTCGTCTTCTTCATCAATTATATCGCGGTTAACAAGCGCGCTATATCGGACGATTGCCTTTTCCTGCTCCATTTCCGCAATCGCCTTTTCAATGGTCCCCGCATCCACATTCAGCATATAAGACATCTCTGCCGCTGTTGTTTTCGCGTTTTCCTCCAATATATCAAGGATTTCCAATTTCAATTTCTTATCCATGGCAACCTCCGTTAAGAATAATTCAGAATATTATACCACGACTCTCCCTGTCCGTTCAACCGCCGCATACATCCGGTTTTTGCTGCACCGGTAATAAAAAACGGCATGAAAACGCTCCATGCCGTTTTTTTCGATCTGCTATTTTTCAGAGTCTTCAATATCGGCTACATGTGCGCATAACGCGGCATATTTGATATAGTCGATATCCTTTACAATCATTTCCAGCTCATTGTCCCCAAAAGAGGTCGTGCGACCTTCCGCATACTGCCGATCAACTTCTTCCTTCATGTGCTGTACCAATTTGGAATTTTTATCGATTTTATGGGAACCCTCCAATTTGAAATGTGCATTAAGCCAATGCGCTATCCCAGCAAGACCGGAATGCTCGCCAATCACAACCTCGACCGGGCGTCCTAAAATCTTATCCGTATTAAAGATGTTATAAATCTGCTCATCTTTTAAGAGCCCGTCCGCATGGATACCCGCGCGGGTGGAATTAAAGTTTCTTCCCACAAACGGCGTCCGCGCGTTGATATCATATTTCAGCTCTTTCTCAAAATAATCTGCAATTTCCGTAATCGCGTGGAAATCCATCCCATCCTGCGTCCCCTTCAGCTGCGCATATTCGATCGCCATGGCTTCAATCGGACAGTTTCCGGTACGTTCCCCAATGCCAAGCATGGAGCAATTCACGGAAGATGCGCCATAAAGCCATGCTGTCGCCGCATTGCAAACCACTTTATAAAAATCATTATGCCCATGCCATTCCAGCAGACCGGATGGAACGTTTGCATAAAACCGCAGCCCATAAACGATCCCTTGTACGCTTCTCGGAAGTGATACACCGGGGTAGCTAACCCCATACCCAAGCGTATCGCACATCCTAATTTTGATCGGGATCCCGCTTTCCTCGCGCAGTTCCATCAATGCGCGCGCAAACGGCACCACAAATCCATAGAAGTCCGCCCGCGTAATATCCTCAAAATGACAACGGGGTACAATTCCCATTTCAAGAGCGTCCTTAACAACACCAAGGTATTTATCCAGTGCCTGTCCTCGTGTCAGCCCCATCTTGTTAAAAATGTGGTAATCCGAACAGGAAACCAAAATCCCCGTTTCCCGAATTCCCATGTCTTTGGCAAGTGAAAAATCTTTCTTATTTGCGCGAATCCACGTTGTGATTTCCGGGAACTGATATCCTAGTGCCATACATTCTTCCAAAGCCCTTCTGTCTTTTTCTGTATAGACAAAGAACTCGCTCTGGCGAATGATCCCTTTGGGACCGCTTAATTTATGAAGCAGTTTGTACAAATCCACAACTTCCTTTACGGAAAAAGGCGTACGCGCCTGCTGTCCGTCACGGAAAGTCGTATCCGTAATCCAGATTTCCTCCGGGAAATGCATCGGAACCGTCCTGTGATTAAAGGTAATCTTCGGCACCTCGTCATAATCAAACATATCATCGAACAAATTCGGCTGGGGAACATCCTGCAGGGTATAATTATAGTCGTTTTCCTGCAGCAAATTTGTTCTGCTGTATCGGTTGTTTGCTTTTTCCTGCGTATCTTTCATTTTATTTCCCCTTAATCCAGCATCGCCACAAATTCGGCAATCCGGTCAATTCCTTTTTTAATGTTTTCGCGTGAAATTGCGTAAGAAAGGCGGACAAAATCATCCGAACCAAACGCCGCGCCGGGCACGACCGCCGTCAACTTCTTTTCCAGCAATTGTTCCGCAAAATCAATCGAGTTTCCTATTTTCTTTCCATCAATGCTGCGACCTTTCAGCCCCGCAATGTTCATCATAACATAAAACGCGCCCATCGGCGTTGTACAGCTGACGCCGTCAATTCCATTGATCATACGCACCATCATTTTCCTGCGTTCATCAAATTCCTCGCGCATCTTTTCAATTTCTTCCTGCGAGCCCGTCAGCGCCTCCACGCCCGCAAACTGTGCGATCGAACAAGGGTTAGACGTTGCATGACTTTGATAGCTTCCCATAACCTTGGCAATTTCCGGAATACTTGCCGTATAGCCGATGCGCCATCCCGTCATCGCATAAGTCTTGGATAATCCGTTTACCAAAATCGTGCGCTCATAAGCGTCTTCATTCAGACCTGCAATGCTGGTATGTTTCTTTCCGTCATAAACCAACTGCCCATATATTTCGTCAGAAATGATAAAGAAGTCATATTTTTTTGCGATTGCCGCAATTCCCTCCAAGGTTTTCCTGGTATAAATACAACCGCATGGGTTAGATGGATTATTCACAATAATCGCTTTTGTTTTTTTTGTTACAGCCGCTTCAATATCTTCTGCCTTTGGTTCAAAATTATTGCTTTCCAAGGCTTCTACATAGACCGGAACGCCGTCCGCCATTTTAATCAGCTCGGGATAAGTAAGCCAATAGGGCGAAACCACGATGACCTCATCACCAGGATTCAAAATCGCCTGAAATGCATTGAAAAGAGAATGCTTGGCACCATTTGAAACCACAATCTGCGCCGGGTCGTAAATAAGCCCGTTTTCTTTTTTTAAATGTGCGCAAATCGCTTTTTTCAGTTCCAGTGTTCCCGATGCCGGCGTATATTTTGTCATGCCGATTCTCATTGCTTCGCTCGCCGCATTTTTAATATGCTGCGGCGTATCAAAATCCGGCTCTCCCGCGCCAAAGCCCACTACGTCCAACCCCCGCGCCTTCATATCCTTAGCCATTGCCGTAATTTTCAACGTCAGAGATGGCGAAATTGCAAGAGCCTTCTTCGAAAGTTGCATTTTAGTACCTCCACAAAATTCATACAAATTCTATTTAAAAGTGCGTCTTTGCACTTTTATTGCTCAACCGTAACTTTTATTTTAATACAAACGCATATCAAACGCAAGAGATTTTCTTGAAAGGAAATGCAAATTTAATCCTATGATTTTTCTTTTTTGTTTTTTCCTTCATTTTGCTTTTCGTGGTGCTTCCCAGTTGCATTTTGCCTTGCATTTTAGTGCGTCTGACGGTACAATATTACTATCCTATATATAATATGAAGATTGGAGATTTTTTTAATGGCAGACTACGCGCTTACCTGCAGTTCCACTGCTGATTTACCAACCGATTTTGTAAAAAAACATAACATCGCCGTACTTCCTTACCAATTTTTTATGGATGGCGAAGAATATTACGATGATCAGGGAACCTCGATTTCTACACATGATTTTTACGAAAAAATGCGCGCAGGCTCTATCCCTACAACTTCTATCGTTAACATAGATCGTTACATCGCCTTTTTCAAACCATTTTTAGAAGCAGGTCAGGATATCCTTCATCTGGAATTTTCCTCCGGGCTCTCGGGTTCGTTTGATAACGCCGTCACAGCTGCAGAAAAACTAAAGAAATTATATCCGCAGCGTAAAATCTTTGTAGTAGATTCCTTATCGGCTGCGCGCGGTTATGGCTTATTTGTCCATTTAATCGTTCTCAAAAAAGAAGACGGCGCCTCTCTTGAAGAGGTTTATGAATATGCGGAAAATCTAAAATTGAAAATTATACACTGGTTTGCCGTAGACGGGCTGGAATATCTCCGGCGCGGCGGCAGGATCTCGCGATCCAGCGCTTTTTGGGGAACCATGCTTAATATTAAGCCAGTATTGGCTTTTAATAAGGAAGGAAAAATAATTCCTGTAGAAAAAATTCGCGGTAGAAAAAAATCGCTTCTTGCCATGGTAGACCAGATGGAGTCAGACCTCGACGCAGACCACAGCGAAATTGTTTATATTGGTCATGGCGATGCTTATGAGGATGCTGTTTGGGTAGCTGAACAGATCAAATCTCGTTTTAAGACTGTAAAGGAAATTTTTATCCACTATATCGGACCCGTGATCGGAGCACACTCCGGTCCTTCTACAATTGCTATCCATTATGTAGGAAAAAACAGGGTCGATACTGCGTTTCACTAAGACCAATAATGACAAAGCGCCCGGAACATCAGTATTCCGAGCGCTTTTATTGTTATATTCTCAATCCTGTGGAACTTGCGGCAGACTGTCAAAACCTTTCTGTAATTCTTCATCCGTCGGAATATAGTCGGTCATTTTTCCGTCATGATATGCTTCGTACGCCGTCATATCAAAATATCCCGTACCTGTAAGTCCAAACAAAATCGTTTTTTTCTCGCCGCTTTCCTTGCATTTTAATGCTTCATCCACAGCCGCGCGGATTGCGTGCGCAGATTCCGGCGCCGGCAGAATCGTTTCTTTTTGTGCGAACATAACCGCAGCCTCAAACACCTTGCTCTGCTCCACAGCCACCGCCTCCATATAACCATCGTGGTACAGCTTGGATAAAATAGGAGACATCCCGTGGTAACGCAGTCCTCCCGCATGATTTGCCGATGGAATAAAGCCGCTCCCAAGCGTATACATTTTTGCCATTGGCGTGATCTTTCCCGTATCGCAAAAGTCATAGGCGTACTTTCCGCGCGTAAGCGACGGACACGAGGCAGGCTCAACCGCAACAATACGCGGATCGGATTTTCCAAGCAGCTTATCCTGCATGAACGGGGCGATCAAGCCGCCAAGATTCGAGCCTCCACCCGCGCAGCCGATCACAACATCCGGATATTCGTCCAGTTTTTCCATTGCGATCTTCGACTCAAGCCCGATAATGGATTGATGCAGCAACACCTGATTGAGTACGGAGCCGAGTACATACCGATATCCCTCTGTACTTACCGCCCTTTCCACCGCCTCCGAGATCGCGCAGCCGAGGCTGCCCGTCGTATTGGGGGTTTCCTCAAGTATTTTCTTTCCGATCTGCGTCGTGTTGCTTGGACTGGCGATAACATCTGCGTTAAACGTTTGCATTACCGCCTTACGGAAAGGTTTTTGCTGGTAGGAAACCTTTACCATAAACACAGTGAGCGGAATTCCGAAGTATGCGCATGCTTCCGCGAGCGCCGTGCCCCACTGTCCGGCGCCAGTTTCCGTTGTAAGTCCTTTCAGCCCCTGGTCTTTCGCATAATAGGCTTGTGCAATTGCAGAATTCAGTTTGTGGCTTCCCGACGTGTTATTCCCCTCAAATTTATAATAAATTTTTGCAGGCGTATCAAGCGCTTTTTCTAAGTGATAGGCACGGATAAGAGGCGACGGTCGGTAAAGCATATACATTTCCTGTATCGCTTCCGGGATATCGATATAACGCGTTTTGTTGTCCATCTCCTGATGTGCAAGTTTTTTGCAGAACACTGGATATAGATCCTCCTCTTTTGCAGGCTGCATCGTTCCCGGGTTGATCAGCGGATCCGGCAATTCTTTCATATCTGCGCGCAGGTTATACCACTGTTTCGGCATCTCGTCTTCTGTTAAATAAAGTCTGTGCGGTACTTTTACCATTGTTTTGTTCTCCCTTCGGTTTCTATTTTTTGATCGGCCGGCGCCTTGAAAAACGCATGATGCCGATTTTTTTATAATAAAAAAGACTTCTGTCCCTACTTTGGGACAAAAGCCTAAACTCCTGCGGTGCCACCCGAATTGACGCATATGCGTCCGCTCTGATACAGTCAAACAACTGCTTTCCTTGATAACGGCCGGAATCGCCGTCAGGTATTACTCAACTTTCGTCTTTCTCCCTGCCCTCATCAGTCCATTCTCCGAAAATCCTATGCTGCAATGATCCCACCACCCATTGCTCTCTGTAAAGCGGTTCTTTCGGTTACTCCTCTGAATCTATGGTTTATCGCCTTATTAATTTTATGAAAATGATTATAACAACATGAAAAAGGGATGTCAAGCCTTATAATTCATAATTTCAAAAATGTTTTTCACAACAAGAAAAAAGAACCTGGTAAGTTCTCCCGGTTCTTCTCTCCCTTTTTACGCATCAACAGCCTTTTATTTCACGTTATTTTTTTGGATAGAACCCCGTAGGTTCTTCGGAAAGGTTAATCATAATATTTTTCATCTGCGTATAATGATCAAGCATCACTTTATGTGTTTCCCTGCCAATCCCCGATTCTTTATATCCTCCGAACGGCGACGCTTCCGGGATCTGGTTGTAAGTATTCACCCACATACGTCCTGTTTCAATCTCGCGGGAAACGCGGATTGCACGGTTAATATCCCGCGTCCACACTGCGCCACCCAGACCGTAAATACTATCATTCGCCATTTTTACGACCTCGTCTTCCTCACGGAATTTTATGACGCACGCAACCGGTCCAAAAATCTCTTCCTGTGCCACACGCATGTTGTTTTTGACGTCTACAAGAAGCGTAGGTTCCATAAAGCAGCCTTTTTCCAGCTTACCATCTGTATCTCGCTTGCCGCCGCACGCAACCTTTGCACCTTCCGCCTTTGCAATATCAATATAACTCAGGATTTTATTTAACTGATTTTCATTGATCTGCGAACCCATTTGCGTATCCTCTTCCCAGGGAAGACCGACTTTCACGCTTTCAAACGCATGGATTGCATCTTCCATAAAACGATCGTAAATATCTTCATGGACAAAGACGCGCGAACCCGCGCAGCAAACCTGTCCCTGATTAAACAGAATACCAAGCTGCAACCCATCCATCGCCATATCCCAGTCACAGTCAGGAAAATAAATATTCGCTGATTTTCCACCCAACTCCAGCGTACACGGGATCAGCCGCTTCGCCGCAGCGAGCGCCACACTACGTCCGACTTCCGTAGAACCAGTAAACGCCAGCTTATTGAAACCCTTGTGATCCAAAATGTATTGTCCCGCTTTAGCGCCCGATCCTGTAATAATATTAAGCACACCCGGCGGTACAATTTCCTCGATCAACCTTGTGAATTCCAAAACCGAAAGCGAAGTGTCGCTTGATGGCTTAAACACAACGCAGCAGCCCGAAGCAAGCACCGGTGCCAGCTTCCACGCAGCCATCAAAAAAGGAAAGTTCCATGGCACGATCTGCCCTACAACCCCGATCGGCTCGCGCAGGATAAGCGACAAAAACTGTTCGTTTAAAATATTCGCACTTCCCTCTTCCGCCAAAATACATCCGGCGAAATAACGAAAATGTGCTGCAGCAAGCGGAACGTCGACGTTTCGTGTTTCACGGATCGGTTTCCCATTATCCCATGTTTCTACCATTGCCAGGTGTTCCGCATTCTCGTCGATCACATCTGCAATCTGGTTTAAAATTGCTGCTCTTTGCGCAGGCGTCGTCTTTTTCCAGCTTTCAAACGCCTTTTTTGCGGCATCCACGGCAAGATCCACATCCTCCTTTGTTGCCTGGGCACATTCTGCCAGTTTTTCTCCATTGGCAGGACATTTTGTCACAAAAAATTCACCATCCGAGGCAACCCTCCATTTTCCATCAATAAAAAGTTCATACCGTTCCAATAACTCTGGTTTTTTCATTCCTTACACTCCTTTCTTTTAGATAGCGTAAAACGAAAACAACCCTAATTTCCCTCTTTTTTTATCTTTTAATTGCTCTTTGAGCAAAACACCAATGCTATTTTCCCATGACAGATCTTCTTATTTTGCAGCTAATCCCGCGCCTGTGCTTGCCAGCTCGCCTTGCTTTTCCAGTATAAAATTCTGCGCATATAAAAAATCATCGTTGCCGATATGGCAATAACCTCCCGGGTTTTTATCCAAATAGTTTTGATGATATTCTTCCGCAGTATAATAATTTTTAAGTGGAGAAACTTCCGTTACAATTGCGGTTCCGTATTTTTTCTGTTCTTCCGCTACTACTGCGTCAATGATCATCCGGTCTCCTTCATCCAGATAAAAAATCCCCGTGCGGTATTGTTCGCCGACGTCGTTGCCCTGTCTGTTTTTCACAGTTGGATCAACCACCCGAAAAAACAAATGCAAAATATCTTTTAAACTGATCTGCAATTCGTTATACTGTATTTTTACAGTTTCCGCAAACCCGGTATTCCCAGCGCATACCTGATTATAAGTAGGATCTTCCGTCTTTCCGTTTGCATAGCCTGCTTGCGTAGAAAGTACTCCTGGCACAATATCAAAATACTTTTGAAGTCCCCAGAAGCAACCTCCCGCAAGAAAAATTTCCCGCATATTTCATCCTCCTTCGGTTATATATCATTTATGTTGATATGTACTATATACCCATATTGCAAAAAAATTAAAACATATATATTTTTTAACATTTTTTTAATCTTGGCAAGCGGCATTGACACATGCATGGAATACCTTTAAAATTTGATACAGAAAGATAAAGGAGCGATAAATGAAAAAGTTAATTGGTTTTATCCTAGTATTGGTGATGATTTTTGCATGCAGTACTACTGCATTGGCATATACCGTAACAGCGCGTCCCGAGGCAGAAGGAACCGGCACCGTAACAGGCAGCGGGGAGTATTCTTCCGGTCAAAACGCCACGCTCACCGCGACGCCCGCCGATGGTTATGTGTTTGTCGGCTGGTATCGCGAAGATAATCTGGATACCCCTGTTTCCACAAATCCCGAGCTGGTATATGAGCTTGAGATGGATCGGACCTACATTGCAAAATTTGAAAAACAATATTCGGTAACACTTGAGGCAACACCCTCCGAAGGAGGAACCGTAACACAGAGCGGCGATGTCTATGCTCTTGATTCTTCTGTTACCGTTACCGCAACGCCCAGCGCAAACTATAATTTTCTTGGCTGGTATCAAAGCGACGACCTGCAGGCAGACCCCGTCAGCACAGATCTTTCTTATACTTTCAATATTCAGGAAGATATGAAATTAACTGCAAAGTTTGCTACCAGCTATGCACTTGATTTAATCGTGAGCCCCGAAGGTGCGGGAACTGTAACCGGCGGAGGAACCTTTGCAGCCGGAACAGCTGTTACCGTAACCGCGACGCCCGCGGACAATTATCGATTTGCCGGATGGTATAATATTTCTTCTCCCGGCACCATCATCAGCACCGACACAGAATATAACTTGAACATGGATGAAAATCGGTCTCTCGGCGCGATGTTTGAACGCAGTTATGGTTATACCATTTTGTGGATACTGCTCTGGATCGGAATAGGATTTGGAGTTTTCGTCGTTGTGATGCGCACAATCAGATATTTCAGAATTGTTCGCCGCAGACGCAGACGCAGACCCAGTGCACGTCCGCCGCGTAGCAGATATTAAGCACAAAAAGCCTTCGGCAACTTGAACAGCACCCCAATTGTTAGACAGTATGATATACTAAAAAACAATTGGGGTGATTTTTGTGGCAAAAAGAAAACCAAACAAAAAATACACAGCAGAATATAAACAAGAAGTTATTGAAACGATGTA
This sequence comes from Christensenella sp., assembly GCA_034926635.1. Lineage (GTDB taxonomy): Bacteria > Bacillota > Clostridia > Christensenellales > Christensenellaceae > Christensenella. Next base: position 104,506 of record JAYFQX010000010.1, on the reverse strand, counting down.
TGCAGAGAAGCTCAGTTATCGAGAGGTAGCGCGCCAATTCGAAATAAGTGATCGTGGTATTATTCAAAAGTCAGAAGCGCAGCTTATACTGCAACGCACTGCCCGAGACGCATAAAATACAAATAGCGCTCTTTTACCGGAATTCCGGTAATCTCACTCAAAGCACGCGCATACAAAGCTAGCTGCGGCGCATATCCTTCAGCTGTCACATTTTTTGTTTTTTCGCTTATCCTGTCTGTTTTATAATCTACCAAAACCCAACCGTCACGCTCTAAAAACGCAAGGTCAAGTACCCCTTGCACCAGCATTTCACGGTTCCCGGTGTACCCGATGCTGTCGGCATATACCTTTAAATTAAACGGCTGCTCACGCAGGATACGCTGCGCTTTTTGCATCCTTGCATAGACCTGCGTTTGCAAGAACTCTTCCGCCATTTCCCGATTTTTCAATAATGCATTATGCTCCGCCTCGGTAATCATACGATTCTCCAACATTTGCGCTGCCGCTACATCGATTCCATAGCCTTGTGTCAGCCTTTCCATTACGCTATGAATCAGCGTGCCAAGTTTTGCCCCGCTGATTTCTTCCCCATCTTCCTGCGGAGTCGCCTTCAAAAACGCGCGTACCGGCACTTTTTCTCCTGCCAGGGCACGTTTGACTGCACTCACGGAGACCTTGGCAGGCACCGGATCTTCCGCAATAATGGAAACAAGCGGGACAGGTTTAACATCCTCCAAAAGTTTCTTTTTAAAGATCTCATAATCAAAAGCAGATTTTTGTTTTTCTTTATTTTCCGAGGTGTTACGCTCTATCGTTACCGGCAACCAGTCTCCCGCTGCCGCCATCACCCAGTCCATCATGCACTTTGCATCCTCATAATTTCCTATTTCGCGCATAAGCTCCCACGAAGCCCGCTGCTTTTCCTCATTTTTAACTGCAGCCGTAAAAAACAAAGCTTCTTTTGCCCGCGTCATTCCTACATACAAAATGCGAAGCTCTTCTGAAATATATTCCTTTTCCAGTCTGTTTTTCACCAGCATGGTTTCCACAGTATCGCGCCGCACAAACCTTTGTTCATCCACATATTTCAGGCACACGCCGTAGTCTGCATGAAGCAGCATACTGCGGTCAATATCTTTCGGACGAAGCGGCGACTCCAGCCGCGCAAGATATACGATCGGAAACTCAAGCCCTTTTGCTCCGTGGATCGTCATAATACGCACACTGTTGGCGTCAGCCGCGCCAACCCCTGCGCTGACATAAGCGCCTTCCCGTTTCTTGAGGTTTTTCAAAGTTTGCAGGAGCAAATACAGGCTGCCTCCCGCATCCCGCGCCAACGACCTCGCGGTTTCCATAAACTGTGCAAAAGCGCGGCGTTTGAGCTCTCCGCCCGGCACGACACATAAATAAGTATCAAAACCAGCCTCGCGCGCTACAGCCGTTAAAAAGTCTTCAAGGGAAAGTGCATCTGCAAACAGTCTTAATTTTTCCAACTTTTGTCTAAAGATACGCAGCCTGTCAGAAAGATCGTCCTTTTTCTGCTGCACGTAGGACTGTAACGCCGCATAAAACGGCGCCTTTTTTCGTCCCCCAAAAATGCGTATCCGCGCAAAATCTTCCTCGTCAAAGCCGCCGAAATACGATCGCATAACCGATAACAGCGGTATATCCTGACTTTGGTTGTCTACCAGCCGCAAAAGGTTCACAAACAACTCGATTTCTTTAAAATCACGCGGCTGCTCCATATCGATTACACAGGGTATCCCCTTTTTTTCAAGCTCGCCCTTTAAGGCGGCAAGCAAATCGCTTCGCGACCGTACCAGCACGGCAATATCGCCATAGGAGGCAAATCTTTGTTCACCTGTTGCAGGATCAGTGATTTTTCGTTTGGTTTGCTCTTCAATACTTTTCGCAATCACAGACGCTTGTAACGCGTTTCCATCTTGGCCTTCTTCCGTACAGCAAAGCAATGCCTCTGCATAACCGCCTTCCAAATTCCCTATCAGGCGTTCTCCCTCGTCATAGGATATTTCACCGACCCGTTCGCTCATCACACGCTGCATCACGGTATTTACCGTTTCAATAACCTTCCTCGCGCTGCGAAAATTATCATTCATCAAAATAATTTCGCCGCCGTTTGCGCCCTTTTTCAATTCCTGTGCTTTTTGTTTAAAAATCATTGGATCAGCAAGACGAAATTTATAAATACTTTGCTTCATGTCACCGACCAAAAAAAGGCTTCCCCCGCCGGACAAAAGCCGGATAATTTCTTCCTGTACCGGGTTCGTATCCTGATATTCGTCTACAAAAACATAATCGTATTGTCCGCACACCGCTTGGCGGGTGTCTTCGTTTTCAAAAACGCGAAGCGCATAGTGCTGCAGATCCTCATAATCCAACACATTTGCTTCCAATTTTCTTTGTGTATAAATTTTATCAAATTCTTCTGCCAACCTGACCAACGCAATAACGTCCTGCTGCGTATTTCCTAGCTCTGCCGACGTAATTGCTTCAAAATCAGCATAAACCTCGTCTTCCAAAACTCGTTTCAGTTCCGCCCGCGCTGTTTTGTATAAAGAGGAAAGCTTCTCCTTATATTCTTCTTCCAGACCACGCTTGATTGCCGGCAGTTTTACGCCGCCCACAAAACGCTGCAGCGCCGCACCAATTCCATTTTCATTTACATAAGAAAGTATCTCTTCCAGCATTTCCAGCGAGACCTCGTCTTTTGCCTGCTGTTCTTCGTCATATGCAGAAGAAAGCTCTGCCGCGGCATGCAGCAGATAACCGCATTTTTCTAATTTTTCCGTTAAAATTTCTCCATATTCCCGTTTCAGTCGTGCGAGATAGTCCTCCGTATTTTTACCGATGGAAGCATGCGCCCATGCAAATGGATTTGGTTTGCTCATCATATAATCATATAAATCAAATAGATATTCCGCAAGACGCGTATCATTTGCACGGGTTGTATATCTTGCCAAGAGCCGTAAAAAATCAGCGTTTTGTTCCTCATATAAATCGTCAAACAGTTCCCTTACCGCTTGCCCTCGTAGATTAGACGCTTCTTTTTCATCCGCAATCCGAAAGGCAGGAGATATTCCAAGTGCCGCATAGTTTTGTCGGATAATTTTGCCGCAGAAGGAATGAAAGGTCGAAATATCCGCCACCGAAGTAAGCTCCGCCTGCACCGAAAGACGGCGATCTCCTGTTTCCTTTGCCCTGCGCGAAATTTCTTTCGCGATTCTCTGTCGCATCTCTGCAGCAGCCGCATTGGTAAATGTCATCACCAGCATACGCCTGATATCATCTCCCGCTGCGACAAGACCCGCCACTCGCATAGAAAGCACGCTTGTCTTTCCGCTCCCTGCCGCGGCGGAAACCAATACGCTCGTTTCTTGGGTGTGGATCGCCTTATCCTGCTTCTCTGTAAACCGCATTCCTATTTTCCGCCTTTTTCTTTCTCCTGCATCGTCTCTTTGATCCTCTTTAGCGTATCCGTTTTTTCTGTTTCCTCGATCTCACGCGGCTTATTCTCGGCATATTGCTCGTCAAACATACAAACTGATGCGAAATCGCAATAATCACAGCCGCTTGCGTTTTTGAAACGATACGGACGAATTCGGGTATCCCCGCCCAAAATCATTTCTGCGGCCTGCGCAGCCAACAGCTTTGCATACTGCGTCAGTGCTTCCATATCGCCTGCATCAAAACACCGCTTGGCGGCGTTTGCGTCAAAATCTCCATCTTTTGTAAAACGGATCTTGAGGGCATACAAGCTTTTTCCCTCTTTCCCAAACAAAACCTGCGCTTTCTGCGTATCTACTCCGCAAATACCGTTCATCCGATATTCTTCCGCTATTTCCCGTGGTTCTCCCGTAAAATCAGGCATATGAATATGAAAATAATTTGCGCCCGCAAACTGTGCATCCTTCATCAGCCGCTGCGCAGCAAGAATATAAACGATAAGCTGGATCGTGAGTCCCGCAGCAAAACGATTTAAATCAAAATCGCGCGCACCTGTTTTATAATCCACAACATTAAAGTAACGTACACCGTCCATTTCAGCTATATCGATCCTGTCGATTTTCCCTTCAATCCTGACGCCATCCGGGAACTCATGCGAAAACCACGTCTCACTTTCCGCCGGGGAAAAACTTCCCTTTTCCGTCTGTGCCCGAATGACCCGCGTCGCGATTTCCGCTTCTTTTTCCACCGAACGAAGTACCGTCTGGTTATGCTGGTTTAACGTATATTTTTCCTGTTTGCTCCTCGCCTTTTGAGCGCATACCGAAAACAGCTTCTGAAAATCCTCTTCCGGGAGCTTATCCCATCCGGCATTTTTCTTTTTAATTTCTTTTTGCATGCCATCCAGAATATCATGCGCAAAATTACCGATATCAATTGGGTTGATCGTATATTCCTGCGGAACATCGGCACGGATTCCATATTGCATAAAGTGTTTATACGGACATTCGTAATAACGTTCCAGCCGACTCGCATTCCCGCTAAGCTCGCCATATAACCCAGCCGCCGTCGGCGGTTTTAAAAATACCGCGGAATTTTTTTCGCGAATCCCGCGTTCCAGCATTGCGATCCCCTGCGGATTTCTTTTTTCACCAATAACCGCCGCTACAACGTTTGCATCGATCTCGGTTTCTTTTCCGTCCGCCATCGCCCGCAGTTTTTGCGCGGTTTCCCTGCGTGCATTTTCTTTCAGAAGCGGCGCAATTTTTGCTGCATCTGTTCGCTTAATATCGCCAAACAATTCATCAATCCGATAAAGCAGCGAAGATGGCTTCGATTTTCCATTTTCCACATAACTCAAAAATAATTTTTCAGACGGTTTGGTGAAGGCCTTCTGAATTGCAAGCTTTTGCTTTTCCATGTTTCCGGTAAACGCAAGTCCCGCAATCTGCGAAAGCATCAGTTCTCGCTCATAATCAGCCAAAATATCAGAGTTTTGCGTATAATCCGGCAGTAATCCTTCATTCATCCCCACAACAAAAAGCGCGCGTATTTCGTCAAGACGAATATACGAAACTTCTCCTACCGCAATTTCATCGGCACCAGGAGGAATCACGCCTATTTTCTGCGCCTCCAATCCAGTTTTCAGCAAAGAAAGAAGCTGTGTCTTGGTTACCGGGGAATCATTTAATATCTCTTCGGCCTGATCCAGCATATGCATTGTTTTTTCGTATGCCTGACGGAAAAACTCCGCGCTTTCGAGCAACCCCTGGTTCTGTTGCTCTTCTATTTTATGCATCATCGTCTCTTTTGCATGCATTTTTTCAAAGTAATCTTTCAGGCATTCGATCCATTCGACCGCTGTTTTTGCTTTTGCCGTGCGTTCCCGCAGGCTGACCACCGGCTCTACCAGCTTTTTTCTGGCTTCTTCTACACGCGGATCTGTACCGTCTGCACAAGGCCGAAGCAACGCAAAGCCATCTCGCACATGAGAATAAATATAGTTTTGAAGCGCCTCTATGCCATCATATGCCAATCTGCAGAAGCCTGTCTTGGCATGTGCAATCAAAGTATCCTTTTTGATGCGCCCCTGCGATAATTCCAACGCCGTTAACAAAAACACTGCAAACGAACTTTGCGCAAGCGATCTTTTTTCTCCGTCAAAACAAGGGATCCGTGCTCGCGTAAAATTTTCCCCAATGATTTGCCCGTATTGCTGCGCATTTCCGCATATAACTGCCATATCGCGGAATGCAAAACCTTTTTTTTCATGTAAATAAGCGATCTGTGCCGCGACTGCCGCAACTTCCTGCTCCGCATCTGCAGCGCGCATCACACTGATGTCTGCCGCCTTCTCTTTTTTTTCGGACGGATACGCATAAAGGTTCTTTTCCAAATGCAAAATATCAGCGGATATAGCTCGGTCGTCAGTAACTTTTGTGGTGACAAGCCCCATTTTGATGGCATCTGTCATGAATTTATTCCTGTTTTCATCGCAAATCGCATAAACCCCGGCATCAGGTGCATTGCTGTCAGCATAATAAAACGAAATCACCGAATCTTCCGCAGCCTGCATCAAAGCTTTCATAAACCGTACCGTTTGGGCGTTATAAATATCAAACCCATGAACAAATAAATGCGCGCCGCGTAAAAACTGCGCCCTCGGCAAATTCTCTATTACGGTATTCATCATATCTTCCGCATCAAAACGCCCATCTAGCAACTTACAATAATCCTCATAAACAAAGGCAATATCTTCAAATTTTTGTTTGCTATGCCTATTTTCCGTTTCAATCGCGCGCAAAGCGTCAGGCGTAATATCAAGGCTTTTCAGCTCGGATATCACATTGCCGAGCAGCATGGGAATATCCCCTGCTTTCGCGCTCTTTCGAAGCGCAGGCAGGTCTGCCCCGTGCCCATCCAAAATCCGGCGCAGCAGCATACTCTTGCCTGCCGAATCCAAAATGCGAAGCGTCCTGCCGTAGGTTTCCTCCAATACACGGTCACAGATCCGGGCAGGGCTTTGGACACATACACCCATCAGCCCGCTTAAGCCAAGATTTTCTATTAGCCCCTTTTCCGTGATATAGGTGGACTGCGGCGGCACCACAACCAGAACATTTGCCAACGGATCCCGTCTCACATGTTCTCCAATTTTTTGTATTACTAAATCGTCCCGCTGCGACGCGGTTCTTCCTAAAACAAATTCAACACCCATATTGTTATTATAACATGGCCTTCTACAAAAACGGTTTCTTTTCTGTCAATTCTCTTTGATTAAAAAACAATACAAAAAAGACCATAACAAACGTTACGGTCTTAATAATTGCGAGAGGTTTTAGCCCCTTACTAAATAATTCAGTAAAAGGTTCAAATCTTCGGGTTCCGATACAATCAGATCTAATTCATCAATCTGTGCATCTTTAAACATTTGTGTCAACGCAATGTACTGACAAAGCGTAGACTTCAGGTTCAACCTGTCGCCCTCGGAAGTCACCAACTCAACCTTGCCTTTGCAATCCTTGAGCAATTCGAAGAACTTCTGTGGCTCGCTAATGTTTTTGATTTTCACTCCATTGTCCTCCTAACAACTAAATTTGTGGGCCGTGGGGAGTTGAACTTGGAGCTCACCCATTGGTATTATTTTAACACAATTCCCCATCTACTGTCAATATAACCCACTGGATAAACTTCTAAACATTACATCTTGTTTTCTAAACAAAAATAATCGGGCTTTCTCATTTAAAACGCAAAAAAATCATCAAAGTCCCCATTTTTCTCGCAGCGCCTGCGCCGTTCCATCTTGCTCAAATTGTTCGATTACACGGTTCATCTCTGTCTGTACCGCTGCCTGTCCTGTTGGAAGCATAATGCAGTAGCCGACTTCATATAAGGGCGCTGCCACCATTCGGAACCCTTCCTCGACAAAACGGCTTGCGATCACTTTTGGCATAACAACCGCTGTCACCCTTCCTGCCTCGAGGTCCTCCCGAGCGCTTTCATAATCGGAATAACGCAAGACCTCGCTGGTATTATAATTCATTTTACTGTCTTTGATATAATCTTTTAAATCATCGGCAGAAATGGCGTTGGAAAGAACGCCAATCGTGCCGCCTTCCAAATTCGTAATTTTTTCAAGCCTGGAATCTGACCGCACGACCGCAACTACTTTATCGGTATAATAAGGCGTGGTCAGGCGAAAACCGCTTGTTTTATTGACACCCTCCGTCAAAAGCCCAAGCGCGATATTAATCCCGCCATATTTCATTTCTCCCGCAGCATCCTGAGAAGTAATAGAATAGTATTCATAAATTTTAGGCTGATCTCCCAGCAACGCCTTTAATACTGCATCAATATAATCCCGATCAAAACCAGTGATATTTCCGCTTTCATCGATCGCTCCAAAACCTTCGATATCCGTCCGTATTCCGATTTTAACAGTATCACTGGTGGCAATTGTGCTGCTTTCAAATCCTTGCTTTGTCAAAACCCCGTTAATAATAGACGCACAAACAATTGCAGCAATTATAATAACGACCGTTACGATCAAAGCTTTTTTATGTTTTTTGAAAAATCTCGATGCCTCACCCTCTACGGCGGCATTATCCTGATATTTCCTTCTCAAAATATTCTCCCTTATCTCCAGCATGTGTTATGAAGTTATTATAATGATTTCTACCTCTAATTTCAACAAACCAGTTGTAAAAGGTTTTTGAATTCCACTCATCTTGTTCCTAACTCATTAAAAACCACGTTCTATAAAACATTTGACAAAAAACATAATAACGCTTATATTATAGATAGAATTTCGCTGAACGAATCAGCGCCATCGGTCGAAACCGTTTTCTATTGTTTTTTAATCCGGTAACTAAGAAGGTTGCCATATTCATTGAAGTGAATATGGTTTTTTTTATTGAAAAAAGCGCGGTATCTTATCCGCCGGATAATATTTATTATTTTCTATTATAAAATGATCAGGAGGATTTTTGTTATGGCATGTTTTTTAGCTCCAGTCGCAGAGGCCATTGTTGTCTCCGTAGTAAAAAAAAGAATCCAAAAAAAGGAAAAACTTTCCCTTTCCGATTCTTACCGTGATTCTTCTTTGAAGCCAGAAGAACAAACGGGAAAAATACCGTTTTCCAAAAAACTTGGTTGGCTTTCCAATATGCTCTGGGGCGGAAGCTTCCTTTTAGCAATCGAGCATATCTGGCATGGGGAAGTAGTGCCATGGCCTCCATTTTTAACAGCAATGAGTAACCCCTCAGAAATCGGTCCAATGCTCGCAGAAATAGCGACAGTCGGGGTTGCCATGGCCGGGCTGATCACAGCAATCTGGGGGATTATGGTTTGGGTAACAGGTCGCTTGGAGAAAAAGACCTCTAAAACAGCGCCTTCTAAAACAGCGGAGGTATAAGCAATGTGCCTGATTATCACAGCATTCGCTGCGGTAGCCACAACAATCATTTGGTATTTCAGCGCACAGCGGCGTGAAAAAAAGCTGGGGTTACTTGCCCTAATGTATTGGGGCGCTTCCCTTATGTGGCTCGTTGACGGCTTTTTTTCCGTGGCGGAAGGCGGTTCTTTTCTCGATCTGAGTGCAAACGACGCGCTTTTGGGGCTCGTAGTTGTACTTTGCGGCGTAGCTGCCTGGGTGGTTATCCTTCTTTGCAGCGACCCCAAAAAAGTATTTTCTGCTTCCCGGCGTAAAGTGCAGTAAGCCTATGGATCTGCGCAGCAAGGTCGATGCCCTAAACCATTTTTTTAAACAAAATCAACACATCGCCCTCGGATTTTCCGGGGGTGTTGATTCTGCTTATCTTTTTTACGCTGCTGTGCAAAACGGAGTGCAGATCATGCCGTATTTTGTAAAGACCGCATTCCAGCCCGATTTTGAGCTGCAAGACGCCCAAAGGGTTTCACGGTTTCTCAAGACCCCTATGACGGTCATCACAGCGGATATCCTTTCTTTTCCCAAGATATGCGCGAACCCGCCCGACCGCTGTTACTATTGCAAAAAAGCGATTTTCGGTCTTTTGTACAGCCGCGCGACCAAAGACGGCTTCTCTGTGTTGATCGACGGCTCCAATGCTTCGGACGATGCGGCCGACCGACCCGGGATGCGTGCGCTCAACGAATTAAATGTTCGTTCTCCCTTGCGCGAGTGCGGCATCACCAAAACAGAGATTCGACTTTTATCTAAAAACGCCGGTCTGTTTACGTGGAACAAGCCATCTTATGCTTGTCTTGCAACGCGAATCGCGACCGGAAACCCGATCTCCGGTTCTCTTCTTTCTAAAATCGAGAAAGCAGAAGATGCGCTTTTCACGCTCGGGTTTTCAGATTTTCGGATCCGCGTTTATCATGACGCCGCGCGTATTCAGATGTCAACAGAGCAAATGCCGTCAGCCATTCAATATGCTGACAAAATCATTACGGCGCTTTCGCCGTATTTTACACCAATCCTGCTGGATTTAGAAGGAAGGGACCCCAATGGATAAACGTGCGATAAAGCGGCTTCTATGCCGGGTTGCGGATGGAAGCATTTCAGTAGACGACGCTGTGCGGCAATTAAAAATCGAACCTTTTGAGGATCTTGGATTTGCCAAGCTCGATCATCATCGCGGTCTGCGGCAGGGTGTTGCCGAAGTCATTTATGGCGCTGGCAAAACACCGGGACAAATTTGCGAGATCGTGCGTTCTATGATAAAAAGCGGTCAAAAAACCATCCTAATCACGCGTCTGCCTTTGGAGAGTGCAAAGGCAATCGAAAAAGAACTGCCGCTTCAATATTATGAAATTGGAAAAATCGGCGTAATCGGTTCTGCCCCCGAGCCGGATGGAATCGGCACTATCGCTGTCATCACGGGTGGAACAAGTGATATGCCGATTGCGGAAGAAGCCGCTTTGACAGCTGAAATTCTCGGCAATCGCACCTCCCGTATTTACGATGTGGGCGTAGCAGGGCTTCACCGCCTGCTCGCGCATGCCGAGCAAATCATGGATGCAAGCGTAATCATTGTGCTTGCCGGCATGGAGGGCGCGCTCGCGAGCGTAGTGGGCGGTCTTGCAGACTGCCCGGTGATCGCGGTGCCGACAAGCGTAGGTTATGGTGCCTCCTTCGGCGGTCTTTCCGCATTGTTATCGATGCTCAACTCCTGCGCAAGCGGTGTTAGCGTCGTCAATATTGATAACGGCTTTGGGGCCGGTTATCTCGCCAGCATCATTAACCATATAGGAGCAAAATAAATGAAAACACTATATCTCGAATGTAATATGGGCGCAGCCGGCGATATGCTAATGGGCGCATTGCTGGAACTGCTGCCTGATCCAATCGGGTTTATCGCGGAGATGAACGCCCTCGGGCTACCCGGCGTTTATCTTACTGCTACCAAATCCTCCAAATGCGGAATTTTTGGCACACATGTCCATGTGTCTGTGCATGGCGAGCACGAAAAAAGCATGGATGTATCCGGACATGATCACAGCACCAGTCATCAAGATCATTGCCATAGCCACGAACATTTTCATGACCACAAGCCCCATCACCACAGCAGTCTGCACGACATCGAGCATCTGATTTCTCATCTCACGCTGCCCGATGCCGTTAGGCAAGACGCCATAGCAGTATACCGCCTGATTGCAGAAGCAGAAGGTTATGTACACGGAAAGCCCGCAGCCGAAATTCATTTTCATGAAGTTGGTACTCTTGATGCCATAACCGATATTGTTGGCGTTTGCCTGCTTGTATATAAGCTGTCGCCGGATCACATCGTCGCCTCGCCGATACACGTTGGTAGCGGACAGGTTTCCTGTGCCCATGGCATCCTCCCCGTTCCCGCGCCTGCGACCGTTTTCCTGCTTCGCAACATCCCTATTTACAGCGGTTCGATTTTAGGAGAACTTTGTACTCCTACCGGCGCAGCGCTATTAAAGCACTTCGTTTCTGCTTTCGGTCCGATGCCCGTAATGTCCCTTTATGCAATCGGCTACGGGATGGGGAAAAAAGATTTTGATTCCGCAAATTGCATTCGCGCTTTTTGGGGCGAAGAAACATCCGAAGATGTGGATACCATAATGGAATTGCGCTGTAATCTCGATGACATGACGCCTGAAGATATTTCTTTTGCGCAGGAACGCCTTTTTGAAGCTGGCGCGGTTGATGTTTTTTGCACTCCCGTCTATATGAAAAAAAACCGTCCCGGTATTTTGCTTACTTGCCTTTGCGCACAAGGTCTGCGCGAGGGCATGATTCGTTTGCTGTTTCAACATACTACCACCATCGGGATTCGGGAATCGCTTTGTTCTCGCAGCATTTTAAGGCGAATCGAGCGTAGGGTCTCTACGCCATGTGGCGAAGTACGCATCAAGGAATCTTCCGGATTCGGCGTGCAGCGTCAAAAATATGAATATGATGACCTCGCGCGCCTCGCCAAAGAACATAATTGTTCTATTACCGACATAAAAAAAATAATCGAGCTACACGATAACCATTGACGCCCGATTTTAATCCATTCCCGCTTTTATAAGAAGGGGCTTCCGCAATACTGCAAAAGCCCCAAATTTGTTATCCTTTAAAGAAAAAACCCGCCTTACCGATTCCGAGCGACTCACCCTGTGCCCATTCATCCTCAGTTGCGACCTGCCATTCTTCCATTTTTTGTCCGTCTTCAATCCTGTTGAATTTACCGTCTTTATTTCCTTCAATTACAACACCGTTGTTTAAAGTATAAACCGGATATTTTCCATCCTCATCTTTACTGCGGATCGTATTTCCCTCAGCTTCCGCCCGTGCCAACGCTTCCATATAATCCTCATACGATACTTCCTGATATCCCATGTAATACTTGATTGTCATTGTGACCACCAACCTTTCGTTTGTTTCCATATTTATAAAGCATTTTAGGATCTGCAAACAACGTTTTCATAAAAACACGTCAATTTAGCAATAAAATTTTCATGAAAATCGCGCTGAAAATACAGCAATCTTTTTTTACTTGTAAAAAACGGTCACCCATGCTAAATTGAAGATAAGACTTTCCCCGTTTTATAACCGTTGATAAACTCTATTTTACGGTCGGGACAAAAAACAAAACAGAAGGCAGACAGAAAATGATAACATATGAAAAAAGTATAATAACAGGAGGGGTAAAATCCATCCTTGTGATGGGCGATTCCGTTGCACGCGGCGTAGTGTTCCATCCTGAAAAAAAGCGTTATACATTTTTAGGAAACGGTTTTATCAAAAAATTAGCTGGAAAACTGCAGGTCAGCATCCATGATTGTTCCAAATTCGGCACTACCACAGCTTATGGTCAGCGTCTGCTGCGTGAAAAGCTGGAAGATATCAACCCGGATTTGGTATTAATTGAATACGGCGGAAATGACTGTGATTATAAATGGGATGAAGTCGCGCTTGACCCATGCGCTGTGCATACCCCAAACACGCCGGTAAAAGAATATGAGCAAACGTTGTCCGCCATGATCGAGTCTCTTTTAGAACGCGGGAAAATTCCTGTTTTAATGAATCTTCCGCCGCTGAATGCTGCCGCATATTTTCGCTGGTTTACCAAAAACGATCCCCAGCGAGCGCATAATATCCTAAAATGGTTGCATGACGTTTCAAAGATTTATTGGTGGCAGGAAAAATATTCCTATACCATTGATAAAATTGCCGATATCTATGGCGTTCATTTAATTGATGTTCGCAGCGTGTTCCTTGCCCAGCCGGATTACCGTACATTGATCTGCGAGGATGGAATCCACCCCAGCGAGCAGGGGCAACATTTGATCGAGCAGACTTTTGTGGATTATATTCAGCAACACGCAGCTTATATGATGGCATAAAAAAAGCGCCTTTGGGCGCTTTTTTCGTTTGGTTATAAGATATCCACTGATCTTCCGACATCTTCTGCCGTCACGCAAAACGGATATTCTTTTCGAAGTTTTAAATAAGCGCGCTGTCTTGCTTCTTCTTCCTCAAAAATCGCAAAAACGCAGCTTCCGCTGCCCGTCATCATAGAAAATTCCGCCCCCTGCTTGTCACACTGATCTAAAATCCCGCCTATTTCCGGACATAACGAAATCCCTGCCTCTTGCAGAGCGTTTCCTGCGGAGACGAAGTATCTTTGGCTATCCCCTTGTATAAGGCTGTCTGCAACCGCAGATACATCAAATTGTCCGGGTTTATTTTCGTCATATTTTTGGTATGCAAGTGGCGTTGAAACCCCCTGTTTTGGTTTGATGAGCAAGTAATGAAACTTGCAGGAATTCTTTACAGGCTCAAGGATATCTCCTACTCCTCTGGCACGCATACAACCGCCGCCGATAAAAAACGGAACGTCTGCGCCAATCTTAAGCCCTATTTCCTGCAGCTCCGCCTTTTTCAATCCAGTATCATATAATTCATTTAAGGCGACCAAGGTCGCAGCCGCGTCAGCGCTTCCACCCCCGAGTCCCGCCTGAACCGGAATTTTTTTCTCTGCAAAAACTTGCACGCCGCCCTTTATTTGTAACATTTCAAAAAAAAGCAAAGCTGCGCGCCTGATTGTATTATCAGCACTGACAACCATATTCCCGAACCGGATTTCTGTGCGATCCGCCCTCTTTATTGTCAACTCATCCGGAAGAGAAACGTTTTGCATCAGCATATCAAGGTCGTGCATGCCATCCTCACGCACTCCTTTGATATCAAGAGCCAGGTTTAACTTTGCATATGCCCTCATCTTCATATCGTAAGCCCCCCCGCATTCTTCTTTCTTATCCATAATTATAGCATAACTTCCGGTGCTATGGTAAAATGAATCTGTCCAAATCTATCTAAACGAGGTTAACCATGTTTCTTACTGATCATTGGAAAGATTATGAAGTGCTGGATACCGGCGCCGGCATGAAATTAGAACGATGGGGTGATATTATTTTAGCACGCCCCGACCCCCAGGTGATCTGGGAAAAGCAACGCCCCGCATTGTGGAAGAATGCAGATGCCGTCTATGAACGCAGTGAAAAGGGCGGCGGTCAGTGGCATTTCAATAAGTCCTTACCGCAGCGCTGGATGATCTCATATGGCGCATTACGTTTTTATGTACGCCCGACCGGCTTCAAACATACCGGATTGTTTCCTGAGCAAGCCTGTAACTGGGATTTTATGATGGATAAAATTTCGAATTCCAATTCATCGCATCCCCCGCGCATTTTAAATTTATTTGCATATACCGGTGGTGCAACGCTGGCATGCGCATACGCGGGCGCACATGTTACCCATATTGACGCGGCGCGCAGCATGAACGCCTGGGCGAAAGAAAACCTTGAATTATCAGGGCTGAGTGATAGACATGTCAGGATCCTCGCGGACGATTGCCTGAAATTTGTGTTGCGTGAGCAACGGCGCGGCAACCGTTATGACGGCATTGTAATGGATCCCCCCAGCTATGGACGCGGCGCAGACGGCAAGGTCTTTCGCACGGAAGATAATCTTTTTTCTCTGGTATCCGAAGCCTGTAAATTGCTTTCTGATACCCCGCTGTTTTTTATCATTAACTCGTATACAACGGGTCTTTCTTCTGTTGTTTGCCGCAATCTTCTCAATATTTGCTTACAGGAAAGCAGCGGGAAAATTGATGCGGGCGATCTTTGTCTTCCTGTAAAAGAGCAAAGCGTTCTCCTGCCTTGCGGCACGACCACCCGGTGGACATTATGACGATCCCCCGCATTTTATACGAGGACAATCATCTGGTTGTCGCAATAAAGCCACAAAACATGCCAACACAGGCAGATAGCTCGAAGGACGCGGACTTTCTGAATCAAATTAAGCAATACGTTAAGGAAACCTATGGGAAGCCCGGTGAAGCATATATTGGGCTGGTACACCGTTTAGACCGTCCTGCGGGCGGTGTTATGGTTTTTGCACGCACCTCCAAAGCAGCCGCACGGTTATCAGCGCAAATCAAAAACGGTTCTTTTCAAAAAAAATATTTTGCCGTGGTAAGCGCTGATCTTCCCATAAGTAGTGAACTCTCGGATTTTTTGCTGAAAAACGCAAAAAACAACACTGTGCAGGTGGTATCTGCAAACACGCCCGGCGCAAAACACGCTACGCTTCGTTACCGCACAATAGAACAAAATGACGATCTGCGCCTGCTGGATATATCCTTGCTTACAGGGCGGCCTCACCAAATCAGAGTGCAGCTTGCTCATGCAGGGGCGCCGCTTTTAGGCGATGTCAAATATGGCGGAGAGCAAAACAGCCGCCTATGCCTTTGGTCATATCAGTTGTCTTTTCTTCATCCGACAAAAAAAGAGCGGCTGACCTTTGATTGCCCACCGCCCGACTGCTATCCCTGGAACCTCTTTTGCAAACCCATTAGTCAAAATTCACCAACGGAAAACTGATATCATGTGTAGAAACCGTTTTTCCGTTCAAATACTCCAACATATTATGGACACCCGTAGCAAAATGGATGTCCGTAGCCCATAACGCCTGATACTTGATCCCCATTTTTTTATTCAGCCGTACGTCCCCATATAGGTTATCTCCCAAAATCGGAAATCCCACCGCGTCAATATGTGCACGTTCTTGGTTCATATACTGCGTAACCGGTTCAATTTCCAACAAACTGAATTTCCCATTGCTTCGCAGAATATGATAGCGGGTATAAATCGGTACCGCCCCACGGATTTTTGTTTGCGCTACGCGATAGCGGTCATCCCCGTCCTTTACATAAAAATTTTGAAACTCACCCTGTTCATATTCCGGGCATCCTTTTACAATTGCACGGAATATTCTCCTGATTCTGCGCTGGCGCATCGCCTCGCGCACCGCCTCAAAATACTCCGCATTTTTAGCGAACATAACGAGACCGCCCGTATAAATATCCAGTTTAAAACACGCAAACGGAATACTGCCGAATTCTTCGGAGTATTCATGGTTATCTCTCATATAATTGATGACCATTGCCATCAGTTCCGGTTCATCTGATCCCGCACGCCCCATGACGGCAGTGCCCGGCTGTTTGTTCAGAATGATAAAATTCTGATCTTCATAAACAATATCAAGCACAGGAGGGCGTTCATATTCCAGCGGAATATAGACCTCTACCACGTCCCCTTCCTGTACAGCAAAATCTTTTTTAATCCGATCGCCATTCAGTTTAATATCTCCTGAACGAATCAGTTTCTTTAAATTTGTCGCCTTTAATTCAGGCAAACTTTCTTCCACGCATTCCGTAATGCGCCAGCCTTCTTGTTCTTCGGTAATCTCCAGCCTGATCATTGATGTATCCTTACTAAAATTTGTTTATTATTTCTTTCTATACACCATATATTGTACCATGCAAAAACCTGTTTGTAATCAAAAAATTTGACTTCTTCCTGCCGGTTTTTCTTCCCCAAAAAGAAAAACCGACGGCTGTTATCTACAGTCGCCGATTCTTCGCTTATGTGGCATTACGGTAAAATCGTCTTGCCAAAGTTATATAGGAAAGTAAATTAGCCGTTTATAAGCTCTTCCTCTCGCTCACAGAAATAAAGCGTATCTGCTACTTGCCTGTCCTTTGCCTCTGCAGGATGCTGCCCATACATAATAGAATAAGAATCCCGCCCAGGTCCAAGAGGTTCGCCCGTTACATATTTTCCATCCGTATTATAGCCCATTACGTAAAGCGCCATAATGATCGTATCCACATCCATCATCCCGTTTCCAAGCGGAAGACGGTTTGTGTCCTCAATATGAAGGTTTACAAGCGCATCGCCTGCGTCCATAATCGCCCGCGAAATATGACTTTCGCCACAAAGCATATGAAAAATATCGCCGTTGATATGCTGTACGCCGGGATGGTTCACGTCACGGATGTATTGCTTTGCTGTCTTAATCGTAGAACACATGCATACTTCCGCCGAGTTGATCGGTTCAATTGCACACTTCACGCCCGTCTGCGTAAAAATATCCGCTACACTGCGCAATGTACTTACGCTGCGTGCATAATCTGACGTATCATAAGGCGTATTTCTTCCAACCGTACTGGGCACAACAAGGACGTAATCGCCCCCTACCGCATGACAGAATTTTACTTCTTCAATAATATATTCACGCGCCGTCTGCCTTGCAAAGTTATTGTTTGTGGAGAGCGTATTGGCGTCCGAGAAGAAACCGCAAATTCCAGAAACGCGCACACCGTATTTCTCCAGAATTTTTTTTGTTCCCTCTAAATCCGCCTGATACCCTACGTCAGGACCGCCGTAATTTCCGCCCAGCTCAATAAACGGGACTTTGAAACGGCTCAATCGTTCTACGGATTCTTCAAGCTCTTCCAGACCGAATACCCAGGTGCTAAAGGACATATTCATTCTTTTTTTAAGCTTTTCCGGATGTTCTGCCTTCAGTTGATCAAACTGGTATTTAATATTCTGGTTGATCTCTTCCAATCTCTGCAATTTCATAACGCTTCCTCCTTATTTGGACACGCGCAGACGCATGGAGCTGATCGCGATCGAAACGATGATCAAGACGCCAAACGAAATCTGCTGTAGATACGGACTAACCTTAAGAAGGTTCAGCGAATTGAAGATGATACCCGTCAGCAGCACGCCGCAGAAGGTTCCCAGCATGTTACCTTTCCCGCCATTAATAGGAGCGCCGCCGATGATAACCGCGCCGATCGCCTGCAGTTCCATACCGGAACCTGTCGAAGCCTGTGCAGCGCCAAGGCGGGATACCAGCATAATGACGGCAATCCCCGTCATGATACCACTCGTGATAAAGAATTTGATTTTATTCCAGTTTACTTTGATACCGGCAAGGAACGCAGCCTGTGCGTTGTTACCGATCGCGAAGACCCTGCGCCCGAACTGGGTATGCTTCAGGATAAAACCAATCGCAAAATACCCAATCAAACTAATGATGAACAGAAGCGGTACAACGTCAAACAGATAAGTTCCTGCAAAGTATTCCATACGGTTGAAAATTGTTACGTTACCACCGCCTGTTATTGTCAAACATAGCCCTGTGTAGATACTGGTCGTTGCCAGCGTAATGATGAACGACGGTGCTTTAAACAACACGGAAAGCGCTCCGTTAAGCGCACTGCAGCCCGTTGCTACGCCAAGTCCCACCAGCATGGCTATGCCGTCCGGCGCGCCGTTTTCGATAGAAAGGCACATCATGGTGCTTGCAAAACCAACAATGGCGCCGATAGATATATCGAAGTTTCCTGAAATGATCAGAACCGTTACACCTGCTGAAATCAATCCCAGCGTGGATACCTGGGAAAGCACCCCTTTGATATTGTCGATTGAGATAAATTTCGGATTGATGACTGTGGTGACAATCCCAATTGCCGCAATAATCAGAATCAGATAAAACGACTGGGAACCAAGCAACTTACGCAGTGTCGTATTTTTCTGTAATAATGTCCTGCTATTATCTTTCATGTTGACTTTCCTCCTGTGCTACCCCTAAATAGATTGCCAACAGTTTCTCCTCTGTCAAATCCTCCGGGGATTGAATACTGACCAGACTACCTTCTCTGAGTATGCCGATACGGTCGCTCATAGAAAGTATCTCCGGCATATCAGACGATACCATAATAACCGCCTTGCCCTGTTTTGCCATTTCAATCATTAATTTATAGATTTCTTCCCTTGCGCCGATATCAACGCCTTTTGTCGGCTCGTCGAAAATAATGATATTGCAATCCGAAAGCAGCCACCGCGCCAAAATACTCTTTTGCTGGTTTCCGCCTGACAGACGCTCGATCTCCTGATCGGAACCCATTGACTTCAGGTTCAATTTTTTGATCATTTCGTCAGCGGATTTCTTATCTTCTTTTAAGTTGAGGAATACTTTCTTTTCATTTCGGACAACGCAGATATTTTCCAGAATGCTGCGTTCCAAAAACATTCCATCGCCTTTTCTGTCTTCTCCCAGCATGCAAATACCATTTTCAATTGCCTGCCGCGGATTTTTCACTTGTACTTCTTTTCCGTCAATAAAAATGCGCCCGTTCTGTTTTTTGTCTACGCCATACAAAAGACGCATCAGTTCTGTTCTGCCGGAACCTACCAATCCGCCAATCCCGAAAATTTCACCTTTTCTGACAGAAAAGCTGATATCCTTTACGACCGGTTCGCGCGTCATGTTTTCCACTCTTAAATATTCCTCACCGATCGGCACGCGTTCCCTCTCGTAAAAAAGCGAAGCTTCTCTGCCAACCATTGCAGAAATAATTTCCTGGTTCGTTACTTTTTTTGCATCGTAACATCCAGTTACGTTTCCGTCTTTAATTACCGTAATCGTGTCTGCAAGCTCAAAAACTTCTTCTAAATAATGAGAAATGTATATAATGCCAATGCCTTCTTGCGTTAACCTTTTTACGGTATCCAGTAGCATTGCGGATTCTTCTTCGCCTAAGGAAGCAGTCGGCTCGTCCATAATAATAACACGTGCCTTCCTCTGCAATGCTTTAGCAATTTGCAGCATTTGCTTCTGTGCGGGAGAAATATCTTCTACCAGTGTATCGGGTTTTACGTTCATCTGCAGAGTATTGAGTAACTCCTGCGCCGCATCGTCCTGTTCCTTTTTGTTGATCACCCCGCCGCTTGCCATTTCGCCGCCTAAGAAAATATTGTCAGCAATCGTCAGTGTCTCAATTAAATCGGAATCCTGATAAATGGTAGAAATCCCCATTTTAATCGGCACTTGCGGGTTATTATACTCACATTTTCTGCCAAAAAGCGTAATATCCCCATAATCCGGAACAATCGCACCGGATAGTATTTTAATAAACGTCGATTTTCCTGCGCCATTTTCACCGACAATACAATGCACTTCTCCCTCGTGCAGGGTGAAATCCATATTTCGCAGTACGGTGACGCCGGAATAGCTCTTCGTTATATTTGCCAATTCCAAAATTTGTTTACCGTTTGTCATACCACCTAGCTCCCGTCTGTTGATTGTTTTGACGAGGGACGGGCGCCTGCCATATGTGCACAGGCGCCCACCTCTTTCCTATCAGTTTCTTTCAGCTAATTCTCAATACCACATCAATTCCGGGAAATATTCCTTCGTGAGGTCTTTGAAGATCTCATTCCTGTGCCACGGAATAATGACAGTCGGATCCATTGCCTTGGTGTCTTCCAGTGTTACAGGAGCGATCGGAATCATTTTCTGTTCGTTCTTGTAATCAATCTTGCCCTGCTGCTGGCTATACAGCATGCGGAAGCAGATATATCCTTCCAGTCCCGGAGAGCTGGAGATCGTCATCTGCATATCGCCGTTCGCAACCATCTCAATTCCCATATCCTGACCATTCTGAGCGATTACTTTGTAGGGGTTGTTGAGCTTTCCTGCGTTTTTGAGTACACGTACTACTGCCGCAGCCATATCTTCGTTCATAACGAAAATCGTCTCAAAATCCTGTCCGCCGTTGATTAAGTCTTCTGCAGCTGCTGCCGCTTTATCCGGGTTGTAGTCCGCATCACGGATGTCAAGCAGTTTGTTCTTGCCGAGTTCCTCCGAACGTTCTTTCATGCCCTGATTAACATAGATGCAGGGATAATGCTCGAAGTTTCCGGTAATGATAACATAATCGCCTGTGGTGTTTTCTGCCATCCAGTCAGCATACATATGACCCATTTCCAGCCAGTCAAAGTCTACGCATGCAGCGAGATCAGCGCCCTTATTAAGAGCCTGTCCTACGCTGTCCGGAACGATCAGCGGAATGCCCGCTTCCTGCATTTTCTTTGCAGCCAGCGCAGCGCCGTTCTCGTTGAAGGAGAACATGCACAGTCCGTCTACTTTTTCCGTTACGCACAGGTCGATGTTCGCAACTTCCTTATCTACGTCGTAATCGGAAGGAAGCACCATTACTTCTGCGCCGATTTCTTCCGCGGCATATTTAAAGCTGTCCACGATCTCTACGTACCAGTTTGCATCCAGACCAGGAACGATAAACGCAAACGTCAAACCCTCGCCGCTTGCTGTTCCCTCGGAAGCATCTGCCGCAGCTTCGGAAGCTTCCGGAGCTGCCTCAGATTCCTGCGCTGCCGACTCAGCCGGCGCGCTGCTTTCTGCAGGTGCCGAAGCGCAGCCGGCCAATACGCCGACCACCATCAGTACCGCAAGTGCCAAACCTAACAATCTTTTCTTCATCATTTTTTTGTATGAAAGGCGTACTAAAGAACCTTTCACACGTTCCTCCTTTTCTTTCATTATTAGGAAAATGTAATTAAAATAATTTTTTTCAATTTTATGGTGAAAACTTCTGCAACTTATAGTAAAATATAATATATTGATATTATATCGTTTTGCTTATATCTCTTCGTACGGTGAATTTACATTGACCGCTTTTTATGTTTTCAGAATAGCACATCAAAAAACATAAATCAATCCCCTTTTTTAAATTTTAGTGTGTTTTTTTGTTCTTTTTTAATTACCGATTCAACTTTTTGCTTGAATAATAGTAAAACAGCAGATATACTATCATTAAAAGCGACAAAATCAATCATATTCGGTGAGCAAAAAATTATGAATTCTACTGAACGACGTTTAAAAATTTATGATATTCTTGTAGAAAAGGAAACCATAGATGTCGGGGAACTTTCGCAGCACTTTGGCGTGTCCCCCATGACAATCCGGCGCGATCTTGCTATCTTTGAAAAGCAAGGCGTGCTTACGACCACTTATGGCGGCGCATACCTCAACCAAACTGCCCCCGATAACATCGGCGGCGCTGTTTCGCAGCTCGATGACAACACGCGAAGGATCGGCATGTCTGCAATGCGCCTTGTAAAAAACGGTGACCATATCTTTATCGACAGCGGTGCGATGACTGCGGGAATTGCCTATGGCATACGAAACCTGCGCGTCACTGTTATTACGAACTCCCTGACGGCGGCGAATATCCTGCGCGCCTACCCTAAAATAGAACTAATTATGGCGCCTGGAGGTTATAACGATGATTTGGGCGGTTTTGTGAGCAGCGCAACCATTTCATTTATCCGGCACTATAATTTTGATCTCTCTATTTTGAACGGCGATCACCTTGATACCGGTTATGGATTGACCGCAGAAAACGAAACGGACGCTCACCTAAAGGCAACCGCAATTGATTCTTCTAAAAAAACAGCGGTGATGATTAAAAGCGATGATATTGGCGAGGCCGCTTTTGCACAGGTCGTTGCCCTTCGCAGGATTGATTATGTCGTTACTGACAGGGGAATTTCTGCAGATGACCAAGCCGCGATCGAGCAGCGCGGTCCGCAGGTATTCTTAACAGACTAATGTTCTTTGTTGTTCGATTGTTCTTTGTTGTTTCTTGTTTTTTTATTAGAATCATTGTAAACGCCTATCCTACAACAGGCGTTTTTTCTTTTTCCCTCATTTTTTCTATCAGAATTCCGCTTCAAATATAGCGGATGCGCGCTTCATATTTTCGATTACGTTAACACCAAACGGACATCGTTTTAAGCATGCCCCGCACGAAATGCACGAAGACGCCCGAACCTGCAAATCCCTATATTTTTTAAAAGCCGCGACCCGATTCCCTTGACCAGCTTCATCCAACAGGCGCGTCACAGACGCAACGTCTATTTCCGCCGGGCATGGCAGGCAATGATTGCAGTACATACATGTCCCCGCGCTATCTCTTCCGATTTTTGCAAAAAGTGCCGTATAATCCTTTTCTTCCGATGTTGCCTCGGCATAACCAACCGCCTCCTCAATTTCCTCAACTGATTTTGCCCCAACCAGCGCGCTTGCAACGCCCGGACGCGTCAACGCATAGTGGATGCATTGCGTTACGCTGAGCGGGATCCCGAACGGCGAACCTGCCGCATGCAGCAGTCGCCCTGCTCCAAGTGATTTCATTGCCGTAATTCCCACTCCCTTTTGCTCACACAAACGGTATAGCTCGGCTCTGTTTTTATCAATTAAAATATGCTCCCCTTTTTCCGGTGCAAGCCCATTTAAAAAGCGCCGCACATCTTCATGGCTCATTGCAAAATCAAACATCGGGTTAATTCCAAACATCAACACGTCAAATATCCCGCTTAAAACAAGTTTCTGCGCTACCACTGAGTCATGTGAGCTGACACCCAAAACGCGAAAACGCCCTTCCTCTTTCATTTTGAGCATCCTATCGATAATGCCGTTTTCCTGGGCTTTTTTCCATTCTTCTTCTGTATCAATATAATGAAGCATCCCAATATCAATATAATCGGTTTGCAGTCTTACCAACAAATCCTCCAAATACTGCTTACTCTTTTGAAGATCCCTCGTTCGTCCATACTGCCCGTTTTCAAAAACAGAACAAATATGTCCCTGAATATAGATTTTTTCGCGTCGCCCTTTGATGGCACTTCCCAGATTTGTCCTGATATTCGGCTCAGGCATAAAGACATCAAGAATATTAACCCCCGAATCCATCGCCGCATGCATCGTATCCCTGACCGTCTCGGCAGTTTCATATTCCAGATATTCTCCGCCAATCCCCACTTCGCTTACTAAAAAACCTGTCTTCCCCAACTCCCGGTAATGCATCTTTTTCTTATCCTCCACAGTTGACAGCGTACGTCCCGAAAATGCTTTCTTATTTCCACCATAGCATACTTTCCAAAGATTCTCAATCGCTTTCACCATTCTCGGAATATGGCTTTTATAAAAAAATTTATAAAAAAGGCTGCTTCCGAAAGCAACCTTTTCAAATAACTTTTCTATTAAAACATCCATGCTCACGGTTTAAGGAAAGGTATCCCGAACATTTGTACCGTAGCAATTACAAAAATCACCGCAGCAAAAGCCGCCAAGGCAATTTTTAATTCGTTTCTCTTCAATGCGTTACAAATACCAAGCAGGAACATCACCGTAGCGAAATAGATGACGATCAATCCCATTTTATCACCGTTGGTGTTGTAGACATGCCCTTCTTCCAGCATTTGTCTGCCGCTTTCATATGTCTCATTTGCTTCCGCATAAACGGAATTCATGTAATCCTCACTTTCAAACGGCGAGGTATAAAAGTCGGTTTCTCCTTCTTTGCTTTCCGCCCACGTAATAGCGTCTAAAAGATCCTGACTCAAAAATTTTGCAGAATAATTATCAAATTTCTCCTGCGCTTTTTCCGCTTCTTCCGGCGTTTCCGCATAATCAATTTCCAGACTAAGCGATAATAAATTCTGATATAGTGTCATATCATTACTGATCACCTGCCCTGCTTCCACATAAGAAGAGTTTGCATCCGTAATAGTCGCAATGCCTTCATTATAGTATTTCGACATCGCACTGGAATTCAGCGAAGACTGATATGCCGCAAAAGCACTGAACACTGACGCAATACCCAAAAAGACCACAATCACAATTTCCAATACATTACTAAACTTTTCTGACTTTAGATTCATTCTGTTCCCCCATTTTAAATATATTAATGAAGCTGCGATATTTTATTTTGTTCCCCCTTTTTGCCGCAACTGCATAGACTGAACAAAGCATGGAGCGCTATCTTTCGGCGATTATTTAATTAAGCGTCCGCCATTCATTGACCGGCCAGATCACCGCCATGGCATGCCCTACGATCATATCATGGGGAATCGGCCCAACAACCCTGCTGTCTGTTGAATTTGCACGGTTATCTCCCAATACAAAAACTGCATCTCCCGGAACGGTTATCGCCGCCATATCAGGATAAGCCTGCAAGCTGATGTAATCCTCCTGCAATGGCTGCCCATCCACGTAGACGATGCTGTCTTTAATTTCTATTGTCTCACCCGGCAGTCCGATTGCACGTTTTACGTAGTTGTTATCCGTACCATTGGGATAATGCACAATAATAATATCGCCGCGCTGCGGCAAAGAAGCATACCTCGTTACCTTTTCCACCGCAAGCCGCTCGTTCGTTTGAAGCGTTGGCTGCATGGATGGTCCGTCTACCAGGATAATTTCAAATAAAAAGGCTCTAATAAGAAAGGCGGCTGCCACTGCAATGGCAATCGCCAAAACCCAGCCCCATATTGATTTCGCTTTTTGATTTTTTTTCTGTTGATATTTTTCTTTTCGATCCGATGCTTCTTCTGTCATATTCTTCACCATCGTTTTTTTATATTATAACATAAGGCTTTTTGCAAGTCGAACGGTTATGCCGCGTTTTCATAATTTTTTCTCTTCTCACTAGTTTGTTCTCTTGACAAGCTAGTGAGCACTAGCTATACTTAGCTAGTAGACACTAGCTTGATATGAGAAAGGTGTATCTGATGGAAAAACGCAATACCAAACAAATTATTTTGGAAAAAGCGCTGGATTTATTTTCTATCCGGGGTTACGACGGCGTTTCGGTCAAAGACATTGCAAACGCAGTTGGTATTCGTGATAGCTCGCTTTATAAACATTATCAAAGCAAACAAGAAATTTTTGAAAAACTGATGGAAGAAATGGATCAACGCTTTGATGCCACTACAACCCGTTATCATCTTCCGCAAGGCGAAATTTTAAACATCGCGGCGCAATATGAGGCAAATAACCTAGACTGGCTGCAAAAAGCCGTAGAAACCATGTTTTTATTCTTCACACAGGACGATTATGTACGCAAGTTTACACATCTGCTTATGATTGAACAATATAAAAACAACATTGCTGCCGAACTTTTCCGGTCATGGTTTATTGAAACAGGGCTATCCTTTCAGACGGCATTGTTTTCCCAAATGATATCTGACGGATATTTCCGCAAGGCTGACCCTCGTGCCATGGCGGTTCAATTTCACGGTCCCGTGCTTCTTCTCATCATGATGTTTGATTCACAATCCATCCTTCTAGAAGAAGCCCTCAGGCTGCTTCGCTGCCATGTAGCAGAATTTGCGCACAATTACACGATCTCAAGGGAGGTATCCTATGAACTTAAATGATTATATGGAACAAGGTATTTCGCTGCTTGTCAAAACGGCAGGTCGTTATTATTTTAAAAATCCACGCGGGGTTGCTTTTCTCACCCGCAGCGCCGTCGAAATCAAAAAAGCTGCGCAGCGCAGGCATATACAGGAACAGAGTGGTCTTCATGTTCCACCTTTTCTGATCGCCAGTATTGCCTCGCAATGTAATCTACATTGCGCAGGTTGCTATTCCCGCGCTTCCGGCGGATGCAGCAGGCACGTCGTTCCAGATTTAACCACGGACGAATGGTCCTCTATTTTTTCCCAAAGCCGTGATCTTGGGGTGTCTTTTATTCTGCTTGCAGGTGGTGAACCCTTAATGCGCCGTGATATCATTGAAGCAGCGGCATCCTTTCCACAGATTATTTTCCCCATCTTTACCAACGGGACTATGATCGACGAAAAGTACCTCCGGCTTTTCTCCACCCACCGAAATCTGATCCCCGTTTTCAGTATTGAGGGAGACGAAGCGCGCACCGATACACGGCGCGGAAAAGGTTCTTACCAAATTTCCACGCATGCAATGCATGAAATGAACTCCCGAAATTTATTGTTTGGATGCTCTATTACGGTTACGCGCGAAAACATGCCAGAAGTGACTGCTCCGGGCTTTATTGAACAGTTAAGGCAGTCAGGCTGCGGAGTCGTTTTTTATGTGGAATACGTTCCGATCGAGGCAGGAACGGAAACTCTGATGTTGCAGGACACTGATTTGGTCGTCCTGAAAAATTGTGTATCTTCGCTGCGTGATCAATTCACCGATACCATCATCGTTTCTTTTCCCGGAGATGAAGAAGATACCGACGGATGCCTTGCTTCCGGTCGCGGATTTTTCCATATTAATGCGCAAGGAGGCGCCGAGCCTTGCCCGTTTTCCCCTTATTCGTCCCTGTCGCTTAAACAGAGTACGGTTGCGGACGTTCTCCGATCCGGTTTTTTCTCCGAACTGCGCAAAATAGCCGTAGAAACACAACATCATGGCGGATGTACCTTGTTTGCGAGAAAAGACGATGTTGCAGCGTTGTTTTCTTCCCATACGGATTAATTGAAACAATGTAAAATAAAGTAGCCTATTTTTGTAAAACAAAAATTTCTTTTTGAAATACCCCTTCTATGCTCATACTTTTTCGGGTATAATGAAAAGAAATATGTGTTTGGCAGAAACCTGCTATCGGAGGCTTTTTTATTATGGAAGAGAAAAAAACTTTGTTATTTATAGATTCATGTATTCGCGGAAAAGAAGATTCCCGGACACACCGCTTATGCGATGCCTATTTGCGTGCACTTTCGGATGCGTCCAATGCGCCTGAAATCCAGAATGTTTCCCTTGCAGAGCTTCAACTCTCGCCCCTCACTACACAGGATATTGAGACGCGGGATATGTTTATCAAGGCCGGAGAGTTTTCCGCCCCTATGTTCGGACTGGCGCGGCAATTTGCCGTTGCGGATCATATCCTCATCGGTGCGCCGTACTGGGATCTTTCATTCCCGGCTGCGCTTAAAACCTATATAGAACATATTATGGTCAACGGTATTACATTCAAATATACAGATAGCGGACGCCAGGTCGGCTTGTGCCGGGCAAAATCACTCGCATATATTACGACTGCCGGAGGGTCTATTTCAAGTCGCAATTTCGGCTACGAATATTTACGCAGTATTTCGCAAATGCTCGGAATTGAAAGTATGCAATTCCTATCCGCTGAAAATCTCGATATTGAAGATGTCGATGAGGAGGTCATCCTCAAGACCAAAATGCATGAAGCGCGCAAACTTGCTTCTGAGGTTCGTTAAAAATTATTAATAAATTTGAATATTCATAAAATAAAGTGCAGACAGTTCAGTCTGCGCTTTTTTTATAGAGCACATTGACTTTTTCAAACGCTTGCAGTAAAATAACTCCATAAAGTATGAAAAGTATTACTTTTCATACTTTAAATTCCGATCAAAAAGAAGGTACTATGAAAAAAAATCCTAAAGGTAAATATATCGGAATGGTAAAAGTCGGCGAAAAAGGACAAATCGTTATCCCAAAAGGCGCCCGGGATTTGTTTGGGGTCAAGCCCGGAGATTCGCTGATTTTGCTTGCCGATACAAAACGCGGAATTGCCATTGTCCCGGATGATTTTTATTCGCATATGGCGGAGAAGGTCTTTCCTACAGAAGAAATTCCGTGCGCAGACGAGGAGGAAGAATAATAATGGATGTGAATGTACTCTCGGTTTCCGGACTTTGCAAGACCTATCCCGGCTTCCAACTGAAAGATGTTGGTTTTTCTGTTCGCGAGGGCTCAATTATGGGGTTTATCGGTCGAAATGGCGCAGGAAAGACCACCACACTGAAATCATTATTGAATTTTGTACATCCGGACAGCGGCGAAATCATTTTTTTTGATAAACCGTTCACCGGTAATGAAATCGCCATAAAAGACGAAACAGCTTTTGCATCGGGCGGTATAGATTTTTACCCTAAGAAGTCTCTCAAAACAATCACCGCAGTTACCCGGCGTTTTTATCCATCATGGGACGAAAATGCTTACTGCAAATACCTTTCGTTGTTTGACCTTGACGAATCTAAAACACCGGAAAAACTTTCTGCGGGAATGCGGGTAAAATATCTTCTTGCGTTAGCGCTTTGCCGCCATGCGCGCTTGTTGATCCTAGACGAACCAACAAGCGGTCTTGATCCCGTCTCTCGAGACGAGCTGCTTGATATCTTCATGGATCTGGTAGATACCGAAAAAGTGAGTATTTTGTTTTCGACCCATATCACCAGCGATCTTGATAAATGCGCGGACGACATCACCTATATTAAAAACGGTTCTATTGTCGCAAGTATGGATTTAGAACAGTTTCTGAAAGGGTATATCCTGGTACAGGGCACAGCAGAGGCATTAACGTCGGATTTCGGTCAGAGGCTTATTGGCGCAAAAAAAGAACGCCATGGCTTCAGCGGGCTGCTTCCCTTCACCGATAACGCGCCGCTGCCAAATGACGTACGGGCGTCAAAGGCGGATCTTGAAGCAATCATGGTACATATGGAAAGGGAGTAAGTATATTATGAAAAACCTTCTGATCAAAGAATTCCGATTGGCCATGCATCCCGCAGCGATTATTTTCATTTTTCTTGCCTCGATGCTGCTGATCCCAAATTATCCTTATTTTGTTGTCATGTTCTATACGTGTCTTGGTATCTTTTTTATTTGTTTGACAGCGCGTGAAAACCATGATATCGACTATACGATGCTGTTGCCTGTCCGCAAGAGCGATCTTGTTTCCGCACGGATTCTCATGGTGGTATTGCTGCAGCTTATTGAACTTGCCATTTGTGTTATTTTTGCAGTCATCCGCAGCCGGTTACTTGGCAACAACGAAGCCGGCATGAATCCAAATTTGGCGTTTTTCGGATATGCGTTTATCTTATTCGGGATATTTAATTTAGTGTTTTTTACACAATATTATAAAAATCCAGACAAGGTCGGCGTCCCATTTCTCATTGCCTGCATTGTGATCGGCATTCTGATTTTTGCAATGGAAGCTACCGGGTTTCTGATTCCCGCACTAAGGACTTATTTAAAGGATGATCCTTCCGCTTTTCCGCTTCAGCTTTTGGTTTTTCTGATCGGCGCGGCGCTATATCTCCTTTTTACCTTCCTTACCGTCCGGGTATCCCGAAAGCGCTTTTTAACGCTGGATTTATAACGAGGCTGCGGTTTCCATCCATGTACGCAGGTCAGCATAGACTTCATCACGGTTAATTTCGTTTAAAAGCTCGTGCCGCGCGCCTTCGTATAATTTAAACGTAATATTTTCCAATCCTGCTTTCATCATCCATCCATATACTTCCTCTACGCCGTCCCCGTAATTTCCTACGGGGTCCATCGCACCCGAAAGTATGAAGTATGGAACCGCTTTCGGCAGTTTTTCCGCCCACTGTATGCCGGACACTTCATCCACAAGGTTTGCGAAATCATATGCCGCTTGATCGGTAAATAAAAAAGTACACTGCGCATCCGCCTCATATTTATCGACCCGTTCCGGATCCCTGCTCAGCCAGTCGTCTTTGGTTCTGACTTCTTCATACCGGTCGTTATATTTGGAAAAAGCAAGCTGCGAAAGCAGTTTTGCGGGCTTCTTTGCGCGCCCGAAGATGATTCCTACCCGCGCCAAAAAACGGATCAGCCCGGTCAAAGGATTTGCCCCTGACGTTCCCATAAAAACCGCGCCCTGCGCCTCATCTCCATGCTTGGTCATGTAACTGCGCGCAGCCATACTGCCCATGCTGTGCCCCATCAAAAGAAATGGAATCCCCGGAAAATGCTCTTTTGCAATTTTCGTCAAACGATACATATCCTCTACAATCAATTTTTCTCCGTCTTTTTCGGCAAAATAACCATAAGTGCCCCATTTATTTAAATTTTTAGTCTTTCCATGACCTAAATGGTCATTTCCGCATACCACCGCACCATATTTGCATAAATATTCCGCAAATTCGGTATACCGATCTATATATTCACACATGCCATGGCATAACTGTACGAGGAAGCGGGGCTCTACTGCTTCATCTTTCCATACACACGCATAGACCCTGCTTTTGCCGTCTGCTGATGCAAATGCTGTTTCCTGTTTTTTAACTGCCATACTCTCCTCCTCTATTCCTTGCAAACACTTTTCGCGACCGCGCAGAAATATCCTCTTTTCCCTTAATGCACAACACTTTTTTACTATTCTTTCGCTGTCAAAAATGTCCGCTGTCGCTATTCGTTCGCCCAGTCTTTTGACCGTTGTATCGCGCGGTTCCAATCATGGCGCAGCGCCAACCGCTTTTTTTCAGGCATCGCCGGTAAAAATGTTTTGTCGAGCGTCCAATTCTCGGCAATATCTTCCGTTCCATTTAAGATTCCAATAGCAATTCCCGCAAGATACGCCGCTCCTAGCGCAGTGGTCTCGCGGATCAACGGCCGCATCACGGGCGTATGGGTAATATCCGCCTGAAACTGCATTAAAAAATTATTTGCCGATGCGCCGCCGTCTACTTTTAAACGTCCCATCTTAATCTTTGTATCCGCCTGCATCGCATCAAGCACATCTGCCGACTGGTAAGCAATTGCTTCCAGCCCTGCGCGGATGATATGCTCTGCCGTTGCGCCGCGTGTAAGTCCCACGACCGTCCCACGCGCATACATATCCCAATGCGGCGCCCCAAGTCCCGTGAACGCAGGGACAAGATACACCCCACCGTTATCGGGTACCTTTTCCGCAAAAAACTCACTGTCTGCACTATCGTTTAAGAGCCGCATTCCATCACGAAGCCACTGGATCACGGCACCACCCATAAACACGCTGCCTTCCATCGCATATTGAACGGTACCCTTCGGCGCTGCCGCAATAGTTGTTAATAACCCGTTTTTACTCACGCAAAACTTTTCGCCTGTGTTCATGAGCAGAAAGCACCCAGTGCCATATGTGTTTTTTGCCTGACCCGCACCAAAGCACGCCTGCCCGAACAATGCCGCCTGCTGGTCTCCTGCAATTCCTGCTACCGGAATTTTTGTCCCAAGTATTTTTGCATAACCATAAATTTCCGACGAGCTTTTCACTTCGGGCAACATCTGCAGTGGAATATCGAGTGCTTTTAAAAGCGTTTCGTCCCACGAAAGCGTACGGATGTTATACATCATGGTACGCGAAGCGTTTGTATAGTCCGTCACATGCACACTTCCGTTTGTCAGCTTCCATAGCAACCACGTATCAATGGTGCCAAACAAAAGTTCCCCGCGTTCTGCCCGTGTCCGCGCGCCATCAACGTTATCAAGGATCCATTTTACTTTTGTTGCCGAAAAATATGCATCAATTACAAGCCCTGTATTCTTACGGGCATACTCTTCTAACCCCGCTGCCTTCAGTTGCGCGCAAATATCCGCCGTTCGCCTGCATTGCCATACGATTGCGTTATAAACAGGCCTGCCTGTATCCTTTTCCCATACGATCGTGGTCTCGCGCTGATTTGTAATGCCAATGGCGGCTATCTGCGCGACAGCAATTCCGGCTTTTTCAATCGCTTCCTCTAAAACAGAATATTGAGAAGCATAAATTTCTAGCGGATCATGCTCCACCCATCCCGGTTTTGGAAAATATTGTGGAAACTCACGCTGTGCTGCGCAAATGATATTATAATTTTCATCAAAAATAATACAACGGGAACTGGTTGTTCCCTGATCGAGTGCTGCAATATATTTTTTCACATCTTCACCCTCCGGTATAGGGTTATTGTAGCTTATTTGCTCTCAAAATACAACGAATGCCTAAGGCAGGCGGCGCGGCGCTCCCTGTTTTTTTCCTTCTGTTTATGTTATCATAAAACAAGAACAAGGATGGAAGATAGATGATAACAACTATTTTAATGGATGTCGATAATACGCTTTTAGATTTTAATGTCTGTGCGCAGCAGTCGATAAAAGGTGCTTGCAGTGAGGCGGGCATTACTTATACAGACGATATGTACCATGCGTTTATGGATGTTAACCAAATACTCTGGAATCGGATTGAAAAAGGGACCCTTACCCGTGCACAGCTTTATGCCATGCGCTGGAACCTTGTTTTTGAGCGTATTGGGCTCAGCATGCCCGGCGATATTTTTGAAAAAGCCTATAGCGCGCGCCTTGCAACCAGCCATTATCCGGTAGACGGCGCGAAGGATATTCTTACCTATCTCTCTGCGAAATATACGTTGTGCGTCGCCAGCAATGCGCCTTATGAGCGGCAGTCTGATCGCCTGCGCCGCGCCGGTTTCCTGCCGTATTTTGCTCATGTTTTTGTTTCAGAGGATCTCGGATTTTATAAGCCAAGCAAGAGCTTTTTTGAGGCGTGCTTTGACAGGCTGGGCAATATCAAAAAAGAAAACGTGATGCTGATTGGCGATTCTCTCACAGCAGATGTTGCCGGGGGTCGCGACTACGGGATCAAAACCTGTTGGTTCCGCTATGATAAGGCTTCCCCGCCCGCAGACGCGCAAGCCGATTATGCGGTGGACGCCCTCGTTGAAATCAAGGACATTCTATAAATCGAACGTATTGATCAGCAAAAACAAAACAGGGCGTGAACGCGCCCTGTTTTGATATAAACCTTTTAAAATCCCGCAATCACATCATCTACTGTTGTAATATCCGCGCCATAGACTTCCTTTAAGTATTTAAGACCGTATTCATAGTCTTCCTGCGTAAAAGAATCCGTCGCATCTTTGGGGATGACAATATCATAGCCCCAGCAATAAGCGTCGGCTGCCGTATGCCGTACACACATGTGCGTATGCAGCCCTGTCAAAATCAGCGTATCAATACCAAGTTCCGTTAACAGCAAATGCAAATCCGTCTGAAAAAAGCCGCTATACCGACGTTTTGGCACAATATAATCGCACTCCTGCGGTGCAAGCTGCGCAACGACCTCTGCGCCTTTTGTCCCCGCGATCGCGTGGTCTCCCCACAATTTTAATTCACCATCCACACCCGCCAAATGCGCGTCATTGGAATATATTACCGTAACGCCTTTTTCGCGCGCGGCTTCTACCAGCTTTTTCAAATGCGGAACAATCGCCTTCGAACGCTCACACGTCAATGCTCCTGTAACAAAATCGTTCAGCATATCGACCAAAACAACTGCTTTCTTACTCATTTCTCATTTCCTTCCTGCGTTTATTGATACCGCAAATCATGAATCCTTTTTGCCTTTTTCTCGCTGCGCGGAAGTCCCCCCAGCGCAAGCGCTTCTGTTTCAATTTTTATGCCGATTTGTTTTTTGAACTCTGTGCCGACCGCCGCACCAAGCAAAGCAAGATCCGCGCCTTGCTCCACCTCAAACTGCAGCAGCATACGATCCGCACTTCCGGACTTTTCCAGCGTCACCTGATATTCACTGCTTACACCATCCACGCATTTTAAAACACGATCGATCTGACTTGGATGGATATTCACGCCTTTAACTTTTACTACGTCGTCTGTCCGCCCCAAAATCCGGTCATGCCTCGGATATACTCTCCCGCACGGGCATTTGCCGGGAATCAACCTCGACATATCATGCGTGCGGTAACGAATCAACGGCGCACCCTGCTTTTTGAGGGTAGTGATCACCAGTTCACCATATTCGCCATCCGGCATTCGCTTTCCCGTCAACGGATCAATCACTTCAAAATACAGAAAATCATCAAAATAATGCAGCCCTTCATGGTATTCGCAGTCGATCGCAATCCCCGGTCCATAAATTTCTGTCAATCCGTAGATATCAAACAGTTCGATTCCCAGTCCCTCACGAATCCGCTTTCTCATTTTGGCACTCCAGCGCTCCGAACCAATGATCCCTTTTTTTAATGCAATTTTTTCGGCTAATCCACGTGCCTGCACCTGCTCCGCCAACAAAAGCGCATAAGAAGACGTCGCGCCGATCACCGTCGTTTTAAGATCGACCATCATCTTGAGCTGCTTTTCCGTGTTTCCCGGTCCCATTGGAACAGCCATTGCTCCGACCGCTTCGCAGCCCGACTCAAATCCGATCCCTGCCGTCCAAAGACCAAATCCCGGCGTAATCTGAACGCGATCCAAATTCCCTACACCAGCAATCTCGTAGCACCTGCGAAACATCTCGCGCCAATCCTCTACATCCTGTGCAGTATAAGGAATGATCACCGGTTCCCCCGTTGTGCCCGAAGTGGAATGAATCCTTACGATCTGTTCTTCCGACGCTGCCATCAGCCCAAGCGGGTAAGCACCGCGCAAGTCTGTTTTATCCGTAAATGGAATCGTTTCAATTTCTTCCGGCGTTTTTATGTCTTCTGCCGCAAGC
This sequence comes from Christensenella sp., assembly GCA_034926635.1. Lineage (GTDB taxonomy): Bacteria > Bacillota > Clostridia > Christensenellales > Christensenellaceae > Christensenella. Next base: position 69,299 of record JAYFQX010000010.1, on the reverse strand, counting down.
CCGCATTTTGCAAATTTTTCGCGGTAAAACGCGCTGTTTTCACACACGTTCTTCAGTTGTTTTCGAAACAACCGGAATTGTTCTTCTGTCATAATTCTTCTCTCCTATTCTATCCTCATCTAGTCTCGCCTATTCTCTCGAGCAAATGCCCGCTTTTTTATTATATTGCGGCTCCCTGTGAAATGCAACTGTCCACAGAGCGCAATGCAGTCTTATTTTTATCCAAAAATACCGATTTTACTTATCCTCAATCAGCTCCACCAGCAGACTGTCCTTTAAAATATAAGACATTCGCCTGGTTTCACTAACACGCAACGGTGCGAGCACTATTTGTTCGCCATCAATAGCGGCATCCAGATCATCCGTATAGTATGCCACATGGTTTTGCTTGGTGATAATATCGGGGATCCTCGTCTCTGGCATAAAACGCAAATATTCCACGCTATACGGATTTCCTTCCGGTTCCGTCGCATAAACGTCAAAGAGTTCAACATAGGTTTCGTTTTCGTGTTTAAATATCGTAGGAATTCCCACATGTGCAAATCGATGCATTGTCACTCTCTCCTTTTGTATCCAGGTCTGTTTTCGACCTCTTTTATTTCATATGGGCTGTTGCCCGGTACCCCGCGTTTAACGCGCGTAAATTCATCTCTAAAATTTTATCCGGCAAGGTCTTCTTTAAAAGTGCTTCCATTCTTTCAATGGAAAACGGAATTGCTTCCACGCCGATTGCCGCGCCGATCAATACAATATTAACCGTTTTTATACTCCCGCACTCCTGCGCAATTTGGTAGGCATCGACAAAATACGCCTGTGTATTTTCCCTGATATAACTACAAATTTCTTCCAAATCATAAGACTTCCCGGTCAGCGAAGCTGTGACCGGAATCACCTGCTGCGTATTGACAACAGCTTTTCCGTCTTTTTTCAAACGATTTAAATGCCGCGCTGCTTCCGCCGGCTCAAACGCCAGCAATAAGTCCGCAGTACGCATAGGGATTACGCTACTTCCATCCCTGCAATCTACACGGACATGGCTTACGACGCTCCCGCCACGCTGCGCCATCCCGATCGTTTCGGACGAACGCACAAAAAGTCCGTCTTCTATCGCACTGCGGGCAATCAATTTTGACGCTAAAATAGTCCCTTGACCGCCTACCCCCGCTATTAACACATCACACTTCATTTTGCAGCCTCCTTAATGGCGTCTGCCGGACAAACATAAGTACAAAGACCGCATCCAAAACACAGCGATGGTTCAATCTCCACGCGGTTTCCCTGCTTGACGGAAATTGCCGGGCAACCAATTTCTCGAATACATTTTTTGCAGGAAATACACCTGTCGTCCTCTATCACAAAACAGGTTTTTGCTTTCAGCGGCGCAACACACGGCGACCGAAAAATAATCGCCGATACTTCCTTTTGTTCCGACGCTTCTTTTGCTGCTGCAATCGCATCGTCAAAATCCAGCGGATCCACCGTGCGAACCCAGCTTACGCCACATGCACGTAGCATTGCTTCGATATCCACGGACTGCGAACGCGTTCCCATCATGGTCTCGCCCGTTCCCGGATGAGGTTGGTGCCCCGTCATAGCTGTCGTATGGTTATCCAATACCACTACCGTAATATTTGCCTTGTTGTATACAGCATTTACCACCCCCGGAATACCTGTATGAAAAAACGTAGAATCGCCGATAAATGCAAAATATTTACGCTTGGGCTGCATATGGAAAAGCCCTTGCGCCACAGTGATCCCCGCGCCCATACACAGACACGTATCCACCATGTGAAGCGGACTTGCATTGCCCAAAGTATAACAACCGATATCTCCTGTAAAAACGGCATCCTTCCCCTTCATGGCCAGCTTAACCGCATAAAACGAAGCCCTATGCGGACAGCCTGCGCATAGTACCGGCGGTCTTATCGGCAACTGCGGGGCGGACGTGTTTTCCGCCGGGATGAAGTCAATCCCGCAAAAATCCGCAATCGCCTGCTTTACAATTTCATGGGTATATTCCCCTGCCAGCGGCAAGTTCCCCGTTTCTTTGCCATAGATTTTCCATCCGAGGTTTCTACGACCCGCAAGGTCTGTCAATGCGCGTTCTAGCACCGCATCCAACTCTTCGACTACCAACACACGCTGAACTCCCGCAAGATTTTCCTGCACGAAAACATCCGGCATGGGGTAAGGTGTGCCGATCTTAATCAGCCTCACATTGACATTCAACTCGTCCAGCGCTTCTTTGACATAATAATAAGAAGCCCCTCCCGTCACAACTGCCGTTTCCGCGTTTCCACTCCGGCTATTAAAAGGACACGCTGCAAACTCCGCCCCGATCAATTGTTGCTTTTTTTCCAACTCTCCATGGTTTCGAAAGGACAAGCTTGGAAAAATAACCCATCTCGGGTCTTTCTCGAAGCCATCATACTCATGCCTTTTTTCGCGCTTTTTCGTATCAATAGAGGCATAAGCATGGCATACGCGCGTCGTGCTTCTTAAAATAACCGGTAGGTTCCACCGCTCGGATAGCGCAAACGCATATTGCACCATCTCATATGCTTCCTCTGGCGTAGACGGATCCAACACGGGCAGATTTGCAAACCGCGCAAAATGCCTGGTATCCTGTTCGGTTTGCGATGAAATCGGACCGGGGTCATCCGCCACCAATACAACCATCCCGCCTTTTACGCCAAGATAAGAGAGGCACATCAGCGGATCTGCCGCCACATTTAGCCCCATCTGCTTCATGGTTACCAGCACGCGCGCACCTGTAAAGCTTGCGCCGCCGCCCACTTCCATTGCCGCCTTTTCATTCGATGACCATTCTACATGAATATCGCCCGGATTATGTTTTGCGACCGTCTCCAATACTTCCGTGGAGGGCGTGCCCGGATACCCGCACACAAGATTCACCCCCGCAGCAATCGCGCCCAGCGCAATCGCCTCGTTTCCCATTAATAATTCCGCCACTTTTGCTCTCTGCCTTCTTTCCGTTCCAAAAAACTCTCTCAATTATATCAAAACGCTTTGTAGCTGTCCATAAGCATACCCGATCCGAGGGGACAATGTATCTGAAATAAAATTATTTTAGCTCGCTATCATGTTCCCTATACACTATAAAGAGTTTTTCAAGGAAGAACTTTATAGCATGGCAACGCAAGCTACAAAATGACCCGCTATAGCTATAGAGGGCGAAGATCATGCAATCAAGCCCGTATCATTCGATCCCTGCATGCTGTACATCCAATGTTATCTTCTTCTACTTTGTGTTATAATTGAAGTAAATGAATGACAGGAAAAGAGAAAACTATGGAAAGCAATGAAAAACGGATCGCCGTGCTCATCGATGCGGATAACGTATCTGATAAATACATCAAATTTATTTTTGATGAAATCCCTAAATACGGAACGCCCACCTACAAACGCATTTATGGAGATTGGACGACAACGCAAAACGCTTCGTGGAAAAAAGTCCTGTTGGATTATTCCATCGCACCAATCCAGCAATACGGTTATACGCGCGGAAAAAACTCCACGGATTCCGCTTTGATTATTGACGCTATGGATATTCTTTATTCCGGCAGCGTTGATGGCTTCTGTATCATTTCAAGCGACAGCGATTTTACGCGGCTTGCCGGACGTTTGCGCGAATCAGGCATGCTGGTGATCGGCATGGGTGAAAAAAAGACGCCATCGCCGTTTATCGCAGCATGCGAAATCTTTAAATACCTTGAGATTCTTGCTGCTAATACCGAAGAAAAAGAAAACAGCACAGACGAAAAAGACGAAAAAAACGATGCAGCGAAAACAGCCATGGCAAACAAAGCACAATTGACAAAATCAATCAAAGCGATTGTGAACGACATCTCGGATGACGATGGCTGGGCATTTTTGGGTGCGGTCGGCAATCGTCTCAATAAACGTTACCCTGATTTTGATTCCCGCAATTATGGCTATGCGCGCCTTACCCAACTGGTAGAATCCCTAAAACAGTTTGATATTGATACCCGCAAAACTGCCAATCCCCATATCAAACACCGGTATATTCGTATTCGGACGAAAAAAGGCAATACCGTATAAATATGACAGCAAAAGAGCGTTTCTTTTGATCAGAAACGCTCTTTTTTCATAAATTCTTATTTTTGTATAAATTTTTCTACGGTAGCGCCGTCTTCATATCCTTTTTGATATAATCTCATAAACGCGTCTTTATCCCGGGTCAATGTATCAACGCCGCAACTATCCGAAGGAGCAACGAGTAGTGCTTTGCCTTGCTTTTCCAGCCTTAAAATCTCTGACATAGATCGATTGTACACCTCATGTCGCCGTTCGATTTGTCCAAAAACAACAGGGAATTTCTTAAGTGCCCGCTTCATCATCCAAAGATTTTTTTGTTTAGGCTTCACATAATCACGTGCCCTTGTAGACAGTACGACAATTTTATCGCACCCATCATCAAGAGCTTTTTGGTACGGCATCGGCAATGCGACTCCACCGTCAAAATACAATCTCCCGCCAACAGGATACGGTTTGCATGCCAACGGAATTGCACACGAAGCCTTCAGAATATCATAACGATCCTGCGCAACATCTTTTTTTGTGAAATACTTCGTTGCCCCCGTCTGTGCATCCGTAGCCGTTACCAAAAACGGCGTTGTATTCTTTGAAAATGCTTCATAATCCAGTGGGTATTCTCCCCCACGGTTGGTTAAAGTGGAATAGATATAGTCAAGGTCAAGATAATTACGGTGTTTCAGCCAATTGGCAAGGCTCATATATTCTTTACGGAAAGAATATTCCGCATAAAATTTAAACGTCCTGCCCCGTTGCCCTGCCAAAAAAGTGATCATATTGGCAGCCCCTGCTGATACGCCGATCCCATAATCTATCTTGATTCCGCGATCCAGCATATAGTCATAAACCCCGGCGGTATATACGCCCCGCATTCCGCCGCCTCCGTCAATAAACCCTATCATATATTCTCTGATTTTTGCATCTGCCCAAACATTCCTCTTTTCATTGCGCGTGGCAGACCCTTTCTGCTTAATTCTAATGATTCTATGATACCACGCGTTTTTTTATAATTCAAATAGTAAGGTGCATTTTACCGCCCTGTAAACGCCCTCGTAAAATGCACCTTTCTATAATAAAACTTTAATAAAACTTTCTTTATTCATATCAATAACCTGTCTGCCACACCTCCTTTTTTTCGTTTCTTATTTTTATCGATTTATTTTCAGCCACACTTCTTGCAGACGCGCGGCTTTCCGCTTTCTTCGATTGTGCCGCTTAAAATCGTAGAGGAACGCGCTAATGTCGAACAATTTGGCGTAGTATGATAAACCTTTCCATTGGGAACCCAGTAAACGATTTGTCCCTGCGATTTTTGCTCCGGCTGCATGGTCGGCTCAGGCGTAGCAACCTTAGCCGTATTTTCCTGGTCTCCCGATATATTTTCTGTGCCGCCCTGATCCGTTGCATTTATTGAGGGCGCGGCAATTTGTTCTGTCGGTTGCCCAGAGCTTTCCGGCGTTTGTAACGCAGAGGATTCAGGCGCAATGTTGCCGCTTTGCCCTTTTTGAGTTGCCTGCTCTGCTAATTGTTGTGTTAATGTCAAAATTCCTTGTTGTGTCTCCCCTATTTGTACAACACAGTAAGAAACAAGGCAAAAAACAATCACAAAAAAAATACTGATTACGATTTTACTATTTTTACTCATCACCCTCACCCCTGCTTTTAAGATACCTCCCAAAACATTTTTTGGCTATAGATTCGTTATTATCCATTAAAAAGCATCAGAATTAGTGAGGATCTTATTTTAAGCCGCTGCAGGTCGTTAATTACCGTATATTTTTCGGAATGAAATCGGTATCGATATCATAAAATTATATATCACCAACCGATTTTTTTGATAAAAATACCGCCAGCGTAAACACTGGCGGTACTGCATCCGGTTTTCGGATACGAATGGTGACTCCATGGGGAATCGAACCCCAGATTCAGCCGTGAGAGGGCTACGTCTTAACCGCTTGACCATGGAGCCATATTTAGAATAGCATTCATTATTTTAGAGTATTTCGCAGCATTTGTCAACCTAAAGATGACGGACGGGGGTGAAGATACATCTGTAGAATCCCCGCCCGCAAATTTCTAAGCAGATATTATCCTATCATATTTTTAAGTTCACCGATTCCATCAACTACGATACTGATTTGATCTCCCGGTTCCATCGGACCAATTCCGCCCGGTGTCCCGGTTGTCACCACATCTCCTGGATATAGTGTCATAAAGCTACTCACATATGCTAAAATCCGGTATACGTCAAAAATGTAATCGCTGGTGTATCCTTCCTGCACAGTGTTACCATTCAAAATAGCCCGCACATGCGCATGTAACGGATCAAACTCTGTCTCGATCCACGGTCCAAACGGACTAAAAGTATCAAAACCTTTACACCTCGCCCACTGCCCATCCGTCTGCTGCAAATCACGCGCAGTAACGTCGTTGAGGCATGTATATCCTAAGATATATTCCTGCGCCTTTGCAGGGACAATACTTTTACACTGTTTTCCCACTACAAAAGCAAGCTCCGCTTCGTAATCCAGCCGTTTACAAACCTCCGGTTTTTTGATGATCCCACCAGGATCCAAAACCGAAGTCGCCCACTTGGAAAAAATCAAAGGTTCTTTTGGAATTTCCATCCCAAGCTCCTGTGCATGACTGCGGTAATTAAGTCCGACCGCTACAATGTTTTTCGGCTCGCTGGGCGCAAGCAAACGGTATTCTCCCGAACCAATCCTTTTCCTGGAAACTTTTACTTCTTCAAAAGGATTTCCCTCTAATACTATGGCTTCGCCGTCTTGGATCTGTGCATAGTGTATTCCATCCTGCGTTTTAACCCTCGCAAGTTTCATTCACGCTTCCCTCCTCTTCTTTTCACTTTTTACCTATTATAATGCTTTTAATGAAAACATGTAATCAGCGATTTTTCTACTTTTAATTAAAAACCCCTTCGATAACAAAATCCATCAAAGGGGTATCACTCTTTTTTGCGAACGGTTTAGTATTTAGTCAAATAATGTTCACGTTCCCATTCATGCACGTGCTGGGAATAATCCGCCCATTCGCTTATCTTTCCTTTCAGATACTTCTCATAGGCACCGTCGCCCAACACTTCACGCATTAGCGGATCATCTTTAAAATCATTGATCGCATCAAACATATTCTGCGGTACCCTTTTGATTTTATGCATCTTCTTTTCTTCTTCAGAAAGCGTATAAATATTTTTATTCACCGGCGGCGGCGGAACCAATCCTTCAGTAATGCCTTCCAACCCCGCTGCAAGAGCACCCGCATAGGCGAGATAAGGATTTGCCGTAGGATCGGGATTACGCATTTCTATCCTTGTTGCTGCGCCACGCGCAAATGGCACACGAATCAACGGACTACGGTTTTTGGCAGACCACGCAATATAACATGGCGCCTCAAACCCAGGCACCAAACGCTTATAGGAATTGATCGTAGGATTGGTGAGCAGCGACAAGCCTCTTGCGTGTTTTAATATTCCCGCCATAAATCCATAAGCCTGACGCGAAAGTCCAAGCTCGTCTTCCTTACTGGTAAAAGCGTTACCCGTTGCGGTGCAAAGCGACATATTGATATGCATCCCGCTTCCCGCGATCCCATAAATCGGCTTGGGCATAAAGGTTGCATGCAGGTTGTGCGTCTGTGCAATCCGTTTCACCACAATCTTGAACGTCATCACGTCATCCGCCATCTTAAGGGCGTTTCCGTATTTAAAATCAATTTCGTGCTGCCCAACTGCGCATTCATGATGAGAAGCTTCAATCTCAAAACCCATTTCTTCGAGTGCCAGACAAATATCCCTGCGCGCCGCGCCGCCCATGTCAAGCGGTGCCAAATCAAAATAACCACCGTCGTCATTTGTTTCAATCGTCGCTTTTCCGTTTTCATCTTTATGGAACAGAAAAAATTCTGCTTCCGGTCCAATGTTAAGCGTATAGCCAAGCTCTTTTGCTTTTTCCAGCTGTCTTTTCAAAATATATCGCGGACATCCCTGATACGGCGTACCATCCGGCATGTATACATCGCAAATAAAACGCGCCGTCCTCCCCTTAGGGTTAGACCACGGAAAAATTTCAAATGTATCCAGATCAGGAACCAGCATCATATCCGATTCCTCTATCCTCGCGAAACCATCGATGGAGGATCCATCAAACATACAGCCTTCCTCAATAATTTTATCTAATTTACTGGTTGTCACCGTAATATTCTTCAGAATTCCAAAAACATCAGTGAATTGCAGACGTAAGAACCTGATTCCATTTTCATCTATTATTTTATGCAAATCATTCTTTGTATATTTAGGCATAACTTTCCTCCATATCCGATAATACTTTCATTATATATGCGGAAATCTTGGGAAGCAACTGCAAAATATAATACGCGAAGCTTTATCTTCTGAATGCTTCATTTTTAGGATGCTTTTAACAAAAAAAGAGCCGAATCCGCAATTTATGCGTTCGGCTCTTGCATTTTATAATAAATTTCTTTATTCTCCGGTAAACGTCTGCTCTGTGCCATCTGCCATGGTAACCTGAACATCCTTCCCTGTCGGATGCATTTCAATCCATGTATTTCCGGGGGTCAGCGTCACTTCTTCGCCGCTTGCGAGCTTGTACGTCGTCTTGTCATCATAGCTTGGACGTTCCCACGTGCCTTCCATCAGCTTGCCATGGATCAGAAACAGTGCTTTTCCGCTTCCTTCGACATCTACAATCCGACGGTCGCTTTGCGGCGCATCGTTTGCAGCCTTATCATTGACAAACTGCACGATCAAATTTTGCACTCCTACCTGGTCGCCTGTTGTCGCGTCGGTAAACTCTTCATGATTGACAAAACGCATCATTTTATCATTACCCTCGTCATAACCATAGGAGATGGAACCCAAATCCTTGGAGAAGGTAAACGCGATTTTTTCAACCATTGGCTGATCCGCATAATCCTGCAGCGGATAATACGTAAACGCCTGCTTTGCCACAGGATCGTAATTATATACGTTCAGCGCCTTAATCAAATCGATTCCTGCATAATCAGATGCTGGTTTGCCATCTCGCAGTGCAAAGAAATACTCCGTATTAGAAGCATGCTTCCCCGCACCGTTAATACGTTGCTGGATATGCTCCGCACTTGCACCCCAGATGTCGGTTTCGTCCATGCCTGTGGAATCAGGGCCTCCCATGTGGACATACAAAGCGTCCCATTCTCCCTGGATCCATTGATGGTAGTAACGCGAAGACCGTACCGGTCCTACAACCAATTCACTGGGCGCGTTCTCGCCGTTCAAAGCATCATTAAACAATGCTGTCAAACGCGTATCATAGCCATCAATATCGGTCTCATAGACAATATCCGCATAACTGATCCCGGATTGCGGGCGTGCCGATGCCGCATTATCAATTTGTACTATGATCGGTTTATAAACCGTATTTCCAGGCAATCCAGTTGTGGGTGAAACATCGGTCGGGATCTCCGGAGTTGGCTGCGGTGTCGCAGTCGGTGCAACCGTTTCCGTGACAATCTGTGTCGGGGATGCCGATGGTTCTTCAACCGGTTTAGAGCAGGCCGTAAAAACGCCGCACAGCATCAATGCCGCAACAATCACACTCAAAACTTTTCTCATATACCCAAATCCTCTTTTCTTAAATTCCTCGGATCGTATTATACCACGAATCGTCAATTTGTAAAATCCCCTTAATATTTTTTTAATATCTTCCGCGCCCAATATCATCGTCGTGCGCTTGAAGAAATCGCCTTTTTATGTTATGATTCCCGTAAGTAGAAAGCATTGTTCCAAAAGAAAGGAGGTTTGCAAAAAATGCCGGAGAAGAAAAAAAAATCATTTCGTTTTGGACGTATTAAAGCGATCATCCTGATTTGTGTTCTGGTATACGCAAGCCTGACCTTTTTTAATCAACAAAACATCCTTGCCTCCCAGTCGCAAAAACAGGCGGAGCTGCTTGCCAAGGAACAAGAATTATCCGATCAAATCGATTATTATAAAAATGAGCTGGATTATATTGGAAGCAGCGATTATATCGAACAAGAAGCACGTGACCGCTTAGGATGGGTTATGCCAGGCGAAACCAAATTTATTGAGGATTCCGGCAGTTCTCCTTCTCCCGAATCTGCCGCGCAGCCCACTTCCACTCCGGAGCCCTCTCCTACGGTTGCGCCGGATCCACAACCTTCTGCTTCTCCATAACCAATAAAATTTTATAACAAAAAAGGGCGGCATGGTTTGATTGCCGTCCTTTTTACCGTTTGCATTATTTTTTGATCGCTTTGAATGCCGCTGCCTGTTCCTTAATTCCTTTTTCTGCTGCAAACCTCTCGATACTGGAAGCGCCAAAGAAGCCGTCGATCCCAGGCACACGCTCGATCACATAAGCAGCGTCTGCCGGTTCTGCAATCGGCCCTCCATGGCAGATCACCAAAATATCAGGATTTACCTCGCGTCCCGCATCCATAATAGCCTTAACCTTTGCAACACAGTCATCCAGTGTCAAGGCTGTTTTGGCGCCGATTGTCCCTTTTGTCGTTAATCCCATGTGCGCCACCAAAATATCCGCTCCTGCGCCTGCCATCGCCCGCGCCTGTTCCGGTTCAAAAACATAAGGACATGTAAGCATATCCAATTCATGCGCTTTACGGATCATATCAATTTCCAGTCCATAGCCCATACCTGTCTCTTCAAGGTTCTGGCGGAATACGCCGTCAATCAACCCAACGGTCGGAAAATTCTGTACACCGTTAAAACCTTGTGCTTTTAATTCTTTTAAATATACTTCCATGACACGAAAAGGATCCGTTCCGCATACGCCTGCCAGAACGGGTGTATTTTTTACAACCGGCAAAACCTCTGCACCCATTTCCACTACAATCTTGTTTGCATCGCCATAGGAGAGCAACCCCGAAAGAGATCCTCTACCAGCCATACGAAAACGTCCTGAATTATAAATGATCAACATATCTGCGCCGCCTGCTTCACTGCTTTTTGCCGTGATGCCCGTACCTGCACCTACGCCGACCAAAATTTTTCCTTCTGCACCTTCTCTGCGAAATTTCTCCATAATTTCTCGTCTTGTCATCGTATTCATTTAAAAAATCCTCCTCATTATTATTTGTTTATCTGTCTTCTATCAATTGGATTAATTTACGTGCCGCTTCTTTAGCAAACGCTTCTTCGTTAATATTGCAAGCTATTTCAAGCAATTCCGTCTTCCATGGATCTAAATAACGATGTATCGCCTCAAACAAAGCAGCATCCTCTTTTTCCCCATAAAATGGTTGTCCCGGCGCATCGATCATAGAGACACCGCCCAGCGGAAGCATCAACGTTGCATTTCCGCAGCCCATATTCATTTTTTCCGCCAGTATCTTCCCTAATTCCTTGTTCTCTTCTATGTTTGTCCTCATCAACGTGACCGCCGGATTATGCCGGTATAAATTCCTTCCCCGGAATTTTTCAGGCACTGATTCTACCGGTCCAAAATTCACCATATCCATAGCGCCTACCGACACCACCCGCGGTATCCCCTTTTCTCCCGCAGCCTCCAATCGGTGCGGTCCTGCGGCAAGCGTTCCCCCCACCAATTCGTCGCACCATTCTGTGGTGGTAAGATCAAGTACCCCCGCAAAAAAGCCGGATCGGATCAAGCTTTCCATGGTTCTGCCGCCTATACCTGTCGCGTGGAATACCAAAACTTCATATCCATGTTCTTCTAGATATTCCCGTGCCATATCTATGCAGGGCGTCGTTACTCCAAACATTGTAGCGGCGATCAACGGTTTTTTATGGATATGCGTTTCTTCTTTGGCAGTAACCATGCCAACCATCGCATTTACTGCATTACTAAAAATCTTTTCCGATAGCGTATTAATACCCGATACGTCTACGATGGAAGGATACATCATAATATCGCTTGTGCCGACAAAAACCGATACATCGCCCGATGCTACCGTCGAAACCATAATTTTCGGAACACCTACCGGCAATGCACGCATTCCCGGCGTTGCAATTGCAGTCCCTCCGGAACCACCGAAAGACAGAATTCCGTCAAACTCTCCTTGTGCATACAGCTGAGGAATCAATTTCTCCATTCCCTTTGCCAGCACCTCCGTAGCATACGCACGGTCCTTCTTTGCAGCGACTTCCTCAATATTTTCTCCTGCCGCGGCTGCAACAACATCGTTTCCGATATGTGCCTTAATCGTTGGAGGAAATACGCCCGTGTGTATCATCAACGTCCGAACGCCTTGTTTCTCAATAAGTTCTCTGACAAAGGCGTATTCTTCTCCTTTGGAATCAAACGTTCCCACTACAGCGATTGTTTTCAAAATATCGCCCCCTTTTTCCCCTTAACTTCTGATTTTATCATACTCCATAATAGCAAAAATAAAAATGTAAAAATGTTATACTTTTATGATTTTTTGTTATATCATATATCTATATATTGAATATTTATTTCGAAATACGAAATAAGGAGAATATATTTTTTATGCAAAACCATTTGACTGGCAGATTACATCAAAATATCCGTACAAAAGGTCATATTATCGGTGTCGCGTGTGGCAACGGTCTTTCTGCTAAAAATGCGCTGCGCGGCGGTGCCGACCTGATCCTCGCCCTGAACGCCGGACGGTTTAGACAGGCAGGTCTCGGGACTCTCGCTGCTTTCCTGCCTTTTTCCAACTGCAACGAAATGGTCATGGAATTTGCCTCACGAGAAATTTTGCCTCGCATTCCCGACGCTCCCGTATTATTCGGTCTATGTGCCACCGATCCTACTATCCATCTTCCAGCCTATCTGGATAAGATAAAAGCACAGGGGTTTGCCGGGATCAGCAACTATCCTACCGTAGGAATCATTGACGGACAGTTTCGTGATGCGCTTGAAGAAGAAGGCGTTTGCTATCAATCGGAAGTGAACGCAATTTCCGTCGCCCATAAAAAACATCTGTTTACCGTAGCATTTGTTTTCACACCGGCACAGGCGCAGGATATGCTCTATGCAGGCGCCGATGTAATCTGCGTACACCTCGGCGTAACGCGCGGCGGACTGATTGGCGCTAAAAAAGTATTATCCCTGGAAGCGTGCGTCTCCCTTACACGCGAAATATTTGATCTGTGCGATAAACTGTGCCCGGAGGTCATTAAAACCATCTACGGGGGGCCTGTAAACTCTACGCTGGATCTAAAATATATGTATGACAATACCGGTGCACAAGGTTACCTTGGTGGTTCTGCCTTCGACAGAATTCCTTTTGAACAAAGCATCGCCTCTGTGACACACGCCTTTAAAACTGCCTCTTCCAAAGAAGACGAACTTTTAACAAAAATGCTTTCGGGTATCAGTAAACACTATGATTATGTAACGTTTATCAAAGAATATGTTGCGGAGCATTATGCAAACGAGGTCTCTTTTTCAGATCTTGCGAGTGTAGCCCATGTTTCACGCAGTTATTTAAGTACGTTATTCAAAAAAGAGGTCGGCTGTACTTTTCCGGAATATCTCAACCGTTTTCGAATCCGTAAGTCCATCGACCTTTATTCCTCCGGCGGTCTTTATTGGTCAGAAGCTTCCAGACTTGCAGGATATAACGATTATGCGCATTTCAGCAGAGTATTTAAAAAACAGAAGGGAATTTCCCCAAAACAATTTTCAGCTGAAAGCTTGGCAGAATAACGTTTTGTAAATTTAAAATATATTTTAAGTTTACATTATGTGGTATTTTCCTTGACATAATGATTATATCATTATATAATAATTAAGCTGTCTCAAATAAGAGACACATAAAATACGTCGCGGGGTAGAGCAGTTTGGTAGCTCGTCGGGCTCATAACCCGGAGGTCATCGGTTCAAATCCGGTCCCCGCAACCATTGATATAATAAGGTTTTCGAAAAATTTCGAAAACCTTATTTTTATATTCTTCTTATAATTAAAATAGATTTTAAACAGAATTGAAAAGTATTTTTTATACCGGATAAAGGATCACATCTTGTGGTGTCCATACAGTAAGTGGCGGCACTCATTGTTTCAATCATAAAAACTCATTTAAAATGACGCCTTACTCCCGCAGAGTTTTATCCGCTCAAAGAACGCTTTATAACACAAAGAGGCTTAACCTAAAATTTAAGCCTCTTTTACTTTTATTGTTAAGTTTTTATATTTCTAATCTTCAAACGGCTTCACACCGTTCATCCTCACGACCTCCGGGTCCGTATAAATATCGTAATCATCCCTGTTATAGCTAGAGAATTCACTAATCACGCAACCTTCCGGTCCTCCGCATATCCAATGAGCAATGTTGGGTTCCAAAGTATATTGGTCGCCCTTTTCAAGAATGATTTCATGAAAAACATGGAAATTATTCTTTTTGTCCTCCGGAATATGTGCCTTTATCTTGGAGGTCGGTTCCCCCTCCGTATATAAATAGAGAGTGCCCATTCTTACGCGAAACGTTTCTTCTTTTCCCGGATAATCCCCAAATGGCGGATGAATCTGCTCCGGGCAAATTTGACCGGGAAAAAGCACCATTTCTTTGGCTGCGCAGCGTTTGGTATTCACATAAATATAGAGTTCAATCCCAAACTCTTCCAGCCTCCCTAACCCTAAGTCTGCAATTTCCATATTCGCTATTTCTTCTGGCTTCATATAGATATTTGCCCGTTCAAAATACTTACTTGCTTTTTCCCGCGCTTCTTCCTTTGTCATGTGCTGTTTCATATCTTTTCTCCCTATTTTTGACCACAGCCTTTAAAAGCCTCCACCGCTTCATGTACCTGCATACTATTCAGAACACAAGGTTTTCCCGCCATTTTGGCAATTAAATACGTCTTTGCCGCATCTTCCAGGTAAACCGCAGCATATACCGCCTGTTTCAGGTCTTCGCCCACTGTAATCACACCGTGGTTTTTCAAAATAACCGCACGTTTTTCATTTAAATATTTTACGGTCTGAATCCCCATGTCAATACTGGCTGCAGAACTGTATTGTGCTACGTTTACTTCTCCTAGCGTAACGTTGGCAAGCGTGGTAACAGCTGCGGGCAGCACATCTTCAATTAATCCAACCGCCGTCGCGTATACCTGGTGAGTATGTATAATCGCATTTACATTTGACAGGTGATTATAAATATATAGTAATGCAATCGTATCAACGGATGGTTTTCGTGAACTTTCCAGCACATTTCCTTCCGCATCTACTACAATAATATCATCTTCGGAAAGGGAATCATAATCCATGCCGGAAGGCGTCACCAGAATATTTCCATCCTCCGTCCTTGCGCTGACATTTCCTCCCGCCAGCGCGATCAGGCGATATTCCTTCAGCTTTATTCCAGTCTCAATTATTTCTTTTTTTAATTTCTCATACATAAATGCCTCTTTCTACAATGCCTTTCTCACACTGATTTAACCGCCGATTTTAACATTCAGGCGTTCTTTTTGCATCATTTCTTTAATATTTTGAACCTGTTCATCACTTGGCGTATAAGCCTCGCACGCATAACGTTTTCCTATTTTTTCATATTTTGCGCGCCCAAACTCATGGTACGGAAGCAAATGTATCGTACTCACATGCGTTTCTTTTGCAAAATCAATTACACTGCGAATATTGATTTCGTCATTATTGATGCCGCCTATCAAAGGAATCCGATAAATAACTTTTTTACCCAGTTCAGATAATTTACGTGCATTATCCAAAATCAAAGCATTTGATACTCCTGTGTACTTCTGATGGATTGCGCTATCCATATGCTTTAAATCATATAAAATCGTGTCACAAAATTTTAAAACTTCATAGGCTCGTTCGAAAGGTGCATAACCTGTTGTTTCAATCGCTAGGTTAAGGTAACGCTTCTTCACCGCCGATGCCAGCGCAGAAGCAAATTCCCATTGCATCAATGCTTCTCCGCCCGAGAGTGTAACCCCGCCTCCCGAATTTCTATAAAAAACCCTGTCTTTTTCAATCTCTGCCAGTACTTGCTGTACTGTCATTTCTTTTCCATATATTTCGCGCGCCCCGGCATAGCAAACGTCTACACATTTTCCACAACCCGTACAGACGACAGGATTATTCAGCGCGTTATTCGGGCAAACAACGGCACACTTCCCGCAGCCAATACATTTTGTCGCCGTAAACAGTACCTGCGGCGCAATGATCTGCGATTCCGGGTTAGAACACCACACGCAGCGCAGCGGACATCCTTTTAAAAAAATAATCGTTCGAATTCCTCCACCGTCGTTAACGCTGTATTTCTGTATATTAAAAATAACGCCCTTTTCCTTCATCCACCGTCCTCCAAAAACATTCTGGCTACTTGCAAGGGGCACGGTTATGCGCCCCCACAAGTCTTCCGAATTATAGCTGCTGTTCTGTCCTTTGGATAATGCTATCCTGTACCTCTTTTGAAATCTCATTGAAGAACGCGCTATAGCCTGCTACCCTTACAACCAATCCTGCATGTTTTTCAGGATTTACCTGTGCGTCACGCAATGTATCGGCAGATACAACATTAAACTGTACCTGCGATCCGCCAAGATCAATATAAGAACGGATAAGCGCGCTGAATTTTTCCAAGCCGTCCTCCGCAAACAAGGGTCCCGGGCTCATCTTCTGATTGAAAATAACGCCATTGCCGCAACGCACATGGTCAAGGCAGCTTACTGACTTAAATACCGCCGTCGGGCCGTGTTTATCCATACCATTCTGCGGCGAAACACCATCTGCCAAAGGTTCGCCCGATTTCCTTCCGTCAGGCGTCGCGCCTGTGCATAAGCCAAACGCCACATAAGACGAAACCGGCATCAGTGCAGGATTGAACTTGCCTCCACGATAGTTGGTGTAATGCGTTAATTCATCAAAAAATGTATCCGTCGCATATTTTGCAAAAATATCAACCTCAGGAATATCATTGCCATATTTCGGGACTTTATTCCTCAAGTAAAGCCTTAGGTCTTCTTTTCCTTCAAAGTCAGTCTCAATCGCGTTAATCATCTCCGCCATACTGACATAGTTATCTTCAAACACAGCTTTTTTAATAGCAATCAACGAGTCTGCAGCATTCGCAATACCGATTCCAAGCGGTCCCGTCCAGTTATATCGCGCTCCACCGGAAGTAACATCCTTTCCGTTTTGAATACAATCATCCACGAGAATAGAAACAAACGGAACAGGCGCCAGGTCTTCGTGCACCATATCTATCATATTGTTTGCCGTGACCATATGCTGCACAGAATATTTCATTTGTTTCTCAAATGCAGCCAAAACGTCTTCAAATGTCTTAAATTCATGCGGATCTCCGGTTTTTGGCCCCACCTGTTTCCCTGTTATCCGGCAAACGCCATTGGAAAGCGCAAGCTCAAGCACCTTCACCAGGCTGAAGTATCCGCCGTTTGCACGTCCCCAGGTGTTACGCGGCATAGTTTCCAGGCATCCTACCGGAACATAATCACGTGCTTCCGGTAGCGTCACCCCCAAACGGAGCATGGCATTGACAAAAATTTCATCATTTGAAATTTGCGGCATACCATTTCCAAGACGGATCGCTTCACATGTCCTTATCAAAAGATCGTGAGGCGTTTTTTTGTGAACACGCACCGTGAAATTCGGCTGCCCCAGCAAAATATGGCAGTGCGCTTCCAAGCAGCGATAGGAAAGATCGTTTGTCGCGTCCAATCCATCCGGACTTACCCCGCTGATCGCAACATTATTTCCAGTGGGCTGTCCACCGGTAGATGCAGCATCTACGGCATTATATATCTTGACGCTTTCAGAAAACTTGATCCATAAAGCTTCCAAAAGCTCCTGCGCTTCTGCTTTGGTCATCCTGCCCGCTTTCAAATCCCCTGCATAATACGGATACATATATTGATCCATCCTGCCCGGGGTATACGAAGTTCCATTATCGTTGATGAACGGTACACAGTGGATCAGCATAAACGACTGCAACGCTTCGTGGAACGTACGTGCCGGATGTTCCGGAACATAGTCACAAACTTCCGCGATCTTCAGCAATTCGGCCGCGCGATCAGGGTCTTTTTCGACCTCCGCCATATTTCTTGCTTCCTGCGCATAACGATGCGCAAAAGCAATCACGCCGTCAATAATAATCGTACAAGCTTGATAAAACTGCCGTTTCTTCATAGAGGACGGTTCGCTCATTTCAAGCGCATCGTTTTTTTCTTGAATCTCTGCCCGTACGTCCGCCAGCCCGCGCGTAATGATCTTCTCATAATTCAGGGCAACGTGCGCAAGTCCGCCCGTCTCATGAAGCCCGATGGTAAAAAGCTTGGCGTCATATGACTGGAGTTTGATCTCATCGTCATATACTGCTTGAATCCGGTCGTTGAGCGTTCTTCCTACCCAATATGGATAAATATCATTTAAAAACTCTTCTTTTACTTCCGGCGATACTACAAACGGATCCATGTCCCTTGTTTCAAACAGGTCAATCTCGTCTTTGATCCATTGGACGCCAAACTCCGGGAAAATTTCCGCACAGCGATGGTCAGAAGCAGAATGCCCTACAATGAGTTCATCCGGCAAAATATAGATCTTCAATTTTTCCAGCAAATCACGAAGCGCCATTGCGCGACGAATGAGTGCAGGCTGACCTTCCGTTTCTTTATAAGACTGCGTGATAATTCTTGCCCTATCACAAAGCAATCTGGGTTTTACCGCAATTACTTGGTTTTTTAGGCGTTGGCAGCGTTCATATCCTTTTGTCCCTTTTTCCAGAACATCCTGAATATCAATCGGTACAGAATCCTGTTTCTTTTCGAAATAACTTATCAACTTACTCACTCCTTTTTTCTTTTGCTTGTCCCTTTTTATGCTTTTTGTGCTCTTAATAAATCACGCTTGTTCACCGTATAATTAAAGATCAACGCAGCGATCAAGACGACTCCCCAAATAATGTCACGATAGAAATTGGAAACGTTTTCATACATATTCAGACAGCTGCTTAAGAATTGTAATATAATCGTAGCCACTACAATCCCTTGTATATTTCCCTTTCCGCCTTCCGTACTAACACCGCCCAACACTGCTACCAAAACGCATTGCAGAGTATAAGCAGAACCATAATCTGCTTTTGCCGAATTCTGTTTTGCCATCATGATGATGCCTGCCGCTACCGCCATCAATCCTGAAAGTGCATATGTTTTGACTAGCAGGGAATCTGTTTTCAAACCGGCATATTTTGATGCCGTGCTGTTGGTCCCCAGCAAATAAAGTCTTGCGCCAAACGCCGTTTTGGAAAGTATAATGCCCATCACCAATGCGCAAATCACAAAAATGATAAGTGCCACAGGGAGAGCCCCTCCAATATTTGCATTAAAAATTTTAGAGTAGAGCGATGGCAATCCACTGACAGAACGACCTTCTGTCATGACGATCGCGATCCCCCAATAGAGCTGCTGCGTGCCGAGCGTCGCCAAAATTGGCGGGATCCCCACTTTGGAAATCAATAACCCATTAACAGCACCTGCGCCAAGCCCAACACCGATCGCGATTAAAATCGCTACGATGATAACTCCCATCACTTGGGAATCTGGCATGTCTTTCGTCGTGTTTGACAGCATAAACAAAGCTGCCGAGATAGAAGATAAATTCGCGATGTTGACAACGCTCAGGTCGATTCCGCCCGTTAGCAGCGCAAGACCAATACCGATCGAAAGCAAACCATATTCAGGAAATTGTTTTGCCATACTCTGAAAATTAGAAGCTGTTAAAAACAGGTCGGGCTTCAGCACAGAGCATAGAACAAACACTCCTGCCAAAATCAACAACAACCTGAAAAAATTCTTATCTTTATTATAAATACCTTTTAATTTCAAGGGTTTCTGTACCGCAGTATTCATAGTTTCCCCCTTATCCCGCGACCTTAATATTGGGCTTTTTATTGTTTTTCAAAATTTGATATGCTGAAATGCCCGTACCGATCAAAATAATCGCGCCGGTAAATACACGTTGCCAATAAGTCGGAATTCCCAAAAGGATCAAACTATTGGACATCATCGTCATCAGCGTAATACCGATCATTGTTCCTGTTATCGTGCCTTTGCCGCCTGTCACGCTCACGCCACCTAAAACGCAGGCAGCAATGCAGGTCATCTCAATCCCCGCGAGGTTTGTAGGCTGACAATTTGTCATCATAACCGCCCTTGTGATCCCTGTAAATCCGGCAATTGCGCCACTGAAGCAATATACAAACATTTGTGTACGGAATACATTGAATCCGGCGCGCTTCGCAGATACCGCATCGCCGCCGACCCCATAGATCCCTCTGCCCAGCATCGTCCGATTCATCAAAAACCATACCACGACGATCAATACAATTAAAAACAAGATCGTAACGGGCATATCGGAACTGATTCCAAGCGTTTCATTCGCAGCAGTAAATAGTTTCGTTTTTCCCAGATCGTACATTTGCTGTGGTACCGGCGTTTCTTGCGCTGCAAACACCCCAAGTAAAATACCGTTAAAAATACTCGCTGTACCCAGCGTAATAATAAGGGGCTGAAAACTAAATTTCGCAATCAGGTATCCGTTTAATATTCCCATAACAAGCCCAAGTGCAGCGCCTACAAGGAACATCACGACAACGCTTCCCGCAAAATCTTTCATATATGCACTAACAATATACATAGAAAGGGAAGCGATCGCCGGGAAAGATACGTCAATACCACCTGAAATCAATACGATCATCTCTGCAATACAGAACATCGCGGGAATAATAATGGAACGAACCAAATCCACCAGATTATTTCCTGTAAAAAACTGTCCACTGACCGCTTGAATTAAAATCGCCAATCCGACCACAATAATCAGCATATAAAATTCAGTCCTGTGCAATACTCTTTTCAAACTTAACATTCTGTCCCCCTCATTCCATCATCGCTTGCGGCGAGTATAAATTGACCGTATCGATTGTTTCGGTCTCCCCCGTAATGCGACCACCGTTCATGATCAGCACGCGATTGCAGTTTTCCGATAACTCTGGAAGGTCATCAGAAATAATAATGACAGCAAGTCCTTTTTGTGCCAGTTCTCGTATGATGGTATGGATGTCATATTTCGCACCAATATCCACGCCCACGGTTGGTCCATTTAAAATAAGTACTTTCAGATCCAGCGCCAGCCAACGAGCAAGCAATATTTTTTGCTGGTTTCCACCTGATAATGTTTGAATGGGATCGTCAATCGATCCAACTTTAACCCGAAAATTTTCAATTGCATCATTAACGGCATTTCGTGATGCCTGCTTATCTACGATTCCAAATTTATTTGCATAACTGCTCCATTTAGAGACAGCTAAATTATCATTGATTGACTGAATCAAGAACAAACCTTCCGTTAATCTGTCTTCGGGCACATAGCCAATTCCATTTGCTACCCCGTCTTCTACAGATTTAATTTTAACTTTTTTCCCACTGATCAAGATTTCTCCACTGTCTGCATTTCTGTATCCAAATAGTGTTTCTGCCAATTCGGTACGTCCTGACCCTAGCAGTCCGGTTAGTCCAACGATTTCTCCTTGTTTTAAAGAAAACGACACATCCTGATATCCATTTTTCAGCGTAAGATTTTTGACTTCTAAAACCGTATCCTGACATTTTGGTACAAACTTTCCTACATCGTCAAAATCGCGACCCGTCATATATTTTCTGAATTTTTTGTCATCTAAATCTTTTGTTTCTCCGGTTACAACGTTTTTCCCGCTTCTTAAAATCGTAAATCGCTCCGAAATTTCAAAAACTTCGTCCAGTTTATGAGATACAAAGAGAATGGCAATTCCCTGACTCTGAAGATCTTTTATAATCTTAAAGAGCGCTTTTACCTCTTTCCCCGTTAACGCTGTCGTAGGCTCGTCCATAATAATTAATTTTGCATTGTTAAGAAGCGCCCTGCTAATAGCAATCAGCTGTTTATCTGCAACCGATAGATTCTCTACCGTTTCATTCAAATCAACATCAAAATTAATTTTAGATACCGCCTCTTTTGCGATTTTTTCCATTCTTTTTTTGCTGATCCATTTTCGTTTATTTGCAAGCTCCATATTGAGCGATAGGTTTTCCATGGCAGTTAAATTAGGAAAAATCGAAAAATCTTGATAAATGACCTGAATTCCTGCTTCAATTGCCTGCTCGGGCGTAATTTTATCATACCGAACTCCGTCAATTTCGATCGCTCCACCATCCATTGCATGAAATCCTGAAACTGCTTTGATCAGTGTTGATTTTCCGCATCCGTTTTCACCGGCTAGGCAGTGAATTTCTCCCTTTTTGATATCCAGCGATACATCCTGCAATGCCTTAACGCCGCCAAAATGTTTGGAAATATGATCTACGCGCAGCACATAATCGGACATCTCAGTCGCCTCCTTGTTGTTTTATTATTTTATGCGGGCAGCCTATGCCGCCCGCATAAAACATGTATCATAAATCAGAAATTATATTGATCTACATTGGACGCATCGATCGTGATCATTGCAGAACCAACAAGCGTTTTATCTTTGCCTTCCGCAAAGTTTACATTGTCATATCCAGCAAGACCTAGATCCAGCCCGTTTTCAATTGTTGCACCGTTGAGCACTTGTGTCGCCAAAGCACACATTGCATATCCTGCATCTGCCGGATCCCACAATACTACGGAATCAAGCGTACCGCTCTTCATGAATTCACTGCACTGGCTCGGCATACCCGAACCGCAAATGAACACTTTGCCTTTTAATCCGAGTTCTTCTACCGCACGGCTGATTCCCGGCGGATCATATGCGCAGCATCCGATGAATCCCTTCAAATCCGGATATTTCTTGAGCATTTCTTTTGCTTTTTCATAGGCACGTTCTGTATCGTCTTCCGTCTCAAAACGGGGCTCGTCAGCTAACAACGTCATGCCTGGATATTTTGCTTCCTGCTGTGCAACTGCGCTGTCTGCCCATGCATTATGAGATGCAGTCGTTACAAATCCAACCGAAGTGGTATATACGCCTTCTTCACCCATAGATTTTGCAAGATTATCCATCATATATGCGCCGTAATCGTCGTTGTTAAATGCTTCAATATCATAATCACAATTCTGGATATCAGGAGCTTCGTGTGTAATAACGACAATTCCTTTATCCCTCGCTTCCTGCAGAACAGGCTCCAGCGAATCCGGCTCGATCGGCACTACGCAGATGGCATCTACATCTTGGGAGATCAGATCTTGTACTACTTGTACCTGCAGCGACGCGTCTGCGCCGGAAGGCCCTTTTTGATATGCATTGATTCCTGTAGCTTCTGCATATTTCTTTACGCCTTCTTCCATCCGCACGAACCATGCGCTTGTGGAATCCTTCGGAACTACCGCAATCTTCCAATCCGTTTTTTCAGCGGTATCAGAAGCTGCCTGTTCCGTTCCTGTTTCTTCTGCGGCCTGTGTGGATTCTGCCGCGCTCTCTTCTGCCGGGGCAGAAGACTGCGTTGTTGTGCCTGTGCACGCTGCCATAGAAATAACCATGACAACTGCCAACAGTACTACTAAAACTTTCTTCATTTCTCTTCCTCCATTTTTTATTTTAGGAATTTATATTATTCCCTCGCGCTGCTCAGCAGCCCAAAAATATTTTCATTGTTCATAGCGTGATATGCCTTTTGGAACACTTTGTAATATTTATTGTATATCTTCGCATTTTCAGAATCGGGCAATACAGCTTCCCCACATTTAACCATTTTTTTTGCGCCTTCTACTGCTGAAGAAAATACGCCAGCGCCGCATCCTGCTAAAATTGCCGCTCCTAAAATTGTTGCATCGTTAATCTTCAATTGCCGCAATGGCAAGTTCATAATATCTGCCATAATATGCCGCCACAAATTTGATTTTGTAGCGCCGCCCGTAATACGCAGCTCTCGGAACACTACGCCGGCATCACGCATTGTTTCCATCACCTCGCGCATTTCATACATGCAGCCTTCCATAAAAGCACGGGCTACATCGCCTTTTGTATGCATAAAGCTCAATCCAATCAATGTTCCTTTTGCATTGACATCCCAGTGCGGACAGCCTGCCGCCGCAAAATAAGGCAGAAGCACAAGCCCATTTGCTCCCGGTACCGATTGCTTTACCAGTTCATCCATCAAAACATACGGATCCACCCCTAAAGACAGCGCCGCATCCCGTTCCAGCGTCGCAACATTATCCCGGAACCATCGATAAATTGATGCTGCCGAAAGCTGAATGCCATTAAGTTCAAAATTTCCGGGGACTGCCGCATTAACTGTCATCATTCCAAGCGTTTGCTCGTTTTCCAAAGGCTCTCTAATATAAGAAATCAAGTGTCCTGCAGTTCCTATTGTCATTTCGGCAAGTCCTTCAGAGACAATACCCGCGCCAAGCGCGCCACAGCTTTGATCCCCCGAACCTGCAACCAAAAGGGTGTCCGTGGAAAGCCCCGTTAATTTTGACGCTTCCACAGAAACACGTCCGATGACTTCTCCGCCTTTTATGGTCTTCGGAAATTTCCCCATATCCAACCCGTAAGCCTGGATCAACTCCATGCTCCATTCGCGCTTTTTCATATCGAAGATCCCCGAGCAAGATGCGTTCCCCCAATCACAATAATAATCATCCGCACCAAAACGGAATGCTAGAAATTCCGATACCATAGAAATAATTTTAGTAGCTTTATATTCTTCCGGAAAATGATTCTTAAACCACAGCACCTTGCTGATACAGTATGTTGGGGTCAAAGGCATGCCTGTAATGCGGACAGTTTTCTCTGCGTCAAAACATTTTTTCTGAAATTCCACTTCTTCTGTCGCCCTGTTGTCCTGCCAGCTGTACATTTTGTTATGGATCATTTTTCCATCGTCCCCAATAAACCCAACCGTGGAACGTTGTGTAGAAAAGCTGACCGCCTTTATATCCCTTGGAGCAATGCCTGAACTTTTTACCGCTTCGCTGCATGCTTCAAATGTTTTACTAATCATTTCCTCCGCATCAAACTCAAACCAATCTTGTTGCGGGTTTGCTGCAATACACTCTTGATATCCGCTTCCCATTACATTGCTATCCAAGTCGAATATCATTGCTTTTGTCCCAGTTGTGCCGATGTCGACACCCATTAAATAAATTGCCATAATGCCGCTTCCTCCAAACTCCTCTTTTTACGCACACAAAAGAAACACGCACGAAAGAAAGATGAACTAAATTACATAAAATCAATTCAACATATCAATATAGTTATTTGTTTTTCTGTTATCTATTATGGAAAATACTATATCTTGCTACTTAGGAATAGATTAATATTTTTTCCGCTGTATAAATGTCTGTCACGAGAATATTAAATATCCGTGCTCTTGCGCCCCCAATAATTGAGCCTACTTTATGACTTCCTCCCCCTGCCGCGATCACGAGGGGAATCTTGCGTATTTGTTCCAAGCTGATGGCAACAATCCGCTCTGTCATCTCCGTTATTTTTTCGTTACCGTTAATGTCGTAAAATCTTGCGCACATACTCCCGACAACCTGCGCAGCTTCCAGCTCGTTTCTAGTATATTCGCTGGCATTTTCTAATTCAAGTGTCATAGAATGTTCCGGATTTCCATCAATCGCAGTAATTGCCATATCGAGTTCGTCAAATTTCTCTAAAGCCGACTGTATATTCGGAAGATTGATATAAGCTTCCTTCATTGCAGCATTCCCCGCAAACAACGGAGCATACACATAATCCACCGCACTTCCACTATAATTTGAAGCCATATGCTCGCATAAATTATTTGCAAACATGGAGCAATGATCCGCTTTGCTTGGTCCTCCTAAAATCGGCATAAACGTAACATTCCTAGTATTTTTTGCCGGATTCATGTTTTTTGCAAGTACTTCCAGCGTTTTTCCCCAACCCACACCAATCCTCATATTGCTCTTAATAAACTGCTGAATATAATGAGTTCCATATTGTGCAATACCATTCATAATTTCACTGCTGCTATCCGCAACAGCATCTACAATCTTCACCTCTCGCAGTTCCAATTTTTGTTTTAGTTCATTTTCAATTTCCATGAACTCTGTCATTTTATGAACATCGCAAATTTCAATTTTTACAATTCCTTCGCGCTTCGCCTCCTTTAGAAACTTATTTAATGTAGGTCTGGAAATATTTAACATCTCCGCAATTTCTTTTTGGGGGATATCATCTTGATAATATAACTTTGCCGCTTCTAATTTAATAGAATATCTCTCTTCTTCTTTCAAATTTGCTCTCCTTTTTCTTGGCTAAAACTTGGAAGAAACTAAATATCACGATAAAGTAAAATTTTAATTTGTTTGTTTATTTATTTCTAATACTTGGAATCAAAATTTGCGTTTGTTTATTAACCCAAGTATAATCCCTTAAAAACCGCGCTGTCAAGGACATTTTATAATTTATTATCGATTTTACAAATGCAAAAAATCCAATGTGGAAACGCTTTTCATTTTTTACTTTTTGAAATAATTTTACAAATTGAAATTATTGTATATTCATCTTTTGCAAAAAAAAATATGCCATTTTTGTATATTTTTTTTATTTATGTTTTTTTCTGAAATTCCATTCCCCGATCGCCTGTACCAAAAGCGGAAACAAGCAAAATAGTCCATAGACAAAATAAAATAAAAATGATAATGGCGTAATGCGGTTTATCCGAATCTCCGGGTTATAAAGAATATGAGTCTGATCCAGCAATATACCGGCGAGCATAATCGCAATTCCGCAAACCATAGTAAGCACCATGCCACGATCGCGGTAGTCAAACCGATAAATAGAAAACGCAGTGCGTCCTTTGAGTGTATAGCCGCGACACCGCATGGAATCCGATGTTTCGATCAGGCTTTCCGAAACCCACGTCCAAAGGATTGATGCAATCCTAAAAAAATTGTGAATGCGCTGCAAAATATTTCCTTGACCAATTCCCCTTCCAACGGCTGTTTGTGCCATATTCATTTGCCTAGCTTTTCCGGCGATCCTTGGCACCATCCGCAGCAGAATAGAGAAAAACAACGAAAATCGCGGCGATATCCTTCCAAATAGATAAATAACTTTATCACCGGAAATAACAGCGCACATGCACGAGCCCCACATAAAAACCGTCGCAGCAGTACCGCCGATCACCAAACCCGTTATCACGGCTTCCAGCGTAATATGATTGCCGATTGGGTTGATTCCCAAATCCGTTACCCCAAAATGATGATATCCCGAATAAAACAATGTAAAAAGGCAAATAAAAATTATCAGGGCAACATTAAATATTAATGCTTTTTTTCCACTCAGATAAACAGAATAAACGAATGCGCAAACGTATCCTATCGCGAGGAATACAGGCTGGTTAAACAAAACCGCGACGCACACCGTCACACCAAAAAACAAGAAATTGATTGCCGGATGGAATGAATCAAAACGCATTCTTTACGCCTCCATCATTCCATATTTCACTTGGATCCGGTCAAGCTTTTCAAACAACGGTCTTGAAAATAAAAGCAGTGTAAACACCGTTGCAGCGGCATGCACAGCGTTAACAGGAATTCCGGATAAATATATAGCCGCTGCACTCTGCACCGTAACAACCGAGCTCATGGTGAAAAGAGCGCAGGTGTCGAGCAGCGGACCTATCACCGTCATCACTAAAACGCCCCCAAAAACGCAAAGCGGTAAACGGTCTTTTTTTAACAGCCCTTTTTGATACAATAACCCCGCCAAAAAACCTGCGATCCCAAACGCAAACATTTGCCACGGCGTCCATGGCCCTTGCCCGAATAAAAAATTGGATACAAACCCCGAAACTGCACCCGCCAAAAATCCTGCCTCAGCCCCAAATGCAATTCCCGTTATCATAATAATCGCTGTCATTGGCTTGAAATGCGGAAGCCAAATAAAAGCAGTACGCGATGCAACCGCAATGGCGCACATCACCGCTAAAACCACAATCTCGCGCGCCTGCGGCTTTCTTTTTTCAAACACCAGAAAAAACGGAATCATAAGATACGCAATAATCAAAAGGCTTGTAATATAATAGCTGCGATCCCCATATTTCCAGCCAAACCATATGGTAAGCGGAATCGCCACCATGATAATAAAGAACGATAAGACCGTCCTTCCCAAAAACCGTCTTTTAGGGCTCATGTTTTTCTCTTTTTTCCCAAGTTTAATCCGTCGTTCCTCATTCATTTTCTATCCCACCTTCTTTACTTTGCCGGTATAACGACGCCACGTCCTCATCTGTTACCGCATTTGCAAAAACATGACGGCTCATACGGTTGGCCGCGGTAGTATAAAAACTATTTTGCGCAAAAAATTCCGCCGGTGTATTGGTGGTGACGATTCCCCCGTCAAAAAACATTGCCACACGGTCCGCATATTTCGCACAGAATTCAATATCGTGGGAAACCATAATCACAGTTACACCTTTTGCCATTAGCCTCAAGAGGATTTCCGCAAGCTTTTTTTTATAGAAATTATCAATACCTTTGGTCGGTTCATCGAGAAGCAGCACCTTTGGTTCGCATAGAAGCACTTTTGCAAGCGCCGCGCGCTGCTGTTCTCCCCCCGAGAGGTCATATGGATGCATATCCAGTAAATCCGTTATCTCGCAGTCCCGTACAACGTTGTTGATCAGCATTTCTTTTTCTTCTATGCTTCCCTCTTTTTCGGCAAGCATCTCTACCAGCTCTTCTTCTACTGTTTTTTTCACAAACAAACTTTGCGGATCCTGCGGCAGCATAGCAAGCATTCCACGGAACAAATCGTTTCCTTTGTACTTCTCAATGCGCTTTCCATCGATCCATATTTTACCGCGGTATGGACGGCATATCCCACAGATTGTTTTCAGCATGGTAGATTTTCCTGTTCCGTTCCCTCCCACTACCGCAAACAAACGCGCTTTTGGCACTGCAAGGCTTACGCCTTTCAAAACATCCGGCGCGTCTTTTTCATACCGAAACCATACCTCTTTTAAGACGACAGCAGCGGTCTCCTCTTGTTCTTGGAATATCAATGTCTTCCTGCATGTCGGTATTTTTCCCGCCATCTCTTTTGAAAGCCAGTTCCTGCCATCACGAACGGTAAGAGGTGCCATTCCTCTTCCCTCTACCGCATAAAAGATTCGCATGGATGACGGAAGCGCCGCTATCATATCGCTGTCTTGCCGCCGCAGCTCCTCACCGACCTCCCTCGGCTTACCCAGTGCGGCAAGCCTTCCATTTTCCATCACCGCAACACGGTCTGCACAAGGGAATACCTCCTCGAGTCTGTGCTCGGATAAAACAATGGTGGTGCCAAGCTCCAAATTGATTTTACGCACCGTATTTAAGAAATCCGCCGCCGCGATCGGATCAAGTTGGCTTGTTGGTTCGTCCAAAATCAGTGCTTCCGGCTGCATCGCCATAATAGACGCGAGGTTTAAAAGCTGTTTTTGTCCACCGGAGAGTTCCGCTACATTTCTATGGAACCAGTCCTGGATCCCAAAATAATTCGCCATTTCTGCCACGCGCAGCCGCATTGTTTTTTGATCACAGCCGAGGCTTTCCAGTCCAAATGCAAGCTCATGCCACACTTTGTCCGTCACAATCTGGCTGTCCGGGTTCTGCATCACATATCCGATCTTTGCGCTCTGCTCGCGCAACGTACATTCGGCAAGAGGCTTCTCTTCCAAAAAAACGATACCACTTCTGTTTCCATGCGGCGTTAATACGCCTTTTAAATGTCGTAGTAATGTCGTCTTTCCACTTCCACTTTTACCGCAAAGCGTAATATATTCTCCTTTTTCGATGATAAGGTTAACGTCCGAAAGCGCTTCTTTTTTCGTTCCCGGATAAGTAAACGTTAAATTTTTGATTGCAAAATGTACCATGTTATTTCCTCCCAAATCACAACGACGGTCGGAACCGCCAAAAACATTCCGTAACAAACCAAACCGACAATCGTTGCGGTTCCTCTCATAGAAAATTCTACGTTTGGCAAATATACCGTTTGCGTACCCCCAAAGGACACACAAACACAAATTATCGCCATCAGCAGAACCAAGAACGCCGTAAATATCCTATCCCTCGCCGTCATCCTATAAAAGAAATACATTGTTTTTTCTCCGCTTCCGTATCCCCGGCTTTTCATCGCGTCTGCTGTCATTGCCGCATTTTCCAGCGCCCACGAAGCAAGCGCTGATAAAACCGCCATGCCACACCCCAATTTTTCTTTTCGGCTCCTGCCGCTTCCAAATTTTCCTATACAGCTACGCGCACTGCGGATCTCCCCGACCTTCTGCCGAAAATGCGGAACAAACCGGAGCACCATACAAAACACAAGAGAAAGCGTCGGCGCCTTTCTTCCGAATAAATATAAAAACTTATCGCTGCTCATTACTTCGTTATAGCATGCAAACCATAAAAGTACAGATAAAAACATCATTGCCGTTGCAATTCCATACAACAATGCTTCCAGCGTATAGACCCTTCCGTCCAAACAAAAAAACAAAACAGTTTGTCCTTCTTGATTAAACACCGGGTTTAGCAAAGCAATTACAGCAACCAACACGAATATTTCTCCAAAAAAGCGGAGCCCTTTTTTCCCTTTTAACAAAAAATAATACGCCGAGGAAAACACAACCGACAGCGTTAAAAATGCCGGATGTATAAAAAACATTCCAAATACAACCGCACCACCGAAAAATATAAAATTGACTGTAGGATGGTACCCACCGAATCCACGTTCCATAAAACTCCTGTGCTGCTAACTTTTCTTACCCGCAAAACGCACAAAAGAGTCGGCAGGCATCTTTTTTCTGCCGACCCTGTTTTTTGTTTGTTTTATTCATCTTTTTTTCCAAACCGCAGCTTGCCTGATTTTGCCAGTGCCGCCAATACAACCACTGCGATGCCGGCTGCAATTACCAAAATCCAAACCCAAAGCATAGATTGCGGAGGCGTTTGTGATGCGGTCCCCTCTTGCGTTGTATTGTTTTGCGCAGTATCTTCGATTTTAAGCGCAGATTCTTTTGCACCGCCGAGCAATCCATAACGCGAGAAGCTTGCCGCCTTCCATATGATTTCGCCGTTTTGCAGCTCACACGGAATATATTCGATTTTCCCATTCTCCAAATCATGAGCCATCCAAAACGTATCATATCCTGAAACACCCGAAGCCGTCAGCTTCACCGTTACTTCCGTATCCGGCTGATAGGGTTCCCCTGTTAATACGTCGGTCAGCTGAATGTTCCATACTGCCAATATCACATTGCTGCCTGCGTTTTTCATCATTCGTTGATACGCCTCGTCCGACGCAGGAACCTGCGTTACCGTTATTTTAATGTTCCAGTCTACTCCCTCAATCCTAATTCCCGTCACATCATCCTTATGATGATCCACCCCCACACGATTAAGCTGCGCCTGCAGGTCGTCATAATTCATCACTTCTGTTTTTTGACTATCACTCAACGCGGCATAAAGCTGATACGCCTCAATGACGGCGGCCGGATCGTAAGCCGTTCCCCGCGGCATTATCGCAATTTTTTTCACAACTGCGGCGGCTTCATCGGAAACCGTATATTTGATCCCGTCGATAACGATTTCCGTTTTCCCGTTTCCCAGAGATTTTGTTGTGCCCTCCGGCTGTGTCTGCGTATTCTCTTCCGTCTGCGCATTGTTGCCGTCTGTTCCCGCGATATTCTGCTGCGCACCTAACTCTGCGAAAACACGCTCTGCCGCAGTCAACGCCGCATAGTTCCCAACCAGCGCCTGTTCCTCTGATAAAAGCGCGTCATAGGCACTGCGCGCAGCAATGATTGCCTGCCCGCTGTCTTTTGTCACAATTCCGATCACATCGATCAAATTGCTGACCACATTCGCGTTTTTCAATTGCTTATATCTTGTTTCTGCCGCCGTTAACACACCGTAATTCGATACATACTTCTGTTCTGTTACCGAAAGCGTATTGTAAGCAGATCTTGCAGCAACAATCTTGCTTTCGCTATCCAGCGTTACACTGCCGATCTCATCAATAAGCGCGGAAACACGTTTAATCTTTAACTGAATCTGCGCGTACGCAGCTTCCGCGGCGGTCAAAACCGCATAGTTCGTAACACCCGGCTTTTCCGTATCCGGCAGCGCATCATATGCGTTACGCGCCGCCGCAATGGCACTTCCGCTGTCAGGACCGACCGTGCCAATCGCGCGGATCAGCTTCATGACGGTATATGCTTGAGGTACGCCTACGGCAAACACATTCCCCGAATCGTTTTTATAGTAGATGGTGCCATCTTTGCCGCAAATAGGACTGGTGATACAATAATTTTCAAAGCTTGTTGCATCATATAATTCCACAAGCTGCGCTCCCTGTTCAGTTGCGTTATCCGGTTTTACTTTTATCATAGAAAGTCCGCCCGGCATGGCGTTATATGTGGAGTACAAATAAATATATCCGGTAGATTCTTCATAAGCGGTACTCAGCAGCATAGAACACTGCGGGTATCCTTTCAGTCCAACCGCATACAACATAGAAAGATTGTCTGCATCGGCAACCACGAGGTTTCCGGATGAACCTGTGGAAGAAATCCCGCTGCCCGTGCCGAAATATACTTTCCCTTTATAGACTACAGGCGTACTGGTGGTCTGCGCGCCGTGGTTTACGCCTTTTAACCCGGAAACAGTTCCCGTTGCAGTATTTACATCTGCGCTGTAGAGGTAGCCGCATTTTGTTGTAAAATAAATCTTCCCGCTCGCAACATCGTAAGCAATGGAAGAACGCTGGTCTCCCGTAATATCAAGTTCGCTGATCTTTTTGCCGGTATACCGATTGAAAGAATACAGCTTGGATACACCGTCAAAACCGCTACCCCCATCGTCCGTCCCCACGATAACAGCATCTCCTATAATAACAGCGCCCGCCCAATAAAACCCTCCTGCCTGCGGATGTTTCCATGTCGCAATTTTGGCCTCCGAGGGATTGCCGACTTCTTCATCTGTCACGCTCAAAGCGACAAAATTGGCGTCTTTGGTTTCTCCGTTCCAAAAACCTGTATACAGATAACCGTCCGCATACGCAATCGGAGAAAGCGATTGCCCTCCCAGGGGATCGGTATAAATCCAAAGCGATTCCAATGTTTCGGCATTAAACGCCTGAATACGTCCTCCTGTCAGCGGACAAAAAACCATGCCTTCCGCATAAATCGGCGGCGTATATCCAAAATTTGGCGCTGCAGCCATCGCGCCGGTCTCGAGCGTTTCTCCCGTCTGCAAATCGAGCTTATAGAGGGTGGTACCGGACATCACGATCAGCGCATTATCCGCAATAACCTGCACCGACGGCGATGCGCTCCACCCGCTGCCCAACTTTGCATTCCACTTCAAATTGATGTTTGTGGTATCGGTCGGCGTCTCCACATCCGTAATCGCCATGTTATTGTCGCTGCCACGGAAATTCTTCCAGTCTGCACCCACATCCGTAAGTCCGTCATCAGCGGCTTTCTCCAGCGTCACGGCAAGCTGTCCTCCCGCGGAGGGAACCGTCCCTGTCTGCGCGACATATCCATACCTACTGACAACATAAGTATAATCATAGATCCCGAACATCCCGATATAACGTCCATCGCTTCCCGCTGCGACTTGCGCACCGCGTTGATCGTATACCTTCACAATCGCATCCGAAGGGTGCGCGGTAATCCCAAACGCAAGCTGCGCCACCCGATTAAGTGCAATCGAATAGGTGTTTGTCAACGCGCTTTCACCGCTACCCGCCGTAACGGAAATATCAATTTGATTCACAGAAGAAATGTCTATCGTATCGGAAGGGTTTCCGTTATAAGTAACGCCATAATCCGCCGACTTTGGCATTGCCGCAAACGTAATGCTTTGCGTCCCTTGCGGTACAGTGAGCGTATAATTGCTTGTTTGCGCGTTAAAAGCTTTATCAAAATAGAGCTGTGTTTGCCCAGCAGAAGCGGTCATCTCCGACAGTGTCGGCGTGGAATGAACCGTAAACGTATAAGTCGCAGCAAGCCTTGAAGAACCCGCCGGCGGCGTTACCACAATTGTAAATGTATTTTTTCCTGCCTGCAGACAATTCGCCCATTTTGAACTTCCGCCCGTCCATGTAATATCTTTGCTTTGCCCATCCCCATAATGCAGCGTGACCGTGGCACCGGCTTCCGCCGGTTTTGCGCGGAAGCGAAGCTGCGTAATGCTATCCCATTGCTCGCCGAGCGCATAAGTCAACATCGCCGCATCAAATACCTGTCCCGCTGTATAAGGATCACTTGTATTTTTGATCAGCACCGATGTATTGCTTGGCGATGAACCCGTATGGATCATCAGCGATTCCAAACCGGACACTTCTTGTACTGCCGTTAGCGTAACCGTATACATATCGGCAGAATCTGCCTGCCCGTCGTTTGCCCGGAGCACCAGTGTGGTTTGGCCTGCCGTAGGCGGCGTATAGATATAATTTTGGTCTATCGCCACAGCCGCAGCCGAATCAACGCTTACTGTATATGTCAGCGCATCCCCATCAGCATCTTCAAAAATTGTCGATAAATCCAGCGCATAGGACGCTCCTAACACAACGGAAGCCTCCGCGGTCGCCCCAATTCCGTTTTTTCGTACAGGCGCAGTGTTTTGCACGCTTCCTTCTACCGCCACTGTAATCGCATAGGTCTCTGCAGGTACGCTGTCCGCCGACCCATAAGAACCGCCGTTCATGGACGGCCATAACGGATCGCCGCACTTCACCGAAATCACCGTGCCATTTACCACAGGTATGGCTTGCGTACGCTTATATTCCATTCCGTTTATGCTGGTCCGTACCTGAAAGTTTTTATTCGATGCCGTCGGCGTTACAACAATATCTGTTGTTCCCGCTGGCACGGTAAGCGTATAACTGTGTGTATTTTTATCAAACACGGTATTCAGCGTTCCCGTACTGAAAGAAATCGCTTTCACCGTTTTATCATTATTTCCCCAAGACCCCCCAAGATCTTCTCCATAATTCATGCTGTGCATAATGCGGACTTCATCTCCCGCAACAAGCGTACCTGCCGCAACCGTGAATGCACCAAAGCCTTCATTTGTAAACCAGTCGTTCAAAGTTCCCATCCAGCCGCTCATGCCGCCGCCCGCGACCCCGGCAGAAAGACCG
Source organism: Christensenella sp. (assembly GCA_034926635.1). Classification (GTDB taxonomy): domain Bacteria; phylum Bacillota; class Clostridia; order Christensenellales; family Christensenellaceae; genus Christensenella. Next base: position 34,069 of record JAYFQX010000010.1, on the reverse strand, counting down.
TTAATTTCGGAAATATAATTATTTTCAGCACCTGTCTGTGTCGCCCCGATCGTGCCCAGCGCCTCCTCAACAGCACTCATCATCGTTGTGCTTTGATCAATATCGACCCATGCGTCCACCAACACACCGTCCCACGGCGCACCATCCGCCACCGAATATGTGGTGTTTTCAACGATCACGCGGACCTGACCATCGTGTGCAGCAGCAAAAACAGATAACGGCATACACCCAAACATCAGCGCAATCACTAAAACGACTGCCAGTATTCTAAAGCCAAATCCTCTTTTTCTTCCCTGTTGTTTTTTCATTTTTTGATTTCCTTTCTGTTTCTGATCCACAATACCGGCTTTTTCTGCATGACATACTTATCCTACACTTCCGCCGACATCAGCCCCAAGCCCCTTGCAGGTGTAACGCCATACAATCACGTCTCCATCCTGAAGTGTATAACCCGAGCAACCATAATTGGGAAACCATCCGTTGACCTGATACATCCATCCGGATTCTTCCCCGCAGTCAAACTCATATAAATTATTAATTCCTTCTATATAATAACTGTTATACATCGGCGTCCAGGAATACTCGAGTTGGATTCCGGCAAGTGTACAAGCGCGTTTTAATATGTCAAACACGGTTTCCCCCTCTGTAAACTCCAACGACGAAGTTGCCAGAATGCAGCCGTTTGAAGGCACGAATTTATTCTTTCCTTCCACTAAATCTTCTAAATTATTCAAAATCGTATCGCAGCGGATCTCTATCGTGCATTTTGGCGTATCACTGGCAGAAACACCGCCGGATCCGCTCTGTGTACCCCCGGGTTGCGCTGTGCCCGCCGAAGGAGACGCTTGTGCGTCGGAAGAAGATGTTCCCTGCTTTGTATTTTGAGAGCCATCTGTTTTTTCGGATTCGTTTTGCCTTTGTTCCTCTATTTGTTGTTCCGGTTTCTTCTCAAGCTGCTGCGCCTGTGCTGCTGCACTGATTTGTGCCGCACGCTGCGAAATCAATTCTTCGATCTGCGCATTTGTAAAACACAGTATCCGACTATTATTCGCCTCTTTTATGTTCCCCAGAAAAAAATCATCGAGGGAACCAATCGAAAGCGTGCCTTTATGTACTCCTTCCGTAAAAATATCGGCAAAACTGCCCGCTTCTATTTCGTTTTCCCCTACTTTGACTTTATTTTCAAATACAAATATGTTTGCGCTGCCGGAAGGTGCGCTGACCCCAAATACCGCATCTTCCGCAATCAACTCCGTATTCATTACACGAAGGCTAAATGCGTTTTTTAAATTAAAAAATGCCTCTCCCCTCGCAAATTCTGCAGAAACAGCACCGCTGTCGTCTATATGCACAGTCAGTTCACTGTTTTGTCCTACTGTTATCGCATTATTCCCCCAAATCAAATTGATGGAAGCACCGGGAAGCGTTTCGATCACATCGCCGTCCCTCAAACCGTTGCCGTTGTCAAGGGCGTAAGCAATCCCCGCGCGTTCCAAATTAACGCCGCCCATTTTATTTTGCGCGGTAAATACTTCCCCGTTTTCCGATGCAGCCGTAGTCCGGCTATTGTTTTCTCCAAACCATCCTTGCAAACTTCCAACCGCCATGACTGATGCGGCAAAAATCGCCACGATCGCTACGACCATAATAATGTTATAAAGCCTCTTTTTTCTGGCTGGTGTTGTTTTTTTCATTTATATTTCTCCTTTAAAAACACTGCAATGATGCGACTCACGCTTTTTCCAACAAAAAAAACTGCGGTGAACTAAAATTCACCGCAGCCGTATTCCTGCGCAAAAAGCCCTGCCGCACCGTCCGGCGGCAAAACCTATTATTCTTCTTTTTTGTAGGTCTTCTGACTCACGCTTGCAAAGCATTGCTGCTTTTTCGCTCAATATCCTGCCTTCCCGGTTTCCCAGTGACTGATTTTCATCAACGGATAAAAAGCTCTGCGCATACAGCGGCGGATTCCGTCCGGGATTCACACCCGGTTCCCTTGTTCATCCCTGCGGTCATCTTTACGCCGCAGGGCCACAAAAAAGTATTTACTTTTCAAATAACTTGTTTTTTTATTATATCATAAATAATGCGTTGTTCTATATTTCTTTTTTTATATTTTTTGTAATAACTTTCCAAGCGTTTGTTTTGGAATACGCTTTTCCGTTGTTTTCATTATCAGCATGCTGTATTGCCTTTTTGTCAAAAAACAACCCTGCCCGCTTACACGGCAACGCTTTGCATGAATGGAGCCTCCGAAGCAAATCATGATAACAAAAAGCATAGGCATCCGCTGTTTCCAGGATTTTGTTCTTTTCCGCTTCCGCATATTGGTCATAGATCCCGCAGGCATAAAACCCTCCTTGTTTTGCGCCTTGTATTCCCGCAAGGATATCTTCGAACACCGCACAGTTTTCCGGCGCAACGCCAAGACGGTGTGCAGCAAGTAAATACAAATCGGGATACCCTTTCCCGCGTGACACTTCTCCGGCATGCGATGTGGCGTCAAAAAGTCCCTCAATCTTATTATTTCGGAGTGCAGGTTCAAAAAGTTCCGGCGATAATGCCGTTGCCACCGCGAGCTTTATTCCTCTCTTTTTCAATTCCAATAAATACTCTCGTGCGTAGGGCTTTAATGCAACGCTGTTTGCATAAGCATACAGCGCGAGTTCATGCCATTCCTTCATGATTTCTTCCGGCGTTTCCTGCAGTCCAAAATACCGGATCACATATTTTGCCGATTCCAAAAAGCTCATTGGGCGGATCGCCTCCACATATTCTTTTGAAGGCGGTAGTCCATGTTTTTTAATAAACGCATCATCCACTTCTTCCCAAATATACATGGAATCAAAAATTGTTCCATCCAAATCAAAAATTGCGCCATCAATGCCTTGAAGTCCCATTTTTTCCATTACCTCACCATTTTTCTATACTTTTATTCTCCTGCAACCCCTGATGCCAAACCACTCTTTTTCCCGTACCGGATCCCTTTATAAAGAGATATTGCACTATCGAGCGCAAAAGCGAAAATAAAGATATAACCAAAATATTTCGTAAATCCGCTCCATAATATTTGCAACTGGGCAGCATTGGGGATGACGAAGTTTTCAAGCGACATCACCTGACTTACAAGATCCGTATTCCAAATTTGCGGATCAAAAAATACCTGACAGGCAAGGAAAAGTGCCACGATATTCAAAACAGCCGTTGCAACCCCAAGTTTTAAAGTATAACGCCCCGTCATTACCCGGATTACCTCGCGAATAATACCCAACAAAAAACAGATATTGAGCATCGGCAGCATTGTTTTTAAAACGGGCAGCGCAAACAGCGGAACCGTGTGCAACGCGCCGTCTTCTACTGTAAAAACCCCCATCAGATATGGCGCAAAATTAAAAAGGATAATCACCGCCACAATAAAAATCATGCTGATAATCGGGTCGCTTTTTGGTATTAACGCTTTTTTATCCGGTATTTCCGGCAGATCCCGCGGATTCCATGATTCGGTATCCTGTAAAATATGGGGCTTTACTGCAAATCTCTCAAATAATGCAAACAAAACCGTAATCAAACCAAACGCCGTGATCAGCCCCGTAACAATATTAGAAAGCGCAGAACCAACCGCTTCCCACACAGTTTGGTATTCCCCTGTCACCGCCAAAACAATGGTCGCAATCATCATCCCAAAGCCAACTGCCAACAAAACAATACGTAATAAGAAACAATATTGCATATAGTATTCCGGTCCGATCAAATAACTTTTTCCATCGCGGTATTTTTCTGCCATCTTCGCCGGCGACCCCAATTCCGCCAGAACATCAGACGTATTTTCTGTTTCTGTCTTCCCATTTCCATCGCGATCACCAAGCATATCCTCAACCAAAGAACGCAGTTCCATCCCAATATCTTTTCTTTGAGCTGCCGGCAAACGACGCGTTACGTCAAAGATATAACGCTCTGTCAGCTCCTTTGCAGAAAGTCGGTTATTCATGGTCTCTCTCTCCCTTCCCGGTTATCATTTCCTCCAAAATTTCTTTTAAAGCGTTCCAATGAAGGCAAAGCTTTTGATAAACTTCTTTTCCCACGGGCGTCGTCACATAGTATTTCCGCGGTTTGCTCCCCTCTGTCTCCCACTTGCTGGCAAGCAGGCCCTGCTTTTCAAGCCGCCGCAAAAGGGGGTACAGCGTCCCCGCTTCCGCAGGCATACCCGCTTCTGTAAGCCTTTGCACCAAAGCATACCCATAGCGCGGTTCCAAAAGTTGAGACAGCACGCCTAAAACAATTGTCCCCCTGCGAAGCTCCTGCATTAAACCGTTTAAAATCTCATCAGGTTTCTCCATCGGTTATCCATCCTTTTCACACAATATAGTGTGTGTCACACACTATATTGGAATTATACTATGTGTCGCACACTATTGTCAATATAATAATATAAATTTTTATAAAAAACCGCGCTTTCGCGCGGTTTCATACTACATTTATTTTTTACACATAGCTGAATAATTATTCACTAAGATCGCCTTATATTCGTTTTACAAAGCTTTTTACATGAAAGTTTATCCAGCCTTCTTTTTACAGCACCTTTACAAATTATTCATAATCATTTTGTGGATATGCATAAAGTTATTCAAGTTATCCACACTTTCATACACAATCCCTTTTACAAAACACTTTTTCAGAAAAGTTATCCACGTACTTATCCACACAATCCACAAATATGCATAATCACAGAGAATTTCCATAATTTGTCTTTATGCATATTTATTCTATATCCCCCCCAGGCTGATCAGTTTATCCGTTATCAGTGCAATAAACTCACCATTTGTCGGTTTTTGATTTTCTTCTCCTTTACGAAAACCCAACATCTTACCAAACTCTTTAAGCGTACCCCGTTCCCACATGACCTCAATGGTATGGCGTATTGCGAGCTCGACCTTTGTGCCAGAAACATCAAAGCGCTTTGCAATTTCCGGATAAAGCCTTTTTGTAATGCTATAAATGATCATCCTGTCTTCTGCCGCCAGTTTTACTGCTTCTTTTAAATATTGGTACCCTTTCAAATGCGGCGGCACCCCTATCATCAGAAACAAATCCGTTATTCGCTGTCCAACATCCGTACGATTCCGGGTATACGCCGTCCCTTCCTGCACTTCCTGTCTCCCTAGCCGGACGACATCCCAAATACGCCTATAAACAATTTCTTCCTGAAACGGCTTAATCATATAATATTTTGCACCCATTGCAAAACTTTTCCGAATCACGTCTTCATTGTTGACGGCAGATACAATAATTACATCAGGCCCCGGTCTGAGTGCCATCCGGTGCATCCGCTCCAAAAATCCAAAGCCATCGCACGGTGCCATAATCAAATCAAGCAGCACAACATCATATTTAATTAATTCCAAAAAATTCAATGCTTCCTCAGCAGTTTTTGCGTAATCCGCACGTCTGATGTCTTCCTTCTTCTTTAGAGTCTTCTTTAAATGTTCCCCGCAGTAATCATCATCAACAATTAAAACATCCAACATTTCTTTCAATATCTGTTCCCCCTCGCCTTGCTATCGCATTAAAATTAGTCCTATATAGTTATATTCAGAAGGCTCCAAAAATAGTACTATTTCTTTAAAAAACTTTTTAAGATTAAGGGTGTACATTTAAAACAAAGGGTGTATAATGTAACATATTCGAATGATGACAATAAATCAGGAGAGAAAGATTGAGAACTGTTAGAAAACATAGGGCGCTAAATCCGGCAGAAATTCTGGTGTTCGGATTCGGCGGAATGATCTTGATAGGTGCAATATTGTTATGCCTGCCGATTGCTTCTTCTACTGGCAAATCGGTAGGTTTTTTAACGTCTTTGTTTTCCTCTACATCGGCTATTTGCGTTACCGGTCTTTCCGTTGTGGAAATCGGGACGGCCTTTTCCGTATTTGGGCAGTGCGTTATGCTTCTTCTGATTCAACTCGGCGGCATCGGTTTTATGACTGCTACCTCCCTTGTTTATATGCTGATCGGAAAACGCATCACCTTACGCGACCGCATCGTGATCCGCGATTCTCTGAATGAATCTAACCTGCAGGGCGTTGTCCGCATGACACGCAATGTTCTTATTGTTACGTTGATCACCGAGTTGATCGGCATGCTGCTGCTGTCAATCCGTTTTATTCCACAATATGGTGTCCCCACGGGGATTTTTTATAGTTTATTCCATTCGGTTTCTTCTTTTTGCAATGCGGGGTTCGATATTCTGGGTCTTGGCAACAGCCTGCAGTCTTATGCAACCGATCCATTGGTATGTATCACTGTAATGATGCTTATTATTATTGGCGGTCTGGGATTTTTCGTAGTTGTAGAATTATATCGCAAGGCGCAGCGGGGACATAAATATCATCTATCCCTTCACACCAAGATCGTTTTAATTACCACAGCCTTTTTGATTGTCGGTGGCTTTTTCTTCTTTCTTGCCATGGAATCCGGCAATCCGAAAACATTTGGTGCAGAAGGAATGTCCGCAGGGGATAAAACTCTTGGTGCTATGTTCCAATCCGTCACCACGCGTACCGCAGGTTTTGCTACAGTAAACCAGGGTGCGCTGACTCCCGCTTCAAAAATGGGTACCGTTGCTTTGATGTTCATTGGCGCATCGCCATCCGGTACAGGCGGCGGTATCAAAACAACCACAGCTTTACTCTTGCTTCTGCTGGTAGTCGACATCATCCGCGGTAAACATGATACCGTTATTATGAAACGCCGTATTAACAAACAACTTATTATGCGCGCAATTACAATTTCTATCCTGGCGCTTGTTTCTGTTGCTGTCGTCACGCTCTTGGTTTCTATCACAGAGCATACTCGCTTCAGCATCGGGGATATTCTTTTTGAGACGGTCTCTGCTTTCGGTACCGTAGGTCTGTCGACCGGCATCACTGCTTCGCTTTCCACCGCCAGTAAAATTTTGATTATGCTTACCATGTTTGGCGGCAGGGTCGGCTTGTTTACCGTATCTATTGCGCTGGCGCGGCGTATGTCCCGTCAGGACAACAGCAAAATCCGTTATCCGGAAGATAAAATAATGATCGGCTAACTCCGATCAATACTGGCTGCCGCTGCCAAAAGCGGCTAGGGAGTAGAATTTATGAAAAAACAATATGTAGTCATCGGCTTGGGACGTTTTGGAACCAGCGTTGCAAAAACATTAGTGGAACAAGATGCAGAAGTTCTTGTTCTGGATAGCAACGAAGAAAAAGTAAACGAGGCCTTAAGTTATGCCACGCATGCTGTACAGGCGGACGCCACAGACGAAAAAGCATTGAAATCTCTGGGCATCCGTAACTTTGATGTTGCTTGCGTTTGTCTGGGGGAAATACAATCCAGTATTATGGCGGCGCTGATCTGCAAAGAACAGGGCATCGGGCTGGTTCTTGTGAAGGCACAGAGCGAAGTTCACGCCAAAGTTCTTTACAAAATGGGTGTAGATAAGGTCGTTTTCCCCGAACGCGATATGGGCATTCGCGTCGCGCACAACTTGCTTTCTTCAAATATACTGGATTTCATCGAGCTTTCGGATGATTATGGAATTGCAGAACTTGAAACGCATGCTGCCTGGGCAGGTTCAACGTTGATTGATCTGGATTTCCGTAAAAAATATGGCTTAAACATCATCGCAATCCGCTCAGGTGAGTCAGAGGTGAACATCAACCCATTGCCGGGAGACCGCATTAACGCAGGTGATGTTCTTGTTGTGATCGGCTCGGAGGATCAAATCAGCAAATTAGAACGAAGCGAACAAAAATAAATTTCACATAAAAAAAGATATCCCCGGCACAGCCTTGCGGGGATATCTTTTTTATTCTTTGCTGTTTTGCGCTACAGCTTGCTTTAATATTTTTCCCGCTTTAAACGCCGGAAGCTTCATGCTGTCCAAGCGGATGATTTCTTTTGTACGCGGATTACGGCAATTGCGCGCAACCCTTGTACGAACCTCAAACGTCCCAAATCCCGCAAGTTGTACTTTCTCATCCTTTGCCAGCGTGTCCGTAATACTTTGTAAAGCCGTTTCTATGATGGCTTCGGCATCTTTTTTTAAAACCCCGGTTCTTCGCGATACTTCCCCAATCAACTCTCTCTTGTTCATTTTAATATCCCTTCTCCAGCACCGCATTTTCACGCCACATAGCTTCTATGGCAATAATTATCTGTATACAGTGGTTACTTTTTACTTTGTATTTTAATAAGCTTATTATTGAAAGTCAATATGCCCGGATTATTTTTCAAGAAACCAGTTTATCAATAACCATATCTTTTGTCTTCCTACGGCTAGCTATAGGCAATTTTTACGGAGTGTGAATATAATGCATTCAAAAAAAACATTATATGATAAATTAATCGAATCCGGAATCAGTTTTTTAAGCGATCACGCCATTAAAGAACTCAGTGTGCGCAAAATTGCAGGTCTTTGCGGAGTAAGTCCTCATGCAGCTTATAACTATTTTAAAAATAAAAAGGAATATATCAACGCTCTTACCAATTCTATTATAGAAGAGTTTACCGGAACTTATCTCGCGGAATCCAGCGGATCAAAAAACACTTCTGACGATGTACTGCCCGCACAATTATATATGTTTTTAGCAATATCCCAAAAATATCCTTTTATCATAGGACTGCCAGAAACAGCTTTCGCTGCACAGGCATATGATAACCGTCAGCAGTCACAGCCAGATTTCACCGGTAGCCCTGCACCAATTACAGCGTCAAATGTTCCCGCGCTTTTAGCATTACTTCCTAAAGAAGACTACGCTTTGCAAAGCAGCTGTCTTTCCGGCAACATTATTCAGATCATCTTATATGCTTTTTATTATGGGAGCCTTTGTTTGATGCACGACGGTATTCTGTCAGAGACTGAAAATCTGCGGAACACAGAACTTCTAAAACAACTGAAGCTGCTCCTTCAACTTATGGCTTTATAATATTTCCCGGAGAATAACGAATGGATAAAAAAGGGATTTTAACAAAAAAACGTTTGATAAAAGAAACCGCTTTACACATTAAGAAAAACGGGATTGATAACCTTTCCATGCGCCAAATTGCTGGTAAATGCAATATTTCGCATACAGCGATTTACCGCTATTTCCATAGCAAAGCCGATCTGATAAACGCTGTATATCCTTTTATCGAAAAAAAAGCCATTGATTTTTTAAATAAAACCCTGTTGGCAAATACATCGCAGGATCCCTTTTCTTTATTTTGCAAATCGTATATCCGTTATATGATAAAAAATCCACATGATCACTACTTTTTACATTTCAGCCCCGAGACAAGGCAAACATATCCAAACGAGACGCTTTTCTGGAAAAATCTTTTAATGATTTTCCCGCTTTTTATAGGTTTTTCCGCAATTACGGAAGAAAATCAGGCAATTTTGCTTCGTCTTGTCTTTTCTGTTTTAAATGGCTTTATTTTTCTATATAACCGCAATATTGTCTCTTGCGAAGATCCTATCGACGATTTTGTGGATTCTGTTTTATGTAAATATGTAAAACCATTTTTACAAGAAGAATCGACGCTCTCCTTCACAAAATAAATTCCACTCACCATAAAACCGGCTATACCCAAAAATGCCGGATGAGCGGTACTCTTACAAAGTTTTTTATTCTGCTGCCCATCGTCTGAAAACCACTACATTATCTACTTGATATGCCTATGTAAAATATAGCACAGATATCTCTTTGATACATGCAGAATAAAAAAAATTTACACTATTTATAACTTTTTGAGACTTGCTCTCATATCTGTCTACAACTGCCTGCTAATCGTTTTTTTTGTAACCGAATACAGCTAGCAGTCCTAATTTTTATGGATTCGACATGCTAAAATCCTCCATTTGATTTTCTCTTAGTTGTCCCCCAAGAAGGATTTCCTTCTCCTCTCTAAATCTTTTTTACAACACCGGAACTATCCCGCAAGCTCTGTATAACAAAAGAGGTTATCCTCGCCGCAGCGAAGATAACCTCTTTTTTCTCATGGCATCTCAGGCTCCAGGACGGTTTCCACTTTTTCCGCCCATGCCTCCGTTGCCCATTCCGCCATTAGAATAGGTCGTTCCGTTCAGCTCTATTGAATATTGCTGTTCCCCTACCTTCAGCGTATATTGACCATTTTCAGTCAAATCCGGCGTACTAATCTGGACGCAGTTAAATTGCTTCTTCGTCTGGAATGACGTCACCATATTTCCTGACGAATCGAGCAGCGTCACTGTCGTGCCTGCCTTCTGCGATGACGACAGCGTATAAAGGATGGAGGGCTGCGTTCCCGAAAATCCCTGTGCCATACCGCTTGATCCCGCGCCAAGGAAAGTTCCGCCCGTGATCGTCGCGCTGCCATTATAGTCCAGCGTGCCGTTCCCATCGTTTGTCGGACCGCTCACCATAATCGTTCCCCCCGTAATCGTGAGCGTACCGTTCGAATCAATTCCATCTCCGGAAGAATCGACAGTTAATTCTCCTCCGCTGATTTCAATATAACAGTCTGCCGAAGCAGTAAAGTTATCCGCTCCCGGTCTATCCTGTCCGCTGGAATCGTTTCCGCCCGCAGCATTGAGCCCGTCGTCCGATGCCACAACCGCAATATTTCCACCGGATACCACAATGTTTTGCCCTTCTATGCCCTCATAACTTTTCGCAATATTGATCACGCCTGCGCTGATCGCCGTCTGTGTATCCGCATGAATTCCGTCATCACCGGACGAAATCGAAAACTCTCCGCCAGCAATCATCACATTAGCATTGGAATGAAGAGAATCATCCGAAGAATCGATTATAAAGCTGCCTCCGTTTACCACGACGTCTCCGTCGGCTTTGAGTCCTTTTGCCGAGGTGATTTCGGTCGAAGTCTCTGTTTGCGCCGTTTGCTGCCGATTCCCCCAGTTTCCCCAATTATCATTGGCTGCGCCGCTCGAAGTGGTACTTGCGTTTTCACTGCCGCCTCCTGTCGCAAGCGTAAACGTACCGCCGTCGATTTGCAGAGCGTTCATCGCATCAATTCCATCCATTTCTGACCGGATAGTAAGTATTCCGCCCGCGATATAAATATATCCAAGCGAAGCATCGTCAGCATTCTCGCTGTGCATCCCGTCTTTTCCCGAGGTAATGTCAAGCGTACCGTCTTTGATTCGAATACTGTTTTTGCCGGAAAGCCCGTGGGACGCCGCATTGATCACGAGATTCCCGCCAGTTATTGCCAAATCATCCTTAGAAACAATTCCATGCCCGTTTTCACAGCTTACCGTCAATGTCCCGTTTCCGTTTATGGTCAAATCTTCGCGCGAAAAGATCGATGCATCGACGTTATCATCTTCCGGGAATATACCGGTAGACGTCACCGTGTTTTGGCTGCCTTCCGCAAGAGACAAAAACACCTTGTCCGCGCTGTTCACAACAATCGCAGCATTTCCGCTGCAGGAAATATCCACACCGTCCAGTACAAGTTGAACTTTATCAGTCTTTGCGCAATCGATTACAATTTGACCGTTTGTAAGCGTGCCCGAAACAACATAAGTCCCCTCTGCTGTAATCGTCACCGTACTGCCGTCAACCACCGCGCCTTCTCCCGTGACAGCCGCGCCATTACCGGAAAGCGCAATGCTAACTGCCGACTGCGCGTCATAACTCGCGTCACTGTCCCTGTCGGTAAACTGGTTTACAACATCAATTCCCGTTGTTTGTGCAATCCCTTCCGAAACCTCGTTTGCTTCCTGTGTGCTTTCCACGCTCTCCTGGGCGTTTTGCTGTATCGTTTGTTGCGTTTCCGAAGTAGAACCCGTCGCTGCACAGCCCCCCAGCAACAGTCCCGTGCCTACTGCACACGCACAGACCATATATATGAATCTTTTTTTCATAAACATCCTTTCTTTGCAGACAATTTAAGCCCACTTATAATTCCGTTATCGTATGATCACGGATAGAAGAGGTAATCTCCAAATTTCCATTCCTGCACCGCAATTTATCAATCATTTCCTTTTCCTTCTTTGGATCTTTCAGTGTTATCTGGTAGGTCAGTTTAAACAGACTCCCTAAATCCGTTGTCTTCACAACCGCAAGTTTATGCCGATTGGTGTATTGCTCAAATATATCCTCAAATACGTCGCCATAATCAAGGTCTTCTGGGATCGTAATGCGCATCACCTTATCCACACAGATATCCTTACGTTCCCCAAAACGGCTTCCATTCAGCACCATGTCCGCAATCCCCAAGATCAACACAAAAAGCAAGCCGTACGCGAGGAATCCCATCCCTATGGTAAGTCCTGCCGCCATCGCAAGAAAGATCGCACATATTTCCCGCGCCGACCCCGGCACCGAACGAAATCGCACAAGGCTAAACGCCCCCGCGACCGCAACACCTGCGCCAATATTTCCGTTGACCATCATGATGACTGCCGCAACCACCGCAGGCAACATAGCAAGCGTTACCAAAAAACCTTTAGACGGTTTATTCCGAAAAGAATAAACCAATGCAATCAAAAGCCCAATACCGATCGCTGTTGCAAGGCATATCATAAAATCAACAGCATTAATTGATGTTTTTCCTTCAAACAAGCCCGTAAATATGGTGTCTAGCATTCTTATTTCCTCTCACTTTCTTTATGAAACGGCTCCTGCCGCATCATAAATCCCCGGTGTAGCCTCCGCATAACTATTGTGTCTCATTTGTTGATAAATCCTGCCGTATTTTGAAAAAGATGTTTTGTAGACTTCCATATTGCTCAATACTTCCGCAAGCCAAAGCGGAACCGCTTTACCGATCTTTACTTCCATCAGCCGCACATCATCATCCAGCAAATTTTCGCCATAGACACCGCTCGAAAGCCGAAGGTTCTTATTCCGCCAAATAATATCTCTGTCAAACGTAACCCTAAAATTCGGATCACCATTACCATAATACGCCGTACGGTTATAGGCAATATAAACCGCGGGCGCGATCCCCGGATAACAGGTTAAAAAATAATCAATTTCTTTTGTAATCTGGCTGCACACCGGCGCATGGCTTTTCCCTTCCAAATATGCCATTGCCTCTTCTTCACGCAGCGCGATCCGCCTTTTATAAACAATGCCTTTATATTTCTTTTTCAATTCGGCAAACACGTTTCCATCCGCAGACGGCACGCCATAGCTGCGCAGCCGCAATTTCTCTTTATACTCCGGTTTTTCCATGGAACGTCTGATGATCACATGATTTGGGGTATCAAAATAAATACTGCAGATCGTACTTTTCCCGAATTCATCGGGATGCATATGCTTTTTCATAATTTCCAGCAAATCCTTTTGCTGCATTGCAGTCATAAGGTATTTCAATTCATGCCGTTTGAATGTATTTTGCATATTTTTTCCTCTTTTCCCTTTCTTTCTGTTGTTATTAGTATAGCTGCGTTATCTGAACTTCAAGTGAAAGCCATGTTAATAATTTTAGAAAATTAAGTATTGTCGGCAAACAAAAAAGGCGGAACTTCTTCCGCCTTTTCTGTTTCTTAGGATTCTATTTCTATGCCGGTAAACTCATACCTTTTTTTTGGAGATGATTGCGCGTACTTTTTCAGCAATGGCATCCGCATCCACAGCATATTTATGGATCAATCTATTATAGGGGCCACATTCTGCATGAAGATCCCCCAACCCTACAAAATCCGTAGGCACAACAGCATCAGCTTTGCATAAAACCTCTGAAACCGCGCTTCCAAGACCTCCGATAATATTATGTTCTTCCGCCGTTACAATTGCACCGCAATGCTGTGCGCAGTCCAAAATTGTTTCGGCATCAATCGGCTTAATGCAAAACATATCCACTACCCGAAGTTCAATGCCTTCTTTTGCGAGGATTTCCGCTGCTTCCAGTGCATTTCCAACCATGGCACCGCATGCGATCACCGCCGCATCCCAGCCTTCCCTGACAACCTTTGCCTTTCCATCCTCAAAAGTTTCACTGGGCGCATATACGTCCGTAAACGCATTACGCGACAGCCGAATATACATAGGGGACGGATCATCGATCGCGTGCTTTACAAGCCAATCAGTCTGCACTGCATCTCCTGCGACATAAACTTTAAAATTCGGAAGTGCACGCATAATCGCCACATCCTCCAACGAGTGATGACTTGGTCCGTCAAACGCATCCGAAAGTCCGCCGTACGCGCCCATCATTTTGATCGGCAGTCCCGAATAAGAACCGAATGCTCTCGCGGCGATCAAACCAATACTCGTCAAAAACACCGCAAACGTATTGACAAACGGAATTTTTCCGCTCGCAGCAAACCCTGCTGCCATCGCCGTCATATTCGCCTCGGCGATCCCTACGTTGAAAAACCGTTCCGGGCACGCTGCTTTAAAAATTGCCGATTTGGTAGAACCGGAAACATCCGCATCCAGCACAACGACTCGCGGATCGTCTTTTCCATATTTTACCAGCGCTTCGCCGTATACTTCCCTAATTTCTTTTGTCATTAGTTCGCACCTCCCAGTTCACGCATCGCTACTTCATAATCCGCATCCCCGATCGGTTTTCCATGCCAGACGTTCTTTCCTTCCATAAAGGAAACGCCCTTGCCCTTGACCGTATGCGCCAAAATTATTGTAGGTACATCCTTGATCCCGCGCGCGTCGTCATACGCTTCGATCAATGCGCCAACGTCATGTCCGTCACATTCAATGCAGTGCCAGCCGAACGCTTCGAACTTCGCACGGATGTCTCCCATCGGCATAATTTCTTCCGATGTTCCATCAAGCTGCACGCCGTTCCAATCCAAAATTGCAGTCAAATTATCTACCTTAAATTTCACTGCCGCCATACACGCTTCCCAAATGGTTCCTTCATTGATCTCTCCGTCTCCCAAAACAGCGTATACACGCGCACCAGTTTGATCGAGCCGCAGTGAAAGCGCCATTCCAACAGCCGCCGAAAGCCCCAGACCCAAAGGTCCGGTAGAAAGCTCTACGCCCGGCGTATCTTTTGCACACGGATGTCCTTGCAGACGCGTTTCAAAATCGCGCAGTGTATGCATTTCCTCCACCGGGAAAAATCCCTTTTCCGCCAAAACCCGATACAGCATGGGCGCGGCATGACCCTTGGATAAGATCACCCTATCCCTTGCAGGGTTTGAAGGATCGTTTGCAAACACATTAATTTCGTGAAAATAAAGAGAGGTCAGTATTTCGCATACGGAAAGCGACCCTCCCGGATGTCCGGTTTGTTTTTCATGCAACACTTCTATCAGGTCTATCCGAAATTTGTGGCACAGTTTTTCCAGTTCATTACGTTCTTTGTCAGAAATCATATCGGTATTGCCTCCTTTTTATCGTTCTATTCCCGCAGGGAAATAACAACCTTCATAATATCATCCGGATGCTCGTCAATATATTGAAAGGCCTTCGTGACTTCATCCGCCGGATATGTTTTTGTAATAAAACCATCGAGCTTGACTTCACCTCCAGCAGCAAACCGGATGGCATCTTCAAAATCTTCACGCACATACATCATGTGCCCGATTAAGCTAATTTCCTGTCTTTGCAAAACCGGCATTTCTATTTCTACCGGCGCTTTAAAGTTCCCCGTCACAATAATTTTGGAGCTGGGGCGCGCAGCTTCCAAGATTGCCGCAATTGACCCCCGCGTAGCGGCACAGTCTATAATGATATCTGCGCGGCGTGCGCCAAACGTATTTTCAATAGCCTCTTTCAGCGAGATATCTTTTGTGTTGATACAATATTCAACGCCGCACTGCCTTGCATAATCCAGCTTTCTCTGGTTAATATCCGTCACCATAACATGTCCGGCGCCAAGCGCCTGCGCGCTTTGCGCAGTTAAATTACCAATTGTCCCCGCGCCTACAACCACAACGTTTTGCCCGCTTAAATCTCCGGCACGTTTTACCGAGCCGATTCCTACTGCAAGGGGCTCTATTAAAGCTGCCAATTTTGGATCCAAATCTTTGCAGCGATGCAGATAAGAAGGATCGATCGCAAAATATTCACACGCAAATCCATCCTGGTGTACCCCCATTACGCGCAGGTGCTGGCACACATTAAACCTTCCCATTCTGCACGGCCAACACTGCCCGCAGAAGACCTGCGGTTCCACCGTCACAAGTTCTCCGACACCATATTCCGTTACATTTTTGCCTAATTTTTCAATGCTTGCCGAAACCTCATGTCCGATTACAACCGGATACGTCATATATTTATGCAATCCATGATACATCTGGATATCCGAGCCACAAATCCCATAATAATTAATCTTGAGCAATACCTGGTCATCTGTAATTTCCGGTATGGGCGCTTGCTGCGTTTCAATCGCATACGGTGCGGTCAATATATATTTTTTCAAACTTACTTCCTCCTGTTCCGCAAAAGAAAGGGACAAGTCGGTTTTAAGCACATTTATCCCGTTTGTCCCTCGCATTGCCCGTTTTTTGCGCAAGACGAAAACTCGCGCAGAAACCTGCGGTCGTCAGTCTTCTATTTTCATTGCCACCACGCGACATGGCGCGCCGCCAAAACCTTGCAACTTGATCGGGAACGCGGTCACATACCATTCTTCTTCTTCCAGCAGTTCCTCATTCATATACACTTCTTCAACTATAATAACTTCATTTGATAAAAGCACCTCGTGCGGCGGCCTTCCTGTACCTTCCGGCCATCCACCGGCGCTCATTCCATCAATACATACCATCTTTACGCCGCGGTCAACGAGCCATTGCGCACCATCTGCGGCAATATAAGGCCATTCATACATATATTCTGCGGTCATTGCACGTTTCTCGCCCCAGCCCGTGTAAAGCAAAACTACGTCGCCATCCTTTACAAGTCCGTCAAACGGCATAAGCTGCTGCGCGCCAATGCTCGGGGAATTCATTTTTCTCAAATCCAGCACCACGCCCCTTCCCTGGAATCCGAATAAATCCATTTCTTCAACGGTTTTTCCTTCAGGGAAAAAGTGCCGCGGTGCATCAAGATGCGTACCGGTATGACTATTGCAATCAAGGCGTTCCGCCAAATAACCATGCGTTACATGCTGCGCCTCATAATTCACATTGGTAGGTCTGTAGGTCGGCCAACCGGGACAATTGTGAAAGATCGGCTGACTCAAATCCAATATTTTCGTTACATTCGGTATTCTCATTTCAGGTACCAGCCTTTCTGATAGGAGAAGGGAGACATATCCAGTATATGCCTCCCCCCATCCAGTAAAGATACGATTATTTTATTCGTTTACAGGGCAAACATTTTCAACGATGTCGTCAATCTGATCATTTACGGTATCCGCTGTGAGCAGCAATACGTCTACCGGAATTTCTTTTTCAACGGTTTCACCGTCCCAGGAAGCAATCAGCGCGTTCACAGCTTCACGACCCATTTTGATCGGCTGCTGTGCGCCACATACGAGGATCTTGCCTTCTTTGAGGTAATCAATAATATCCGGGTCTCCATCAAAGCAAGCTACCAAAATCTTATCGCTCAGCCCAAGCTCATCAAGAGCTTTTACAACACCCAGAGTCGCCTGGGAATGATGCGACCAAATCGCCATCAGATCCGGATTTGCGCTAACGATGTTTTTCGCCTGTCCATAAGCTTCGTCTACGCTGAAGTCGCTGCTTTCAAGAACTGTCGTTTTGGTAATTCCAGCTTCGTCCAAAGCTTTTTGGAAACCTTTTTGACGATTTTGTCCATTGATACGTGCAAGCGGAACTGTAATTTCGCCGACAACGCCTGTGAGGTTATGTTCTTTTACATATTTGGTGAAGTATTCACCTACTTTATAAGCACCTGCTTCGTTTGGCGTAGCGATCAATGTGAGATAATCACCGGAGTCTGTGCCGATATCGCAGATAACAACCGGAACGTTAGCATTTTTTGCTTCTTCCAGCACAGCCGGGCAGGATGCGCTGTCAGTAGGAGAAATAACGATTGCGCTTACACCAGATGCAATTGCGTTCTGAGCGTTTTTCAACTGCGTAGCAGCTTCGTTGTTGGAGTCGTAAGAAACAACTTCCCAACCCTGTTTCGAGCATACGTCTTTGATTCCGTCTTCGCAATAAACCCAGAAAGGCGTATTAAAGGATGGTGCCAAATAAGCAATCTTCTTTGCACCGCCGGCATCCTCAGAAGCCGCTGTTGAAGCTGCCGCGGAAGTCTCCGTTGTCGCAGCCGCAGATTCCGACCCGGCCGCAGACGACTCCGCAGCAGGTGCCGAATTACAACCTGTTAGGGCAACAGTTAAAACCATAACGAGCACCAACGTGATTATTAATGCTTTTTTCATTTTTTTCGTTCCTCCTTAATATTGTTATTTCCGAGCATACGTGCCGGAAAACCAATTGTCATAACAAAGATCCACTGTGATTCTTTATGCTACCGTAGCTTTTTTCTTTTCCCGAACCATTGTACTAATACTCTCAATTAACAGCGCCGCTATGATGATGATTCCAACCGTAACCGTTTGCCAATACGGTGAAACCCCCAGCAAGTCAAGTCCATTCTTTACAAGCCCCATAAATACCACGCCGATCGCCGTCCCCACAAGGGTTCCTTTTCCTCCTGTCATTGCCGTACCGCCGATTACCACCGCCGCCAACGTATCCATTTCATAGTTTGCGCCGTAAGTAGCGTCTACGCCCATTAACCTTGACGACATCAAGATCGCACCGACCGCCGCCATCAAACCGCTGATAACATAGGGATATAGAGTAAACCGTTTAACGTTTACACCCGCAAGACGCGCTGCATTCGCGTTACTGCCGATTGCGTAAATGTACCGCCCCAGTTTGGTATTATTAAGGCACCATGCCATTACGATAAACAGGGCGATGATCGCAATATAGTAGACTCTCACATAAGGTACAATTTCCAGCTTTGCGATTTGTTCGAATCCGCTTACCAAATTAGAGACCGAACGACCATTAGAAATCAGGTAATCAGCACCGCGCGCGATCATCTGCATACCAAGCGTTGTGATAAAAGCCGGTATCCGCATATAGGAAATTAAAAAACCATTCAGAGCGCCCACGCCAAGACCCATGAGCAACCCTACTATAATACCTATGCCTATGCTTTGCGTCGCTACCATAGACATAGCCATAGACATAGAAGAAAGACCGAGGATCGCTCCAACAGAAAGGTCAATACCGCCCGTCAGCATTACAAACGTTTGTCCAATGGATAAAATGGCGATAATCGCGACCTGCGACCCAACATTACTTAAGTTTTGCGCCGTTCTGAAGTTTTCTGTAAGAAAGCACATCATGATAAAGAACGCTACCATGATGATGCCCATGGCAAGCTCTGTACGGTACTTCACACGAATAACACCCCATTTGGAAGCGCCTGAATTTGTTAATTGCTTATTGCTCATATCATACCTCCGCTGCTTGATCGCCCTTTTCGGCTTCGCCGAAAGAAGCAAAATTCATAATATTTTCTTCGAAAAATTCTTTTTCCTTATCATGCATATCAGCGACGATCATACCGTCACGCATAATAATAATCCGGTCACAAATTCCCAGAAGTTCCGGCAATTCGGAAGAAATTACTATAACGCAAATGCCTTGTGCAGTTAACTTATGCAGGATATTATAGATCTCCACTTTTGCCGAGATGTCAATACCTCGCGT
The DNA here is from genome assembly GCA_034926635.1 of Christensenella sp. Taxonomy (GTDB): domain Bacteria; phylum Bacillota; class Clostridia; order Christensenellales; family Christensenellaceae; genus Christensenella. The sequence continues at coordinate 14,415 of JAYFQX010000010.1, read as the reverse complement.
CGGCTCATCTAAAATGAATACCTTAGGATCAGTTAACAGCCACTTGCTTAAAACTACTTTTTGTTGATTTCCGCCTGATAAGCTGCTGACCGGGTTATCAACGCTGGACACCTTAATATTCAGATCATCTACCATTCTCGCGCAGTCTTTTTGTTCGAGTTTATGCGGAAGCAATGAAGTTTTTGCATTTGCCGTCTTTGCAAAAGCGGAATTCTGTAAAATACTCATGTTTAGGATGAGGCCTTCCTGCTTTCTGTTTTCCGTAGCAAGCGAAAGCCCCGCGCGAATTGCGCTGGAAGGCGAATTTGCCTTTACTTCTTTTCCATCCACAAATACTTTTCCGGATTTTCTTGGATCTGCCCCAAAAATACACCGCGCAAGCTGTGTACGACCTGCGCCCACCAATCCCGAAAATCCAAGGATCTCGCCAGTGTATGCTTCGAAAGAAAGATCTTTGATAAAATTGAAGGTATCGCTCAGATGTTCAACTTTAAGCATCACCTTATGACCTACGCCTTCTTCCAGCGGTAATTTCTCTCCATAAAAATCTTTAATTTCATGCCCGACCATAGCTTTGACAAGCTTTTGTTCCGTCATGGACCTCATATCTTCGTTTCCCAGTGTGAGTAAACCATCACGCAGCACAGTCACGCGATCTGAGATCTCAAAAATTTCGCTGAAACGGTGTGACACGATCACCATGCCCATTCCCTGCGCTTTCAATTTCCGCATAACCTCAAACAGTCGCAACGCTTCATTGCTGGTAAGCGAAGCCGTTGGTTCGTCAAAGAAAATAATTCTTGAATGATAGGAAACCGCTTTTATAATTTCTACAATTTGCTGCTCCGCAACAGAAAGCTCGCTTAAAAGCGTTTCCGGATTGATATGATCCTGCATATCAAACAGCGTCAATAGTTCTTTTGTCTGTGTAATCGCCTCGCCCTTTTTAAAAACGCCTTTCTTAAAAAGGTCGGGGTGACCCAGGAAAATATTTTCATATACCGGCAAATGCGGCATAGAATTAAATTCCTGCATTACAATAGAAATACCGTTTGCAATGGCATCCGACGGAATATTGATCTCCCGTTTGGTCCCCTCGATGAAAATCTCGCCTGAATCCGCAGGCTCAATCCCGCTGATCAGTTTTGCAAGGGTGGATTTTCCAGCGCCGTTTTCCCCCATCAGTGCGTGGACTTCGCCCGCATTCAGGGTGAAATCAACGTCCTTCAGAGCCGTTACTACGCCGTATGTTTTGGTCATTCCCTTTGCTTCGAGCAATGGTGGTGTCATAGGCACGTTATCCCTCTTTCCTTTGCTTTATTTGCGTATGAACTGCAATTTAAGTGCGTGAATACAGTATATAGGCATATGCAACAATTTATATTTTATTTTTGTAATAGCCGTAATTATGGGTCAGAGTTCTCTTCTAACGCCAAGTAAAGTTTGTCAAAAAATTTATGCTGTTAAATACTGGAGTATCGATAATTGGTCTTTTTTTCCTAAGAGTAAATTAGCTTTAATTTAGCTACGGATTTAAGTTAATTTCGCTCCTTGATTTATAATATAATATAATTATTTCATTATGTCAATCCTTGATTTTGATATTTCTGAAATCCATTGTTGATAAACACAAATTTTTTTACATAAAATCTCATATTTTCCTTCTATATTGCCTTTTTCCCTTCTTAACTTTTTTAACAAAAGTAATAAAATTAACAAATTTGAAATATTTTTTTCTAATTTAAGCGCATAATATATGAGTATATCTATAACCAAATCTGAGGAAATATTGTTCAAAAAATAACATTCTTTTTTATAAAAATACATCGAAGTTATTCGTGCAAAATGTTGTCTTTTATAGAATAGTATGCTACAATCTTAACGCAATCCTTGAAAAAAACGTCTTATTAAAATGTCCGATTGAGGGAGGAGTTTTCCCATGAAAAATTTTATATTGGCACCAGATTCCTTTAAAGGTACTATGAGCGCAGATACAGTAAGCTCCATATGGAGTACTGCAATCAGAAAGCATATCCCTGATGCAAAACTATATGAAATTCCATTATCCGATGGTGGTGAGGGAATGGTAGATGCTTTTTTGCGCGTTTGCGGAGGAGAAAAAAAGTTTTTGCGCGTCACCGGGCCAATGGGATCGCCTGTTAAAGCAGCCTACGGAATTCTTCCGGACAGCACTGCCGTAGTGGAAATGGCTGCTTGCGCCGGTTTGCCACTTGTACAGGGAGAGAAAGATCCTTCTATCGCAACAACATACGGTCTGGGTGAAATGATTTCCCAAATCGCTTCGGACGGTATTTCTAAGGTTATTCTTGGAATTGGCGGAAGTGCAACCAACGATTGCGGGATCGGTATGGCTGCCGCATTGGGTTATCTTTTTTATGACGAGAGAGGAAATAAACTGGAACCTCTTGCTAAAAACATGTCAAAAGTGACACAGATCTCCAAACCTTCTATACTCCCTAACATTGATTTAACGGTTGCATGCGATGTCGATAATCCTCTTTTTGGAAAAAATGGCGCCACCTATACTTTCGGACCTCAAAAAGGGGTGGCAGGAGAGTTATTGGAGCTCCTTGACGCAGGATTAATGAATATGGCGCGAGTCATCAAGAAAGATTTACACGCAGACGTTGCGGATCTTCCCGGGGCGGGTGCAGCCGGCGGTTTAGGTGCAGGTGTCGTAGCGTTCTTGAACGGAGATTTACGGCCTGGAATCGATTTACTTTTAGATGCGCTTCAATTTGATAGCCTGCTCAAGGAGGCTGATATAGTGTTTGTCGGGGAAGGTCGGATGGATTGGCAAAGCGCTCACGGCAAAGCCCCCATCGGGATTGCGCGCCGCGCCGCACAAAAAGGCGTTCCCTGCATTGCGTTATGCGGCTCAATCGGCAAAGGGATTGACGCCGTCTATGACGAGGGAATCAGCGCAGTTTTCGCTTCCGCGCAAGGCAGCAGTTCCCTCGATGAAATTATTAAGACCTGTGAAGAGGATATGCGGCGCCTCGCCGATTCCGTTGTCCGGGTCTTATGCTTAGACTCCTGAATCTTTTTTAAGAACATACTATATAAAAAAGCCGCTCCGTTAATGGTGCAGCCTCTTTGATATACTTATTATTTCAATCTTTGTTCAATTAGTTTTCCCATTGCTACTGCATATTTGGTAATAGCTTCCTGGTCTTTTCCCTCAATCATAACGCGTACCAACGGTTCCGTACCGGAAGTGCGAATCAAGACGCGTCCTTCCCCGCTGAATTCTTTTTCCAGCTTTTTGATTTCAGCTGCAATGACTTCGTCCGTCTCATAATCATGTTTTTTTTCTTCACTTACACTTGCATTCACCAGCACTTGCGGATAGATTTGCACAGGACGCGCAAGTCGCGCAAGCGGTTTATCTTCCCGCTTCATAACAGAGGCCAGCTGAACGCCTGAAAGGATGCCATCGCCCGTTGTATTATGATCCAGAAAGATGATATGCCCTGATTGTTCACCACCAAAATTATAACCGGATGCCAGCATTTCTTCTAGGACATAACGGTCTCCCACACCAGTGCGCAGCATTGTAATTCCTTGCTCACGCAGCGTGACTTCCATTCCCATATTGCTCATTACCGTAGTAACAACTGTATTTTGTTTGAGCATTCCGCGCTTTTTCATATCCGCAGCACAAATTGACATAATTTTGTCGCCGTCCACAATCCCGCCGTGCTCATCTACCGCAATCAACCTGTCGGCATCTCCGTCAAACGCTAGCCCGAGGTCTGCGCCAAGTTCCGCAACCAGCCTCGAAAGCTGTTCCGGGTGCGTGGAGCCGCAGTTCTCATTGATATTCGTTCCATCCGGCATATTATAATAGGGGATGACCTCTGCACCGAGCAATTTAAAAATCCATGGTGCAACTTCGCTTGCCGCGCCGTTTGCGCAATCCAAAACGATTTTCATTCCATCCAGGCTAATATCCGTTGTTTCCACAATAAAATCAATGTAATCCTGTGCTGCCTTTTTCAGCCGCACGCGTCTTCCGATCTTTTTACCGGTCGGCTGCGGGACATTCTCCGAATGGTTTACAATGATGTTCTCAATTCTGTCTTCAATTTCATCCGCTAATTTATAACCGTTTGAGTTGAAAAACTTAATTCCGTTATATTCAACCGTATTATGTGATGCGGAAATAACAACACCAGCATCATAACCCGAATGACGTGTTAAATAAGCAATCGCCGATGTCGGCAGCGTGCAAGCAACTACCGCCTCTGCCCCCGCGGAACAAATTCCTGCTACCATGGCAGATTCCAACATATCACCACTTACCCTGGTATCTTTGCCGATCAATATTCTGGCGTTATGCACCTCATTTGTCAAGCAATATGCACCTGCACGCCCTAAATCATATGCCAATTTAGACGTCAATTTCTCATTTGCTACTCCACGCACGCCATCTGTGCCGAATAATCTTGCCATAAAATTCCCCTTATTTCAACTTTATTTATCCTTCAAACCCTAATGCTTTCGGTTTACCTTACGCGTAACCTTCTTACATTTGTCATTTTCAAGCAGGAATACGCTTGAAAACATCTATTTGACGGGAACGATCCTCTGTTACGCTTTCCTTATCCTTCAAACCCAAGAGCTGCGGTTGCTGCCACTGCACCATCGGCAACAGCCGTAACGATCTGCCGCAGCGGTTTGGTTCTCACGTCTCCCGCGCAAAACACATTTTTTACATCCGTCTTACAATCTTCTCCTGCCACAATATATCCGGCGCGATCCAGCTTCACTTTTCCCTGCACCAGCTTTGTCTTCGGAATTTGACCAACCGCAAAGAAAACACCCGTTACCGGCAATTTCATTTTTTCATCCGTTTTCACGTTCCTGACCGTTACCCCATCCACAGTATATTCGCCGTCTACCGAAACCGGCACACTATCCATGACAAATTCAATATTTTCTTCCTGCTCTGCAGCAAATACCAGAGAAGGGCTCGCACGAAAAGCGTCTCTTCGATGAATCAAATAAATCTTCCGACAAAATTTCGCCAGATAAAGCGCATCTTCTACAGCAGTATTCCCACCGCCAATCACCGCAACATCGGCGCCACGAAAAAATGCGCCGTCGCAGGTCGCGCAATAAGAAACGCCTGCGCCGATCATTTCTGCTTCTCCGGGGATCCCAAGCTTTCGGGGTTCCGCGCCCATTGCCAATATCACATTTTTTGCCCGATAGATATTTTTTGATGTACGGATCTCCTTGATCTCGTCTTCCAACAAAAATTCCTGTATTTCTTCTGTCACGATCTGCGCACCGGCACGCTGCGCCTGCAATTTCATACTATTCGCGAGCTGCGCGCCCGTCACTTCTTCTTCAAACCCAGGATAATTATCGATCATATGACTAATCGCCATTTGCCCTCCAGCAAACGCACGTTCTATAATCAAAGTCTTCAGCCCGCTGCGGCAAGCATAAATCGCGGCCGTCAAGCCTGCGGGTCCTGCGCCCGCTATCATTACATCATACATGGAATCATTCTCCTTATTTCATTTTACCTTAGTCGGCATGCAATTATATCAATAACCACTTGATTCCCGGTCAAGCGCATTTCTTGCTTTTTAAAAAACGATCTCCCATCTTTTCACGCAAAAACGCCGCCAAATTTTCCTGCGTTTTCGCGTCAAGCTGATCTCTTGGGATCAAAAAAGCATTGATGTCGCTGATAAATAAATAGAACGCCTTCGCAGTTTCATATGCATATAATAAATCGCCGTAACGATATGCAACAAAAGTATCGCGTTTTTCTTCTTCATCCCATTCACGCACTTCCATCTGCTCCGGCGCAAACGTATATTTCTGTGGATTTTCCACCGCCTCTTTCACTGTCTTATACTGGCGTTTCGGCTGCGTTTTTGTCACGGTAATATAGCAGGAGATAAACGCCGCTGCCACCGCAACCAATAAGATATAGGGGATAACCCCCATGGCGCCGTCCATAACTACAAGATTTACAATCACCAGCGCAAGGGCAATGCCAATCAGAATGCAAAGAACCATAACAAACTTGGCGAACGAGTTCATTTTTTTGCCAGTTCCTTTTTTTTCAAACAAGCAAAACATCCAATAGTCTTTAAAGACTTGGAAATCCGTTTTTGTGGTAAAATTCAATTCCATTCTATTCCCTCCGATATGCTTACTATTTTACAACAAAACAACATAAAACGCCATATAAAAAAGACTGCCCGATATCGGACAGCCTTTTATTTTTTTATTGATTAGCCACGCGGACCTGCATCCACGATATGCTTTGGCATATTCGGATATTTTTTGGTGAAGTTATCAGCAAACATTTTCGCAAGTTTCTTTGCGGACTCATCATAAGCTGCTTTATCTTCCCACGTATCACGCGGATTCATGATGATATCCGGTACGTCCGGGCAACTTTGCGGCACGTCTACGTTGAAAACTTCGTCATGCTTATATTCTGCTTTCTCCAGATCTCCATTCAGCGCCGCAGTGATCATCGCACGGGTATATTTCAGCTTCATACGGCTGCCGACACCATAAGGGCCGCCAGACCATCCAGTATTCACCAGATATACTTTCGTGTTATACTTTTTGAGGCGATCTCCCAGCATTTCTGCGTAAACCGATGGATCAAGAGGCATAAACGGTGCGCCAAAGCAAGTAGAGAATGTCGGCTGCGGCTCTGTCACGCCACGTTCTGTTCCTGCCAGCTTAGAAGTAAAGCCTGTTACAAAGTGATACATCGCTGCATCTTCATCCAGCCTGCTGATAGGAGGCAATACGCCAAATGCGTCAGCCGTCAGGAAGATCAACACCTTCGGGGTATCTCCTACACCCGGGATTGCCGCATTGGAAATAAAATCTACCGGATAACCGACGCGGGTGTTTTCCGTCAGCGTTCCGTCAAAAAAGTCCGGCACGCGCGTTTCAGGATCAATAACCACGTTTTCTACAAGGCTTCCGAATCTAATCGCATTATAGATTTCCGGCTCTCCTTCGGGATCAAGGTTAATGGTCTTTGCATAACAGCCCCCTTCAAAATTGAAGATGCCGTTTTCAGACCAGCCGTGCTCGTCGTCACCGATCAGCTTACGGTTTGGATCAGCCGAAAGCGTTGTTTTTCCTGTGCCGGAAAGACCGAAGAACACTGCTGTATCGTGTGTAAGCGGATCCATATTTGCAGAACAATGCATAGGAAGCACATCATTCTCTTTGGGCAGCAGGTAATTCATAACAGAGAAAACACTCTTTTTAATTTCGCCGGCATACTGAGAACCCGCAATGATAACTAATTTTGCTTCATAGTCAATCATGATCGCCGCTTCACTGTGAACGCCGTCAACTTCCGGAATACATTTAAAGCCAGGTGCAGCAATAATTGTAAAATCAGGCTCTCCGTAATTTTCGAGTTCTTCTTCCGTAGGACGAATCAACAACTGATGAATGAAAAGGTTCTCACTGGCAAGCTCATTGATAATCCTGAACTTTTTCGTATACTGCGGATCCGCTCCCGCAAAACCATCAAAAATAAAAATTTCGCGATTTTGAAGATAAGCGCACATTTTTTCCTTGATTGCATTAAACTTCGCCCTGTCGATCGGTACGTTCACCTTACCCCATGCAATATCGTCATGAATACCGGGCGTATCTACAACGAATTTATCCTCCGGGGAACGACCGGTATATTTACCGGTAGTGACCACCAGCGCGCCTTTGTCGCTTAACTGCCCTTCACCCCTGCGCAACGCGGCTTCTACCAGCCCCGGTACGGAAAGGTTACGGTGTGCAACCGTTGGGTTCAAGATTCCTAATTTTTCCAGACCATATGTCTCCATCGTGTACCTCCTAAAATATTATATAATGGTTTGATTGACTTTTTATTTCGCCTATGGCGAGGTGTAACATTAATGCCATAATTTGAACGTTACCCCTATTATAAATATTCTATAGATACTCCTTTATTCCTCCCGCAAAACAAAAAATTGTGAAAAATACCACAAAATTTTTTCTTACTTTTGAAAAATCAATTTTGCAATCTGGCAGAATTGCTGCTCTGAAAGTTCCTGCGCGCGCGTAGATGGATGTATTTTGCAAGATTCCAAAACAGCTTTTGCGTCAACGCCTGCAAGTTGTTTTAAATTGTTATAAATCGTCTTTCGCCGCATAGAAAAAGCCGCACGTACTACCGCAGAATACTGTACCTTAGGAACATCACAAACAGGGTCAATACAGCCTTTCATCTGCACAATTGCAGAATCGACTTCCGGTGCGGGGAAAAAGCAATTCCTGGAAACCGTAAAAAGCATTTTAGGATATGCATAATATCTGCACGCTGCTGTAAACGCGCCATAATCCGAATCTCCCGGCTGCGCTTCTAACCTCTGTGCCACTTCCTTTTGCACCATCACCGTAATATTTTCAACAGGAGCACCGCTTTCCAGTATTCCCATAATAATTTTACTGGTAATATAATAAGGAAGATTTCCGCAAACACAAAATGGCTGTCCGTCAAAATGATCTTGACAAATCTGATTTAAGTCCTGTTCCAAAATATCCCCTGCCAGCACCGTGACGTTTTTAAGACCCGCAAGCGTTTTTTCATGGAGTTTCAACAACCCTTTATCAATTTCTATCGACACTACTTTTTTGGCCCTTTGCGCAAGCTCTCTGGTGAGCGCCCCCAGTCCGGTTCCGATTTCAAGGACATAATCTTCCGCAGTAATATCCGTATGATCCGCGATCTTCTTGACAACATTTTCATCGCACAAAAAATTTTGTCCGAATTTCTTAAGGGGAGATAAATGGTTCTCCGTCAGCATTTGTGTAATTTCCCGCGGTGATGTAATATTCATAGTTTTTCCTCTTTTAAATACTTCTTTCTTTTTTTGAACGATTTAAAAAAACGGCGGGCATTGTGCCCGCCGCGAAATTCGCCTTTAGTTCAATATATAAACCGTTAGCGTTTGACGTCCCCAATTGTTACAAACCGTTTCGTCCGGCTGGTCTCCCATATAAACGTCGATCACCCTGCCGCTCATACCGCCGGTATCTTCAACAACGCCCTCTCCATATCCTGGAATATAAACCCTCGTACCGAAAGGCAGCCAGTTGCAGCCAAGCGTCCCATAATGTGGATAAGTACCGGATGCGGTTTTCCCACTGCCACCGGCGCTGTCACAATGCGAGCAATAAGCCGTTACCTGTACTGTAATTGCCGATGTCCCGTCGAGATTTGCGTTTCCGGAATCTCCCGAAGAACTCCCCGAACTGGAAGAATTCCCTTTATTGCTCGATGAACTGGAAGAACTTCCTTTATTACTTGATGAACTCGACGTCGTTGTTTTTTTCGTGGTCTTAGTCGGCTCCGGCTCTACATAAGTCCCAACTGCCATCACCTGGTTTACCGGTTCCCTTGTAACTTGCTCAGATACCTTTTCCTGCGAAATCATCACGCCGTTCTTATAAAGCTGCTTGTACGTAATCAGTAGTTCGCCTTCCTGACCCTCCTGCACAATTTCCGTTTTTCCCTTTTCAAGCTTCGGATCTTCTTTCGTCGTGTTTTCAAACGGAATTGCCTGCGTTGCGGTTGCTTCCTGCGTTGTAACAATAATATGCTCGATTGTCATTCCCGACCGCACGAGAGTATCCGTAGATGGATATACTTCATCCTCCGGTGCCGGGGTAACCCCAGCCTTCTCCAGCGCCTCGCCTACTGTCCCTGCAAGCATATTGACCGTAATTTCCTGACCGTTGCTTTTTACCGTTAAAGACATTGCACGCCGGATTAAGATCTGCATTCCTTCTTCTACCGGGTCTGATAGATTGGCTTCCAGCACATCCTCCGGTCCGATTTTAACTTCGTTATCTTTCAAGAAATCCCCAACAGTAGTCGCTGTCGTGGAAGCTTCCAGCACTCTTCCGTTGTCGTTCAGCGTAATTTCCATCGCCGGCTTTGCAAATGTGGTTGGAATCGCGATCGCCGACACCACAACAATCGCAATACAGATCGCCGCAGTATTTCTTACAAAATGATCACGAAAGCGCGCTGCTCTTCCATGGGAACTTCCGGAATACCGCTCACTGCGCAAAACACGTCCTGTGCCTGCCGAAATAACGCCGGCTGCTTCTTTTTGGTTGACAGGACGTACGCTGCTTGTCTTTTTACGGCGCACTGTCGTAAGCCTTGAAAAAAGTTCTGCAAACCAATTTGTTTTTTTCTTCGCGCGGCGACTGCTCCTTGCCGGGATCAATTCGTCGTCAGAAACACCTGACCTCCGCGTCGTATAAAGAATCCCTTTATATTTTTCTGTTGGATTCAATTTGTCATCATCATGTTTTTTGAATATAGCCATGTTACTCCTCCGGTTCCGGCATGCCCCTCATACCGATACATGATAAATTATATCTAATTTTTTCGCAAAAGTCAATTTTTGGGGTGCCCTGCAGTCTTTTTCTCTGCCAAAACAAGGTCGATTGTGGGGGAATCTCTTTCATATTTTGGCTTTTTTAAAGCATATAACCAAAAAATTAATTTTTGCAATCTTGTTACGTTTTTGCAAAACAGAGCAAAGAATAGTATAATCATACTCAACCATATATTGTATATGGTGTTGCTCAAACAAACTAAATTTTGAAGGTATTTATATCAGTATGAAGAAAAAACTTTTATCATATTTCCTTGCCTGTATCGTATTGTTTTCCAGTTGTTTTTTATTATTAACAGGATGCGCAACGGGACAAGATCCTTCGGCTACCGGGTATGCTTTTGTTGATAAAATTATTAGTATGGATTATTCCGGCGCTTATGATTATGCTTATACGCTGACTTCCGACGTCAACTCGCGCGAGGACTTTGTAAACCGCTACACCAATATTTTTGACGCACTTGAGATCACCAATATCCAGTCTTCGGGAGAGCGGACGATCAAGCAAGTATCAGACACTGAATATACCATGACCTACAGCCTGCAAATGACCAGCACCCTGCTCGGAACAGTTACCTATGACTATTCGGCGGAAATCGTATCCGGGCCGCAAGGCTATACTGTACTCTATATGCCTAACCTAATTCTGCCTCAGCTTGATGAAGGTGATAAAGTGCGTGTCGCCAGTCAATCCGGTGCGCGCGGAGAGATCTTTTCTGCAGACGGCGTGTTACTTGCAGCAAATGACTATGCGCAGAGCATCTATATTGATCTCGAAAAAAGCCCCAATATTGAAGAAATCAAAAGTTTTTTACAGACAAGCTTTGGTACAGATCCCGAAAAGGTACAAAGCAAATACGATAATGCTGTTGAAAAGGGATATCCGACAGAAGTCCTGGCAACCTATCCCAAAGGCACGCTCACAGAGGAACAAAAAAATGTAATTATGCAGGTGAACGGTTTGGGCGTTGATGAAGAACGTTTGACGCCTGCGCGTTATTATCCTTTGAAAGATAACGCAGCGCACATCATTGGTTACCTTGGATCTCCGGATGAAGAACAGCTCGCGCAATATGCCGACGCGGGGATTACGGAAAATTCTACAGTCGGCAAAACCGGACTTGAAAGAACCTATGAGGAGATATTACGGGGCAGCGATGGAAAAGTTGTATACATAGAAGACGAAAAAGGCAATGTAAAAGAGAAGCTCTATGAAGATCCAAAAACTGACGGTTCTGATGTAACGCTGACGATTGATTCACGCATCCAAAATAAAGCATATACGCTTATGGCTTCTAATCTGCAAGAAAACGAGAGCGGTGCAGTCATTGTTATGGATTATGCAACAGGCGGCGTTGAAGCCATGGTATCTTATCCTTCCTTTGACGATAATCTTTTTAATTTTCCGCTGGATGCTACTGTCACGGAATATTATATGGGCGAAAACAGCGGTTCGCCTATGCTGAACCGCGCTACACAATCGACCTATACGCCCGGTTCTACTTTTAAGCCTTTCGCCGCAGTTCCCTCGATTGAAAGTGGGTTACTCACGGAGTCCTCTTCGCCTAACATCACAAGAGAGATGAATCCAAGCGGTCGAGGTGCAACATGGAATCCGCGGGCAGATGGATGGGATCAGTGGGTATACCCGCAAATCAGCACGACGGACATCGGCAGTCCCTTTGTATTTGAAACCTCTATGAAGTCTTCCGACAATATCTTTTTTGCTTATTACGCGCTTAATCTTGGCATTGATAATATGAAAGCATATCTTGAAAAAATAGGAATCGGGGAAGCACCTTCCTTTGAACTCCCTGTAAAATCTTCCAGCATGGCTAACAAGGGTTCGGAACTCACCCTGAACTGGTTGGCGCTGACTGGCTTTGGTACCGGTGAGCTTAGCATCAGCCCGCTCCAAATGGCGTGTATGTATACCGCGTTTGAGAATAACGGCGATATGGTAAATCCCACGCTTCTCAAAAATACTTTTAAGATGGAGAATGACGAACAAACCATTTTACAGGAAGGTCAACGTACTATATTTAAAGAAGCAACCATGAGCAGTTCGACGATTGATATGGAAAAAAGCGCATTAAAACGCGTTATGGTTGACGGTACCGGTGCAAATGCCGGGCTTGGCAATATGAACGTATACGGCAAGACCGGAACCGCGCAATTCAGCGCAAATAATTCGAGAGAATGGAACTGGATTGTCGCTATTGACAATGACAGCGGGAAATTGTATCTTGTCATCGTGGAGACCGATACCAACGCTGGTACGCAGGCCAAATTAAATATATTGCGCGGACTTATTGATGATGCAAATTACAACGCGTCATTAGATCGAGGCGCACAGTCTCAGGCAGCGCAACCGGATGAAGGAGAATAAAAGAGCGAAAGGATTGTAAAACATGAAAAACAAATGGAACGGAGCACTTCGCGCATTAAAAATCATTCTAGGCATTTTGTTATTTTTGATCGGTATCTTAATCTTGGCCGCTCCTGTTATTTCCACTGTCCTTGCAGTTGAAATCGCAGCAATCGCGCTGATGGTAATTGGTGTCCTGCAATTAATCTTTGGATGCGCATGCAGACAACGCGAAGGAATTTTTGCCGCCAATGTTGTAACTGCTATTATGAACGCGGCATTGGGTGCTTTGATTCTTATATTCAATCGCGGCGTTATCGTTTTTCTTCCGGAATTAATTGCCATATGGCTCGGCGTATTTGGTATTATGCGAATTATTGAAGGTACGCAGCTTAAGAAACAATCAAAGCCAAAATGGAAGCCGACAATCGGTATCGGGATAATTTCACTGGCGGGTACCATGACCTTGATTATCCTTCACTGGGTTGCCGCAATGGACATCATCGGCATTCTTCTTGCAGCATTCTGTGTTATTTACGGCCTGATCTTATTAAGCGATGGTCTTGTGAAAAGCAGTCATCCGACAAAAAAAGAGATCCGAGAGGAAGACGAAAAAATTTCAACAGAAGAAAACGCCTCTTTCCGCCGCTTCGAAGAAAAACTGCATGAAAATGACAAGAAATAATATATATGATATGGTTTCGCTAGATGATACCTCACTGGCAACAAAATCTTTTATAAAGATAATATAAAAACGTCCTTATAGAAAAATAAAAATCAACAAACTGGCATCGCTGCTCTAGGGGTGTCAGTTTTGTTTTTAAACTGAATTTGATTACTGTATATCAATAAAGACCCTGTATCATTCTTGACAATCGCGTTGCCTCATATGTATATCACAAAAGCATTTCACTGCAATGTTCTACTTAAATGTATCGTCAAGTTGCATATCTTCTCTTAACATAATGAATGAAATAATTGCTGTCAGAACCTCAAATACCTGTATGTGACGGCTTCAAGACATTACTCGCTATAGACACTATATATCTTTTTTAGCTACCTTCTGCACTCTAAACTATGTGGTTAGAAGCATCATCATAAAACGCTCTTCAATCGCATGTTACAGCTATGTACTTATATATGTATACAAAAAAACCAGCCAAACCAATTATTATAAGCATTCCGATACAACAAACAATACCGTCTGAAAATGATTTTTTACGCTTATAGGTTCATTCAATTTATAAATAAAAAAAAAGTAAAAAGCCCTTAAGCATTTAGCAAAAGGACCCCTTACATATGATTTTAAAATGGAATCCGGCAGCTACCAATCCTTCCACGCCGTTACCAGCGCAGTACTTTAGGCGTATAAGGGCTTAACTTCTGTGTTCGGAATGGGAACAGGTGGATCCCCTTAGCTATCGCCACCGGAAATTTTATAAACTTTGTTAATGTGCCAAGCACATTCAAAACCAAATAGTAGAAAAATAACAGTGATGCCTTATGGTTCAACTTCGACCTTTAAATTGTAATCAACATAACGTTGATCAAGCCCTCGACCTATTAGTATCGGTTAGCTGAATGTATTGCTAC
>JAYFQX010000030.1:0-2661 GCA_034926635.1 Christensenella sp. | reverse complement strand
AGATAAAGTAAGCGTGCAGGAAATAGAAGACCCCTTTAGGGGTAGATAAGAACAAATGCCATGTGGCTTGAACGAAGAGAAAGCCAGCGTCTTTAGACGCTGGCTTGTATCATGCCCTTTTAGGGCTTTTCATGCCACCCGGTTTACGGGTGGTCATGACTATACGCAAAACAGTTACAGAGCGGGAAAATGATGGGCAAAAGCAATAAAAAAATAAAGGAAAGGAGATTATTGTAATGGCAAGTAACAAAAAAGACTCGTATGCACAGAGCGTATATGGAAACAAGTGGGGAATGCAGACCAAGAGCGAGGAAGGGAGCGGAAGGAAGAAAAAACAATGCGGGAGCTGATAGGGTATTTGACGGAAGATGGTTATCAGCCGGAAACGTCGCAGGAGTATGCGAAGCGGTTGGCAGAGGAAAAACAGCAGCAGGCGGCAATGAACAACGCGGGGTATGCGAATGATGTATATGGTAGTGTTAATCATCCAAAATACGGCGGGACGAAGAAAAGCAGCGTGATGAATAACACGGGGTATGCGAATGAAAACGGGGTCCCCGAAAAGTTGGTAGCCGGAGGCGGGACTTTTTGGGGAGGAGGAGACAGCCGCCCGCAAGCGAGCGTTTCGGACGGTAGTGCGAAAGCGAGTAACAGGGCGAGCTGGGACGATGGTAGTGTAGATAAGCCACGATACGGCGGTACGGTCGCGAAAAAGCCACAGGTGCTGCCGGGACTCACGCCGATAGGAGCGCAGACAGGTAATCCATTTAGCCTGCCGCAAACGCCGAGCGCGGTGAAAAATAGCGTAATGAACAACGCGGGGTATGCAAACGACGTATATGGTAATGTAGATAAGCCACGATACGGCGGGACGGTCGCGAAAAAGCCGCAGATGCTGCCGGGGCTTACGCCGCCGGGAGCGGAAAATATTAGGGGCGGAAGCACCCAAAACGGCACGGGGATGTTGTATAATAAAAATAATCCAAACAAAATGACGAAAAATGGAATAAATTTAGGCGCTTCTGCATATAACTATCATAAGGGGCAAAATGGTGTCGTGAATATGTCCGATGTGCAGGCGAGTAGTGTGACAAAATTTGCTTCATCGAACAACAATAGTAAAAATATGGAGTATCAAAAAACTGGTGATTTAGCTGAAGAACAGGAAAAAAATAGTGATAGTATAAAGAGACAATTAGATGAAACCTTCGAAAATGAACCAGGAGCGTGGTTTGTAACTCACTTGCCAATGAAAAAAGATTGGGTAGGACAAATTATTGCAGGGCGTTGGGCAAGTGGAAAAGGCGAAGACATGGTGATAGATCATGACGAGGATTGGTCGAATTATGTTAAAACGGATCCTGTTTTAGCTACGTCAACCCAAGCAATTGTAAAAGAACAATGTGAGGGCATGAAACCCGGGGAAACGCGTGAGATTGCTTGTAATGAGCATGTTTCGTTTATACCTGGAAATGATTTGACAGGTGTTAATCTATTAGGGGGATCCAATAAAGATGCGGGTAACTATGTTATAAAAGGAACGGTTACAATGGACGAGAAGGGTAACATTATTACAAATTTGGAGTATTGTTTTAACGATATTGTAGACCCTAATGCGAATTATTCCACGGATACGCAAAACTCAAATCTCGTTGATAGTATACCCGGGGTTGATCCGAAACCATACCATATTAGTATTGTTTGGAATGATCAATCAATTATCCCAGCAGACAGCCAAAAGGGTAGTGGGTGGCTTGGACAGGATGGATTAGGAACAGAACAGTTTATCCGGGAGCGGCACGATACCACTTCAGACCGTATATCGGATGACGAGCTTGAGGAAATAGATTATTGGGGTGCATTGTATAGGCAAGCGTTGGATCGCACAATTTAGGGCTTACGCTGAAAAAGGAGTGGGCGAGATGAGAATACTAAAAAGAAAACGGATTGTCCGGGCGGTGCGGGGCGCGCTGCTTGGGGCGCTGGCGGTGGTTTTTTGCTTTTGCCTGCCCGCTATTTATTCCCTGAGTGTGAATTTTTTGCTTGATTTCAGCATGAAGCAAACCGCGTTTTTGGGCGGAGAGGAAGCGATCGAGTTTGGCGTTTACTATCCTTTTTGGAATGTGGCGAATGCCAAAGAAGGCGGCAGCGCCTATATCGACCTGAGGTGCACGGTGCGCAATGATTCCGATGAGGATGCGGCAGTGACGTTTGCCGCGGCGGACGTAAAGGATTATTTTTCAGGCTTCCTCAAAACGCCGTATTTGCAGGCGGTCGATCCGCAGACGGGACGGCGCGCGGTCTATACCATCGGCGCGGGAGAAACAGCCTCCTTTACGCTGCGGATGCAAGGAGCGGCAGGCGCGGGAAGCAACCTGAAATACGACAGGAAAGGGCTGAATTTCGTGAAAATGACGGTGTGGAACAGCGGGGAATTGCCTGCTGGGGAAGGCGTTTATCCATAGAGGCATGCGGGAGGAAAATGAGCATGAAAAAGGCAGGGAAACAGATTGCAGTGATGGTAGGGATACTGGCAATGTGCATGGGGCTGGCAGGGTGCAGTGTGGTAAAAGATGTGGCAGAATTGGTGCGGGAGCTGACAAACACCGAGGAACGCAATTATGTGCGGGACCCGAGTCTGAAGGCACTGCCTGATTTAAG
>JAYFQX010000024.1:0-91353 GCA_034926635.1 Christensenella sp. | reverse complement strand
AGATAAAGTAAGCGTGCAGGAAATAGAAGACCCCTTTAGGGGTAGATAAGAACAAATGCCATGTGGCTTGAACGAAGAGAAAGCCAGCGTCTTTAGACGCTGGCTTGTATCATGCCCTTTTAGGGCTTTTCATGCCACCCGTTTTACGGGTGGTCATGACTATATCAAATCTGAACGATGCGATTTTAAAAGAAAGAATTTTTTGCAGGGCAGGCTGTCGAGCGCCGCTTAACGTAGCTAAGGCGAATGAGGATATCACAGCAGCGCGCAAAAAGACTCTGTTTTAGGCGTATTGATCCGAGTTCGGTATGCGTATGCTTTATACAAGGATTTAATCATATTTTTGATAAAATATGGTATAATAAAGGATGGCGTTTTTTTAGAAAGGAAGGAAATGGGTCAAAAATGGATCAAATAATCAAACCGTTTGAACTGCATTCAAAATATGCGCCGTCCGGCGATCAGCCGAAAGCGATTGATGAATTGGTACGCGGAATAGAAGAGAAAAAAAGGGCGCAGGTTTTGTTGGGCGTTACCGGGTCGGGAAAAACTTTTACCATGGCGAACGTCATCGCGCGTACGCAACGTCCGGCGCTGATCCTTGCACATAATAAAACGTTGGCAGCGCAGCTTTGCAGTGAATTTAAAGAATTTTTCCCGAATAATGCGGTGGAATTCTTTGTCAGCTATTATGATTATTATCAGCCGGAAGCGTATATTCCCGGTCGAGACTTATATATTGAAAAAGATTCAAGCATCAATGATGAGATCGATAAAATGCGCCATTCCGCTACTTCCTCGTTGTTGGAGCGCAGGGACGTCATTGTGGTCGCCAGCGTGTCCTGTATTTATTCTATCGGTGCGCCGGAGGATTACGGAAATCTTGCGGTGGCACTGCGGGAGGGTATGGAATATTCAAGGGACAGACTTTTGGATAAGCTGGTTTCGATCAATTTCAACAGAAATGATATGGATATGATGCGCGGTACTTTCCGAGTGCGTGGTGAAGTAGTGGAGATTTTTCCTGCGGCGCAAAGCGAACGTGCGATCCGTGTAGAATATTTTGGCGATGAAATTGAACAAATTTCTGAAATCGACGCATTGACCGGAAAGAAACTGACAAAAGAAAAATATGTGATTATTTTTCCGGCATCACATTATGCGATGGAGCACGAAAAAGTTCTCTCGCATATTCCGGATATCAAAAAAGATTTACTGACGCAGACCGCTATGTTTCAGCAGCAAGGGAAGCTGCTCGAAGCAGAAAGAATCCAGCAGCGCACCATGTATGACATTGAGATGCTCAAAGAGCTGGGGTATTGTTCGGGGATCGAAAATTATTCACGATATTTTGACGGACGTTTACCAGGACAACCGCCGTACACTTTGATGGATTATTTTCCGGACGATTATTTGTTGTTTGTGGATGAATCGCATGTAACGCTCCCCCAGGTACGTGCTATGTATAATGGCGATAGAGCGCGCAAGCAAATGCTGGTGGATTACGGTTTCCGTCTGCCGTCGGCGTTTGACAATAGACCGCTTCAGTTTCCGGAATTTAATGCGCATATCAACCAGGCGGTCTATGTATCTGCAACCCCGGCAGAATACGAGCGTGAGCTTGCGGGGGGCGATGTGGTGGAACAAATCGTGCGGCCAACCGGTTTGCTTGATCCATCGATTGAAATTCGCAAAACAGAAGGGCAGCTTGACGATCTGCTCGGAGAAATTGGCGATATCGCGGTACGCGGACGGCGTGTGCTGGTGACAACGCTGACAAAACGGCTGGCGGAGCGGCTGACAGAATATTATACAGAAATGGGGATCCGTGTAAAATATATGCATTCGGACGTAGAGACGCTGGAACGGATTGAGATTATCAGGGGTCTGCGCCTTGGAGAGTTTGACGTACTGGTGGGGATCAATCTGTTGCGAGAAGGGCTCGATATTCCGGAGGTAGAGTTGGTGGCGATTCTTGATGCAGATAAGGAAGGTTTTTTGCGTAATGAAACTTCCTTGATCCAGACGATCGGCAGAGCGGCAAGAAACGCCGAAGGACGCGTGATCCTCTATGCGGATACCATGACGCGTTCCATAAAGGCAGCGGTAAGCGAGACGGAGCGCCGTCGCGCCCTGCAAAAGAAGTATAATGAAGAGCACGGCATTACGCCTACCACGATTACCAAAGAGGTAAGTGATTCACTGATGATTTCGCAAAAGGCGGAAGACGAGCCGATTTCTCTGCCTAAAGGGGAACGTGATATGAGAATTGATATTCTAACGCAGCAGATGAAGCAAGCTGCCGCCGAGTTGGAGTTTGAGGTTGCGGCGAAGCTGCGGGATATGATAGAAGAACTAAAAAAATAGCACAGAGTTTGGTGCGTTTTTAAATATATTTGTGTCAGACAAAAATTGGTTTTAAATGATAGATGGAGGATATATGGACTACTTGCGGATCAAGGGTGCGCGGGAGCACAACTTGAAGAACATTGATATTACACTCCCGCGTGATAAATTTATTGTAATTACAGGGCTTTCGGGCAGTGGGAAATCATCTCTTGCATTTGATACGATTTATGCGGAGGGACAGCGGCGCTATGTGGAATCATTATCGGCATATGCGCGGCAGTTTTTAGGTCAAATGGAAAAACCCGATGTGGATTTGATTGAAGGGCTTTCGCCGGCGATCTCCATTGACCAGAAAACGACGGCGCGTAATCCGCGTTCCACCGTGGGCACTGTGACGGAAATTCACGATTACCTGCGTTTGTTATACGCGCGGGCCGGAGAAGTATATTGTACGAAATGCGGAAAAAAGATTTCGCGGCAGACGGTAGACCAAATGGTAGACCGCGTGATGAAAAATCCGGAAGGGACAAAACTGATGATCCTTGCCCCGGTGATCCGCGCGAAAAAAGGCGAGCATAAAAAAGTGCTGGAAGGTCTTGCGAAGGACGGCTATGTGCGTGCTGTGGTAGATGGCGAGACACGAGAGCTGGATGAGGAATTCGCACTGGAAAAACAGGTGAAGCACTCGATTTCGGCTGTGGTTGACAGGATTATCGTGAAAGAAGGCAGTGCAAAACGCGCGGCAGATTCCATTGAAACCGCACTTAAGATGGCAGGCGGCCTTGTGATCTTGAAAAATATGGATACGGGCGAAGAAACCCTGATGAACGAAAATTTTGCATGCGCAGACTGCGGCGTGAGTATCGAGGAGATCTCACCGCGTATGTTTTCGTTCAACAGTCCTTTTGGCGCATGCCCGGAATGCACGGGGCTTGGAATGCTGATGAAGATCGATCCGGATTTGATCGTGCCGGATCAGTCGAAGACGCTGCGCGAGGGTGCGGTAAAGGTTTCGGGTTGGAACTTTGGTACGGTTGGGACGATTGCCAAGAATTATCTTGACGCAATGATGAAGCGCTACCATTTTGATATGGATACGCCGTATCAAGAGTTGCCGGACGAAGTGAAGCATGCGTTATTATACGGAACCGGCGGTGAGAAACTGCATGTGGAGTATGACGGAATGGGTGGAAAAGGGTACTATACTGCGGCATTTGAAGGGATTATCCCCAATTTGGAACGCCGGTATGCGGAAACCACCTCGGAATATATGAAAAACGAAATCGAAGGGTATATGGTGGAAACGCCGTGTCCGGTTTGCAAAGGAAAGCGATATCGACCGGAGACACTGGCGGTGAAGATAGGCGACAAGAATATTGCAGAATTATCGGATATGTCGATTCGTGCGGCGCGGGATTATATCAATAATGTGAAGCTGGATAAAAAACAAAAGCTGATCGCGGAACGTGTTTTAAAGGAATTGAATGCGCGCTTTGATTTTCTGCTCAATGTGGGGCTGGATTATTTGACGTTGTCCCGTGCGGCAGGAACGCTTTCGGGTGGAGAGGCGCAGCGCATCCGTCTTGCAACACAGATCGGCAGCGGTCTGATGGGTGTGTTATATATCCTTGACGAACCAAGCATTGGGCTGCACCAGAAGGATAACGATAAGTTGCTTGATACCCTGAAGGGCTTACGCGATATTGGAAATACTCTAATCGTAGTGGAGCATGATGAAGAAACCATGCTTAGTGCGGATTATATTGTGGATATTGGACCGGGGGCGGGCGCGCACGGCGGCAAGGTTGTTGCGCAGGGTACGCCCAAGCAGATTATGGCAAATAAAAAGAGTATTACCGGGCAATATTTATCTGGTAAAAAATTGATCCGTATTCCTGCGAAGGTTCGCGTTCCCAAGCAATGGGTTACTGTCAAAGGCGCGCGGGAAAATAACCTGAAGGGGATTGACGTTTCGTTTCCAACAGGCGTAATTACTGCGGTCACAGGCGTTTCAGGCAGTGGAAAGAGCACGCTTGTGAATCATATCCTGAAAAAGGCTTCTACGCAAAAATTTTACCATTCTAAGGACAGACCGGGAAAGCATGACGCAATTGAAGGCTTGGAATATTTAGACAAGGTGGTAGACATCGATCAATCTCCCATCGGCAGAACGCCGCGGTCTAATCCGGCAACCTATACGGGCGTATTCGATATGATACGAGACCTGTTTGCCATGACGCAGGACGCCAAGACGCGTGGATATAAGAAGGGGCGTTTTTCTTTTAATGTCAAGGGCGGTCGATGCGAGGCATGCAAAGGCGATGGCATTATCAAGATAGAGATGCATTTTCTGCCGGATGTATACGTCCCCTGCGAAGTATGTAAGGGACAACGTTATAACCGCGAGACGCTGGAGGTGCGGTATAAGGGAAAAAACATTTTTGAAGTGCTGGATATGACGGTGGAAGAGGCTTATAAGTTTTTCCAAAATATTCCGCGGATTGAGAGCAAGTTAAAAGTATTGATGGATGTAGGACTTTCTTATATTAAATTGGGACAGCCATCCACCACGCTTTCCGGCGGCGAGGCGCAGCGCGTGAAGCTGGCAACGCATTTGGCTAAGAAACAAACAGGCAATACGCTCTTTATCCTGGACGAACCCACGACGGGGCTGCATATGGATGACGTGAAAAAGCTGGTGAAAGTGTTAAACCGGCTGGCGGATAAAGGAAATACCGTAATTGTAATCGAGCATAATCTGGATGTAATCAAAAGCGCGGATTATGTTGTGGATATGGGACCGGATGGCGGAGACAATGGCGGGACCGTGATTGCTAAGGGTTCGCCCAAAGAAATTTCGGAAAATCCAAAGAGCTATACCGGACAATATCTGAAACGAATTTTTGACCATGCAACGCCGGAACAATATTTGCAGCCAAAAGAAAAATAAAATAATGATAAAAGCAGGTGAAAAAACCTGCTTTTTAAAATGATTATTGTAAACTTATTGCATAATACTAGTTTACAATAACTGGGAAAATATGATATACTACACAAGATAAAATGCTGTGAGGGGGAAAATAATGAAAAAAACAGGGAAAACAGCTTCAAAACAAACGACAAGGAATATTGTATTATGTGCACTGTTTGCGGCGCTGATCGCGATTGGTGCTTTTATCAAAATTCCGATCCCATACGTCCCGATCACGTTTCAGGGATTTTTTGTATTGCTTGCCGGTTTTTTGCTTGGATCGAAATATGGCTCAATTTCCATGCTGCTGTATCTTGCCATCGGGTTGATCGGCTTTCCGGTATTTACACAGGGAGGGGGTCTGATGTATGTAATGCAGCCGACTTTCGGTTATCTGATCGGTTTTGCGGTTTGCGCCTTTATGGCAGGGTATTTTGCGGAAAAAATAAAAGTACCTACAGTGGGAAAGCTGTTTGGTTACGGTATGCTTAGTATGGTGCCGGTATATGTGATCGGAACAATATACTTCTATTTTATTATGAACTTTGCTCTGCAAACGCCGATGACACTTTGGGCGGTTCTATGGTCTTGCGTTATTGTGTTCTTACCTGCGGATTTGCTGCGATGCCTGCTTGCGTCGTGGCTTGCAAAACGTCTGTTGCCGGTTCTGCGAAAAAACGGTACTCTTTGATCAGTATGGAAATGGGTAATAACACAGATAAAAGAAAAATGCTAAGCATGTAATTTATTCTTCTGCGGAAAGCGACATCGTGCAAAGCTGCGAAATGATAGAAATTCCGCAGATGTTTCAAAATAATTCAGAAAATTGTCAAATATGACGGTTGAATTGCATCCCTGCCGGTGGTATAATAGGTTTAATTTGTAGAAAAGGCGGATAGCTGATGAAAAAGATGCATCCCAATTTATATTTAGTCGTCGGAATTTTTGCGATTGTGGTGAATATTATTTTGGGTCAATTTATTATGGTACATAATAGTTTTATAGATTTTGCCCAAGGCTTCTTATGCTCGTTGGGGATTTTCTTCTGCGTGATCGGCCTTTTTGATCAATACAACAGGAGCTGTAAGCGGAGAAGCCACTAAAGCAGGCTTGGCGCGCTGGAAAATGATGTCAATTAAAAAACGCCATCAATGGCGTTTTTTTAATGCTTTTTTATTATGATGTTTTTTTGCGTAAGACATAGACCGCCGGATATAAACCACCCGCATCAAATGTAGCTTTTTTTAATACTTCAAAAGTATTGCCGGAAGAAACAAGTTCTTCCACAAGCCGTTTTTCATGGGTATATAATACGGCAATCCCACCGGGCGTAAGAATTTCCGGAAGAATCCGAAAATAAGAGCGATAGAGCCGCTCGTTTTGTGCGTGACTTCCTACGCGCAAGCCAAAAGGCATATTTACGATCACTTCATCATATTTTTTTGCAGTAAACTTCAGGCAGTCAATATAGTGGAACTGCGGGTGAACATGTGCATAACGACTGTTTTCCTTGGCAGCTTCAATTGCCGTCATATTAATATCTGCGCCGGTAAGCGAATGATAAGGATAAAATCCGCGTTCGTAAAGCATGGTGCCGCTTCCGCAAAAATTATCCAGAACACGCGCGTCGGGACTGAAATATTCGCTTGCATATGCGCAGACGCTTGCGGCAACACCGGGGTGGATGCTCGCAGGGATTGCTTTTTTTCGGTAATGGAAGCGCGTATCCGTAAGTGGGTTCAGAAGAACCTGTGCGGTATCGTCTTCGATTTCCAGCATGATCTCAATCGAATAGGAAGAAGGCGAGTTGATCAGCTGTTTCATGGATGCGACGCATTTTTTGATGATATCAATGCGGACTTCGTGGCTTACGCTGCGAACCTCCAGGCGATAACCGGTTACACCGGTACGCTGCATGATTGCTGCTTCGCGCTGCGCCAAAAAAGACGGCAGTTCTGCAACAGGACAAGAGCCAAGATAGATATATGCGTCGGTATATGCGCGAAGCTGATAAATATCATTGAAGTCCGAGAGCCCGCTGACAGCAATATATTTTCCGAATTTGCGAGGCTTTAACCCCGCGGTCTTGCATTGATTATAGGTAACATTCAGATTGGGGGAGGCGAGCAGTACGATATCGGTAGGCAGGATGCGCACACGTGCTTTTGTGCGGATCACAAAGTTTGCCAGCGCTTTGGTGAGCGCGGCTTGTTCCTCCTCGCGATGCTTTTCAAGATCGCTTCGGAGACGGTATGAATCCAAAAATTGTTTGGCACGGTCATTTTTTGCACGGCCGATTGCCAGCAGGTAGGAAGGCAGCGTAAACATGGTTTGCTCATGCATAATGGCATCAATCAACTCGTCGAGATAATCATATGCGCAGGTATTGCCGATGATTTGTGCTGCAAGCATCCGCGTTTTAGGGTCATCAGACCGAAGAAGCTTTAAAAATTTTTCGGCGTTTTCTCGTACAAAGTCTGCGCTGCGGTCTCCGGTATCGGCGATCACACGCAATGCACTGCGCGCGTGGTCGCCGCTTGTCTGTGCAAAAACCTGCTTTAAGTTTTCTTCCTTTAACAGACGTGCGATGCCTTCTTTGCGTTCCTTTGAGGGACATTCATTATAATTCTCTACAAATTCTATTACTTCAGCTACTTTCATTGCACTCCCGTACTCTCATAAATTATTTTTAAGACGTTTGCCGTTCCATCTGCTTCTTTGCTGTTTGTCATGTTTTGAATCAATTGGTTGCGATCTGCAGCCAGCTTGCTTAAGGCAGCAAGAAGTGTGTCGCCGCTGAGCATCTCTTGTTCTAAAACGTGCGCATAACCGCGTTTTTCAAAATAACGTGCGTTTAGGATTTGATCACCGCGACTGGCAGATAAAGGAAGGGGAACCAGTAACGAAGGAAGTTTTAACGCAAGAAATTCGAAAATTGCATTTGCTCCGCTACGCGAAAGCGCAAAATCGGCGGCGGCAAAAACATCTGCAAGCCCGTCTTCCATATATTCGTACTGCCTGTAATTGGGCATATCATCAAGCTTGGGATTGAGTTTCCCTTTGCCCCGTAAATGCACGACGCTGTAGTTGGCGGTCAATTCATCAATACAAGAATCTACCGCCTCGTTGACGGCTTGTGCGCCCAGCGATCCACCCATTATTAATAACACCGGATCCGCACCGCTAAACCTAAGCTTTTGCAGACCTTTTTCATGACTGCCGGACAGCAGGTCTTTGCGGATGGGGGAGCCGGTCAATACGCTGTTTGGCGGATTAGAAGTACCGGTATCAAACGAAAGGCAGATTTTTTGCGCTTTTTTCATACACAAACGATTGGCGAGACCGGGGGTATAATCGCTTTCGTGAAGGATGACCGGAATGTGCAGCTTGGCTGCAGCCCATACAACAGGAACGGATACAAAGCCCCCCTTGGCAAATACAAGATCCGGCTGTATGGATCTCAAAACCTTTTTTGCCTCGCGCGTTCCTTTTAATAATTTAAAAATATCGGTTATATTTTTAAGGCTGGCATACCGCCGCATTTTCCCGGCGTTGATGCTATGGAAAGGAATGTCGTGCACCAGTGATCTCTCAATTCCCTCTGCCGTCCCGATATACTGCACAGAAAATCCGTGCGCTTTTAATCCGGGAACCAGTGCAAGGTTTGGGGTAACATGTCCGGCGCTTCCGCCTCCTGTTAAAACAATCGTTTTTTGTTCCATGAACGTTTTACCTCTGGTTGTATCATGTTTTTGGCGCATGTTTCGCAAAAAAACGCCAATATTTATCATAACACAACGAAGACACCCTAGCAATAGCGGTGTCTTTCGGAATTCGTAAGAAAGCTTTCATAGTTATTTCATTGAAGATATGGGTTATCTATGATATATTAAATTAAAATTGAAAGGGAGTCAGGTGATAAGAGTTTTATGAGAGTGTTAATCTTAAGCATGACGGTGGGGCAAGGACATAATTCTACCAGTAAGGCGCTGCGAACCAGTCTGGAGGCAAACGGGCATGATTGCGAGATACTGGATACCTATAAATTTCTGAATAAGGCAATTGGACTTGGGTTTGACAAAGGTTATACGGCAATGGGGCGCTTTATTCCCAAACTAAACGAAAATATCTACAAGGGAGCGGAACGTGCAAACGGCCGGGGAGATATGAAAATGTATTTTCCGTGGGCTTTTGCGAAGCTGACAAAAAACAAGATGCAGCGGTATATCGAGGAAACAAAACCGGATGTTATCGTTTGCTCTATTGTGATGACGGCAATCTTGATTACAGCGTTGAAAGAAGCGGGAATGCTCGACGAAAAAATCAAAAGTATCGGGATCGTAACAGATTTTTCCCTTCATCCATTTTGGGAATATACTGCAATGGATTATTTTGTTGCAGCAAATGAGTTGTTGATTCCGGAATTTACCACGCATGGGATTGCAGAAAATAAAATTTTGCCTACAGGAATTCCGATCGCACCTAAATTTGCGCAGAAGCTTTCCAAGATGCAGGCACGGGAGAAGCTTGGGCTCGACACGGATGCGTTTACGGTACTGATAGCGTCCGGCGGAATGGGTTTTGCGGGTTTGGTTCCGGTTTTGCAGGACATGGATACGGTAGAAAATATCCATATTGCTGCGGTTTGCGGATCAAATGTGCGTCTCAAAAACAAACTAAACAGTATGACATTTCAAAATCCTGTTAAGGTATTGGGCTTTGTAGATAATATGGACGAATATATCGATGCGTCAGATGTGGTAGTTACCAAACCGGGAGGACTTTCAACTTCGGAGGCAATTGCCAAACAAAAGCCGCTTATTTTGATGAAACCTATGCCGGGTGTAGAAAATATGAATCTTGCGTTTTTACTGAATAATTCTTTAGCAATTCATGCGAACGATTACCAGACGGTCAGTCAAGTGATCCGGCAAATGCGGATGAACGACCTGAAAATGGATGAGATGAAAAAGGCGCAGGAAAAATGGGGAAAGAAAAACAGCGCGGCGGTTCTTGCGGAATTTATCGAAAAGTTAAACTGATATTTTCCCTTGCATACCGAAAATCGCTTTCGGTTTAAATTTGATTAATGACGGTAAAAAAGCGCAGATTTTAAAAAATTGCGCTTTTATTATTCGATGCGGTACTTGATTTTTGGCAAGCCGACATTTTTAAAAATACCCAAAAAGCGAAGCCCAAGAATCAGGGAAAAACAAATAACGGCACAAACGTCGAGCGGAAGGTAATCGGCCAAGAAATAAAGAGCAACAGAACCGACGATGCAGCATGCCGCGTAAATAGTCCCCGAAAAAATGATCGGCATCCGCTGTACGAGGATGTCGCGCAAAATACCACCGCCACACCCCGTAATTGTACACATAAAAACGCACATCAAAGCATTGCCGCCCTGGTCTAACACCATCAACCCTGCCGAAGTACCGAAGGTTGCAAGACCGATTGCGTCCGCTACATCCAAAACTTTACTAAGGTTGTACTTGTGAAGGGCAGCGTGTCGAAATAAAATTTTGTTGGCAACCAATGTACACACGATGGCGATCCCGACTGTTGTGATATAAAAATAGTTGATAAAAAAAACCGGGATCCCGTTATTAAGAAGCAGGTCGCGCAAAATTCCGCCGCCGCACGCTGTGGTGATCGCAAGCACGATGATCCCCATTAAGTCTAGTTTTTTCTGCATTGCGGCAATCACGCCGGAAACACTAAAGGCGAGCATCCCAATTGTTTCAAGTGCGGTCGGGAAAGTAGCAATAATTTCTTCCAAATTATTTATACTCCTTTAGGGAAAATCAATCGGTAAATTTAACGGCAGTACCATAGGCGATGATTTCGGCTGCGCCTTGCGTGATACTTGCGGAGGCATAGCGCATAGAGATAATAGCATCTGCGCCAAGCGACGAGGCCTCGGCAACCATACGTCCAGTAGCGATTTTACGTGCTTCCTGCATCATTTCGGTATAAGTATCGAGTTCGCCGCCAACAAGCGTTTTAAAGCCCGCGAGAAAGTCCTTGCCGATATGTACGCTTTGCACGGTGTTACCTGTAACGAAACCAAGCTCCGTATAGGTTTTTCCGGTAATCGTATCACTTGTAACCAACAACATAAGCCCTCCATGCCGGATAAAAATTTGCGATGCACAGTTCCGACGTTATTCTCATTATACAAAGTATACGACGTGCTTGTAAAGCATCTAAAACGAAAAAGAGGTATGCCTTACTGGCATACCTCTTTGCAATATCTTACTATTCTAAATGAGCGGGTTTTTCTGTTGCTCTATCACATTCTACGTGACCGCAGTTTCCGCAGGCAGCTTTTCCTTCGCCATGTGTGGTATCAAGCTTTTTATCCAAAACGTGGTTGATCACGCCATTGAAAGGATAGTGTCCGCAAGACCAAATCTCCTCAGCCTTCACCTTCCATTTTTCAGCGATCGGCTCTGTTTTTGCTGTCAGAACTTCAACACCCTCGAGGTCAAGATCTTGTGTTGGATGAGCTCCGGATTCTTCAACTGCTTTACGCAAACCTTCCGGATTATCAAGCAACGGGCAAGGACGAAGCAGGTTATCAGAGAAAGGCTGACCTTCCTGGTATTTACGGAACAGCGGGCTTCCGAGAGCTTCTTCCAGAGTACATTCATTGATGTTATGTGTTGCGTAATGAATGAATGCGCAAGGCTCGCAGTCACCGTTGGAATTGATATGGAAATAACGGCGGCCACCGGCAATACACCCTCCTACATATTCTCCGTCATTCCAGAAGTCCATAATGAACAACGGCTTGTACTCACGCATTTCGCGAACACGCTGGTACATATAACCTCTTTGCTCGGGGGTCACGCACAGGTCAAGCACGGCATCCTTACCAATCGGCATATAGGTGAAGAGCCATCCAAACAGGCAACCAGCCTCGATCATAGTGTCGTTCCATTCATCACTTGCGATAGTTTTATAGTTTTTGCTATGATAGCAAGCGGAATAACCAAATGGGATACCGGCATCTTTCAAAAGCTTCATAGCTTTCATAACTTTATCATAGGTGCCTTGTCCACGCCGTGCGTCGGTTTCTTCCGGTGTACCTTCTACGGAAATCATGAATGTAAAGTTACCAACACGCAGAAGATCCTGAACGAAGTCTTCGTCAATCAAAGTTGAGTTGGTAAACGCGCCGAATGCGCAGTCAGAATGTTTTTCTGCCAGGCGAATCAAGTCTTTTTTGCGAACGAGCGGCTCGCCACCGGAGAACAAATACATATAGATGCCGAATTCTTTGCCCTGTGTGATGATCTCGTCCATCTTTTCATAGGTCAGATTATAATGCTTGCCATATTCGGCAGCCCAGCAGCCGATGCACTTTAAGTTGCAGGCAGAAGTAGGATCCATAAGGATAGCCCAAGGAACCTGAACGCCCATTTCTTTTCCCTTTTGCTTAGCAATCGGCATTCCTTTTACACCGGAATTTAAGAAATAGTTCAGGATAAACCTTTTCAGGTAAGTTGTATTGACGTCTGTCAGAACACGCTTCATCAATACGCCCTGCCATGTTTGTTTTTCCCACCACTCCTGGAAATTCTTTACCGAATTGTTCCATTGATTGCCTTTGGTGAAGTTGTCCGCCCACTTAAGAAGCTTGGGAAGATTCTTGACCGGATCTTTTTCCAGATACTTAAATGCAGCGGAGAACGCAACGTTTGCGCCTGTGCTTTTGATTTTGTCTTTTACGTTTGCCATAAATAATACCTCCAATAAATCCTTTACCTTTTATTGTAATCACAACGATTACATTCCACGCCCTGAAAGGCGGTCATCGGTAATGCCGATTTGTCCATAAATCTTATATGAACGCAGTTCATTTAATAAAATGATACGTGTTTCAAACTAAAAAGTCAAGGAAGAAAATCCCTTTTTAATGCGGGTTTGCGGCACAAAAAGGTCAAATGTGAACGTACGTTCATTTAGGAAATGCGTTACTTCCGCGCTTGGGCAAAACAAAATTAAAATGTTCAGAAAACAAATTGATAAAATTTTTTTTGGATTTGATATAAATAATCATATAATGATAAAAAATGATGGAGAATAACGCATAATGGTGGTATACTATTGTCAAATAATCGTATGGATGGTAAGGGAAATGGCGGTCAAAAGACGAGAAGAAATCAAAGAAATGCTGACAGAAAAAGGCGAAATCACGATTCGCGAACTGGAAGAGCAATTTGCGGATTGTTCCGGGATTACTTTACGCAGAGATTTAAAGGCATTGGAAGAACAAGGATTTTTAAAACGGACTCGGGGAGGTGCGATTGCACTCAATAAGCTCTCTTTGGAAATCGAGAATGTGTTTTCTAAACGCACACAGGAAAACGTAAAGCAAAAAAATGTGATTGCGCGTAAAGCGTTGGATTTCTTAGAGCCCGGTCGGTCTATATATATTGACGCAGGTAGCACGATGATGCAATTCACAAAAGAAATGTCCGATGAATATCTTTCTATTTTAACATCAGGCGTTAACATCGCGATGGAGCTTATAAAAAAGCAAAAACCGAGCGTTACGCTGATCGGTGGACAGGTAAACCGCAATACGGTATCAGTTGCGGGGATGAATTCCAGTCAATTTATCCAGGCGGTGAATATAGATATTGCATTTATGTCTGCAAGTGGGTTTTCGATCGAAAACGGCTTTACCTGTGGGACTTATACGGAATGTCAAATTAAACAGGAAGTGGTAAATCGTGCACGAAGGGTAATTATGCTGATGGACAGCAATAAAATGGAGCGTGTATTGCCTTTTACGTTTGCGAGGATGGAGGATATTGACGTCCTGATATCAGATAATGCTCTTGATAGAGAGGCCTTCCGGATCGCAAACAGTACAAAAGTACAGATCGTTTAAAAATGAAAAGATAAAAATAAGAAAACCGCCAGAAGGCGGTTTTTTTATGGTCACTTGATAGAGGGCAAAGAGGGTGGAGCGGGGGTGCTCTTTTTTTGTAGTTTTTGTAGTTTATGCAGGAGAATCAGTCCGACAATCATGACGCAGGGGAAGATGACCCCGGTGAAAAGCCCTACCTTTAATCCGGCTTGCTGCGCCGACAGCCCAAACTGTGCCGCAGAGGCAAGGACAGTAGGGGAATTACTGGCTGCTTCGGAAATCATACCGGTCAGCCATGGACCAAGCGAACAGCCAAGGTCGCCGCAGATTGCCAGAATCCCGAACATGGCGGTGCCGCCACCCGGATAGCATTTGGAAGAATAACTATACATGCCGGGCCACATCAAACTGACAGCAAAGCCGCACGCACCGCATCCAAGCAGCGAAAGTCCCGGAACTGCTGCAAGTGAGGTGAGCAGATATGAGCAGGCACAAAGAACCGCACAACCGAGCAACGCTTTATAAAGATTAATATTTTTTCCGTATAAGCCGTAGACCGTTCTCCCAATTCCCATAAACAATGCAAACATGCACGGACCGAGCAAGTCACCCATTACTTTGGATACCTGCAGAGCTGTTTCTGCGAAGAGTGACGACCATTGCGCCATAGTCAGCTCTGATGCGCCGGCACAAAGCATCATCACCATTGCGGTAAAAAAAAGCTTGGAAGCAAGAAGCTTTTTGACCGGGATTTTTTTATGTTGCCCATCTAAAGGTGTGACGAGCGGCACGCGCAGGAATCTTAAGGCGTTGTATATGGGAAGAATCGCCCATACAATCGGCAGAAAAAACCAAACCGTATGACCTGCGAATTGAAGGACCAACGTAGATACCACAATCACCAGCACCTGCCCCCAACAATAAAATGAATGAAGAAGGCTCATAGAAGAAGCTTTGTGGTCTGAGGGAAGGGAATCTACAATTGGGCTCACTAGTACCTCAATCACGCCTCCGCCAGAGGCATAAACCACAACGGAAATCACTAGCCCTGCATAAGCCGATGGCATAACGGAAGGAAGCGTACCTAACAAGATAAGCCCCGCTGCACACATGAGGTGCGCAAAAACAATACATTTGCGATACCCGATCCGATCGGCAAACTTAACGGAAAGCACATCCATAATAAGCTGTGTGCCGAAATTGATCAGCACCAGTGTGCCGATCATGGAAAAGGTGATGCCGAATCGTTGCTGAAAAACAATAAATAAAATAGGCGCCAAATTGTTAATGACGGCCTGTACGATATACCCTCGGTAACACGCATACCTTGTCTGGCGGAATGTTGCCTGCTGCATTTTAAAAAAGAACCTCCATATATTTAAAAAAAGCATTATACTAATTAATATTGTAGGAAA
The DNA here is from genome assembly GCA_034926635.1 of Christensenella sp. Classification (GTDB taxonomy): domain Bacteria; phylum Bacillota; class Clostridia; order Christensenellales; family Christensenellaceae; genus Christensenella. The sequence goes on along the minus strand of JAYFQX010000024.1, from coordinate 75,734 downwards.
GAAACACGATTTTGGCAATTGCCAATTCCGGAAGGACAACAGGGGACGGCGGAGGAAAAAGGAGGACGGGAGTGGCTATTTGAAAAAGTTATTGAAAAATTCATGCTTAAAGATTGATTCTTAGCATAAAAAAAGATAAAATAGTAGTGAATGTTAATTATTTAACAATGTGCCGCATGGTTGGCAATATTGCCTGCGCAGAAACAAGAGATGTTCGCGTGTGGGAGATAAAATAATCAATGATATCAAAAAGGACGGAATAAGGGAGGGACGGAATGAAAATCAGTGTATGTATCGGAAGCGCCTGTCATTTAAAAGGATCCTATAATGTGGTGGCGGAACTGCAGAAGTTGATTGCAGAAAATAAGCTCGAAGATAAAGTAGAGCTGACCGGTGTTTTTTGCCTTGGGCATTGTACGGATGCTGTATCTGTGAAAATCGGGGAAGAAATTTTTTCGGTGAACACGGACAATGTCGGACAATTTTTTAAGGAACAGGTATTGGACAAAATTTGACATATCCGCTAAAGTCGGTACGAAAGAGAGGAATCGCATAGGGTATGAGTATTATACAATTTAAAGAAGCAAATTGTAAAAATTGTTATAAATGTATCCGTAGCTGTCCGGTGAAATCAATTGCGTTTCGGAATGAACAAGCAGAGATTACGGAAAAAGAATGTATTTTGTGCGGACATTGTTTTTTGGCATGTCCTCAGAATGCGAAGTATATAAACAGTAACCTCGATAAAGTAAAAGGTTATCTGAAAAACGGCGAAAGAGTTTATGTATCCGTTGCGCCCTCGTTTGCCAGTTGTTATAAAGATGCGACATTCCCAAAGGTTTCTTCCGCTTTGAAAAAACTCGGCTTTGCGGGCGTGGAAGAGACGTCTATCGGTGCAGCGCAGGTCTCGCGTCGCTTTGGCGAGCTCATGAAAGAACATGAGATGAAAAATATCATTACAACCTGCTGTCCGACCTTGGTTTTGTTGGTTGAAAAATATTATCCTGAACTGGTGCCATTCCTTGCGCCAGTTGTAGCGCCTATGACGGCACATGGAAAAATGATGAAAGAAGTCTATGGTAACAGGATTAAAACTGTATTTATCGGTCCGTGTATTTCCAAGATACACGAATCACAGGATGAAAAAGGCGGCGGAGCCATCGATGCTGTATTGCTGTTTGATGAAGTGATGAACTGGCTGCATGAAGAAGGCGTTGATCTGGAACAGGAAGACGAAGACGTACGTGAAATGAAGGCGACAATCAACAGGCTGTATCCAATTCCTGGAGGAATTATTCAGACGATTGATAAACAAGTGCGTCAAAATTATAAATGTGTGGCGATCGACGGGATTGACCGCTGTGCCGAAATATTGGATTCTTTGAAGAATGGTGAAATCTCTAATTATTTTTTGGAGATGAACGCTTGCCCTGGAAGTTGTCTTGGAGGACCGGGTCTTAAGGCATGTAAGCCGCTTTACCTGCAGTCCAAAGACAATACGCTTCGTTATGTAAAAAACCGTACAGCAAAAGAGGCACCGGTATCAGAGGATACGCGCGTTGAATTTGGTTGGCAGTATGAAGATAAAAAACCGAAAATGCATCAGCCGACAGAAGAAGAGATCGAGCAGGTGTTTGTCAAAATGGGAAAAACCAGCGAGGATAAAATATTGAACTGCAGCGGATGCGGATATCCGACCTGTAGGGATAAAGCAATTGCGGTTTTGCAGGGGAAGGCAGATATCAAGATGTGCCTGCCGTATATGCGGGAAAAAGCGGAGAGTATCTCTAATGTTGTAATGGATAACACGCCAAACGCAATTGTTATACTCGACAGCGATTTTAACTTGATGGAATATAATACGATGGCAGCAGAGCTTTTTAAGCTAAATGAACAGAATTATATCGGTCGCCCGGTTTCTATGATTATCGATTGTGATGATATTGATGAGGTCAAAGAGACGGGACATAATATTTTTGACCGAAAGGTGTATTATAAAGACCTCAATATCACGGTAAAGCAATCGACGATTTTTATTCGTGAGAATTCCATTTATTTAATGCTGATCAAAGATATTACGGAAAATGAGCACCAGCAGGAAAGAATCGGCGAGATGCGCAAAGAGACTGTGGAGGTCGCGCAGGAAGTTATCAATAAACAGATGCGCGTTGCGCAGGAAATTGCAAGCCTTTTGGGTGAGACAACCGCAGAAACAAAAATCGCGCTGACAAATTTGAAAAAATATATTCAGGAGTCCGAAGATGAGCGTATTTATTGAGACGAGCAACGAAAGCCTCTTTAAATATGGGGAAGAACTGTGCGGCGATAACGTTGAAATTGTGCGCAAAGGCGACGTGGTAACGATCGTTCTTGCGGACGGTCTCGGGAGCGGTGTAAAAGCCAATATTCTATCAACGCTCACCAGTAAGATCGCAGCGACGATGCTCGCAGATGGCGCTGATATTTACGAGACGGTGGAAACGGTGGCTTCCACTTTGCCGGTGTGTGCGGTTCGAGGGCTTGCATACTGTACTTTTACTATTTTGCGCGTGCATAAAAGCGGGAAAGCGCACTTGGTTGAATTTGATAATCCCCAGGTTATTTTATTGCGCAACGGAAAAGAAGTAGAAGTCAAAAAAAATGAAATAACAATCGGCGATAAGAAGATACTGGAAAGCCGCTTTGAAATGAAGGAAGGCGACATGTGCATCGCTTTTTCCGACGGTGCGATCCACGCAGGAGTAGGTCAGCTTCTCAACTTTGGATGGCAGAGGGATAATATTGTCGAATATGCTTGCCGGGCTTATCAGAAAGACATGCCTGCGCGTGCCATGACGAAGTTGCTGCTTTCAGCTTGTGATTCGTTATATGACGAAAAACCGGGGGATGATACGACCTTTGTTACCACAAAAATACGTCCGTCTTGCCCGGCACATATTATGGTAGGACCGCCGGTAGACGCGCAGCGCGATGAAGAAATAGTAAAGCGTGTATTGAGCGAGCCGGGGCTGAAAGTAGTATGCGGCGGAACAACGTCACAGATTGTCAGCAGGATTTCCGGCAGAGAATTAAAAGTTAAAATTGATTATAAGGATCCGGGCGTCCCGCCGATTGGTCTGATGGATGGGATAGATCTCGTAACAGAAGGCGTGGTAACACTTTCCAAAACCTTGGAGATTATGAATAAATATCTTTCGTTCGGCGCGGACATGGAGCCGGTATTTGATCTGTATAAAAGCGATGGGGCATCTAAGCTGGCAAAGCTTTTATTGGAAGACTGCACCAGTGCGCATTTTATTGTCGGCAGGGCGCTCAACCCGGCGCATCAAAACCCTGATCTCCCAATTGACCTGAGCCTCAAGCTTCGCCTGGTAAAGGATATTGCCAAGGCGCTGCGGCAAATGGGGAAAGAAGTAGAAATCGAGTATTGCTGAGCCTATGGTAATCAAGACACTCGCATTACAAATCCATAAACCTTCTAAAACCAAGCGCGATATTATGGACGGGGCGATTCAACGGTATAATCGTGCCTTGGGCTATTTGTTGTGTCATACCAAGGACAAAATCCCTGAGATCAAGAAGGAAATGGAAGAAGGAAATGCGTATCTGACGAAGCGAATCACCTCGCTCCTTTCCAAAGAATTGATGGAAAAGCTCAATCGGTTTGGCGTACAGCCTTTTAAGGATTCGTTGAAGCTGGATTACGCCATGGGAATGGTAACCTGGTTGGCGTTGCAGAGATCACAAAAGAATTTACGTTATCCGCAAATGATTAATACCTCCGCGCAGGTAGATAAATATTTTTATGAGATAGTCGCTTCTTATGATGGAGGGGAAATCAGCCGTAGGGAGCTGGAGCGGGAGCTGCGGCGTATTTACCACAGCTATTCTTTTCAAAAGCCGCTTTTGTTTGGACGTTATGCAAAACAAAGGGATTATTGTCTTTTATATGATGAGAAGGCAGAGCGTTTTTATGCAAAAGTATATTTAATGGGCGTAAAATCGGAAGAACGGCGCGGCGGAATTTTGCGAAACAGACCGGGACTGCGCTATGTAACAAAAGATGGCGGAATGTTGGAAGAAGATAATAAGCATGAGCGCTATCTTGTTCTTCCGCTTTCCTTTGGAAAAAAACAATATGAAATTTTAAAAGAAGGGCTTGCCGATCCATCTATTTTTAAGACGGCGCGTTTATGCAGGAAAAACGGTGATTATTATCTGATGGTCAATGTTGACTGCAGAACGGAGATTTTGCGTAAACCTACTGCGTTTATGGGAATTGTGCGCGGGCTTTCTGATGCGGTCTATTTTACTGTGACGGATAAAGAAGGCAAATTATTGGAGGAAGGGGCTACAGTGCTTGACGGCACGCCTTCTAAAAATACATTCCATGTTGCGGCGCATGCTTTACTTGGGACGGCGCAAAAATACAATGCTCAAATCATTACATACCGTCTTGGAGAAATCGGTGATGGGCTTTCCGGAGAAGCTGTTTTTCCTTCGCTGACAGCAGGGCAGTTTCATAAACTTATGACTATGGTTTCCTATAAGGCGGAACTGGCAGGGCTTGCAAAGCCTGTTATTGTAAGTCCGCGCGGATTGTTTTATACTTGCCCGCGCTGTGGCGCCAATACGTGGAAAAACCGTTTTTTGAAAGATAAGTTTTTGTGTGTGCGCTGTGGTTATGCGGGAGGGTTAGAGAAAACGGGGAGTCTGAATGCTGCACGCCGTCTTTTGCAATATCGGGAAAAAAGATTGCCTTTTTATGCCACTGTTACTGGCAGGCGGATTGTGATAGAAAACGAAATTTTGAGAATTCGTTTTGAAGCGGAGTATTTACCGTCTGTATCCGAAGAATTTTACGGGTATATCAGGCTTTTGATCAAAAGATGGAATGTTGAATGCGCGATGCCGCCTTCCGGAAGAAAGGCAGCCAGTTATTTTAAGAAGTTTATTGCGATTCGTGACCCAAAAGAGGAAATTGAGATTATAAACACGAAATAAAGAAGGTATAAGTTAATTGCCGGTTTATGACTGTGCAATTGCCTTGTTTCCGGCGCATTTTGCTGCCGCGCCGTCACTCGCAAAAATTGCGGATTGCGTTTTTGGGGATGGATTTCCGCCGAGCGGAGCATAAGATTTTATGAGAAGTGCAGCTATTTGAAAAAAGGGCGCGGAATCTTCCGCGCCCTTTGCGTTACTATAATCGTGCAACGCCTGTAGCACGTGCTGCATTTTCGACTGCATTTGCAACGGCTTTACCGACTCTGGGATCAAAAGCCGCAGGGATGATATATTCTGCAGAGAGTTCTTTTTCGGAGATAAGACCGGAAATTGCATAGGCGGCTGCAATCTTCATCTCGTCGTTGATGTCAGATGCCCGTGCGTCAAAAGTGCCGCGAAATATTCCGGGAAAAGCAAGGACATTATTGATCTGATTCGGAAAATCACTCCGCCCGGTCGCCACAACCGCTGCTCCGCCCGCTTTTGCTTCTTCTGGAAAAATTTCGGGGGTAGGGTTGGCGCACGCAAAGATAATTGCATCATGATTCATAGTACGCACCATTTCTGTCGTTAAGCTGCCGGGCGCTGAAACGCCGATGAAAACATCGGCTCCGTCAATGACATCCGATAGTGAACCTTGTTGTTTTTGTACATTGGTAATATGCGACATCTCTTCTTTTACTTGATTCATGTTGGATCTGCGGCCTTCATAAATAGCCCCGGCACGGTCACACAGAATTATGTTTTTAAATCCGTCGCGGAGCAGTAGGCGCGTGATGGATATCGCTGCCGCACCTGCACCGTTCACGACAACTTTTACATCCTGTTTTTGTTTTTTTGTTAGTTTTAAAGCATTCACCAATCCGGCGAGTGTAATGACTGCCGTTCCGTGCTGATCATCATGAAAAATCGGGATATTGCATTTCTCTTTTAATTTTTTTTCAATTTCAAAACAACGCGGCGCGGAAATGTCTTCAAGGTTTACACCGCCAAAACTGCCTGAAATATAATAAATGGTATCAACAATAGTATCGACGTCTTTGGATTTGATACATAATGGGAATGCATCTACGTCGCCAAAAGCTTTGAATAAGACGCATTTGCCCTCCATTACCGGCATTCCCGCTTCCGGACCAATATCTCCGAGTCCGAGAACAGCCGTACCGTCTGTTACGACAAGACAGGTATTCCAGCGTCGTGTCAGATCGTAGCTGCGGTCTATGTTCTTCTGGATTTCAAGGCACGGTTGTGCCACGCCCGGCGTATAGGCAAGGGAAAGATCTTCTTTATCTTTCACGGGAACACGCACAGTGGTTTCTATTTTCCCTTTCCATTGCTCATGCAAGGCAAGTGATTTTTCGGCATAATTCATAGTGATCAATCTCCTTTTATATCAGTCAAATTGTTCGTTATATACTCGCGGCAGAGTAGAGCCGCCATAAGGCATCGCAATTACGGTCGCGTTTCGGCCAAGGCGCGTACATGCGTCTGCATAAGCGGCTTGCACCTGTTGATATGGTTTTAAGTGGATGTTTTGTACAAAAGAGGAATCCATATCAGATACCAAATAAATATCGGCGTCGTGCAGTACCATGGCGATGGCCGCGGCTTTATGGCCTCCAAGTTTAAAATCGGTGCGAATTCGGTCGATGAGGTCTTGCGGCGAATGCGAATTGATCATCCAGTCTTCAAAAGTTGCTTCCCCCATACCTTCATCGCAGCGGCCGATCAAAATAATAATGCCACCTTTCCGAACGGCATGCTTGGCGTTGTCCAGCGCTTTTTGTGTCTGGTATAGGTTCAAGTCTTTGGGAAATCCGCCTTGGGAAACCAGTACGATATCGGCACGACACGGAATATGTTTTAAATACAGAGAATCAAGAAAGGCGCAGCCTGCCCGATGAGCGGCAGTGACATCGCCCGCGACTGCTTTGATAATACGTTTATGTTCGTCGAGTACGACGTTCACGATGAAATCAACACCGACGATCTTTGCAGCGGCTTCGATATCTTCACGGACAGGATTACCTTTTATTTTCCCTGCACATGCGTCTCTGCTTGTCATATGCGCATGGTTTGCCTGAATTGCAGCGCGGGTAGAAACACCTGGCATAATGGCCTTTGCACCGCCGGAATATCCGGCAAAATAGTGGTATTCAATATTACCAAGACAAATACGCCGGTCTGCCTCCGCAACAGTACGTACAATATCCACCGGTGTTCCCAACGGCGTTTTGCCAAAAAATATAAAGTCGTTTCCATCGCTGTCAATACAGCGGATTTCGGAATATGCCCGAGCCCCGGCAAGTTTCATTTTTTCCTGTTCGGTATGTTTGCGGTGTGATCCCAGCGCAAACACGAGCGTAATATCATGTGGTTTTACACCTGCAGCATAAAGCTCGTCCAGTAAAAAAGGCATGATAAGGTGTGTCGGGCATGGACGGGTAATGTCACTGGTTACAATGACAATTTTTTCATTCGGTTTTACGATATTGCGCAGAAGAGGGCAGCCAATGGGACCAGAAATTGCCCTTTGTATTTCGTCTTCTTCATCATCAGCCGCGTCCACCGGATTTGGCAACAAAATGCCCAATAGGTTTTCTCGTTCTAAGGCAACGCGCTGTATGCCGCTGCCATAACCAAATTCTAAGATTCGTTCCATAATTATTTATCCTATCAGAGATGTGAAAGCCCTAAGGCCTGGAGTATCAGTGTTGCGTTTTATCGCATTCGAAGGCGGCTGCTGCATGGCGTAAAGCACGCACAACAGGTAATTCTGTTCCGGTTAAAAAGCGGATCAACGCACCGCCGCCGGTACAAATATAATCAATGTTTCCCGTGACACCATATTGCGCCGCAGCTGTTACGCTGTCGCCACCGCCAATCACCGTAAAGCCTTTTGCACCTGCTAAAGCGTGAAAAATCGTTTTGGTGCCCAGGTCGGTTCTGAAATCTTCGAAAACACCCATGGGTCCGTTCAAAAAAATTGTTTTTGCGGAAGCGAGAACATTTATATATTGCGCAATCGTCTTACTCCCGATATCAAGGGCTGTGATCTCTGATGGAATATGCCCGATATTTGCTTCACGACGCTTTTCATCATGCAAGTAGGCAAGATCACAAGGAAGCAAAATTTGTTCCGGATATTTTTCGAGGAGACAGCGGGCGATTTCAATGTACTCTCCATAGTTTGAAGAGAAAATAAAGTCAGTTGAGCCGTTGCCGATTTCCTCTCCGGCAGCAGTAAGAAGAATGTTTCCGACGAGCCCTCCGGTGAGGATCTGATCGGCAACACGCTGTTTTAAAACAGTTTCCATCATCAGAAAAGCATCGGATACTTTTGCACCGCCTAAAACAAAAACACAAGGAGAGGCCGGAGCTTCCATTAAACTGGAAAGAATGCAGTATTCTTTTTCAAAAAGCCTGCCCATAGCGGACGGAACTCGCTGCTCAAAACCGCATAAAGAAGGCTGGTCGCGGTGTGCAGCAGCAAATGCGTCACAAATATAAAGGTCTGCGAGCGGGGAAAGCTTGGAGATCAACTGTGTTTGCGCCTGTTGTTCATGTGTTAGCTTTAGTTTTAACTCGAACAGGGTCTGCTCCTCCGAACAAAACCGAACGTTATCCAATAAAAGAATCTCGCCATTTTGTAATTCTTTTATTGCCGAACGTGCTGCGGGACCGCATACATCGTCGATAAATTTTACGTTTTTTCCGAGCAGTGCTGATAAAACCTGCGCATGCGGCTTTGTAGAATAAAAGTTTTGATATTCAATATCACTGCCTTGATGAGCCAAAAGCACAAGTTTGCATGCTTTTTCTGTCAATTCTTTTAGCGTTTGGATACATGCCTCAATACGCGCGGTATTCTTTAAAACGCCGCGTGCCCGGTCCACAGGCTGGTTGATATCAATACGACAGAACACGGTTTTTCCCGCAATGTCAAAATCATCTATGGTATAGATGCCGAATTTCATATGTTACCTCCGAATTTTGTTGAAGGAAAGCAGATGGAAAATCATTTCCATCTGCCGATATGCAGGTATTTATTTGTCTCGGACGTAGCCGATTCGCGGGTAGGCTGCATTTCCATGGCCGCGCGGATAGCGTCTATGGTTTCTGGGATCGTTACCGATTCCTGCGGAATATTGACTGCATACATGATATCGTTTCCGCTTTCAACGATAGAATCTTCCCACAACCCGATTTCGTACATATCACCGCGGGGGTTTCCGAGGTCACGTGCATATTTAAAGAGACTTGCATTTCCCAGAAAACCGTCTTCAAGCCGCACGACACGGATGCGAGGGTGTTTTAAAAAGGCGGTCAGCGCCATATCTTTCGTAATTTTTTTTCCATCTTTTCCACTTGCGAGAACGGTGATGATGTGCCCATGCGTAACAGGTGTATGAACCAAAATCCCTGTTGCGCTGACATGCGGCATAATGGTCATAAGATCTAAGGCCTGGTGAGAGGGCGCTTTATCAATTTGCAGCGCATTGGTAAGTCCGCGGTGGTAATCGCCGGGATCTGCAACTCTGCGGATAATGGTAATCGCCACCTTTTCAATACCGTATTCACGATCAAGGCAATCGACAGAGCGAATCAGCCCGGTAGTATTACAACTGGTCAACTTTAGATAATCCGCACCCAGACCCTTTTCGTAGTTGGCATATCCATGAAAGAATACGTCGGCAACAGAATTTTTTTCACCACCCTGAAAGATAGCTTTGACGCCTTTTTTTAAATAAAGCTCTTTATTTTTGGTACCAACGCCACCGGGGGAGGAGTCCAGCATGATATCTACATTACTTACTAGATCATCAAAAGAACCTTTGACAGGAATCCCGTTTTTTTGAAAGTCGGCTTGATCTGCCCCGGAAACAAGATATAAATCGTAAGGCATTCCTTTTTCTTTTAACGCACGGACCGCAAGTGTTACAGAAAGGTCGGCGACACCTACCAATTCCATATCTTCCTGCATTGCAACGCCATCTGCCAACCTTTGACCGATGGTACCATACCCTGCAACCCCAACTTTAATTTTTTTCACTGTGTTTTCTCCTTTAATTTAATATAATCATCAATATTGTCAAGAATTATACTAACATTATGGATAACTATTTGCAATATATTTATTAACTATTTGTTAAAATGAAAAAATCGATCATGGTAATTTGATGGGCAATGTGATAAGATAAAAAAAAGGAGAGCGTTATGCGTTACGATAGATTAGGTGCTATGGAACAGTTTATTCGGGAACAGGGAACCGCAACATTAGAAGAGCTTGCGCAAAGATTTCGCGTATCCCTAAATACGATCAGGCGTGATGTAGCGGAGCTTGTGCGCAGAGGAAGCGTCGTAAAAGTTTACGGCGGCGTATCTGTTGCGGAAGGGCAGCTTTTACCAATATCTGTGCGGAGCGAAAAAATGAATGAAGCAAAGCAGCGGATCGGAAAGTTATCTGCTGACTTTGTGAAAGATAATTCAACGATTTTCCTTGATGCGGGATCTACACCGGTATGTATTTTGCCGCATCTGTCCACGAAAAAGAATATTACCATTGTGACATATAGCCTTGCTGCATTGATCGAGGCTTCAAAATATCCGGACTTACAGGTGATTGCTCTAGGCGGTCTCTTTAGTCCGGCAACTTTTTCTTACGTCGGCAGTACGCCTCTGGAGGCGCTGCGGCGCATGCGGATCGATACGGTGTTTATTGCCGCATCTGCTGTATCAACAGAAAGAGGACTTATGAATAATACTTACTTGGAAGCGGAAATAAAGCGTTATGTGGTTCGCGATAATGAGAATATTATTCTGATGACGGATCACACCAAGTTCGGGCAGTCGGCAGTTTATTCATTTGCTGATTTATCTGATATTACAATGCTGGTGACGGATTGCGAACCGGAAAAGAAATTTCAAGAAGAACTTATTCGCAGAAAAATTAAAATTGTTTTTCCGCAATAGGCAAATTTTTTTGTACGGATGTTGTTTTTGGCACGTCGGTTTTTTGTTCATTAAAAAATTGTTAATTTTTGGAAATGCGGTTTATTATTAAAATAGTATATTGTTGAAAAACAAAGATATTTTTTTAACAATGCGGACAAGCCGCACCTTACCGCAGAGGATCTGTATGGATAAAAATAAAAAACGAAAATTTAGAAATCTAAACGCGTTGTTGATACTAACCGTAATTATTATATCTGTAGGTGTTTTTGCGTTTGCCGGAATTACAATTGGGAATACGGATAACCTCACACAATACGCATACCAGATTTATCAGGAACCTTATGCTGCAAACAATGCCGCATGGAGGATGGGGATGGAAATTCTTTATATGCGTAATACCATGCTTAATCTGTTAAGCGATGAGGGCGATTATCAAGAACGGCAGCAGGAATCTCTTCAGAAAATGTATGAAATCAGAAAAATGCAAGATGGTCTGAAAGAGACGTTGTTTGAGCAATATCCGGGAGATAAAGCACAAATTGAAAGCTTATATGCTCTATTTGAGCAAATTGAAACATATTATGATAAAACAATATCGTTGATTGATCAGGGGCGTATTGACGAAGCGAAAACAATGATATACGATCAGTCTTACCCTCTTTATACAAAAGCGGAAGACCTCATCGAACAAATCATTGTGGATTCCCAGCAAAAGATAGACGAATATGTGGTGGAAGCAGGAAATCTGAACCGATATACCAATATGCTTGCCACAATATGGGGAAGTGCTTTGGTTGGACTTACCATCCTGCTTTCGATTGTCAGTGTCAGAACAATATCAAAGCGAAACCGTGATATTTATCACCACGATATGCTTTTTGGCATTATCTCGGAAAATGTTGACGATGTCTTTATTATCTATGATTGCGAAAAAAGTGCAATTGAATTTATAAGTGACAACATCGTCCGTATCATGGGGATTTCTGAAAAAGAACTGAGAGAACAATTTTTTTCACAGATTCTTTTTGCGGAAGGAATAGATGGTAAGAATGATTCTTGTAAAACAGAAACATCGCGAGAGACGTTGCATAAAGAATATGATATTACCGATCCTCGAACCGGAAATATTCGTAATATTTCGAGCAAAATGTATCCCATTAATGAGAATGAAAAGACAGTGAGGCATATTTATGTTGCAAGCGATCTGACAGAAGCCAAGAAGGCGCAAAGCATGCTTCGGTCGGCTCTTGAAAACGCAGAAAATGCAAACATTGCCAAGCGGGAGTTCTTTTCCAGAATGAGCCATGAAATCAGGACGCCGATGAACGCTATTATCGGGATGGCAAGCGTAATGGAGCTGCATATGGATGATCCTGAAAAATTGCGTGCTTCCGTGGGAAAAATCAGCTCGGCTTCGCGCCATTTACTTGACTTAATCAGCGATATTTTGGATATGTCGAAGATTGAAAGCGGCAAGCTGACAATTGAGAAAAAAGAATTTAGTCTAAACGGAATGCTTTCCGAATTAACTGCCTTGATCCAGCCAAAAATAGAGGAAAAAGGGCAGGTTTTTGACGTTATGTTACGGGATATTGATTGCGACAGCTTTATTGGGGATGATTTGCGGATCAGACAGGTATTGCTTAATTTTTTGTCAAATTCCGTAAAATTTACACCCAAAGATGGCAGTATCAAGTTATCCGTGCGGCAAATGGCGCGCAGGGGCAGAACGGTTTGTCTTCGCTTTGCGGTACAAGATACAGGGATTGGCATAGGCAGTGAATTTTTGCGGAGACTTTTCCAACCGTTTGAACAAGAAGATAGTTCCATTTCCCGTAAATATGGAGGAACAGGGCTTGGAATGGCGCTCTCGAAAACGTTCGTGGAAACTATGGGCGGCATAATAGATGTAGAAAGTGAAAAGGGAAAAGGAAGTAAATTTTCATTTGAATTATGGTTAGATGAAGCGGAAGATACGGATATCAAAAAGATTTCCCCTAAAATGCAGAACATTCGTGTATTGATCGTCGATGACGAAGAAGAAATGTGCGCACATTTACAAGTCATTTGCAAGCAGCTCGGAATGGAAACAAAAACAGTCATTTCGGGCGCGGAAGCGGTGTATGCTCTGAAAACATCAAAAAAACCGTATGATCTTTGCTTTATAGATTTATATATGCCGGATGTTGACGGGATAAGGACAGCGGAATGGATTCGCGGCGAGGTTGGCGACAGCCTTTATATTATATTGATGTCGGCATATGATTATAGGCGTGTAGAAAAGGAAGCGAGGGAAGCAGGGGTAAACTGGCTGCTCACCAAACCGGTATTGAAAGAAGATATCTTCCGGATTATTGGAAATATGGAGTCGCAGTGCAGCGACGAAAAGATCAATGCTTCGGAATGTTTTGATTTTAAGGGCAAACGCATCCTTCTTGCGGAAGACAATGAGTTAAACCGCGAGATCTGTGTTGAACTATTGCAAAGTGTCGGGTTTGAAGTGGAAACGGCGGAAGATGGAAAACAGGCGGTCAACCGTTATCTCAGTACGCCGCAAGACTATTATGACGCTATTTTAATGGATGTGCAAATGCCGGTGATGGACGGATATGCCGCAACACAGGCGATCCGTACAAGCGGCAGGAGCGATGCAGAGGGAATATTGATCATCGCTATGACCGCCAATGGATTCCGAGAGGATATTGCGCAGTCTATCCAGAGTGGGATGAATGCGCATATGACGAAGCCAATTGAACCACGGGCGTTATTTGCCACATTGAGGGATTTTTTGTTATAATAAAAAATAGTTTGCAGGCATCGGGAGGAAGGAGCATATCCATGGGAAACGAAAAATGGAAAGAGGCCGGAATATATTATGAAGAGGGCCTTCAGTATATGAATGGGAATGAACAATTCTACCGAAAATACCTGAAAAATTTTTTGCAGGATCAGACTTTTGAAAAGCTGGGCGCAAGTATAAAACGGGAAGATTGGGAAGAAGCAAGAGCATGTCTCCATACGTTGAAGGGGATTTCCGCTACGCTTGGGATGCGTGATTTATCAGAGCATTGTCGTAGTGAAGAGGAAAAACTGAAAAGCGGCGCCACGGGAGTTTTTAAGGAGCTTATTGATAACGATTATTTAAGTATTGTCGCTTTTCTGAAAACATTGGAGTAGAAAGTAATATGAGTAGCAAAGTATTGGTTGTAGATGATATTGAATTAAACCGGGCGATTTTGGAAGAATTGTTGAGCGATGAATACGAAGTAGTGCAGGCGGACGGTGGGGCGCAGGCAATTAAGACTTTGGAGAATCGCCGTACTGAAATAGCTTTGGTGTTGCTGGACATCGTTATGCCAGAGGTGTCAGGATATGATGTGCTGAGTTTTATGAAATTCAATGGACTGTTGGAAAAAATACCGGTTATCCTAATTACTGCGGCAGGATCGAACAGGGAGGAAGAAAAAGGTCTGGAGATGGGCGCGGTTGATTTTATCCGAAAGCCTTTTTCGCCCAGCATCGTGAAGCGGCGCATCCAGACAATGATGCAGCTTTATCGTTATCAAAACGGACTGGAAGAATTGATCCGGGAAAAAACAGAGGCACTTTCCGGCATAAACGCAACGATCGTCGCTGTGTTGACTTCGGTTTTGGAGAAAAAAACAATTGAAACAAAGGAACATATCCAGCGTATTCGTCTTTATACCAACGAATTACTGCAATATGTATACGAATATTACGATGACAATATCGGCACGACTACGGAACAGATCAGTATGATGGGGATGGCTTCCATTTTGCATGACGTCGGGGAACTGGTGATCCCGGAAGAAATTATAAAAAGGGAAGGCAAAAGGACGCCGGAGGAACAGGCGATTTTCGAACAGCATACTGTGAAAGGCTGTCAGTTAATTGAACCACTGCGGAATATCGAAAGCGAGTTTTATACCACATATTGTTATAATATCTGCCGTTATCATCATGAACGCTGGGATGGCTCGGGATACCCGGATAAGTTGTCAGGAAATCATATTCCGCTTTGTGCGCAGGCGGTTGGTCTTGTGCATGTATATGACGAATTGATGTGTCTTTATGGAGGGAATCACGAAAAAGCCATGAACATCCTTGTAACGCAGGAGGCAAACAAGTTTTCGCCGGTGCTTATGGAAACCCTGAAATTGATCGGCGATAACTTTTTAGAAATATACCGGAATAATCTGGAACCAAAATTTTAATCTGTTTTTTTGCCGGGGGGAGTTTCCTGCATACGCCAGGATGATTTACGAAAACGGTAGAAAAGCAGAGGAATAGCAGATAAAGCGATCATTCCGATGATCATAAAAAGAATATAATCTATTTTTTGTGAAGAAGCAAAACCATCCGGGGGAATAAAGCTTGAAAAAATAACAAATCCAACCCCCAAAAGCCCGATACCGGCAAGAATGCACATGCCGGGCATTCCTCCGCGGATTTTAAACGTGTGATTATCATTGGGATATTTGTGCCGGAAAAAAATTCCGGATAACAGGATTAAAACATAGACGACGCAATACAGAACGACGGTCATGGTGAGGACTGTATGTTCTACACCATTGGTAGCTGGATTGCAAACAAACATGAGGGCGACGACGGTTACAATAATTGCCTGCAAGATCATAATATTTACGGGACGCTGGCTGCGACCGGTTTTTTGGAATACAGGAGGAAGAAACCCGGACTGGGCACAGCGCAAAACACCGCGGCACGGGCCAACAATCCAGGCGGACATTTCTGTGACGCAGGAAAGAGAGATCATAGCCGCGACAACGGCAGTCATCCATCCCATCCCCCAACCGCTGAAAATGACGGAATAAACTTGTGCCGGGTCAGTAAGGATAATGCTGGACTGCTTCATTAAGCCATCCATAATGAGTCCGGCGTAATTAAATAATCCAGCGATCAATAAGGTCGCCAGGATAATTGCCCGAGGATAATCACGCCGGGGCTGGTCAAGCCGGTTTGCAAAATTTGAGATTTGTTCCATGCCCGCAAACATGAAAATGATACCGGATAAATTTGAGAGTTCACTGACGTTTGCACTGCTTGGGATCATCTCTGAAAGGGATGGGGGCGTTAAAATTTCGGGATGCGTAGTTGCGGCATAAATTGTTCCGAATATCAAAAGAATTGCAAGCGGAACAAACAATCCGAAAATCGTTCCATAAGTACTCATCGAAGTAATAGGGATCCCTTTGATCATCAAAAAAGTTACAAGCCAATATAAAGCGATAATGACAAGACCGATAAAAACATCATTGTCGACCAGCCATTTGATATTGAAGATCGTGGCAACCATATCGGCAAAGGTGGCACCGACAGTCACCATGCCAAAACACATCTGAATCCATACAAGCCATGCGGCGACAAAGCCCCAACGGGGGGAGAGCGCTTTTCCTACCCAAATAGGGAGTCCGCCGTCTACCGGCATTGCGGTGGCAAGCTCTGCAGATATAAATGAAATCGGGATGACAAACATGACAACGGCAAACGCCATAAAAAAAATGGATTCCCAACCTGCGGCCGCTACGTTTGGAATGCGGCGAATGGAAGCAAAGAACGCCATAGTAAGGAACATTGCCTGCATGAGGTTCATTTTCTTTGCAGTATACACTTTTGGTTTTCCTCCGTTCCTTCTGAGTCAAAACGGCTCTCATAGGGAAAGCCCTGCATGGTTTGCAAAACAATAATAAACATCCCGATTTTAAATAAGCATGAAAAACAAAGATCAGAAAAAGATTTGATTTTTTGCATAAAGCGAAATTTGGTGGGTATATTTAAAGATATAATGCAATATCTATGAGGGGGTAACAAATGAAGCAAAAATCTGCATGTGCGGAAACGACGCATATTGTCATGTCTGAAGATATTAATCAACTGGGAAATTTGCACGGAGGCACGTTGATGCAGTGGGCGGATATTGCGGGGGCTGTTGCTGCAACCAGGCATACGCGGTGTACTGTTACGACAGCCGCGCTTGACAGCATGGATTTTAAGCATCCTGTACCGCTTGGGGCGATTGTAACGCTGCAGGCCTATGTGACATGGACCGGAAATACCTCGCTGGAGGTGCGTGTAGATGTTTATAGTGAAAAAGTTACCAGCGATGAAAAGAAGCTTACCAATACTGCTTTTCTGGTTTTCGTAGCCTTGGGGTATGACGGAAAACCTAAAAAAGTACAGCCTTTTATTCCGCAGACAGAGCAGGAAAAAGTAGAATATTTGCGGGCGCAGCGGCGCAGAACGGAGCGCTTGCGCAGAAGAGAGCAAACAGAGAACGTTTGATTTTTATCGATGCACAATTTTGCCGGGAATCCGGCTTATCAATAGTATTTTAATGAAGGAGGATGCTGCTATGGCACGTATCAAAGACTTTATAGACACCACCGATTTTACAAAAAAAGAATTAGTAGAAATGATTGATTTAGGAATTGCAATCAAAAAATGTATGAAACAGGGTTATTATCCCCAGCTTATGAAAAATAAGGTTCTCGGGATGATTTTTGAACAATCTTCTACTAGGACACGGGTATCGTTTGAAACGGCAATGGCGCAAATGGGCGGCCATGCGGAATATTTGGCGCCCGGGCAGATCCAAATGGGAAAACATGAATCTGTCGGCGATACCGTAAGAGTTTTATCGCGCCTTGTTGATATTTTAATGGCGCGTGTAGAACGGCACAAAACGGTTGTGGAGATGGCGGAGGGCGCATCGATCCCGGTTATCAACGGCATGAGCGATTATAACCATCCAACGCAAGAGATGGGCGACGCCATCACGATGAAAGAGCATCTTCCCGCAGGCAAAAAGATGGAAGACTGTAAAGTCGTATTTGTAGGTGATGCAACGCAGGTTTGCGCGTCGCTTGCTATGATTACGACAAAGCTCGGAATGCGTTTTGTGCAATTTGGACCGAAGGGCTTCCAGCTTAAAGAAAATATTATCAAGATCGCAGAAGAGAACTGTAGGGTTTCGGGCGGTTCCTTCAAAATCACCGAAGATGAAGACGAAGCAATGAAAGACGCGGACTTCATTTATACGGATGTTTGGTATGGGCTATATGAAGCGGAGTTATCTGAAGAAGAAAGAATGAATGCGTTCTATCCGAAATACCAGGTGGATATGGCGATGATCAAAAAAGCTTCTCCGGATGTTAAGTTCATGCATTGTCTGCCGGCGACGCGGAACGAAGAAGTGACGGATGAAGTAATTGATTCTTCCTGCTCGATTGTAATTGACGAAGCAGAGAACAGGTTAACTGCGATGCGTGCGCTTTTGGTTTACTTTATGTATCCTGAAAAACCGATAGATATCCCGAATCGTGATGCAGCAAAAGCCGGGCTGGAAGCATATATGAAAGAGATTGGGCTCGTATAATGCTTGAGAATTAAAAAAGAACCTAATTTTTTCGGAGGCGTCTATCAAAAAATGAGGCGCCTCCCGGGAAAATAACGCAAATAAAAAGAAAGGAATTTGGTATCATGGCTACAAAAAAGAAATTCAAACTTTTTGACGCGGTTCTGGCGGCAGTATGTATCGTTTTAGTCGTAGAAGCGGTCGCGCCTGCTGCGGCGATCGGCCCATGGCAATATATCTGGTGGGCGATCATGCTGGTAGCATTCTTCCTGCCTTATGGGATGATTTCTGCAGAACTTGGCACAACGTACGATGATGAAGGCGGTCTTTATGACTGGGTTAAGCGCGCGTTTGGGAGGAAAAACGGTTCGCGTGTCGCATGGTATTATTGGGTAAACTTCCCGCTGTGGATGGCATCATTGGCTGTTTTGTTTACGGATATCCTGATGGCGGCAACGGGTGTAGAGATCAATTGGATCTTGGCGCTTATTATTCAGTTGGTATTTATCTGGGTAGTCATCCTGATCAGCAATTACCGTGTCAGCCAAAGCAAGTGGCTGATCAATATTGGAACCATCGTAAAAGTTGTATTGATCGTGGCAATGGGCGGTCTCGGGATTTATGGCGCGGTTGTAAACGGTTTTGCCAATTCCGCTTCGCTGGCGGACATTTCTCCTTTGATGGGTATTTCCTTTATCTCCATTATTCTTTTCAACTTTATGGGATTTGAGGTTGTTACCACTTTTGCGGGCGATATGCAGAACCCGAAAAAAGAGATCCCAAAAGCAATTGTGGTCGGCGGTATTCTAATCGCTGTATTTTACCTGTTTGGTGCGTTTGGTGTTTCTGCAGCGATTCCGTATAACGAGCTTTCTGTAGACAGCGGTTTTATGGATGCGGCGGGCATTCTTCTCGCGGGGGCTCCCGGTATTATCCTGTCCATCATTGGCTTCCTGTTTATGTTCTCGCTCATTGCAAATCTATCCTCCTGGTCGTTTGGCGTTAACTATGTAGCGATGTATGCAGCGCGCGACCATGCGATGCCAAAGATCTTCGAAAAAGAAAATAAGGATGAGGTTCCCTCCAGCGCCAATATCATCAACGGCGTAGTTGCAACGATCATCGTGATTATTGCGGCGATTTTGGGGCAGGTGAATCCGGACGCGGTAG
The DNA here is from genome assembly GCA_034926635.1 of Christensenella sp. GTDB lineage: Bacteria > Bacillota > Clostridia > Christensenellales > Christensenellaceae > Christensenella. The sequence goes on along the minus strand of JAYFQX010000024.1, from coordinate 56,212 downwards.
ATTCCTTCTGGACATTGTTTGCCCTGAACGTTGTAACGCTTCTGGCTTCCTATATTTTCATGTTCCCGGCTTTCCAGAAACTGCGTAAAATTGATCCTGACCGTGAGCGTCCATTTAAGGTATCCGGCGGGAAGGGGCTCATTGCTATCATGACATGGGTTCCTTTTGCACTGTTAATTCTGGCAATTATCTTCCTGCTCTTCCCGTATAATGCAGATACAGGAATGCTGGAACCGGATATTATCCTGATTATCGGCGTAATTATATCTGTGATACTCGGAGAGATCATTGCGGCGGTGACAACGAAGAAAGCACCTCCGGAAACACCTGAGGCGTTAAAAAAAGAAGTCCATGACGATGCGGCATAATGCTGCAGAAAAAGGGGCTTGGTTTACAAATGCGCCCGACGCGCAAAAAATAAACAAGAGGAGTTATGCGGGGCAGAGGCTTTTCCCCGCATAGGTTTCTGAAAGAAAGGCAGTGTGTTAAAAATGAAAAGATTTACATCGGTTCCGAAAAAAGACGGATTTAGAATGCCCGGAGAATTTGAACATCACGACGGATGCTGGATCCTTTGGCCGCAAAGACCGGATAACTGGCGTCTTGGCGGAAAACCGGCACAGAAAACTTTTGTCGAGGTTGCAAAGGCGATCCAACAATTTGAGCCTGTAACCGTAGGGGTAAATGAAGACCAGTATGAAAACGCTCGTGGAATGCTGCCGGACGATATCCGTGTGGTTGAGCTTTCCAACAACGATTCATGGATCCGCGATTGCGGTGCTACGTTTGTTGTTAATGATGAGACTGGCGAAGTGCGCGGCGTAGACTGGACGTTTAACGCATGGGGCGGCCTAGTGGACGGACTTTATTTCCCCTGGGATAAGGATGATGAGGTTGCGCGTAAAATGTGCGACATTGAATATAAAAACCAATATCGCCTGAATGATTTTGTATTGGAGGGCGGCAGCATCCATTCGGATGGGGACGGCACTGTCATGGTTACAGAAGAATGCCTGCTTTCCGAAGGAAGGAATCCCGACCTCACCAAAGAAGAGATCACCGAAGTTTTGTGTAATTATCTTGGCGCGGACAAAGTGATCTGGCTGAAGAAGGGAATTTATCTGGATGAAACAAACGGTCATGTGGATAATATTTGCTGTTTTGTAAAGCCGGGCAAAGTATTGCTTGCGTGGACCGATGACGAAAACGACCCGCAATATGCGATCTCGAAAGAGAATTTGGATATTCTGGAAAATACGACAGACGCAAAGGGTAGAAAACTGGAGATCGTAAAGATGTATGTTCCTTCGCCAGTGACCATCACCAAGGCAGAAGAAGAAGGTGTAGATGCGGTCGATGGCACCCTGCCGAGGCTAGAAGGCGATAGGCTGGCGGCATCGTATGTAAATTTCTATATTGCAAACGGCGGCATCGTTGTTCCGGCATTTGGAGACCCCAATGACGAAAAGGCGGTTGAAACGCTTAAAGAATGCTTCCCGGACAGGAAAATCGTGCAGCTTCCGGCTCGCGAGATCTTGCTAGGCGGTGGCAATATTCATTGTATTACACAACAGCAGCCGTCTGGAAAAAAATAAGATGACGGTGTTTTTAGAAAATTAGGATCATCATTTTACAAACTGTGCCGGGGCAGGAAAGACAAATTTTTTTCCTTGCCCCAGCACAAAATTTTTAGCGGGGAAATTGTATTGGATAAGGCAAGATAATACGAAGGCAAATTTGGTTTTCGTTTTATTTCCTAAAAATCCGAAAAAAGGCGGTAAACAATATGAGTAGAATGGTAATCGCTCTGGGTGGAAATGCGCTTGGCAACACACCGGAGGAACAAATAGAAAAAGTAAGGGAAGCGGCAAAGGCAATTGTCCCGCTCATTGCAGCCGGAAATGATATCATTGTCTGCCATGGGAATGGTCCGCAGGTCGGGATGATCAATCTGGCTTTTGAAAAAGGGTACGAAGAAGGGTATACGCCGATGATGCCCCTTGCCGAATGTACGGCAATGAGCCAGGGATATATCGGTTATCACCTGCAGCAGGCGATCGACGCTGAGCTTGTAGCGAATGGTTATGAAGATACGCCCGTAATTACGATGCTTACGCAGGTCATTGTAGATCCCGATGATCCGGCGTTTCAGAATCCTACCAAGCCGATTGGTGGTTTTTATGATGAAGAAACTGCAAAAAAGCTGATGGCAGAGACAGGATGCAAGTATGTGGAAGATGCGGGCAGAGGCTGGCGCCGTGTGGTGGCGTCCCCAAAACCGGTTAGTATTTATGAGTATATGACGCTGGACACCTTAATCAGTGACAAAGAAGTTATTATTGCAGGTGGCGGCGGTGGAATTCCGGTCATTAAGACGGAAACGGGATATCATGGCGTTGCGGCTGTGGTTGATAAAGATTTTGCCGCTGAAAAACTGGCAGAGCTGGTGCATGCGGATTATCTGTTTATTTTGACGGCAGTAGATAGAGTGTGCGTTAATTTTGGAAAGCCCGATCAGGAAGAAATTAAGCGGATGACGCCGAAAAAAGCGCAAGAATATATACAGCAAAACCAATTTGCGCCGGGAAGCATGCTCCCTAAAGTGCAGGCTGCCTGTGAATTTGCAAAAAGCAGAAAGGGTCGCAAGGCATTGATCGGTTCGCTTGAAAAGGCGCCGCTTGCGCTGGAAGGAAAAAGCGGGACACTGATCGAGGAAGATTGAAATCGAAGATAAAAATACCGGACATGATCGTCCGGTATTTTTTATCTTCGGAATAAACTATTGTTCAAAGGCGTGGCACAGCCGGGTATAGCTTTCCTCTACCTCGGCAGGGATATCTATATGACTGATAAAACCCGCGCCGTTAGGACCGTAACCGTTTTCATCATCGCGCAGGCGCGGAATTTCACGAATCAGGAATTCGGAAAAACGTTCCCGGGACCATAAGCCGTTTACACTACCGCACGGCATACCCGCATAGGGGATAAAAGGAGCATAGCTGATGAGAACGGTTGCAGGCGAATACTTTTTAAACGTCATGGCGCTGCGCAGCTGCATAAAAGGATCCTGCATCAGCAGTGCACTGGTGACGGGGATGTCGCGTTTTTTTAATGTCTTTAAAGAAAACATGATATTTTCACCGGTGTTAGTGGAAGAACCTTCGGTAATGACCATAGACGGGTCAACCCCAAAATGATTTATGGCCAGAAGCGCCATGATTTCCGCTTCCGGCATGTCTGCGCAATGCTCACCATATAAAGTTTTTGCGGTGTGTACAAGGTTTTGGGTGGAATGTCCGATGCCTCCGCTAAAAACGATGTATTTGCATAACCCTTTTTTTGCCGCGTTTGCAGCACATTTGATAACAGGAATGACCTCGCAGCCAAGAGCAAACAAAACGTCTGTTTGCCGAATTCCCGCAAAATTCAAAAGCGCCTGTGCTGATAATTCCGGGATATCGCGTTTTGCGAGAAAACAGGAGATGGTGTTGATATCCTTTTGTAGTTGATCTGCCATCATATGCAACCTCCGAGGCTCGCTTTTTACATATTATACCGCGAAACAAACTGCAACGGAAGGGAAATGTTTGATTGGAAGGCATGGTTATGCTATACTCTCTTAGGAATCTATTGAAGAAAAAGGAAACAATATGCTGGCATCATTTGCAGACGTAACAGTCGCCTATGGCGACGCGGTCATACTGGAACATATTACGGCGAATATTAACGCAGGGGAACGCATTGGCTTGATTGGCGCAAATGGCGCGGGGAAAACTACGCTGCTTAATACGCTGACCGGGCGGCTTCGCCCTGAAGAAGGTAATGTAATCCATAAATCCGATCTTTCTATTGGGTATCTGGAACAAAACAGCGGTCTTGTCGCGGAGAACACTATCATAGAAGAAATGCGAAGTGTGTTTGCCGATGCGATCGCCGCAGGGGAAAAGATGCGGAAGATCGAGCGCGCAATGAAGGCCGATCCGCAGTCTGTTCGTCTGCAGAAGGGATATGCGGATGCGCAGGCGGCATTTGAAGCAAAAGACGGGTATCAGATTGAAGTTAATATTAAAAAGATATTGAATGGTATGGGATTTGCCGATAAATCTTATGAAACAAATATCGCAACATTGTCGGGAGGGGAAAAAACAAGACTTGCCATCGCAAAGCTGCTGCTCACAGGACCGGAGCTGCTGATTTTGGACGAGCCGACCAACCACCTTGATTTTAAAACTCTTGTATGGCTGGAGGATTACCTGAATGCTTATAAGGGAGCGGTATTGATCGTATCGCATGACCGTTACTTTCTCGACAGGCTGGCAGAGCGTATCTGGGAAGTAGAGGACGCAGAGCTAACCGAATACAAAGGGAATTATACGCAATATAAACAGCTCAAAGCAGAGTATGTTTCTTTTCAATTAAAGGAATATGAAAAACAATCCCGGCAGATCGCGCACATGGAAGATTACGTCGCGCGGAATTTGACGCGCGCATCCACAGCGAAAAGTGCACAAAGCAGAGTGAAGAAGCTGAGCAGCATGGAGCGGATCAAGAAGCCGCGTACCCATGTAAAGACGCCGTCATTTTCGTTCGATTTCAACTTAAGACCTGTTACCGACATTCTGACAGTGACGGATACGCCGCTACTTGTAGGGGAAGAGCAAAAAAAGCTGGCGGAGCATGTCTCCATGGAATTGAAGCGCGGACAAAAAGCGGCGGTGATCGGCGCAAACGGTACGGGAAAATCTACGCTTGTTAAAAGGATTTACGCTGCGTCAAAAAACGCGGGGGATCCGGATATTGTGTTTGGGAAAAATACGGTAGTCGGGTATTATGACCAGGAAAACAAAAATATGACGCCCACCAAGACAGTTCTTGCTGAAATATGGGACGCATATCCATCGCTGCTGGAATATGGTGCGCGCGGCATGTTGGGGCGCGTGCTGATCACGGGTGAAAATGTTTTTAAAAGAATCGGAGATCTGTCGGGTGGGGAACGTGCAAAAGTAGGGCTTGCGCTTTTGATGTGCGACGCCTATAACGTTTTGATTTTGGATGAACCGACCAATCATTTGGATTTGCCGGCGCGGGAGGCGTTGGAACAAGCGCTGCGCGAGTATAAGGGTACGCTGTTGTTTGTTTCCCACGATAGGTATTTTATCAATGCGCTTGCACAAAAAGTATATGAGATTGAAGACGGGAATCTAAGGGAATACGAAGGAAGCTTTGACGAATATCAGGAAAAAAAGGCGATACAGCAAACGGTAGCTGCGCAGGAGCAAGGAGCAGCGGAAGAAAAATCTTCTGTACCGTCGCCCAAAAACCCGAAACAAAAGAGGGCAGAAGAGGCAAAGCGCCGCGGACGTATTTCGGCAGTGGAAAAAGAGATTACCGAATTGGAAGAACGTGAAAAGGAATTAAATCGGCAGATCAGTGAGAATCCGGCGGATTACGAATTATTAAACGAAAATTGTGCATTGCTGGAAGAAATTAAGGCAAAACATGAAACGTTGCTGGAAGAATGGCTTTCGCTTGAGCAATAATGGAACGTTGGGATAAGGAAATGACAGGGTTAAAAGAAACGGTTTCGATTTGGGAACGTTTGCAATGTACAAGGAAAAAAATTGTATTATATGGCATGGGAGATGGCGCCGAAAAAATATTGAACGAGGCGGCGCGACGTAAGATCGTAGTGGACGGGGTGTTTGCAAGCGATGCGTTTTGTCGCGGGCAGAATTTCCGCGGTTATCCTGTCGTCAATTACAAGGAAGCAAAAGCGCGCTATGCCGCGATGATAGTTCTTTTGGCGTTTGGCACACATCTATCGGAAGTAATGGAACACGTCGAAAAAATCGCAGCGGAACAAGAATTATATGCACCGGATGTCCCGGTCGCCGCGGGAAAAAGCGGCGTTTTTGACAGAACATATTTTTTGAAGCATGAGTCGGAATTCAAGACAGCTTACGGCATGCTGGAAGACGAATGGTCTCGTCGCGTTTTTTGCAATATTATTGATTTTAAAATCAGCGGGAAAATCCGTTATTTGCGCGAATGCGAGAGCGATGTGCGCGAGGCGCAGAAGAACATTCTGCAGCTTACGGATACGGAAAACTACGTAGATGTAGGCGCATACACAGGGGATACGATCCATGCGTTTTTGGATTATGCGGGCAACTGCAGCTCTATTTTGGCATTGGAACCGGATGCGCGTAATTATAAAAAGCTCTGCGCCAATACCGCCGGAATGACAAATGTAACGTGCTATCCGTATGCAGCAAGCGACCGGAATACACAGGTTGTTTTTGCACAGCGCGGGGGCAGGAATTCTGCCGCAAGTGGCGGCGCCGGAAAAACAGTGCAGGCACATAAACTGGATGACTTGCTTGAGGATAAACAGGTATCCTATATAAAATTTGATGTCGAAGGTATGGAAAAGGAAGCGCTTTTGGGTGCAAAAAAGACCATTGGACGGTGTAAACCAAAATTGATGGTATCTGCCTATCATAGAAACGGCGACTTGTTCCAAATTCCATCTCTTATTCGCGGAATGAGGGATGATTATCATGTTTATTTACGGCATAACCCGTGCTTGCCCGCATGGGATATCAACTATTATTTCGTGTGAACAAAGCGTGTAAAACCACAACGTTTAAACCGGGTATTTCATTTTGATATCGGGTTGCTTTTTTTGTATCGGTGTAATGCTATAATAATATTGAATCTTTATTTGGATATTCGTTAAAACAGGAGCAGCGCAGATGAAAAAGAAAAAGAGCAAAAAAATATTGGCGTTTTTATTATCGATGACTTTGGTATTAACTTTGATGCCATTTCAGATGGCAAGCGCACAGGAAGTTTCCGGGGAGCCATCTCAAGTCACGCAGACGGAGCCTGCGCCTGTCGCTTCAACAGAGCAGAGCGCGGAGCCGTTCCCCTCTGCGTCGCCTTCCGCTACGCCACAGCCAACGGCTTCTTTTTCGACGAAAGAAAAGGAAACGGTTGGTTCGTCTGCCTCTGCGAGTGCTTCTCTACCTGCGACACCAGCGGAAGAGGAACCATTAAGTCTGGAAGTGATCCCGCTGGGGACGGAAACGCCGCTTGATATTGGCTCTGGAAATTTAACGTGTAATGATGCAAACACGCTTTACCGCATTACGGGTTCCAGTGAATCCAATCACATTACTGTTTCCGGCGGAAGTGCGCAGCAGCCGGTACAGGTGGACCTTAACGGCGTGAATATCAATCTGCACAAAGATAACGACGGCGACAGCAAGGAAGCGTCGCCTCTTACGGTAAAATCCGGATCGTATGCGATGATTTATATTGGAAAAGATAACGTGTCCGCAGAAAATTATTTATACGGCGGAAACGAGCATGGAATTGGTAAGAATTGGGGATATGCAGGCTTATGCGTAGAAAACGGTGCACATGTTACGATCGCGGGACAAGGTACATTGACTGCGCATGGCGGCGGTGTGGAATACGGTGGTGCAGGCATTGGCGGAAATTATGACGAGGATATGTCCGATTTGGTGATCGACGGAACCATGACGATCAACGCAACGGGAGCATACAGCGCGCCGGGGATCGGCGCGGGGCGTGATGGAACGCTTTATAACTTAACGATTAAAAAAGGGAATATAACAGCGCAGGGTGGAAAGTTTGCGCCGGGGATCGGCGCGGGCGATGCGGTTGGCACGGGGTCAGGCGGTGAGACCTATGGAATTGTTATTTCCGGCGGTACCGTTACGGCGAAAGGCGGCTATCATGCGGCAGGTATCGGTGGCAGCGAAGGTGGAAAAGTTGAAAACATTACCATTTCCAGTGGCATTATCACGGCAACAGGCGGAGAAAACGGCGCTGGTATCGGCAGCGAAGGCGGCGATTGCTCCAATATCATCATCTCGGGGGGAGATATTACGGCAATAGGCGGATCGCAAGGCGCGGGAATTGGCTCGGGTAGAGATGCATCTATGTCAAATATTACGATCTCCGGAGGAGTGATCCGGGCGACAGGTGGTAAAAACTCCGCAGGAATCGGCGCGGGAGATAACGTAAACGCGGGTAACGGTGGGGATCTCAGTGGTCTCACGATTTCAGGAGGGAACATCACGGCGCAGGGCGGAGAAAACGGTGCAGGGATCGGCGGCAGTGACGACGGCACGGTTTCCGGTTTGAATATAGTGGCGACAAAAGCATTGACCATCACGGCAACAGGCGGCAATAACGGCGCTGGGATCGGCAGCGCAAATCACTCGGCGGGTGATATTTCCATTGCGATGAACGGAGGAAGTATTACGGCGAAGGGCGGAGAAAACGGTGCAGGGATCGGCGGCGGGAACGGAGATTCCGGGAGGATATATCTTTCGGGGGACGCGACGATCAACGCAACGGGCGGCGTACACGGCGCAGGCATTGGCGCGGGAAAAAATTCGCAGTCTGGAGAAATCACAATCGTAGGGAATTTGGGACGTATGCTTATCATCAACGCAAAGGCGCACACCGTTCAGGGAAAAGGAAGAAACGGCGCAGCTGCCATTGGGAGCGGAAGAGCGACCGGCGGCAATATTTCTATTACAAATGCGGTGCTCAGTCTCTGGGCAGACGGATATGCCGCAGCAGTTGGCGGCGGGGAGCACAACGGTACCGCAACCGGTACGGTCAAAAAGATCAGTATTGATAACTGTGAAATTTACGCATATGGGAGCGATAAATATGGTCCTGGGATCGGTGCGGGTTATGGCGGAACAGTTGATGTAATTGAAATAAAAAACAGCGAATACAGCGGCGGAACGATAGGGAGCTCTTCATACCCCAATCATCTCAGTACGCCCAACAGCATCCAATCGATTACGATTGAAAATAGTAATATAACCGCAACCGCAAGCACCGCACCAAATGAAAATTGGGCGGGGATCGGCAGCGGCACATGGGGAAGTGTGGACGCAATTACCATCAAAGATTCTACGGTAAATGCCAAAGGCGTGAACGGCGCGGCAGGCATTGGTACCGCTGGCTGGGGTACATCCAAAACGATCGTGGAATATTACGGTGGAGATATGGGAGATATCATTATTTCCAATAGTCAGGTAACGGCGAACGGCGCAAACGGCGGCGCGGGAATCGGCGGTGGGTTTGATACATCCGTCGGCGATATTACGATCACGAACAGTGTAGTTGCTGCGGTCAGCGCAAATACGGCGGATGGCGGCGCGGGAATCGGCGGTGGCCGGGGAGAATGCGCAGGAAAAATTACAATTAAAAACAGCGAGGTCACGGCGACCGGTGGAAAATATGCCGCAGGAATCGGCAGTGGCGGAGATACCTCATCGATCACTACGATGTGGAACACAAAGGTTGAGGGAATTTATATTACAGACAATTCTAAGGTAACGGCAAATGGCGGCGAAGGCGGCGCGGGGATCGGCAGTGGTATGGGCGGTCGTATTTCGGACAGCATCCAGATCACGGATAGCGAGGTAGCTGCGACAGGCGGTTATCACGCGGCAGGAATTGGCGGAGGTGCAAACGGCTGGGGAGGTCGCGGAGCAGATTTTGACGGTTTTTATGCGCGGGGGAAAAGTAAAATTACCGCGAATGGCGGCGAAGGCGGCGCGGGGATCGGCGGGGGAATCGACGGAGCTGCAAGCAGGTTAAATTTTTACCTGACAACAACGCCAAATCTTGATTATTATGTGAAAGCAACGGGCGGCGGTGGCGCTGCCGGCATTGGCTCTGGCGGCGTAGTAAATACGGGACAAGAAGTTTTTACCCCACAGGGACATACTGCGGACGCCGTGACGATTACAGGAGGTCATATTGTTGCACGGGGCGGTGGTAATGCCGATTCCCCTGGCAGCGGCGCGGGGATCGGCGGTGGCGCGCGCAAGGGCGTACTGCAAAATCTAATGATCAGCGGCGGATATGTGGAAGCCTATTCCGGCAATGGGGATGCCTGCGATATCGGACACGGCGGCAGAGGCGGAGTGGATCCGCTTATCAGCGACAAAGATTTCACGATAATCGGCGGGACTGTGATTGCAGACGAGTGGAGTGACGAAACCACACCACAAATTAGCGGGGGGAGTGTGTCGGCTAATTTAAAGAATGTGAAAAACGGTTCTGGAACGCGCGTATACCGCACGACCCTTACGCTGGCAAGAGAAGCAAATGCGCTTGTTGAAAAACTGACAACGCTAGACAACGGGTACGGAACTCGAGATATTTTTTCTGATGAAAACAAAAAAATATCTCTCTATTTGCCGCAGTCAGAGGAAAAAGCGGCATGGGCAGACATAACGCTTACCGGAGAAAAGCGGCATTATTATGGGACGACGACCACGGATGGAAATGGTATTTTGAAGATGGACGGAACGGTGTCGTTTCAAAATCTTGCGGAGCAGCCGGTCGCCGGAAATGATTTTGTGATGGATCTTGACGACAGTATGCTTGCGGGATGGAAATTCGATTTTAGCGCTGCGTTGGCGGCACATGTCGTAGAGACGACGCAATCCACATCCCCGGGCGCACAAGTCAAGTTACATGCGGATGCGTTTGGCAATTATGTGGTTTATGCACAAGGGCAGCAAAATCAGGATGACGCAGTCTACTGGTCACTGCAAGGGGAATACCACGGCAATATTACGGTGATGCAGGGGAGTATTTCCATTGTGGAGAACCCATCCAAAACGTATGACGGACAGGTGGTTTTTGACCCGCAGGTCAAGAAGAATGGCGACGGTGCGGTGACCTATGCTTATTATGCAGGCGAGGCATCGCAGGGAACACTGCTTCCGGGCGCTCCGAAGGATGCGGGAACTTATACGGCGGTGGCAACGATGGCAAAGTCGGAGCGTTATACGCAGGCGGTTTCTGATCCGCTCACCTTTACCATAGAAAAATGTGACGTCACAATAGGGCTCTTTGCATCGGGAAGCGGGACAAGTGCGAAGGTGACAGCTTCTGTTATGGGGGCGCTGGACACCTCCGGCAGCATTCGGTTTACCATAAAGAATGATGAAACCGGAAATGAACAGGTAGAAACGATTGCAATCACGCAAAGCGGCAGTGGTTATTCTGCCTCGGTTGATTTTGAACGGGTCGCGGCAGCGGATTATACTGTGAGGGCGGAATACATCGCGGGCGATCCGGATAATTATCAGTGCACCAACAGTCCGCAAACACAAACCTACGAGAAAAACAAGGCGTTTCGAGAGATTACCGTATCGGAAATCGGGGCGAAAACTTATGGCGACATTCCCTTTAATCTAAATGTAACAAGCGAGGATTCGCTTTCAACCGACGCTTATTCTTATGAGGTGGTTTATGATGAGTTTCCTAACTTGGAAGATGCCGTAGCGGTAGACGGAGAAGGTCGTGTTACAGTGCAGAATGCTGGGCTGGCTTTCCTGAAAATTACGCTGACGGATCCGACGGGCCTTTATTATAACGACGCTGTGGCGTATGTGCGCATTCCTGTCTTGCGTGCACCGCTGCATGTTGCGTCTTATGCGTCGATGGGGGGCAATCGTATTACACAGATGGAGTATGGCACGCTTGACACTCTTTCGTACGGGCTCAATTATACGGCGGAAGATTTTAAGAATGGCGATACGGTGGAAGACTTCAACAATGGATGCGGTACGCTGTCCGCGACACCGCTCATTGAAACGCTGGTCGTGAGCGATGCGCCATACGAGATCGGGATTGCGAAAAACGGCGCGGATTTTGTGATCGCAGGGAAAACATACCATAATGTTTTTGTTTCGAGAAATTATAGCCTGATTCTGCAAAACGGCACGATCGCAGTGACACCGGCGCAGTTGACGATTCGGGCAAACGATGTGCAGGCAAAATGGAATACGCAGCCGGAGTATCCCTATACCCTCGATTCCCTTGTGCCCTGGGATACGGAAGAAAGCGTATTTTCTGTTTTGCCGCAGACAACGCTCGACACCGGACAGACCGGCGGAAAAGCCTATGGAGAGCTGGAACCGGGAGAGTATCCCGATGCCATCACAGTTACGGAAGGTACACAAAATATAAATATTTTCGGAAAAGAAAATTATTCCGTGACGACCGTCTCGGGAGATTTGCAGGTAGGAAAAGCAGATGCTGCGCTGGAGCTTACTGTAAGATCAAAGGTGTACGATGGAAATTCGGCAGAAATATCGACAACCACCGCAGACGGATATGACGGTACCGTACAGGTATCCTATTATAGGGTGGAAGCAGATGCACAAATTGCCTCTATCCCTGCTCTGGAAGCACGCCCGCAATCTATGAAGCCCGTTACAGAGCCGCCTGTCGGCGCGGGGGTTTATTATGCGGAGGCGACGGTACAGGAAACCGGACATTACACGGCAGACATAGACGGAAAGTATTTTATCATCCAAAAAGCGTCCCCAAATCCGGAAATTCCCAACTTGCCCAATTTGGAAATGAAGGACGGACTTACGTTGCAAGATCAGCAGCTTCCCACGGGATGGACATGGATTGTCCCGGAAAAAACGCTTGCCGTAGGAGAAATCAGGGCTTTAGCAGAATATACGCCGGAGGATACGAACAATTATCACAGCGTCTATCGTTATTTGAATTTTAATGTAATTGAGAAAACGCCTGATCCTAGTGACCCGACAGATCCGTCACAACCGGTTGCTCCGGACAACGGCAATAACGGCGGATCGGATGGAGGTGGAATAAACGGAGAAAAGAGCCCGCAAACGGATGATTATTCGCAGACCATATTGTGGCTGGTGTTGCTGCTGACTGCAGGAGCAACAATAGGAATCTGTTTCTTGAAAGAAAGAAAAAAATCGACGAAATAAATATTTTTATTAAATATAACGGAAAGAAAAGAGCCAATTTCCTTCACTGGGAATTGGCTCTTTTAAATAATTTTTATTTTTTCTTTTTATAACGATCCATACGGGAACCGACTTTGGGCGTGGAAGAAGGCTTTTTTTCCTGCGGTGAAGAGGTGATATCCTCGGGGAGGGTCTCGCTGTTCTCGGAAGGGGTATGAACATAACGGCTGATGTCCGCCGCGTCATAGCCCTGCGGATTTTGCGTATAGCGGCTGATATCTTCCGGCGAATATGCTTGTTTTGAGTTTCCGGGCTCGCGAAGTCCCACGGGCTGTTGTGTATAACGGCTGATGTCGGACATATCATAACCTTTCGGTTGCTGCGTATAACGGCTGATATCTTCCTGATATTGAGCCATCGGGGAATCCGGCTGAGGGCTGTCCCCACCTTCAGGTGCAGGGGAATCCGGCTGTGGCGGCTCATCTGTTTCTTCTTCATCTTTATGCTTATGGCGGCTGCTGATCAAAACCACGGCAATAATAATACCGGCAATAATGGTAATGCAGCCAGCAGCATAATAAACAAAATTAGGGTCGTTTTGATACGAATTTTGGATTTTTACTCCGATTTTATGGAAGAAACCGCTGATCGTTGCGCCGATTCCTGAGGTCGCAGGCGTTGCTTCCGGCGCGATGGATGCTGTCGGCTCGGGCGTCGGCGTTACAAATTCTGCCGCAGGATTACCTGTGCTGAATTGCAGGGAATGGAGAACTCCCGTTACTTCATTGAGGTATGTATTTGCAGCGTCATTTTTATATAAAGCGGTAATAACAAATAATTCGTCATTTTGCGCAAGCATATATATTTTTGTAGTATATCCGTTATCCTGCGCTTGATGCCCTGTTAAAACCAAAGCGGTTTTTCCGTTGATACTGCCGACGCTGTAAGGATCAAAGGCATAATCTGCGCCATAACCTGCTTTTTCGTTCTCTACAAGCTGTGTCATTTGTTCTTCGGAAAAGCTGGATAGATCAGCAACGCCGACCGTTGCAGAAGCAGATGGGGCAGCGCTCGCCGCAGGACTCGCTGCTGTGGCGGGACTGGCAGCCGCAACCTGAGTGGTTACAGGCAGGGCAGCGCCGGGCGAAACAGGCGATTTTTTCATGTCAAGGGAATAAGAGAGCGATTGATCCGTCCCATATGCCGTAACCATGAAACAAAGCCCTTCCATTTTGCTTTGGATTGCTTTTAAAAGGTCGTCGGTCATGTTGGTTTCCGAGGCAGTATAATAATATACATTTTCTTTTTCGGGGATTTCAACCGTAAAATCAGCGGCAGGATCCTGATAGACCGCGGCAAAAGCGGCGACGGGCACGCATAATAGAACGATAACAGCGACGATGCAAATAATTTTTTTCAAACCGATTCCTCCCGACTATTTCACACGATACAGTTTGCTGCGTTTATCCTTTTTCTTATAATATTATATACCACAGAAAATATGTTTTCAATTATTCCGGCATAGGAAAAAACGGCATTTAATATCCGTACGGGAGCAATAATTTTTGTTATGTTTTTTTTCGGCTCTTTTTTTCATATCGCAGGAAACGGTTGTCGAAATCTTTGGTCTGGGAAACAATAACGCCGCTCAGGACAACAAGACTGATCAAGTTGGGAATCGCCATCAGACCATTGATTGCTTCGGCAAAAGACCATACCATATCAAGGCTTGCCACTGCACCAACCAGAATTACGGCGGCAAAAACAGCGCGGTAAACATAGTTCGCTTTCGGTGAGCCAACCAGAAATTCTAAGCCCTTTTCACCGTAATAGCTCCAGCCGAGAACGGTAGAAAATGCAAAGAGGATAAGCCCGATGGTAACGATATAACCACCGGCAGGACCAAGAACACTCCCAAATGCCGAAATGGTCAGCTGCGCTCCCGTGAGAAGAGTTCCATCCGCTGCTGCGCTGCCCAGAATACCTGAGCTGGCAATAGCAAGCCCGGTCAGCGTGCAGACGATAATGGTATCAAAGAATGTCCCCGTCATATTGATATATCCCTGACGGCAGGGATGATCGGTTTTTGCTGCGGCAGCCGCAATAGGGGCGCTGCCGAGGCCGGCTTCGTTAGAGAAGACGCCGCGCGCGACACCGAATCGGATTGCTGTTGCAAAAGTAAAGCCGGTAAAGCCCCCCAGCGCGGAACGGGGCGAAAAAGCGCTTTCCATAATCTGGGCAAGCCCTGCAGGAAGGGAGGTGATATTGGCGATAATGATAATCATGCAGCCCACGGCGTAAAAGATCGCCATCACAGGAACAATGCTGGAGGAAATACGCCCAATGGCTTTGATGCCGCCAAGCAGCACCAGCCCTACAATGACAGCAAGTACAACCCCGGTGACCCACTTTGGAATTTGAAAGGTTGTGTTTATGGCATCAGCGATGGAGTTTATCTGTGTTACATTTCCAATGCCAAAAGACGCGCCAATGGCGAAAACTGCGAATGCAACGGATAAAACGGCACCCAACCATTTGACTTTAAATCCGCGCTTGATTGCAAACATTGGACCTCCGGCCATTTCTCCTTTGGAATCTTTGACACGGTAAAACACCGATAAAACAGATTCGCCATATTTTGTGGCAAGACCGAAGATGGCGGAAATCCACATCCAGAAAAGGGCACCCGGACCGCCCAGCGTCATGGCAGTGGCGACACCAACGATGTTTCCAGTCCCGATGGTGGCTGCAAGCGCCGTCATAAGGGATTGAAACGGAGAAATGTCACCGGCACTTTTGTTGTCTTTGGTGTTTAGGCTTTGTTTGGAAAAAACCTGCCGCAGGGCATAACCCAAGTTACGCAGCGGCTTAAACCGTAGGCGGATCATCAAAAAAACGCCGGTGCCGACCAAAAAGGCAACCATGATAGGTCCCCAAACAAAATCGTTTACGGCACCCCAGAACTCTGAAAATGACATAATAATACTCCTGAAATAAATATGAATATCATATATTCTACAATATTATGGAATTTGTTGTCAATTTTTACTCGGATATTGACAGCGATGAAAGAATGCGGTATGATTTTTATAACAAAGTGAATAAGTCTTCGGGGCAGGGTGTAAATCCCTACCGGCAGTATAGCCTGCGAACTCCTGATGGAGCCGATGCGGTGGAATTCCGCAGCCGACAGTTATAGTCTGGATGAGAGAAGAAAATGATATTGTTCCAATATGATTTCCGAGGATTTCGATTCACGGGAATTTTTTAATTTGGAGGATTTATCATGAACGCACTATCTGCAAAACCAAGATTCACAACACGTAACATCACCATGATTGCGGTGATGGCAGCACTCTCTATTGTATTGGTCTATTTAGTACGGATTCCTATGTTCCTTCCGTTTTTGGAATATGATCCGGCAGATATCCCGATTTTTATTACTACGTTTGCATTCGGCCCATTGGTAGGCTTCGTCCTTACGGTTATCGTTTCCGTATTGCAGGGGCTTACCGTAAGCGCGTCTTCCGGAATTATCGGCATCATGATGCACATTGTGGCGACAGGATCGTTTGTGCTGGTGGCTGGAAATATTTATAAGAGGAATAAAACAAGAAAGAATGCGATTATTGCTCTGGCGACCGGCGTAGGGGTTATGACGGGCGTCATGGTGATTTGGAATCTTATCGTAACGCCGTGGTTTATGGGCGTTTCGGTAGACGAGGTACTGGCACTCATCGTTCCCGCAATTTTGCCGTTTAATCTGGTAAAAGCCGGGATCAATGCAGGAATTACTTTCGCGTTATATAAATCCGTAGGCAAGCTGTTCCGTGTACAGCCCATTGTGAAAAAAAACAAAGAATGTCCTGCGGAAAAATGAAAATAGCGTAAAGCAACGCTGATCTTTTCGCTTCGTCTTGCATAAAATGCGATTATCATATATGATATAAGATGTATTTTTATTTAGATATGGTGTAAGGAATGAAATGCGTTTATGCAAGAGTTTTATAGCGATAGCGCCGAAATAACTGAAGAGTTTGCAAAAAAGCTGGCTTCCCGTTTGGATCAAGGCAGCTTTCTTGCCGTTTATGGAGATTTAGGCGCGGGAAAAACGGTATTTGTAAAAGGACTTGCCAAAGGGCTTGGCGTAAAAGAAGAAATTGTGAGTCCTACTTTTACGATTTTACGCGTCTACGAAAGCGGAAGGCTTCCGCTGTATCATTTTGATGTCTATCGGATCGGTGACGAAAGTGAGCTTTTGGAAATCGGGTTTGATGAATATGCAGCCGGCGACGGCGTATGTGTATGTGAATGGGCGGAGCTTGCGCAGGGGATGCTTCCGTGCAAGCGGCTTGATATTACGCTGGAGCGTGTAAGCGATACGCAGCGGAAAATTTCAATAAAAGAGGTAACAGCTTGAATATTCTTGGGCTTGATACAACAGGGAACACGCTTTCGGTTGCGGTGAACCGTGATGGGAAGCTGGTTTCCGAGGTTTATATCGATAATGGACTAAAGCATTCCACGACGCTGATGTCGGCAGTGCAATCTGCATTGGAGGCAGCTGAAATCAGAATCGGCGAGATTGACGTATTTGCGGTGGCAGCGGGACCGGGGTCGTTTACGGGGATCCGGATCGGTGTAGCGGCGTGCGCGTCAATGGCGCATGCGGGTTATAAAAAGACGGCGCCTGTCAGTACTCTGGACGCATTGATGGAAAATGCCGCGGGAACGCCGGGAATTGTTTGCGCGGTAATGGATGCAAGGCGCGGGGAGGTTTATACCGCCGCGCGCAGACAGGGAAGCGACGTTGTCGAAGAATGTGCAATGCCGCTGGAGACGTTGGTAACGCAAGTCCTTCCTGTGGGAGAAGTAACGTTCGTGGGAGATGCAGCCTATAAATTCCGTGAGAAGATATTGGAGCTGCGCCCGGACAGTTTGTTTTTGCCGGATGCTTTTCTCATGCAACGAGCATCCTCTGTTTGCGTAGTTGCATCCCGTATGGCAAGGGAAGGTCGACTCTTGGAATATGATGGTTTAACGCCCCATTACCTGCGCGAGAGCCAGGCAGAAAGGTTAAAAAAGAGTGGCAAATAACGAGGTGGAAATACGTGTTGCGGACATCGGTGATTTAGAGCAGATCCATTATTGCGAAAACAGTAGTTTTGAGTTGCCGTGGTCTTATGCGATGCTGTATGACGATATCATAGAAAATGAAAACACGGTTTATCTGGTTGTGGTGAAAGATGGGCAGATTATCGGCTATGGCGGTATGTGGATAATATTTGACGAAGCGCATATTACCAATGTTTGTATTTTGCCGGACTTTCGCGGGAATGGTTATGCCTATGCACTGATGCGCGAACTGATCCATGTTTCCAAAGAACATGGCGCAACGGCGATGTCACTGGAAGTACGTGTTTCTAACAAAGCGGCATTAAAGCTGTATAAAAAATGCGGATTTACGATCCATGGCATCCGGAAACGGTATTATTCCAATAACGGGGAAGACGCTTACGTCATGTGGACGGAGCGCGGTCCCGGTTTGGAGGGCTATTGAATTGGACACAATGATAAACGGTTACCAGATACGTTATGAAATCGAGGGAAGCGGCAGGGATATTTTGTTGCTGCATGGCTGGGGAGCGTGCATCGAGAGTTTTGCCCCTGTCATTAATGCGCTGAAAACGCGCCGACGTGTGATTGCGGTTGATTTTCCGGGGCACGGACAAAGCCCGCTCCCGGGAAAAGATATGACGGTCAGCGATTATACGGAGCTTACCGCGGCGCTGATGCGCAGCCTTGGGCTTGGGAAAACGGATATCATTTGTCATTCTTTTGGCGGAAGGGTGACCATTTTGCTGGCGGCGAAATATCCGGAGCTGGCGGGAAAAATTGCTTTTGTGGATGCTGCGGGCGTAAAGCCGAAGCGTGGGATGAAATATTATGCAAAGGTATACAGCTACAAGTTATGTAAGAAGATTGCAAGAACAAAAGGGCTTAAAACTGCCGCAATGTTTTTTGGTGTAGATGTGGACCGGCGTGTTCAAAACGCAGGAAGTACCGATTATAAAAACCTGCCGGAAGTTATGAAAAAGACATTTATCAATGTGGTAAACGAAGATTTGACCCCGTATCTCAAAAAAATAAAATCGCCATCGTTGCTGGTTTGGGGAGAAAACGATACGGATACCCCCCTTTATATGGCACAAATAATGGAGAAAGAAATCCCTGATGCGGGCTTGGTCGTTTTTAAGGATGCAGGGCATTTTTCTTACCTCGACCAATTTGGGCAGTTTATGGCAGTGATCAACAGTTTTTTTAAAGAATAAATGGAGTAGATGGAAATGGGTAGTGATATGATAGCCTCATTGATTATTTTTTCAACTTACATGATGCTGGTTTCGGTGTTTGTCGGGGCAGTACTTTCGTTTCTTGCACAATTCCGCATGATCCACGTGATGCAGCTTGAAAGTTATCAGAATCCCGGATTTTTGCACTGGCTGAAAGCAAACGCCAGAAAGGCGTTTTTGCTCCCGCTGCTTTCGGGGCTGCTTACAGTCGTGGGATATTATTTTTGGTCGCTGGGCATGGCGTCCGGGCAAGTTGGCATGTTGACAGTTTTTTTTGTCTGCTTCGGTCTGGCGATGGCGCTTATGATTATCCACCTGGTTCGTTCGCGTCAAAAAGAGGTAAAAAAGCCGCTTGTTTTTACGGCGAGGGTCAAGCGTCTGTTGGTTTGCGAAATCATCCTTTTTATCGTTTTTTGTTATGTGACGGCATTTATGCCTTTGATCAGCTTATATTTGCTGCCGTTTGCTTACATGGTTTTTATGATTCTGGTACCGCTCATGACGCCGCTTGCGAATCTGGTGATGTCACCGGTGGAAAACGGAGTGAAGAAGCACTTTTTTAATGATGCAAAGCGCAAGCTTGCCGTGTGCAGTGATTTGATTAAAATCGGCGTGACGGGCAGCTATGGGAAGACCAGCGTAAAATTTATCCTTGGGACTATTTTAAAACAAAAATATAATACGCTCGTGCCGCCTCAGAGTTATAATACCCCGATGGGGCTAACACGTGTTATCCGTGAACAAATGACGGAAGAAAATCAAGTGTTTATCGCGGAAATGGGAGCAAGGCATGTGGGGGATATTGCTGAACTTGTTGATTTAGTCCATCCGCAGATTGGAATATTGACGTCTATCGGACCGCAGCATCTTGAGACGTTTCATAGCATAGAAAATATTGTTTATACCAAATATGAATTGATTAAAGGGCTACCAAAAGACACGGGTATCGCGTTTTTCAATGGCGACAACGAGTTTTGCCGTGTGCTTTATGATAATACGGAAATCCATAAAAAAGTATTGTATGCCATGGATTATGAAGGGGCATCGGATGTCCGCGCAGAGAATATCGAATTTTCGCCGGAAGGCAGTACTTTTGATGTAGTTGCCGGCGGGGAGTCTTTTTCCTGCACAACCAAGCTGCTCGGCAAACATAATATTTTGAATATATGCGGGTGCATTGCCATCGCGCTGGAGCTCGGTCTTAGTATAGAACAGATCCAAAAAGGTGTGGCAGAGGTGCCGCCGGTGCAGCACCGGCTGCAAATTGTACCGACGGATAATGGCATTACCGTCATTGACGATGCTTTTAACTCCAATCCCGCAGGGGCTGCTGCCGCCATGGAAGTGCTGGCGCAGTTCTCAGGTCAAAAATTTGTGGTGACACCTGGGATGGTAGAACTTGGCAGCAAGGAAGCGGAAGAAAACTATAAATTTGGGGAAAAAATCGCTGGAGCGGCAACGTATGCGTTTTTAATTGGACCAAAGCATACCAAACCGATTTATGATGCGCTGATTGCCAGCGGTTTCCCAGCGGATAATATTTATGTGGCGGGAACGCTCGCCGAGGCAACAAACGTAATGGGGCATTTAACGCGTCCGGGAGATGTGATTTTATTTGAAAATGATCTGCCGGATCATTATAATGAAAACTGAATGATTTTGACTGAGAGGTAAGGAATCGATGAAAAAGAACATGGCTGTTTTCTTTGGCGGCAGAACAGTAGAGCACGACGTTTCCATTATTACAGGAAACCAAATTATTGAAAACGCCGATAAGGAGAAATATAATGTAATTCCCGTATATATTTCGCGGACGGGTGAATGGTTTTGTGGAGAGCCGCTTACCGATACGCAGTATTACAGAAGCTTTGACCCGAATGACAGAAAACTGACAAGGGTATATTTGGAGCCGTACCCGGGCAGGGAGCTGAAATATGTAACCAAGTTCGGCACCAAGGTTTATGCCGGGATCGACGTCGCAATGCTGGCAATGCACGGACTGCACGGAGAAGACGGTACCCTGCAGGGGTTGATGGAGCTTGCGGATATCCCGTATTCCAGCGCCGGTGTTACCGGCAGCGCTGTTGGAATGGATAAAATCGTGATGAAGTGCGCTTTCCGTGGGGCGGGGTTGCCGGTACTGCCTGCGGTTTATTTTGAGCGCAGCGCCTATGAAGCTGATCCGCAGAAAGCGGTACAAAAAACGGAAGAAGAAATCGGGTATCCGGTTTTTGTAAAACCTGCAAACCTCGGCTCGTCCATCGGTATCTCCAAGGCGAACAATGCGCAGGAGTTGCAAAACGCATTTGAAGTTGCGTTTTCTTATGACAGGCGTGTGCTGGCAGAGCGTGCGGTGGAAAACCTGACGGAAATCAACAGCGCCGTGCTGGGTTATGGCGGCGATGTACGCGTAAGCCTGCTGGAACAGCCGATTTCCTGGAAAGGTTTTTTGAATTTTGAGGAAAAATATTTGCGTAGCGAAGGTGCTTCCAAAGGAATGAAATCCCTTGCTCGTCAAATTCCGGCGCCGATCGAGAAACAGCAGACCGATGCGATCGTCGAAATGTCCAAAAAGGTGTTTACGACACTCGATTTAAAAGGTGTAGTGCGTATAGATTACATTATCGATAAAGATATCAATGAGATTTATGTCAACGAAGTGAATACGATCCCGGGATCGTTTGCGTACTATTTATATGAACCGATGGGGATTTCATTTCGTCAGTTGATTGACGAATGTGTGACTTTTGCGGAAGCGCAAATGCGCGATAAGAATCAAAACAGTTATGCCTTTGACTCCAACATTTTGGATAAAATGAAACAGGGTGGGTTAAAAGGAATTAAGAAATAATAAAGCGATCCGTGTGATCGGCGAAATAATTTTAAAAAAAGGAGAGTTGGAATGCAGAAAATCAAAATGAATGTGCCGCTCGTGGAAATGGACGGCGATGAGATGACAAGAATTATCTGGGATATGATCAAAAAAGATTTATTGCTTCCCTATATTGATCTCAATACAGAATATTACGATTTAGGGCTTCCTTACAGGGACGAGACAAACGATCAGGTTACCTATGACGCGGCGAATGCCATTAAAAAATACGGCGTAGGTGTGAAGTGTGCCACCATTACGCCGAATGCGCAGCGTGTGGAGGAATATAGTCTGAAAGAGATGTATAAAAGCCCAAATGGAACGATTCGTGCGATTTTGGACGGTACGGTCTTTCGTGCGCCGATCGTGGTGGATGGAATTTCGCCTTCTGTAAAAACATGGAAAAAGCCGATAACGATCGCGCGTCATGCTTATGGGGACGTATACCGCAACACGGAATATCGAGTTCCTGCGGATACCAAGTTTGAGATGGTGTTTACCACGGACGGAAAAGAAACACGGCTTCCGGTATTTGAATATGAAGGCGGCGGCGTTGCACAGGGGATGTATAATACAGATGCATCCATCAGTAGCTTTGCGCGCAGTTGCTTTAATTATGCGGTCGATACCAAACAGGATTTGTGGTTTGCGACAAAGGATACGATTTCCAAGATTTACGACCACACTTTCAAGGATATTTTCCAGGAAATTTTCGATGCGGAATATAAAGAAAAATTTGCGCAGCTCGGGATTGAGTATTTTTATACATTGATTGACGATGCAGTAGCCCGCGTGATCCGCTCCGAGGGCGGTTATATTTGGGCATGCAAAAATTATGACGGTGATGTGATGAGCGATATGGTCGCAACGGCGTTTGGCAGCCTTGCTATGATGACTTCCGTGCTGGTTTCCCCGGAAGGAAATTACGAATATGAAGCGGCGCACGGAACGGTTACACGTCATTATTATAAGCATCAGGCAGGAGAAGAAACCTCTACGAATTCCATGGCGACGATCTTCGCGTGGTCAGGTGCACTCAAAAAACGCGGAGAGATGGACAACAACGACGATCTGATGCGTTTTGCGGATGCGCTGGAACGTGCTTCTATTCGTACGATCGAGGAAGGTGTAATGACCAAAGACCTCGCGCTTTTGTGGGAAAAAGAGGAAAAAACGGTTGTCAACACGGAAGGGTTTATCAAAGAAGTCGCAAAGCGGCTGGATGAGGAATTGAAAGGATAACAAAGGAATGAAACTATACGAACAATGGCAGCAGCTTGCGCAGATGGCACAAACGCCGCAGCAGCAACAGGCGTTTTGGGACGATTATTTTGCAGAAGAAACAGAAGTCTACAAAAAAATTCTGGCAGATACCAGCGTCCTTTATGAAGGCGCCCTCAAAGATGTAGCAAAAACATTTGAGATGGAGCCTGTGGTTTTCTGCGGCTTTATGGATGGGATCAACACCAGTTTAAAAGAAGAAGTTGATATTGAGGCGCTGGAAGAAGATACGCCTGTTAAACTGGATATTGATTTTGAAAAACTGTTTTATAACATGAACGACGCAAAAGCAAAATGGTTGTTTACACTGCCGGAATGGGAAGACGTTTTATCGCAGGAAAAGCGCGATGAAATCACGCGTAAATGGAGGCTTGCGGGGCAGGCTGTTAGCGAGAAGACAGTAGGCAGAAACGATCCGTGCCCGTGCGGGAGCGGAAAAAAATATAAAAAATGCTGTGGTAAAAACGCATAAGCGTTAAAAACAGGAATAGCAAAGGGAACCGGACGGCAAGTGGTTCCCTTTTTTGCGCTATTTATCTTTGCCCTGGACGCTGGCACATGGGCAGGGAAAGGAACTGAAACGAGAGGCTTACGTAAAATGTTTGTAGAAAGAGTTTCAAAATAAAGTAAAGAGTGAAAAAGGGAATCGCCCAAAAGCCCAACTTTATCACAAAATATAACGGTCATAAAAAATATATAGAATTTGAAAAATAGGAGACGTGATGAATTTTTGAAAACGGCTATACTTTTGGACGCAAAAAATATATAATAAATATAGTAAAGTATGGAGACTAACGATGAAGCGGGGAAGCGGAATACTGTTACATATTACGTCCTTACCATCGCCTTATGGAATCGGCACGCTGGGTCGTGCGGCTTTTGATTTTGTGAACGCTTTGGCCGAAGCAAAACAGAGATATTGGCAGATGCTGCCAGTGCCGCCTACGGGGTCTACCAATTGTCCTTACCAGGGATTAAGCGCTTTTGCGATCAATCCATATTTTATCGACATGGCTGGATTGATGGAAGATGGTTTGATCCATGCAGACGATTTACTACCGCTCACACAAGCGGGCGAATCCGGTGTACGGTTTGACGGAAAATTCAAGTTTAGAACAAGTATTCTGCGAAAAGCTTATCAAAATGGAAAAAATAAATATCGTGATGAATTTGCCGAATATCAGTACCAAAATGCGGAATGGTTATTTGATTATTCTCTCTTTTCGGCAATCAGGGAAAGCTTTTCCTGTATGCCGTCCGTAAAGTGGGACAAAGCGTTTTTAAGCCGAAAGGAAGGCGCCTTGGTGGATTTTGCAAAAACACATTCCGAAGAGGTGATGTCAGCGCGGTTTTCACAATTTTTGTCGGAAAAGCAATGGAAGGCGCTGAAACAATATGCAAATGAACGTGGTATTCAATTGATCGGCGACATCCCGATTTATGTTTCGCAGGATTCAGCGGACGTATGGGCGCATCCGGAAATGTTCTTGCGGGGTGGCGCAGTAGCGGGAACTCCGCCGGATTATTTTAATAAAAACGGACAGCGCTGGGATAACCCGCTTTATGACTGGGAGGATATGAAACAAACCGGTTACCGCTGGTGGATTTCCCGGCTCAGGCGTTCCTTTGAACTGTTTGACGTTGTACGGATCGACCATTTTCGCGGGTTTGAATCCTTTTATGCAATTCCCGCAGGCGGAAAGCCCAAGGATGGGCAATGGATCAAAGGACCAGGAAAAGAACTGTTTGATGCAATAGATTCGGCGCTTCCGCATGCGAAGATTATTGCGGAGGATCTCGGGATGATTACTCCAGAAGTGAGAGATTTACTTGTGCAATGCGATTTTCCTGGGTCAAAAGTACTGCAGTTTGCTTTTGATTCGGAAAACAGTATATACCTGCCGCATTGTTATCCCCGAAATTGTGTGGTTTATACGGGAACACACGACAACAATACGTCAAGAGCGTGGTTTCGGACATTAGCACCAGAGAACAAACAGCGCCTTTTCTGTTATCTTGGCAAGGAATGTACCGAGCAGGAAGCTGCAAACTGGCTGATCCGCTTGGCCATGGGAAGTGTGGCAGACATTTGCGTAATTCCCATGCAGGATGTCTTAAATCTGGGATCGCGGTCGCGTATGAACTTCCCGGGAAAAGCAAAAGGATATTGGGAATGGCGGATGCGCAAAGGCGCATTCGGTAAAAAACAAATCGGCTATTTGGCAGAATTGGCGGATTGTTTCGGAAGATCGTGATAGCTTAAGGTTTATATATCAAAATATCAGGAAGATAATTACGGAGGTAGTAAAAATGAAAATTGATTTTAACAATATGCTTGAAAAGAACGTCGGTGAACATGGGATAAGCGACGCGCAAATTGCGGAGATGAAAAAAAGGATTCCGGCGGTTCATCAACAAATGGAAGAAAAGAAAAACGCAATGGCTTGGCGCAGCCTGCCCTATAACCAGGGAGAAATAATTCAGGACATGAAGGCGGAAGCGCAGCGTATTAATCGTGATTATGAGAATTTTGTCGTGTTAGGGATCGGCGGAAGCGCTCTTGGTTCTAAGGCGCTCTTTACCGGTCTTAAGAATTTGAGGTATAACGAGCTTTCGAAAGAAAAACGCGGCGGCGTACGGTTTTATGTGGTAGATAACGTTGATCCGGATGGAATTAACGCACTTTTTGATGTGATCGATATCCGAAAAACCTGTTTCCATGTCATCACAAAAAGCGGTAATACAGTAGAAACCATGTCGCAGTTTATGATCGTGGTGACCAAATTAAAAGAGGCGGTTGGTGACGCTTATAAAGAACACCTGATTGTTACCACTGACAAAGAAAATGGTATTATGAAAAAAATATGCAGGGAATATGCGTTTAAAACATATACCGTGCCCGATGGCGTAGGCGGAAGATTTTCCGTTTTATGCCCGGTGGGGATGCTTTCTGCGGCGGTTCTTAACATCGATATCGACGCGCTTTTAGCCGGCGCTGCAGAGATGGATAAGGCTTGTAGCAAAGAAAATCTGCAAGAGAACCCGGCGTATATGTACGCACTCCTTTATTGTGCGGCTATGAAAAACGGGGTGAATATCTCCGTGATGATGCCGTATGCGGACGGTCTTGCAAATATGGCAGAATGGTATGCGCAGCTTTGGGCGGAATCCCTCGGAAAACATTTTGGAAACAACGGAAGCGAAGTGTTTACCGGACAAACCCCGGTGCGGGCGCTTGGCGTGACGGATCAGCATTCTCAGGTACAGCTTTACACAGAAGGGCCGTTTGATAAAATTATTTCGTTTATTAAAGTAGAGAAATTCCACACGGATATTACGATCCCACAGACGCCGATTAACGTGCTGGACGCATCTTATCTGCAGGGACAGTCTATCGGTAAGCTGATTGCCTCGGAAATGCGCGCGACGGAATATGCCGTAACCAAAGCAGGAAAAATGAACATGCGGATTACGCTTTCAGAGATGGACGCGAAAGAAATCGGCGGATTGATTTTCTTACTGGAAATGGCGACTGCAGCCGCCGGGGAGTTTTTGGAGATCAATGCGTTTGATCAGCCGGGCGTAGAAGAAGGAAAAATCGCAACGTTTGCATTAATGGGCAGACAAGGTTATGAAGAAAAAGCCGGAGAATTAAGCCAGGAAAAAGGAAAAGACGGACAATTTATTTACGAGATTTGATTGTGTAACCAATGGAATACGGAAAGAAGCAGCGATAGCTTCTTTCCGCAGTAATGCGGCTCGTTGAGTGTGACAGGAAGGATGCGTTACAGCCATGAAGGATACTTGTAAGCAATATTTGCCGGAAGATGATATTTATCTGTTCAACACCGGGCAGGCACAAAGAGCGTATGAACTCTTTGGGTGTCATTATATCAAAAAGTTGGGGATGCATCGATTTTGCGTATGGGCGCCGAATGCGCGTTCGGTGAGCGTAGTAGGCGACTTTAATGCGTGGGATGCCGCTGCAACGCCGATGGAATGGTATAAAAACGGTGTGTGGGTTGCTTTTGTCCCAGGGCTTTCGGACGGTGAAAACTACAAATATGCGGTCCATGGTTATGATGGAAGCCGTATTTTGAAGAGTGATCCGTTTGCGTTCCACTGCGAGGTGCGACCGGCAACGGCATCTAAAGTATGGAGCCTTGACGGATATGAATGGCATGACGGTGCGTATTTAAAAAAGCGTGCAAAGCAAAACCCACTTCGTGATGCAGTTTCCATCTATGAATTAAACATAGGATCTTGGCATACCAAAGAGGGCTATCGCTTTCCGAGTTTTCGTGAAGTAGCAGATGAACTGGCTGATTATGTTGAAAACATGGGATATACGCATGTTGAATTAATGCCTGTTGCGGAGCATCCTTATGATGGCTCATGGGGATATCAGGTGACGGGCTTTTATGCGGTGACTTCGCGTTATGGGACGCCGCAGGACTTCATGTATTTTGTGGATAAACTTCATGCGCGCGGGATTGGCGTGATTTTAGACTGGGTGCCCGGTCATTTTCCAAAAGACGAACACGGATTGGCAAAATTTGATGGCACGCGGCTTTTTGAGCATGAAAATGTTTTGCAGCGGGAACATCCGCAATGGGGTACGCTGATTTTTAATTATGGAAGGCCGGAGGTCGTCAGCTTTTTGGTCTCCAACGCCATGTTCTTTATGGATCGTTACCATATTGACGGTTTGCGTGTGGATGCCGTTACTTCCATACTTTACCTAGACTATGCGAGGGATGGATATTTTGTGCCGGATGAAGACGGCGGGAATATTGACAGGCATGCAGTCGAGTTTTTGCGTAAAGCCAACAGTGCGGTGCTGACAGGATACCCGGGTGCAATGACGATCGCGGAGGAAAGCACGGCGTTTCCCATGATCACCAAACCACCGTATGACGGGGGACTCGGTTTTACGTTTAAGTGGAATATGGGCTTTATGCATGATACGCTTGATTATATGTCAATGGATCATTATTTTCGGCAGTTTGAGCATAATAAAATGACTTTTTCCATGTATTATGCTTTTTCGGAAAACTACATTTTACCGTACTCGCACGACGAGGTGGTACACGGCAAAAAGTCCATGATCGATAAGATGTTTGGCGAATACGACCAAAAATTTGCGGCGCTGCGGGCGCTTTACGGGTTTATGTTTGCGCACCCCGGCAAAAAGCTGATGTTTATGGGGGACGAGTTTGCGCAGTTCATTGAATGGGATTATCAAAAGCAACTTGATTGGTTTTTATTAGAATATGATTCGCATGCGGGAATGCAAAAATATGTCCGGGAATTAAACCGGGTATACCGGTCGCATAGGGCACTATTTGAGATAGACGACAGCTGGGACGGTTTTACTTGGCTGAATGTAGACGATGCCAGTCGCAGTGTGTATGCTTTTATGCGCAGCGCAGGAGAGCGGCGGGTTGTGTGTATTGCTAATTTTACACCGGTCGCACGGGCGGATTACCTGGTTGCTATGCCGGAGGACGGTAACTTGAAACTTATTTTAAACAGCGACGCCGCGGACTTTGGCGGCAGCGGCGTACAGGTCAAAAAGCAAGTATCTACGCAGATAAAAGGAATGAACGGAATGGAGGACCGCGCTGCCGTTACGCTGCCTCCGTTATCCGCGCTATATTATGAATTTACGGCAAACAAAAAAGAGGCGAAGGGGGATGAGTCAAAATGATCAAAAAGAAAAAATGTATTGCAATGCTACTTGCCGGAGGACAGGGCAGCAGGCTGGGAGTACTGACAAAACTGCGAGCAAAGCCCGCCGTTACTTATGGGGGAAAATACAGGATCATTGATTTCCCGCTTTCCAATTGTATTCACTCGGGGATTGATACGGTCGGCGTGTTAACGCAGTATGAGCCGCTAGAATTAAACGCATACATTGGAACGGGCTCGCCGTGGGATTTAGATGGGATTACAGGAGGTGCGTTTGTGCTTCCGCCTTTTGTGAAGGGGGAACGCGGGGAATGGTATTCCGGTACGGCAAACGCAATCTTCCAGAATATTTATTTTATTGAGCAATATGATCCAGATTATATCCTGGTGCTTTCGGGAGACCATATTTATAAGATGGATTACAGCAACATGATCCAGTTCCACCAGGAACATGGCGCGGACGCTACGATCGCTGTCATCGAGGTACCGATGGAAGAGGCGCCTCGGTTTGGGATTATGAACACAGATGAAAACTTGCAGATAGAAGAGTTTGAGGAAAAACCCAAAAATCCAAAGAACAATATGGCTTCTATGGGGGTTTATGTTTTTGACTGGAAAAAAATTCGGCAATATCTGATAGAGGATTCAAAAGATGAAAGATCGTCCAATGATTTTGGAAAGAACATTATCCCGAAAATGCTAAAAAATGGAGAAAAATTATTTGCTTATCCATTTCGAGGATATTGGAAGGACGTTGGGACGATCGACTCACTTTGGGAAGCAAACATGGCGCTTTTGAAAGATGATCCCGAGCTCAATCTATATGATGATTCCTGGAGAATTTTTTCAAGAAACCCAAACAAACCGCCGCATTATGTGGCGGAAAACGCAAAAATTACAAACAGTATGGTTTCTGAGGGCTGTTATATTTACGGGACGGTGGAAAACAGCGTCCTTTCGGCGGGAGTGATTGTAAAACCCGGCGCGCTGGTGCGTGACAGTATTATTATGCAAGATACGGTGATTGGCAAGGACAGCCGGATATTTATGAGTATGATCGATGAGGAAGTGCAGGTGGAAGACGACGTCAAAATTGGCGGAGGCGGTGCGATTACGGTTATTGGCACACGTACTACCATCAAAGAAGGCGTAACCATTGCGGCGGGAGAAAGCATTCCCGCAAAACGTATTATCAGGAAAACAGCAGGGGGGGATAAATCATGTTAAGGGATACATTTGGCCTGATCTATGCTGGAGAACAGAATATTAACCTGAGGGAACTGGTTTATTTGCGGACGGTAGGCGCGCTTCCCGTTGCGGGAAGATATCGGACGATTGATTTTATTTTATCTAATATGGTAAATTCGGGGATTCGGAATGTCGGCGTCATCGCGCAGCGTAGTTACCATTCTTTGATGGATCATTTGGGTTCCGGAAAAGAATGGGATCTCTCGCGGAAAAACGATGGATTGTTTATCCTGCCTCCGTTTTCCAGTGCAGAAAACATGGGGTCTTACCGCGGCGTAGTAGACGCGATCAAAGGCGTGATGAGCTATATTTTGCGCACAAAACAGCAATACTGTGTCTTATCGGGTTCTTTTACGATTTATAATAGGACGTTCGACGATATTGTAGAAAGGCATATTGATACCGGCGCGGATATTACCATGTTATATAACGAAGAACCGCAGGATGCTTATAAAGGGGAACGGTATAACGATGTACGGCTGCATGTCAATGTCGATGGGCGTGTAACGGATTTGGAAACAAACGCTTCCATCACGGATTCTACCAAAGTAGGTATGGATACCTATGTTATACGTAAGGATCTTCTGGAATATCTTGTGGAGGATTGCGCATCGCGCGGAAAATACAATTTTGTCAGTGATTTATTGATGGGTAATTTAAACCGCTTAAAAATTATGGCTTATGAGCACAAAGGTTATGTAGGCAGGCTGCATTCGGTTGCGTCTTATTATAAACTAAATATGGATTTTCTTGATACGGAGGTTCAAAAAGATCTGTTTTACAGCGGTAACCAGATTTATACCAAAATTAAGGATGAGGTTCCCGCAAAGTATGCGCGCAGTTCAAAGGTGAAAAATTCGCTGGTCGCAAACGGCTGCGTGATTGAAGGTGAAGTGGAGAACAGCATCTTGTTTCGTGGCGTATATGTAGGCAAGGGTGCAAAAATTAAGAATTGTATTATTATGCAGAACAGTGAAATCTATAATAATTCCAATCTGGAATACGTAATACTGGATAAATCGGTTAATATCCGGCAGGGCAGAAGGCTGATCGGCGATGAAGGATTCCCGGTAATCATCCGGAAGGGAGCGATTGTATGAGTAAGCCGAAGATTTTAATTGCTGCGGCAGAATGTGCGCCTTTTGCAAAAACAGGAGGGCTTGCGGATGTCGTTGGGGCTTTGCCTGCTGCGCTTTGCAAACAGGGTGCGGACGTTCGCGTGATTTTGCCACTGCATGGGGTGATCCGCCAAAATTATGGGAGTGAAATGAAAGTAATCGCTGCCATGAATATCAACCTTGGATGGCGGAGTCTTTATATGGGGATCGAGTCCTTACAAAAGGATGGAATTACCTACTATTTTATTGACAATGAATATTACTTTGGATATTGCATCTACAAAGGCGGTGAGGCAGAGGCCGAGCAATATGCTTATTTTTGCCGTGCTGTTTTAGAGGCGCTTCCGTACCTTGATTTTGAACCGGATATTCTGCACGTGAATGACTGGCATACGGCGATGATCCCGTTTTTGCTGAAAACGCAATATGCTGAGAAACCACAGGGGAAACTAAAGACAGTGCTTACGATCCACAACCTGCAGTATCAAGGACAGATTTCTTTTGCGCTGGCGCGCGATCTTTTGGGCGTGGAGGAGAAATATTTAACGCAGGAATACATCGAGGCGTATGGCAGTGCCAATATGATGAAGGCAGGACTTCTGTTTGCAGATAAAATTACAACGGTCAGTCCGACTTATGCACGCGAAATTCTGGACCCTTATTATGGCAGGGGAATGGAGGGGGTGCTGCAGCTGCGTCAAAATGATTTAATTGGGATTGTAAATGGCATTGACACCAATGAGTTTGATCCGCAGACTGACGAGCAGATAGCACAAAATTATACCCGATATGATATTGTGGGAAAATACAAAAATAAAGCTGTGCTGGCAGACGAACTGGGACTGAAGATGTCGGGAGGCACGCCGCTGATCAGTATGGTGACGCGGCTGACTGAGCAAAAAGGGCTCGATTTGGTGCGCGCAGTATTGGAAGAGTTACTATATGAAGATGTCGCGTTTGTACTTCTTGGCAGCGGTGACGCACAATATGAAAATTATTTTAAATATATTGCGTCTCGTTATCCGGGGAAGACATCGGTTTATCTTGGTTATAGTGATACGCTTGCACACCGTATTTATGCGGGAAGCGACTTTTTGCTGATGCCGTCTATGTTTGAACCTTGCGGTATTTCTCAAATGATAGCGCAGCGGTATGGTACGCTGCCGATTGTGAGGGAAACGGGAGGATTGATCGATACTGTGCAGCCGTATAACATCTATAGCCAGGAGGGGAACGGATTTTCGTTTACCAATTATAACGCGCACGATATGCTGAATGTCATTCGTTTTGCGCTTACCGTATACGAAGATAAGATTGCAATGGTGCATTTGATTGAAGCTGCTATGAGTATAGACCACGGGTTTGATCGTTCGGCAAAGAAATATATGCTGGTGTACGAAAGCTTGCTGGGATAATCAAAAGAAAGGATTGTTATTAGACAGATGGAAGGCCGACGATATCATATTTTTTGGAACAGACGATCGAAAAAAAAAGAAGCGATACAGCAAATTGCAGAGGAATTGGATGCCCAGACAGAAGAAATGCCCTCAGATGATACGCTGCATGTAGACGATTATGTAGTGCCGGTATCGGATGATTGTGGTAAGAAAGAGCCGCCGCAGATTGTCCCGGAGGAAGAAACGGATCCATTTGCCGTACTGGATAACGGCTTGCCGGAACCGGAGCCGGAAGAAGATGATTTTTTGCGCACGGAAATAGAACGAGATAGATCATAATAATAAAGCCTGTTTTCCGTATTTGGCGGAGGCAGGCTTTTTCAGGGAAGACAGAGAGGAAAGGCAGCAATGGAAACAGAACAAAAGAAAGAGAAGATAAAAGAGGAAATTCTTGGCAAATTACGCCGGCATTTTGGACGGACGCTGGAAGAAGCGACAGAGGAACAGGTTTATCAGGCGTGCGCCCTTAGCATACGAGACCGCATTGTGGAAGAATGGATGAATGCAAACCAAAAGTTGGTGCGAGACGGAAAAAAACGTCTGTATTATTTGTCCGCTGAATTTTTAATGGGCAGGGCGTTCGGTAATAATTTGATCAACCTTGGGCTGATGTCGGAATACCGCGATGCGCTTTTGAATTTTGGTTTTTCATTGGAAGAAATTGAAGGGCAGGAACGCGATGCAGGTCTCGGAAATGGAGGGCTGGGACGTTTGGCTGCCTGTTTTTTAGATTCGCTTGCGACGCTTGATTTACCTGTAACAGGATGTGGCATCCGCTATGAGCATGGGTTGTTTCGACAGTGTATTGTGGACGGAAAACAAGTTGAGATGGACGATGATTGGCTGGAATCGGGAAACGTCTGGGAAATTCCAAGACCGGAGGACGAAGAAGAAATTCGATTTGGCGGGAAAATAGAAGAAGTCTGGACAGAAAATGGGCTTAAGATCCAGTATAAGGATAGCTCCAGTGTATTTGCTGTCCCCTATGACTATCCTGTGATTGGATACAAAAGCGAAATGCCGGCAACATTGCGGCTTTGGAGCGCACGCGCCAAAACAGGGATTGATATGGGATGCTTTAACCGGGGCGATTATGCGCAGGCGATGCGGGAACGTGAGCTTGCCGAAGTCATTTCCAAAGTTTTATATCCCGGAGATAACCATGAACAAGGGAAACAGCTTCGGTTAAAACAGTTTTATTTTTTTGCTTCCGCCTCCATGCAGCATATGGTACATAAACATAAGAAACATTATGGGGATCTTCATACCTTGCCCGCGCATTTTACGGTACAAATAAACGATACCCATCCGGCACTTGCTATTCCGGAGCTGATGCGGATTTTGATGGATGAAGAGGCAATGGGTTGGGATGAGGCGATGGATATTTGTCAAAAGATCTTCCATTATACCAACCATACCGTGCTTGCCGAGGGGCTGGAAAGCTGGAATGCGGAATTGCTGCGATCATTGCTGCCGCGAATTTATCAGATCATTGAAGTGATCAATGAAAAGTTTTGTGGGGGGCTGTGGGAACGGTATCCAGGCGAATGGGAAAAAATCAGTGATATGGCAATCGTTGCCTATGGACAAATTCGAATGGCAAACCTTTGTGCCGCGATTTGCGGAAAAGTAAACGGAGTATCTGCGTTACACGGGAGAATTTTAAAAGAGAGGTTGTTTCGTAATTTTTATGTTACGTTTCCAGATAAATTTCTCGGCATAACAAACGGTGTAACGCATAGACGCTGGCTTGCCAAGGCAAACGAGCCTCTGACCCGGCTTTTATGCGATTATATTGGCGACGGTTTTTTAAAAGATTATACACAGATGCAAAGGATAGCCGATTTTGCCGGGACACAGGCGTTTTTGGATGATTTCGCACAGGTGAAGCTGCAAAACAAACAACGCTTGTGCGCACATTTGC
The DNA here is from genome assembly GCA_034926635.1 of Christensenella sp. Taxonomy (GTDB): domain Bacteria; phylum Bacillota; class Clostridia; order Christensenellales; family Christensenellaceae; genus Christensenella. The sequence goes on along the minus strand of JAYFQX010000024.1, from coordinate 21,465 downwards.
AGAATACGCAGGGCGTGGAGATTGATCCTTATTCTTTGTTTGACGTACAGGCAAAGAGGCTTCATGAATATAAGCGGCAGCTTTTGAAGGTGCTGCATATTCTTCATCTGTATAATATGAAAAAAGCGGATCCATCGCTGCCGATGCATCCGGTTACATTTTTGTTTGCGGCAAAGGCATCACCGGGGTATACACGCGCAAAAGAAATCATCAGCCTGATTCTCTCTGTTGCACAGATGGTGAATGGTGACCCGGATACCCGCGATGTGATGAAAGTTGTGTTTATTGAGAATTACAGTGTATCCGAAGCCGAGATATTGATCCCTGCGGCAGATCTCAGCGAACAGATTTCGACCGCAGGACTGGAAGCTTCCGGTACCGGGAACATGAAGTTTATGATGAACGGCGCAGTAACTCTCGGCACGATGGACGGCGCCAATATTGAGATTCTCGAAGCGGTGGGAAGAGATAATATTTTTATTTTTGGAGCAACCGATCGGGAGATCGCGCGGATGGAACAGCTTTGCAGTTACAGACCGGAAGACTATTATCAGCAGAACGCAAATATCAGGATGGCGTTGGAACGTCTGATAGACGGCAGTCTACCGACTGCGCCGGGAGGATCTTTTTCTGGGATATATCATAGCCTTTTGTTTGGCGATATGGACCGAGCCGACCGTTATTATCTGCTTTATGATTTTGCGTCTTATGACCAGACCTATGAAAACGTGTGTGCGGCATATGCCGATGCACAGCGGTGGAACAAGATGGCGGCACAAAATACGGCGCAATCATGGCGCTTTTGCGCAGACCGTACGGTTGAGGAATATAATGAAAAGATATGGCGGCTTTCCGAAGTGAGGTAACGCGGATATGTCTTATACGGATTTTTCAAAACAAATGATTCATCACTCAGCGAAAGAAAAGTTCCGCGCGCCGCTTGGGGCAGTTGCGGCAGGGACAAAAGTTCGACTGGGACTGGAAGTGCGAAATATACCGCACAGCCAAGTTTATTTGGTTGTGCTGGATAACGGCAGGCAGGATTTTGTGGAGATGCGCTGCGAAGATGGCGTTTTTTATGCAGAATACACGGTACCGGCTTCCCCGTGCGTTTTATGGTATTGGTTTTGCATTCGTCTTACGGATGGCGCAAAAATATATTATGGAGCACAGCGTGGGATGGGCAGCGGTGTTGGGAAGGCGTATCCCGATGTTCCGCCGGCATTTCAACTAACGGTGTTCGATCCGTTGTTTCAAACACCGGATTGGCTCAAAAATGCCAATCTGTACCAGATTTTTCCAGATCGTTTTTGCAGACGCGAAGATGGTACTATGCAAACGGGAATTTCTTATCATCGCGCACTGGGCAGGGAAGTGTTTGTGCATGAAAAATGGGAGGAACCCCCACTGTATGCGCCGCTTGCCGGGCACGAATACTATTCCCCGTGTGACTATTATGGCGGTAATCTGGGAGGAATTACCGATTCGCTGGATTATTTGCAGGAAATGGGGATCACTGCGCTTTATTTAAACCCGATTTCGGAAGCTGCGTCCAATCATCGGTATAATACGGGGGATTATCTCAATGCGGATCCGATCCTCGGCGGCAACGCCGCGTTTGCGGAGCTGGCGGAGCAGGCCGCAAAAAGAGGAATTAGGATTGTACTGGACGGTGTCTACTCTCATACCGGGGATGACAGCATGTATTTCAATAAATATGGTAGGTACGCTTCCATTGGTGCGTACCAGAGTAAGGATTCCCCATACTATCCATGGTATCGTTTTACAGAATACCCGGAAGAGTACCAAAGTTGGTGGGGCTTCCGTACGCTGCCGGAGGTAGAAGAGACGCAGCCGGAATGGATTGATTATGTGATCAGCGGAACAGAAAGCGTGCTGCATACATGGCTTGCGCGCGGCGCGGCAGGATATCGTCTTGACGTAGCAGACGAATTGCCCGACGAAACGATTGCGCAAATGCGCTGTGAAATCAAAAAAGACAGTATTGAGAATGCGTTGATTGGCGAAGTGTGGGAAGACGCCACTACCAAGCAAAGCTATGGCATAAACAGGACTTATGCGCTTGGGAGAGGGCTTGACAGTGTAATGAATTATCCATTTGCAAACGCAGTGATCCGGTTTTTGAACAAGGATGGGGATGCGGATGAATTTTTAAGTTTTTTGTTAGCGCAGAGTCAGAATTATCCGAAGGAAATGTATTTTAGCCTGATGAACCTTTTGTCAAGCCATGACGTTGCGCGTATCCGAACGGTTTTAGGGACAAAAATCGACGCGCATACGCTCAGCAGGGAGCAGCAAGCCCATTTTGTGGTAACAGAAGAACAAGACCGGGCAGGGGCACGTCTTCAACGGCTTGCGGCTGCGCTGCAATTTGTTTTGCCGGGGATGCCTTGTGTATATTATGGGGATGAAACGGGGATGAACGGTCTTTTGGATCCGTTTAACCGGGAACCTTATACCAGCAGCGACAAGGGAATGGAGGAATATTATCGATTTTTGGCGAAAATGCGTTTGAATACGGACGCACTGCGGACTGGAGACTATATGTTTTTCCATTTTGGCAAGGATGTCATAGGCGTCTTGCGTTATTGTCTGCACGAAAAAGATGCATTTGGAAAACCAGCGCAAAACGGCATTTATTTGGCACTCATAAACCGCGGGATTACGGCGGCAACCATAGTTGCTGATTTTTGGGGCAGAACGGGTTTCCTTCCACTTGGACAGGAAAATGGCTTCTTGGATATGGACTTTACCGGAGCAAAATGTCTGCTGACCGGCAATCAATATGAGATGAACGAGGGACTTTTGGAAGTGGAGATCCCTGAAGAAGATATTAGGATACTGGAGATTGAGTGGATATGAAATATAAAACAATACTATTTGATTTTGATGGGACGTTGGTCGATTCCAGCAGAGGCATATTGGAATGCGCGCGTTATGCGATGCGTGAAGTAGGGGTAGCCGCACCGCCTGAACAGCAATTGCGAAAGTTTATCGGTCCCCCGCTTAAAATTTCTTTTATGGATGTGTGCGGGATGGATGAGGAAGTTGCAGAGCGTGCCGTCATGCTCTATCGCGAAAGATATGCGCAAACGGGGATTACGGAAATTGATGTTTATCCCGGGATAGAAGAATTGCTTGAAGAGTTAAACGAGGCTGGATTTTTGTGTGCGGTGGCATCCGTAAAAATGGAAAAAATTGTAAGAAAATCTTTGAACCATTTGGATATGGCAGGGTATTTTTCTGCGATCTGCGGCGCATCGGAAGACATGAATATCAATACAAAGCTGCATATTATTCATGATGCGGTTACACGTACAAGCTCTCGGAAAAAAGATTGTATCTTGGTCGGCGACAGCAGCTATGACGCAGAAGGAGCGTTGCAGGCCAAAGTTGATTTTTGTGCTGTGCTTTGGGGGTTCGGCTTTGGAAATATGGATGAGGCACTGCAGTATCCATGTCGTTATGTCGCTGCGGATACCGGTTCGCTCAGTCGCTTTCTGCTGAGATAAACCCCTGTAAAAATGCAGCTTAACACGCGCCTGATGCAACTTGACGAAAACGCATTGACGCGTGTTTTTTTTACTTTATACTGGAAGATAGAACGGAAAGGGAGGACCGCATATGAAGGTGACTTTGGATATTAATCCGGGATATACGCAAGAGGAATTAACTATAAAATGTGCATGCGTTTCCGAAGAGATCTTGAAGATTATATCAATTGCCGACAGCAACCAAAAGAAAATTTTGGGCAGCAGTGAGCATCAGATATTTGTACTGGAACCCGGCGATGTTTTTTATTTTGAAAGCGTGGATGACAAAGTTTTTATTTATACTGAAAACAGAATGTATGATTGCGGACTAAAATTATATGAAATTGAAGAAAAATTTCAAAATACAGGTTTTTTACGGGCAAACAAATCGACGATTATCAATTTAGCAAAAGTTCGGATGCTAAACCCGATTTTAAACGGAAAAATAGAAGTAGAATTGGAAAATGGGGAAAAACAGATTATCTCGAGACAATATGCTCCGAAGCTCAAAGAAATTTTAGGGATAGGTAGGTGAAAAAAATGAAAAAAGGAATCGGCTTATTTTTTACGGTTTTGGGAACCGCATTTGTGATTGCACTTATGATTACGGTCATAATCACGGTTTCCCTGGGGCAGAGCGCTGTTCCGCTGACGGAAATCAGAAACGATGTTATTCTTGCTGTAGTCATTGCATGCGTACAGTTGATCTGGGTGGGATCGGACAAAAACAACAAGACGTATATTATCCGTACCATTGTACATTTTGTAATATTATTAACCGGATGTACCTTGCTGATGCTTTGGTTTGGATGGTTGCCACCGGGAACATATCTTCTCAGCTATTACGTGATTTTTATTGTAGTATATATCGTTCTATGGATCGTTTTCTGGATGGCGAATAAAAAGAAATGGTCGAAGATGAATCAAAAGCTTGATGAATATAAAAAAGGGATAGATAAATCAAAGTCTTGACAAACTATATGAAATCTGTTTTACTGAAAAAAGAGCAAAGGCGCATTGAAAGTGCTTTTGCTTTTTTATTTCATGAGGAGGGAAAACATTTGGAAAAGCCGTTAATAGGAATCATGCCTCTTTGGGACGAAGAAAAACAGAGCATCTGGCTGTTGCCGGGATATTTAAAAGAAATCGAGAAATGTGGAGGCTTACCGGTTATCCTTCCGCTGACAACAGAGGACAGCATGATAAATCAGATTGCCCGGACATTTGATGGATTTCTGTTTACGGGAGGTCAGGATGTGTTGCCTGCGTTATATGGAGAAACCCCTATTGAGCAATGCGATGATTATGCTCCGGAACGCGATAAAATGGAACAGAAATTGTTTGAAAAAGCAGTTATGGAATTAAATAAACCCGCATTTGGAATCTGCCGAGGGATTCAGTTATTCAATGTACTGCTGGGGGGGACGTTGTATCAGGATTTACCTGCACAAAAAGGTGAGGAAGTCCGGCATTATCAAGGAGCCCCTTATGATATCCCCAGCCATTCGGTTCAAATCATCCCGGGTTCTTCTTTGCATCAGTTGTTGAAAAAGGAGAAGATCCTTGTTAACAGCTGTCATCATCAGGCAATAAAACAATTGGCACCCGGGATAAAAGCAGAAGCGGTTTCTGATGATGGTGTGGTTGAGGCGATCATGATGTCAGATAGAAGTTATCTTCGCGCTGTGCAGTGGCATCCGGAATGTATGCCGCATGATGAAACAGCACAGAAATTGTTTCAGGTCTTTGTAGAAGCATGCGGAATTTTCGGGAATAAATTATTATAAAAATAGTTAGGGAAAAAGCCGGACAGTTTCCAGCTTCTTCATTCCTTTCAATTCACGTGATACCAAAATTATGGAAAGCAATGCTGCTGCACCATCCGCAATGGGGCCGGCATACATCACGCCGTCGATTCCGAAAAAGATAGGGAAGATCAGGATCAACGGAAGTAAGGCAATGATCTGTCGGGTTAGGGATAACCAAATACCCTTGATGGCTTTGCCGATGGAAGTAAAAAAGTTGGATGTAACAGGTTGTAAGCCATTGATAAAAGTCAACATTAAAAAGATGCGGAAAAATCGTTCTGCAAAATGATAGTATTCTTCTGTCCCTGAACCAAAGATACCTATGATTTGACGCGGGAAAAACTGAAAACAAAAAAATGCACCAAAGGCTATGATGGTCGCAATCGTAATGGCACGCAGATAGACTTCGCGTACACGCCGGTAATTCTTTGCACCATAATTAAAACTGGAGATGGGCTGGACGCCCTGTGCGATGCCGATAATAATCGCCATAAAAATCATATTGACTTTAGCGATGATGCCGGAAACCGCAAGCGGGATTTCACTTCCGTAAATAGATACCGCACCATATTTTGTCATTACATTATTCATCGTGATTTGCACGACCATCATTGCAAGCTGGTTAAAGCATCCTGCCGCGCCGAGCGCTACGATTGCTCGGCAATTTGCTGCACGCGGTCGGAAGGCATCTTTAGATAAACTGACGCTGTGATAACGGCGTACGAGGTAAAATGCTGCCATAGAGGCGGAAACAATTTGTCCAATAATTGTTGCCGATGCCGCGCCTTGAATTCCCCAGCCAAAGCGGAATATGAAAAGCGGATCCAGTATGGTGTTGATGATAGCGCCTGTGAGGACGCATAACATAGAATATTTTGGGTTTCCATCTGCACGGATTAAGTTGGTTGCGCCTGTTGCAAAAATAAGAAACGGAAAACCAAATGAGGTTATTCCGGTATACGAAAGCGCATAACCGAGAACATCGGATGTCGCGCCGAAAGCAATCATCATAGGTTGTAAAAAAATTTGCACAATGATACACAAAGAAATTCCGGCAATAAGCAGCATGGTAATCGAATTTCCTACGAATTGCGCGGCCTTTTTCTTGTTTCCAGCGCCAAGTGACAAGTTGAAATTGGATGCGCCGCCAAGACCCATCAAGAGCGCGAGGGCAGTACAGATCGTGGTAAGGGGAAATGCGACGTTTGTGGCTGCATTGCCGAGAATGCCGACGCTTTGCCCGATAAAAATCTGGTCTACGATATTATATAGTGCGCTTACCAGCATGGCAATAATACTGGGAATTGCAAATTTTGCTAATAATTTGCTAACCTTTTCCACACCAAGGGGATTTGCGGCAATTGTTTGTTCCATTATGCATGCTTCTCCTGTTCCCAAGACACGGAAGAATTCATCCTGTCTATTTTGCGGATATGTAAATTCGCTATGCGCCTAAGCTAAAATATAGAACACAATAGTTGTTATGTCAAGCATTGTAAATTTGGTGATCATGAAAACAAAAAGCACCTGCATTGCTAATAGGCAGGTACTTGATGGTGTTTTTAAAATATGACAGGTTCCCGCTCGGTCCATGCGGGAGGGAGATTTCCGGCCTCGAGATATGCCCGGCGGAAAAGCTCTACCTGACTGTCGAGCGGCGTGGTGCCGTCTGCTGGCGGAAGTTTCTCGTAAACGCCCTTTCCAACCTGATGACGTGCTTTTGCGTTGTCGGCAAGTTGGATTTCCATCATGGATTGTAGTTCCTTCTTTAGGGCGGGATCAAGGATCGGCACTGCAACCTCTACACGGCGTTCGGTATTTCTGGACATAAAATCCGCTGAGGAGATATAAATTTTTTGCCGGTCTTTGGTTCCAAACATATAAATGCGGGAATGCTCCAAAAAACGTCCGACAATACTACTGATTTCAATATTACGGGTAGGTCCTGTCTTTTCTACATTCAAACAGCAGATGCCGCGCACAAGCAGCCTGACTTTTACTCCGGCATCTGACGCCTCAATCAGTTTTTTAATAATATCGAGATCGTTTAAAGAATTAATTTTAAATGTCAATTCGGCAGGCGCTCCGGATTTTGCAAGCAGAATTTCTTTGTCGATCCCGCGCAACACCGCAGGTTTTAAAGTAAGGGGGGAAACCATCAAGAGGTCGGAATTTTCCACAAGACTCCCCATACATAGATTTTTGAAAACATCCTGTGCATTGAGGGCAATTTCTTCGTTGGCTGTCATCAGGGACAGGTCTGTATAAAGCTTTGCAGTACTTTCGTTATAATTGCCCGTACCGATCTGTGTAATAAAACTGATGCCGCCGGGTTCTTTCATGGTGATGAGCGTCAGCTTCGAATGAACTTTATAATTTTCAATGCCATAAATCAGCGATACGCCCGCTTCTTGCAAACGTTTTGACCAGTCAATATTATTTTCCTCATCGAACCGAGCACGAAGTTCCACTACGGCAGTTACTTCTTTACCATTTTCTGCGGCGCGGATCAGCGCATCTACCACATTGGAATGACGGGCAACACGGTACAGCGTGATTTTGATGGAAATAACTTCTGGATTGTTGGCAGCCTCTTCCAGTAAATGCACATAAGTCCGCATATCTTCGTAGGGATAGGAAAGCAAAAGATCTTTTTCCTTGATTTGCGGGATCAAAGGCCTTAAAGGGTCTATTTTGCCCGAAGGCTGCGGTTTTAGCGGAGGATAAAACAACTCTGCGTATTTGGGATCATGCAGCTGGTCGCGAAGATCTGAAACAAAAGACAAAACCGTCGGCATTTCATTAAAAAACACCTCGTCCTGCGTTAAATTCAGATGCTTCATCAGAAGACGTGTGATTTCATCGCTTTGGCTTCGTGAAATATCAAGACGCACCGGCTCCAGCTTCTTGCGCTTTTTCACGATGATCTCCATAATATCGCGGTAAGACATATCATAATCAAAGAAAGCCTCGTCCGCGTCGATATCAGCGTTTCGGGTGATGGAAAATATACTTTTTGCCAAGACCTTATGCTTGGGAAAAATTTTAGCAGCAAAATGATAAATTAAATCTTCGATTAACGTGAACTTCACATACTTGCTGGGAAGCGTCAATAAACGTTCAAAATAACCACTGGCAGGAATAATTCCAAGCTGCTGCGTATTATTCTTGGTTTTCAGAAGAACTGCAATATGCACCGTATTATTTTGCAGGAACGGAAAAGGGTGATGCTTATCAATAATATGGGGCGAAAGAAGAGGCAGTACATTCCGTTCGAAGTATCGGGATAAAAAGCGTTCCTCATACTTAGTAAGGTGCGTTCCTGGCTTATAAAATATACCGTAATCCTCAAGTTCGTCAAGGATCTGCAGGAGGGCGCGGTTTTTACGCGGTGTCATACGCCGGATCTCTTTATGGATCGCCCGAAGCTGTTCGGCTGTAGTCATGCCGGATTTCGCATCGATCTCATCTTTTTTCAGCAAAAGACGATCATGCAGGCTGCCTACACGCACCATCAAAAACTCTGTCAGGTTACTGTGATAAATTGAGACAAAATTTAGCCGTTCGAATAGAGGGTTGCTGGAGTCTTCGGCTTCTTCCAGTACACGCTCATTGAACTTCAGCCAGCTTAAATCACGGTTGATCAAGTGTTTGTATTTGTTCTCGCCCATATCGCACCTCTGTCCTTCTATTGTAATTTAATTATAATACGAAATAATTGCTAAAAACATATAGAATACAAAAATTTTACAATAGAAAAGCAGGTTGTGGCAAAAAGCGTGAAAAGTCAGCATATTTTTGCACAGGAATATAAGATTTATGATATAATATATCGGTATGTAATACTGCGGAAGGCGGAGGAAATACACAGCGATGGGCTTTTTTCAAAATATAACGGGATTGCAGATTGTGGCTTTGGTGCTGCTGGCGGTAGGCGCTGCAGTAAGCTTTGGCGCAAAAGCCATAGCAAAGCATTTTCAATACAGGCACGCGGATCTCGTCTGGAAGTTTGTTGGGCTGGGGATTGTGATCGCTGGGTTTATCATGGTATTTGCCGGATAGGGGAATCCGGTTTTCCATCCGGAAAACGGGCGGTATAGAAAGTTTTTGTGAAGGGGTACAAAAGGATGCAAAAGGAATTAGGCAAGACATATGATCCAAAATCAACGGAAGAAAAGCTTTACCGGAAATGGCTGGAAAAAGGTTATTTCCATGCTGAGGCAGATAAAACAAAACAGCCGTTTACCATTGTGATTCCGCCGCCGAATATTACGGGGCAGCTTCATATGGGTCATGCGCTTGATAATATGATACAGGATGCCATCATTCGTACGAAACGGATGCAGGGGTATCAGGCATTATGGCTGCCGGGAACAGATCATGCCAGTATTGCCACAGAAGTTAAGATCGTTGATGCGCTGCGCGAAGAGGGTACGTCAAAAGAGGAACTCGGACGCGAGAAATTCTTGGAACGTGCATGGCAATGGCGCGATAAATTTGGCGGCAGGATTGTAGAACAATTGAAAAAGCTGGGATCTTCGCTGGATTGGGACAGGGAACGTTTTACAATGGACGAAGGCTGCAACAAGGCAGTCCGCGAAGTGTTTGTACGTTTATATGAAAAAGGATTGATTTATCAGGGCAACCGCATTATTAACTGGTGTCCGCATTGCATGACGGCGCTTTCGGATGCGGAAGTGGAATATGAGCAGCAAGGGTCGCACCTCTGGCATATGCGTTACCGCGCGGAAGACGGCGGCGAAGGCATTGTTGTTGCGACAACACGTCCGGAAACAATGCTGGGAGATACGGCAGTGGCAGTAAATCCCAAAGACGAACGGTATAAAGACTTGGTGGGGAAAAATGTAATCCTTCCGTTGCTTAATAAACCTATTCCCGTTATTGCAGATGAATATGTAGATATGGAATTCGGTACGGGTGCTGTTAAAATTACGCCTGCGCACGACCCGAATGACTACGAAGTGGGACAGCGTCATGATCTGCAAATCATTAAGGTGATGAATGACGATGGTACAATGGCACAAAATGCCGGAAAGTATGCAGGGCTTGACAGAGACGAAGCACGCGTGCAGATTGTTGCTGATCTTAAGGCGTGCGGTGCCATGGAAAAAATTGAGGATTATGCTCATAATGTCGGACATTGTTACCGCTGTCATACCGTGATCGAACCAATTATCTCGCGGCAATGGTTTGTGAAAATGAAGGAGCTGGCGCAGCCGGCAATCGAGGCGGTGGAAAGCGGAGAGGTACGGTTTGTTCCCGAGCGTTTTTCCAAAATATACTTTAACTGGCTCTATAATATCCGTGATTGGTGTATTTCCCGTCAACTGTGGTGGGGTCATCGTATTCCGGCGTATACCTGCAGCGAGTGCGGGAAGCTGATTGTATCGGTAGACGAGCCAACATGCTGTCCACAGTGCGGAGCAAGCAGTTTTACACAAGACGAAGATGTTCTTGATACGTGGTTCTCCTCGGGCTTATGGCCATTTTCTACGCTTGGTTGGCCGGAAAAAACACCCGAGCTTGATTTCTTTTATCCTACCAATGCGCTCGTTACCGGTTATGATATTATCTTCTTCTGGGTTGCGCGCATGATTATTTTTGGAATAGAGATTATGGGGCGACCGCCGTTTCAGGTAGTGGATATCCACGGGATTGTGCGCGACAGCGAAGGACGCAAGATGTCGAAATCTTTGAATAATGGAATCGACCCATTGGAGGTCATCGATAAATACGGCGCAGATGCACTGCGGTTCTCGCTGGCGGTTGGCAGCAGTCCGGGAAACGATATGCGTTTTTATTGGGAAAAGGTAGAGGCTGCGCGTAATTTTGCAAATAAAATATGGAACGCTTCGCGTTTTGTGATGATGAACATCGACGGCGACGTGCGTCCGATAGACGAAAGTAAACTTGATATTGCTGACAAATGGGTGCTGGCACGGCTGAATGAGGCGGTACGGGAATGCACGGATAATATTGAGAAGTATGATCTGGGTATGGCGGCGCAAAAGGCGTATGACTTTACATGGAACGAATTTTGCGATTGGTATATTGAGATGGCGAAACCGCGTCTTTACGGTGAAGATGAAGAAGAAAAAGCCGCAACGATCAGTGTGCTTGTTTATGTGCTGAAGAATACGTTGAAGCTACTGCATCCGTTTATGCCGTTTATTACGGAAGAGATCTATACCAGCTTGCCGGGTGCACAAGAAACGATTATGCTTGGCCCGTGGCCAGAGGTTGCGTTTGACGGCAATGCAAAGCAGGCGGAAATGATGAACGGCGTGATGGACATGATTCGTGCGATCCGTAATATCCGTGCTGAAATGGATGTTCCGCCGAGCGTAAAAGTGAAGCTGACAATACTTACAAAACATGGCGAAGCGATTGAAGCATGCGCAGAATATTTGAAGAAGTTGGCGTATGCAAACGATGTGCAAATTATTACTGAAAAATCGGAGATCCCACAAAACAGTGTTTCTGCTGTATGCGCGGTCGGGGAGGCATATATGCCTCTTGCAGACCTAATAGATGTAGAAAAAGAGCTTCTTCGGCTTTCCAAGGAAGCAGAGAAGAATGAAAAAGAGATCGCGCGTGCACAAGGAAAGCTCGGAAACAAAGGCTTTACAGATAAGGCGCCTGCCAAAGTAGTGGACGAAGAGCGCGCGAAGCTCGCAACTTACCTTGAAATGAAGGAAAAGCTCAGCGAGAGGATCGCTTTTCTGGAGGGTATGAAATAGCGTGCAATATATACAGCTTGCAGGAACAAACGCGAAAGGATCGACCGCGCAGTATTTAGCGGAGATAATTGCGCAGGAGTATCGGTGTGGGCTTTTTACATCGCCGCATATGATAACGCCGTATGAGCGCATGCGCATCAACGGAAAAATGATATCGGCGGAAGAATACGAATATTATATGAAAAACGCAAGAGGTGATGGTTCAAAACACCTCTTTTGCGTTTGGACGGAAGCGGCGAATGCGTGGTTTTTAGATCACAATGTGGAGTATGCTGTGCTGGAGGCGGGACTTGGCGGAAGGCTCGACCCGACCAATGTCTATCCGTCACGGATGCAGATATTAACACCGATCAGCTATGACCATATGGAGCTGCTTGGCAACACGCTGGAAAAGATTGCGTGGGAAAAAGCAGGTATCATCAAGCAAGGTTCCGTTGTCCTGTCTCATCCGCAAAAAGAAGAAGCCATGCAGGTGATACGCAAGGTATGCCGTGAAAAAGATGCACAGTTGATTGTTTTAAAGGAAGAGGACATACATATTTTACGGCAGGATTTGAATGGGCAAGAATTCAGTTTTTCTTATTGCAAAGAAAAATATACAGGTTTGCAGATCCATGCGGTTTCTCCAATGCAAATAGAAAATGCGTGTGTCGCGCTGATGGCGGCTGTGGAACTTGGAATGGCGCCGGCAGCGATCCGGCAGGGGCTCGAAAGAATGGAGATTCCCGCACGCGTGCAAATTATCGGCGATGTGGTAATTGATGGGGCGCATAATCCGGCGGCAATGGAAGAACTGGAAAGTGCGATCCTGCGTTATTATCCCGATAGGGATGTGACGGTACTCACTGCAATGATGCGTGACAAAGATCCGGCTTCTGTCTCAAAGATTGTCGGACGTTTTGCAGATCAGGTGTTATGTACTTGCGTCGACCCTAAAAGAGGACTGCCCGCAGAAAAACTGGCGACATTTTTTGATGACGCATGCAGCGTACCAGAGCCGGAAGAAGCTTTTGCGGTGGCACAGCGGATGAAAGAACAAAAAAAAGGCATACTGGTCGTATGCGGCTCTTTTTATTTGGCTGCGGATGTATTGAGGCTATTAGCTCAATCGCATTAATACGTCTTTATAAAGGGAGACGGCGTTTGCCCGCCAGTTATCCAGCATGGTTTGCGCAGCATCTTTAGAATAAACAATGCAATTGAGTTCAAAGACAGTGCGGTCTTCCTCCAGTACCTTTAAAATAACGCGGTATTCCGAAGAAGAAAGCTTGATCATTTCGCCGACAAGCTGAGATTCCATTTTCAGCTCGGAGGAATGCGCCTCAAGATATTGATCGATACCTTCACGGAAAGAAAGCCGCAGGTCTTCGCAGAGAACTCGCAGCATATTTGCGCCTTTTTCAGTAATGCTATAGACCACGCTTTGCGGCGTGGAGCGAGAAGAAATATGCCTATTTTGTTCCAGCTCAAACATGCATTCTTTAAGATCAAAGTACCCCATAAAAGACAGGTCGCTAAAAATACGAACAAGCTGCAGCTCGGACAGGGGAATATCACTTTTATTCAAAAGATACAGCAACAACAACTTGTTGTTGGCCATTGTTTGTTTTGGTTTAATTTGCATGATGCACCTCTTTTTTATTATAACATATGCGAAAAAGATTAGAAAGAAGGTCTTGTTTTTTTTGTGGAAATCTGTATAATTATAAAGGTCGCAAAGTGAAATGTGGGACTATAGCTCAGATGGTTAGAGTACCTCGTTGACATCGAGGGGGTCACTGGTTCGAGTCCAGCTAGTCCCACCACATCGGTCATATCCGAACCTTTTCTTTTTAGATGGGGTGTTTGGAATGACAATCAGTTTAAAGGACAGGCGGTGAGCCTGTCCTTTTTGTTGCGTAACAGTTAAAAAACATTTCTACTGTCTCGTTGAATGCAGCGGGCAGTAATACTCCTGCAAAATTACATGCAATCAAGATGTGCTCGTGCGTTTTTGCCATTTTTAACTAAGGCTCGTAATAACTACCTGTTCACAATTAGGTCATTAGCGTAACCTTCTTCAATTCTTACTGTAAAATGGATTAAAGCCAGATTTGGTTTCGGTAATAAGATTTTCATAATGGTCTGGAACTATATCTAAATCCTCATACGCCTCATCATCAAAAATAAAAGTTTGCAACATATCCTTGCCAATATGCTTGTAAGCGTTTTCGAATACTGCTCCCAGTGTTTTTTGATTGCTTTGATCGAAAGGTTTTGAAATATGATCAATTACTAAAATTGGGATCAAAGGATAGCGTTGTTCTTTTAATAATAAATCTAGAAAACATAAGTACCCGCATAATTGCATCAAAGTATGACGTGCCATACTGCCAGTATAATAATTATTCTCCCCCTCATCGGTAGTAAGCATTGGTTGCAAAATATTTCCTCGTTTTATATATTGAATATGAAAATTTAGTTGTTCAATATCATCATTAACTAATTGAGATATACCCTTTGCAGAAGTATAAAGTTTGGTAATATTTTCAGAAAGCTGTTTTACTTTTTGGGTGTCATCAGAATTTTGCAGTATACGAATTTCTTCCTTCAATTCACGAATACGTTTACGCTTCAGCTTAATATCGTCCGTATCGAATTCAACGTCAATCCCTAAATATTCTTCAATTACTGCAATAGCTCTCTTTTTTTCAGAGATATTGAAACATTTAAAGCGAATTTCGCTATTTGCTATTTCATTTTTTAGAATCTCTTTTTGCTTTTTAAGTTCACTAATAGTATTGTCGTTATTGACATACTTATTAAACGCAATACTTTTATCAAGTTCTCCCACTAGTTCCGCTAATGGTTCAATTAGATATTGAAAATCAGGATGCGAATCTATAATTTCACTAAACGAAGATAAAAGTTTCATCCGATTTTTATTTTCTTTTTCAATATTTCTGTTATCTGCTAAAGTGTTCTCATATATTTTAATTTGCTCATCTATATTATTATACATGGCTACAATCTCAGATATAGGCCGTTCTCGAATTGCCGATGGATTATCATTCAAGTTTTTTATTTGGTTGAGTGCAAGTCTTATATTTTTTGCATTTTTTCCATTATAGGAAATCTTAATATTAAGTTTGTACAACTGGAGGTTAACATGTTGACATACAAAATCTAGTTGCTGTGATTTTGACTCTAATAATTCCAACTCTTTTTCTATGACTTCTAGTTCTTTTTTTAATTCAAAAATTTGTTCCAGATTTTTGTTGAATATGAAGTTCAAAATCGAATTCACTTTTACAGCGTATTCAGTCTGACTACATTTATCCAAAAAATTATTAAGTATACCCTGATGTTTTTCTCCCAAGAAATTGAACATTGTAAAAGTACGATAGGACAAATTTTCCTCGGTAAAATTCCTAATATCTTTTAGCAACTGTTCGTTCTTGGTAAAAATCGAATTCAGCTTATCTTTGTATTCATCATAACCAATGGCTTTAGGATTTGGCTCATCCTTGTAGCAAAAATAATTTATTTCGGGCTCCATGGTTCTTGTCAAAATATATTCGATTCCATCTTGAGAAATTTTGAGAGAAGCTTGCAGTAATGATCCTTCAAACCATGGCTTTTTGCTAATATTATCTGAAGCACCAAACATATAATCCATAAAATGATAAAATACGGTTTTTCCAGATCCATTATTGCCCCTGAAATAATTAATTCCATTTTCAAATTTATATGTGTATTGCTCTCCCGCCACACTATTCATAATTAATTGTTTAATTTTAAACATTATACATTACCTCTTTTAAAAACTGTCTATCTGAGTAGGTTTTGCTTTCTTCTATTGCCTTTTTCATAAAAGGTGATTCATTCCATTTTTTTATAGACATATTGGATGGAAGCATCAATTCTGTACCGTTAATCAAAATCCTATTACTGGTGATCAATAAATGAATAGCAGTTGTAATATATCTAATATTTTCGCAATAATCATTGAAAACGCCAGATAGTTGAGAGAGACATTTAAGAATCACATCATTTTTATTATGGGCAGTATATATATTTTTATGTATATACTTTTCTTTTTTTATTAGATATGAAAACACCATAATTTTATTTACAGTAAGATTTTTGTGTTCTGACAAAATTTTATAAATAATATCACAGTAGGAACTAATCATAATCAACTCCATTTGTATTTCAAGATTCTTCATTATCCGCATCCTTCCAAGAAATCTGCATCTCTTTATCAATTATTTCCTTTGTCAAATGAATTGCAATCCCTGAACGAATTTGTTCATTTGCAGCATAGTCATTACTTCGTTGAATTGTACCATCAAGTCTTCTTAGTGGTTCGTCTTTACCCTTACTCTTTAAAACTTCTTTTTCCGTGACAAAGTTTTCGTGAGTAGTAATTTCCATATCTTGTACAAATGATTTCTGGTTGTTTTCAAGATAATGCAGTTTGAGATCCAAATAATATTGTCCATGCATTAAATGCTTCTGTATAAATTGCGGATTATTACTACATGCTTTTAACTGTCGACATTCACGTGCATTTGCAATAGATAGATCATTTAAATCAATAGGATGAGCCCGCTGAAATTTATAATATTGCGGTAAATATTGATTGTTGGTAATATTTTCAATAATGCTATTTAGTTGACAACAAAAGCTTTCATAAGTGCAAACGTAGGGCCGCTTATAGCTTGCTGCCTCCATAATCTCTGCTGTATAATGGGTGAGCAATTCTTTAACTCTCGATTGATAAACAACATCAGTGACTGCGGATTTCAATAGCAGTTTTGAATACAAGCTATAAATTTCTTTGTTTATATCAGAATATGAATGAATAGAAGCTTTCTTTTTTATTTTTTCAAATGCAATAACGAATTCTTTTTCGTCTTTTTCGAACGCTTCTTTTACTTTCGTTATAAGAGCTAGTTTAGAACGTGGTTTAGAAGCGCATATTTCCTTATAAAAATCAGAAGCAGATATGTCAAAAATACCATTATGTGGTTTGTTGGCTTCATCAACATCTAAAATATACTGATCAATGTTTGTCTCTTTTTTTTCGATTAACAACCAGTTGAGAAAGATTTGTTTTACAACAGCTGGGGAGATGGCTGTATGTTTTACCTGAATTGCTATATTTTGTTTCTTGGATTTTAGAGTACAACAAATATTAGAGCAGTATTTCTCAATGCTTTCTTTATCAACATTTCGTATACTAATATCATCAAGTGTTTCATATTCAACTTGCATATTGTCTTCAAGAGATTCTAGTCTATAGACAAATGCACGGATTTGATAGGCAAATCCACCTAAGCTATATAGACCACTAGCATTTGCAACATCTGGCATTACAATACCTCATATGCATAGTTTAATGGTGTATGTCTAAGGTGTTTACACATTAAAATTATAGCAAATTTGTGTATTTTTTACAACTAACTCACGTTATTTATATAACGGCAAATAAAAAAGGTATGCCTGCGTATATTCAATAAGAGGTTAGTATTGGTTTCCAACACTAACCTCTTATAATATTCTGTGCTAATTATTTTTTTAGCCCTTTTTGTTGTGATAGTCTGAATAAGTAGCAAATAATGTTTTGATCTTATTTCGATCAACGGTATTAAGAACATCATAAATCATTGTAATATCTTCGGTCTGATACTTTTCCAGTAATAAATGTAACAGCATTTCCGCCGACTTGTTTCCACTGAAATCGTCTTTAAAGAAATCAGAAAGCGTTAAATCAAAATGTTTGCATAACGCATCTAATTTATCCACACTCGGCAATGACCTCTCATTAACCAAATTGCTAATAAAATTTGCGCCAAAACCCAATATCTGACTCAAGGCAGTCTGATTCTTAATATTATTCGCTTTTAGTAATTCCCGCACCCTGTTAGCAATAAAATGCTTTAATTCATTACTTCTATCCATAATTTAAGTATAATTTTATAACAAGCAACATTAACACAGTTTGTTGATTAAATATATTGTGTTTTCGCACATAATTATGTGTTATAATTATTTTGTGCTTATTATTTAGTTTACATTATATGATTGTAACAATGGGTTAAAATGCCGTTGTAAAGCTAATTTTAATATATGTTCGGTATAGGATAGACATAATAGTGTGTGGGAAGGGTATGACTGAGAGCCCAATAAAAGCTAGAGAGCATTACATATTCTTGTTTTAGCAAGACACTGATGCTGTGAAATAATCAATATCTGCTCAAATTGTATTCTTCCTAACACACTAACACTATTCTTTTCATAGTAAGGATCGATATATCATGAAAGAAATCAAAGCAGCTTGCGGGGTATGGGGTAACTGCAAAATCCCGCAAGAGAAAATCGAATATTTCAAACAACAAATCAAAGATAAACTGTTAAAAAGGATCGGGCAGCACTGCAATGATTTCTTTGTTATCTTTACCAATCAGGCCGATATGCTTTTTATGGATGTGGCGCTTGAATTGCGAAAAGAATATCCAATTACGATTAGAGTGCTACTCCCATTTTTTAAATGGATGGATACATTAAGCGACAATGAGCGTCAACAACGGGAAAAGTATCTAAGCCTTATGAAAGAACCATATTACTTCTGCGCTGATAAAGCATATTACGATATTATGTCCATATGTTCTTACTCGCTTGTTGATTACTGTGACAATTTGCTGATAATTTGCGACGGACATCCAAACGACGCAACGGTAGGTATGATCACACTTGCAGGCTTTCTTGGCTATGAATCTGAATATATCAGGCTGTGAAAATAATATACCGAAAAAACAAGGTGACAAAATGGCTGACGACAAATGCAGAAAAACACTAGAAGAACAGTTGAACACCGCATATGAAGATATGGAGAAAAAGCGGAATAAGCTGTCGCGGATCATCCAAGAAATAAAAAATGATCCAAGCCATAATATATGCCAAGATGAAAAAGTGTTGAAAGCCAATATGATCCTGAGCAATGCCATACAGAAATATATGCGTTTGGAAAAGCGTTTTAGGAAAGATAAATCAAAATTTACTTAATTTATATTTTATAAGGGTCTTAGGGGCACTGCCCCTAACGGGCGGCGAAAGTATATACTTTTGCGATGCTTGCAAAGGACAGAGGGGTACTGTTTTGTTACATTACGTTACATAGGCGTTACAAAGTAACGGACGCGTCACACGCTGTCACTTCGCGTCACAAGGCCCTCACAATGTGACACTGGATTGATTTGCCCTTCATGAAATGAGTTGGCTATAAATGGTAAACGAGTGTTACAATTTGGCTATAAAAACATTTTCACTATAGAAAGAGTAAAAAACTAAGTAACTGCTTACGGTTTGTAAGCAGTTACTGGATATCATCATTATGCGATGTGAAGTAATACCCCCTATGTCCTTCGCAAGCATCGCAAAATGGTACCCATTTTACAGCTTGCAAAGAGCTACGCCCCTTGAACCCTATCCAATGAATTGAAATTAAAACAGTAAAGTCGTCTGTACTGTCTTACCAAGCACTGAATAATGCCAGCATTATTCAAAAGTAACATAAGGCCTTTACCCGTTGTTGAGTACATAAAAAAGAGCTGCCTCTGATTGCAACTCACCATTACATATTTCACCGTACAACAAACTGATATACACGCTTCCGCATTTTATTCTGTTTCCCTACGCTCCCTGTGCGCAAGCCATTCCCGAAATTCCTTTTGGAATTCCTCGTCATGATAACATTCAATGATGGTTGGGAATATGGCTCGTGCCAGAGATCGAATCACTTCGTCAGGGAGTTCAGCCTGAATCGTGTTATCAATCTTTTGCTTGGCTATATTGATCCCGCCTTTCACTTGTGCAAAATATTGTATCATGAATTAATGAAATTTCAATAGTTAATTTATGAATTGTTTGTGAACTACATAATCCATTTTTTGAATTGATTAAATGATCTGATTATGTTATCATTGCATCAGGTGGTGAATAAACCAATGATAATGCCCGGCAGTCGTCTGCGCGAATTGCGCGAAAAAACAGGAATGTCGCAGTATGCGATATCTAAATTGGCAGGAGTGTCACAGTCGGCAATCAACCGATATGAAAATGACCAGACAGAAGCAACATATAGTGTGCTAGTATGGTTTGCGGATTATTATGACGTCTCGTTAGACTATCTTCTTGGCAGGACAGACAAGCCGCAAGGGGCATTGTATGCTTGTAAAACAATCGAGAAAAAGGAAATGGAACAATTTGTGGAAGCGTGCTTTGATCCAACTTCTCCTATTGGAAAACGCATCAAAGAACAATTAGTCGAACAGTGGACAGAGCATTCCAAAAATGATTGAGGGTGTATCCTTATGAAAAAAGCGGTAATCTATGCAAGATATTCCACAAGCAATCAACGTGAGGAATCTATCGAGGGTCAAGTGCGTGAGTGCCGTGAATATGCGGAGAAAAGTGATATTCTGATCGTCGATACTTATATTGACCGCGCCTTATCCGCAAAAACAGATCAGCGCCCTGAATTTCAAAAGATGATTGCAGAAAGTAGTAAAAAACTATTTGATCATGTCATCGTTTGGAAACTAGATCGATTTTCGCGCAACAGATATGATGCGGCAAAATACAAAATGAAGTTAAAACGCAACGGCGTTTCCCTTCTTTCGGCAAAGGAACAGATTTCGGATAGACCAGAGGGCATTATACTGGAATCCATGCTGGAGGGTATGGCGGAATACTATTCGGCGGACTTGTCCGAAA
The DNA here is from genome assembly GCA_034926635.1 of Christensenella sp. Classification (GTDB taxonomy): domain Bacteria; phylum Bacillota; class Clostridia; order Christensenellales; family Christensenellaceae; genus Christensenella. The sequence continues at coordinate 582 of JAYFQX010000024.1, read as the reverse complement.
AGATTAAGCGCGGTATGACGGAAAACGCTTTAAAATGCAAATTCAACGGCGGCGGTATCTGCATCGGCTACAAGGTGAACGCTGAACGTCTTTTTGAGATTGATACAAGAACAGCGCCAATCATACGAGAAGTGTTCACACGCTATCATGACGGAGAAGCGATTGTGGATATTTGTGCTGACCTAAACAGCCGTGGATTGAAAAACAATCAGGGCAAACCATTCAAGAAAAATGCTTTGAGTTGGATGCTCTCCAACGAGCGGTACGCAGGGGTGTATTCTCACGGCGGCATCAAGGTAGAGGATGGAATTCCCGCAATCGTTCCGAAAGAGCTATTTCAGGCTGTACAAGAGCGTATGGGGCGCAATAAGCAAGCACCCGCAGCTTCCAAAGCCGACGCGCCGTTTTTGCTCACAACAAAGATGTTCTGCGGAAAATGTCGCTCAGCAATGATCGGTGACAGTGGATCAGGGCGTGGCAAACGATATTACTACTACACTTGTACCAAACGCAAGAAACAGAACAAATGTGACAAGAATAGTATCAACAAGGAATTGATTGAGGGGATCGTTGTCAAGGAGA
>JAYFQX010000033.1:0-15335 GCA_034926635.1 Christensenella sp. | reverse complement strand
GGTAGGGATACTGGCAATGTGCATGGGGCTGGCAGGGTGCAGTGTGGTAAAAGATGTGGCAGAATTGGTGCGGGAGCTGACAAACACCGAGGAACGCAATTATGTGCGGGACCCGAGTCTGAAGGCACTGCCTGATTTAAGCGAATTCGATGTATATGAGGACGGGAAACCCGTCCTCACCACGGAGGAGATGGGTGAAGGATTCAGCTTTAATGAACCCTATTCTTCACATTTCGGAGAAGGATATTTAGGAATAGAATATGACTTCAGCGGACGGGAATTGAGCACTAAGCGGGGCATCCATATTGGGAGCACCATGGAAGAAGTGGTAGAGGCATACCCGGACATTGCATTTAAATTATTTCCGGAGAAGGCGGGAGGTCAGAGCACCTTTGATATTTCTGCGGCGCAGGTGGAGAAGATGGTTTCCAAAAGAGAAGGGGAACAGTTTTTTTATACCGAACGATATGACACCAAAGAAGGGGAGGTATTGACGGAAGCGGGATTCTGCGACTTTATATACGATAATAACCTGAACGGAAATTATGTGGTAAACAATATGAATGAATATTTTGATCAACAAAGGAGCATTAATCTTCATGTGGAAAATGGAGTGATCGTAGAGCTCGGGATCAGTAATAGTTTATTGCAATAATTCTTTGATAAATGAGTGTATTGAGGGAAATGCGTATGAAAAAGGCAGGGCAGAGAAGCAATTGTGCACTTAAACTGAAAATCAGAAAACAGATCAAAAAGGAGTTCGGCACAAAATCCGCTGTTTCGACCAAGATTTTTGAGGGGCAGGATGAACAGGAGGATATTTGCGGAACAGAGCCATGGAAAACATCGCAGGATGTGATGGCATTTTATATTATATTGTTTGCCGTGGGGGCGATTGTGCTGGGGGTGCTTTTGAGCGGATGGCTGGGCGGGATATCGCGCCAGGCATGGGCGGACAGGCTGCTGAAGCAGGAAGAAGCCACGCTTGTTTCTGTGCTTGCCATGATGGAGGAAGAGGACGTCTATTATTTGCGGAAAGAAACGGAGACGAGTGCGCAGCTAAAGGAGAAGTTTGGGCGGCTTACAAGGCAATATGGGATATATGAGGTTTCCCGCGAGCAGGATTACGATGTTTTTCGGGTGAGGAAAAACTTTTTTGGCGTAGTCGGTTTTTGGTGGCGTCCACAGGCGTTGGCAAGGACGGACAAGACGAAGGAGGTATTGGAGTCTGAGGGCTTTACCGTTGTCGCAATAGATTCTGCCGATGGAATGATACCATATGAGCAAGCCAGGTTACGGGAGGGTAACGGCGGTGAGCGATGGTATTTGATCATATAGATCATACTGCGGAAGAGCCGTAAAACGAGTGCCGACAGTTTGGAAAATAAAATATAATAAAAGAACAATTGGGGGGATGGACATGGTAGAAAGCCGAAAAAAGGGATTGTTTTGGGTGAAAATTGCGGTAGTGATAGTATTTTTTTTGGCGACGCAATGGATCTCATCTCGGCAGATTTTATATTATTTTGATGGCAGGGTCATGTTTGACAGGAATATGGTGGAAAATCTAGCATCTACCATGATCTTTTTTTATGCGCTGACATGGCTGTACCGCTGGGTGGTGCGCGATAGCCTGCGTGGCTGGCATCTGCAAAGCGCGGCGGCGGTGGGTGTGGGCGTTTTGCTGCGGATGGTCGCCGACCTTTGCTATCTTCCGTTTTATATGGGCGCGGGAGACAAATACGCGACGTTAAACGCGTCACGCAGCTATAATCTGATATACGACGTGTTTTGTATTTTGTCCGTCGTGATATTTTTGCTGCTGTTGTTTTTTTGGCTGGATGGGCGCGCGGGAAAGCCTATGGCGCGGCGTACCAAAAGCATACGCATCCTAAGCGTCGCGCTGATGGTGGGAACCGTCGTCTGCGCTGCCGCTATTGTGCTGGTGACATGGGCGTTTACGCCGGTCACGGATTTTGTGCACGCGGGTGATCTGCTGGCGATGGATAAAGAGGCGCAATTGCTGTATTTGATCAGCTTTCCGTGGAGAGTAGAGTTGGACGTGGCGCTCGGTTCATTGGTGCTGGCGTTTGGCACGGCGGTTTTCGCAATGCTGTTTTTGCTTTTGTGGGTGGGCACCGCGCCGGGAAAACGCACGGCTTTGACGGAAGAAAATGAGCCGCGGGATTTGGGCGAATATACCAAAGAGTGTAAGCCGAAGCGCACGGCGAAGAAAGCCAAAGTGAGTGTGCGCGAGTGGGTCAGGAAAAACAAGCTGTGAGCGCGGGTGACGCAATAGGTTGCGTACAGGAATAGTGCAGTAACAGTACAAAAAAATACTGAGAAAACGTGATAGGATGATATTGTGAGAAAGGTGTAAAAAAGCGTATTACTCATTGACAATCGTTTCTATTATGCAAAGGGGACGCGGAAAACCGCGTCCTTTTTGTATATGCAGAAACAATTGTGAAATGGGAAAAACGATTGGCGAAAGGAAAGAAATCGCAGGTGCTGCCGCAAACGCAGGGAGCGGCGGAAAATATTATGGGCGGAAGTACCACAAACGGCACGGGGATGTTGTATAATAAAAATAATCCAAACAAAATGACGAAAAATGGAATAAATTTAGGCGCTTCTGCATATAACTATAATAGCGGGTTAAATTTGGCGGCTGCGCAGCAATACGCGGCGGGGCTGCCGGAGGGCATGAAGGATTATCTGAAAAGCCATCCGGACGAGACGCTGCCGAACGGCATTAACGGGGCAGTGATAGAACAGCTTGAAAAGCAGTATTTACAGCAGGGCACGGGTGGGAAGAGGGCTTCCATTGAGGAAGGTTATATAAAGCCGGATTTCCTGAAAAGTGAGGAGGACATTAAGGAGTTGCAAAAGAGTCTCAATATCCCCCAGACAGGCATTTGGGATATTAAGACTGATCAGGCCTATAATAAGGCTTTTGAAAACCTACCTGAATATATTGCACAATCCAATCCTCAGATTGCAGGCTTACAATTTAATGACGATACGGTACAAGGACGTGCCTGTATTTCTACGGCAACGAATAATGCGCTTGCGATGCTGGGAATAGACGATGATTATCAGAATATTTATGAGTGGTTCCGAGTAAATGGGGTAACTCTTGGGCCTGCAGAGCTTCCGATAGGAGCTATACAATATATTAAAGAAAAGCATCCTGAATTGGAGGTTACCTCTGTATTGGGGTTTGATCCTCTATCAGGGATCGCCAGTCTAACAGCACCGCAGGATCAGAAGATTGTAGATCGAGCTGCAAATCAGATTCAAGAAAAAGGGCAAGGAATTCTTTGTTATACTTATGACGGAGGAGCACATTATGTTGCGATAAAGGGTGCGGAAGAGGGCAAGGTTGTAGTGTATGATTATTGGTGGGATTCTTCTTTAAATAATGGAAATGGCGGATTTGAAACACAGCCAGTAGCGCGGGAATATGACAACTTGAACAGTTTTTTGAAGCAAGAAACTGATAACGCAAAAAATAAACGAATGGTAGGACTCTACAGCATAGGAGTAAGGTAATGATGCGGAAGAAAAAGAAAACGTCTTTTTGGGTAATGATCGGCGTTGTCACTGCGGCAGTGATGGTTGCGACAGCCGTATGGATGGCGGCAGCGTATCTTTCGCCGGAGGCGCTGGATCCTTATGCTGTTTCGGCAAAAATGACCGCACAGGATGCGGGCGGAAAAATGTATTACGCTGACGGCACGAAGCTGGTGAGGATAGAAAAAGAGGGGCAAAGTATTGTGTTGGAGGAAGGCGGCGCAATCCTGAACCCAGCGTTTGGGGACGGGTATTTGATTTACGACGTGCTTGATCAAAACGGGTATGGGGTGACGCATGTGCTGCGGGAGGGAGAAAGCCTGAAAGAAATTGCGCGTCAAGCGGATGCTTATGGAACGGCGCGGCTTCAAGCGTATTGCTGCGGTTACGCGTTTGACGGAGACGGCGGCTTGTTTGTGAAGGGAGCGTTCGTGCTGCCGGAGCCGACAGAACGTAAGGAATGCCTGATCTTCCCCATGAAGGTACAGGATTATTTTGCGGGCAACGGCTTTTTCCGCGAGTGGTATTACGGGGAATATGATACGTCTTACGCGCGGCAACCGTCCGTTGATTTAGAGGAGCAGCAGCATAAAATGAGTGTGTTTTATATCGGAGACGCAATCGTGCCTGTGATCCGGGAATATGGAGTATTTCAAACGGATATACTGGATGTAATCGATAAAGAAACGGGGCAGACGCTGCTTGCGAAGGTGCAGGATTTGGATAAAAAGGGAATGGTAACGCCGGATATCCCGGTTGAAACCTTTTATGACGCGCAGACCGATATTTTGTATGAATGCGTCGGCGGGGAGCTGCTGGCATATGAGATGAACGCGGTGGTTCCGGCAATTCAGGAAACAAAATACAATGAAATCAATGAGCGGCATGTGACCGTGCAAAATTATCCCGATTCCAAGAGCACATATATAGAAAACGATTGGCAGGGGTTTCAGCAAGAACAATGGCATGGGATCGAGGGACAATGCGTTTACCGCACGGCGGATGGAGAGCGAATTTTAAACGGATGCAGTAAGGCAGGGGAATTGTGGCTGCAAATTGAGCGCGACGGTGAAGCCGGGTTGATTTTATGCCGGGTGGATGCGAAAACAGGAGAAGAAACAGGGCGCAACATTCTTCCGCAGGCAAAAAGCATCCTTGATTGGGACGACGACGGTGCAATATACAGGACAGGAAATGCGGTGATGGAGGTTGCGTGGAAGGATGGGAAAGCCAGACGGCTGGCAAACGCCGGAGACAGGGATCATGTCGAGCTATGCGGGGAATGGCTGGTGATTTATCGCCAGGAAGGATCTTTGATGCAGGAATATCGTTACTTGACGCGGATACAAGTGGAACGTATCGGATGACCGAGCGTAATAAGATATTTTATGGTGGAGAGGACAACAAAAAATGAAACGGATAGTATGTATTGTTATAGCGGTAATCTTGGCGCTGGGGCTATGGGGGTGTGCGCCGCAGGGCGAGCCGGACGATAACGCGCAGGGAAAAATCGCCATGGGGGTTGAGTTCCTTGTTGCGGTGAAGGGCGACGGCACGGTGGTCGCAGCCGGGAACAACGATTATGGGCAGTGCGACGTAGAGGACTGGCGCGATATCAAGCAGGTAGCGGCGGGAAGTATGCATACCGTAGGATTGAAGAAGGACGGTACGGTGGTGGCAACTGGAAGGAATAATTATGGGCAATGCAATGTGGAGGATTGGAAAAATGTCAAACAGATTACGGCAGGAGGCGGCTGCACGATCGCGCTGATGGAAGACGGCACGGTGAAAGCGCCGGATTATTCGCGTACGCGCTACTGGGAACCGATTAAAGAATGGACAGGGATCGAGGCAGTTGCTTTGAACGGTTGGGGATATATCGTGGGTTTGAAAAGCGACGGTACGGTGGAAATAGCGGGAAACCCTGATAATGAATGCGGAAAAGCGGCGGAATGGACGGATATTGTGCAGGTGTTTGAAGGACTTGATACAATAGAAGGAATCAGGGAAGACGGCACGGTGGTTGTGGCAGGCATAGCCAAATTAGGGCAAGATAAGGTATCGAATTGGACGGACATTGTGGAGGTCGTATCGACAGCGAGTTTTACGCTGGGGCTAAAAAGCGACGGCACGGTAGTGATGACAAAGCCGGTAGACGCAGATCATGTGAAAGATCAGCCGAAGGTATCGGACTGGACGGATATTGTGGCAATCGCGGCGCTTGACGATATGGCGGCGGGGCTGAAAAGCGACGGAACGGTAGTGGTGCGGGGAAAAGACGCGCTGCCGTTTGCGGAGGCGTTATTCTGGCGCGGGATCAAAGGATGGACCAAATAGGTTAAGTACGGAAAAATACAGAGAAAACGTGATAGGATGATAGAGTGAGAAAGATGTAAAAAGCGTATTACTCATTGACAATCGTTTCTATTATGCAGAGAGGACGCGTGAGACCGCGTCCTTTTTGTATACACAGAAACAGTTGTGAAATGGGAAAAACGTTTGGCGAAAGGAAAGAAATCGCAGATGCTGCCGGGGCTTACGCCGCCGGGAGCGGAAAATATTATGGGCGGAAGCACCCAAAACGGCACGGGGATGTTGTATAATAAAAATAATCCAAACAAAATGACGAAAAATGGAATAAATTTAGGCGCTTCTGCATATAACTATCATAAGGGAAAAAATGGCACGGTCAATATGTCTGATATGCAGGCGGGCAGTGTGATGGGCGGACCGCAGCCGCAGCCTACACAGGTACCGAAGCCTGTTTCCCGCACAAAATTTCCGTGGGATGAGGAGCCGGATGCGCAGCCGCAATATGAGAAAGAGTATGAAACGGTTAACATACAGTATCATGGCGGTAATTGCAGACGTGCGTTTGGTTTAACGGTGGCGGTTCATTGAAAAATATGATATAATATAACACCAGATTATTGAAAAAGCAGGAGATCACCGGATTGGAAAAGAAATACTCGGCAAAAGATGTTTTGAAAATTACGAAGGATACGGAAGCGGTTGACGAAATGAACCACGCAAATCTTCGTGTAGGATTGGTGTTATTGCCGGTTGTTATTGTCTTTGAGATTTTTATGATGGTGATGATGCAAACGAAGTTATCGGTTGGCAAAACAATGTATGGAGCGATGTATATGTCTTGTTATATTGTGCTGCTGATGGCCTCTGCCGTTGCTTTGGCGGCAATACTTGTGATGCGCCGCAATATGGAAAGATACCGCAGACCGCTGATTGTAGTGACAAACCTGTATTTGCTTGTTATGATTTCGTGGGCAGCCGGTGTTACGTATCTTGATTTGATGCGCGGCGGTGAAATTACGGTATATCTCACGATTTTGGTGATTTTTGCAGTTTCGATTTATTTGCAGCCATGGGCGGCGATTGCTGCGTTTTCCGCAAGCAGCATTTTGCTGATTATACTTGGAAATTCGATTGATGTACGCGCTGCCGGTGTCGCGATTAATACGGTGGCGTTTGCCGCGTTTATGATTCTATTATCAATTGCGCGCTATAACGATAAAAAGGAAAGCGTGCAGAGCGCGCGGATCGTCCGGCGACAAAACGAAGAGCTTTCTTCACTGAACGAAAAGCTGCGGGTGGTATCGCAGACGGATCGCCTGACAGGGCTTTATAACCGTTGGCATTTTGATCACAGTGCGCCGGAGATGATGGAGGACTGTGTACGGAAGCACGAAAACATCGCCATGATCATGGCGGATATTGACAAGTTTAAAAGCATCAACGATTTATTCGGGCATAAGACGGGCGATGTTTGTATCAGCACGGCGGCATATATTTTTGCTAAGCACGTAAAGGCGGTGGGCGGCATAGCTTACCGGTTTGGCGGGGAAGAATTTTTGGCGGTGATCCCGGATTGCAGCAGAAAAAGTGTCGATGCGGTAGCGCGGCGTATTTGCGAGGAAGTTGGGTCTACGATCATCGAGAATGTTGGGCATCCTCTGACGATGAGCGTTGGCTGTTATGGCGGTATCCCGCAAACGGCAGAGGAATTGGACGCATATGTGAATCGTGCGGACGCGGCGATGTATTGCGCGAAGGATGAAGGACGAAACCGTGTGGCAGTGCATTGGCAGGCAGAAAAAGATGCGCCGCAAATAGAAGGCGGCACAGAAGTACAGCCGCAGTAAGGTTTTTTATATGGATTTGGTTTGAAGCCCCCTCAAAAAGGTTAAAATAGCAACAGAAAAACGAGGAGGTGCTTGTGATGGCAGAGCAGAAAAATAAAAAAGGTACGGCAGCGCCGGAACCGGGCGAGTTTGTAAAAGAAGACGAAATCACACTGGAGAACGGTGCGGATGAAAAAGAGTTTGACAATGGTGTTTCTGCATCTTTTTTGCGGTTTGATGACGATGAGGAAACAGACGGCGAGTAATACGCAGGATCGGTTAAAGTGAAAAATAAAGGACGCGGGAAACTGCGTCTTTTTGTTTTGTATGGAGGAAGAAAATATGTGATTTGAAAAGCGCGAGTTTGAAGCGGTTTTGAAAGGAAGCAGCATAGAAAACGGGTGTATAGGCGCGGGCAATGCCTTCACTGCGAAAACAGGATGGCGAGATATTCATAGAGCAGGCAAGAAGAGAACGCGGAGAACCGCGTTTTTTGTTTGGATAAAAAACGAAAAAAAGGCAGGAGGAAACAATGGAAAAAGAGGTTAACAATGGACGTAAAAAACAGTCAAAGGAAAAAGAGCGCTGCAAAGAAGTTGCGCAGACAAAAGAAGTGCTTGCGTATTTTACGGCGCTGATGCACGGCGACGTATGGGAGGAAAAGATCGAGGCGGATCCGCAGACCGGGGAAGAACGGGTTTTGCGTCAGCCGGTAAAGGTCGCCGACCGGACAAAGGCAGCGGAGTTTTTGGCAAAGTATTTCCGGATGCTGGAGGGCGTGAAGGACGATGCGCCTGAGGATAGCAGGATCTGTGTGGAGCTGAAAGGTAAGGTGAAGGAATGGGCAGAATAGAACACGGCGGCACGGTGAAGCTGGAGCAGCCGTACCCCAAACAACAGAAGTTTTTTGAAACACAGGCGCGGTATGTGGCGTATGGCGGGGCACGAGGCGGCGGGAAAAGCTGGGCTGCCCGAGTGAAAGCGGTGCTGCTCGCGCTGAATTATGCAGGCTTACAGATTTTGTTGCTGCGGCGCACACTCCCCGAGCTACGGGAAAACCACGTAACAGCGCTTTTGAAGATGCTGCGGGGCGTGGCGAAATATCGGCAGAGCGCACGGGAATTTATTTTTCCCAATGGCAGCAGGCTGCGGCTTGGCTATTGCGACAGCGAACACGATGTGCTGCAGTATCAGGGGCAGGCATACGACGTAATTTTTATGGAAGAGGCGACGCAGTTTACGGAGTTTCAGTTTCAGACACTGACAGAAAGCAACCGTTCGTCCGGGTTATGTACACAGCAGTTTTCTCCGCGGATGTATCTTACCTGCAATCCGGGCGGCGTGGGGCATACGTGGGTAAAGCGGCTTTTTATTGATAAGGTATACCGCAACAGCGAACGCCCGGAGGATTATGCTTTTATTCAGTCGCTTGTTTATGAAAACGATTATTTGATGAAGCATTCTCCCGATTATGTGCGCACGCTGGAAAATCTGCCGGAAAATCGGCGCAAAGCCATGCTGGAAGGCGACTGGGATATTTTTGAGGGGCAGTATTTTGCAGAGTTTCGGCGTAAGATCCATGTGGTGAAGCCTTTCTCCATCCCCGGGAACTGGCGGCGGTATGCGGCGCTTGATTATGGCATGGATATGCTGGCGTGTTACTGGATCGCGGTGGATGAGCACGAGAATGCGGTGGTATATCGTGAGCTTTATGAAAGTGGGCTTATTGTATCGCAGGCGGCGAGACGTATCCGGGAAATGACAAAGGAAGATGTTTTTGCGTATTATGCACCGCCCGATCTATGGAATCGTCACAGCGATACGGGCAAAAGCACCGCTGAGATCTTTTCGGAGCAGGGCGTATACCTTGTACGTGCAAAAAATGACCGCGTGCAGGGATGGCTGAACCTGCGGGAGTGGCTGCGGCCGTATCGGGACGAACAAGGCAGGGAAACGGCGCACCTGCGGATCTTTGAAGGATGTACAAACCTCATTCGCACGCTGCCTGCTATTCAATATGACGAAAAGAATCAAAATGACTGCGCAACGCAGCCGCACGAATTAACGCATGCGCCGGATGCGCTTCGGTATTTTGTGGCGGGCAGACCCATCCCAGCACCGCCAAAAGAGGGGGCAGTGCAAACGCAAGGATGGCGCGAGGCACGATATCAAAAAGAGGTGGAAGCATTTTTGCATTTTGGGAGGTGAAGCCTATTGTTTTTTTATTGCAAAATATAATAGATATGGCAAAAAAAGTCTGTAATACAGCAAGATATACCATGGTAAAATGTTGCGGCTTTGGGTATAATATATTAGATAAAAGGGGTTCCGCATTATGAAAAGCATCATAAGAAAACTGAATAAAATCATGATGGTTGTCGCGGGCGCGCTTGTGTGGTTCGGTATTTTTTGTTTTGCGTCCCCAGAGCCGACAGCGTGGTATTTACGTAAGCTTTTTGAGCAGGGGGAATACAGCCGCCCAAAGAATTACGAAGAGATCCGTAAGCGCATAAAAGTGATACGCGATATTGACTATGGCAGTGCTTACGAGAACGGCATTGCGGATTTGATCCGCCCTAAAAAGGAACGCCGAAAAAAACTACCGGTGATCTTCTGGATGCATGGGGGCGCTTATGTTGGCGGAGATAAACAGGAAACCGAATCTTATTGCGTATGCCTTGCGGACAAGGGCTTTGCCGTGGTGAATTTTAATTATGCGCTGTCGCCGGAAACGCATTATCCGGCACAGGTGATCCAGGTGGGTGAGGTATACCGCTTTTTTCAGCGTCATGCCGAGTTTTATGGATTGGATATGGAAAACGTATATTTTGGCGGGGATTCTGCGGGCGCACAGATTTTATCCGTGTTTTTGAATATCCAGACAAACGAAGATTTTGCACGGAAAACGGGGATCAAACCCGTTGTGCAAACGCCGATACGCGGAACACTGCTTTATTGCGGGCCATATAATCTGCGTAAATTGGAAGACATTACCACGCCGATCGTCGGATTTATGCTGGAGCGTGCGGCTTGGGCGTATATTGGTGCAAAAAACTGGGCGGATACGAAAGAAGCTCAGCAAAACGATATTTTTGGAAAGCTGACCGATCGGTTTCCTCCTGCGTTTTTGACAGATGGGAACACGGTATCGTTCGGCGACCATATGGAGCGGCTGGAAAGCGAGCTGCAGAGGCTGGGCGTGCCTGTACGAGCGGTCTATTATCCCCGGAAGGACAAAATTTTGGGGCATGAATACCAGTTTCATATGGCGGACAAGTATGCGCAGGAAACCTTTGAGGAAGCGGTGGCTTTTTTGGGGGAGACGCAAAAGGATTTTCAGAAGCAGCCTTTGGAGGTATAAAAAGCCGTACGCGGCGCAGGCTTTGGTATGAAAACAATTTTTGCTGCTTTGCACGGCGGATTTCGGTATTTGTGCGGGCACAAACCAAAACGTGATTTGGAAAAATGATAAGAGTGGAAAAAACGGTCTCCCAGTGTATGAAAAAGAAGCATCGGGAGTTTTTTGTTATATCAAAAAAACGTTGCTGCGAAGAGAAAGTTATCCGCAGGGGAAAGATGGTGGATCCCGAAAAGTTGGTAGCCGGAGCAGGGACGATGGAAGCATCCAAAAGCCACAGGTGCTGCCGGGGCTTACGCCGCCGAGCGCGGCGGAAAATATTATGGGCGGAAGTACCACAAATGACGCGGGGATGTTGTATAATAAAAATAATCCAAACAAAATGACGAAAAATGGAATAGATTTAGGCGTTTTTGCATATAACTATGATAAGGGGCAAAATAATAAGTTACTATATGAGACTGATATCGGTAATATTAAGAGCCTCAAACAGGAGGGACAATTAACGATAGAAGAAGCTTATGATATTTTGAAATTTACACAAAAAGAAAATATTTCATCAGGCCGTGATACTGAAAACTATTTCTCGGCGGGTAGTTTTGGCTTTTTTCGGAATAAAATATGATAGGAAAACAGATTGGGCATATGGCTGTGAAGCATCTGATAAAAAAGCTGGAAGAATTGAAGGTGTTATTAAGCATGAGAACCCAGACGGCATTTTCTATGGGACGCCCACGCAAGACAAAAATGGTATGTGGGTATTAGAATGGAAGTATCCGGAATGAGAGGGATTCAATGGGTAAATATTTCATTAGCTTGAAATGGCTGGCGATTATTTTGGGCGCCGGGGGATTTTTTATCGCAACAGCAATACAATCGTTGTTATATCACACGGTTTTCTATTATGACGCGGCGGGACTTGTTATCTGGATCGCTATAGAAATGGCGGCGATCGTACTGGGGACGGTTTATTGCTGGCTGCGGAGCGGCAGAACGCATGGGACATGGAAGCTTTGGTTACGCAGGCTTTGCGCGTATTTGTTGCCGCTTGCCGGTTTGATGTTTTGGTCGACGCGGGGGATGCTGAATGGTGATTATCTGTTTGTTTCGTGTATGATCATTTCTCTTACACTCTGTATCATTGATGTGGCGCTTTGCGGTAAGCGGAAGCAATCGCTTTCCGCCGGTGTGCTGACTTGTATGATCCTCGCTGCAATCATTTTGGTTGCGATCATCGCCGGGAGCTATGGCGGTTGAAAAATGTTATGGGGAAATAAAATAAAAGGATGAAAAAATAAAGAGATTAAAAAATGATGGTGGAGATGGATCAGATGAAAAATCAAAAGAAATTAGCGATTTTAGGAAAACTGGCGGCGGTGGCGGCGCTGTTTTTGGTCGTGTCGTTTGCGCTGCCGCAGCCTTCGGTAACGCATCCCGGCGGTTTTGTCCTGTTTACGGGGTGGTGGCAGATGATCCTTTGCGACATTGTTGGCTTTTATGCGTTGACGTGGCTGTACCGCTGGGCGGTACGCGGGAGCTTTAAGGGTTGGCATTTGCAAAGCGCGGCGGCGGTTGGCATTGGCGTGGGGCTGCACGCTGTGGTGCTTTTCTTTTTGTTATCCGCCGTCGTGACGGACGAAAATTGGTTTTTGGACGCTTCCGCGGTGCAGAGCGTTTACGGTATTTTGATATGGATCATAGTATTTTTGGCGATGTTTTTTCTACTGGACGGCAGGAAGCCGCAAAAACCGCGCAGGAAGCCGCAGAAGGGCTTGTGGATCGCGGCGATCGTGGGAGCTGCCGTCTGTATTTCTGGGCTTATCGTTTATGTTAGCGTGTCGACGGTGGACGGCGGCATTACATATTCCGAATATGTATGGAATGCGGGGATCGACATTCGCGGGCAGGAAGCGGCGATCCGGGCTTGCGTATGGATTGCGCTGTTTTTACTTTTGTGGGTAGGGACAGCACCGGGAAAACGCACGGTCTGCTCGGACACAGGCGAGCCGCGGGATTTGGGCGAATATACCAAGGAGCGCAAGCCGCAGCGCACGGCGAAGAAGGTCAAAATGGGCGTGCGCGAGTGGGTCAGGAAAAACAAGCTGTGAGCGCGGGTGACGCAATAGGTTGCGTACAGGAATAGTGCAGTAACAGTACGGAAAAATACTGAGAAAACATGATAGAATGATATTGTGAGAATGGTATAGAAAAAGGCAAGGAATATCCTATATACTATCATGCGAGGGGATGCGGAAAACCGCGTCCTTTTTGTATATGCAGAAACAGTTGTGAAATGGGAAAAACGATTGGCGAAAGGAAAGAAATCGCAGATGCTGCCGGGGCTTACGCCGAGCACGGCGGAAAATATTATGGGGGGGGAAGTACCCTAAACGGCACGGAGATGTTGTATAATAAAAATAATCCAGAAAAAATGACAAAAAATGGAATAAATTTCGGCGCTTCTGCATATAACTATCCTGGCGGGTTAAATTTGGCGGCTGTACAGAGCAATACGCGGCGGGGCTGCCGGCGGGCATGAAACGGCATCAGGACGACAGGCGCGATAGCATACCCGACCGTACATGATTTTATTGCTACTAAAAAAGGGTGGCTGATTTCGGCTTATGGATTATCGGTCAATGAGGAGGAACGGCAATGAAACGTAAAATAGGGATATTTTTTATATTGATGGTATGCGCCATATACTTGTGTATGGCGTGCACCAATGGGGAAGTATGGGATTTGGCGGGAAAGGACAGCTATAACGGTCTGCCGGTCTATCAATATAACAGCGAAGGTGAGACCGTGGAGATCGACGGCGTGCCGTATGAGCTTGTTTCCGAGCTACCAAGGGAAGCGCAGCTTGCGATGGATTACGATAACCAGATCGGCTATCTGTGGCAAACCCCGTATCCTAAGGAAGAAGCAAGGGGAGAATACGAGGGGGTCGCATATCGGTTATATACGGATACGGGCGATAAGAATTATGAGTATATTAGAGGTATATCAGGATACTACCGTGTTGGAAAAGTTGACTATCATTATGGAATTTATTTAAAGCGGGTAGAATAAATATGTCGGATCGAAGCGGGGAAAGAGTAAAATGAAACGGATAGTATGTATTATCATGACAGTAATATTGGCGCTGGGGCTATGGGGGTGTGCGCCGCAGGGCGAGCCGGACGATAACGCGCAGGGAAAAATCGCTATGGGGCTGGAGTTCCTTGTTGCGGTGAAGGGCGACGGCACGGTGAAAGCAGCCGGGAACAACGATTATGGGCAGTGCGATGTGGAGGACTGGCGCGATATCAAGCAGGTAGCGGCGGGAAGTAAGCATACGGTAGGATTGAAGAAGGACGGCACGGTGGTCGCAACGGGTGGTAATGATAATGGGCAGTGCGATGTGGAGGATTGGAAAAATGTCAAACAGATAGCGACAGGAGACTTTTGCACGATCGCGCTGATGGAAGACGGCACGGTGAAAGCGTCGGATTATTCCCATGGTGCTTATCGAAGTTCGGTTAAAAATTGGACAGGGATCGAAGCAGTTGCTGCGAACAGTAGAGGAAGAGTTGTAGGATTAAAAAGTGACGGCACGGTGGAAACGGTCAGTAATGAAGAAAATGGAAACGTAGAAGGCATAGCGGACTGGACGGATATTGCGCAGGTGTTTCGAGGGTTTTCGACAATAGAAGGGATCAAAAAAGACGGCACGGTGGTAGTGGAAGGCACAGCCAAGCTGGGACAAACCAATGTAGAAGGATGGACGGACATTGTAGACGTGGTTTCGACAGCGAGTTTTACGCTGGGGCTAAAGAGCGACGGCACGGTAGTGATGACAAAGCCAGTAGACGCAGATCATGTGAAAGATCAGCCGAAGGTATCGGACTGGACGGATATTGTGGCAATCGCGGCGCTTGACGATATGGCGGCGGGACTGAAAAGCGATGGAACGATAGTAGTACGGGGAATTGACGCGCTGCCGTTTGCGGAGGCGTTATTCTGGCGCGGGATCAAGGGCTGGACAAAATAGGTTAAGTATAGAAACGATACAGGAATAGTGCAAAAAAATACAGGAAAAACATGGTATGATGATATTGTGAGAATGGTATAGAAAAAAGGCAAGGAATATCCTATATACCATCATGCGAGGGGACGCGGAAAACCGCGTCCTTTTTGTATGCGCAGAAACAGTTGTGAAATGGGAAAAACGTTTGGCGAAAGGAAAGAAATCGCAGATGCTGCCGGGGCTTACGCCGCCG
>JAYFQX010000031.1:0-1957 GCA_034926635.1 Christensenella sp. | reverse complement strand
ATGTGCGCCTGCGGCGCGCGCCTGACCGAGGACCTGGCCTGCCCGGACTGCGGCAAGGCCTACCGCGAAACCCCCGAAGGATTGACCGAGATCGCGTCCTAGGGGCGCGCATTACGCGAGGCAAGCTGACGTGATTCCTTTGTAAGCGTCAAAAGAGGTCCTTCTTACGAGCCTGTCCCGTGAACCTAGCTCTAGCCTCTTGAGGCCTCTTGAGGTGTAGCCGCCGTCATGATATTTGTTCTTTGAAAACGATAAGTTAAATATCGGGAGGAGGTATGGGCTACAACTTTCGGGATTACAATCCGAACCAACTCCTCCTGCTGGCCCCTAACCTGGATGACTGGCTTCCCCAGGAGCACTTGGCCAGGTTTATTTCCGATGTGGTCGATGCTCTTGATCTGAAGCCGTTCCTTCGTCGGTTCCGCGACAACGGCCAGGGTGGCGCAGCCTTCCACCCGGCCATGATGCTCAAGGTCGTGCTTTACGCTTACTGCGTGGGTGTCCCCTCCAGCCGCAAGATTGCCCAAGCCGTCATCGACGACGTCGCCTTCCGGTGGCTGGCAGCCAACAACCGCCCCGACTTCCGGACCATCGCCACGTTCCGTCGCAAGCACCTTGAGAATATCAAGCCGCTGTTTCTCCAGGTCTTGCTCATGTGCAAGCAGGCCGGGATGGTCAGGGTTGGGGTCGAGGCCCTGGATGGAACTAAGGTCTCAGCCAGTGCCGCCCTAGACCGCAACCGGACCTGGGAGAAGCTCTCCGAGCAGGAGAAGGCGCTCCTGGCCGAGGTGGAGTCCCTGCTTGGGCGCGCCGAGGCCACCGACAAGGCCGAGGATGATCGATTCGGTGATGACTCCGGCGATGGTCTGCCCAAGGTCGCTACGGCCAAGGAGCGTCTGGCTCTGATCCGGCGCGCCAAGGCCGAGCTTGAGGCCCAGGCCAGGGAACGGGCCAGGGAGCAGGAGGCCGGCAAGAAGAAGCGGGGGCGAAAGCCCAAACCGCCGGATGACAAGGTGGAGGACGCGGCCTAGGTCAACCTGACGGATCCGGAAAGCCGGATCATGAAGACGCGCAAGGGGTTCATCCAAGGGTACAACGCCCAAGCCGTGGTGAGTGAGGATCAGATCGTGGTGGCCTGTGACGTCGTGCAGGAGTGCAACGACGTCGGCCAACTGGTCCCGATGGTGGAAGCGGCCGAAGTCAATCTCTACGAGACCGGCGAGGAACCGGGGAAGGTCCTGGCCGATGCCGGGTACTGTAGCGAGGACAACCTGGAGTACATGGCCCGTCCGGGAGCGCCCGATCCGTACATCGCCGTGAAGAAGGACCACAAACAGCGCGCGGAGGCCCAGCCCGCGCCCAGGGGGCGGCCGCCGAAGAGTCTGACTCGCCGGCAGCGGATGGAGCGTAAGCTCAAAACCAAGGCGGGCAAGGCCATGTACAAGCTCCGGGGCCAGATCGTGGAGGCGGTGTTCGGCCAGATCAAGGACTGCCGGCGACTTGGTCGTTTCCTTCTGCGCGGACTTGCCAAGGTGAAGGGAGAATTTGAGCTATGGTGCCTGAGCCACAACCTGCTCAAGCTTGACAGGCACGGACTCGCTGTCGGGTAGAACACAGAAGCGGGGAGATCGTCCCGGCTGCCCGGTGAAAGACGATCAAAGATCAATGCACGTCCGCCTCGGGGACCCGAGCGACGCTTGGAGGTCCGGAGAGAAAGCCGACTCAGGGATCGTCGCTCAATTGGCGGGCAACTTCGTGGGCCAGGCTCTTACGCCTCTTGAGTTTTCTGTCATGGTTTGTCCCACAGGGAGGCATTCATGGCAGCACCAGCAAAGGGACAGCGTTCCGAGAAGGTTGCGTACTTGTCCGAACATATCGAAGGGTTGCAACGTAGCGGCCTGAGCCAAGGGGCATACTGCCGGCGGCATGGTCTTTCTCAGAGTTCCCTGAGCTATTG
>JAYFQX010000002.1:0-13740 GCA_034926635.1 Christensenella sp. | reverse complement strand
GCGTTCAAATGCGTTTTATCGATCGCCAATAAGCTTTTCGGACATGCCGCTATGCACAAACCGCACCCTTTGCATGTGTCCTCATAAATCGTCAGCTTCGCCATTTCTTCTCCTCTTTTCTTTCTCAATTTTTCATATTCTCTATCTGTATTCGGAAATAAGCTGCTCTTTTCGCAGTACGCGCAGCGCACCCTGTGCCAGAGCGTCCATCTCGTTTTCCCCGGGATAAGTAATCACCTTGGCAATTCTGTCTACGCGCTGCTTGATCACGCCGGTAAACCGAATGGAATAGGCGAGCCCCCCTGTGAGAATGATCGCGTCCACTCGTCCCTCCAGTGCGGCGACCATGGCCCCGATTTCCTTGGAAACCTGATACGCCATGGAATCTACCACAAGCGCCGCATATTCGTCACCCTCCCGGATCATTTTTTCTACTTTGATCAGGTCGTTCGTGCCAAGATAAGCGATCATCCCGCCGTGCTTGCTGACCATTCCCAGCATATCCTCGCGCGTCGCCCTACCGCTGTAGCACATTTCGATAACCGGCTCCAGCGGCACCGCGCCGCAGCGTTCCGGGGAAAACGATCCTTCGCCGGAAATCGCGTCGTTGACGTCGATCACACGCCCGTAACGGTGTGCTCCTACCGAGATACCGCCCCCCATGTGCGCAACCACAAACCTTCCGTCTTCATAATTAATCCCCATATCCGTGGCGCAGCGCCGCGCAACCGCCTTGGTATTCAGGGCATGAAAAGCCGATCTTCGTTCTACGCCGGGAAACCCCGACAGACGGGCGTAGGTCTCCATCTCATCCACAACGACGGGATCGACCACATATGCCGGAACATCGTATTGCTTTCCGATATCCGCCGCGATCAACCCGCCAAGCGAGGAAGCGTGGATCATCGCCGCGCTGTCGATCAAATCCGCCATCATCTTATCGTTTACCAGATATGTGCCGGAATCGATCGGCCTCACCAGCCCGCCACGCCCTACCACGGCGTCCAATTTTCCAAGATCGATATCCGTCTCCGCCAGCACTTTGTCAATATACTCGATCCGAATGGGCTTTTGATCAAAAATTGACGCGCACCCGGCAAAATCATTGCCCGTATGCCGTATCGTTTTCTCCATTTTGGGATGATCGTCCTCAAACACCGCTATTTTGGTAGAAGTCGATCCCGGATTGATCACGAGGATCAAAAAATGCTGGCTTATCATAACGCTTCCTCCGTTTTAAAAATCCCTATGACTCCGGAACGGTCGCAGGACACATATTCCACCGACGCAAGCAGCTCCTCAATCTTCCACGGCGTATCCGTACACTCCACAAGCAGCATGTCGCCGTCGCGGTAGAGCACCTTCCCTTTTCCGAGCAGCGCCGGGTCGCATAATTCTTCTTTGATCCGCAAAACAACCGTTTCCCGCATGATATGCGTTTCCTGTCTGCAAATTTCCCAGCTTTGCACATAATCCATCCGAGCGATTTTGTCGTGCAGCAGGTTTTCGTCCACATACCGGCTACGATAAATTATCTTGATTTGCGTAACGCCGCGTTCCACCTCTCCAGCACTCAGATTGTCTATGTTCCAGCCGTAATGCCGGAAAAGACCCGCGATTCTATCGAGAACACCCGGTACGTTATACACTTTTATTTTGAAAATTGTGATCATGGTTTCCTCCTGATAATATGGCGGCATACGTCCTAAGGAGACCTATGAATTGATTTTATCCTACTCTCCCAGCCGCGTCATTTCATTGTTTCCCCCGACAAAATTCAAGCTACTTTTTAAACGCCGCCGCTAAAACTTTTTTTCGTTCAGCACTTTTGCAAGTCGTTCCAAAGCCAGCGCAAGGTAAATATTATAATTTGTTGGCATTTTCGTGATGTCCACCCCCAGTTTCTGGCGGATTTTGTGCAGCCGATATTTTACCGTATTATTGTGCATAAACAATATCTCGCCCGTCTTTTGCGAATTTCCCTCTGCGTCGAGGTAATAGGTTTCTAGCGTCCGCAGAAGCTCTCCCCCTTCTTCTTCCCGCAGACACGCAACCAAACTATCCGAGCCGCCGGCCTTATCCCCGCCATTTTCCAAAACCATTTTACAAATTTCGGCAAAATGCAGGTCGTACCCCGAAAAAACGATTCGTTCGCGATAAATTTTTTCCAAAATCGTTTCATATTGGCAGACCATCCAGGAGGCCTTGCGCACTTCCGCCGGGGAGGCGATCCCCCGAAAGGTATACAGGCGCGCCCCTTCGTCAAGGCGTTTGATCCATTCTTCCTCCAGACCTTCTTCCAGCTCCGCGTAGGGCATGCTGTCCGCAAACACCAATATGGAACGGTCGTAACGCGCTGCCAGCGCCATTCGGGGCGACTCGCGGAAAAAATCCAGCGTGTTTTGCAGCAATGCCATCCACTGTGTTTCGCTACACATTAAGAGGTTTTCTTCCTCCTGACGATCCATACGTAGAATCCACAAATCTTTCGGCTTTCTGAAATCAAACCCCAGCTTTCTTCCTGCTTCCAACAGCCTCACCCTGTCGTTTTTTATGATTGCGCGAACAAGCGCCTCCTGGTCTTCCTCCATGCACGCCTGATCCCAGATCAGAATATACAGCCGCACAATCTCCAACGCAGCGCTCAGTTCCGCTTCATCCATCCGTCTGTCAGCGGCTGTCGTAAGGCGCAGGCGATATCGCTTCTCCCGTAACGCCAGTACAGTGTCCGCGCTCACAGCGTCGCCTGCTTTCGCTTTATTCCCAGCCGTTTCCGTGGCTTCGGGCGGCCACGTTGCAAGTATTCTGTGTCTGCCTGTTTCTTCCAGCAGCAAAGAACACCGTAGGCGTTCTGATAACA
Source organism: Christensenella sp. (assembly GCA_034926635.1). GTDB lineage: Bacteria > Bacillota > Clostridia > Christensenellales > Christensenellaceae > Christensenella. The sequence continues at coordinate 10,880 of JAYFQX010000002.1, read as the reverse complement.
GCCGCAACAGCCCCGGGAGCGTTCTTTCTTCCTGCTCCATCCGGGATACCTGCTCCAAAATCGCCGGGACCTCCCCAATCCTGATTCGATTTGCGTGTGCGCCGGAACTTTTTTCATTCATCGTATTTTCCCATAAAAAAGAGAGCCGGAACCGCCCACAAAGACGACTCCGACTCTACAGATGAGTTTGCGGAACCCCCGGGCCGTTACTTTCTTTCTTTTTCCCTGATCGGCATATAGGTCAGCCTGCTCGGCTTTAAGCCAAGCGCCCCATAAACCTCCAGCAGTTTTACGGCCGCGAGCGTCGGGTCGACAACGGGAACATCGTACCCTGCATCCGACAGATATGCGTGCACCTTATCGGTCGCTCCCGCCATACCCGTACAGCCCAATACGATCGCTTCTACCCCGTCCTGCTCTATCGCGTTTTTCGCTTCTTCTGCGATCGCGTCGATCAGGCTATCGGCTTTGTCCAAATCCAACACCGGGATATTGACCACGCGGACGGAAGGCACCCTGTCTTCCCACCCGGCCTTTTTGATGTTTCCCTTGATCATGGGCACTACGTGTTTTAACACAGTCACCACCCCGATCTTATCCGCGAGTCCAAGCGCCAGCAAAATCGGGGGTTCAAACCCGCCGAACACAGGTACTCCTAAGAACTCCCGTGCCGCACGTACACCGGGGTCCCCAAAGCAGTTGATAAACACACCGTCGTATTGCCCCGCCTTCGCGCACGTATCGAGGATCGCGGCGGAGGCCAACGCTTCGTCGTACTCCCCCTCGATAGAAGCGGGACCGTAATCCACAACCGCCATATCCAGCGTTGTGCCAAGGCTTTCCGCCCCCTTCATCGCGCCGCTGATTTCCTTTGCCAGCTCCTGATTTGGAACCGGAATCAAATTTAAATATTTCATGCTTTACATTCCTCCGGCTTTCAATAAATATGTTCGCCCTTGTCCAGTATCTTTACGCCGTCCAGATACACGGTCGGTTCGTTAATGATGCAGTCGTAATGAATGTTGGATTCCCTCTCACCGCCCATGGATTTGTTGGTTCCAAAAGCGATATGAATAGTTCCCCACACCTTCTCGTCCAAAAGCGGACTGCCAATTAGCTTGGCTTTTGGGTTCGTTCCGATCCCAAACTCCGCGATACCCGTTGCTTCGGAATCCTTGTCCTTTAAGAAATCCCTCAGCTCCTGCGCGGATACTCCGCCTTCGATCTCACGTATTCTGCCGCCCTCCAGCGTTAGCTTCACTGAATCCTTCACCTGCCCAAGGTAGGCGATCACCCCGTCGATCACCAGCACGCCGTCACCCGTGGTTTCCACCGGGGCAATGTAGGCCTCTCCTGCCGGGAGGTTACCGATGCAGCCAGGCTGCGTCAGATTGCCGTCATCGATCTCGCATTTTCGGCCGCCCAGCTTAAACGTCAAATCGGTTCCGGCCTCCGTCACGACCCGCACGACCTTCGTTTTATCGATCATGTCAGCCAGCTTTTTCGTTACGGTCTGGATGAATTTATAATCTCCGTCCAGATAATTATCCGCCAGTTCCATCGTCATCATGGGCATCGAAGCAACCCTGGCCCCTTTTTTGTTGGCGGCGATCCGCGCATTGGTATGCGAATACGACATTGTTGTGATTAAAAACTCTACGTCCGCTTCGAGCATGGCGTCGGCTACCATCTTCGACGGTTCGCCCTTTGCCTGCGCGTGAGAGTCCACCAACACCGTCTCGATCCCGAGCTCCCTGCCCGCCTTCGCAAAGCAATAGGCAATGTCGATTTTCCCATCGTCGGTCGCGACCAATATGGTTTCGTCTTTTTTTGCGCCAAGACAATCTTTAATCAGGCTTTTTGCCGCACGTACAATATTTTCATTGCATTCCATCTTTTTCACTCCTTTCAGTAAATTCCCTCTTCATCCTCAATCTTTGTTTCCTGCGCTCTTTCCATAGCGTCCATGTTTACGACGTCATTAATGCTGATTGCGCCGCCGCCCGCAAGTTTGGTTTTGCCAAACGCCAGATACAGCAGCAGATACGCCACCATGGAAATAACCACGCTGTCAATCGCCGCATTCAGGAAATTCGGACCGCCCGCAAAAAGGTAAACGACCGGGATCGCCCACGCAAGTACGCCGATCCAGTTTACGCCTTTTACAACGTGCCAGTTTTTGACTTTCCCCCTACCGACAATCCAATAATCCGCGATCATCACGCCCGCTACCGGCGGAACCGCGATAGAAATAAACCCGAGGAACGTTGTCATACCTGCGCTGACCCCTTCTGAAATCAGGAGCAGCGACACGACTGTCGCAATAATACCAAGAACCAGCGTGATCAACGGGCGCTTGGAATCCTTGATGTTGAAGGTTTTCATGATGCCAAGTCCCGCGATGTACGCGTTGCCGGTGTTGGTAGTCCATGTCGCCAAAATCAGTACAATCATGGCAAGCACAGGAAAGCCGAGACTCGCGAATACTTCCGTGATATCGGTTTTTCCCGTAACGATCGCCGCGACCGCCCCCGTAATGCAAATGATAAGCGCCGCAGGCAACACGCCGATGACCGTCGCCTTGACCGTCGCGCTTCTGTTTTTGGCATACCGGGAATAATCTGCCGATATGACCATGCCCGCCGCAAGGCAGCCTATCATCGTGGATACCGCCGAAATAAACGGTATGGGCTGCGCCGGCGTATAGTTCAGCACTTCCGTTCCCGCGCCGGGGGACGACAGAATCGTCACCAGCACAAAAACGCAAAGCGCGATCAGCGCCGGGACCGCGACATAATTCAGGATCGTCAAGAATTTAATTCCATAAATCGCGCTGCTGACCATAACCGCGCTCCAAATAATGATACTGAGCCATAGTGGAAAATCCACTCCAAACGAATTTTTCAACAGCAATACAAACGCCGCTCCACAGGTAAAACTCTGGATGGCAAACCATCCGATTGCGCTGATCGCCCCCAGCATGGCGACGATGATCCTCGCACCTGTGTTACCAAAGCTTTTGGTGGAAGTCATTTCCGAAGGCAACCCAAGGTCGGACCCCATAATTCCGGTCAGACACATAACCGCGCCTACGATGCCCCAGCCAATCAGCGTGACCCATACGAGAGAACCAAAATCCAGTCCTTGCCCCAGCATGCCGCCTACCATCAACACCGGGACGCAAATAACAATACCAATCCAAATAAATGCGATACTTGGCCAACCCTGCCTCTCGTTTTTTCCGATCGGCGCCATGGCCTTTTTTTCCATAGCCATATTTTCCCCTCCTTTTAATATCAGGGACAAGCCGGGCGGAATCACCCCCGCCGGCGTTGTGGTCAAAAGCAAACAATTGACTTTATGAAAGACGCGGTCATCCCCCGCCCATCCCTGTTTTTATTTATAATGTTCCAACCAAAACAGTCGATTTACAGCTTTTCAAAAGGAATATTTTCGCCGGTATACCCAACGCGTTTCAAAAACGGCCTCCACATATCGAACATCGCCGGGTTCTTCCACCAAAGCCCGTTTACCTTGATCGCGCCAAGACCAATTTGAAGCCCCTCTTTTACGTCCGCGTTGGTAAGCGGCATTCCCGTCTCGATATCGTACATGCAAATGATGTCCGGAACCGTCATCAGCGGCGTTTCTTTGCCGTTTTTTCGTTCTGCAACCAGCAGGTTTTCATTCTGGAAATAGATGACGAATACCACATCTGACGCAGCGTCCTTGACTTCCACCACGCCGTAATCAAAGCCGTCCGCCTGCTTGTTTTCCGTCTTGACGATCTCGCCGACGCAAATTTCTTTTGCCTCCACGCCCGCTTTCCGAAGTTGCTCGAATACATTCAGCGTTTCCTTCTTCTCGGCGGCCTCCCGCAAAATACGCCCCATTTCCAGCTCCATCGAGACGACACCCGTCGGGATGTTCTCGCAGATCTCTTTTTTGGAGAGGATCCAGCCGGAAAGCCCGGAAAGCATGCCGAACGCCATACAGATATGCCTGCCCACTTCCTCCGCCAATTCCGCGTCGCGCGCGTTCGACAGCTCGATCGTCAGCTTGTCGTTTGCGCCGTTTGCCATGGCGAGGGGAGAGGTATCGCACCCGTTGATATGCAACAGCAGCGTATTGAGTGCCGGTACCGCGCGCCCACACCCGTCGGCGTCTACAAACGGATAGCCTTTCAGGATAGAAATAAACATGGGCACAAAGGTGTTAAAACCGCCCGATTCTACCGGAATACAATATTTGACGTCCTTCGGGTCGTCCATCTTGGCTACCATTTCGCGCAGCGCTTCAAAGGAATTTGCCGCGTACGGTCCGAAGTTTACGGTTTTGATGACGGTAGGTGCACCCATTCCCGCGGTTACCGCCGCGTAAGCTCCGTCCTCCATCTCGCTTGCCGAGATCATCTTCAGCTCCAGATCTACCCCTTTATTATTCTCTTCCAAATTCTTTACAAGCGCAAGACCGTCCAGCGAAGATCCTCCGCCTCCGCCTCCCATCAGCGTCGCTCCCCAGATCACGTCCAAAAGATCCTGCTTTTTCAAAACAACCATTTTCTTTTCTCCTTTACCTGTGATTTCGTTTCCTGCATGGCAGAAATATAAAAAAATTTCGGCAACCGGTCAAATATAACATTACAATGTGACGCAAAACCGCGAAAATAAAAGCCTTTTTTCCTTTTGGGTATACAAAACGCAGGCATGCCCGAACTTCTGCCCCAAATGTGCTGATTTCCAAGATGCGATCGTAAAAGGAAATACCGTGTGGCGATAAAATAATGAATAAACTTTTTATTATTTGCATTCTATCATGAGAAATCCTGCAATTCTTCATTAAGGCGAACAATTTTCAGCTCTATTTTTTGTGTTTGCAAAACAAAAAAACCGTACTTTTTTAGTTTTATATTTTCATATTCTGGCGCAATAGTGTATGATGAAACTATCATAATTCCGCCGGGAATCCCGGCAAAATCCACAGGAAGGAGCCGTACCGCGCCGCGATACGAAAACACAATGGGGGTTACCGTAAAACAGTGTTTAGCTTTGCCATGTCTTTCCGAGGCACAGGTCGTGGGAGGTGCCAGCGGTCTTAATCGCATTGTCCGGCGCGCTTCCGTGCTGGAAATCGCTACGCTCGACGACCTTCTTGTCGACGCGAGCTCTCGTGGAAACGACGTCGTCATTTCCGCGCTTTTTTCCGTCGCGGAATCTGTTGAGCAGCAATGCAAAACGCTGCGCGTGTTAAACCAAGGCGGCGAGGCCTGCCTGATTTTGTTTTACGCGGGCACTGTGGTCAAGGAAATCTCCCCGGAGCTGATTCATACGGCGGACGATCTGGATTTCCCCTTGATTGTCATGCCCGACAATATGGAAGTAACCTACGCCGATCTTATTTTCGATATTACCAGTCTTCTGCTTTCCGACCAGTCCACCGCTTCCATCAATATCAACGAGATCATTTACGCAATCTCCCAAAACAACGTCAGCGACCTGTCCCGCGCCATGAAAATTATTTCAGAAAAATTCGGCGGTGGGTTGATCCTCACCAATTCTTTTTACGATCCTCTTCTCGTTACCTGTGCGCAGAAAGACGAAGGCTCTATCGGTCCTGACGTCTGGGCAGAGATCGTAAAGGATCTAAAACGCAAAAACGCCGCTTCGGCTGGTTCCGGCTGTTTCTTCCAATATCAAAAAGATGGGAAAAACTTCAATGCCTTTTTCACGAATTTATGGAACTCCAACGGTTTTATCCATCTGTTGGTAATCGATTTCAGCAATTCCATGAATTATACGGACATCTCCAGTGTCGCCTCAGTCGTCGGTATTTGCGCAGGGATCTGGAAATACTGCGGCAATACCGACGAGAATAATCTTGTACAGGCTGTTTTGTCCAACAATACGGTGCAGACGCAGTTTGCGCTGGCAAAATACTGCTTAAAGCCCGGCGATATCTGCAACCTTATCGTCCTAAGCGGCGGCGACGGGGAAAACGAACTCATGGAAAAAGACAAAGAAATACGGCGGGCGCTCGAACATAGCCGCCTTGATTATTTTTCCGCTGCCAAAGATAGTTCCATTATCTATATCCCATACAAGTCGGCTTCCGCATCGCTGTCCTTCGCGCCTCTTCTCAAAAATCTGGAGAACATGATGAAACAGGATGACTGTGAAAATCTCCTGCTGCTGTTTGCCCTCAACCTGAACGGTCCCGAGGGTATGAGCGAAATTTATACCTTCTTTTGTGAAATCCATTCCATGCTACAGATAGCTTTTCCAACACAGCGCGTTTTTGACCCATATACACTGGAATTTATTTATACCTGTGTGGATATCCTGAAAAACGATAAACGGCGCCAAAGACTGTATACGGATTTCCTTACGCCGCTTGAAGCACAGCATTCGGACGCGCTTGTGGATACGCTCGCCGTCTTTATGCTGGACGCCAACCGCAGCGTCCATGCCACGGCGCAGCTCATGTACGTACATATCAACACAGTGCAATACCGCCTGAAAAAAGCCAAAGAGCTTTTAAATATCGACCTCACAAATATATCCGAAACCATTTTTTTGGTGTACTCGCTCGCCATCCGCCGGATCATGCAAAGTCTGTAAAACGCTTGCCGCCATCCTTGCATAGAGCAAGGACTTTTTTATACCACTTTTTATTTTGGTTTTTTAAACAAGATTTCATTCTGTATTTTGTGCACCGCAAATATACTTTTCGCCGCCGGAAGGGAATAAACTAAGAAATACCTTGGAACAATAGATTATATTTTATTTACTGGGAGCGGCTATGAAAACATTGCAAACCGATTATATTGCTATATTGAAGCGCGAGATCAAGCCCGCCGTCGGCTGTACCGAGCCCGTCGCCGTCGCTTTTGCGGCAGCCGCGGCGCGAAAAGCCGCCGGAACCGGTCCCGCTGTCAAAATCGATTTGGTATGCAGCGGCAACATTATAAAAAACGCGATGGGGGTCCGCATCCCTGGGGCAGATGCGTTCGGCGTTAAAATGGCGGCCGCGCTTGGAGCCGTCGCCGGTGACCCGGAAAAAGAACTGGAAGTATTGTCCGACATCTCTCCCGGGCAGGTAGAAGCAGCGAAGACGCTTTGCGGTTCCGGAATTCAGCTTGATACGGATCCCCTGCTTCCCAAGCTATATATCAGCGTCACCGTACAAACCGGCGACTTTCAGACGGGTAAGGCCGTTATCCGGGAACGCCACGACAGCATTTCCCGTCTGGAACACAACGGAAAAATTATCTTTCAGGCTTCTCCCGAAAAAAGCGCGGAAACGACCGACCTTCCAAAAAGCAGTATTCACGGTATTTACGATTTTATTTACGAAGTAGACGCTGGACAGCTTGGCTTAATCGAAAAGAGCATCCGCCTGAATATGGCGCTTAGCAAGGCTGGCCTACGCGAGCCGTTTGGTCACGAGGTTGGTCGGAGGCTTGTAGGAGCGTATGAAAACGAAGAGGCGTTTTCTTACGCGGTCGCGCTTACCGCAGCCGGCTCCGACGCGCGGATGGCAGGACTTTCTATGCCCGCCATGAGCAATTCGGGAAGCGGAAACCAGGGAATCTGCGCCACGGTGCCCGTCGCCGCAATCGGCGAAAAAAAAGGAATCCCGCGCGAAAAAATTTTGCGCGCCTGCACATTAAGCAACTTGATCGCAATCCACTGCAAGCAGTCCTTCGGTCGTCTGTCTCCGCTTTGCGGCGCCGTCGGTGCGGCAATCGGCGCAAGCGCGGGAATTACGTACCTGCTGGGTGGCGGACTCGAACAAATCATGTCCTCGATCCAAAATATGCTGGGTAGCGTAATGGGGATGCTGTGCGATGGCGCAAAGGCAGGTTGCGCCATGAAGGTCTCCGCCTGTACGTTTGCCGCGATCCAATCGACGTTGCTCGCGCTGTCCGACGAATGCGTTTGTCCCATGGAAGGTATTATAGAAACCGACGTAGAAAAGACACTCGAAAATATCGGCAAGCTTTCTTCGGGCGGAATGCTAGAGATTGATCCGCTGCTTCTGAAAATTATGACGCAAAAAGAAAGATAAAGGTGGGTGGAAAAAATGAGGATCGAAGAAATGACCGAGCATTTAAAGCTCTCTAAAAACGGAATTATAGCGGTTGCAGCGGCAGAGGACGTGGTTGTGCTGCAAGCTGTCTCTCAGGCAAAAAAACGCGGATTCGCCAACGCCGTTTTATGCGGAGATCGGCATGCTATTTTGGACGTTGCCGAACAAAACTGCCTCGATATTTCTATGTTTGAAATCGTGGACACCGCCACAAAAAAAGACGCGGCACGCGCCGCGGTTTCCCTTGTTAGACAAAAAAAGGCGAATATGCTGATGAAAGGTATGATTCATACCGCCGACTTGCTACGCGCCGTACTGGATAAAGAAAACGGTCTTCGGGAACGGGAGGTGCTATCCCACGTATCCGTCGTAAGCTCCCCCGTTTTGGAACGAACGCTGCTTTTGACAGACGCGGCAATGGTTCCTTACCCTGATCTCCCTACAAAAGTAAAATTGATTGAAAATGCCGTGATTGTCGCCCACGGTCTGGGAATTGCTTATCCGCGAGTCGCACCGCTAGCAGCCGTAGAGATTATAAATCCCAATATGCCTGCGACGATGGACGCCGCCATTCTCAGCGTAATGAATCGCCGAAACCAGATTACAGGCTGCATGGTCGATGGGCCGCTGGCAATGGACGCCGCCTTATCTGAAACCGCCGCAAGTCACAAAGGAATCGATTCTTCCGTTGCGGGAAAAGCGGATATCCTTCTATTTCATAACATTGAGGCAGCAAACAGCGTGCTAAAAACCTTCACAAATGCCGGAAATTGCCTGTTTGGCGGAATCGTAATGGGCGCTTCGGCGCCGATTATCCTTGCGTCGCGTTCGGACTCCGAATACAGCAAGCTCTATTCCATTATCTGCGCTTCCGCAATCAGCGCTTTTATGGAACAACCGTTCTGCGAGAGTTGCGGCTAAGTATGCGGCGCACGGCATAAAATCCATTCATGCGATACATCATCCATTGAAACAGCGTCGCACAATCTTCCCTTTACGGGTTTTTGCGCGGTTAGTATTAATAGGATACTATGTAAGGACTATACCTCCGGTCAAGTCGTAGAAGCGCGTGGGCAAGGTTATTTTACATTATACTATGCTAAGACTATAACATCGTCCAAGGTTTCGCCGATCTTGCCTTTTTGTTTTGGGGTTTTGTGAAAAAAAGTCTGTAAAAACAGCTTTCGATGATAAAATATCAAAGGAGGCTGTTTTAAGTTATAACGAGAAAAAAGAGAAGAACTGAGCGAAGATAAGAAGCAAATCATGGCGGGGCTGCTGTATGAATACGATATCCAAAGCACGGAAGACATTCAAGATGCGCTGGCAGACCTGCTAGGACCGGTTATCCAGTCAATGTTGGAGGGTGAGATAAACGAATAGCTTGGCTACGAGCCGTATGAACGTTCAGAGGAACCCAACTCCCGTAATGACAAAAAAGACAAACATCTGCGAAGCAAATATGGCGAAATACCCATTGCTGTTCCGCAAGGCCTGGAAAATACGTTCTAGCCCAGGGTAGTGAAAAAACAGCAGAAAGATATTCCCAGTATTGAGGACAAGATAATTTCAATGTACACCAAAGGAATGAACGTACGGCAGATATCCGAGCAAATAGATGATATCTATGGCTTTGAGGCAACGAGGAGATTGTATCTGACATCACGTACAAGTTGCTTCTGCAGATAGAAGAATGGTAGCACAAACCGCTTTGCGAAATATATCCCTTCCTGTTCATAGACGCGGTGCATTTTTCAGTGAAGGACAATGGCGTCGTCACGCAGCTCTGTAATATCTACCTGCTGCCGGTGATATTATGCGTAATTCTATGAAAATCCAAGTTATCCTTGCGTTTTCTTTGTCTATTCGCAAGGGTACTGATCACTCAACCCAGTACCAATTGTAAAATCATTCGTGTACTGTCTGCGGGAACAAAGCTGAAATATAAAGGTAGAAAAGGGACTGGTATAAGTTGAGTTTAAATGGCGTAGATGGCTGGATTCATGTTGATTTCGTAAAACTTTCTTACGCTAAGTCTGAAGACGGTTATGTGTATACGATTGAATCAAAATTGATAAACTTAGGAATATATACCGGCACTCACAACGGCTACATATGGGTTGAATTGTACTAATGCGATTGGCGCTTTTCAAAAAAGCATAGGATTGGAAATTGATCATCTTGCCGGTGATCAGACTCCTGAAAAATTATTTGAACAAAAAGGAGAAAATTGTATGAACATTAAATTGTAATTTAAGAATTAAAAGTCCTGCTTGGTGGTTGGGATTAATCGGTTGTATTTAACCCCTATTTTAGCGTATATGGGACTTGTATGGACAGATTTGACAACATGGGATATGATCTAACTTCTTTTCTAATACATATCTAATTGGTCTGATAGTTGTTGACTTACTTGCTTTTCTAGGTGTGAGTCAGATCCCACGACTACGGGATATAGTGATAATATGAGAGCACTAAATCATACTACTCCTAGTAATAATGTTAAAAAAGGATAAAACTTAAAATAAAAATAGGCGGTAAGAAATTAATTCTCACCGCCTATTTTTTGATTTGGTGGAGCGAACTCGTTAAAATCCGAACCATCCTTAACATCTTTTAGTTTGAGCGTTTTCTTCTTCCCCTTGTAGTTATACGTTATAACAACCTTATCATCATAAAGGAAAATCGAATTGATGAATGTATCAATAAGCCGTCTGCAAAAAGTAATATCCCTCACGTCACCACTCTGGAATTTACTGAGCCAGAACAACACAAAATCTTTTGTGACAAGC
>JAYFQX010000006.1:0-159564 GCA_034926635.1 Christensenella sp. | reverse complement strand
CACAATTCATTTTACCGCAAGGATGGCATCAAAAAGAAGGTGCTACTCACGATCCGGGAGGACAAGCACAAACTGAAACAACGAATGTGCAGTGTAGAACATCCGTTTGGAACAATTAAGTGGTATGATGGGGCGCACTATCTTTTGTGTCGCGGAAAAAAGATTGCGGAAGCGGAAATGGGCTTAAGTTTCCTTGCGTACAACCTAAAACGGGCCATTAATATGGTGGGTACAAGGAAATTGATCGAAGCGATGAGGGGATAATATCCCTGTCCTTCATTTTGCACTCAGAACTGTCCGACAACAGGCTCCTAAAAACGCTAAAAACCCGATTTAATAGCGGGTTTTTAGACAAATTGTGGTGTACCCGGTGGGATTCGAACCCACGATCTCAGGAGTCGGAGTCCTGTATTCTATCCAGCTGAACTACGAGTACATAGTAACTGCAAAAACCGCAGTTATTATTATAATACATTTACAGTACTTTGGAAAGGAAATCTTGCAATCTTGGGTTCTTTGGGCGGGAAAAAAATTCGGACGGTGGAGCTTGTTCCAAAATCCTGCCATCATCCATAAACAGGCAGCGCGTCGCTACCTCGCGTGCAAAGCCCATTTCATGCGTTACAACGACCATCGTCATCCCTTCGTCCGCCAGCGTATGCATAAAATCAAGAACCTCTCCTACCATTTCCGGGTCAAGGGCTGAAGTAGGCTCGTCAAAAAGCATAACATCGGGGTTCATTGCCAGTGCGCGTACAATTGCTACACGTTGCTGCTGTCCGCCGGAAAGCTGCGCCGGATAAGCATCTATTTTATCAGAAAGACCAATCCGCTTTAAAAGCGTCACCGCGCGTTCCTGCGCTTCGTCTTCCGTCATAATCCCCAATTTCAGCGGTGCAAGCATAATATTCTGTCCCACCGTCTTGTGCGGAAATAAATTGAACTGCTGAAATACCATACCCATTTTCTGACGGATTGCGTCAATATTGGTATTTTTCGCGGTAAGCAATTGTTTCTCAAACCAAATTTCGCCGCTTGTCGGCTCCTCCAGCATATTCAGGCATCGTAAAAACGTTGATTTCCCGCTTCCGGACGGTCCAACGATAACAACCTTTTCACCGCGCTCGATATTCTCGCTGATTCCGTTCAGCACCATATTCTCATGGAATTTTTTAAATAAATTCTTTACAACAATCATACTGCCGCTCCTATCTTGCGTCGCTGAGCGCAAGCCGTCTTTCCAATTTGCGCAAAGCCCATGTAATTAGCATGACAATACCAAGGTATACCAGTGCAATTAAAATCAACGGCACGAATGCATCCATCGTGCGCGAACGTACCAGCTCTGCCGCGCGTGTCAAATCCATTACCGCTACATAGCCGACAATGGATGTTTCTTTAAATAATACGATAAATTCATTGCCGAGCGCCGGCAAAATATTTTTGATTGCCTGCGGGAAAATGATCGTACGCATCGTCATCCCATTGGTAAGCCCCAAAGAGCGCCCCGCTTCCATTTGACCTTTGGGTACAGCCATAATGCCTGACCGCACAATTTCGGCAACATAAGCGCCGCTGTTGATCCCAAACGCAAGTGCCGCAACATACGGCGCCATCTCGATTGGTGCAGCTGCAAAAATAATATAATACATGATCAGCAATTGTACGAGCACAGGCGTGCCCCGAATTACCGTCAGATAAATATCACAGATGACATCCAGCCATTTTAGTTTCCGATTACGCTGCGCGTTTACCTTTGCGATCGCCACACTCGAGCCGATCACCACGCCCATCACAACCGCAATTCCTGCGATCATAAGCGTAACCAGCAAACCGTCCAAAAACATTGTCCAGCGGTCGTTTACAATCAACGTATTATAGATTTGTTGTCCCAGATTATCAAACATTCCGTTGCTCCCCGAAAGCGTACAAATACGCTTTTTAATTAATCAGCCGCGTGCGTCTGTACGCCAGGCGGCCGGAACCCTGCGCAAAACGCATAAGCATTTTTTATTATACCACATTTTGAACAAAAAAGAAGTTTGCAGTTAAAAATTCTTTCCGCAGACTTCTTTTTTCAGCTTATTGATACGCCATCCGTCAATCCCGGACGGTTATATTTTTTCCCGGATTATACCGCTGCAGCTTCTGCATGTTTCGTTGTCCATTCGGCAACGGTTCCTTTTGCCGTTAAATCAGCAATGACTTTGTTGATCACTTCCAAGAAATCAGTATCACCCTTCTTTACTGCAATTGCATACTGTTCTTCGGTGAACGGTTCGTCAATCAGCGCAAGCTTGTCGTTACTTGCAACGATGTTCTGCGCCGGAAGCTGGTCAAGCATCACCGCATCCAATTTACCGTTTGCAAGATCCATCGCCGCTTCAAGCCCTGTCTTATACTGTTTTACGGTTGCGCTATCCACATCAGAAACATAGATATCACCTGTTGTTCCAAGCTGTACACCGATCGTCTTTCCGGCAAGATCATCCACACCCGCTACTTTCGGATCTGCTTTACTCACAATGATAAGCTGTGTGGCATCCGCATAAGTATCGGAAAAATCAACGCTCTGCTTCCGTTCGTCCGTTACCGTAAGACCTGCCGCAACAAGGTCACCCTTACCGCCATTAAGCGCCGGGATCAGACCGTCAAAGTCCATATCTACTACTTTGAGCGTTACGCCCAATTCGTCGGCAATTGCCTGCGCCATCTCAATATCCACGCCTGCCGGTTTATTGTCCGAGCCAAGGTACTCGTACGGTGGGAATGCTGCGTTGGTCAGCAGAACCAGTTCGCCCGATTCCTTGATTTTATCAAGTGTGTTCGTTCCCGTCGTTGCCGCTTCTTCTGTTGCAGCGCCCTCTGCTGCGCCCTCTGCTGCGCCCTCCGATGCGCTTTCCTGCGCCGCCGGGGTTGTTGAACAAGCCGTAAACACCATCGCCAGCATGGCGACTGCCAAAATTATCGCTAAAATCTTTTTCATCATTCTTCCTCCAAACTATATTTAAAACCTTATAATGTATAATTATACATATTTATACAAAAAAATCAAGTACTTTATGCAAAGCTAAAATAATTTATAATTTTCGGAACATAATATCCTCCGGATTCAAATCCAATACCGAAAGATTAAAGCCAGGATTTTCTACCTGCACCGTCATTACATTATGACACCAGTCAAGCATTACATTCTCCAGTTGAGTTCCTGTTGCGACCGCAGGCGAGATTAAATAGCTATTCTTCTGCAACCCTGGTAACGTCACTTTAAATGTCATCTCGTAAATTCCAGCCTCTTTTACATCCAAAGTATTATCTTCATTGTAATTATTCAAATAAAAAACCGACAGTGCCCGCGTATTTTCAAATACCAACCCAATCAGCACCTCTTTTTGCGGTCTCATAAACTCCGCGACAATATGAAAATCATAAGTATGGTATGCGGCCAACTGGCTCACATTCTGCCCGTCTTTATTCGTAATAAACAACGAACGTATTTTGGCTTCCCCTGTTCCAGCGCGATCGCAGTCTTCCGGAATTGGCGAATATTTTGACAGCAGTATTTCTTCCTTTTTAATAAAGTCGCTGTCCTGCTGGCTATCCTGCTCTTCTTTATCAATGTCTGCAATAATTTCCTGATTTTTCCGCTCCATCATATAGCTGCTAAAGCGGTTACATACCTTAGCGGCTTCTCCGATTTCACGGACTTTTCCGTTTTCCAGCCACATCGCACGATTACACATTCTTTTTACCGAACTAATATCGTGTGAAACAAATAAAATTGTTACTCCCTTTTCGCAAAGCTGTTCAAATTTTCTAAAGCATTTTGCCTGAAAGGCCGCATCTCCAACCGCCAACGCCTCATCCACGATCAAAATTTCCGGATCCACGTTGATCGCAACCGCAAACGCCAAGCGCGCGAACATACCGCTGGAGTACATACGCACGGGATTATCTAAAAAATCTCCAATATCGGCAAATTTGATAATATCCTGAATACGTTCGTCCATTTCTTCTTTGGGAATCCCGCGCATTACACCATTCAAATAAATATTTTGCCTGCCAGTATACTGCATGTTAAAACCTGCGCCCAGTTCAAGTAGCGCGGATACACGTCCGTTGACTGCCACCGTACCTGCCGATGCATTTGTAATCCCCGTAATAATTTTCAATATTGTGGATTTTCCGGCACCGTTAACACCGACAATGCCAAACGTTTCACCCTTTTCCACCTGAAAAGAAACGCTATCCAATGCGTAAAACTTTTCGCCATAGGACTTCTTCTTAATAAACGACATGGCCTCTTTTAAACGGTCAGACGGTTTTTTATAAATATTATATATTTTTGAAACATTTTCTGCTTCGATCATATTCATAGCCTATTTCCCCTTTATATTACATCTGCAAAATGCGGGCGCAGCCTGCGGTATGCCACAACGCCCAAAACCATTAAGACAAGGGTAAATATCCAAAAATATGCCGTAATATAGGGCCCCTGCCACGAGAAATTTGTACTGATCAGCGAGTCTCGATATCCCTGCACAACATAAAACATCGGATTTGCTTTCAGGATCATCATCAACGGTCTGGAAATCGTCATAGATTCGTAAGGCCACGCGATCGGCGTCATCCAGAAACCCAGCGTCGTAATAACGCCAATTACCTGCGTCATATCCCTGATAAACGGCATCAGTGCGCTGGAAAGCACGGATACCGCAAGGATCAAGCAAATCAAACAAAGTACATAATAAAGAAGCGGTCCTATTTTAATCAGCGGCAGAGCTCCGTAAATACCCATCACAACAAATAGTATCACCATAAATACCATGTGTACAAAGAATGCGGAAAGCACCCTTACAAACGGCATGATCCTAACGTCAAACACCATTTGTTTCACGAGGTAACTATAGTCCATCAAAACATTGGTGGAGCTTGACCACGCCTCTGAAAAATAAAACCACGGTACCAAGCCGGCCATAAACCAAACAATATAAGGCACACTTGTATTGGCTGGCGGCGTTGCTTTTAAACCCTTCTCAAACACAAACCAATACACCAGGATCGACACCAGCGGCATAAAGTATGCCCAAAAGATTCCCAAAAAAGAACCTGCGTATCTTGATTTCATATCATTTTTTGCAAGAGCGAATATTTTTTTCTTTTCCTTCCAAACACTCTTACAAAAATCAAATATCATACTAAAAAATCTTCTCATATTGCCCCCTACTACCGTTTCTCTTTGACCCAAAAACCGCTAATCGCGATCTCTGTGATTTTCCCTCTCACAGGTATCGTAAGCCATGGATCGTCTGTATGGAACGCTATGCCATCTTTCATGGCGATGCCGTTATGCCCTAAGCTCTGCGGGTCGATCTCCGTCATACCGTCTTCTTTTACAACAGCAATATGATGAATCCACAAAAAACACTTTTGTTCCATCGGATCAAACCTTACACATTTTACTACATCTTTACCAGAAAGATCAAATGAAATATCGAACATCGCCGTATCCGGCACGTTTACGACTACCGTATTATCTTCACGAAAGCCCTCCCCCGTATCAATATAAAGCCTTGGTGACACGACAGAGAACACACCAGAATCTATATCCACAACCGTCAATTGGTTGTCCCATTCGAGCCCTTCCAGCCAAACGCCCTCTATCCTGACATCTTTTACTCGCCTGTTCACCGGAAACATGATCCAAGGATCGTCGGTTTGGAAAAATATTTTATTCCCCCTCTGTATCCCGTTATGCGAGAATTCCGTAATTTTACTTTGTCCACCGCTACCGTCCACCAATAATTTGGAGATTTGCAGCGTCCCCTGTTTTCCTTCCGCCGGATCCCATCGAAGCGCCTGCACTTCACGTTCGTCTGTAAACCCAAAGCCAATCGCAAAACGTGGCGTCTGCGGCATACACGCCATACACTTTTCGCCTTCAGAAAAGCCATTTCCACTGTCATAATACAACCTCGTCTCGGACGGTTTCTGCGCAATACCCGCTTCAAAACATCCTTCTAAGTATACCTCTTTAATTTTTCCCGAAAATGGCAGCAAAAACATAGGGTCGTGCGTCGCAAACTGGATAAATCCGTTCTCCTCCATTCCGTTATGGGGGATTTTAGAAAGCTCAGCGTGAATCTCATCTCCGCTTTCCAAAACTGCATATACATCCTTCAGCCGCACCCTGCAGGTCAAACCTTCTACAGGATCCCAGCGCATATGTCTAACTTCTTTACCCTCTCCAAGCTTATAAGACAGTTGAAACATATTGTCAAACGGTAACTTGGCTTTTACAGCCGTATTCTCGCCATAACCTTCGCCGAGATCCAAATACAACTTGGATTCGTACTGTAGCTTCACCATATTCTGATCGATGCCTTTTAATCCGGCAAGGCTCTTCTTCACCACCATCGCTTCACTGCTCTGCATTCGTTTTAAAAGACGCTTGATCTGTCGCGGCTCCGCCTGCCATACGTTTTGCTCTCCCCACACACGATAATCCCGCAAATATTTCTGTGCGACCTCGTCCCTCGACGGAAAAACAATTTCCAATGCTTTTTTCTTGTTTTCAAGCAAAATCTCTGGCGCATCCCAAATTTTATGAATTTCATCCAGGTACGCCTGACCATTACTATCCGCAGGCAAAAGATATCCACAGCCATACTTGCGCAGGCGACTACCGATTGCCCCCATATCGGCAGCCAAAACCGGACTGCCTGCCTGCAACGCCTCTGTTAGCGTATAAGAATAGGTTTCCGGCCAAATACTAGGAAGCAGCACCAAATCTATCTCGTTTTTCTCCAACTGCGCCTGCAGGGTATCCCTAGCGTAAGCACCGTGAATAATAACCTTTTCAGTATTGACAGCTCCCACTCTGCCATCCAGTATCTCTCCAAAAATATGAATTTCCAACCATTCTGGCAGGGGCTGCGTCATGATCTCCAGAAAAATACCGCTCCCCTTTGAAGGCTGCATATTTCCAATAAAAGCAATCCGGAGTTTTTCCGGTTTTATACTCACCGGCGACATCCTTTGGAACGTGACCGCTCCATGCTCGCGTACCGTGATCTCTATATCGTCCCACCATTTTGCAATCTCGCTTCGCACATATTCATCCGGCACATAAACGCAGGCTGCGGATTTCAGATATTCGTGCATCAATAATCTCCACCGCTCCAGAAATGGCAGCCCCGTTTTCGTCGTCGCAGCAAGACAGCCGGCGCAATCGCTGCCGAGCGGTCTGCAGTACTGCATCTTTTCATTGAGGAACTGAATTCGCGGGCATACGGAATAATAATCATGCAGCGTAACCACATAAGGAATGCCGACATGTCTACATGCTTCAAACACATCCAACCCCAACCGGACCCATTGCTGGATATGGACAATTTCCAACGGCAGTGTCTGCAAGATCAGGCAAACCGTGTCGTATAACGATTTATTGAAAATAACGCTTTCGTCGATCCTGCCGTCCAATTTAATCAGTACTTCTGTAGATTTTCCGTCGCACCAGCGGGCAAGCGCAAGCAAGTTTTTGTTCTCTAGCGAGGGATACAAAACATAGATCGTCTCACCCTGCATATGTTTTGCCAGCTCTAAGATATGATATTCCGCGCCCCCGCGCACCGTGTTGTTATCATGGAACGGTGAATTATGAAGAATATACAAAATGCCTCTTTTTTCCGTATCAAAAACAGAAAAAGCATTTTCGATATTTTTTTGTATTGGTTCCAAAGGATTCGACAGCAAAAAATCATTCAGACCTCGAATCTGCGCAGGATATGTGCGCTCTAAATAATCCCTCGACGTCTCCAGTGCGGCGTTTTTCGTCTCCTGAAAAGAAGCGCTCCCCTTATGATAAATATAGGTATCGTCGCAAATTACATGCATGAAGCCCGCCTGCGCCGCGCGATAACACCAGTCGTTTTCTTCCCCATATCCTTTTCCAAAATGTTCTTCGTCCAATATACCGATCTCTTGAATCGCCCTGCGCGTAAGGAGCATGCAGTATCCCATCCCTGTCGGTATTTGAGGATAAATCGGCTGTGCTGCAAGCTCTACCAGCTTGGCTGTTTCATTGAGCGTAAGATGCTGAGGCAAAATATTATCATTCATAAAAATCGGCACCGACGCCAGCGTTGCGTTATTGGAAAGCGGCGTCACTGATGCAATCAGTTCATTCGAGTGCGCAGCTTCTTCCATTTTATCCAACCACCCCGGCGTTACTACAGTATCGCTATTCAACAGAAGCACATCATCATCCGTTTGAGCAATCCCCTTGTTGCATGTGCGCACAAACCCCATATTTTCTTCGTTTGTCAACACACTCATAACATCGCCATACTGTTTTTCAACTGTCTGCAAATAAGGCACAATCCGATCGTCCGGGCTTGCGTCGTTGATAATGTATAAATGATACCGCTCTTTATCGGTACAATTTATGACGGATTCGATACATTCCTGCAGGTCCTCATAAGCATTGTATACCGGTAAAATAATTGAAACCATATTCGGCACTCCCCTGTTACTTTTTTTCTTGTTTTCTATTTTTAATCTTTCGCCAAGCTTTATTGACGAAGCTCTCCTCTAAATGTACAATCCGTTGCTCCTTCTGCGCTTCCCGCAGCAGCAGCTCCTTCATAACTTCGTCCATTTCTTTTATGGTATGTCGTAACTTGGAGACCTGGTTTCTGCATACCTGCAACGCATCTTCTACATTTTTCAGTTCCTTGTGGTAAGCATCGCTTTGACGCTGCACATCCTCAAATTGGCGACGGTAGGTTTGCACCTCATTATGTAGACTCTGCGTCTCTTCCGATACCGGCAGGATCACTGTCTTATATAATTCCTGATTGTTCAGCACCTTCATATTAGCCTCGCAATGGACGCAGCGAATCGTCTGATCAAGCTTCACAATAATATAAGGATCCGTACTAGAAAAAAAATATTTCCCATCTTGTTTTTTCCATGCATTCATCGCCAGCGCTTCCGACTCTAGCGTTTGAACACCGCCGTCCTCTACTTCTACGCAAATTTTGATATTTTCCAATTCACAAAAGCCAAGCTCTACCGGATCCCAACGGATTTCATGCACAAAAACAGGCGAGTCAAACACATAACTTTGCTTTACCTTCCCGTCAAAAATATGCAACTTTGTCTGCATCTTTTGCTGTTCACTTAGGACCTCGTCCTTGCTGTAATATAAAGAGCTAACAAAAGGATAAACAATATCATTTCGCGTAGCATAATATTGCTGATCGTAACGCAGCACTAACGAATTCAATTCGACCGTTTCTATGGTCTCCGGTCTGTTGCCGCAAACCGCGATCGAGTACATCCTATGAAAATAGGCATCCTTGTGGATGTTGATCAGATTAAAATCTTTCTTTTCTTCTCCCTGGTCATCAAAAATCACGGAAAAAGGTTCGTATGTTTGGTAATAGTATTTATAAAATGCAAACCTTTTTTCAATCATCCCTTTAAATTCGTTGATCCTGAGTTCATGAAGATGATACGGGTTTGTAAAGGCGATTTCGTCCGAATACACTTCTTTATTCGGCGAAGACACAATAAAAAAGCCTTCCGGCTTTAATACTCTTTTTACTTCGTTTAAGAAGCATTCCTGCAACTCTGGGGAGATGTGCTCAATTACCTCAAACGAAACGACAGCGTCAAAAACACCGTCTTCAAATGGTAGCTCCGCCACACTTCCAACTTTAAACTGAAGATTATCTTTTCCGTATGTTTCGGCGGCAAAACTAACCGCTTCCTCTGAAATATCCACTCCTGTGACATGTGCTGCAAAGTCCGACAGAAGCGCCGAACCATATCCAGCGCCACTGCCCGCGTCTAATACACGCAGCCCCTTCATCAACGGCGCAATCGCATGATACCTATGGTAGTGTTCTACGATTGTCGGCATATTTGTTTCCTGCTGCGGAATAAACCGCTCTCCCGTCAGTTCCAATCCTGTATCTCTCCTTATTTTTTCAATATGCGTTTCGCAATTTTCTTTATACTGACACCTGATTTTTCTTCTACTGTAAGCTGTACTTCCATTTGTAGCCCTTGCATGCGGGTATCACCGCCGGGCTTTATTTCGACCCATGGATCATCTGTATCAAACTCAATCCAACCATTTTTTTCACGTCCATTATGCACAATGTCACTGACCGGAACCACAACATTATTTCCTGTAACCGTATTCAACGTTATTCTATTAATTTTCATCCTGCAACCCCTTACGGCGACAGGATCAAATCGCACCTGCGTGACAGACTCGGCAAGGTTTAGTACAATCGTTGTTCCCAACTTCGTCACAGGGATATCGGCGACCACTGTGTTTTTTTCGCTGTAGCCTTCACCGCGATCCAAATAAATTTTCGATTCTAAACATGTCGGATAGACGGCATACTGATCCTTCTCCATTTCATAAGTGGGCTGATCAAGCATAAGAAACCACTTGCCAGAAATCTCCACCGCATCTATCGGCTTTTTTGAAATACTCCAAACTATCGAAGGATCCTTATGCTCAAATTTGATGCAATCTCCCTGCATTCTTCCGTTATTATCACCATCACCCAATACTTCGCTGCTTCCGTCTCGATAGAATACCTTAGCCCTTTGGATT
The DNA here is from genome assembly GCA_034926635.1 of Christensenella sp. Taxonomy (GTDB): domain Bacteria; phylum Bacillota; class Clostridia; order Christensenellales; family Christensenellaceae; genus Christensenella. The sequence continues at coordinate 148,928 of JAYFQX010000006.1, read as the reverse complement.
TTAACTAGACAACAATAGCCTTCAACAATATCAAACCGCACCGCATTGCAAATGCAATCGCCGTCAGCTTCAAACCGCACCGTAAAATCCCTGTTGATGGGCATACACGCCCGCAATGCCTTTTCCTCACAAAAACCGTCACCCTCATCTAGGTACAATGTGGAATAAACCAGCCCTGAAAGTATAGTATCTTGTGCTTTTCCTATCAGCATATTTTTGATGCCTGATGCTGTCCATGCATCCCTCAGCACTGTTGCGCTATAATTCCTTTTGGGAATTCTTACGACGGAATGCATACTATACAGATCATAATATTTTTGAATTCTCTTCTTCATTTGCTCTGCGGATATTGGTTCTATCTTTGCTATTTTTTCGGCCAACAATTCAGGAGCTTCCTGCACCTTATGAATGATTTCAAGAATCTCACTGGTCGGATCCACTGTACTAAGCACCCATCCCGCCCCACTTTGCCCGACGCGTTGTGCGACCGCGCCACAACTTGTACTGATCACGGGGCATCCCCCCAGCCACGCTTCAGTCAGCGTAAAACCATAGGTCTCTGGCAACTGACTTAAATGACATACAATATCAATGCCACATGTTTTTAACTGATTGACAATTTCTTCTCTCCGATAGATCCCGTGAAAGTAAACCAATGGATTCTCTTCATAAGGCAAAATCTCTTCATCACCAATCGCGCCGAATATATGCCATTCAACATCATCAAGACGGCTATCCATTAACGCCTTGAGAATGTCACTTCCCTTCTGCTTAGACACGGCTCCCAAAAAAGCAATTCGCAGAGTTTTATCCGTCTTACCCGGTCTCTCTTCTGCACCTGTCGTAACAGAAGACCAATGCGGCATAACATCGCAGGAAATTCCATCATAGCACGCCTCTGTCATTCTCTTTAAAAAATCAGACGGAACAAAAACGCGTCTTGCTTCCTGTAAAACATTCTTCATTTGCTTCCTGTGGTTTCGTACTTTCGCCTGCCATGCTGGGGCATTATCTTCAACGCAAACATTCGGCACACAGCCGCCTTGCGCATCCAGCATCCCGCAAACGCATCCGCTACGAGGCTGTAGCGTATAATTTGGACAGAGCATATAAAAATCGTGCAGAGTAATATAATACGGAATATTGAGTTCCTCACAAACCGAAACAATATCGCACGTCTGATGCATCAGGTGATGAATATGTACGCAGGATATTCTGAGACCTGTTAACAGCATCCGCAACAATTCTTCTAAATCTTTTCTATGATATTGACCGCTCAAGACAGGCGTTTTCAATAAAAATTCCATTTCTATCTCTTGTCCATCGACCTTGCCCCGCAAAGTATAGGAAGCGTCTACCTGCGCATCCTCGGTGGGATAAAAAACAAAATAATTTTGTTCCTTCATGTTTTTGATTAAATCCGCCACATGGTATTCTACTCCGCCTCTCACGTGCGCAGCATCTTCAAACGGACTTTTATGCAAAACAAAAAAAACACTCGCGCGTTTTGTTCCCCATAGCATTGTGTGCAGGAGGATATTTAAGTGAAAACGCGACAGCAGCTCTTGATCCATATAACTCCTAATTTCCTGAATAATATTGGGGTAACGTTTCAGAATAATCTTTTCGTTTACGTCAGATAACGCAAATTTATCACCAGAGAACGAAACACTGCCCTTATGATAGATGTAAGTATCGTCGCATAAAACATTATCATATCCGGCTCCGCGAGCCCTGCAGCAAAAATCATTTTCTTCATAATAACCTTTGTTGTATATCTCATCCAGCATCCCTATTTCCTTGAGGACCGAACGCTTGATCAGCATACAAAATCCAAAAGAAGAAGGCAGAACGGGATATGCTTTTTCACTAATTTTTTCTATCATCTGTGCATAATCCGCAAGACACATTTTGGATGGAATTCTATTTTCTTCACCGATCACGGGGACACTACACAAAATTCCGCTGTTTGTAAAAGGTGAAACCGTCGCAATGTTATCGCGGGAATATGCACATGCGAGCATCTTTGCAAGCCAGCCCTCCGTAACGACCGTATCGCTGTTTAACAAAACGACATCGCAATTTGACAAAGCGATTGCTTTGTTGCATGTCCGCAGATAACCAATATTCTTCTCATTTTGTATTACTTGTATTCTGTGGTCACCGGACTGAGCCACCGTATAAATATAATCGCAGACCTCTTTGGAAGGACTGCAATCGTTTACCAGTAAAATTTTATGCAGTTCTGCTCCACTGCATGCCAGAACGGATTCTAAACACTCTTTTATTTCATCCAGCCCTTTATAAACCGGAATAATAACGTCACAGAAATATTGCAAAGCACGCCTCCATCAATAGTTATTGAAATAGAATTATACCATACGGTCATCTTTTTTGCAATTGGCGGCAGCACATACACTGCCCGCAGCGTCAGCTCTTGTCCGTTTTTTATTGATTTAGCTGCGCAAGCTCTTCCAACGTTTTGTCCGGATACTCTGCAAATAATGTATTCAGTTCCTGTTGCGCATTCTCGACAGCAACGGATAGTTCAGCCTCTGCAGCCTTCACCATATCAGGATTCGTCATAACGACATACGTCATCGCACAAATATCTTTATTTTCGGCATCTGCCGTGTTCCAATCTTTCTGCGTCCATGCCATATAATCCGTCGCGTCTTTCGCGGTATCCTCCGTGATGTCCGGATCAACCGGCGGAAGCGAATTCTTCTCTGCCTGTTCCGTCTGCATACTTTCCGACGAAACGCTCGCAGAAATAACTCCACTTGCCGACGGTTCTGCCGTCGCTACACATCCCGCAGCACAAAACAGCAGCAATATCAACGCCACAATCATCCATAAACTCTTTTTCATAAATTCCTCCACATCTGCCGCACTATCCCATACGCCCTTATCCATGTATAAGACGATACCCGGAGCACGGAAACCAAAAACCGTCTCTCGCGATTTCTGTCTTCATTTTCCGGGTATAAAATCATTCTATCTATCGCTCATCGACCTATAAAAGCTATACGGCATCCGGCACTTCCGCATCCGTACCCGCGCTCGGCTCGGTGCTTTCTTCCGGCGTTACGCTTGGGTTCGCGCTCGGTGCAGCACTTATTTCCGGCGTTGCACTTGGACTTGCGCTCGGCTCGGTGCTTTCTTCCAGCGCTGCGCTTTCCAGGCCCGGCTCTATCCCCATCACTACCACAGCACCGGATGCCGCCTGAATCCTGTCCATAATGGCAATCAAATTCGCGGCATATCCCTTGCTCATCGCCCAGGTCCCTTCCAGCAATTCTACTGTCGGCGCTTTTCCCCTAAGGCTCGCGGACCATCTGGGGTCGTAAGGCTTTCCTTCGGAGTTCAATGTAGCTACCGGTCCTGTCGATGCATAGCACTTCAGATGTTGGATATGCCCTCTGACTCCTGCCAATATTCCATTGCTGTTATCACCGTACACTTCTGCGAAATTAAACCCAGGAACACCATTGCCTGTTGCACCAAGCCCCGCAAAATTAAATTGCCCTACCTGAACGTCTCCTCCGAATTTAAGATATCCCGTCTCCAGACACATCTGTGCCCATGCAACTTCTACCTTAACCCCTTCAGCGGCAGCTTCCTGAACGTACAATTCCGCTAATCTGTTCAAATTAACACCTTTGTCCACATACTCCTGCGGATATGCGCTCAAACCACCAGGTGCTTTGCTGATATAATAGTTTACTAACTGTTCTTTCGTTACCGAAGACGTCCCCATAATTTTATGCGTTCCCTGTACTGAAACCGTTTCTCCTCCAACAAAAGAGCGATTTCCATCTCCATCCGTAGCATAAATATGGATATAATAGGTTCCTGCTTCAAAATCAAAATCGGAAATATTAACCTTCCTGTACCAATTTCCATTATTATAGGAAATTGCATCATACCATTTTTGCCCCGCAGTATCCCTGCTATTCCATACGGCGCACTCTACTTTTTCAATCCCGGTACCCGCTTTTAACCCATACATCGTTACGGTAAATTCATCCGTTATCGTTTCCGGCGTTATACTCATGGATGACATGGACGCTGGCGTCGTGTCCTTCAATACATTTACCGTTGTCGCGCCTACGAACCCGCGGTTTCCGCTGCCGTCCGTCGCATACACATGGACGTTGTACATGCCGTAATTCTTATTGTGATTGGCAATATTCGCCGTGATCCCCCAGTTGCCGTTCTTAAAATCACTGCCGCTATACCACTTCATGTCGCTTTGATCCGCCTTGCTCCATACTGCAAACTCTACCTTCGCGACCCCGCTGTGATCATCCGTTACATCCATTGCGTTCACAAAGAATATCGTTCCATGAACTTCCCGCTCCGGTACAGTAACACTGCTTGCCGTCGGCGGCACTGTATCTTTCAATACATTTATCGTAGTCGCGCCTACGAACCCGCGGTTTCCGCTGCCGTCCGTCGCGTATACATGGACATTGTACATGCCGTAATTCTTATTGTGATTGGCAATATTCGCCGTAATCCCCCAGTTGCCGTTCTTAAAATCACTGCCGCTATACCACTTCATGTCGCTTTGATCCGCCTTGCTCCATACTGCAAACTCTACCTTCGCGACACCGCTGTGATTATCTGCTACATTCATCGCGTATACTTCAAAACTCGAGCCGTACGTTTCCTTCACTGGCGCAAGAATACTCGACGCTGTCGGCGGTACCGTATCTTTCAACACATTGACCGTCGTCGCTCCTACTAACCCGCGGTTTCCGCTGCCGTCCGTCGCGTATACATGGATACTATACGTACCCGTATTATTTTTATGGTTTACAATATTCGCCGTAATCCCCCAGTTGCCGTTCTTAAAATCACTGCCGCTATACCACTTGATGTCGCTTTGATCTGCCTTGCTCCATACTGCGAATTCCACCTTCGCGACCCCGCTTCGGTCGTCATGCACATTGATCGCATATGCTTCAAACGTGCTGCCGTAAGTGTTTTTCACTGACGATGTAATACTCGACGCTATCGGCGGTACCGTATCTTTCAATACATTGACCGTCGTGGCACCTATGAACCCACGGTTTCCATTTTTGTCTGTTGCGTATACATGGATGTTATACGTACCCGTATTATTTTTATGGTTTACAACATTCGCCGTGATCCCCCAGTTGCCGTTCTTAAAATCACTGCCGCTATACCACTTGATGTCGCTCTGGTCTGTCTTGCTCCATACTGCGAATTCCACCTTCGCCACACCGCTCTCCGTATCGCTCACCTGCATCGCGTTGACATCAAAAGTATTTTTATTGACTTCCGTCGCCTCCGGCTGAATACTCACTGCCGCAGGCGCTGTTTTATCCTCTTTTACAATATTCACTATCGTTCCGCCGACAAAAGCGGAATTCCCTACCTTGTCCTCCGCATAAGCATGGACGTAATACGTACCCAAAACATTACCGATATCTTTTCTGCTGACCTGCGCTCCCCAGTTCGTATTGCCGTAGTCGACACCGCGGAACCACTTCATGTCACTTTGATCTGCCTTACTCCACACCGCGAACTTCACATTCCCGACACCGCTTTCCGTATCCGCCGTACCGATCGCGTATACCTCAAACGCATTACAATAAACAATCGACGCGGAGGATGTTACGCCTGCCGCAGTCGGCGGCGTTGTATCCTCTTTTACCATGTTTACGGTTGTTCCGCCAATAAAACCTTTATTTCCCAGCATATCCGTCGCATAGGCGTGAATTACGTAGGTCCCCAGAATATTATTTAAATCGCTTCTTTTCAGCGTAATTCCCCAATTCCCATTTTTGAAATCGCTGCCGTTATACCATTTCAGTGTACTGCTGTCCGCCGCATTCCACACTGCAAACTCCACCTTCGCCACACCGCTGACATCCCTTACATTGATTGCATTGACATCAAAAGATTTTCCATAGGCAGTATATGCCGAAGGCGTCACGCCAGTCGCAGTCGGCGGCGTTTGATCATATGTTTTGTAGGTATTGATCGCTTTTACCAGCGAGGCTACAAGCGCGTCCTGGTTTGCAGAATTACAAATAGCGCTCAACTCGGTCGCGTTCGACATATACCCTGCCTCGACCAGTACAGAAGGAATATCCGCATTCCTGCAAAGAGAATTTTTGACACCCGTTGTTTCCGTATCCAAAATAGAGGAACGGGTAGAAATATATTTTAAATCGTTCCTGAATTGCGCATTGATGATATTGGCAGCAGCCTTTGAGGCATCTGCCACTTCTTTTGTTTTTCCGTAATTCATATTGGGATAGTCCGTATTCACGGAATAATTGGAATTATAATATACCTCAATCCCTCTTGCGGAAGAACTGGTAGACGAATTGTGGTGAATGTCCAAAATGAGATTCGGCGTTACGTTCACGCCATACTTTTCCGGAGTGCAAGCCGCTGGCAGTACCTGATCGCCATAGTTATACTGTCCCTCCAGCGGTTTTTCTGTTGCGGGAATGATCGTTTTCAGCGACGTACTTTGTTTTGTAGGATTTGTTAGGTATACGGTATACCCTTCCGCCTGCAACTTTTCGCCCAGCTTAATGGAAACTGCTTCATTAATTGTGGCTTCCTTAATGTCGCCCGCAACTGCGCCACTTCCAGTGCTTGCCGGGCTATGACCAGGATGAATAAAAATAACAAAAGCACTATTTGCGGCTTTTGCTTCCGTCGGCATACAAAGCAACACACCGCCAACAAGATTTAATAATATCACGATCGCCAAAACAATTGCCCATCCACGCTGTCTACCTGATGTCTTTGTAATCCCCATGATTTCTCCTTCTATTGTAAGTAGTCCTGGTATGCCCGATATGCTGCGTCCAATTCAGAGTTTTCTCCTTGACTAGACGTATCATAATTTCGAATTGCGTTTAACATCGCCGCCGGCACTTCCATCAGTTCCCTGCTCATGCCCGCTGTATAATTCTCCATATTAAAGGTTCCGTTTTCCACCGAAAGACCAATACCATCCATTGCCGCTAAAACAGCTTCATCTGTTGGCATAACGCTTTGATCTTCCTGCAATATGCGGGCATAATTCAAAAAATACTGTTCAGCTTCAAATTCCATAACAGTCTTGCCGTAACGCCGCGCCATCTCTGGAAAAGCATGCAAATAAACCGTCTCTGCATCCGATAGCGTTTGCTGCGCCTGTTTGACGATACCCTGCGCCGCCTCGCTTGCCTGCGGAGCAGAAATATCCGTTTTAATCGAAACTGAAGAAGCATCCTTTCCGCTTGCGGAAAAACAGCCCGCGCACAATGTAACGGTTGCTGTCAGACAAATGCATAGCGCAAATAATTTTCTTAAATTCCACATATTAACTCTCATAATAATGCAAGTATAACAATTCTTAGCGATTTGTACAATATTTTTGTAACAATTAATTAATATTTTAATCAAAGTTTCTCATCGAAATCTACGAGCAACTTGCTCCTCATCCGCTAACTTATCTATAGCAGGCAGACTCATTTTTTATTCTTACTACAAACGATTCCGCGTTTTTTCCTTTTAAATAATATCCATGCTTCTACGACTGCAAGAAGGACAATCCCACAAAACGAAACAGCGATACCCATTTTTAACCATGGCGTATGGTATACATACCTTATTTCATGTTCTCCCCCAGGTAGCCAAAGACCGCAAAATCCATAGTCTGTCTGGTATATCTCCTGCTTTTCCCCATCCACATAAGCCGACCATCCTTTATCATAAGGGATCGCTGCAAACAAGACGCCTTCACTTTCTGCAAAAACACTAGCCGTTACGACATCGCTTTGCGCCTGACGATCAAAAGTAATTTCCGCGTCGTCTGGTAATTGCAAATCATCCATAATTGCCGTCTTGATATTACTGAAGGTGACTACACACATCTTATTTGGGTAATCAGCGTCAAGGCGGATTGCCTTTGTATTCTCTGGCACCTCGAAAAACAGGCTTTGCTGCCGCCCTATAGAATAATAGCAGCGGAACGCAATGCTTTCTTCCTCGTTAAAATCATTGCCTGTATCAAAAAGCACCTGAACACCATATGCCCCTTCTGCACTTACATCCACCGACATATATAATTTTTTCTCTTTCTCAATCCCCGTCAAATCCTGAGCAACGGGGATTATGATCCCATTGTCATTTTTGCCGGGTGTCATCAGAATGGAAGTAGGCGTAATCCAATCCACCCGCGTTACCTTCATAGGGTCGGAACCTGCGGCTTCAAAATCTTCCGGAGTCGTGCTGGCATACGCTTTGGACAAATCTAATACATCAACATATTCCACCTTTGTCTCTTTTGTCGGGAACTCATCCAAAATTGCTTCGTCGTCTGTAATAACATTATTCATCAACAGTGCTTTTTTTTCAAACAGATCCGCTCGTTCGTACGCTTCCATACTGACCGCATGCTCAAAATAAGTCCCGATTCCGTGGGCAAGCGTATTGCGGTAGAGCGTCCACTCCCCATTTTCGTCCGCATATGCCTCTTCATATACAGCTACGGGACTCGTCCGACTATAATACAATCCGTTATCTTTACGCATTCCATCAACAACATATTCTACACCAAGCAGCGCCTCCACATAGGGATTGACAAACGGTTGGGTAGCATAGAAATATACATTAGACATCAGGCGGGGTACCATCTCCGGCCATACATGTTCCATAAAAGTCATCAGGTATTTATTCTCTGTCGAGCTATATGACGTCACGCCGTGATATTTCTGCGGGAATGCCTCGAGGTAGTCTGAAACGGACATAAAATTCTTTTCCATCCGGTAAAACCCATCATTTTGCTCATTGGCAGCCGATACCGCCTCGCTCATCCTGCCGTCGAGCATTTCCTCATACTGTTCCTTTGTCACTGTTACACGGTCTGCGTTAAGAGAAACAAATCCGTCCGCGCCCATATTTAAAAGCAGCAAAACACACAGCAGGCAGTAGAGTCCCCTCATTCCTTTGCCCGTTACGCCGCTTCGGTTCATACTGTGCAGCACAAAGACAAACCCGGCTGTCGCCGCCGCGCTCAGCAGTACAAACCAGATGTACCACGGCGTCTCCTCTATTTGGGGCGCGCCCGACACACGCAGCAAAGCATATAAATAAACCACCGCCATTATTGAGATCGTAATCCAAAAAGTTTTTTTGTGCAACCTTTTATGGATCATGATATCATCCAGTACCCTTGCCGATATCAATGCGAACAGTGGTGCGAGCACCAAAAGAAAACGAGAGCTCGGATAGGCAAAACCATTCAAAACGACCCCCACAAACGGCCATACGACCGCAAGGATCATGAGCGCGATCCCGCAAAGAATAACACGCCTTCTTTTTTTATGCTGCCGGTCGCGAACCGCTCCGACCAGATACTGCGGTGCAAGTATGATAAATAGCGTAGAAAAAAATACCTGCGGTGCCTCGTATGCGTTGGTACTCCCCGCAAAACCGTTCACGCCTCCCAAAAATCGCGTGGAAAAAAAGCCAAGTCCCAGGGTCTTATAATACAATTCATTCCATAGCGAAGCCATATAGCGCCCCATTTTCCCTAAAAAGCTGCCGTCCACGCTTGACGCAGCAGCGGAAACCAACTTTTGCGACTGCGTCCCGCTTGCGCCTGTCGCCGAGCCGGTCAGCCTCCTAGAGACATGCGTTGTCTGATATATGGTTGGAAGCAATGTCACGGCGGCGATCATCAGTCCCAAAACCACCATGCCGACCATCGGCAATATCTGGCGGCAGAACAACCGCCAAGAACACTTTTCATTGACGCAGAAAAAACGCAAAATTGTATAAACAGCAAAAACAATTAGAATAATATAAGCAAAATAGTAAGAATTCAGCGTGATAACGGCAGTTGCCGCCGTAATCAGCCACAGATAGGTTTTCTTGAAAAATGATTTTTCAATCGCGTATAACAGCAAGGGCATAAACACAAAAGGCGTGGCAAAAAAGTAATGTTGTCCCCACATCATCATATAGCCGCAAAACGCATACATGAACGATGCCGCAACCCTGGATTTTGCCGATAAACGAAACGCGGATAAAAACAAATAACATGCATATGCTGCGCAGTAAATTTTGACGATCTGCATGATCAGAATGCCTGTAGGTATGCTTTCCGGACCAAATCCTACCCCCGCAATATAAACGATAATGGCAAACGGATCGAAAATAATATTCTGTGCCGAAATAATATCCTTACCAAGCCCGGCAGAAAATGACCAAAAAGAAAAATCTCCCGCGGACAGCTTATTGACTGCCGCTTCATAGTACATTAGATAAGAATTTGCGGTATCCGAACCCATATCACGATAGATGAGCAGCTTCCCCTGAAAAATAAAAGGAAAAAAAACGATCAATATCCCCGCCGTAATCAGTAGTGCCAGAACCAGCTTATCTTGTTTCTTTTTTCTAAGAGCGATATCCAACATAGACCTTCTCCCTGTACAACAACAAGCGTTCAAGCGTGGTCACTTTGCCAATTGTTTAATATGTTTTAAAAATTTTTGATGATCGATTGCAAAATTTCCAGATACCGTAGCATTTTCCGGCACATTTTTTGTCACCACAGCACCGAGCGATACCCGTGCGCGATCTCCCACAACGATCCGATCGGAGATCGTGGAATTCACACCGACCCAAACGTCGCTGCCAATCTGCGCTGACCCCGCAATGCACGAACAGGCGCTGACCATGGTTCTCTCGCCTATTTTAACCGCATGGCTGATGGAAACCATAGAACTGATTTTGGTATCGCTGCCGATGGCAGTCGAGTCCCATGGATATACCGCCCGCATGATACTAGACATCTGCAAAATTTCCACCCTGTCTCCCAGCGTCACTTTTCCTCGATGAATTACCTTTTGCGGGATTCCATCAATGCGTTTAAACTCAAAACCACAGCCACCGATCACGCATCCAGCGTGAATAAAGCAATTCTTTCCTATCACGGTACCGCTCTTAATCACTGCTTTTTCGCCAATTATGGTATGATCCCCGATCACAACATTTTGAGGCGCAATATAGGCGTCCGGGCTAATTTTGCAATTCTTTCCGATCATCGTATCAAAGTTTTGTCCTATATATCTTTCATCATTACAAAGCTGGTTATGGAGTAAAGTGATCTCCTTGCGCGGCTTTGCAGAGATGACAATTCCATGTCCTAATTTGTTTACCGCCTCAACTGTTTCTGGCGTACAAATCACAGCGGTGGCATCGGCGTTAGCAATAAGCTCCGGCAGATATTTTTCGTCTTCAAAAAATACCAGCATGCGCTTGCCTGGATGATGCATCAGCAACCCGATACAATCAAATTCCACATCATTTTTAATTTCCTTTGCGTCAAAAAATTCCGACAGTTTCATTTTATTTCCTTTTCTTTCGGCAAACGCTCTATAACTTCATCAATCAAAAATGCCGGTCGATTTCGCGCCGCGTCAAACGTACGCCATAAATATTCCGCCACAATCCCGATACCGATATTGGTAACACCAAAGCCGATCAGCAAGACCGCGATCAAGGTTGGCCATCCTGCTGAAAAGGCATAAAAATCAAAAAGCTTGCGAATCAAAATATAAATTGCGTAAATAATGCCCGCAAAGGACAACACTCCGCCCACGATGGTAACCATGCGAATCGGCGCAAAAGAAAACGCTACAAAAGAATCCACAAATAGTTTAATCTTTTTTGATAATGTCCATTTAGATTTTCCTTTTTTTCTATCGTTAAAAACACAGTCAATCAAAGTAGAACGAAATCCCATATCTAAAATTTGCATAAAAATGGGGGTATTTGCTTCAACATTTTTATTAAGAATATTGCGCACTTTTTCTGTAATCATAAAATTATTGATCCCACCGGGTGGAAAATTCTTAATTGCATATTTACGAAATAATTTAGAAAAGCCATGAGAAAAAGCTTTTTCCTTTTTCCCGACTTTGTCATTATGCTTCTGCACTAAAACAACTTCATATCCTTGTTGAATCGTATTATAAAGACGATCGATCAATTCCGTTGGTTGCTGTAAATCCCCGGAAAAAATCATCGTGTATTTCCCAGTAGCTTCAGAGAGCCCCGCTCTGATAGCAGCATGCGCACCATAATTTTTTGATAATGAAATTAACTTTGCATCAATATAATGAAAAACCTTTCTTTTAAGCTTTTCAAATGTATCATCAACTGATCCGTCATTTACAAAAAGCACTTCAATTCTATATGGCTTATCTTTTGCATATGTATCCAAGGTCTCACATAAATCATCAACGTTATCACTTTCGTTATATAACGCAGTAATAATAGAAATATCGGGGTTCATCTAATTCCGCCTCCCTAAACAATCAATTGTATCATCTTTTTTATACGGTATAACGATCTTGTAACCGTTATCAATTATTCTGAAAACTCCATAGCCGGACTATTTTTTAAAGCATATTCCTTCGCAGCTCCCGGCTCATGATAACGTCGCAAACCTTCTACCATCGCTTGCCCTACTTTCAGGCCTGCGGTATGTAAATCAATAACGGGTCGAAGCCCTACATAACCGGTTGTTACAGTCATATATCCTGGTTCTACTTCCTTTGACGGAAATTTTATGATTCCATATCTTTTTAATGACTTATAATCCAAGTTGCCGGCAATATGGATCAAATTCTTTATTTTATGAAATAGCCTTGTTTCAAGAAGCGCCCCTTTTTCCGAAATCAATAATTCGGAAGCATCCTGCTCTGCTACCACCAACGCATCAGCTTGATTCAGCGCATCATAAAAGCCATCACTGCAGCGTTTCAAGACGGGATCGCAGATATGTACTACCGCCCCGTTCTGTTCCAATACAGTTGTAATCTCTTTCGCATATTTTCCAGACGCAATCAGCACAATATCCGAAGCGTAGATTTCAATTCCTCGCTCCATTAAAAGCTTGAGCGCGATCATTCCTACATAATGAATGATATGCAGTCTTTCATCATATTCGTTAGTCCCTAACACTGGCACGCCGCAATTTTTGCAAGCAGACAAATCCAAATCTTCTTTGCGAAATTCCCAAGTTTCCATCATAAGAGAAATACAGCCATCTTTCGGCATCCGTCCAATCACTTCTTTTCCAATTGGCCTTAATGCCCTTAAATTTGTTACAATCTGCGCTTCGCCCGCAACCGCTGACGGATCATAGACCGGTATAACTGTTTTGTCCGAAAGCCCTAATTTTTGTTTCCACTCCTGCAAATAAGCTTCCAATTCCGCTTCTGTACCATAACCTGTATCCTTTACAACGGCATACACTTTCCGTGCACCGGATAATGCAGCAATTAACGGAGTAACAATAAAGGAGCCTGATGCCGCCTCGGTCAGCACTGTCATGCCCTGTAAATCTAAGCCTAATTTTTTTATCGACTGACGCATCAGTCGTATTGCACGTTCATCATCTTCTATCTTCTGCATAACATATTATCGCTCTAATAGCGACCCAACAATTTTTTCTGTATCCACACCCGTATAACACGGCAGCGTGATGGTATTTTGTTCCAAATACAACGCGTTTGGTTGTACATCATTATATTTTTTCTTATAATAAGTACAATTGGAGAGGCAATAGGTGCCTATCGTGCTTTCAATACCGTTTTCTTTTAAATGGGCAATCAAACCATCCCTATCCACGTCTTCCGGCACGGTAAATACAAGGCTTTGGATGTTGTGTACCGCGTTTGGCGCACACTTTTGGGCGATGTAGCCACGATCCGAGATCCCCTGCGCCACAGTTTTCTGTATAGCGACACGCTCCGCTACAATTTCATCCAGCTTGGCAAGCTGCTTGATTAGCATCAGGCATTGCAGCTCGGGCAAACGGTAATTATAACCGTAAGTCACAAAATCCATTTTTCCGTTGCGGCTGACCGCCCCATGCGCAAGCTTCACGGATAAATATTCTGCGTATTGATCGTTATTCGTCGTAATCGCTCCGCCTTCCCCGGCAGTCAAAAGCTTACGGGGATGGAAGCTAAAGCATTCAAGATCCGCCAAATTCCCAACCTTCATACCATTTACCGAACTGCCGATCGCACATGCCGCATCGTCGATCAGCGGAATACGTTTCGTTTTGCAGATATCTGAAATTTTATCCAGTCCTGACGGATTTCCCAGCGCACACACAAAAATAACCGCTTTTGTTTTCGGTGTAATCTTTTTTTCCAGCTCGTCCGGCAACATATTATAGGTTCCCCGGCTGACATCCGCAAACACAGGTGTTGCGCCACACGCTTCCACCACATTGACCGTCGCCGGAAAAGAAAAATCAGAAACGATTACCTCGTCGCCTTGCCCTATGCCCAGCACATCCAGACTTGCGGCAAGCGCCGTCGTTGCAGAGGTCGCGTTAAAGCTATGCTTTACCCCGGTATACTCGCACATCTTCTGCGGGAATTCGGCGGAGTATTTGCCCCGCGTCAGCATCCCGCTGTCGAAAATTTCTTCAAATTCATTCTTTATTTCATCAAATGTAATATATGGTTTTATCAGTTTTATCATCGTATTCCTCATTACCGCACAATATGCTCTTGATACCAGTCCAGCGTTTTCGCAAGACCTTCATCAAATGATATCGGTTCAAAATCTATCAAAGTTTTGAGTTTAGCGTTACTGGCATTATGACAGTCCACATCCGCGTTGCGCCGCTCTTTATAAACGATTTCTCCGTCAAACCCCATATAATCGCAAATTTTTTCCATCAAATCTTTGATTTTGATCTGTCCGTTGGTGGAAATATTGACCGCTTCCCCCGCGGGCAGCTTATCATACAGCTTTAAAATTGCCGAAACAGTATCTTCTACATAAATGAAATCGCGCGACTGCATTCCCGTACCGTGAATCTGCGGCGCTTCACCCGCCATGATCCGTTTTGCGGTCACAGGAATAATTCCGGCAAGCGGTCCCTCATAATTCTGACGTGGACCGTAATTATTGAAAGGACGCACAATAAAAGCATCCAGCTTATATTGGTTCACATAAGAAAACAGCATAATATCCGCTGCCGCTTTGCCTGCCGCATAAGTCGTTGTCGCTTTAAACGGATGATTTTCATCCATCGGTTCGTAAACCGCCGAACCGTATACTTCAGAAGAGGAAAAATGACATAATGTGGTAAATGCCCCTTTGCGCTGCAACTCCAGCAAATTTTTCATGATATTGACGTTTGTCATATAGGCATTCTGCGGATTGATGAACGAATAGTTAAGCGCTTTGGTCGCACAATTAAATACGATATCAATGTTATATTGCTCCATAATATAATCAAGCGTACCCTCTATCTCTACATCGTCTTTAATAAAAACAGCGCCGTTTTCAAGGGCATGTTTTAAATTACTCATATGACCGACAAAAAGGTTGTCTACTACAACAACCTTTTTTGCGTTTTCTTCAAGAAGTCTATCTACCAGGTGGCTTCCAATAAAACCCGCTCCACCGGTAACCAGAATACAGGAATCTTTTATTTGAGATCTCATAACGCAACCTCGCTTTTTTTCAGGCTTTTATTTGCCCTCTCCAAAATCTCCAGCACGCGGATTCCCTGATCCGGGCCGGAAATAGATTGTTTATTTTGTGCAATACACGCTGCAAAATGGTTTAGACTGTTAAGCAGAGAATCTTCTCGCTCAATATTGGGTACATAAAGATCCCCCATTCGTACTTTCGCTTCATATTTTCCATATTCCGTAAAAAGCTCTTCGTTCAAATCTACGCCTTTATCGTAGATCATCAGTTTTTCGGATTCTTTCAGGTCATCAAACACAATCATTTTATGTGTGCCGCCAATAATCATCATCCGTTCCTTGAGCGGGGAAATCCAGCTTGATTTCAACATGGCGACAAAACCTTCATACTCAATCGTAAGATAGGTAAGAACCTCCTGCTTGCCAAATTTTTTAATCCCCATACAATCTACGCACTTTGCTTTTTTACCACTACAAAGATAATCAAGAATTGCCAAATCGTGTACCGCCAGATCCCACATGGCATTCATATCGTTTTTGATATGCGGTCCGAGGTTCGCGCGGTTCGACTCGAAAAAGATCAGCTCTCCCAACTCGCCGCTGTCAATAATCTCCTTGATTTTCCTGATGATAGGATGGTGTACTAAAATATGATCAACGTGGATCAGAACGCCGTTTTCTTCCGCCAGTTTCTTTAGCTTCTTAGCGTCGGCAAGCGTCGTCGCCATGGGTTTTTCCATAAAAAGATGCTTTTTGGACTGCAGCACCTCACGCGCCACAGTTTGCCCAATTTGGTTACGCAGCGCAACCGCGCACATTCCCACCTGCGTATCGGCGATCACGTCCTTATAATCGGTATAATACCGGATGCTGTCGCCGTAAAGCGCTTTTGCTTTGGTAAGCTTTTTTTCGTCCACATCACAAATCCCATATAGCTCGAAATCCTTGCTTGCTTTTAAATTCCGGGCAATATTCGGTCCCCAGTACCCAAACCCAATCAAAACTGCTTTCATCCATATCATCCTTGTCTATTTAAAAATTTTTATGCTGAATATGATCACGCCTGCAATAATCAACAGGTTTCCGATCAATTTCTTTTTTGTAATCTTTTCCTTTAAAATCAGAGCGCTCAAAATCATTACAAAAACGTATCCCAGCGATTCGATCACAGCCCCGTATTTCAGCGGAACAAACTGATAAACATAAAGCGGGATCAACATGGCAATAAACAGCAGTAAATACCCGATGATAACAAATTTATTCAGATACTGTGCTTTAAAGCCTTTCGCATCAATATTGCGCTCCGCGCTGATCTTCAATAAGATCTGCGAAACTGAGGAAATAAATACCCCAGCTGCCATAAACAACAAATAACTAATGATCATCCGATGACACCACCACGATCCCTGCCAGAATAATCGCGCTTCCTATTATATTTTCAACTGTAATCACTTCCTGAAAAAACACAACCGCCCAAATAAGGTTCCAGATTACGACAACACCTTTGTTGGAATATGCTTTTACCAGCGAAAAATGCTTCAGTACTTGCTGCCATAACAGTGCATAAACGCCAAGACACCCCAGCTCCACCAGCGCATAGACAAAGAACATAGTGGTGAACATTCCCTGCTCCGCGGCTGTTTTGGAAAAAACGCTTACAAAAGAATACACGATAAAAGATACGTGCATAAAAATAAAATTACCGATTTTCGGCTTATTTTGCCCTGCTAACGTCAAAATTCTCTCTCCCTTATTCCGGTATCACAAACCCGCACTTTGGACAAATCCCATGATCTGCACGCTGCCCGCACCGGCATACTTTTCCTATCGGTCTTGCCGGATTGCCGACCACCAGCGTATACGGCGGAACATCTTTTATCACTACACTGCCCGCGCCAACCATGGCATATTCCCCAACCGTATGACCGCACACCACCGTACAGTTTGCACCTAATGACGCGCCCCTTCGGATTAAGGTCGGTGTAACCTCCCAATCCGGGTTCTGCGCACGAGGATAATAGTCATTGGTGAAAACCACATTTGGGCCTACGAATACCTCGTCTTCAATCGTCACGCCGTTGTAGACCGAAACACTGTTTTGTATTTTCACTTTATTCCCAATTTTCACTGCATGGTCAATGTAGGCATCCTTGCTGATAATACAATCTGTGCCGATCTCCACATCTTCGCGTATCTGCACATTAATCCATATTTTCGTATTTTCACCGATTTTTGCATTTTCCGCAATATGCGCCGTTTCATGCGCAAAATATTCCGACATATTATTTTCCCTCTTATAATGAATTAATGACCTCGGTTACGACCTTCACGTCTTCTTCTGTGATCCCGGGATGTACAGGGATCGACAAAACTTCTTTTTTAATTCGATCTGTCACCGAATACGCCGTTTGAAAATTCATATCCTTATAACAGGGTTGCTCCGGGATGCTAAACGGATAAAAAATCCCGTAGCCGATTTGGTTTTGTTCAAATAATTGAATCAACTGATCCCGTTTTCCATCAGTAACACGGATCGTATACTGGTGGTAAACATGCTTTGCCTCCGCCGCCACTTTCGGTACAATAACAGAAGTATTGCTGATATGATCATTATAATATTCGGCATTCTTCCGGCGCGCATCATTAAAGCCGTCCAGCTTTTTGAGTTGCTCCCTGCCAATCGCAGCAGCAATATTAGTCATCCTATAGTTATGTCCGATAATATCGTGGGTGTACCGCACCTTCATGCCATGATTTTCCACAAGTCTCGCTTTTTCTGCGACATCTGCATCTTTTGTCAGCACAATCCCACCCTCGCCGGTCGTCATATTCTTTGTCGGATAAAAACTGAAGGTAGAGACATCGCCAAAGCTGCCTGCCTTCTTGTCATTCCACATCGCGCCATGCGCCTGCGCACAATCTTCGATCAGCTTAACATGATATTTTTCAGCGAGTTCGCAAATCCGATCCATATTGCATGTCTGCCCAAACAAATGCACAACCAAAAGCGCCTTAGCATCTGGATTCTGTTTCAGGCATTCTTCTGTGGAATCTATATCAATATTAAACGTCCGCGGATCAATATCTGCAAATACGGGTGTTGCTCCTGTATAAACGATGCCGTTTGTCGAAGCGATAAACGAATATGCCGTAGTGATAACTTTATCACCTGCGCCAATCCCAAGCGCTTTAAGTCCAATCTCCAGCGCCGTAGTTCCCGAAGTGCAGGCAACGCCATAAGGCATTCCTATATAGGAAGCAAATTCCTTTTCGAATTCTCCTACTATACTGCCGGAAGCGATCATTCCTGAACCCATAACTTCCATCACTGCATCTTTTTCTTCTCTGCCAATTTGTGGTTTTGCTATCGTTATCACGATTATTCTCCCGTTTTTCTTTTATCGTACATCAAAACAAATCAGCATTTATTATAGCATCAAACAGCCTTTCTTGGCAACCTTTCATGATTTATTTATATCTTTTTGCCTCTGGACTGTCAATTTATATTCAATGCCGACTCATCCTTATATTTTATAATTTATGAACTATACCGCACTTCCTTCTCTGTTGAAATATTAAAAAAATTGATCTCAAACACACTTCATTATTAATATCTTTTTCTTCTCTGACGAGGATAGGATAGCTACTTCACGCTTACCGTAGTCGCGCCGACAAAGCCCTGCACGCCCTGACCATTGACCGCGTATACGTGGATGTTGTACGTACCCCTGTTGTTATTATGATTGGCGATGTCCGCCGTGATCCCCCAGTTCCCATTTTTAAAATCGCTGCCAGAATACCACTTAATGTCGCTCTGATTCGGTGCGCTCCAAACCGCGAATCGTATGTTCTGAATGCCGCTCTGCGCGTCTTTCGCGTTAATCGCGTATACCTCAAACGTGTTACCCCCGGTTTCCCGTACAGCCGGCGTAATGCTCGCTACCGTCGGTGGAGTTGTGTCTTTCAATATGTTTACCGTGGTCGCACCGATAAATCCGCGGTTCCCGCTGCCGTCCGTCGCGTATACATGGACGTTGTATGTGCCGTAATTCTTATTGTGGTTGGCGATATTGGCGGTGATCCCCCAGTTCCCATTTTTAAAGTCGCTCCCGCTGTACCACTTAATGTCGCTCTGATCCGCTTTGCTCCACACCGCGAATTCCACCTTCGCTACATCGCTTCGAGCATCATGCACATTGATCGCATATGCTTCAAACATACTACCATAAGTGCTCCTTACCGACGGTGTAATACTCGATGCGGTCGGCGGCGTTGTGTCTTTCAACACGTTCACCGTGGTCGCACCGATAAATCCGCGGTTCCCGCTGCCGTCCGTCGCGTATACATGGATGTTATATGTACCCGTATTATTTTTATGGTTTACAATATTCGCCGTGATCCCCCAATTCCCGTTTTTAAAATCGCTCCCGCTGTACCACTTAATGTCGCTCTGATCCGCTTTACTCCATACCGCGAATTCCACCTTCACTACGCCGCTGTGGTCATCCGACACGTTCATTGCGTTTACAAGGAATGTCGTTCCATACGTTTCCTGCTCTGGTGCCGTGATACTTCTTGCCGTAGGCGCAACCGTATCCTTCAATACGTTTACCGTGGTCGCGCCGATAAATCCGCGGTTCCCGCTGCCGTCCGTCGCGTATACATGGACGTTGTATGTGCCGTAATTCTTATTGTGGTTAGCGATATTTGCGGTGATTCCCCAGTTCCCATTTTTAAAGTCGCTCCCGCTGTACCACTTAATGTCGCTCTGATCCGCTTTGCTCCACACCGCGAATTCCACCTTCGCGACGTTACCGGCATCTTGGACATTCATTGCGTACACCTCATAGCTTGTACCATAGACCACTTTAATCGGCGCAAGAACGCTTGATGCGGTCGGCGCTGTCGTATCTTTAATCATAATTGTTTTGTATGTCGTTACATTAGAACCATCTGTTGCCTTTGCACATAAACGCACATTGCCCTGCGCCTTCCCAATAAGTATACTGTTATTTAGAATTTCCGCTCTGCCGCCGCTTGACTCCACGCTCCATGCCAAGTCTTTGTTTACAGCACTTTCCGGCAAAACAGTTGCTTGTAAATTTATTTCTTGTCCCAGTTCAATGGATGCTGCAACATTAATGGAAATTGACTTTACCCTCTCTCCATTCAAGGCAAGCAGCGCGCTATCAGCATTAATCTTTCCCCATCCGTAATAACTGTCTTTCCCCGAAGTTCCTAAATCCGTTGCTGTCGAATATAAAATATTTTTTATTTCATTGACCGTGAGCGTTAGGTCCTTTGCGTATAAAAGTGCGGCAACCCCCGCAACAACCGGAGAAGCCATAGATGATCCACTCATTCCGCCATAACTGCCGCCTTTATATGTGCTATAGATTGAGATTCCCGGTGCGGAAATATCTTTATTATTATTGTAATCCGCCCACGACGGTCTTACATTTGACGAATCCAGCGGGACAACCGAAACGCAGGCTTCAAAATCAGAGGGATATACAGCCCAATCATGTGCTACGCCATTGCTATCACCATTGCCGCCCGCACATACGGTAAGAATCCCTTTATTTGCCGCCGTATTAATCCGCTGTTCGAGTAAGTTATCCGCGCTCCCGTAGCCGCCAAGGCTCATATTGATAACTTTTAAACCGGAAATATTCATGATTCTATCGTAAGCATCAACAATTGTACTGGTATTTGCATATGCGCCGCTTTCTGTGGCATAGAAAACATTAATCGGGACGATTGAGGCATTATAAGAAACCCCCGAAACGCCAATCCCATTATTTGTCTGCGCCGCGATAATCCCTGCAACATGGGTTCCATGTCCTGCAATATCGCCTGTCAGCGAGAGGTCGCAGTTATTATATTCATCATAAGCATTTGCCGTATCGATCACGCCCGTTAAATCCGGATGCGTCATATCAACACCTGTATCGAGCACTGCTACCTTTACCGTTTTATTCGTTTTAGAGATGTCCCATGCGTCAAAGAGACCTATGCTGCTTAAATGCCATTGCTTATTTTGATAAGGATCATTGATCGTTGATGTCTGGGTGATGTAATCTTCTTCCCCTTCCATCAGTTGATAAATGTAATTTGGCTGAGCCAGCTTTACGGCGGGATTATTGTTAAGCTCTTCCACCGTCTCCATCACAGAAGTTCCTTCGTCTGTTTTCAGCAAAAACACTTCATCATTATGAATTTCGTTCTCGGTGACTTCCACATCCGCTATGGCACTGTTTTCCTCGATGACATTCATCGCCTGCAATGCCGTACTGTCTTCCTCAAAGACCACCAGCACCTCGCCTTCTTCATACGCCACCGCGTTTTCATCCCCAACCCGCGGTTCTTCCGCCGCAGACGGCTGCTCAAAAACTTCCGCGGATGACTCCCCAGAAACTTCTGCGGACGGCTGCTCGGGAACTTCTGCGGACGGCTGCTCGGGAACTTCCGCAGATGATTGTGCCGAAACTTCCGAGGATGGCTCCGCAGAAACTCCGCCTTCTGCCAAAGCCGTTATCGACATGCTGAGTATGATAATTAATACCAGCAAGAACACAATACAATTTCTGCCATATATCCTTTTCATAAATTACCACCTTTACAAAAATACAATAATCTATCCCGCACAAGCCCAAATTTCGCATCTCTTGGCGCATACCCCTGCAAGAAATAAAAAGATCTATCCATTTTATCATATCGAATAGACCCTTTTATTATAACAAATTATTTGTATGTGATATACAATTTTTTTTATTTTACGCGCACTGTAGTCGCACCGATAAAACCCGACACGCCCTGACCGTTTACACCGTATACATGGACGTTGTACGTTCCCCGATTATTTTTATGGTTAGCAATGTTTGCCGTGATTCCCCAGTTCCCGTTTTTAAAATCGCTTCCGTTATACCACCGGAGGTCGCTCTGATCTGCCGCGCTCCATACCGCAAACCGTATATTTTGAATACCGCTCTGCGCATCTTTCGCATTCATCGCGTATACCTCAAACGCATTTCCCGTGGTTTCCCGCACTGCCGGTGTAATGCTCGTGACCGTCGGCGGTGTCGTATCCCTGAGCACATTTACCGTAGTCGCGCCCACGAAACCTGACACGCCCTGACCATTTATACCGTATACATGAACGTTGTACGTTCCCCGATTATTCCCGTGGTTGGCGATATTTACCGCGATTCCCCAGTTCCCATTTTTGAAATCACTTCCATTATACCACCGGAGGTCGCTCTGATCTGCCGCGCTCCATACCGCAAATCGTATATTTTGAATGCCGCTCTGTGCGTCTTTTACGTTCATCGCATACGCTTCAAACGAACTGCCGTAAGTGCTTTTGACCGATGACGCAATACTTGACGCCATCGGCGGCGTCGTATCTTTCAACATCCCCACCGTAGTCGCGCCGAGAAACCCGCGGTTTCCGCTGCCGTCCGTCGCATACACATGGACGTTGTACGTTCCCCGATTATTTTTATGGTTAGCAATGTTTGCCGTGATTCCCCAGTTTCCGTTTTTGAAATCACTTCCATTATACCACTTAATGTCGCTCTGATCCGCCGCGCTCCACACCGCGAACTGCACGCTCTTGACGCCGCTCTCCGAATCCTTGACGTTCATGGCGTATGCCTCAAACGAGCTGCCGTAAGTGCTTTTGACCGATGACGCAATACTTGACGCTATCGGCGGCGTCGTATCTTTATACAAAAATACCGTGGTCGCGCCGATGAATCCGCGATTTCCCTGCGTATCCGTCCCATACGCGTGAATATTGTAAGTTCCCCGGTTATATCCGTGACCGGCGGTATCTGCCGTGATCCCCCAGTTTCCATTCTGGAAGTTGCTTCCGTTATACCACTTCATGTCGCTTTGATCCGGCTTGCTCCATACCGCGAACTCCACCTTCGCAACGCCGCTTTCATCCGAAACCTGCATTGCATTAGCCTGGAATGTATTCCCATAAATAACCGCGGCATTTGTACTGACCGCCTTGGCCTTGGGCGGGGTCGTGTCTTGATACAAATTCACCGTCGTCGCCCCCATGAATCCGTAATTCCCGCTGTAGTCCATCCCGTATGCATGGATATTATACGTTCCCCGGTGATAACTGTGATTGGAAGTATCCATATTGGCGCTCCAACCATTGTAACCGTTATCACTGCCCCAATACCAGACCAGATCGCTTTGATCCGGCTTGCTCCATACCGCAAATTTCACGGACATCGTTCCCGTTTCATCATAAACGTTCCGCGCCGTAGCGCTGAAACTATTTCCTTTTACCGCTCCGCTATTGGAGACGATCCCGCCTGCTGCAACCGGCGAATCATACTCCCAGTCCGCATAAAAATTATGATAGTAATCGTCATAAGCCGTCGGACCATAAGGGATCTTGATCGTAGGCAATCCCTGATATTTTTTGACCCTCATGCCAATCACCACGCTGTTATACCCTCCCGGATACAATGTTACGTCATAAGGGCTTTGGTAACTGCTTAAAGCCGCGGTTTCCAGGATCCCCAAGCTCGAGGTTCCCGTATAATCGAAGAACGTCATCCCGCTGCCAGAAGAAAACACACTTGCCGCGCTTAATGAACCGCTTCCCGAAATATATTCCAGTCCAATTTGAAAAACGACCCACTGCTCGTCGCTGCTCGGAGCGTCGTTAAACTGGTTTTCGTGTTTGACAAAAGCATATGCGTCGGATCCCGTCAATACATCCAGTAACTGGACTCCTATTTTTTTAGGCGTTTCCCATAAATATCGCTGATAATAGATCTGCCAGCCCGACCACAGGTCAAGCCATTCATCATTTGCCAGCGGCTGCATACCATCCAAGTCGCTTACCACGCCTTGCCCTGCGCTTTCGCTCGGCTGAACGCTTTCGCTCGGCTGAACGCTTTCGCTTGGCTGAACGCTTTCGCTCGGCTGGGCGCTTTCGCTTGGCTGGGCGCTTTCGCTTGGCTGGGCGCTTTCGCTCGGCTGGGCGCTTTCGCTCGGCTGGGCGCTTTCGCTCGGCTGGGCGCTTTCGCTCGGCTGGGCGCTTTCGCTCGGCTGGGCGCTTTCGCTCGGCGCCGGTTCCATGCTCGGCAATTCATTGCCGGGCGCCTGTGCAAAAGCTATATTTGCTCCCGGCATTAACAATAACAAGCACAAAACGACCGCTATTACCTTTTTAATCCCCTTCATCAATAACACCCCCAACATTATTCAATTTTCCTGAAATAATTTTTGAACCAAACCCTATATCAATCTGTGCTAACAGTCTAGCACACTTTATTATGAATTTCAAAGTACATTCTTAAATTCAAAATATAAACGCCAAAATCATATTTTTATACGACCGCAGGGATCACAGATCTATACAATCCCCGTTTTTTGTATCGCCAAATCCTTCATCAACATAAAAAATCGTACCCCTTTCAATCTGCATTTGTGCATTTTGAAAGAGGTACGATAACGATTCTAAATTTCCTTATCGTTGTCTTACCAAACGAACATTTTTCGTACCAGAGGCACTCCTTATGTGTTTGGCGCAACCCTTGAAAATCGTTCTGTTAAGCTTATTTCACGGAATCAATATAAGAAATCAAATCAAGAACCTTGTTAGAATAACCCCACTCGTTGTCGTACCAGGAAATCAACTTCATGAAGTTGTCCGTAAGAGCGATACCGGCAGTCGCATCGAAGATGGACGTATGAGCATCGCCGAGGATGTCGCTGGAAACGATTGCATCTTCCGTATAGGACATGATGCCTTTCAGTTCGCCTTCGCAAGCTTCTTTTACCGCTGCGCATACTTCTTCATAAGAAGCGCCTTTTTCAAGACGGCAGGTAAGGTCAACAACAGAACCGTCAAGCGTAGGAACACGCATGGACATTCCTGTCAGTTTTCCGTTCAGTTCCGGAATAACTTTGCCAACCGCTTTGGCTGCGCCTGTGGAAGAAGGAATGATATTGCCGGAAGCAGCACGGCCGCCTCTCCAGTCTTTCTTGGAAGGACCGTCAACCGTCTTCTGTGTCGCTGTTGTTGCGTGTACCGTTGTCATCAAGCCTTCTGCAAGACCGAACTTGTCATTGATGACTTTCGCCAGAGGAGCAAGGCAGTTCGTTGTGCACGAAGCGTTGGAAACGATCGTCATGGACGGATCATACGTTTTGTTGTTAACGCCCATTACGAACATCGGAGCATCCGCCGAAGGAGCAGAGATAACAACCTGTTTTGCGCCGGCGTCAAGATGCGCCTGTGCCTTTTCTTTTGTCGTAAATACGCCTGTGGATTCCACTACGTAATCAGCGCCGATTTCGCCCCACGGGATTTCAACGGGGTTCATTTTGTCGAACACTTTGATTTCGTTGCCGTTTACAATGATCGAATGATCCGTATAGGATACTTCGCCATTAAACCGACCGTGAACCGTGTCGTACTTGAGCATGTACTCCATGTATTTGGGATCGATGAAAGGATCATTGATGCCAACCACCTGGATGTTCGGATTGTCTACGGAAGCGCGGAAAACCAGTCTTCCGATTCTGCCGAAACCGTTAATACCAACTTTAATAGCCATAATAGAAAAAACCTCCTAAGAAATAAAAATAAATTTTGCTTTATTTTTTGCGTACATGTTCTATTATATGTGATTGCATATTGTTTTGCAACCGCTTTTGATTGTTTTTTCACAGGCAAAAAAGTATTTCAGTCAGAATTGTTTCAAGCGCTATTTCTCAATAAAAACAGCAATGCTTTTCTTCCGTGGGCATACCATTTGAATATAAATCTTTTTCATTATAATATACGGTCATTTTATCTTTATTATTTCCGAAAAATTTAATAAGTTATTTTTTAATCTCGTAGCGTTACAGTTGTCATTTTTTTTTTTTGATAGTATACTAATGATGTCTGGAAGGAATATTTTTAAGGAGGATTTACCTATGCCATTAGTAACAACAACCGAAATGTTTAAGAAGGCTTACGACGGCGGTTATGCCATCGGTGCTTTCAACGTAAACAACATGGAGATCATCCAAGGGATCACCGAGGCTGCAAAAGATTTAAACGCGCCGCTGATCCTTCAGGTTTCCAAGGGTGCGCGCAACTACGCAAACCCGACCTATCTCAAAAAGCTCGTAGAGGCCGCTCTTGAGGATACCGGTCTGCCGATCTGCCTGCACCTTGATCACGGCGACAGCTTTGACACCTGCAAGTCCTGCATTGACGGCGGTTTCACTTCCGTTATGATCGACGGTTCGCATCTTCCTTTTGAGGAAAACATCGCCGTAACCAAACGCGTTGTGGAATATGCACATGAGCGCGGGGTCGTTGTAGAAGGCGAGCTTGGACGCCTTGCGGGCGTAGAGGACGAAGTACAGGTTTCTGCTGAAGATTCC
Source organism: Christensenella sp. (assembly GCA_034926635.1). Taxonomy (GTDB): domain Bacteria; phylum Bacillota; class Clostridia; order Christensenellales; family Christensenellaceae; genus Christensenella. Next base: position 122,007 of record JAYFQX010000006.1, on the reverse strand, counting down.
TCTTACACACGTCCGGAAGAAGTATATGAATTCGCGACCAAAACCGGCGTAGACAGCCTTGCAATTGCCATTGGTACAAGCCACGGCGCTTTCAAATTCAAAGGCGAGCCTAAACTGCGTTTTGACATTCTCGAAAAAGTTACGGAGATCCTGCCCGGATTCCCAATCGTTCTGCACGGCGCGTCTTCCGTTGTTCCGGAATTTGTGGAAATGATCAACAAATACGGCGGAGACATGCCCGGAGCGCAGGGCGTACCGGAAAACCTGCTGCGTCAGGCAGCACAAAGCGCGGTCTGCAAAATCAACATTGATTCTGACCTGCGTCTTGCCATGACAGGTACCATTCGTAAATACATGGCAGAGCATCCGGCTGATTTTGACCCGCGTCAGTATTTGAAACCTGCGCGCGAAGCCATCAAACAGATGGTTGCCCACAAAATTGTAGACGTTTTGGGCTGCGACAACAAAGCCTGAATCTGAAAAACAACAAGAAAAAAGCTCTTTGCCTTGCAGGCAAAGAGCCTTTTTTTATTCATATCCCTTTGGATTCTTCTTCTGCCAGTTCCAACTGTCACGGCACATTTCCGCCATCCCGTAACGAGCTTTCCAGCCAAGCTGTCGCTCCGCCTTTTTTGCATCCGCATAGTATGCGGGCAGATCCCCTTCGCGCCGCGGCGCAAATTCATAAGGAATCCGAATCCCGCTTGCGCATTCAAAAGCTTCTACCACCTCAAGCACGCTCGTTGGCCTGCCCGTTCCGAGGTTATAGATAAAAAGCCCGTCTTCTTTCCATTTTTGTATAGCAGCGGCATGCCCTTCCGCCAGATCCATCACATGGATATAATCCCGCTCGCATGTTCCGTCATGCGTTGCATAATCGTTCCCGAAAATATTAAGATGATCTCTCCGTCCCACCGCGACCTGGGTAATATACGGCATCAGATTATTTGGAATGCCGTTTGGGTTTTCTCCGATCAATCCGCTTTCATGTGCGCCTACCGGGTTAAAATAACGCAGCAGCAGGATCGACCATGTGTCATCCGCAGCATAGACATCCTCTAAAATTTGCTCGATCATCAATTTTGTACGCCCATATGGACTGCTTGGCATACCCGTAGGCATTTCTTCTGTATAGGCGATGGTATCCTGCACGCCATATACCGTGGCGGAGGAACTGAAAATAATTCGCCGGACATCATGCCTTTTCATTGATTTCAGCAGCGTAACCGTACCGCTCACATTATTATCATAATATGCAAGCGGAATCTGCGCGGATTCTCCCACAGCCTTGAGTCCTGCCATGTGGATCACGCCATAAATTTCGTTTTGCCTGAAAATTTCGTCAAGCGCGCATTCGCTTCGAAGATCCGATTCGTAAAATCGAAGCTTTTTGCCTGTGATTTCCTCCACACGCCGCAGCGCCCGGGGACTGCTGTTGGAAAAATTATCGACCGCTACCACGTCATAGCCCTGTTCAAGCAACGTAACGCAGGTATGGCTTCCGATATACCCGGCGCCCCCCGTTACCAAAATACGTCCTGCCATTTTTTACCTCCAAATTAGTAAAAAAGGGGTGTATTATATATAGCAATACACCCCTTTTTTCGCTTTATTTCAGGTTTTCCGGATTCAGACCTTTTAATTCGTCGATCATAAATTTGCCATCCTTACGAACAAGGACATCATCGAGCCAGATTTCTCCGCCGCCCATTTCGGGCGTCTGTACGAGCACGAGATCCCAATGGACCGCACTTTCGTTGCCGTTATAAGCATCGTCATAACTGCTGCCCGGCGTAAAGTGAAGCGATCCCGCAATTTTTTCGTCAAACAGGATGTCCCCCATGGATTTATTGATATACGGATTGACCCCGAATGAAAATTCACCGACATACCGCGCACCCTCGTCCGTATCAAAAATTTTGTTGATACGCTCGTTGTCGTTACAGGTTGCCTCGATAATCTTACCATCCTTAAAAAGCAGGCTTACATTTTCGTATTGAAAACCTTGGTGGTACGATGGCGTGTTATAGGTAATGCGCCCGTTTACGCTGTTTTTGACCGGTGCGGAATAAACCTCGCCATCCGGCACGTTCATATGCCCGTCGCACTTGACGGCCCCCACGCCTTTGATGGAGAACGTAAGATCTGTGCCCGGTCCTTTGATATGCACTTTGTCCGTTCGATTCATCAAATCGAGAAGCGGATCCATCGCGTCCGACATTCTCTGATAATCCAAATTGCATACGTCGAAATAAAACTTCTCAAATGCTTCTGTGCTCATGCCCGCCTGCTGCGCCATGGACGGACTTGGATAACGCAAAATCACCCAGTTTGTCTTTTTGACGCGCAGCTCGTGGTGTACCTTCTTTGAATAGATCGACTGGTACATCTCCATGATATCCGCCGGGACGTCGGAAAGCTCCGCCGCGTTGTCACCGCCGCGAAAGGCGATATACGCCTGCATTTCTTTCATGCGCGCACTGCCCCATTTGGTAATATCTTCAATCTGCTCTTTTGTCGCCTGCATCAGCCACTGACGCTGCACCGGCGCATGCGGTGTATCTACATACGGCAGCCCGCCCGCCGCGTATACTTCTTTGATCAGCTCCTGCGTGAGCGCATCATCGCAGCCGGAAATATCAATCAGCACCTTGTCGCCTTTTTTGACCTTGCAGGAATAGTTCACCAGCGTATGGCATAATTTTTTGATCCGTTCATCTACCATGGTAATCACTCCAATTTCATAATATTGATTTCTACCTATTGATTATACCACAAACACGCCGCTTAAAAACAACCGACGCGCCTTTTCTTATAATCCGGGTACCCTGGCGGCAGGATCGCCGAGCGGCGCTAAATATTTTTTGTTTACATAGCGGAAGAAAATAATGCTGATGACCAGCGAAACGCACTCTGCAATGGGGAACGCCCACCATACAGCATGCACACCGCTTGTCTGCGCAAGCAAATATGCCACGGGGAGCAGCACGACAATCTGGCGGCAAATAGAAAGGATCATGCTCAGTACGCCGTTGCCCACCGCCTGAAACGTTGACGAAAAAACGATCCCTACGCCTGCGAACGCAAAACACAGGCTGATGATACGCAGCGCGGAAATTCCCATCTCCATCATGGCGGGGGTCGCGTTAAACAGCGTCAGCAACGCCGCCGGCCAAAGCTGGAAGATCGCCATACCGATCAGCATAATCGCTACGGCAAGCACCGTTGCAAACTTGATCGTATCTAAAATTCTCTTTTTGTGACGCGCGCCATAATTGTATGCCACGATCGGGATCATGCCGTTCGTAAGTCCAAACACCGGCATAAATATAAAGGATTGCAGTTTGAAATAAGCGCCCAGAACCGATACCGCTGCCGCGGAAAAGCCAATCAGGATGTAATTGAAACCCACCGTCATGACCGATACCAAGGACTGCATGACAATGGAAGGAACCCCCACCTTATAGATCTCGCCGATGATCCGTTTGCTCGGTCGAAACTTCTTCATACTGACCGTGATATCTTTTACTTTATGGCGCACAAAATAAATACCAAAAAGCATAGCGATGGTCTGACCAATGACTGTGGCAATTGCCGCGCCCGCCGCGCCCATCTCCGGAAAAGGCCCGATCCCGAAAATCATCAGCGGATCGAGCACAATGTTGACCACGGCACCGATGATCTGCATGATCATATTATAAATAGTAACGCCTGTTGCCTGCAAAATCCGCTCGCAGGTAACCTGCATAAATACGCCGAGGGAAAAAATAAGGCAAATAGACAAATATTGCGTACCCATATCAGCGATGATCTCGCCATCCTGCACGCCCGTCGTAAATGACTCAAAAAACATGCGGGAGCAAAAAAAGCCGATCAGCGCAAACACGGCCCAGCTCAGGATTGCAAGAAAAATTCCGTTGGCAGCCGCTTTATTGGCATCGTCAATCTTCTTTTCACCCAGCCTACGTGATAAAAAAGAGTTGATGCCGACGCCTGTGCCGACGCCAACCGCAATAATCAGCATTTGGATCGGAAATGCAAGCGACACTGCCGAAAAAGCATGCTCGCTGTATTGCCCGACAAAGATACTGTCTACAATGTTGTACAGCGCCTGCACCAACATGGAAACCATGATCGGAAGCGACATGGTGACCAACAATTTTTTGATGGACAGTACGCCCATTTTATTTTCTTTTCTTAGTTCTACCTCCAAAATATTACCTCCATCTGCAAATTGACATTTTAGCACATTCACGTCATAATGTAAATACAGCTATCAATATTGTCGGCTTTCAGCAATGTAAAACCTTATCAGGAGGACTGGACTTATGAAAAACGACGTAATTATCACCATTTCCCGGCAATTTGCAAGCGGCGGGCGTTCCATTGGAAAAAAAGTAGCAGAAACACTGGACATTCCCTACTATGACAAAGAGCTGATTACCCTTGCCGCCAAAGAAAGCGGGTATAACGAAGAATTTTTTGAGAATATTGAAGAAAAGGCCAATAATAAGTTCCTTTATTATTTGTCATCCGGTTTTGGCAACGTCTCTTCCTGGGGCACAGACATTGCCCTTGACGACAAGCTGTTTCTTATTCAGGCGGACGTCATCCGCAGTGTTGCCGCAAAAGGTTCCTGCGTGATCGTAGGGCGCTGCGCCGATTATGTCCTGGACGGCAATCCTGATTGCATTAACCTTTTCATTTACTCGGATATTGATCATCGTGTTGACCGCGCGAAAAATGATTATCACTTAAAAGCAGCGAACTTAAAGGACGCTATTTTGAAATCTGATAAAAAGCGCGCAACCTATTATAATTATTATACGGATATGAAGTGGGGGCAGATGGAAAACTATCACCTGTTGCTGAACAGCGACAGTATCGGGCTGGATAATTCTGTTGATCTGATCTGCCGTTATGTAAAATTAAAACAAGAGCACAAATGATTTTAGAATTAAAACAGGCGGCTGTGGGTTGATATCCTGCAACCGCCATTTTTTATTGTTCATCATATTCAGGAATTTTCACTGTTCCGGCGGGGTTTCTGCCTGCTCGGGAAATAGATCCGCAAACCGCATTTCTTTGCCGCAGCCGCTTTTAAATACCAATGTATCCGGTGTAACGCACATGGGAACGTGCGCCACGCCGCATTCATCTTCCTCATCTCCGCATACGGCAAACCCGAAATTCTCATAGAAACCTTTTGCAGCCATCTGCGCCATAATGCGTACCTGCGATGGGCGATAAGAAAACGCCTTTACCAGCAAAAGCCGCATCAGTAGATCCCCTACGCCCATGCTGCGCTCTTCCTTCAGCACGCAAATGCGCCCGATACAAAAAGTCCGCCCGTCATGGTATAACCGCCCTGTGCCAATCGGTTTTTCCCCATCATAAATTACCACGTGCATCGACTGGTTGTCATATACGTCAAACTCGTCTTCTTTTTTGAACCGTTGTTCATTTACAAAAACTTCCGTGCGTATTTTTGCGGCGTCCGGCGCGTTTTCCAGTCCGCAAAACCATTCGTTGGTAATCAATACTCCGGCGCCTCCTCATCATCATGAATATAATCCGTTTCCATATATTTTGTAAACTGTCCCTGCCACTGCATCTGGATGGCTCCCGTAGGCCCGCTTCTTTGCTTGGCGATAATGATCCGCGCTTTTCCCATGTTTTCCGGCGTTTTATCCTCAGGATAATAATCCTCGCGGTGCAGGAAAATAACCACATCGGCGTCCTGCTCGATTGCGCCGGATTCCCGCAGATCCGACAACATCGGATATTTTTTCTCCCGTTTTTCCGAGGCACGGGAAAGCTGCGAGAGTAGCACAATGGGTACATTGAGCTCCTTTGCCATAATCTTTAAGGAACGCGTGATCTGCGCGACCTCCTGCTGGCGGTTTTCCGTACGACGCGAGCCCTGCAAAAGCTGCAAATAGTCAATGGCAATCAGCCCAAGCCCGCTTTGCTTCTGCATCCTGCGCGCTTTGGCAAGCATCTCCGTTACTGTGATGGTCGCAGAATCGTCAATATAGATCGGCGCATTGGATAAAACCTTCATGGCTTCCGCCATCTTGGTGATTTCCTGCGCTCCCATATTGCCCGAGCGCGCAAGCTGGCTGTCTATCTTGGCTTCGCTGCACAAAAGCCGCGTCGCAAGCTGATCTGCCGACATTTCCAGCGAAAACACAAGGCACGGGATGTTCTTTACAAGCCCGACATGCTCCACGATGTTCATGGCAAAACTGGTTTTCCCCATACCGGGACGACCGGCAATAATGATAAGCTGCGTCCCCTGGAACCCTGACAACATTTTATCCATATACGGAAACCCTGTCGGGATCCCCATCATGCCGTCCTTGGCCTTCATAGCCTCGCTGATCTTGACATAACTTTCCTGCAGCGCGTCTTTGATATGCACGACGCTGCTGTGGGACTGGTTGAGCGCAATCCGATAAATGGCGTCGCCCGCGCGCCCGATGATTGCTTCGGCGTCGTCCTCCGCCTTATAACATTCGTCTGCGGAAGCCATACTTGCATCGATCAGTTTTCGCAGCGAAGATTTTTGCTGTACAATATTAATATAATGCTTTAAATTGGCGACAGACGGCACAACAGTGGTAAGCTGAGACAAGTATTCCAGTCCTCCCATGCGCATCTTGCCCATCTGTTCCATTTTCTGGCTGACCGTAACGAGATCAACCGAAACGCCATCGTTCATCAGCTCGCTCATCACACGAAAAATATCCCTGTGCTGCTGCTGGAAAAAATCTTCCTCGCGCAGGGCTTCCATGGCTTCATATACACATTTTTCGTTGAGCAGCATACTCCCGAGGATTGACTGCTCTGCCTCCAGGTTATTGGGAGGCACGCGGCTTCCCGCGTAAACAGGTCTTTGTTCAGCCATCGACAACCACAACCTTAAGCTTTGTGCTTACCTCTGCGTAAACCTTAACGGTTATATCATATTCACCCAGTTCCTTGATGTTCGGAACGTTGACCTTCTTTTTATCAATTTCCGTACCCATCACGCGGGAAAGCTCCGCAGCAACTTCTTTTGCGGTAATTGCGCCGAACAACCTGCCGCCTTCCCCATGTTTTGCGGGAATGGTCAGCGTCATATCCGTCATTTTTTCCGCGAGCGCTTTTGCGTCCTGCTTTTCCACATCTTTTCTATGTTTTTCCGCAGCATGCGCGATCTGTGCCGCATTCAGGTTTTGCGAGGTTGCCTGCTTGGCGAGTTTTTTCGGGAACAAATAGTTCCGTGCATATCCGTCGCTTACGTTTACGATATCCCCCGTTTTTCCCTGCCCTGCTACGTCTTTTGTTAAAATTACTTTCATGTTCAGCTCTCCTTTTTATATTCTTCTATCGCTTCTGCCAATTTTTGCTCTGCGGTCTCCTTATCTACACCCTTCATCTGCGCCCCAGCGATCGTGGCATGTCCCCCGCCGCCCAGCTTCTCCAAAATCCGCTGTACGTTTACGCCGCCGATAGACCTCCCGGAGATCAGCACCGTACCGTTTTGTTCACACATCACAAATGATGCGTTGATCCCGCGAATGCCGATCAGCGCGTCGGCTGCCTGCGCCGCTAAAAGCTGCGGATTTTTGATATCGTCCGGACACCAGGAAATAGCGATGCCGTCCGCAACCACCTTGGCGTTTTGTACTACTTTGGCGCGTGTGGAAAATGTTTCGAGATCATCCTGGAACAAATGACGGATGGACGTGGTATCCGCCCCCAGCTTGCGTAAATAGGATGCCGCTTCAAATGTACGCACACCCGTTTTAAAAGAAAATCCCTTGGTGTCAATGGTGATGCCCGCAAGCAGTGCCTCTACCTCAAGCTGCCGCACCGGCATTTTATCCGCAAAATACTGCAGAATCTCCGTTACCATTTCGGCAGTCGAGGAAGCGTACGGCTCATGCAAGAACAGCGTCGGATTATTGATATGATCCGTCCCCCGCAAATGGTGGTCGATTACCACCAATGTTTTTGCCTTGGGGAGCAGCTGTGGCGCAATGGTAAAATTGGCGATCTGCGTATCCACAACGATCAGCATGGTTTGCTTATCCATGAGTCCCATGGCTTCGGACGGTGAAACCAGCACGCCGTTGTAATATGGGTCGCGCTTCATTTCGTCCACCAGTCCTTGAATTGCGCCGTTAGATTTATCGAGGACAATATATGCCTTTTTCCCTGCTTCATTTGCACACGCCAACAGCCCCATCGCCGCGCCCATGCAATCGAGATCAGGTACGGAATGCCCCATGATAATCACTTTATCCGTTTGTTCCATCAGGTTTTTAAGCGCACGGGCAAACATACGCGATTTCACCCGCGTCCGTTTTTCCATGCCCTGCTGAATGCCGCCGTAAAACTTCTGTCCAGTCTCATCCTTAAGAACCGCCTGGTCGCCGCCGCGCGCCAGCGCCAGTTCCAATGCCGCCACTGCGTTGCCGTTTGCCTCTGCCGGCGATGTGCCGATCCCCGCGCCGATGCTGATGGTCGGGCGAAAAGCATTGTTGCCCGTATCAATACCGCGGATTTCATTCAGAATACTGAATTTGCTCTGCATCAGCGGCGATAAAAAGCGGCGCTCAAACACCAGAAAGTATTTGTCCCGATCATATTTTTGATAAGTCCCGTGCAGGTTTGCCGTACATCTGGAAATAATGCGTTCGATCTCCGCGTTGATTTCCGCATGCAGGCTTTGTTCCGTGGCGCGCAGCATATCGCCGTAATTATCCACCTGGATATGGCAAATGGTTGCCATCACGGTACGCGAGAGCACAGACGCTTCATAAGTCTTTGTAACGTCGATCAAGCGGTGCACCGTATATTTTCTGCCGCCAAGGCTGCTCAAAATTTCTTCTTTCAGATAAGTCTTTCCCTGGATCCGCACCTTTCTATCGGGTTCCGGCTTTAAAAGCTGCGGAAAAATATGATAAATATTCTTTCCTTCGCAATGCATGCCCGCCAGCATAAAAAACGCCGGATTGTGCCAGCCGACCGTGCCGTTCTCCCGGGTGATTGCCGTTGGGATGGTGACTGCGTTGACATATTTATCGATGCGTTCCGAACAATTTGTTAAGATCTGTGCCGCGTTATAAAACCAGCGCTGTTTGTTGAGCGTGCTGATAATAAAATACAGGATTGCCCCCACCAAAATAATGGCAAGCAAAGCCATACGCAAAACTGTGGACTGGATCAGCAAAAGAACCAGCACCACCGCGGCCAGCAAAACCAGGAAAATAACCAGTTCAAAAGAAACATACCCGTTACTCTTTTTTTTCATCACACTTTATCCCTGCACGGTCGCACGTTTCCGGAATTTGATAATCTGTTCCAGAAAGCCGACCCACATATATAGGTTAAACCCAAGCAGCTGCAATACCAGAAAAATCACGATGATCAGCGCAAACCGTCCTGCCACCGAGGAAATCTTCTTCTTAAGCAGCCAATCTGTAAACGCCATGCCCTGGATCATGTAGGTAATGCTGAAGAAACCCATTACCAGCGCATAAACAAGCTCAAAATTGCGCCATTCCAGCATCGTGCCAACAAAAGCCACCAACAGCGCCACCAAAGACCAAGTGCCGAATTTGGATGGCAGCGACAGATTGGAAAAAGACGGAACCTTGCCAACCGCAACGCCGAGTTTTTTGACAATAGCACGCGGAATGACATAATTCAGTAAACCAAAAAGCGCCACGCAGAACATGGCTGCCTGCGGCACCAGCAGGGCAAGCTGTGTGGAAAAAGTCCGCATCAGACTTGCTACCGCTGTATCAAGCGGCACATTCATCGCCGCCGTTATATCAAAAGTTGTAGAACCATTTGCCATGGCGTGGTACATGGAATAATATAGCTTTGTGAATTCCGGGTTTGCGTTCAGCGTGCCTTCTACCTTGCCCAAAAGGATCGTCATAAGATCCGCCCCATAAAGCAGCCATACCAAAAGCAGAAGCAGCCCAAGGGAGGCAAACAGCGTCAGGCAGGAGATCAGCGTACTGTAATAAAAAGACATTTTCCGGCGGATAACCCAGGTCATCACAAAAACCGGAAAACAAAGGCACACACCCGTGATGACCGCAATATTTGTTCCTGCAAACAGCCACACCAGCACGCATGTTGCAACCACACCAAGCACAGCAGGGAGGGCTCCGCCGCGTGCGCCTGCGGTGATCAACGCAGTAGGTACAAACAACGAAGTCAGAAATAAAACGACCCAGTTTGAAAGTACACCCAAAGCCATGAGCGCAACCGCCGCCCCCACGCACGCCAGCGCGCACCATAGTTTTTCGTATTTTTCTTCCGTCTGTCCGCCCACTTTACTCCTCTTTTACACTATCAAAGCGCATACTTTCTCAATTTCATCAATCATACCAGTATCTTATAATTTTTTACGGGGATAGTCAACTTTAGCATCCTGCAGGTGTTGCATTGCCCCGCGTTTTTGCATCCTTACGAAATAAAATGCCGCACCCGAAACGTTGCGCCTACATCCTGCGCGATCTTCCGGCAGGTTTCGATGTCTTCCGGGCTGATGACGTCTACCACGGAAAGCGTTGCCTTAATGCCGTATTTCACGCAATCCCGCGCGAAATCAAGCATATACCGGAATCCGTCTTCCCCATACCTGCTGTGTGCGACCGCCTGATATTTTGCCGCGTCCGCCTCGTTTAAACTGATGGAGACCTCGTCGATGAGTCCCACAAGTTCTTTTGCAATATCGCGTCCGTGATATACGCTGGCATGACCGTTTGTGTTGATGCGCGTATGTCCGCCATAATTTTTGACATACGCCGCAATTTGTTTAAGCTCGTCGATTTTGATAGTCGGCTCGCCGTAGCCGCAAAATACCACGTCTGTTTTATCCTTTGCCAACTCGGCGATCACCTCTGCCGCCGTCGGCTCTTTTTCCATCCACAGGTCATAACCCGCCACGCCTTTTTCCGTCCTGCGCACGCAGAAATCACAATCGTTGGTACATTGATTGGTCAGGTTGATATAGGTTACATCCCCGATTTTGTAAGTATAGGTGTTGTTCACTTGCTTCCTCTTTTCTCACACGTTTTTTTAAACCGTGTCTTTCCGTTTATATCCTGAAAAATTCTTTTGCATTTGCCGCTGTGGCGCGCGCCACTTCATCTACGCTTATGTTTTTTACTTCCGCCAGTTTTTGCGCCACATATTTCACATAGGCAGGCTCGTTACGCTGTCCGCGCAGCGGCACCGGCGTCATATAAGGGCAATCCGTTTCCAGCAAAATACGGCCCAGCGGCACTTCTTGTGCTGCCTCAATGGTTTTTCTTGCGTTTTTAAAGGTCAGCGAACCGCCAATGCCGATATAATAACCCATCTTCACGAGCTCGCGCGCTGTCTGCGCACTGCCGGAAAAGCAATGCAGCTCCCCTTTTCCCTGCGGATATCCGCGCAGGATCTCCATGGTGTCTGCCGTAGCCTCGCGGCTATGCACCACAAACGGGACATCCAGTACCGCAGCAATTGCGACCTGCTTTTCAAACACAGCGCGCTGGGTTTCCCGCGGCGAAAAATCATAATGGTAATCAAGACCAATTTCTCCGAGGGCAACGACCTTGGGCTCCGAAAGCAGTGTGCGCAGCGCCGTTTCCGTCTGATCGTCCCATTCCTGCGCGCTGTGCGGATGTACGCCCACCGCCGCATAAACCGCGGCGTATTCCCGCGCAAACGCAGTTGCCGCAATACTCCCCGCAAGATCGGAAGAATTTTCTACGATCCATTCCAGACCGTTTTTACCCAGTGCGGCAACCACCGCCTGCCGGTCTTCATCAAACCGCTCATCCAGTAAGTGCGTATGGGTGTCTATCAGCATCGTGTTATCCAACTGTCAGCCCATCCTCCGCATCTGCGGTCACCAGCGCGATGCTAGGATTATCGCCCACCGCGAGGATCATTCCTTCGGAAAGCGTACCGCGCAGTTTGGCGGGCTTCAGGTTCGCCACGATCACCACGGTTTTTCCAACCATTTCCTCTGCAGAAAAACTTTCGCGAATCCCGGAAACAATGGTGCGCGTCTGCTCCCCGCATTTTACCGTTAATTTCAACAGCTTATCCGACCCTTTCAGGTTTTCACACGCGAGCACTTTCGCGGTCTTAAGCTGCACTTTTTTAAAATCGTCTATGCTGATCTGCGACGCTTCTTCGATCTTTTCTCCTGCCTGCGGTGGTTCTTCCGTTTTGACCTGCGCAGCCTTCATCAGCTCTTCCAGCGTTTTCAGCTCTGCCTCGATATCAATACGCGGAAAAATTGCTTCTCCCTTGCAGACCGTAATGCCGCTACCGAGTTTTCCGTAAGACTGAATGCTTTCCCATGTCTGCAGTTCCGGCATATCACCGATTCCGAGCTGCGCACGCATTTTGACTGCCGTCTCCGGCATAACGCATTCAATAAGAACGCTGACAATGCGCAGCCCCTCTGCAAGATGGTACATAACGCTGCCCAGCCGCTGCCGGTTTGCCTCATCCTTTGCGAGCGCCCACGGCGCGGTCAGGTCAATATATTTATTCAGCATGCCAACATATTTCCAAATTTCTGCCAGCGCCTGCGATACCTGCCATTCGTTCATCAGTTCTTCCACGCGCGCCGGAAGCGCCGACGCCGTGCACACCAATTCCGCATCCTCCGGCATTTCTTCTGCCGCCTGCGGGATCTGCCCGTCAAAATACTTACCGATCATTGCCACCGTACGCGAAAGCAGGTTGCCAAGGTCGTTTGCGAGATCGGCATTGATCCGGGACAAAAGCAATTCATTGGAGAACATAAGGTCACTGCCGAGCGGTGCCTCACGCATCAGAAAATAGCGAATGGCGTCTACGCCGTAGCGTCCCACCAGCACTACCGGATCTACCACGTTGCCGCGGCTCTTGCTCATTTTTCCGCCTTGCAGCGTCAGCCATCCGTGCCCGTAAACGCGCTTCGGCAGCGGAAGCCCCAGCGCCATCAGAATCGTCGGCCAGGTAATCGTGTGAAACCGCACAATTTCTTTGCCTACCAGATGCAGATCCGCAGGCCAATACTTCTGGAACTTGCTGTCGTCATCCGAAAGGTATCCCAGTGCGCTGATATAGTTGGAAAGCGCATCAATCCATACATACATCACATGATCCTTGTCAAACGGAACAGGGATGCCCCATTTGAACGAAGACCTTGATACGCATAAATCCTCCAGCCCGGGCAGCAAGAAATTGTTCAGCATTTCATTCTTGCGGGATTCCGGCTGGATAAATTCCGGGTTTTCCTTGATATATTCAATTAATTTCGGCGCATATTTGGATGCGCGGAAAAAATAACTCTCTTCCTTGACGCGCTGCACCGGACGCCCGCAGTCCGGGCAAATATGGTCTTCACCCACCTGTGTATCTGTCCAAAACGCCTCGCACGGGGTGCAATACCAGCTCTCGTATTCACTTTTGTAAATATCGCCCTGATCATAAAGCTTCTGGAATATCTTCTGCACGCAAACCTCATGACGCTCATCCGTCGTGCGGATAAAATCGTCGTTGGTAATGTTCATCAGCTTCCAGAGCGCTCTGATCTGCTCTACCACCCCGTCCACATAATCTTTGGGGGAAACGCCCTTTTCCGTTGCAATTTTCTCTATTTTTTGGCCGTGTTCATCCGTACCCGTCAAAAACATCACATCGTAGCCCGTCTGGCGCTTGAACCGCGCGATGGAATCTGCCGCCGTCGTGCAATACGCATGACCGATATGCAATTTATCACTTGGATAATAAATCGGCGTTGTGATATAAAATTTTTCGCTCATTCTTTTCTTAACTCCTTCTGTTTCACTCTTCGCATACTAATCAATATTATAGCTTTTCCCTCCTGTTTTTTCAATAGCGCCGCGCCGCTTTCCCTTTTGCGCAAAGCCCATCCTTCCCACGGGAAACAAATTTCTGCGCCGTCTTTTGTGCCTCTGGCTTTCGGGCGCTGAAAATCGCGTCATATTCTTTAAAAATCAATCGGATTCTGTTGCTATTTACCCTGCGAACGATTATAATAAAAGCAACAAAATTCTTACATAATATACATCATTTTACACATGTAAAATATCGTTTTATTTTTTAATGGGAGAAAAGAAAAAAATGGAAAATACAACTGCACAATTTTTTGAAGAACTGGATAAACTATATGCCGCAGGTAAAATGGAAGACGTGGAACAATTTTTGCTGGCGAGCGGGCGGCGTTACGCGCCCTGCTGCGGCGGTTTTAACCCCACTTATCTTGCGGTCTTAAGCGAGCTTGGCGGTTTTTACCGGGGCACCAGCCGTTACCGCGCTTCGCTCAACTCCTTTGAAGCCGCGCAAGATGTGATCGGTCGGTTTTTGGGAACCGATACCGTGGAATATGCGACAAACCTCAACAACATGGCAGGCACCTGCCGTCTGATGGGCGAATACGAAAAATCCCTTGGCTTATTCCAAAAAGCTCTCGACATTTATGAATCGACCGTGAGCGCGGAAAGTTATCTCTATGCGAGCGCGCTCAACAACATGGCGCTTTTATATCAAAGCATGGAAGACTATAAAGAAGCGGCTGCCTGCCTGGAAAAAGCGCTCGGGATCATTAAAACCCTGCCTGACTGCGAGGAAGAAGCAGCTACATCTTACACCAACCTTGCCGCCCTTTACCAGAAAATGGGGCAAAAAGCGAAAGCTGCAGAGAATTTGGAAATGGCGCTTTCTATTTTTAAAGGCAACGACGCAAGCCCGCACTATGCCGCGGCACTCAACATCCGCGCGGGACTGCAATTCAACGCCGGGGAATACAGCGCGGCTGCAGACACCTATTTAGAGACGCTCGCGCAGACCAACCGCTTTTTCGGTCACAACATCGAATACGGCATTGCATGTGAAAACCTGGCACATACTTATGAAAAATCCGGGCAACTTGATCTTGCCGCCGAATATATGGTAAAAGCAAAGGATATTTTTGAGGCAGTACGCGGAAAAGATCATCCTTCCAGTCAAAAAGCCATCGACGCCCTGCGCGAAATGGAAGAACGCAGGAATACCTGCAGCCTATGAAGGGGCTGGCGCTTTCCCGGGCGTATTTCGAAGCCTATGGCGCGCCCATGCTGCACGAAAAATTCCCGGAATATGTCCAAAGTACAGCCGCGGGGCTTGCCGGCGAAGGATCTGAATGTTTTGGTTTTGATGACGAAATCTCTCGTGACCACGATTGGGGTCCGTCTTTCTGTCTTTGGCTCAGCGACGGGGATTATGCCGCGGTAGGCAAAGAAATGCAGCGTGCCTATAACGATTTACCGGGAAGCTTTCTTGGATATCCCGCGCGCGCCGTGAGCGACTACGGAGAAGGACGCGTAGGCGTCATGCCCGCTTCGCTCTTCTATCAAAAATTTACCGGGCTCTCTTGCGCGCCCCAAACGCTTGCGCAATGGCGGCGGATTCCCGAGCATTTTCTTGCCTGCGCCACCAACGGCGAAGTTTTTACTGACCCGCAAGGATCGTTTTCCGCCGTTCGCGCCGCTCTTCTTGCTTTTTATCCGGAAGACCTGCGCATCAAAAAAATTGCCGCGCGTGCCGCGATCATGGCGCAGGCCGGACAATATAATTATGCGCGCTGCCTGCGGCGTGGCGAAGCCGTCGCGGCTGCCTGCGCGCTGGCGGAATTTATGAATGCTTCTTTTTCTATGATTTATCTGCTAAATAAGCGCTACGCCCCTTTTTATAAATGGGCGCACCGCGGCATTGCGGATCTTGCAAAACTCAGCGAGACCTATGGATCCTTTACGGAGTTATGCGCAGAGCCCTACGCGGGGGAAAATCCTTATCCCCACCGCGAAGAGCTGATCGAAGAGATCTGCGCTGCGGTTCTCGAAGAATTGAAGGCGCAGGGACTGACTACGGGAAACGAAGATTTCCTGCATGATCATTGCCCGCGCATTATGGCGCGCATTGCGGATCCCGAGATACGGAAAATGCACGTGATGGCGGAATAACCGCCAGAAAGGAAAAAACATGGATGGAATCATTGATGAGATTCTTGGAATTGAGTGGAAGATGTTTGACGCGGTGCAAAACAGAAACGGACGTGCCGACTGCCAGGACGACCTGAAAACTTTTACAATCATGCGCGGCAGCCAGTTTCGGGCGTGGAGTGAAGAACTCTTGAAAAGTTATCTTGATGACCTGCTGGAAGCCAAAAAAGAGGGGCGTAATCTTTTAAGCGAAAAATATGCGCGGATGATGGAGCATACTTTCCCGCAGGAATATGCGGATATTGAAGGGAGTCTCCCTCCCCTCTCGGAAGAAGCAAAACAGAGGATTGGCAAAATTGCGTCCGTGCAGGTAGCATGGTTGGAGGATTTTGCAAAAAGATATCCTTATGTTGCGGGAAACGGACGCCCGATTCATTCCTCGGAGGACAGCCCTTACGGCACCTCTTTTGAAACCTACCTCAAGGGCGAGCTGGCAACCTATTCCGAAGCCACGCTGCGCAAGTATGAGGATTTTCTTGCCGGATTACAGCGTGAAAGCAGGAATATGAACGAAGAAATCCTGACTTATACCTCTCTGGCGTACGGATATACTTCTGTCAGCCAGGCAGAAGAAGCCCTTGCCAAAAGGCAACGCGGGTAAAATTTTTATTTCTCGCGCTAATTTTTTAAATAACAATCCATATGACTTAATATTTATTTTCTGATATGGGGCTTATTATTTTTATCCTTTATTCCGCACAAAAAATAACGATCATTCGATAATTATGATTTTTTGTATCGTTATGTTAAAATATTATTATTTTGTATACA
The DNA here is from genome assembly GCA_034926635.1 of Christensenella sp. GTDB lineage: Bacteria > Bacillota > Clostridia > Christensenellales > Christensenellaceae > Christensenella. The sequence goes on along the minus strand of JAYFQX010000006.1, from coordinate 105,178 downwards.
GGCAGTTATGCTGTATTGTGGTGCGAGGATATGAAAAACAGCGAAGCAAATATGACAAAAGGGAAAAAGGATAAAACAACATTATTACTTCTGCTGACCCTTTGTGCATTATTTTTGCTGGTTGGTTTTTATAACGGGCTGCGCATACAAGCATACGATGTCGATGCAAAAGAGATCGAAAATCATATCAAAATCGCCTTGATTGCGGATTTGCATTCCTGCAGCTATGGAGAAAAAGAGCGTATTCTCGCGAACGAAATCACAAGGCAAGATCCCGATCTCATTTTATTTGCCGGGGATATTTTCGATGATGAAATACCGGATGATAACACAGAATATTTGCTTGAAAAGATTGCCGCTGCATACCCGTGCTATTATGTCACCGGGAACCATGAATACTGGAGCGGCAGCAGCGCCTTTGACCAAAAAATGCGTATTCTGAAAAAATACGGCGTGATCCGTTTGAGCGGAACCGTGCGGACCATTACAATCAATGGCGAGACGCTTAATATCGGCGGCGTTGACGATCCCGATTCTGCCCTACTGGCACCTGCGGGAGAGCAGCAAAACACACAGACCGTTAAGGAACAGGTTGATCGGGTGAAAAAGCTTGCTGATAACGGAAATTATACCGTTTTATTATCGCACAGACCGGAGTTGACCGCGCTTTATGACGATCCGCGTATCGATCTCACAGTATGCGGGCATGCACACGGCGGTCAATGGCGGATCCCCGGGCTGGTTAACGGAATTTATGCGCCCAATCAGGGATTTTTTCCAAAGTACGCCGGCGGCAAATATTCTATGGAACACACCACAATGATCGTAAGCCGAGGGCTTGCAAGGGAAAGCATCCGCATTCCACGTTTCTATAACAGACCCGAAATTGTAATGATCAACCTCCACTAAAGTATGGCAGCTGAATAAAAAACGGGTTTTCTCTATCAAAGAAAACCCGTTTTTTTGGATTGAACACCGATGTTTACCAACGTTTTTATACTTTTTTACAGATATTTTGCAACATTCTCCGCCTGACGCGCATACATATCTCTGAGCGCCGGATATAAATCACGGTAAGTCTGATAATAATCGTTATAACGCTTCACGTTTTCCGCAATTGGCTCTGTCACGCTCTTTACCTTGATCCATGCGTCGCACGCCTCCTGAATGCTACCGAAGTGTCCCGCGCCGACCGCCGCCATGATTGCGCCGCCTGCTGCCGGGCCTTCTTCCATATTCATGGTAAGCACGTTGGCGTTATAAATATCCGCCTGAATTTGCAGCCACAGATCGCTCTTTGCGCCGCCGCCGTTTGCGCGTACTTCGTTGACGTCGATCCCCAGATCACGGCAAATTTCAATGGTATCGCGGAGCGCGAAGGTGACGCCCTCCATAACGCTGCGGCAGATATCACCAAGACCGTGACGGTAAGAAAGCCCAAAGAACGTACCGCGCGCGTTCGGATCGGAAATCGGCGTTTTCTCCCCGTTCAGGTACGGCAGGAACGTCAGCCCCTCGCTGCCCGGTGAAGATGTAGAAGCCAGTTTTGTCATATAATCGTAGATATCCCCGCCCTGCGCGGCGAGCTCTGCTTTTTTATCTGCAAACAGGTTGTCACGAATCCATTTAAACGACCCGCCCGCCGTGAGCACCAAACCAAGGAAGCACCATTTATCAGGCACGGAATGCGCCATGCTCATGATTGCGCGCTTTTTATTGTCAATCAGCGGTTTGTCGGTACAGCCGAACACAACCCCGGACGTACCGATGGTCGCGCCGATGACGCCGGACTTCACAACGCCTGTCCCTACGCCGCCCGCAGGCTGATCGCCGCCGCCCGCAACCACAGGAATTCCCGCTTTCATGCCCCAGTCTGCTGCAACATCCGCTTTCAGATGACCCACAACGTCCTGCGACTCCACAAGCCTCTTTGGAACGATCTCTTTTGGGATCCCGAGTTTCTCAAATACCGGATCTGCCCATTTCCTGCCTGCTACATCCATCAAAAAGGACAGCGATGCGTCACTGACTTCTGTCGCCGCTTCCCCCGTCATCTGATAGCGCAGATAATCCTTGGTGAACAGCACCGTATGGATTTTATCGAAAGTCGCCGGATCGTTTTTCTTGACCCATAAAAGCTTTGCCGCCCAAAAACTGTTCAGACAATAGTTTGTGGTATAACGAAGCATTTCTTCGTCCGTAAGCAGCTTCTCAATATCGCGCACTTCGGGCTCGGAACGCTGATCCAGCCAAATCATGCAGTTTCCCAGAGGCTGCATCTCTTTATCCATAAGCGTGCTGCCCTGCATCTGCCCGGAAAAGCCGATCCCCTCGATTTCCATGCCGTGTCCGCTCTTTTTCACAGCCTGCTTCACCGCGCGCTGGCATACTTCCCACCACATATGAGGATCCTGCTCTGCCCAGCCCGGATGAGGGGTAAGTACATCGCATTCGTCATAGCCAATGCCGCTGATGACTCCGTTTTCATCAAGTATCATTGCTTTGATCCCGCTGGTCCCCGCGTCAATTCCTAAAAAATACTTCATCGCAAAGTTTCTCCTTACCGTTCGCCAATATTTTACTTTTGTAAAGTGATTTTACTTATAATATCTGTTGCTATCACACTAACATTTTTTTCCCGGACTGTCAATCCTTTTGGCGCTGTAATGGCGTTTGTGAAAAAAAAAGCGGCAAAGATACCGGACTTTTTTGCACTGCGGATTTCCTTCTATTTTACAGTTTTTAAAACTATGATATAATAGAAACGTTATTTTGGCGCGGCGTCTTCCTATGATTTTTAGCCCGGACACCCAAGAAAGTTTTTCTTTTAAAAACGGGGATGGCAGCAAGGGGCGTTCGCACAGGATACAGCATGGAAATTGATCCGCGCGAAAAACGCGGAATAAGAGGTCTTGACAAATGGAATCTATCTATCTTGACAACGCAGCGACCACAAAACCGCTTGCGCAATGCAATGAAATTTACCTGCGCTACGCACAAAAGCTATGGCAAAACCCATCGGCGCTTTATGCGGATGCAGTCAGCGTACAAAAAGAAATGGATCAGGCCAAAGAAACGCTTTTACGGGCGTTTGGCGCATCCGGTCACAAATGCTTTTTTACCAGCTGTGGTACGGAAGGCGCAAACACCGTGATCCTGCGCGGGGCGCGCAAAAAAAAGAACATGAATTATGTCTGCGGCGGGGCGGAACATCCCTGTGTGGAAGAAAGCTTTCGTTTTCTGCAAAACGAAGGCGCCCGCGTTACGTTTGTAAAGCCCCAAAAAAACGGCGTGATCACTCCGGAAGCGGTTGCAAGCGCGGTAGACGAGGATACCGCCCTTGTGAGCATCATGCATGTCAACAATGAAACCGGCGCGAAAAACGATATTGAAGCAATCGCCGCGGCGGTCAAAGCCAAAAATCCGCAGGCGTTGTTCCATGCAGACGGCGTACAAGCCTACTGCAAGGTGCGACTGCGCGATACGTCCAACATTGATTATTATACGGTGAGCGCGCACAAACTGCATGCGCACAAGGGTACGGGCGCCGTATTTTTGAAATCGGATGCGCCTTTAAAACCATATCTTTTGGGTGGCGGACAGGAAAACGGCTTGCGAAGCGGCACACAGAATACACTGGGGATTTTTTCCTTTGCGACTGCGGTGCAATATTTTATGGAACAGGTTCCCCCGGCGCATTACGCGGGTCTGCGTGCACGGCTGCTTGCCGAATGTGCCGGGATCGCAGATCTTGTGCTGCTGTCTCCCGAAAAAGAAGAGGAGGCTTGCAGCCATATCGTAAACCTGTCGGTGCTGGGTGTGCGCGGTGAGACATTGCTGCATACGCTGGAGCAGGACGGAATTTGTATTTCCACCGGTTCGGCATGCTCGTCCAAAAAAGGGAAAAGCCGGATCGCAAAGGCACTTTCTTTGACGGAGCAGGAAGCAGAGGGCGCCATCCGTATCAGCTTTTCGCCTTTTACAACAGAAGAAGAGATATGCAGGGCGGCGGCTTCCCTCCGTAAAAATGCAGAAATGCTAAGAAAGTTTACCAGAAAATAGGAGAGTAAATCATGATATTGTTATTACGTTACGGCGAGATCCATCTAAAAGGGCTGAACCGCCCGCATTTTGAAGCGCTGCAAAAGGCCGCCATCAAACGCGCGCTGCGCGATTTCCCGGATGCGGTTACAGAAAAAGGCTATGGACGGTTTTACGTCACAGGTCTGGAGGACGACCAAATCCCACGCGCTATTGAGTCACTGCGCCGTGTGTTTGGTCTGCATTCGCTTTCACCCGCAGTGGAGATTGAAAAAGACATGGATTCCATCAGTGAAACCATGATTGCCCTGACAAAGGATTATATGCAGAAAAAAGGTCTGAAAAACGCAACTTTTAAAGTGGAAGCAAAGCGTGCGGATAAACGGTTTCCCCTTTCTTCCATGCAGCTTGCCGCGGATTTGGGCGGCAAAATTCTGGATGCGGTGGAAGGACTTTCCGTGGATGTACATAACCCGGATTTCATTGTCCACATTGAGGTGCGCGAGCAGTGCTACGGCTATGTGGATGTCATCCCGTGCGCGGGCGGGATGCCCCAGCGCTCCGGCGGTCGCGCCATGCTGCTGTTGTCCGGTGGGATCGACAGTCCCGTTGCCGGGTATATGGTCGCCAAACGCGGCGTACAGCTTTCCGCCGTGCATTACCACAGCTTCCCTTACACCAGCGAGGCTGCCAAACAAAAAGTGATCGACCTTGCAAAAATTGTGTCGGAATATTCCGGACGTATTCATTTGCATGTGGTGAGCTTTACCGAGATCCAAATGCAGATTTATGAGAAATGCCCGCACGAGATGCTGGTGATCATCATGCGTCGTTTTATGATGCGCATCGCGCAAAAGCTTGCGGAAAAAGACCAGGCGCTTGCCATTGTCACCGGCGAAAGCATTGGGCAGGTTGCCAGTCAGACCATGGAAAGCATGTATGTCACAGGCAGTGTTGTGGAAAAAATGCCCGTATTCCGTCCGTTGATCGGTATGGATAAGCTGGATATCATTGATATTGCAACGCGCATCGGCACCTATGAAACCTCCATTCTGCCCTATGAGGATTGCTGCACCGTATTTGTGCCCAAGCACCCGACTACACGTCCTAAGCTAGAGCGTATCATCGAGGCGGAACAGGTTTTGGATATTGACGCGCTGGTTGCCGCCGCTGTAGAAGGCGCGGAAAAAATGGTGATCGGCTGAAAAACTGTTTTTACTGTAATAAAAAGCCGCAGTGGTTTTAGAGAAAAATCACTGCGGCTCTTTTTGTATTTTTCTTAAAACCGCGGGAGGTCAAAGCCCCGCGTGTTATCAGGATGCCGAGCTGAATGTATTGAGATCCTCCAGCGTCATATCCACGGAATATTCTTTGCCTTCCCGCCATACTGTCGCTGAAATCGTATCGCCGATGGCTTTCTCTGCCATAGAAGGGATCTCCGTACCGTCTGTGAGGTCCACACCGTCGATAGAAGTAATGACATCATTTTGCTGAATCCCCGCTTTTGCGGCAGGACCGCCTTCTGTTACTTCCACGACCAACGCACCGCGCGGCGTTCCCCACAGATTTGCGTCGACTGCAGAGATCATAGAATAGCTGATCCCGATACCGGCGCGCGGAATGCTGCCGTTTTCAATGAGCTGCTGTGCAATACTTACGGCTTTATTGATCGGGATTGCATAACCGATTCCTTCAGAATTCAAAGTGTTCCCGCTTTCGTCATAGCCGGAAATAAACTTTTTGGCTGTTGTCACACCAATAACCTCCCCATTCGAGCCTACCAGCGGTCCGCCCGAGTTTCCGGGATTAATCGCTGCATCCGTCTGAATCATATCCATTTTGATGCCGTTGAGCATCACCGGCGTGCTGAGAACGCTGACGTAGCCTACCGTAACCGTATTGCTGAACGTATCGCCACGCACATTCCCGATCGCGACTGCCAGCTCGCCCACTTTCAGCTCGTCGCTGTTTGCAAGCGGCACTGCGCGATCGTTAAGACCATCCACCTTCAGCACCGCAATATCCGTTGCCGGATCTGCCCCGACGATTTCTGCAACGTGTTCTTCATTATCGGACGTCTTGACCTTGATCAGGTTACCGCTCGCAATGACATGATTGTTTGTCAAAATATAACCGTCGTTGGAAATAAAGAAGCCCGTACCTGCCGCAAGCGCCTGTTCTACCGGTTCCTGCCCGGAGACAAGCTGCTTGTTATATGCCGTGACGCCGACCACGCTGTCGTCGTATTCATCTGCGATCTGCACCACCGGGTTTGCCGTATCCTGAATGGCGGAAGCTTCGCCTCCGAGATCCGGCGCAGCAGATGCCTCTGCCTGCTGCTCGCTTTCCTGCAGGTTTGGAAGCGCCGTTCCTCTGGATTGAATCAAGGGCGAAATTACAAACGCCATCAGCAAACACCCCGCAAGAATCCCTGCAACAGCGACCACTGCCATCATGCCGCCAATGCCATGCTTTTTTTCTTTCTTTTTGTTTGGCTTTTTCCCCTCCGGCTGTCCGCCTTCCGGGTCGGCATATTGCTGCTCCTGCTGCCCTGCATGATATTGTGAATCAAACTGCCCCGCCTGTTCCGTGTTATTTTGCGCTTCAAATTGCTGGATCGGCTGCGGCTGCCAGCCTTGCTCTGCGTCCTGCTGTCCGCTGTTGTTGCCGTTTACCGGCGGAAATCCATTCTCATCCATTCTATCTATGCCCTCCTCAATTTATGCGTTCCAAGACAGGCTCAGGCATTTGCCCCGTCTGCCTGCATCTTTCATCTTTTAATCTTACTTACCGTTTATGACAAAAATGTGAACATAACGTGAATATTCTTAGACCTTTTTTAACGTGAAGGTAAAGGTCGTCCCTTCTTCTTTTCCTGATGTTACCCAAATCTTCTGCCCGTGCTCCTTCAAAATATTCTTTACAATAGAAAGCCCGATCCCTGTACCTTCCTTTGTGCGCGAATGCGATTTATCCGTTTTGAAAAACCGGTCGAACAAATAGGGAATATCCTCTTTTGCGATCGGGTCTCCCGAATTGTTGATGCTGACAAAAACCGTATCACCGTCTTCGCGCGTCGCGATCCGCAGTTTACCGTCTTCGCCGGCAAATTTAATGGCATTTTCCAGGATATTATGCAGCACCTGCGCAAGACGATTTTCATCCCCGTAGACCCATAGTTTTCTGTCAGGCAACGCTGCTTCCACCTCCAGGTGTTTCGCGTCGATTTTACTCTCAAACGTAATCAAAATACGGCGTATCAGCTCCGCAAGATCAAGTTTTTCCATTTGCATAGGGAACTGCCCGGATTCGATCTTCGCCAGATCCAGCATATCGCTGATCAGCAGCCCCAGCCGTTTGGTTTCATCCAGCACCACCCCAAGGTAATGCGGCGCCTCTTCCGGGGGGACCGTTCCGTCCAGCACAGCCTGCAGAAGTCCCTGCATGGAGGTCAGCGGACTGCGCAGCTCGTGGGACACGTTTGCCACCAGACTTTCGCGTGTCGCCTGATATTTTTGCAGCTCTTGCGCCACCGTATTAAACGTATCTGCAAGCTGCCCCAGCTCGTCACGTGACGAAACGGAAAGCTGAATATCAAAATGCCCCTTTGCCAGCTGCTTTACGCCGGCGTTGACCACCACCAGCGGCCGCAGCATATAACGCGAGAACACATAGGTCAGGATGATGCCGAGTCCCGCCGAAATTCCGGCGGCCAAAACAATCTGGCGATAAACCGTCATCATCTGCGCATCCATTTCACTGATTTTTTTATGCACAAATACAAACCCCGTAACAGAATCGTCCGCCATCACAGGCTTTGCCACGGTCACAACCGGTGTATTAAAAAAGTTGGATTCTTCCGCAATCACTTTTACCGCATTGCCTTTTTGCAGCTCGGTCAACATATCTTCATAATACATAGCGATCTCGTCTTTGGTGATGCTTGTTTGCCCGCTGGGGTCGGCGGCAAGCCAAACGCTTCCATCGCTGTTGACCACCCAAATCACGTCTTTATTGGCTTCTGCCTTCACGGAAATCTGCCCGGTGACCTGCTTCATGGATAAATAATTGTTTTTATAAAAAGAAAGCAGCGTCTCTACATCGTTTGCAACGGAAAGCATTTGCTGCTCGCTTTCATCAAGATATGCGCTACGCACCAAAAAGCTCATCATCAGACCGGAAATAAACAGGGCGACCATGATGATAACCATAAAAAGAAGCATAATTTTTCCAAAAACCGTTTTGATCATAAAGCGCCTTTTCCCCTGTCAAAAAATAATCTATTGTTATTATAATGCCATTTTATGGCGGATGTGTAAACGAAATATTAAAAATACCGCCGATTACAAAAAACAGGCCGGTTTTTTCCGGTCTGTTTTTGTTTTTTTCCTGTTATTTATACCTCAAACTTATAACCAACGCCCCACACCGTCTTAATTTGCCACGGTTCCGGCTCGTCAAATTTCTCGCGCAGGCGCTTGATGTGCACGTCCACCGTGCGGGAATCGCCAAAGTATTCAAAGCCCCAAACCTGCTCCAAAAGCTGGTCGCGCGTAAACACCTTGTTGGGTCTCGCCGCAAGAAAATGCAGCAATTCTATTTCTTTGGGGGGCATTTGCAGCTCGGCGCCCTTATAAATCACCTGATAATTTTGGATATCGATTTTAAGATCCTGATATTCCAGTACGTCGGTTTTATCTTCCTGTGTACTTCGGCGGATGACCGCTTTGACGCGCGCCACCAGTTCCTTTGGGTCAAACGGCTTGACAATATAATCGTCCGCGCCTAGCTCCAGCGCCAAAACCTTGTCAAACGTCTCTCCCTTGGCAGTCAGCATGATCACGGGAACGTTGGATTTTGCCCTGATTTTTTTGATGGTCTCGATCCCATCCTGAATCGGCATCATGATGTCGAGCAGTACAAGGTTGTATGGCTTGCCAAAAAACAAATCCGCGCCGATCGCGCCGTCAGCAGCCTCGGTGACATCATACCCTTCTTTGCGCAGGTATAGTTTTACAACCTCCCTGATATTTTTATCATCATCAATCACTAAAATACTTTGGTTTGCCATAGTTTCTCCTTCTTTAGGGTATCTCTACCACTTTTATCCCGTTTTGCAGCAGCAACGCACAAGTCACGCCGCAGCCTTCGCGCAATCGCCCCTCAAATGTCCCGTCGTAAATACACGCGACGCCGCAGCTTGGACTTTTGGCCTTTAACCGGACTTCATCCGCCCCGATTTTTTGCGCATACGCTAAAAACTTCCGCGCACCGCGTAAAAATTCTTCCGTTACCTCTTGGCCTTCTTTATTATAAACCTTTGCGTCCCCTTTTAAAACGTCAAACCCGTCCCCGCCGCGAATCTCGGCAGGTGGACGCGGAATTGGGAGTCCCGCCATGCCTTCCGGGCACGCCGGCACGATTCTTCCGTCTTCCGGGCATGTCATGGCCGCGCCCGATCTCTTTGCGCCGCCATCATAACGGCATGGCTTTCCCGCAAGGCACGCGCTCACTAAGATAATTTTCCCCATTGTTTTCCCCCCGGCTTGCTATAACCGCTCAAAACGCTATTTCAGCGTGACCACCGTCACCCCGATATCGCCTTCGCCGTATTTTCCCGGACGGTAGCTTTTGACATGCGGGTGCGTACGCAGGTATTCCTGCACGCCTTTGCGCAGCACGCCTGTCCCTCGTCCGTGGATGATCGTTACCTCGCCGAGTCCGGACAAAAACGCATCATCCAGGTATTTATCCAGCACGATCAGTGAATCGTCCACCGCCATACCGTGCAAATCAATTTCCATAGGCACACTGCGACGTGTATCAAGCTGTACATGCGACGTACGCATGCCTTTTTTAGGTGCTTCCTCTTGACCGGGACCAAGCTCCGTATAATGCAGCTCTACCTGCATAATACCCGCCTGCAGCCGCACCATGCCTTTGGCATTGGGCTTTTTTAGGACGGTCGCGGGCGCGTCCATGGAAAGAATGGTCACGGTATCGCCTTCGCGGATATCTTCCTCTTTCAGAATTTTTGCCTTAATTTGCCGCTTTTTATGCTGCTCTATCACTTGTTTTTTGCCGGACAACTTCGCACGTACCTTTTGCGTCGTCACGGTACGCCCTGCCTCATCATGCTGCTTATGCAGCTGTTTGGCCTCATAAATCGCGTCTTCCGCAGTTTCGCGCGCATCGTCTAATATCTCAATCGCTTTTTCGTTTGCTTTTTCCAATACCTGTTTTCGTTTTTCAGCAGCTTTTTGTGCGATCTGCTCTGCTTTGCGCCGCTCTTCCTTCGCCTGCTGGAGCTCTTCTTTGGCATCTTTAAGCAATTTACGCGCTTTTTTTTGCGCCTGCTCCGCACCCTCGATCAACTTACCGTATTCCAGATGCTCCGCATTCATATATCCCTGCGCTGCCGTCACCACATGCGCGGGCAACCCCAGCCGCTTGGAGATCAAAATGGCGTTGGAGTGTCCCGCCACTCCCATCAGCAGCCGATATGTAGGCGTAAGCGTCGCCGCGTCAAACTCCATGCTTGCGTTTTCAAACCCTTCGCGTTCGTTGGCAAACGCCTTCAATTCCCCAATGTGCGTGGTGGCAATCACCATACAGCCCTTATCGGAAAGCTCTTTTAATACGGCCTGTGCAAGCGCACCGCCCTCCTGTGGGTCTGTTCCCGCGCCAAGCTCGTCGATCAGCACCAGCGAATTTTTTCCCGCATGCTTCAGCGCAAAAATGATGCTCTTCATATGCGCGGAAAATGTGGACAGCGACTGCTCGATACTCTGTTCGTCCCCGATATCCGCAAAAATCCCATCAAACACCGGCATTTTGACAGGCGTATGCGCAGGCAAAAACAAACCCGACTGCGCCATTGCGGCAAACAGCCCTGTCAGCTTGAGCGTGACGGTTTTCCCGCCTGTATTGGGTCCGGTGATCACAAGCGCGCGCACGCCGCCGCCCATTTGCAGCGAGATCGGTACGACCTTTTCCCTGTTGATCAGCGGATGCCTTGCACCCCGCAGCAAAAGCTCGCCGTTTTCCGTAAACGTAACGGGCGCAGCCTTCATTTCCAGTCCCAACGAAGCCTTTGCAAACAGCAGGTCAAGCTCCGTTAAGATCTCTACGTCTTCTTTCAGCTGCTCACGATATACGCTGAAGTATGACGTCAGCTCTGCCAAAATTCTTGCAATTTCTTTTGCTTCGGCGGCCTCCAGCTCACGGATACGGTTGTTTGCCTCTACCACGCTGGCAGGCTCGATAAACAAGGTCGCGCCGGACGTACTTCTTTCGTGTACAATGCCGGGAACGCTCGATTTATATTCCGATTTTACAGGCACTACATACCTGCCGCCGCGCTGGGTGATAATGGAATCCTGCAAATATTTGCTATCCCCCTGTGAGCGGATCATGGATTGCAGTTTCTCCCGGATAAACTCATTTTCTTTGCGCATGGCGCGCCGAACCCGGGTAAGCTCCGAGGATGCCGCGTCCGCGATCTCGTCCTCCGCGAGCACGCATTCTTCTACACGACGCAAAAGTCCTTCATCATAGACAAGCCTTTTTGCCATGCCGGGAATGATCTGCGCCGTATCGTCATGCGCGAGCGGCGCCGCCTGCTTTGCAGCGCGAAATATGCTTGCCAGCCGCAGCAGCTCTCCTCCCGAAAGGCTTGCGCCCGTCTTCATACGCCGCAGCTCTGCAGCAGCAGCGGAAAACGAACAGATGGGATAAGAGGGTCGCTTTAGCAGCAGGGTCTCCGCCTCCATTGTTTTGCGCATCAAAAGCTGCGCACCCTCCGGGGTTTCTTCCGGCGTGAGCGCACGCGCAGCGTCTCCTGCGGCGCGCGACATGGTTTTGCCCGCGAGGCGCTCTAAAATGGTATCAAATTCCAATGATTTCGGTATCTTCATCATAATGCTATTATTGTAACACATTTCCCGGGAAAATATTCCCGTATTTTCAGGCAGAAAACATGGATTTTTCCGCGCAGCGCCAATCAAAAAAGCGGGGAAACTGCGTGCTTCCCCGCCCTTCTCAACTAATTTCCACCTATTTCCGGTATGAAACCGGACGCACGGAGCCGGCATGTGTTTTTTCCAGCCGTTCCACTTCTTTGCACGCTTTTTCCAGCTCTTTTTTCGTCGCTTCCAGCTCGTCAAGCGTTTTCATATAATCGTCCGCAATGTTAAGGGAAGTAAGCATCGCCAATTGAATGTTGTTGAGCGCCGGGTTTGCCTTTTTCATCTCGTCCAGCTTAGAATTCACTTTCAACGCGACCCTGTGGATGTATTCCGCACTATCTGTGCCGCAGATGGTATATTCTTTTCCGCCAATGCTGACCACCGTCTTAATTTTTTCCACGTTTTCCACCGCCTTACTCCTCGTTTCTTTCATTATACAACAAGGTCGTTTATTGCACAACTGCCTAATTTCAGTCGCGCAGGCGTGCCTCAAATCCTTCTTCCAGCGCACGCAGGATTTTTTTCATAATCCGATCCACTTCCTCGTCCGTCATGGTGCCTTCCGGGCTGCGAAGCATAATAGAAAACGCAACGCTCTTCTTGCCTTCGCCGATTTTTTCGCCTTCATAGACGTCAAACAACCCAACTTCTTCCACGCGCTTGCCGCCCGCTTTTTTGATTGCGGACATCATGTCTCCCGCGCCCGCTTCCTGCGATACAATCACTGCCAGATCACGCGAAGCAGCCGGGAATTTTGGCAGTCCGGCGAATTTCATCTGCTTTTTTTCAATACCGAACAGCGTCCGCAGATCAATCTGCGCGATCACCGCGTCAAACGGAATTTCAAACGCCTTGCGGATCTCCGGGTGTACACTTCCCAAAATACCGATTTTTTCTTCGCCGATCCACACATCCGCGGCAATTCCAGGATGCAAATACGTCTCGCCTGACCGCTCGCAGCGAATTTCTTCACCCGTCAGCAGCAGTACAAGATTTTCAATCGTGCCTTTTAAGTCAAGAAAACTGCGCGCCCCGCTGACCGCCATCACCATTGTAGGAATTTCCTCCGGGAGCGGCTGCCCTGCTACCGGGCGGAATATACGCGAGATTTCATAGAGCTGCAGCTCTACGTTTTTTTTGTTTTGGTTAAACGCTACCGTATTTAGCATGTGCGGCACCAGCGTCGTGCGCATAAGCGAAGTATCATCGCCCATGGGGTTATAAATTTTTACGCTTGGCGGCACATCAAGCCCCAGCCTCTCATAATCTTGCGGTCCTATAAACGAATAGGTCGTGCATTCCAAAAAGCCGTTGTTTTTGAGATAATCGCGGATCATATCTATTTTTTGCGCGTCCCGCGAGATCCTTCCGCGGCTTATTTCCATCACCGGATTGGTCTCCGGGATGTTATCATAACCGTAAATACGCGCCACTTCTTCCGCGATATCCGCTTCGCCGTAAATATCCCCGCGAAAATTTGGCACCGTACATACCAGCTCGTCACCGATGAGCCCTGTTGTGATGTAAACGCGGCTTAAATCCTGCTGCATTTCTTTGGCGCTGATATGCGTCCCCAGTCTGCTGTTGATCCTTCCTGCCGTCACCTTGATGATCTTCTGCTTGAGATCCTCCTGCAAAAGATCGATCATGCCCTGTGCAACGTCTCCTGCGCCCAGAGTATCTACAAGCGTAAGGGCACGCTGCATGGCAAACATCGTGGTCGCCGCGTCCACCCCCTTGGAAAACCGCATTGAACTTTCCGTCGCAAGCCCAAGCCCCCTTGAGGTCTGGCGGATATTGCCGTACATAAATTTTGCGGATTCAAACACCACGGTCTTGGTCTGCTCCGTGATCTCGGAATCCAGCCCTCCCATCACACCCGCTACGCCGACCGGTCCCTGCTCGTCACAAATGAGCAGCATACTGTCTGTGAAGGTGCGTTCCTTATCGTCCAGCGTCTTCATGGTTTCACCGTTTTTCGCGCGGCGCACGATGATCTTGCCCCCACGGATTTTATCCGCGTCAAACGCATGCATGGGTTGTCCTGTTTCCAGCATGATAAAGTTGGTGATATCCACAATGTTGTTGATCGGGCGGATCCCCGCTTCGCGCAGCCGAATGCGCATCCACTCGGGCGAAGAGCCGATTTTGACGTTGGTCACGGCAGCCGCCACATAACGGGTACATAAATCCGTATCTTTTACTTCTACGCTGACAATATCTTTTATTGCCGCGCCTTTTTCCTCGTATTTTACTTCCGGCAGATGAAACGCCACACAATCTGCGGCAGCCGCTTCGCGCGCGGTGCCAATCATACTCAGGCAATCCGGGCGGTTTGCGCCCACCTCAAAATCGATCACCTCGCCGCGCAAATCCAACAGCTCGCATACATCCATACCGACGGGCGGTTCGCCCCGCAGGATCAAGATGCCGTTTACGCCCGCGCCGGGATAATCCTCTTCTTTTATATTCAATTCCTCACCGGAACACAACATGCCCTGCGATGCAACGCCGCGCAGCTTGCCTTTTTTAATGGGACCGCCGACCACCATGGCAGGCGCTTTGGCAACCGGCACATACGCGCCCTCAAACACATTTTGTGCAGCCGTTACAATCTGCAAAAGCTCTGTGTCTCCCACGTCGATCATGCAAACCTGCAGCTTATCCGCATCGGGATGCTTCTCGATTTTATCGATTCTCCCGACCACTACGTTCTGTATTTCTTCGCCAAGGCGGATGACTTCTTCTACGCCATTGCCCGTCATGACCATTTTGTCCGCCAAAGTCTGTACATCTGATTTTACATCCGCGTAATCGCAGATCCATCTATAAGGTGCTAACATTGATTCTTTCCCCTCAATTCCAGATAATTTCCTGTTGTCGCTGCCATCTTACACAAACTGACGCAAAAAACGCGCGTCGTTTTCATAAAGCAGGCGAATGTCCGTGATCCCGTATTTGGTGTTTGCAAGGCGGTCTATGCCAAGGCCGAATGCAAATCCAGAGTATTCCCGGGAATCAATCCCGCAGTTTTCCAGCACCACAGGGTTGACCAGCCCGCAGCCCAGAACCTCGATCATACCCGCGCCCTTGCATGCGCTGCAGCCTTTACCGCCGCACACCGTGCACGTAACGTCCACCTCGGCGGAAGGTTCCGTAAACGGGAAAAAACCGGGACGGAATTTTGTTTTGACGTCTTCTCCATAAAAATTACGGATAAACGTATTGATCGTTCCTTTGAGGTCGGAAAAACGGATGTTTTTATCCACGACCAGCCCCTCCATCTGCATAAACACAGGGGAATGCGTCGCGTCTACATCGTCCATCCTGTAAACACGCCCCGGGCAGATCATCCGGATCGGTGGTTTTTGGGTCAGCATCGTACGCACCTGTACCGGCGAGGTATGCGTGCGCAGCAGCACCTCTTCGCTCACATAAAAAGTATCCTGCATATCGCGCGCCGGATGATCCTTCGGGATGTTGAGCAATTCAAAATTATAATGATCCAGCTCTACCTCCGGACCCTCGTTTACATCAAAACCCATACTGAGGAAAATATCCCGGATCTCGTAATATACCTGCGTCAAAGGATGCAAGGCGCCGAGCTTTTGTCCGCGCCCCGGCAGCGTAATATCCATACGCTCTGCCGCAAGCTTTGCGTCGCTTTCGCTGCGGGCAATCTTTTCTCCCGCCGCAAGGAGCGCCTGCTCCACGCTCTGCCGCGCCGCATTTACCGCCTGACCGAACGCAGGGCGCTCTTCAGGCGAAAGAGAACCCATTTGTTTCATCAGCATCGTGATCTCGCCTTTTTTGCCGAGATACTTGACACGGATTTCGCTGATCTGTGCGCTTGTCTGCGCCGCGGCGATCTCCGCGGATGCCCTGCTTACCATTTCGTCGTTTGACATAGTTTCCTTTCCTCTCATCTGTCTCAATTATTTCAAAATCTTATTATATATTATTTTCAACATTTTTACGCAAATACTGCGCGCTGTCCGCGTACAGTTCTTTTTTGCCCTTACCAAAACGCAACCGAAATACGCTTGTGACGGATCACGTCTTTTTTTGCAAAAAATGATGGCAAAACCTGTTTTTCCGCATAAATAACACGGTGGTCACGTGCCTGCGATTACAGATTTTTGCGGACGTCATATAACATTATACCCGCAGCCACGCTTGCATTCAAGCTTTCCGCTCTGCCGTAAATCCGTATTTTATACAACACGTCTGACAGCGCCTTGACCTCCGGCGAAATACCGCGCGCTTCGTTGCCAACCACCACACAGGCTTTGCCGATGTTTTGAGGCAATACAAAATCTCCGCCCAGGCTGCCGGAAATAATTTTTATGCCATAGCCGCGCAGCTTCCCCAGCATAACGGGTAAATCCCCAACTTCAATCGGAATATGGAAGGTGCTGCCCATTGCCGCCCGCTGCGCCTTCGGACCATAAAAATCCGCGCTGGTGGAAGAAATCAATACGCCGTCCGCCCCTGCTGCATCCGCAGTGCGGATAATTGTCCCGAGGTTCTTGGGGTCGTTGACGTCATCAAGAGCGACATAAAAGCTTCCATCATAATCCGGCAGGTTTTCCTCCTGAAATACGCACGCAACATCATGCGGTGGCGATTTTGTGTCCGAAACCTGCTGTATGATATCGTGTGGTACACTTATTATTTTGAGATCATGCTCCCGTGCAAAGCCCATAACAGCGCTGTTTGGCTCAGATGTCAGGATGCATTCGATGCGTGCGCCGTACCGCACCGCTTCTTCGATGGTCTTTACTCCCTCGATCAGGTATTTTCCCTGCGCATCCCTGTCTTTTTTTCTTTTCAGCAGCTTCAGCGCTTTGATATACTCATTGGAATGGCTTTTAATTTCTTTCATCATATCACCCTTTCCTCTTTGGCACGGCTTGCCTCATCCCGGTCACCATACCGGGTTTTGGTCACTCACAAAGTTTTTTTATCCGATGCTGCGGAAAACGACGCAAGCCCGGCTTTTCTGTATCTTATTGATACTACAATTTGAAAGCGGCAAAACCGCTTCACACCAAGCGGAAACAAAAAAGGGGAGTAAGCAGCGTCAGGCTTATTCCCCCGAAAAAATTATCTTGTTTATGCCATCACTTTTTTCTTCGCCGTATCCGCCAGCTTCTTGAACGCCGCTTTATCGTTTACCGCCATATCCGCCAGAACTTTCCTGTTCAGGTCAATGCCGTTTTGCCTCAAACCGTTCATAAACTGAGAATAGCTGATGCCGTTGATCCTTGCTTCGGCATTAATACGGACAATCCACAGCCTGCGCATATCGCGTTTTTTCAGCTTTCTGCCGGTATACGCATAGTTCATGGATTTCATCACCGCTTGTTTTGCGGTTTTATATTGTTTAGACTTTGCGCCGAAATATCCCTTCGCAAGTTTAAATACTTTTCTACGTTTTTTATGTGAGCTTACCGCTCTTTTTACTCTTGCCATTTTGACAGACCTCCCGCTATTTTACTTATAAGGTATCAGAACTCTGATGTTCTTTTGTTCCGCGTCGCAGATATACGTCCCCTGACGCAGGTTTCTCTTTCTCTTAGAGGATTTCTTATTCAAGATATGGCTTTTGTAAGCTTTGGCTCTTTTCACCTTACCTGATTTTGTGACGCTGAATCTTTTTGCCGCGCCTCTGTGTGTCTTCATCTTAGGCATTTTAAGGCCCTCCTTCTATCACTAAACATTATAGTTCATAATTAATATATTACGCCTTGGGCGCAAGAATCATAAACATGCTGCGACCTTCCATTTTTGCATTCTTCTCTACGGCCGCACAATCTCCCAGCATTTCCAGAAACATCCGCATAACAATGCCGCCCTGATCGGTATGCGCCATCTGCCTGCCTCGGAACCTGATGGAAATCTTTACCTTATCGCCCGCTTCCAGGAACTTACGGACGTTTTTCGCCTTTACTTCCATATCGTGCTTGTCGATTGTCGCGGAAAGACGCATTTCTTTTAAGGTAATGACCTTCTGGTTCTTTTTTGCTTCTTTTTGCCGTTTGTTTTGCTCAAAACGGTATTTGCCATAATCCATGATCTTGCAAACCGGCGGATTTGCCTTTGGTGAGATATTCACAAGATCAAGGTCTGCTTCGTCTGCCAGACGCTGCGCCTCTTTTGAAGACATGACGCCGAGCTGCCTGCCGTCCTCTGCAACGACCCTTACTTCCGGTTCTCTAATTTGTTCATTGATGAACAGTTCGTTCGCTATGGGTTTTCCCTCCCTTTCGTCGCTCCACGCCCTGCCTGGCTCGGCGCATCCCATGGATGCTCCATCGCTTTGCGGGCGGTCGTTCCTCTTACCCCAAAAAGTCACGCCTTCGGCTACCAACTTTTCGTGGACCCCATTTTAGGGGCATTCGCTCCACGCCCTGCCTGGCTCGGCGCATCCCATGGATGCTCCATCGCTTTGCGGGCGGTCGTTCCTCTTTGCCCCCAGCACTGCTACTGTGTCCGGGGTTTTACGCTTTTTTCTGTTGCACACGCCCGGAATCAAAAAAATGCGGGCGGCTTTCGCCACCCGCAATAATAAAACACTTATGATACTTCTTCCGTGTGTTATAAACCCTTTTGGCACGCCTTAGGGTGAGAAGCGGGTAGCCTCTGCTTGTTTTAACTCTGTAATGATAGCACAGGCAAAGCCCCTGTGTCAAGCGTTTTCCGGGAAAACGTTATTCCCGCGTAAGCGTCCCGTCGGTCACCGTATAGGTAAGCGTCGTACTGCTTTGCGGATCAAACGCAATGTCGATCAAAATAACCTTGCCTTCCGTAGAAGACTCTATGGCGATCTGTAAACGTTGCGCGTTGCCGTCAACCTTTGTCCCTTCCGTCTGGATATAACCGTCTGCGGCAAGCGCGTCAATATACGACTGCACATCCTCTTTTGTTAATCCCGCGTAAGTAACTGATTTTGTTACTGTTCCATTTTCCGTCGCGGTGGAAGTCCCCGTCCGCGTACGGTGCCCCACAACAGAATACAGCGTAGGAATCAAGTCCTTGCCGATCGTGATGGTTTCTTCCGTCCCGGTGGAACATCCCGCCAGAAAAACCGATATTAATAAGATTACCGCGCATAAAACAGCGGTTTTACGTTTGCGATCCATTTGTATTGTCACCCCTGCTCCTGTTTTTTTCTGCGCCTAAAAAATCACTTTTTCCCTGTCCTGACTGGTAATCAGCTCTAAAAGCGCGTCCTGCGCCATGTTGCCGATCTCTCCCTGCCCCCGGCGGCGCACTGCAAACGTGCCGTCTGCCACTTCTTTATCGCCCGCAACGAGCATATAGGGAATACGCTCCCCGCGCGCTTCACGGATTTTATAGCCGATCTTCTCCGGTCTGTCGTCCACAGTTACGCGAATACCCGCTTTTTTCAAGCGATCTGCAAACGCGCGGCAATACTCCATTGCCCCTTCCGTAATATTCATCACGCGCACTTCTTCGCTCATCATCCACATGGGCAGCGCACCCGCGTATTTCTCGATCAGCATGGCGAGCGTGCGCTCGTAACAACCGATCGAGGAACGGTGGATAATGTACGGTGTCTTTTTTTGACCGTCGCTGTCCACATACGTCATGCCAAAGCGTTCTGCCAGCGCAAAGTCGATCTGCACCGTAAACAGCGTATCTTCCTTGCCAAATACGTTTTTGAACTGGATATCGAGCTTCGGACCATAAAAAGCCGCCTCACCGTCCGCTTCATAATAAGTAAGCCCTGTATGGTCGAGGATGGTGCGCATCGCGTCCTGCACACGTTCCCATTCCTGCGCATCTCCCACATATTTATCCTTATCGCTGGGATCCCATTTTGAAAAACGGTAAGTGACGTCGTTTTCAATTCCAAGAACGCCCATAATATACTGTATGAGATCCAAAACGCCCATAAATTCATCTTCCAGTTGCTGCGGCGTACAGATGATGTGTCCTTCTGCAAGGGTAAACTGCCGCACGCGGATCAACCCGTGCATTTCGCCCGAAGCCTCGTTACGGAATAGTGTAGACGTTTCCCCATAACGAATGGGCAGGTCTTTGTAGGAATGATGCTCTGCGTTATAAACCGTATACTGGAACGGACAGGTCATGGGGCGGAGCGCAAGTACTTCATCGTCTTTTTCCTCATCACCCAGCACAAACATGCCGTCTTTATAATGATCCCAGTGTCCGGATATTTTGTACAGGTCGCTCTTTGCCATAAATGGCGTTTTTGTCAGAACATACCCCCTGCTTTCCTCTTCGTCTTCCACAAAACGCTGCAGCAACTGCATGGTTTTCGCACCCTTGGGCATCAAAAGCGGCAGCCCCTGCCCGACTGCCGGGCTGGTAGTAAAATAATGCAGCTCGCGCCCCAGCTTGTTGTGGTCGCGCTCTTCCGCTTCTTTTATCTGCTGCAAATGCTCATCCAATTCTTTTTGCGACGGGAACGCGATCCCGTAAATACGACGGAGCATTTTATTTTTTTCGTCGCCGCGCCAATATGCGCCCGCTGTCCGCAGCAGCTTTGGTACTTTTACCTTGCCGGTACTCACGGCATGAGGTCCTGCGCACAGGTCTGTAAAATCGCCTTGTTCATAAAAGCTTAAAACAGCATCCTGCGGCAAATCACGGATCAACTCTACCTTATACGGCTCTCCCGCAGCTTCCATCTTTGCGATAGCCTGCTCACGCGGAAGGGTGAAGCGGGTAAGCGGAAGATTCTCCGCAATGATTTTTTTCATTTCTTTTTCGATTTTGGCAAGGTCTTCGTTGGTAAACGGTTTTTCTGTATCAAAATCATAATAGAAGCCCGAATCCGTCGCCGGCCCGATCGCCAGCTTTGCCTCCGGGAACAGGCGCCTTACAGCCTGCGCAAGCACATGGGAAGCGGTATGCCAAACTGCCTTTTTTCCTTCTTCATCATCGAACGTCAGGATTTCCAGCGTAGCGCCATCCGGGACGGTTGCGGTCAGCTCGGTGGTGGTGCCGTTGATTTTCGCTGCTACCGCGGATTTACCCAGTTTTTGGCTCAGCTCTTTTGCAATTTCAAGAGCATTCATGCCGTCCTTCACTTCTTTGACGCTGCCGTCAGCCAGTTTGATTTTCATTGTGTTTGCCTTTCTTTCCTTTAAATTAAAAAACATATTTATCATACGCTAAAAGCGTTTTTGTGTCAATTTTTCTCGTCTATGTTCACGCTGTTGTTAAGGTACAGCAAATAGATGGATTTTTCCCGGTTCCAGTCCGGTTTATCCTTAATAATATTATCCACCGTCTTTTTCAGCACGCGCGACAGTTCCTTCATACCGGAGCTGTACAAAAGCGAGATGTTAGCGTTTCTGCGAAACACATAGCCCATTTCTGCCAGCAGATCGGTCTTGATCTTTTTGGCGGCTTCTGTCGGAAATACTTCTTCCAGTTTATGCAGATCCGCATTTGCCGTCAGCCTTCCCTTGTAATAACGGATAAAGGTTTCCAGGTTATCGATATTGCTGCCGCGCTCCAGCTCAAACAAAATCATGCAGTAAAGATGCCAGTTGAAATCCGCATTCATCAGCCGTTGGATGGTGACCCCCACGGTATCCACGAACGCATCCCCCGTATTAAACTCGCGCTCCAGCTCCAGCGATTCGCGGAAGTTCATTTGTTCCCCCGTCATATCGCTGGTAATATAGAATATCTCCATCAAAACGCGCCCGTAATCTTCCATCTGCGCCGCATTGTTCACAATAAAGATGTAGTCTATAATACTGTCGCAGCTTTCTTTGAACTGTACCACAAACCCAAGGTCGTTTTTCATTTTGCGCGCAATGGTGTCATGCACCAGCTTGGAAATAATATTCTCGATATTCTCTTTGCGGTAATGCAGCTTGGCGCTGTTGTCACGCTTATACCGTTTATATAGGTCATGCAGCTGGTGATCCACGAGATTCAAATTTTCCTTGATGGATACCAGGTTGTCGATCACCTGCTGTTCCACCATAAAATAAGAAGGATTCTTGTAAATAATTTTGTGCTCAATATCGCCCCAGAACATATTGACCATAGACTTGATCTGGATTTCAAAATTAACGCGCACCTCGTCTTCTTGACCTTTGTGATCCTCATAACGCGCGTCGATTTTATAAATGTCAAACCCGTTTTTTTGTTTCACCGGCTGCTTTTCATTCAGCTTAAAGCGCATTTTGGGGAATTTTTCATTATAATAAAAGATCTGGTCGTCCGTTTTATCAAACATCTTGAGCATCAGCCTATAAACATATTGCTCGTCCTCACTGAATTTGCATTCAATGCGGATGCCGATGATGTCCTGAATATTCGCCACAATTTCTTCTTTTGTGGTGTGCATCCGATAATAACTGTTGCGGATCAGCTTCTCCCTCACACTTTCCAGATCCTTGACCCGATATGACAAATTAAGCGTATATTCCGAATTTTTAACGATCACTTCTTCCAGCATGTGTTTTAAATCGTGCGCGATGTTTTTATATTTGTATTGCACCGTGCCATAGTAATCCACTACTTCATCCACATATTTAAAAATATCCATTCTTTTACCACCCTGATTTATTTTTTGACGCGGGTCAGGCAATCCTTTAAGAGCGTGACTTCATAACCGTTGTGCATCAGCCATACCACGATATCCTGCAAATCCACACCGACTTCGCCGGAAACCACAACGTTGCGCTCAAGGTTATCCCCAAGACGCCCGAACGCCTCATTTTCCGCTTCCTGCCCGGAAGTATCGAACATATTATACCGCGCGACAGGCGTATTCACCGTCTTTTTGATCTCTTCGTAAAAACACTGTTCGGGCGCGCGCCGCCCGGCATATAACACAATTTGCTCCGGGTTGGCGTTGATATAACGCACAGTGCTTTGCGCGATGCGTCCATCTCCTACGCTGCCCACATGGATGTGCGTCGTAGTCACTGGCGTATAATATTCGTCTTTGAGCGACGCGGCAAGCGCGCGCTTGTGCATGGAACGGCTGTATATCCCTTCCAGCTTTTGCGCCGCTTCCTGCGGAATTTTATAACCTTTCAGATAAGCGCAGATATCCCGGTAGGAAAGCCCCAGCTCGTCCTCATCCGTCTTTGAGATGCCAAGACCTGCCGCGGGCTGCTTTTCCAAAACGCACTGCGGTGCGTCATAGCTTTTGGACATTGCGTAAATATCGTCTTTGACCAATTCCTGGATGGGGTTAAAATCGCTGCCGCCATCGCCGTATTTCGTGAAAAATCCGGTGATGGATTCCGTCGCGTGATCCGTCCCCGCAACCAGCATGCCTTTTGCAAGGGCATATTGGTACATCATACGCAGGCGCGGCTGCAAGTTGCCCAGCGTATACGTATCCTGACCGAACCCATGCGCGCCGGAAAGATCGGCAATTGCGCCCAGATATCCATTTTCAATGGAAACCGTATCACAAACAGTCTGCGGATTGATGGCGAGGATACGCTGCGCACATTCATGAGAATCCGCAATATCCGATTGTATCCCATTGGGAAGCAACACAATGTGCATGGTCTTGCCGAGGTCTTGGCAAGCCTGCGCGCATAACGCTGACGTCAAAAAACTGTCGATTCCGCCGGACAGCCCCAGAACCACGCCGTTTGCCGACGAAGCCGCAAGATACCGCTTCACAAAATCAACCGTCTGTTCTCTTTTCTTTTCGATATATTCCGCCTGTGTCTGCGTATCACGCTTAAAATCAGGGGAAATACAATTCAAAATCCTTCTCTGCTTCATTGTTTCACCGCCTTATAATTGCAGAAGCCGGGCACCGCTCGAAGCAAAGTCCACAATGCAAACAATTCTTCCGGCGGATCACGAACGGCTCTCCTTTTTCCACACACTGCTGGGGACAAACTTTAGCACAAATTCCGCACCCAATACAGGCTTCTGTAATTTCAAATCCTTTCTTATGTTCCTGTGGATTTCCCACAAAAAAATCTTCTCGAAAAATGGGACTTTTTGATAGGTTAAAATATTCGCCCTGCCCTTCATAGAGGCAAAACACCTCCAGAATCCCGCGACTGTCACCCGGGTATACCTCCGCCATAGAGGGATTTGCCTCAAAAATAGCGGGGAGCATGCCCTGCCCTATGTTCTCTACTTTGCCGCGCAGGGTAATCATTTCCCATTTTTTTGTCATTCCCGTTATCGCGGTAAATTTTTGCCGCATCAATTGTTCATAAAACTCTTTGCCGCGCGCTGTCAAAAAATATAGTCGTTCGGTGTCGGCGAGCATCACATCTATCATACGCACTGCAGGTTTTCCGTCTTCCCCTATTGTTGCAGCCGCAACATCCTTGATTTCACGCAGCATTTTCAGATATTCTTCGGTTTTCATTGTTTCACCGCCTTATATACCTTAGCCATACTCAAAATTTCTGTTGCTATTTCTTCGCGCAGTGCATCCGGCTCCAACACGCGCGCCTGACTGCCAAACGAAAGCAGCCACGATTTTAAATCCGCGGTCACCGCCGTATTCTTTTCGAACAACAATCCGTCTTTTGTTTCTTGCAGCTTGTCTGCTTTTTCGGAATGAAATTCCTTTACCAGCCGTGCTGCGCTTCCCGTAAAAAGCACACGCACGGTTTGCAGCGCGTCGCCGGCCAGTTTATCAAACCGCGTTTTGCGATAATCCTCATAAAACCTCTGCGGCAGCTCAAACGGGTCATTTAAAAGCTTAATTGCCTCGATCCGCGAAACCCTGAAATCACGCACAGCCCCGCGCAGGTGACAATACCCGATGGTATGCCAGCAACCGTCGCGCACTTCAAAAAGGTACGGATCAAACTTGCGCGTTTCCGTCTGCCCTGTGGAAAAAGACCGATAGACCATTTCCACGCTGCACCGGCTTTCTACGGCATTCTTTACCCCTTCGAGGATCTCCTCGTCGATGCTTTCTTCCTGTGCGCTTTGCGGGACGATCTTAATCATCTTTTCCACGTTTTCCATGGCGCTGCGGGAAAGCTCCGGCATTTTCCCTAAAATCCGATCGATGATGCGCAACGCATCCCTCGCGATATCAAGGGAACGGTAGGACTCCAGCACCTCGCGCGTAAAATAAAGCGACACAACCTCCGCAATGGAGAAATCCATATCGCCGAGTGCGTATTTATCGGCTTTATACACGGTTTTTCCGTTCTGCTCTTCTTCGTACACAAAAAAATTCTGAGAAATATAATCCATATCGCGCACGACCATCCGCCGCGTGGCGTCAATATCCGCCATACGTTTTAGACCGTCAACGATCTCGCTGACGGTATAGCCGCTGGCGCGCTGCGCAAGCAAAGAAAGAATAAACAACTGCCGCTCTGCGCCCGTGGATTTATTTCCCATGTCAGCGTACCTGCTTCCTTTCGGTGTGCTTATCGATCAGGTATTTGTTCATATCCGCGTCCGTGTTAAGGCGCAGCGTATAAAAAGCCATTTCCGCAACATATTCCAGAGCCGCCGCGTTATCCACAGCCTCTGGGATATCCTTGCCCCACACAAACGGGCCGTGGTTTTTGACAAGGATCGCAGGCGTCGTCATCGGGTCTTTGAGCGTAAACGCCTCCGCAATGATCTTCCCTGTGTTTTTTTCATAATCACTGATGATTTCTTCCGGACGCATAGAGCGCGTCACGGGGATATCGCACTTAAAATAATCCGTGTGCGACGTCCCGAGGTTTTGAATGCTTTTCCCTGCCTGCGCGAAAACCGTCGCCCACTTGGAATGCGTATGCGCAACGCTCATGACTTCCGGAAAAGCTTTGTAAATCTCAAGATGCGTAAATAAATCCGAGGATGGAGCCTTGGATCCTTCGATGATATTTCCTGCGAGATCACAGACGATCATGTCATCCGGCTTGATTTGGGAATATGGAATACGGCTCGGCTTGATGACAATATACCCTGTGCGTTCATCCCGCGCGGAAATATTGCCCCAGCGCAGCATAATCAGCCCGTATTTTTCCAGCTCCATATTTGCTTTATAGACCTCGATCTTAATTCCTTCCAGCATTTTTTCTACCTCTGATTGCTAATAGCCTTGCGGCTTTCCCTTATTTTACATCGGCTACGCCCTTTTCACAAGTATTGCGTTGCTTTTTACCGTAAAATCATGTATCATTATGCTAACATGCTAAAATATTTTATTTTTGCGGGGAAGCGAAGGCTGCGTCTTGCACTTTCCTGCAAAGCAAGGGAATGTAAGGGGGTTTCTTTCATGAACAAAGCGCCAAATAAGTATCTTCCGCTCGTCGCGGGGGCGGTCATCCAATTATGTATCGGTATTATTTATATCTGGAGTATCTTCCAGCCTGCGGTCATGGAATATTATTCCTGGAGCTCCGCAGACGCTTCTGTAACGTTTTCCATTATGCTCGCCACCTTTGTGCTCGGGATTGTCCTCGGGGGACGTCTGAACGACAAAAAAGGTCCGCGTCCCGTGGTGTTTTTAGGCGGTCTTATGTTTTTTGCGGGGATTTTCCTTTCTTCTTTTGTCCCGCGGGAAATGCCGTGGCTGATCTACCTCTGCTATGGCGGCATGGCGGGCTTTGGCGTAGGCGCGGCCTATACCTCCACCATTTCCTGCGCGCAAAAATGGTTTTTGGATAAAAAGGGGTTTGCGACCGGCGTAATCGTATGCACCTTCGGCGCGTCGACTGTCCTGTTTACGCCCCTTGTCAATACGCTTTTGGCATCTGTCGGCGTTTCGCAGACATTTTTGATTCTTTCGGTTGTTTTCATCATCGTCATTATGGTGTTTGGCTGGTTTATCAAAAATCCGCCTAAGGAATACATGGATGCCTTCAACATCGCAATGCCCGACCTCTCCCGTCAAAAACAATATACGCCGCTTGAAATGGTGCGGACAAAATATTATTACTTTATTTTCCTAAGCATGATGCTTTTGACGCCTGCATACTTCATCATCAACCCGCTTTTGAAATCTTTAGGCGAGTTGCGCAGTCTCTCTGAAGCTGCCGCACTTGCGGGCGTGATGGTGACAGGCATGGCTTCGGCGGCGGGCAGGCTGCTGGCGCCATGGTTTTCCGACAGGCTCGGTCGCAAAAATGTGCTGTTCCTTTTGTATGCCATTACGCTGGTTTGCGTTTTGATGCTTACCTTTGCGCAAAGCTACCTGTTTATCGTGCTGATCGCGCTGATTTCGTTTGCTTTTGGCGGCAGCGCCGGTGTATTCCCCGCTGTGACCGCAGATTATTACGGGATCAAAAACAACGGGATCAACTACGGTCTTATTATGATCGCTTTTGCAGCATCGGGACTGCTGTTCCCTGCAATCGCCAAGATTGTGACGCCGGGCGGGGTACCTACCGCATGGACGTTTATCGTGCCGGCGGCAGCATGCGTGGTCGGTATTTTGTTTACCGCGCTGCTGAAAAAGGATTCTCTGGCAAAGAAAAAGGCATAACGCGCAAAAATCCGTGTTCTGCCAAATAAAAAAGATGCAAACGGGCTGCTTTCTTTGTGGAAAACAACCCGTTTTTTTTCCGTACATAAACTGCTTTTGCGGCGATCACAACCCGATATCGCCGTCTTTAATATAACCCGTTACCGTCATATACGCTACCTGCGTATCCAAATCATCGTAAACACACACTTCATAAAGACACGTCCGGCGCGTTGCCGAAATCTCTTTGGCGCTGGCAAATAAAACCGCGCCTTTTGGCGGACGATGATACGTAATATTGTTGGAAAGCGATACCACGTTGCCGTGGGCGCAATTTGCCGCGACCGCAAACGTAAAATCCGCAATGGTAAAAATCATGCCGCCCTGCACCACGTTCCCGGCGTTTAAATGCGTTTCTCTGATCTGCGCGCGGCAGGTGCACTGCCCTTCCCCTGCGCTCACAATCTCGATGCCCAGCGCGTCCACAAACCTGTCCTTTTTAAAAAAAGCCTTGACCCTTTCTATCTCCAAATCCGTCTTTTCCTTTCCGCATAATGATTTATTATACAACTTTTTTTGCGTCAACGCGAAATTTTTAGCGAATTTTGATTGACAATACTATGACGGTTGATTATCATAAAACATGTTTTAAATCAATTCCCGGAGGTTTCCTTTACTATGTTTTCGCTTACAGATTTACCGAATATGATCGACATTACTTCTATTGCGGCGGATTCCACACTTAAGGATATCGAACGCGTGTGCGATATTGCCAAAACGTATCATTGCGCTTCCACAGTCGCGTTTCCCTGCTACCTTGTGTATACCATTAAAAACACCATTGGCTATCCCGATCTCCTGCACGGAAGCGTAACAGGCTTCCCTTATGGCGGCGAACTGACTTCCGCCAAGGTTTATGAAGCCAAGCAGCTCGAGCTGTTGGGCGCGCAGGAAATTGACATGGTAATGAACGTCGGCGCATTTTTGTCCGGCAACTATAAATATACAAAACAGGATGTGACTGCCGTATGCGAGGCTGTGAAAGTCCCCGTTAAGGTGATCATCGAAACCGCTCTTTTAAACGATACGCAGATTGCCAAAGCAGCGGAACTGGTTGCGGGCGCGGGCGCTTCGTTTGTTAAAACAAGCACCGGTCTGTTTGAAAAGCCCACCACGGTAGAAATGGTCAAAATTATCCACGACGCCATTGGCGGCAGCGTGCCGATTAAGGCGGCGGGCGGTATCCGCAACATTGATACCATGCTGGAAATGATAGACGCGGGCGCAAGCCGTTTCGGCGTGGGCGTGCGCAGTGCCGATACGCTGCTGCACGAGCTCGACGAGCGGATCGGGCGTGATTGCCTGCTGGATTACCTGAAATAAAAGCAAATAAACAAGGGGCGTGCCAATACAAAAAGCTTGCCCCTTGTTTTTTTATTCCTGTCAGCGGATCGCGTCAAAGCCTTTTTGCAGGTCGGCAATAATGTCTTCCACATTTTCAATGCCCACCGAAAGCCGGATCATGCCGGGCGTGATGCCCGCCGCAACCAGCTGTTCGTCTGAAAGCTGGCGGTGTGTTTCGCTTGCGGGATGCAGCACACATGTTTTGACTGTCGCCACATGCACGACGTTAGACGCCATTTCCAGACTGTCCATAAACTTCACCGCCGTATCTCTTCCCGCCTTCAGTGAGAATGATACTACGCCGCTCGCCCCGTCCGGAAGGTATTTTTGCGCCAATGTATGGTAACGGTCGCCCGGAAGTCCCGGATAGCTGACATATTCCACTTCGGGCTGTGCCTGCAAAAATTCTGCAACCGCAAGCGCATTCTTCGAATGCTGACGGATGCGCAGCGCAAGCGTTTCCAGACCGAGGTTTAATAAGAACGCTGCATGCGCCGTCGGGCACGCGCCGATGTCGCGCATCAGCTGTACGCGCGCCTTGGTGATATACGCTGCTTTTCCGAAGTTTTCTGTATAGACCACGCCATGATAACTTTCGTCCGGCTGCGTGAGACCCGGGTAATCCTTCCAGTCAAAATTGCCGCTGTCCACAATTACGCCGCCGACCTGCACCGCATGACCGTCCATATATTTGGTGGTGGAATGCGTCACGATATCCGCGCCAAATTCAATCGGGCGGCATAAAACAGGCGTTGCAAAGGTATTGTCCACGATCAGCGGTACACCGTGACGGTGCGCGATCTGTGCAAACCGTTCGATATCAAATACGGAAATCGCAGGGTTGGCAATCGTCTCGCCAAACACCGCTTTGGTATTCGGACGGAACGCCGCTTCGATCTCCGCGTCGGAAGCATCCTGCTGCACAAACGTACAGTCGATCCCCAGTTTTTTTAGGGTAACACCAAAAAGATTGATCGTACCGCCATAAATCTCGGATACGCTGACAAAATGATCGCCTGCTTCCATAATATTCAGCAGCGCAAACATATTCGCCGCCTGCCCGGAAGAAGTGCAAAGCGCGCCTACGCCGCCTTCGAGCGCCGCAATTTTTTCTTCTACAAAACCGACCGTCGGGTTTGCAAGCCGTGTATAAAAATAGCCGTTTGCTTTGAGATCAAACAAATCGCCGATATGCTCGGTAGAATCATAATTATAAGTGGTGCTTTGGTAGATCGGCAGTGCATGCGGCTCACCGTTTTTACCCTTCCAGCCTTCATGCAGGCATTTTGTTTCTATTTTCATCCTGTTATCCTCCTAAATAAAAAATTATAGTGACGGCATACGGCAAACGTGCCGCGCCGCTTTAAATCACAATACCGCCGTTCGGCGAGATCACCTGCCCCGTGATAAACCCCGAACGCTCGTCCGCCAGAAAAAGGATCGTCTCTGCGATTTCTTCCGGCTTCCCAATACGCCCAAGCGGGGTCTCTTCCGCAAGATCGTCCATTGCCTGCGCATCAAAACACGCCGTCATATCCGTTTTTACCACGCCCGGCGCAACGCAGTTCACGCAGATACCGGACAGTCCTACCTCCTTGGCAAGCGCCTTGGTAAAACCGATCACCGCAGCCTTCGAAGCGGAATAATGTACCTCGCACGACGCGCCCGCGATCCCCCAGATGGAAGATACGTTGATGATCCTGCCTTTTTTTTTGCTGATCATCTGCGGCAGCGCCGCCTGTGCGCAATAAAACATTCCTTTGATGTTCACGCCGAACATCCTGTCCCAATCCTCATCCGTAAGATCGGAAAATAACTTTTGCTGCGCTATCCCTGCATTGTTGACCAAAACATCTATCGTGCCAAACGCGTCCCGTGCGCATGCAAACAGTTTGTTTACCTGCATACGGTCGGAAACGTCCGCCTGTGCGCTGACCACCGAAAGATGCATGTCGCGAAGCTCGTTTTCCAGCGATTTTGCCGCTTCCGCATTTTGCATATAGCTGAGCACCATGTTATATCCTTCACGCCCAAAGGCTAGCGCGGTCGCCCTCCCGATTCCGCGGGATGCGCCCGTAATGAGCACCGTACGGTTCATCTCTACTCCTTTTTTCGCCAAAACCGGCGAAGCGCCCACTGCATTTTGGCGGCGGGATCTTTTTTATTATACATGATTCATCCCTGAAATAAAATAAAAAAAGCGCCCTGCAAACAGAAAGGCGCTTTTCCCTGCCAGTCTTTATTTCTTTGCCAGATTTTTGATGATCCTGACGGCTTCATCAATATAGGAAGACAACGGCGCTTCCACCATGCCCACAATGTTGATATGGCATTTGGATACGGGAATCGCAATCTTCTCGGCACGGCAAACCGCAAGCGCCTGCGCCATAGCAGGCGTTACTTCCCCCAGCATGGAATTTGCGAAAAATACGCCAATCGGTCCGACCACAACGTCAGCGCGGCTGCAATTATAGAGAACCGCATTTTCGCCTGTCGCACCCTGCGCCTTGCCGCCCCGCAACATATTCGCCGTTGCCGCGGCGTTTGTCCCGACCACTACCAGCTCTGCTTCGGGAACTTCAGCAGAAATATGTTCCACGATACTTCTGCCCATACCGCCGCCTTGACCGTCGATTACCAATACCAACATAGGATTCCTTCTTTCTTACCATGTACCGCCGCCGCCGCCAAAGCCTCCGCCGCTAAAACCGCCGCCGCTAAAGCCGCCACCGCCGCCGATCCCTCCGCCGCTGCCACCGGAGTTCTTTGTCATCACCATGCTTTGCTGCGCGTATGTCATAGAATGCGAGATCATGCTGGTAAACCAGATCGTTGTGAAGAGCGATCCGTTATAACCGTAATACCAATTCGGCGGTTCTATGGCAATCTGCTCAAACTGCTTCGCCCATTTATCCGAAACGCCAAGAACATATGCATACGGGAGGATATGGTAAAAATAAGAGGGATCGTCTTCAACCATCATTTTTAACTTATCGGCTTCCACCGTTTCAATAAAGTGCTTAAGACCGAGGATCCTGCCTGCCCACTGTGCGCCGCGGTCTGTCCTGCGCCGGAACTGGGGCGCGAGGAACATCATAATGATGGTAAACAGCACAAACAGGATCGCCCAAATCCCGAACAATTCTGCAGATAGCAGCGCAATGATTGCACAATATGCGGCAAGAAGTATGATACTCAGCGCCATATACCCTATCTTGGAAGAAAACTTTTCCGACTTCCATTTGTTGATATTGCTGCAGATATTGCTGGAAATAAACACACCGATTGCCCATACAACCGCAAACGTAACGATCCCGAGAAATACTTCAAAACTTCCGACGTATGCAAAGCATGCCGCCATAAAAGCTGTAGGAACCGGCGCAAGGGTACTGGCAATTTTTTGGAAGGTCAGTGATTTTTTTGTAAAAACACGGTTTTCCGGCATTTTATATTTTTCCGTGATCCTTGCCTTGCATGCCGCAATTGTCCCCGAAAAATTAAACCGCATGGATTCAACACTGATTTTATCACCGGTTGCAAACATCTTATCGAACAAAATCCGTTCATAATCGTTCGCTCCTGCCGGCAGATCCTTTAACTTTTCAAAAGAAAGGTCGTTTTTTGATTTCTGATGGATGGCGATCAACCCTTCATCCGCCCAATAGATAAGCAGCGATACCACATCTTTATTTTCCACGATCCCGTCTATAATATAACCGACGTCAGCAGGGTTCATGCCTTCCGGGGCATTGAACTCCACCGTCTGGATTTCTTTTTTCTTTGCTCCGGAAAGGATAAGCAGCAAAAAGACCAGAGCCACCACTACTATTCCCGCGATGATATACGGCATCACCATGCTCTGCGCTGTGCGCACGCCGACATAATAACCTTCCGGCAGTTCAATTCGCATAGTAAAGCCTTCATACGGGGCGACTTCCTGGCTTATGCTTCCGGTTATGGTATTCCCGTTCACTTCATACTTCACGGCATCTGTGTTATACCCGGAATTTCCCTGCGTTCCAGTAGAAAAACCAATCTTGGAGACATCGAATTCTTTTGGCATATTAACCGTAAACGAAAACTTCTCTATTGGCGCAGCCCATGCCGGAGCAATCAAGTTAAAATAAAATTCGTCGAAACTGCTGATTCCATCATCGCCAGGGTCAAACCTGTAACGAAACTCATAGGTCTTTTCGCCACTGACATAGGTATCCTCATCGCCGATATACATACGCAAAACACCGTCGGAAAGATCTGTTTGGAAAGAATCGTTCGCCGACATATTGCTGACTAAAACATTGTAAGTACTATTATAGATCTGCCCATTTGAAATACGCGATATTTCCGCTTTCACAGGAATATCGACCCGCAGTCCGTGCGCGGGCTCAAGAAGATTAACCTTCATGGTGTCGTGCACATCATAAGTATTATTCTCATTCACCGTAATAACCCGGTTATAATCTTCTATTACATAAGTATAAGCCGCAGCCCCTGAAGTATCTTCTGCTGCCAGTCCCGCGCAAGGAACCAGCAACAGCACCGCGACCACCACCAGCGCCAATAATTTTTTCATACACCGCTCCCATCTTTTTTTGCAAAAGGCGGGACATTCTCGCTCCCGCCTTTTGCCCGTGCAGTCAGCCCAAAAACGCTGCCCTGCCTATTCAAGTGTATCTTAAAACTGTACTTTTACGTTTTCGCGTTCTGCCTCGTTTGGCACTTCGTACATCGGCTGCTTGGTGAACCCAAACTTCTTTGCGATCAGCCTTGTTGGGAACGTCTCCAGCTTGGTGTTAAACATCCGAACGTTTGCGTTATAATACTTACGCGCATTGGCAATATCCGTCTCAATCATGTTGAGCTGGTTTTGCAGATCCAAAAAGTTTGTATTTGCTTTGAGGTCCGGATAGGCTTCCGCTACTGCAAACAAGCTGCGCAGTGTGCCTGTGAGAATATTTTCGTTGTCCAGCCGTTCCTGTGTTGTGGTAGAATTCGCAACACTGGTGCGCGCCGCAGTTACCTGCTCCAGCGTACTTTTTTCATGCGTCGCATACCCCTTCACCGTTTCCACCAAATTGGGGATCAGGTCAAAACGCTTTTTCAGGTATACGTCTATCGTCGCAAATGCTTCTTCGATGCTGTTTTTCATCTTGATGAAGTTATTGTAGGCGACAACATACCAGATCAGGATAATAACGACAATCGCCACAATCACTCCGATCGCGATCCATAATCCTAACATTATTTCTTATCTCCTTTATGTTTCCGTGATAATCACTTCGTGGATCACCAGCGGCACTTCCCCTGTATTTTCAAGCGCGTGCGACTGCCCGCTACGGCAGATCATAACACTGCCCGGCCCCACCGCGACGCTGACGCCATTATCGTCATAACGACCGCTGCCCTGCCATACAAGGTATAATTCGGCTTCGCCTTCATGCCTGTGGCTGCCCATGGTTGCCCCGCAAGGCAAGACCAAGGTCGCGGCTTTCCGCAGATGCGGACATTTTTCTTCTTCCGCTATCCAGTGCAAAAGCTCTGCCGTTCCTTTGCCGCCGCAAAAGCCTTCCCGCTTTTCCGTGCTTTGCGTTGTTTTTCCCATAAAAAACGCGCGTCAGCCGGCAACAATAACCGCGTGGAATACGAGATCTTCCGTGCCCGTGCTGATGATGCCATGGGAATCCCCGTCATAGCAGATCACAACATCGCCGGGTTTTACGGTATACACTTTGCCGTTGTCATGGTATTCACCCTCGCCGCCGATGATATAATACAGCTCTGCCTCGCCGGTATGCGTATGATCGCCTACGGAAGCGCCGGGAGCAATGTGAAGCGTTGCCACCATATTCATATTGGGGCTTGTTTCTTCATCCGACAGCCAATAGCTAACGCTTACCGCGCCTTTTCCGTCACAGCACTCTTTGATTTCTTTTTGAATCATTTCTTTTCTTACCATGTCACATATCCTCCTGTAAATTATAATAGTAACTTATTCTTCTTCGACGCGGATACAGCTTGGAATACTGATGACCGCTTCCATTTCTTTCATTTCTTTGATCGCCTTTTGGAGGTCTTTTTCATGCGCTTTGTGCGTAACCAAAATCAGCGGCGCAACGTCTTCGTCCCGCTCTGCGCCTTTTTGGATGACGCTTTCGATGCTGACATCGTGCCGTCCGAAAATTCCAGCAATTTTTGCAAGCACCCCCGGCTTGTCCTGCACCATCAAACGAATAAAATATTTGGTGACCCAATTATCGTCAAACTGCGCCTGGTTGGCGTCGTAGGTGTTTTCAAACGTAGCATAACGCGGTTTTTGCGCCTGCACAGAATAGATCATGTCCGACACAAGAGCGCTCGCCGTCGGAAAATCGCCTGCGCCTTTCCCGTACCACATCATTTCGCCGACTGCGCTTCCATTGATAAAAATCGCGTTAAACGAACCTTTGATGCTTGCAAGCGCATGGTCTTTGGGGATCATTGTGGGATGCACACGCACTTCGATCGTCCCGTCTTCTGACTTTTTGCCGATCGCCAAAAGCTTTACCACGTAACCGAGCTCACGCCCGATCTTGATATCCTGCCGCGTGATCTTCGTAATGCCTTCGCAATAGATTTTTTCCACGGGCACACGCGCATGAAACGCCATGGACGCAAGGATCGAAAGTTTATACCGCGCGTCATAGCCTTCTACATCGCTTTCCGGATTTGCTTCTGCATAACCGAGCGCCTGCGCTTCTTTGAGCACATCTTCAAAATCACCGCCCTCATCATCCATTTTGGTGAGGATATAGTTGGTCGTTCCATTGATAATGCCGTAGACACGGTCTATGCTGTTTGCCTGCATCGAATCATTGAGCGCGCGCAAAATCGGAATGCCCCCGCCGACCGACGCTTCAAAATAAAAACCTGCGCCGCCCTTTTTTGCAGCCGCCTCAAGGTCAGGCCAGTTTTGGGAAATCATATCCTTATTGGCAGAAACAACAGTTTTTCCCGCCAAAAGCGCTTTGGTAATAAATTCTTTTGACGGATGCTGCCCGCCCATGACCTCTGCGACAATCGTGATTTCAGGATCGTTTATAATTTCGTCGATATCCTTCGCCTTTTTCTCTTCGGGCACGTCTACCGCATAATTAAGAGCCAGCGTTTTCTTCACTTCAAGATGGATTTCTTCCTTATGCTCAATCCGTTTTTGTTCTTTTTCGATCAGCTGGTAAATTCCGCCGCCAACCGTCCCCATGCCGAGGATTGCAACTTTTACATCTTTCATTTTCAGTACTCCTTCAATCTGCCGCAGGATGCCTGTCAGCAGTTTTTCATATAAATCTTATTCAGGCCGATGAGCGTAAGTGTCGGGATAATCTCATCGATACAATCCGATTCCTGCGCGATCAGCTCGGAAAAACCACCCGTCGCCACAACCTTGGCGCCGCCCATTTCTTCCTTCATCTTACCGACAATATACTGCACCTGACCGACATAACCGTAGATGATGCCTGCCTGCATTGAGGTCACCGTAGATTTATTAATCATCTTTTCCGGGCGGTTGAGCTCGATCCGCGGAAGCTTGGAGGCGTTGACGGTCAGCGCTTCCGACGCGATTTTGATGCCCGGGCAGATTGCCCCGCCTAAAAAATCGCCTTTGGCGGAAACCGCGCCAAAACTTGTTGCCGTACCGAAATCTATGGTGATCACCGGACCGCCGAATAATTCGTATGCCGCCACCGCGTTTACGATCCGGTCAGTCCCCAGTTCTTTTGGGTTATCGTACTTGATATTGATACCCGTTTTTACCCCCGGTCCCACAAACATTGGTCTCTTTTTAAAATACTCCCGCGCCATATGCTCCAGCGTGTAGTTGATGGAGGGGATGACGGAAGAAATAATCATGCCGTCCGTATCTCTTGGGTTGCGGTGCAGGTAATTGAAAAAATCTACCATACGGATCCCAAACTCGTCCGAGGTCGCTTCTATATCTGTCGCCATACGAAAGGAATGGATAAGCATATTATCTTCAAACATTCCGCACTTGATGTTGGTGTTGCCGACGTCCATCACAAATATCATCTATTGCATAGTCTCCTTTTTTTGCGGCGCAGTAATCGGGCGAACCGATTTTTTGAGCGCCTTTGTAATCGGCGGGCAGACAATCATTGCAAAAACCGCTTCCGGCAGACCGTTGGTCAGCACGATCGTCCAGATAATGCCCGAAGCTCCTGCCTCCGGCACGCCGTACAGTGCGCTTATGAGCGGCGTCAGCGCCGCGCCCACCAGCAGCAGGTACCCCGCCGTATTGGTCAGCGAGCCCAAAAGAGACGCCAGACCATGATTCACATAATCTTTTTTGGTATGGATCCATTTTCCCGCATACCACGTTACCACAGGGATCAGCAGCCGCGGCACAGTCAGCGCTAAAATATAAAGCAGCCCGTAAGAGCCAAAATCATCTACCACCATCGCCGAAAAGGCATCCGGCATCACGAACATTTTGACAACGCTGATAATGGCGAACAACGCGCCCATCCCCATGCCTGTCCGAAGCCCCAGCACAAGCGTTGCGATGATCACCGGGATGCACATCAGCGTAATGCTGACAGGGCCGATCATGATGAAGCCGAGATTTGGCACAAACCCCATCATAAGCATAATGGCGATCAATATCGCCATCAGGGTCAAAGATCTTGTTTTTGTTTTCATGTTTTCCTCCGCTCGAGTTCCGCTGTGCGGATACCCTACATTAGATTTTTTATTGCAGCGTTTATCCGTGCGTCTTACGGGTTAAATTATAAGGCAGGCAGAGGTGCCCACGCATCGTAATGCCGCCGGAAAACTGCTCTTCTTATTATAACAACAACCGGCGTCTGTTTGCAATAAGTTCAGAAAATAATCGGCGCTCAAAAAACAAACAAAAGGGGTTGGTCTCATGATTCATAATCCGTTCACCGGTGAGGCGATGGATAAGAAAAAAATCTGGCAGGTTGTGGTGGCTGTCTTTGCGACAGGCGAGGGTTCCGGGCTTGCGCTGATGTCGCTCAACACCAATTCGCAATGGTTTCAAAGCCTTACCTTGTCGCCCGTCCATCCGCCTTACGTTGTTTTTGGCATTGTCTGGACGACCCTTTATATTCTGATGGGCTGCTCTTTTGTTATTTCTATCCTGAACCCAAAAATGACAAAGGGAATCCATATTGGGTATATCCTCAACATCTTCCTGGGCGCGATGTGGTCGCCGGCTTTCTTTTTGCTGAAGAGCCCGCTTGCCGGGCTGCTTGTGGCAATCGCCACCGCCGTCAACGCCATCATTCTTTACTGCAACACGCATAAAATAAGCAAAGAAGCGGCTTATATGATAATCCCATATTTTATATGGATTCTCTTTGCAACCTATCTCAATGCCGCCATCATCGCACTTAACTAAACCGCCCCTCCAATAAAAATAAGAAAGGGTGAAAGCCATGTTTGTTATGACTTATCGAATGGAACAGCAACGCCAGGAGCGCAACCGGCGGATCCTCTTTGTTGTACTCGCCATTGCCGCAACCGCAGCGGGTGCGGTGATCGCCAGCATGCTTACAAAGACGGATACGCCATGGTATCTGGCGCTCAAACTCTCCCCGATCCAGCCTCCGCCGTGGGTGTTTGGCGCGGTATGGACAGTGCTTTATGTGCTGCTTGCCATTTCCTTTGCCCGTATGGCGGCACACCCACGGGTCAGCCGGATTATTATCATCGGGTTTATCGTCAATATTGTGCTGAATGCTTTGTGGTCTCCCGTTTTCTTCCTGATGAACCGTCCGCGCTGGTCACTCGTCATTTTGGCAGCGCTAGTCGTAAACCTGATTCTATTGATGCGGAATACGGCGCGCGTAGACCGCCTCTCGTTCCGCCTGCTGATTCCCTACCTCTGCTGGCTTTGTATTGCGACTTTCTTAAACGCTTCTGTGGT
Source organism: Christensenella sp. (assembly GCA_034926635.1). Classification (GTDB taxonomy): domain Bacteria; phylum Bacillota; class Clostridia; order Christensenellales; family Christensenellaceae; genus Christensenella. Next base: position 66,402 of record JAYFQX010000006.1, on the reverse strand, counting down.
GATCCTTAACTAAAGAAAGAACAGTGCAAACAATATAGACACAAAAAATGGACGGAACCCCGCCCATTTTTTATACTTATTTAATTTTATTTGCTATTTTTTAGGATATTTCTTTCCTCTTTTCCCCTGCGAATTCCATAATATAGCGCCAACAAAGCTTACGCCGCAAATCCGCGTGCCAGCGCTTTCCCGATGAGCACCGCAAGCACGCACACCGCAACCGAAAGAAGCACATTGCAAATGCCAAGCCATATTCTTCCGCTCTCCAAAAGATTTACGGTTTCCAGCGAAAACGTGGAGAACGTCGTAAACCCTCCCAACACGCCGACCATGATCGCCGCGACAATATTTTCATGCAGCATGGATGGGCGCAGCGATATTTCGTAAAAAAAACCGATCAGCAGAGAACCCAGAAAATTGATGATCATTGTGCCGGCGGGAAAATCCCCCGGCAAAATTTTTGTAAACGCCATGCCCGCCCCATACCGGCTGATAACACCCAAAAAGCCGCCCGCGCCGATCAAAAGCACCTTGATCATTCGTCTTTTCCTTCCTCGTCTTCCTGCACCGGGAAATCCTCGTCTTCAAAATCCCAGTTGTCTTCATAATCCTCGTCTTCCCGCAGATCCGGCGACTCCGCAAGCTCTCTTTCATAATCTTCATCGTGCACGTTTTCCATATACAGGTTCATTCCGCAGCGCGGGCAGGTCAGCAGCCTGTCCGTCCCCTGGCGTGTCGCAAAAAACGAGCGCATGCCCGGGACCTTAAAACGCATGCCGCAATGCGGACACAAAAAATGTCTCTTTTTTTGAATTCGGCAATATAAGATAAGGCATACCACAAAAATGGCTACCGTAGAACCGATTGTAATCAACCCAAATAATTGCATGTTTTAACCGCCTGTCTTACAGATTTTTTTAACAGTATACCACGATTTGGCAAACAAGCCCAGACGCTTTTACGCCGCAAGGCCTGATTTCTCTTTCTGTGCAGCTTGCACAAACCTCAAAAAATCTGAAAAATAGTTTCTTATTCCAAAACGGGGCAGAAAAGTATGGCATCTGCTACCCTCATAAGTTACAATATTATTATCATGACAAGGGTGGTGGTTTCATGAAAAAAATTAGTTTTTTGGTTATTGGAATTGTTCTGTTTTCGGTCGCAGGCTGGCTGCTGCTTGCTGCCGGAATTGAGGCGGGATTTGGAATCGATTTCGGTGCAGTTATTTTTCTGTTGATCGTAGGAGGGGTACTGGTCGCTTTGGGCGTTTGGATGATGATGAAAATGCAAAAGCTTCCAAATCCACAGAGACCTCCAAGACCGCAGAAGCCACAGAAAGAAGAAAAAATGCAGAAGCCGATACAACCCAAACCGCCTAAACCGCCAAAGGCAAAAATATATAAAGGACTTAAAGTGCTGGGCGGACTTCCTGTCCCAGAAGGCTCACCGTGCGTTGTTTCTTTTGATGGCAAAATGCTCGTCGTCAATACCGGCGGCACGCAGTATTGTCTTGATGCGACAAAGCTGCGCAGTGCCGAGCTAAGCGAGGATATCAACCGCCAGGTATACAGCAAGGGCAGCTTTGGCGGTGGTCTGGTCGGCGGCGCCTTATTTGGAATTGCAGGGGCAGTGATCGGCTCTGCGCCAAAAAAAGTAGTGGAAACGCAGGTGCTGCGCGGATCTATCATCGGATATGACGACATCCAGACGGGCGAGATCGCATACATTGTGTTATCCGATATGACCGCTAACACATTTGTCAGTTTTAAACTGATAAAGCGCATCAAACCGTATGTGCAAATAAAAAATATTGTGCATCATTTATAAAAAAATAAATAATTTTTCACGTAAGCTTTTTTTATGCCGCTGACAGTACCGGTGAGATTTGTGCATCAAAAAAGCGTCTCCGCAAAAAGAGACGCTTTTGGATCCGGAATTTTAATCGTACACACGAACGACCTCTTCAAACGGCTTCCACTGCCGCTCTGCAGGCGTATCCTCCGGCTTGCCAAACGGCATTTGCGCAATCAGCACATGACTTTTGGGGATATCCCACTGCGCTGCCACCGCGCTGTCTATCAGCGGGTTGTAATGCTGGAGCGACGCGCCAAGACGCGCCTCCGTAAGCACCAGCCAAAGCGCATATTGGAGCATGGCGTTATTATGCTGCGACCACTGATCGAAATAACCGGCATACAACGGAAAATCTTTTTGATACCGCTCCACGACTTCCCGGTCTTCATAAAACAGCACTGTTCCGTTTCCGCCGCGAAAGCCATCCAGCTTTTTCTGCGTACGCGCAAACGCCTCCGGCGGGATTTTTTTCCGCAGGGCTTCCAGCGTGAGATCCCAAAATTTTTCGTGTGCGCCATCCATCAGCAGAACCATTTTGCTGCTTTGCATATTATACGCACTGGGGGCATATAATGCCAGCCGAAGCATATCCTCCACTTCCGTACGCAAAAGACCTTCTTTTCTTCCCAGACGACGGATCGACCGCCTGTCCTTCATGACTTCATTCAGCTTTGTCCTCACTGGCATCCACCTTCACTTCTTCCTGCTTCATTTCTTCCTGTTCGCCGTCGTTTTTCCATTCGCGGCACTGGTCAAGACGCAGTCCGCCATCGCCATAATCTTTGTCTTTTGCGAATTTAACCAGCTTCCTGCACGGGAACACCTTGCATTCCCCACAATGCTTCAGCTTTTTGTCCTCACAGCAGCTTTTGATCGGGCATCGCTCCGCCCAAACCGGTTTTTCCCGGGAAAGACAACCCCCGCATTTTTCAAAATAACCGCAATCGGTACACAATCTCCCACATCTTGCTTCAATCATGTTATCAATACCTCTTTTTTTACTCGTTTAAACCTTATCCAATAGATATGCGCTGTAATTTATCTTCCAGCATCACCGTTTTTGGCAATATCGTGTTCCTGCGGATCGACATTTGAGTAGAACGGCGGTAGCCTTCCTTATCTTTTTCCTCATAAGGCAGATGATTTGCAATGATTTCTTTCGGACGAATCACCTGCGTTACAATTTCCCTGCCGCGGCTTAGCGTGATAAAAGGAAAATTCAGCAGCGCTAAGTCAATCTCCAGCCCTCCGCGCAGCGCGGCAATGCCGTTTTTTTCAAACATCCCGTCGCCCAGCGTCAAAATCCGAAAGCCGTCTATCTCAAAAACAAAGCCATAATTAGGAATCCCCGCATATTCCGCTCCGTCATGCACCAGCTTATGTGCGTTTATTTCGATCCCGTTCAGATAATAATGCTCCTCGACCGCGCTTAAAACATGCGTATGATCGCGCCCGGCAAAATCCGGGATAGGCGATACGAGTTCCGTATCCGGGTGTTTTTTTAAAAACCGTCTTGTCCAACGCTCAGAATAATGATCCGGGTGGTCGTGGGTGTATGCCATCACGTCGATGTGCGCAAACTCCCCTTCTCCTTCGGAAACCTGCTCCAAAAGATCGTTCGGGACGCTGGAAAACCGGTCTGTATAACGGTCATGCAATGCATCCAGCAAAATCGTCTTTCCGTGGTACTTGATCAGTACGCCCGCGTTGGCCGTTAGCATAATAAAATTGTCTGTTTGCTCCATGGTGTTCTCTCTCCTGCAATGAATTCCATATCATTATAAAGCAAAACAGACATCATTTCAATTTTTCTTGCTGCGCCGCCGATTTTTTTCAGCCGAAGGAACGCCGATAGGAATCATATGTTTCCTGCATGCCGTCTGCGAGCGGCGTATAGGCAAAGCCAGTGTCGCGCACAATTTTTGAGCCGTCATAAAGCTCGTCCTGATCAAGCGGGAACGGCAGTGCAATATTTTCCGCATACGCCTGCGCAACCGTGACGGGGCTTTGTGCCACGGGCGCGCCCGAAACCTGCCTTAGCAGCTCCATCCAGCTTTCATAGGTAACCTTTTCCGGTGCGGCGAGGTTGTAATCCGTGTCAAACGCAGCGCGATTATTGGTACAGGCAAGAAGTGCGCGCGCAATATCCTTGACATATACAAACTGAAACGCGCAATGTGAATCTGTGGGGAACGGAATCGGGTTCCCCTCCATCATCTGTTTGAAATACCACGTTTCGCGCGGCGCATAGTTAAACGGTCCGTACACAAAAGACGGACGCAGGATGGTATACGCGGTTTGCCTTTCGCCGCAGGCATGCGCACATTCGCTTTCCAGCAAAAGCTTCCCCCAGGCATATTCCCCGGCAGGACCTTCCGGCGCTGCCGTAAGCTTGGGCGCATCTTCCTGTTTTTGCGTTCCAAACGACGGCTGAAAAACGCTGCAGCTGCTGAGATAAATATATTGTCCGGCGCCCTCTGCAAGACAGGACAGCACGGTCTTGATCTCCCCCGGCGCGTAAGCGCAAAAATCAATGATTGCGTCAAACCGCCGGCGCGGGAGCACTTGCCGCAGCATCGCTGCATCGTGCCTGTCCGCCTGATATTCCGTAATTCTTTCGTTCTTGAGCGGAAACCTGCCGCGATTTACCACATGCAGCTCGATACCTTCTTCCCGCGAGGCAAGAATAGAGAACACTCTGCCGATAAAATAGCTTCCGCCGATCACCAATATCTTTTTTGTCATGCCGTTCTCCTTTTTCCTATAAAACTATTTCTGTCATCAAAATCAGAGGCTCCTCTTTTTCTTTTTGCACCAGGCTGTAACTGCCAAAGCGCAGCAAACCACGCCAAGCACGGCAATCCACAGATCTCCGCCGATAAGGTAGGGCGTATCTTTTGGCGAAAAACCGATTGACACGGCGAGCACGCCGTCCGTATCCGGCACAAGGCTGCCCAAAACCTCTCCTACCGGGCTCACTGCCGCCGTTATGCCCGTGTTTGCCGCCTGTACAAAATACCGTCCCGTTTCCACCGCACGCAGCGTTGTCTGCGCCATATGACGCGCGGGCACTGTCTCCCCACAAAACCAGGAATCGTTGGTCAACACAAAAACCGCCTGTGCGCCTGCGCGTGCCGTATCGGCAGCAGCATCGGCAAATAAACTTTCAAAGCAAATCAGCACGCCCGCGCTGCCGTTCTGCGTTTTGAGCACACCGGGCTGCATCTCTGCCTGCCACCGGAAAGGCGTTTCATAACCGTTCTCAAAAAACGGCACGAGCCGTTGTTTATGATAAACATCCTTAACCGCGCCATCTGCTCCGATCAAAAAAGCCGAATTGCGGAGCCGGTAACCTGTGACGCCGTAAACCCCTGCCAGAACATACGCGCCATCTTCCCGCGCGATCCCCGCAAAGGTTTCGCGCAGCGCGGGATCGTCCAGCAAAGAACCGTTCGCCGTGTTTTCCGGCAGCAAAATCCAATCCGGGTCTTCCTCCCGCGCAGCCTGTTTTGCCATAGCCTCCGCTTTTTCCAACCGGCCTTCTCCTCCGTTTTCCGGGAAGGATACGTTAAACTGCACCGCGCATACCTTTTGCGCCGGTTCGGCATGCTGAGAGACCGTCGCCATACGAAACGTGCCCCAACAAAGGTTCCCGCCAAAAATGCCGATTGCCACAGCCAAAAACAGCGCAAACGGGCGTATCTTTTGTGCCCGCAAAAAAAGATATGCCTGTGCAAGCAGAAAATTGACTGCGACAAGCAGCACGCCTGTTGCCATGACACCGCCCAGCGCCGCTCCCTGCACCGCAGGCAAAAAGCCGGACTGCGTTAGCCCCAGCCGCACACACGGAAGCCCCAGCGCACCCACGCCGTAAAGCCATTCTGCGCCCGCCCAAAAAAAGCAAACAGGCGCCACCCGCCATTTTTCCGGGCACGGGACCAGCATCCCCGCCGCAATCGCCGCACACAGCACCGCGCCCTGCACTGCCGAAACGCCCAGCCAGCCAAGCGTCTTTACCCAGCCGGCTGCATCCCCTGCACGCTGCGTAATGTCAAGAGAAAAAAACGCCGCGTAATAAATCAAAAAAAGCGTGCCGCAAAATACAGCCGCAAGCCTAAAAACAAATTTTTTGTTCTCTTTATTCTTTAATAATACAACAAAAAATGGCGCAAGCGCCGCCCATAAAAAGGGAGCGGCGACCGGCGCGTCAAAACACAGCGCACAAAACGCGCCGCATACCGCCGCGATCGCCAATTGTATCCCCCCATGTTTTTTCATCTTGTTTTTTTATTTCCCCGGAATCGATCCTACGCCGTCCAGCACGTAATCGGGACGATAAGGGAAATTTTCCAATGTTTCCCGCGTGCTCACGCCCGACAGCACCAGCACGGTTTCCATGCCTGCTTCCACACCCGCGACCACGTCCGTATCCATCCTGTCGCCCACCATCACCGCGTCCTGTGCGTGCAGCCCTAAAAGCTTGAGCCCTGTGCGCATCATAAGAGGATTCGGTTTGCCGATAAAGTACGCTTTTTTGCCGGTAGCAACCTCGATCGGCGAAATCATCGCGCCGCACGCCGGGAACAGTCCATGCTCTCCGGGTCCTGTGAGATCCGGGTTCGTGCCGATCAGCTTTGCGCCATTCATCACAAAACGCATTGCCCGGGTAATACTTTCGTAATTGATGTGCTGGGTTTCTCCCACCACTACATATTCCGGATCGACATCGTTCATGGTGATACCCGCCTCATAAAGCGCATTGATAAGCCCCGCTTCCCCGATCACATAGGCGCTGCGCCGCTCCGTTTGCTTTTTTAAAAATTTTGCCGTGGCAAGCGCGCTGGTATAAAAATTTTCTTCGGGGATATCGAGCCCCATCCGGTTGAGCTTTTCCTTTAATTCGCGCGGAGAACGCTCGCTGGCGTTGGTGAGAAACAAAAACGGCTTGCCTTCCTTTTGCAGCCATTCCACAAATTCCCTTGCGCCGTCAAGCAGCCTGTTGCCGTGATAAATCACGCCGTCCATATCGCATATAAAGCCTTTTTTCTCCCGTAATTCCTTTAAACTTTGCATCGTACCCATTCCCGCCTTTATCATTGATATCGTATAAATCCAGTATAACTTGCCTGCGGCGCTCCTGCAAATACCGCCACGGGCAAAAAACACGCCCGGACCTGCAAACGCCCGCTTATTCTCCTTGTAAATATTTTTTCAGCAGTTCAAACAACAATTTTGCTTCCACCGGCTTGGAAATATGATAATTCATGCCTGCAGAAATAGATTTCGCAACGTCTTCCTTAAAGGCGTTCGCTGTCATCGCGAGAATTGGAATATCCTTTGCCTGCGGATGCGCGGAACTGCGGATCGCCCTTGCCGCCTGATAGCCGTCCATCACCGGCATTTGAATATCCATCAGAATAAGCTGATAGGTTCCGGGCGGCGACTGTGCAAACATCTCTGCCGCCTGCTTGCCGTTTACCGCTTCCTCTACATGGTACCCCGCATCTTCCAGCAGCGACACCAATATTTCCCGGTTAAAATCATTATCTTCCACCGCAAGGATGCGCACGTCTTGCAATGATTCTTCTCTTATGTTCCCTTCTGTTTGCGCGGCGTCGTTTTTCAGATCCACAGAAATGAGAATATCGAGGATCGATTGCAGCTCCAGCGGTTTTGTCACCACCATATCCACGCCTGATGCAAGCGCCTGACGCTCCTCTTCCGCATCTTTGGACTGGTACAGAATCAGAAACAAATTCTTGTCGCCCACCGCGCGTAGGCTGCGCAAAAATTCCATCAGCGGCACCAAATGCGTTTTTGCGTTGATCAGGCAAAAATCATATTCGTGTCCCTTCGTTTTTGATTCCGCAATTTTTTCCAGAGCAACGTCTGCGCTTAAGGCCGCGTCGCTTTTTACCTCGTAGCTCCCCAACATTTTACGCGTACCTTGGGATGAGACGCTGTCACTGTCGATCACCAACGCGCGCAAATGCGAAAAATGATATTCTCCGGCTGACTGCCTGGTATACTTCCGGCTGAACGGGATATCCATCGTAACGGATGTTCCCTTTCCTTCGATGCTCTCCACACGGATGACGCCGTTCATCAGCGCAAGGATGTTTTTGGTGATGGGCATCCCAAGCCCGCTGCCCGGGAACCCTTCCGCTTTCACGTTTTCCTGCTGGCGGAACGGTTCAAAAATATGCGGCAGAAACTCTGCGGAAATTCCCCTGCCCGTATCCTTCACGCAAAAACGCAAATAGACCGTATCTTCCGCCCGTTTTTCTTCGGAAACTGTGAGCGTAACACTCCCCCCGCGAGGCGTAAATTTAATGGCGTTATTGAGAATGTTGATCAACACCTGCGAAAGCTTGACCTCGTCGCCCGCAACATAGCTGTCTGTAATCCCCCTGGTCTCTATATGCAGCGCAACGCCTTTTTCTTCCGCGATAGAACGGAACATTGCTTCCATGGACTGCAGCATATCCGAAATATCGAACAGTTGAACCGAAAGTCTCATCTTTCCTGTTTCAATCGCAGAAAAATCGAGGATATTGTTGATGACAGCCATCAGGTATTTGCTGGCACGGATAGCGTTTTCCAGATTCCCTTTTACTTTTTGTGCCGCTTCCAGGCAATCTTCCTTCTCTTCCAGCGCCTTATTAATTTGGTTATACCCAAGCGTGTTATACCCGATGATCACATTGAGCGGGGTACGGATTTCGTGGCTCATATGCGATAAGAATACGCCTTTTGCAGCGCTTGCCTGTTTTGCCGCATCCAGCGCCTCTATCAAAATCGCTTTTTGGCGCTCTTCTTCCATCTTCGCCTGCTGGATATCGCGCCGGAAAACCATCACATTTTTGGTGATGTTTGCCCCCTCGCGGATGCCGAGGACATTATATGCATACCAGCGATATTCTCCGCCTTCTTCAATATACCGCGCCTCAAAATAGATGGATTCCTTCCCCTCACAGATCTTGAGGATGGTAGCGTCTTCAAACAAGTCAGAAATTCTCTTTCTGTCTCCCGAAAAAATCCTCTGCTTCACTTTTTCATCATCATAGGGCAGGGTAACGCAGTGCATATCTTTACTGTCTGCGGTATACCGGTACCAAACCTTGTTATCAATATCAAATTCCATAACCTCGGTGTCGGTCAGACATAAATAATACAGAAGCTTTTGATATTCACGCAGCCTGTTTTGCTCGATACGTCTGTGTTTCCTGCCGACGCACAGCATGGTTATCGCCAAAATTGCGACAAAAATAAGGATCATGTTCACAAGGCCGATCTCTGGATTGTTATACAAATATTGCAGCCACGTCAAATTTCGCACAGGGTAATCCGCATACTGTGTTTCTATGTTGGCAATATCGGTTTCGCTGATGCCCATCGCCGCTTTATTGAAAATTGATTTCAGCAAAATATCTTCGTCATCGCTGATCCCGATTGAAAAATTCGTGGTATAAAGCGGCATCTCCGCGCTTGCTAGTCTGTTGGTAGAATCGCGATAAATGACGTTTTGGGCAGTCCGCGTATAAAGATAGGTTGCATCGCATGTCCCGGATAATACTGCGTCGATACATTCTTGCACGTTATCATAATAAAAAACCTGCGCACCGGGGGAGACAGCGGGAACATATTCCTGTGCAATATCCGAATAGCTGATGACAGCGATTTTGGAATAGCCTTCGGAATGATCCTTTTTTGTTACCCGGGAGATAGAAGCAGAATAATAGGGATTGGTAAGCGTATAGCCTACGCTTTCCGCATTATTATAATTATAAATGGCATCTAAAATAAGCGCATAGGAGCCGCTTGCTATCAGTTTTTGATAATTTTCCCGCGTACCCGCGTCAACGATCTCTACAGAAAGCCCGGTACGCGCGAGGATCTGTGCGGTAAGGTCTGCGATAATCCCGGTCGCCTCGCCGTCTTTAAAATCAGAATATGGATAGCGGTCAGGGTTTAAAAGCGCCTGAAATACCATGCCTTTTTGATTACACTCCCTGATATAATCCATTTCCTCTTGTGTGAAGGCAGTCTTGTTTTGACGACCCTCCGTATAATATTTTTGATAGAGCATCTCTTCCAACCCGGGCTCATAAACATCAATTTGTTTGAGTGCGAAATTGACTTCGGACAAAAGTTCTTCATCATCCTTACGCACCATAACATAGACGGGTTTAGCGGAAAAACGCGCCAACTCGCTTACGCCATCGCTGTAAATCAGGTTTGTTAATGCGGCTGCGTCGACTTCGCCGCTTTGCAATGCATTTAGCACCTCCTGCGCATTTGGGTAATAAACCGGCTGATAGGTAAAACCCTTTTCCTGCGCAAAATCTGCCAAATTCTGCACTTGCGCTGAATCCATGATAAGCCCTACACGCATCCCGTTATATGTCCCGTAATCCTCCGAAACATATTTCATGTTGCCCTGTTTAACCAGCAGATTGGATGCCGACGTACTAATAGCGCGGTCTGAAAAGCCAAAGATTTCTTCTCTTTCCGGGGTTTTTATTGTTGAAATCAGGAGATCTATTTCCCCATTTTCCAGCATCCCCAGCGTATCCGAAAGGTTTGAATCATAACCCACATATTCATATTCCCAATCCGTATAAAGCTTCATGTGCTGCAAATATTCATAGGCATAACCGCTCTTTTTGCCGTCTTCGTCGATCATCTGATAGCCGTCAATGGCATAAAACCCAACTTTTACCTGCCTGCCCCCCGTCTGCGAGGCGTGTGCAACACAAAAAGGCGCACAGATAAGAAGCGCGCATAAAACGATCCACACTATTTTTTTAAGCTTTTTTCCCATTTACAATACTCCGAAGCCTGCCGCTCGTTTTTAATTTTTTTATCTATGCGGAGAGCCGTCCTGCAAAGCGCAAATTTTTTACGCCGACGGAATGTAAAACTGCACCAAATACAATATATCAATTTATAATAACATTTTTTGGTACCCTCAAAACACTTTTTAATGAATTTATTTTCTTTTTTGTGCCTTCACGAAGAGACCTAAGCATGCCGGACTGAAGCCAACACGCCTGAAACAAAGTCTTTTTGTCCGTTGTCATATTGCCGTTACAACAGCCCTGCTATTCAGCGTTCCTCTGCCTTGCAGCAAAGTAAAAGTCCAAATGTTTCAGGTCAAAGAATTTTTAAAAAAAGTTTTTTTACAGGTCAAGCCGGACGAGCATCACGCTGCCATGCGGAAAATTCTTTTTTTAAAACCGTGTCGTTTGAATCCGCCATGCTTAAGGTTTACTTATTTCTGATTTGTATTATAATAATAAGCATACCGGATCAAAATGTCGTTGTTTCCCAAAAGGCGCGGCATTTCCGGGAAAGACTTAAGGAGGTCTTTATTATGGCAAATATTTTAGAAGACAGCATCAATTTCGGCATGGGGCTTTTTGCGTATTCCCGCGAAAAAATCGAGCAAATGGTGGAAAAGATGGTGGAGAAAGGCGAAGTCCAGAAAAAGGACGCGCAAAGCTTTGCCAACGATTTGATGAAAAAAGGCGATGAGCAGCGCAAAGAACTGCACGATATGGTGACCGGCGAGGTAAGGACTGCTCTTCAGGAGGTTGGTCTTTCGTCTTCGTGCTGTGTTTCCAAAGAAGATATCCGCGAGATCATCCGTGAAGAAATCGCAGCTGCAAATAAAAAGGACGCAGAATAACCGGCACGACGCGCCTTATACGCGCCTTTCTTTTTTGGGGCGCCCGGCATAAAATTCAGACGATTAAGGGGTGAGCGTTATCGCGTCCGCATATTTTCACCGTTATAGGGAGATCCTGTCGGCTTTTAACCGCAACGGGCTTGGGTTTTTGTTTGTGAAATCCGCGCTCAGCAAAAAGCCGCAGAAGATTTTTGAAAGTGAACAAAAACATAATATGCCCTCCGTGGGAGAGCGCATCCGTATCACCTGTGAACAGCTTGGCCCGACATTTGTCAAGCTGGGGCAAATTCTTTCCACACGCACGGATATCGTGACGGAAAACGTTGCGAAGCAACTGCAAAAGCTGCAGGATTCCGTAACGCCGTTTTCTTTTGTTGAAGCGCGCGAGGTGATTGAAACGGAGCTTGGCGACACCATAGAAAATCTGTTTGCGGAATTTGACGATACGCCGATCGCTTCGGCATCCGTCTCGCAGGTTTACCGTGCGCGTCTTTGGTCGGGTCCGCTTGTGGCAGTCAAGGTGCAGCGCCCCAACATTCGCGCGAGCATTGAAACCGACCTTAATATTTTGGAAAAGCTCGCAAAATTTGTGGATAAGTATTCCAAATACGGTCAGATGTACGATTTTACCGGGATGGTCGCGGAATTCCGCCGCGCTATGCAGCAGGAGATCGACTTCACCAAGGAAGGCGAAAATACCGACTTTTTTCGCGAAAGCGTCAAGAACCAGTCGCACATCCGTGTTCCTAAAATCAAATGGGTCTATACCACCTCCAAGGTTCTGACCATGGATTATGTGCAAGGTATCAAAATCAACAACCTCCCCGCTTTAACAGAGGCTGGTGTGAATACCTCAGAGATCGCGCATATCTTTGTCACTTCCCTGCTCAAACAAATTCTGGAAAACGGCGTCTTTCACGCCGATCCGCACCCCGGCAACGTGTTTGTGGTAGACCGGAAAAACATCGAGTTTATTGACCTTGGGATGCTTGGCACCGTCAACAACCGCTTTCGCCGACAGCTAAATTCCCTTGTCCTGGGCATTGCAACGCGCAATACTGCCAAGGTGGCGCAGGGCATCATGGATATGGATACCGCCGATGCGGACGTTAACCTGGAAGAATTTGAGCATTCGCTTGATATTTTGCTGGACGAGTACCTTTATGTCCCTCTCGGGGATGTCAAGATCGCGAACGTCTTTACCAGCGTGTTCCAGCTTGCGAGCGATTATAAAATGCGCATCCCGCGCGAGTTTACGCTGGTGGCAAAGTCACTTGGCACCGCACAGGGTGTCGTCGAGGAGCTTGACCCGTCCGTCAACATCCTTGCCATTGCCGAAAAAACAGTAAAAGGCATTCTCAAGGATTATGTCAAGACAGACGATTTTAAAAACGAGATGCGTACCCTGGCCATGGATTGCGCGGACATTGTACGCACTGCGCCGGGAACCGCGATCAGTTTATTGCGCAAGCTGCGCAAAAACGATTATGCCATAGAGCTGAAGGTCAGGAACCTTGAAAAAATGGAAAAAAATATCGAGGGGGTGTTCAACCGCCTCTCCTTTGCCGTAGTCCTGCTTGCCGTGTGCATCGTGATGTCCGGCGTGATCATCGGGCTTGGTACCGCCGGCTTTGGAAAATCTGATACAGACGTTTATAACCTGAGTACGCTCGCGCTGGTTGCGGGCTTGCTGATCTCCGTCATTATTGTGCTGGGACTTGTGATCTCCGTGGTACGTTCCGGCAAAAAAAAGAAGAAATAGCGCCAAATTTTTGTTGTTTCTTCTTTTTATCATTTTTTTACAAAAATATTCTTTTTTTATCAAAAGCATGGTATAATAAAATCAAATTTTAGAAGCGTGAACAGTTCATGAATGCGGCTGCGTATTTGCGGCGCTCACACAAGAAAAGGAATACAAGGAGGCAAATCACATGAAGTTAGGTTTTTTTACAGCGAATTTTACCGAGATGAAACTGGAAGACGTCATCAAAATGATCGCGCCTTACGGCTATGAATCTCTGGAAATTCCCGCGTATGAGGGAAACGGACAGTTTGAAACAAAAGATATTCTGCAAAATGGCAACGCCGAAAAGCTGAAGAAGCTGGTGGCGGACTACGGCATGGATATCTGCGCGCTGAGCAATCATTCGGATTCCTTCCTCATCATGGGACCGACCGGCAAAGACACGGATTTTATCTATGAAGGCACACCGCAGGAGAAAATCGCGCACGGCACGGAAAGCCTGATCCGCACGGCACAGGCTGCAAACGCGCTTGGTGTAAAAACCGTTGTCGGTTACCCCGGCGTGGAAAACTGGGGACGCTTCTTCTTCTTCCCCTACGGACAAGGCTGGGCGGAATATGAAGAGCAGTTTGCGGAACGCTTCACCCCTATTCTGGACAAATTTCAGGAATATGGCGTACGGTTTGCCATTGAAATCCATCCCAACAGCTTTGTATACGACACGCTGACCGCAGAACGCGCGCTTGAGCTGGTGGATTATCATCCGGCGCTCGGCTATAACCTCGACCCCGCCAATGTGATGTATCTTGGTTTGAGCGTCGAGCTTTTGATCGACCGCCTAAAAGACAGGATCTACCATGTGCATGCCAAAGACGCGCAGATGGTAAAACAGAATATGCCGCTTGGCGGCGCGCTCATGCAGGGCGATATGCGCAGGCTTGACCGCTCCTTCCGTTTCCGTATTCCCGGCTGGGGACAGACCAATTGGAAGGACGTCATCACCGAGCTTTCCATGGTTGGCTACAACGGCGTACTGAGCTACGAGCATGAGGACGTCACCATGAGCCGCATGGACGGCGTAGAAAAAACAGCCGCGTTCCTAAAACCGCTGCTGATCAAGGCGCCGTATGAAGGACGTCAGGACAAGCTGTTCTCGCACGAAGACTGATTTTGATATCCATACAAAAGGCTTTCGCAAACCTCTGCGAAAGCCTTTTTTTGTTTTTTTGATGCATCTTACCGTCCAAAAATGCATCTTGCGCAAAACCGCTTGCACTGCTTTTTTTCACCTGTTAGGATGAGGATAGTCAAACAAAGGAGTAAAAAATTATGAACGGCAACATCATTGAAATAACAAATCTGCAAAAATCTTACGGGAATCTGCGCGCGGTGGACGGCATTTCTTTTTATGTGGAGGAAGGCTCGCTGTTTGCGTTTTTAGGGCCGAACGGCGCGGGGAAATCCACGACCATCGATATGCTTTCCACACAGCTTGCACCGGATGGCGGCAAAGTCTTGATCGGCGGACATCTTCTTGGCAGAGACGACGACGCGATCCGCAGGGATGTGGGTATTGTTTTTCAGGAAAGCCTGCTTGACCCGCTTTTGACGGTAAAAGAAAACCTGATGGTGCGCGGCGGATTTTACGGGCTTCCCCGGCACCTTCTGCGGGATGCGGTGGATACCGCGGTGGCCACGGTGGCTGGGGAGGAGTTTTTAACCCGTCCTTACGGCAAGCTTTCCGGCGGACAGCGGCGCAGAGCCGACATTGCACGCGCGCTTTTAAGTGCGCCGCGGATTTTGTTTTTGGACGAACCCACAACGGGGCTTGATCCGCAGACGCGCAAAAAAGTATGGGAGACCATCCGCAGCCTGCAAGAGAAAAACGGCATGACGATTTTCCTGACGACGCATTATATGGAAGAAGCCGCACAGGCGGATTATATCACCATCATCGACCACGGCAAACTGTGTGCAAAAGGCACCCCCGCCGCTTTAAAGGAAAGATATACCAAAGACACCCTGCGCATGAGCGCACACGACCCTGCACAAATGGAGCGTTCGCTTCGCGCGGCAGGCATCGTCTTTGAACGAGCGGGCGGAGAATATATCGTGCGGCTCGCGCATACGGCGGATGCGATTCCGCTGATTGCATTAAACAAAGATAACATCCTTGGCATGGAGATCAGACGCGGTTCCATGGACGACGTATTTTTAAACATCACGGGAGCGGAGGTAAGAAACTAACATGAGTAATCTGGCAAAACGCAACTTAAAAATTTTTTTCCGGGACAAAGGCGCGGTGTTTTTCTCGCTGCTGTCAGTCCTTATTATCATCGGGCTCTATGCGCTGTTTTTGGGCGACTCCATGACAAGCGGAAATGAGAACGTCCCGGGGATCGAGCCGCTGATGGGCAGCTGGGTTGTTGCGGGGATCCTGGCGGTGGTCTCTATGACCTCCACGCTGGGGGCGTTTGGCACGCTAGTGGACGACCGCGCCAAAAAAATCGAGAAAGATTTTGCGGTTTCTCCTCTAAAACGCGGCAGTATTGCAGGCGGATACATTCTGAGCGCAATCGCAGTCGGCGTCATTATGAGCCTTGCCGCGCTGGTGGTGGGCGAGATTTATATCGTGGCGTGCGGCGGCGAACTTCTTTCCATCCAAAACCTGTTGCTTACCTTGGGGGGGATTTTGCTCTCTGTACTCTCCAGCAGCTCCATTATGCTGCTATTGGTTTCCTTTTTTCGCAGTCAAAGCGCGTATTCTGCCGCCAGCATCCTCATCGGCACACTGATCGGTTTTTTGACGGGAATGTATATCCCCATCGGCAGCCTTCCGGCGGCAGTACAAACCGTGGTCAAATGCTTCCCCGTCTCTTATTCCGCGTCGTATTTCCGCACGGTAATGATGCAGCAGCCCATGGAGGTATCTTTTGCCAATGCGCCGCAAAGCGCTGTCAGTGAATTCAAAACAGAGCTCGGCGTTACTTTTGATTGGAACGGACAACAGACCACGCTTACCGTTTGCGTCATTGTAATGGCTGTCACTGCGGCAATCTTCTTTTCCCTTGCCATGCTTTCCCTCTCCCGCAAACGCAAAAAATAAAAAAAGTTGCGCAGACTGTGCAATCGCGGTATGCTGAATAAAACGCATTTACTGCGCCTGCAACGGAACAAGAAGGGAAAAGCGCTTTGAAACTGATTATCGACCAGTCGCCCGATACGGAAGATGTAGAAATCCACATTAAATGCGGGCTGATTGACGAAGAACTGGAAAAATTGATCTCGCAGATACGGCTGTACTCGTTTTCCGTAACCGCCAAAAAGGGAGACAAAATTTATAACCTCCGTCTCGGCGATGTATATTATTTTGAGTCCGTGGATAACCGTACTTTTATTTATACGGCGGATGAGGTATATGACTGCAGTCTGCGTCTATACGAGCTGGAAAGTCAGCTGACCAAAACAAATTTTGTGCGCGTCAGCAAATCGTGTATTTTGAACCTGATGGTCCTCAAAAGTGTACGCGCGCTTTTAAACGGACGGATGGAAGCCGAGCTGGAAAATGGCGAAAAACTGATCATCAGCCGCCATTATGTGGATTCCATCAAACAAAAACTGGAGCTATAAAGGAGGAAGCGGATATGACAACTTTCAAACGGTATTTTATAATTGACTGCGTGTCTTTCGCGATCTTGATCCTCGTCTATACGGCGGTGGCTCTGGCAGGGGTCACGACCCTCAACGAATTTGCAGTATTCCTTCTGTTTTTCATGACGAGCACCATTGCAGTTCTGATGTTTTTAACGGATAAACTGCCCATCAAAAACCCCTTGCTGAATATGCTTGTGAATTTTCTGGACTGCGTCATCGTGGTATTTGGCATGGGCTGCCCGTTTGGGTTTATCCCCGTAAAGGCGCCGCTCATTTTGACGGTTCTCGGCATGATCGCCATTGTTTATTTTGCAACCTTTGGGGTTTTGGTGATCAAGGCACACGCCGATGCGGACATCATCAACAAACAGCTTGAAAAACGCAAACAGCGTCGGGATTAAAAAATTTCTTACACAATAAAAAAACACAGCCGGGCAAACCTTACGCCCTTCGCTGTGTTTTTTGTTTTCTTTTTATTCCCGCCGTTCCAAAATAGAGCCGCTCCATTCGATCAATTCACCGAACGCTTCGTCAATGCTTTGGGAATCGCGCGGATTAATGTTTACATGCGCTTTTGCGCGCTCCAAAATTTTTTGTTCTTCCGGACTTACCATTTCATGCAATTTTTCGTGGGTTTTGATAAAATCACCTGTTTTGGCAAACCAAAGCGCCCGCATCACGAAAAACGCGTCCTTATAGCACTGCGCCAGTGTCTGCGCACGATCTTCGTACAAATATCCATGGCACGCCATATGGTAGAGATTGGCGGCACCGATCATTGCCGCCTGCATGGCATCCTCGCGGCAAATAGGCGGAAGCAGTTCTTCCAGATAACCACAAAGCGGCGCTGTATCATAATACAGGTGGAACAGGTCGCAGACCGGCCACCTGCGCAGCTCTTCCCTGCCGCAAATAAACCCGCATGCTTTTTGCGCCTCCGGCATAGACCGCACCACCTTACGGTATGCGCGCAGATCATCCACCGTCAAAACGTCCAGCACCACCACAAGGTCGATGTCGCTTTGCTCGTTTGCCTCGCCACGGGCATAACTGCCCTGCAAACCCATAAATTCCAGACGATCACCAAAAACATTCCATAGTTTTTGCGTCAGATCTCGTACCCACTTCCCGATGTCCACCATGATTTTTGCCTCCGTTATGAATACCCTTCACCCTGAAACTATCTTATGCAATCTTTGTTTTCCGTCAATATTCCTTGCGATTTATTGTATCACAGCATCTGTAGAAATACTACCTCTGTTTTACAAAAACGGCTTTATGCCGCCAAATAAATGCGGTTGCTACATTAAAATTCTGATTGTAAAGCCGTATTTACGGTTTGTTCATATGCTTACCACACTGTCTTCACATTCACACGGATAATAGAACAAAGACACAGGCAATTTGCTTGCCTTGCCTTAATACGAAAGGAGCTTTCACATGAAAAAAATTATGATTGTCGTGCTGTGCGCAGCGCTTAGTATATTTGGGTTTGCGGCGTGTTCTTCCGCGCCCGTCCAAAATACCCAGACGCAGCAGCAGGAACAGACCCAGGAACAAAAGACCCAGGAAAAAGATACACAGCAGGCTTCGGACGAAGCGGCGGATTCCGTATTCGGACAGATCACCGCGATTGAAGGAAACCAGGCGACCATTGCGCTTGGCACCATGAGCCGCGGCGAAGGCTCGCCGGATATGCAGGATGCAGACCGTCCTGAAAAGCCGGAAGACGGGCAGCAGTCCGCAAAAAGCGATACGCAGGCAGCAGCTTCCGTAAAATCCGCTGCAAATGATGACGCTTCAAAAGAGGATACTTCGGAAGATACCGCGAAGAAAACCGACCGCGGCGCATCTTCTAAAGACAATGCAGCTGCAGAAGACGGACAGCAGGACGCGGCGCAAGACAACAAGCCCTCGGGCGAAGCGCCGGAAGGCGGCAAAGGCGGTTTTACCGCAGATGCAAGCGGTACGCAGATCACCGTTGATTTATCCGCAGTCACCATTGAAACACGCGGCGCAGACAACGAAGACGCATCCGCTGTGGATCTCGCGGTCGGTGATATCGTGAAGATGGAGGGCAGCGGCGAGGGTTCGTCGTTTGTTCCTACAAAACTGACACTTTTGGGCGGAAAACCCGATGGCATGCAGGGCGGCGAAGCCCCGGAAGCACCCGCAAACCAGGACGGTTTATTTGAAAACAATGGTGAAAAAGGCGAAAGTCAAAACAGCGACAGCAACAATTCCGGTAAAGAATCGGACAGCAGCGCCAAAAACGGACGCGACAGCAGCAAAAGCAATAACGGCAGCAGTGAAGCCTCTGCCGCCTGACACAAACAGATCCACAACAAAAAAAACGGAAAGCAACTACGCTTTTCGTTTTTTGATTTTCTGCTTTCTTTTTGCGGAAAAAGGCACCCCTCTTCAGGCAGTCCCTTCGAGTCCTTCGCGTATTTTTTTGGGTAATGCCAATAGCGCCGCACGGTACGCCTCGTCAATCATTTCCCGTACATCCCCATCCGGCACGTTTCCGTCCAAATAGAGCGAATTCCAGTGGGTTTTATTCATATAATAACCCGGTACCACGTCATCATAGCGGCAGCGCAGCGCCTCGCCCAGCGCAGGCGGCAGCTTCATAGTGAAAATCGGTCGCCCGGTTTTATCCCCACCCTGCATGGCGAACATCTTGCCGCCTAAAAAATACCGTGTCGCATCCCACGCCGGCTGATAATCCTTTGTCACGCCGTGCTTTGCAAGGCAATAATCGCCGATCCACTCGTACTTTACCGGATCATACCGCTTTCTTTGATCAGCCGCACCGCTTTTGCCATGGTTTCGGGAGGCTCCACCAGTGCAAACCGCACAAATCCCTCTCCCGCAGGCCCGAAGCTTTCGCCCGGCACACAGATTACTCCTGTTTTATCCATCAACTCCAGCACAAAATCCCACGATTTGGTATAACCGCCCGGCAGCGGCGCCCATACAAACATGGTCGCCTGCGCATCGGGAACGTCCCAGCCGATGCTGCGAAGACCCCCGCACAGCGCGTCGCGGCGCTCGCGGTATCCTCTGCGGTTGCGCTCCAAAATATCCTGCGGGCCGTTCAGTGCGGCGATCGCCGCTTTTTGCACAGGAAAAGAGATCCCGTAATCAATCTGAGAACGCAGGCAGCGGAAGTTGCGGATGATTTCCGCGTTGCCCATGGCAAAAGAAATCCGCAGACCTGTGAGGTTATAGGATTTGGAAAGCGAGTTAAATTCGATGCCGACCTCCATTGCGCCCGGTACCGCCAAAAACGACATGCCCGGTTCGCCATCCATCACCAATTCCGAATAAGCATTGTCGTGCACCACCATCACGTCATATTTCTTTGCCCAAGCCACAAGCTTTTCATAAAATGAATACGGCGCTTTTTTTGTAACCGGGTTGTTGGGGTAAGAAACGACGATCATCTTTGCCCGGCGCGCTATATCTTCGGGGATACTCTCAAAATCAATCAGAAAACTATTTTCCTTTTTGAGCGGCGTATAATATACCTCCGCGCTTGCCATACGCGGTCCGAACATAAAGACGGGGTAACACGGGTCCGGCGCGATCACCAGATCACCGGGGTTGCAAAGCGGCAGCGCAACGTGCGCCATGCCTTCCTGTGTCCCATAAACGGACATCACCTGCTCCGGCGCAAGCGTAACGCCATAACGGCGGCGATACCATGCGATCACCGCATCGATCAGTTCCGGCATATCCGCCAGCGAATATTTGTAATTATCCGCAATCCCGGCGGCTTCTTTGAGCGTAGCAATCACATGCGCATCCGGCTTAAAATCAGGCGTTCCTACAGAAAGGTTGATGACCTCGCGTCCGCGTGCCAATAGCTCCGCCTTTTTTTCCTCTAATTTGGAAAAAATATTCAAATCAAATATTTTCATTTTATCTGCAAATTCCATCGTCTGCCTCCACTTCAAAACACTTCTTTGTTTGATACATTCAATATTGTACTCCAATCCCTTTTGGTGTGCAACGCCTCGCGCCGCCGGATTTTCTTCCCTGCGGCAAAAACACAAAAAATTGCTCTTGCCGGTCTTTGTATTCTTACGTCAATATGTTAAGATAACAAAGATAAGATTTTACACGATCAAAAAACGTTTGGAAAAAGGACGAACCGCCCGAAAAGGCGAGCTTTGACGCAAAGCGGCGAAGCGAACAAAAAGGGCGAGAAAAAAGGGGACCCCGGACGAACCCAGCGAAGGTATACGCAGAATAGAAGTGCGTTCGTCAGAAATAATCGGTTTTTCGAGGTGGAAGCCGATGAAAAACAACTTCTAGCGAGGGGATTTCCAAAGGGGAACTGCATAGTGCCCCTTTGGAAGGGAGCAGCGCGACCGTTCCCAGTGTGGGGTAAAGGACGACTTGCCCGGAAGGGCGCTGACGTGCCCGCAGGGTACGGCAAGCCAAAAAGGGCAAAGGAGGACGTAGGATGGGTATTCAAATCAAACAAAATTATATTAACGAAGAAAACGTGCTTTGTTTTAATTGCGTGCACTATGGCGTTCTGAGTTTTGCGCCCGGCATGCCGGAATTGCGCTCATGCCAGGTTTACGGCGATATCGACCCGGATCTGCTGACGGGCGAATGCCGCAAGTGCGAAAATTTCACGCCGCGTGAGGAAGGCAAAACGCCGGCGGAAGAATAAAAAGTCCCGGGAGGAAAGTACCATGTTGATTGCAGACCTGCATATCCATTCCCAATATTCCCGCGCTACCAGCAAACAGTGCGTACCGGAATATTTAGACCTTTGGGCGCGCAAAAAAGGGATCGGTCTTCTTGGTACGGGTGATTTTACGCACCCCGCATGGCGCGGTGAACTGCGGGAGAAGCTTGTCCCCACGCAGGACGGCTTCTATACACTGAAAGAAGAATATCGAATCCACGAAGACGGCGCGGCAGACTGCGGCTGTCCGTGGTTTGTGCTGTCCGGAGAAATCAGCTCTATTTATAAGCAAGACGGAAAAACGCGCAAAGTACACAACGTGATTTTGCTGCCATCCCTTGCGGACGCAGATGCGCTTTCTTCCCGGCTGGAGCAAAACTTTAACCTACATTCTGACGGCCGTCCTATTTTAGGGCTTTCGTCCCACGATTTACTGGAGATCACGCTGGAAACATGCCCGGATGCTATTTTTATTCCCGCACATATCTGGACGCCGCATTTTTCATTGTTCGGCGCTTATTCCGGCTTTGACTCCATTGAAGAATGTTTCGGAGATTTAACGCCGCATATCCACGCGCTGGAAACCGGGCTTTCTTCCGACCCGCCCATGAACGACCGCGTGTCCAGCCTCGACCGGTTTATTATGGTGTCCAATTCCGATGCGCACTCCCCCGCGAATCTCGGACGCGAAGCCAACCTTCTTGATATCAAGCCATCCTATCCCGCCCTTGCGCGTGCACTTTCGCAGCCAAACGGCGGTTTTTGCGGTACACTGGAATTCTTTCCCGAAGAAGGAAAATACCACAGTGACGGGCACAGAAACTGCGGCGTCTGTATGAGTCCGGAGGAAACCATTGCCGCGGGCGGCATTTGCCCTGTATGCGGCAGACCGCTTACCATAGGCGTTTTGCACCGTGTCGCCGAGCTTGCTGATCGTCCTGCCGGATTCATTCGCAAAGACGCGCGCCGGTTTGAAAGCATCGTCCCTCTGCCGGAGGTGATTGCCTGTTCGCTGGGTGTTTCTTCCGCAAGTAAAAAAGCAAAGGCTGAATACGAAAAAATATTATCCGCACTGGGTCCGGAATTTTATATCCTGCGCGACGCGCCGGAAGAGGATATCCGTCATGCAGCGGGCGCGTGCGTTGCGCAGGGCATCCGCAAGCTGCGCGCAGGCGAAGTTGTGCGCCAAAGCGGTTTTGATGGACAATACGGAAAAATCACGGTGCTCAGCCAAAGCGAAATCGACCATCTGCGCGGGCAACTCAGCCTGCCCGGAACAGAGGCGCTGCAAGCCGTATCCAAACAGACAAAAACAGCAAAAAAAACAGCGCCCGACAAAGAAAGCGCGGTAGCTTTGACGCCGGCACCACAAAGCGCCGCGCATTACGGTCTGAACGACCGGCAATGGCAAGCCGCAAGCACACGGGAACGCGCGACTGCCGTATTGGCGGGACCCGGTACTGGCAAAACGCGAACACTGATTTGCCGGATCGCTTATTTAACAGAACATCTCGGCGTATCGCCTTCTTCTATCACGGCGGTCACTTTCACCAACAAAGCCGCCGGCGAGCTGCGGGAACGTCTGAACGCGTATTTTGGAGAAAAACGAACGACGCGTGCGATGCAGATCGGTACGTTTCATTCCGTATGTCTTTCTCTGCTTCGCGCTCTCAAGGATACGGACGCCGTACTGGATGCGGAAGACGCGCTTTTTGTAATGACGGAAGCTCTGCGCGACTGCAATATTTCGCTTTCTCCCGCCAAAGCCCTTGCCGCGCTTTCTCGTCAAAAAAACGGGCTGTCTGTGGAAAACAACTTGCCCGAAGTAGCGGCACGCGCTTATGCGTCACGGCTTTCCGCCCTTGGCGCAATGGATTATGACGATATTTTGCTGCGCACGCTTGCGCATTTTCAAAACGGCGGAAAAAAACTCGAAAAACTAATTCCGCGGTTTGCTCATCTTCTCGTGGATGAGTTCCAGGACAGCAATCCATTGCAGATAGAATTGCTGCGCGCATGGGGCAAGCACAGCCAAAGCGTGTTTGCAATCGGTGATCCGGACCAGGCAGTTTATGGGTTTCGCGGCAGTGATCCGCATTGTTTTGAAAAACTGCGCGAAGCGTTTGCGCCTCTTTCTGAAATCACCCTAAACCAAAACTATCGCAGTACGCCTGAAATTCTGCGGTGCGCGCTGCCCGTCATGCAAAAAAAGCCGGACAGCCTACATGCAAACCGGTCTTCGGGCGTGCCCGTCCGGCTGCTGACCACGCAATCGTCTTTTGCGGAGGCGGTCTTTGTTGCCCACGAAATCGGGCGGCTGGTGGGCGGGATCGATATGCTTGCCGCACACAGCACAAAGCAGAGCACGAAACGCGGCGGAGCAATACGCGGTTTTTCTGAAATTGCCGTGCTGTACCGCACCAACCGACAGGCCGAGCTGCTTGGCGAATGCCTCGCGAAGGAAGGCATTCCTTATTTGGTTTCCGGACACGAGGATTGGCTTGCCGACCGGCGGGTACGCGGCGCACTGGCGTTTTTCCGACTGCTTGCCGATCCGCATGCGGACCTTCCCCTGCAAACCTACCTCAAAACAGAGAATGTCCCCGATGCGTGCATCGCGCAGCTACAAACGGAATTGCCGCGGGAAAAACGCAGCGTGGGAACGCTCTCCTTGCATCTGACGCGCCTGCTCGGCGAAAACCATCCCGCTGCGACGCAGCTTTTGACCGGTGCGCCCCTGATGCGCACCACAGCACCCGCGGTACTGATCGAGGCATGGATGCAGTCACACGGGCAGGAAGAAAATGAGCCTATGGAGCGGCTTTTGGGTATGGCGCTTGCGCATGAAACCATGCAGTCCATGCTGGACGCGCTGATGCTGGGCAAAGACGCGGACGCGCGGCGCTTTGGCGGAAAAACTTACGCACAGGACGCAGTCTGCCTGCTTACCCTGCATGCAGCCAAGGGACTTGAATTCCCCATCGTGTTTTTATGCGGCGCGCAGGACGGGCTGATCCCCTATCACAGCGAAACGCGCGCAGGCGACCCCGCGGAGGAACGTCGCCTCTTTTACGTAGGTATGACGCGCGCGCAGGAAGAACTGACTATCCTCACGCCGGAAGAAAAGGAACGGCGTTCGCCCTTTCTTGCGGATATTCCCACCGGCTGTTTGACGCTTGGGCAGGCGCGGGAAATCAAAAAAAGCAGCGGCAAACAAATCAGTTTGTTTTAAGCGGTCTTCCGGCTTCCTATCATCTTTCCACCCCGCACGATTTCCCAAAATTGCAAAAAAAGACGCCCTCCCGATTTTGGGAAAGCGTCTTTAGTTTTGTGATTACATTACTGCAAAATACCGTAGTTCATGATAACAGCCGCAAATACAACCGCAACCATGCTCATCAGCTTGATCAGGATGTTAAGGGACGGACCAGACGTATCCTTGAACGGATCGCCGACCGTATCGCCTACAACAGCAGCCTTATGCGCTTCGGAGCCTTTGCCGCCGTGTGCGCCGCCTTCGATATATTTCTTTGCATTATCCCACGCGCCGCCCGCATTGGACATCATGACAGCAAGCACAAAACCGGAAGCCGTAGCGCCCGCCAGCATGCCGACCACACCGTTCGCACCGAGGATCAGCCCAACAATGATCGGGGAAACAAAACCGATGATCGCAGGAGCGAGCATCAGGTGCAGCGCGCTCTTCGTGCAGATATCTACGCACGATTCATAATCCGGCTCGCCTTCACCCGTCATAATGCCTTTGATGTGCTTAAACTGTCTGCGTACTTCCATAACGATCCTCATGGCAGCCTTGCCGACTGCGCTCATCGTCAAAGACGAGAACAGGAACGGCAGCATCGCGCCGATCAACAGCCCCATCAAAACGGTTGGATCAAGGATAGAAAGCGCCGACATCTGAATCCCGCAGGAATCCGCAAACGCAGCGATCAAAGCAAGCGCCGTCAGCGCCGCGCTGCCAATAGCAAAGCCTTTACCCGTAGCAGCCGTGGTGTTGCCGAGGGAGTCAAGAGCATCCGTACGTTCCCGCACGATGGGATCCTGACCGCTCATTTCCGCAAGACCGCCCGCGTTATCCGCAACCGGACCATAGGCGTCTGTCGCAAGGGTGATGCCGAGGGTCGAGAGCATGCCGACCGCCGAGATCGCAACGCCGTAAAGACCTACGTCAAACGTATCGCCCCCAAGCGTGCCGCCGGAAGCAAAATAGCTGATCAAAACACTTGCCACAATGGTGATTACCGGAACCGCGGTGGATTTCATACCCAGTGCAAAACCGCTGATTACTGTGGTGGCAGGACCTGTCACCGTGGAATCCGCAAGCTCTTTGGTGGGTTTGAAGTGGTCGGACGTTACATATTCCGTATAATATCCGATGATGATACCCGCGATAAGCCCAGAGAGGATCGCCACATAAATGCCTACGTGTTCCGTGCCGAGCATGCCCGTTACAACAAAGTAACCGGCAACCGCAACGATAGCCGCCGCGATATATACGCCCTTATGCAGCGCGGAAAGCAGGTTCTTCTGTGAAGCGTTTTCTTTTGTTTTTACAAAGAAAGACCCGATCACGCTGGCCACGATACCAACTGCCGCAAGGATCATCGGCAGGGCAAAACCGCCGCCGCCAAGACCTGCCGCAATGGCAAGGGCACCCGCAGAGATAATGGAACCAACATAAGATTCGTAAAGGTCTGCGCCCATACCGGCAACATCGCCTACGTTATCGCCTACGTTATCAGCGATGGTGGCAGGGTTACGCGGATCGTCTTCCGGGATCCCCGCTTCTACCTTGCCGACGAGGTCTGCGCCTACGTCCGCAGCCTTGGTGAAGATGCCGCCGCCCACACGCGCAAACAGCGCCATACACGATGCGCCCATACCGAACATCAGCATATCGCTGGCAATCTTAGCCGTATCTCCTGCATACAGAGCGTTTAAGATGAAGTACCACAGCGTGAGGTATAACAGGCCGAGACCAACGACCGTCATTCCCATAACCGCACCCGACGAGAACGACACACGCAGCGCAGCGTTGAGGCTCTTGGTTGCGCCTGTGACCGTACGCGAGTTTGCCGCCGTCGCGATCTTCATGCCGATGAAGCCCGCAAGCGCCGAGAATACGCCGCCCACTACAAATGCAATCGGTACGGTGATGCTCATCAGCGCGCCGCCCGAAGCGAGCGACAGTGCCACCAATACAACGGTAACAATCGCGAAAAAGATCGCAACTGTTTTGTATTGGCGTCTTAAATAAGCATTCGCACCCCTTCTGATTGCGCCGGCAATTTTTTTGATCTTTTCACTGCCTTCGCTTTTTTTCATCACGCGCGATGCGGTAATTGCCGCAAACACAATCGCAATGACAGCCCCGATCAGGGCCCAAAACATAATGTCCACTGGTTCAATCCTCCTGATAAAATATATTTAAGAAAAATACCTTACACTATTATAATGGATTTGGTTCATAAATGACAGCGATCATTTTCATTATATTACGAATGTAAAAAAATTCAATGTATATTTCTCACGAAATTGCATTTTTTACTCAAATTCTACATGATGCATCATCGTGCCGCTTGACATTTGTTCTTTTGGACAATAAAATTGGATTGTATTATGACATATCATACACTACTTTCTGTGCGAAAGGACGGCAACGAATATGATTACCCTGGAAGCTTCTTCCAAAACGCCGATTTACGAGCAAATTATCGAGGGCGTGAAAGCGCTTGTGATGATGGGAAAAATGCACCCGCATGAGCAGCTTCCATCGGTACGGCGGCTTGCGCGGGAGCTGGGCATCAATCCCAACACCGTACAAAAAGCCTATGCACGGCTGCGCGGGGAGAATTTGATTTATTCTGTTGCGGGCAAGGGCGATTTTGTTGCTGACAACGCATCGCGTATCCGCGACATGAAACGCGATGAAATCCGCGAGATGTTCATTGCCGCCACCAGGGCAGCACGCGACGCGGGTATGTGGACGGATGAAATCTTCCAGCTTGTGGACGAAGCTTATTCCTCGCGCTGACTTCGCCAAAACCCGGGCTTTCTGCACGAATTACTGCTTTTTTCCTGTCATTTGTACGATCTCGTCATGAACACTATCCGCAAAAGCGAATAGTTTTATAACCGAATTCAGTAAAGAAAGTGCAAAACGAAAACACTTGTCTTTCTTTTCAGATTATTTTTTTACGTTCTCTGACAGAGGGATGAATGATGAAATATATTTCCGCAGGAGAGTGCGCCGCGCAGTAAAATATCTCTGTACGCCGCGTACAAACTTACTGCAAAAGCTCGCTTTGCCGCACAGCGGTAAAGCGAACAAATAGGGCGAGTGAGAAAAGTCCTTCACGGGGTTTTCCGCGTATGCTCGCCGCAGGTATATGCAGAATGGAAGTACGTTCGTCAGAAATAATCGGTTTTTCGAGGTGGAAGCCGACGAAAAACAACTTCTAGCGAGGGGAT
This sequence comes from Christensenella sp., assembly GCA_034926635.1. Taxonomy (GTDB): domain Bacteria; phylum Bacillota; class Clostridia; order Christensenellales; family Christensenellaceae; genus Christensenella. The sequence continues at coordinate 38,259 of JAYFQX010000006.1, read as the reverse complement.
TCCCCAAAGGGGAACTGCATAGTGCCCCTTTGGAAGGGAGCAGCGCGACCGTTCCCAGTGTCGGGGGCAGAGGCGGAGCAAGGGAGCGAGTGCAGTTTTTCGCAAAGCGAAAAACGAAGCTAAGCGGACTTTGCGAAAAAACGGGGTCCCCGCAAAATCTCGAATGAACGGAGTGAATGAGTTTTGCGGGGTAGCGGACGAACCGCCCGAAAAGCGAGCTTTGCCGCACAGCGGTAAAGCGAACAAATAGGGCGAGTGAGGACAAGGGGTTGACTTTCCTCTTTTGCGGTAATATTATAAAATTTGACGGCTTTTTATGCTTTTGCATACCGTTACAACATTTTCAGAATTTCTGTCTTGGAAAGGATTTATATTTAATATGCCAATTACGCAATATTTGGAACAAAACGCTGAAAAATGGCCTGACGACGTGGCCCTTGTAGAAATCAACCCTGCAATTCGTGCGCCACGGCTCACCACTTGGCGCGATTACGATTTGATTGAAACCGCTCCCGACGGTCCGCGCCGCCGCGAGCTGACATGGAGCGTTTTTAACGAGAGCGCCAACCGCGTAGCGAACCTTTTGATGGCGCGCGGCGTAAAAAAAGGCGATAAAGTCGGCGTTTTGCTGATGAACTGTCTGGAATGGCTGCCTATTTATTTTGGCATTCTGAAAACCGGTGCACTGGCTGTTCCTCTCAACTTCCGTTATGCGCCGGATGAAATTCAATATTGTGTTGACCTCGCGGAAGTAAACGTGCTGATCTTTGGACCGGAATTTGTCGGACGCGTAGAAGAGATCGCGGAAGAAGTTTCCAAAAAACGTTTATTGCTTTACGTAGGCTCTTGCTGTCCTACCTTTGCAGAAGATTTTATCGCGCAGACCATCAGCTATTCGAGCGCCAACCCCGGTATTCCCCTGACTGATGATGATGAAGCGGCGATTTATTTCAGCTCGGGCACAACGGGTTTTCCCAAAGCGATCCTGCATCGTCACCGTTCTTTGATGCACGCGGCGATCTGCGAGCAGAAGCACCATGGGCAAACCAAAAAAGATGTTTTTCTGTGTATTCCGCCGCTGTACCACACCGGTGCAAAAATGCACTGGTTCGGCAGTCTTGTTTCCGGCGGTCGCGCCGTGCTTTTAAAAGGAACGAAGCCAAAAGATATTCTCTGCGCGGTTTCTGAAGAACGCTGCTCTGTGGTGTGGCTGCTTGTTCCGTGGGCGCAGGATATTTTGGATGCGCTTGACCGCGGCGAGCTGAAGCTTTCCGATTATCATCTTTCGCAATGGCGTCTGATGCATATCGGTGCGCAGCCTGTTCCGCGTTCGCTGATCCGCCACTGGAAAGAATATTTTCCGGATCATGAATATGACACCAACTACGGGCTTTCCGAATCCATCGGTCCCGGCTGCGTGCACCTTGGCGTGGAAAACATCCACAAAGTCGGCGCAATCGGCGTCCCCGGCTACGGCTGGGAATGCGAGATTTTGGACGAAAGCCATCGTCCTGTCAAACAGGGCGACGTCGGTGAGCTGGCGGTCAAGGGCCCAGGCGTCATGGAATGCTATTATAACGATCCCAAAGCAACCGCCGATACCCTTGGCGCGGACGGCTGGCTGTATACGGGAGATATGGCAAAACAGGATGAGGACGGTTTTTATTACCTTGTGGATCGGAAAAAGGACGTCATCATCACCGGCGGTGAAAACATTTATCCCGTGCAGATCGAAGATTTTCTTCATGGGTTTGCGCCTGTAAAAGACGTCGCCGTGATCGGTCTCGCCGACAAACGCTTGGGGGAAATCTCTGCGGCGATCATACAGATAAAAGAAGGGTTCTCCTGTACCGAAGACGATGTGCGCGATTTTTGTCACAAGCTTCCCCGTTATAAACGTCCGGTGAAGATTATTTTTGCGGATGTGCCGCGCAACCCCACCGGCAAAATAGAAAAGCCAAAACTGCGGCAGATTTACGGCGCCTCCAACCTTGTGGCGGAAGAAAACGAATCCTGAAACGGATACAAGTTTTTCCATAATATAAAAGAGCGGAAAAGGAGTTTCTTATCCGCTCTTTTATATTGCTTTTGTGCTTTACCATTCTTCGTCAACATACATTTGCATGGGGTAAGAAAGATATTCCGTATCTTCCAGCTGGTCTACGCTTACATACCCGGCGGGCGCGCTGATCACAGTTGGGATCCGGCTGACGATGGTCGCACAGGTATGCTCTACCGTTGCGGGCTTCTTTACGTAAAACGCCGTATCTGGTTCGCCCATAATTTCCCAGTCGCACATGTCCCCGTCGTCCGGTCCGTATACCTTGCCGATGCATTGCGTCTCAATCACCGGCCCCTGGAACGTCTCGGTTGTCACTACCGCGCTCATGCCGATGCAGTTGCCTTTGGGGATGGTCTCGCCGAGCGTTGCAGAATAAAGGTCGCCGTCGTAAAAATACGGCACGCTTTTCTGGCTTTGGGATTTTATCGTCCAACCCATACGGCTGCAAAGCGCTTCGTTGGAATTCCATACGTAGCTTGGCTCCAGCACGTCCGGATGCGCGAGCTTCGTTTCAAACTGCTCGGGCGTAAGCCCCACGCCATGCGCTTTTGCAAGAGCCAGCCCGTAATCCTCCACGTTATAGCTGACCGCTCCTTCAATGCGGTCGATCCGCTGTATGCCGCCCGCCACACAGGCAATCATATGAATCCAGTAAATGTCCTGCATACCCGATCCCGTGATGGTACAGCCTGTTTCCTTAGCCAGCGCGTCCAGCCGGTTGGTGAGCGCGGGAGATGTTGTCCACGGATAGATCGCCTCTTCGCAAGTTGTTACCACGTTGATGCCGCGCATCGCGCATTTTTCCATATGCGGATACATATCCGTCATAAAACTGAACAGCGTCAGCACCGCAATATCCGGGTCGCATTCGTCGAGTACCGCGTCCGCATCGTCACGGATGGGGACATTCAAGCGTCCGATCCCCGCCCATTCGCCGACGTCCATCCCCACGATCTCCGGGTTTACGTCAATCGCACCAACGATGTCCACGCCTTTTTCAAAGAGATACCGCACCATATACCGTGCCATCTTGCCGCAGCCGTACTGCACGGCGCGAATCTTTTGCTGATACATTTTCTTCCTTCCTTTCCCGGGGCGGCACAAAGCCTTCTTCTCCCCCCCGGCGGAGCGTTCGTTTCCCGCGGCGTAAAACTTTCGTCTTACTACCGCACCCTTTTTTTATAGATACCAACCCAGCGCACGAAATAAACTTCTTTTCCGCACACAACCGCTGCTTTGTTGCTCCTAACAAAAACGGCACAGCGCAAATGCCGTGCCGCATATTGATTTAGTTTGAGCTTCGAATTGCCTCCAGCGGACTCATCTTTGTGGCCTTCCACGCGGGATAAAGTCCCGAGATCACGCCGACCCCCACCGCAATGGCGACCGACCCAAGCGCAAGCCACCAAGGAATGACGAGCTGCACCCCGCTTTGGAAGTACATGCCGAGGAAGTTCATTTCCCCACCGCCGCCAAGGCTGCTGACTGCCGCAAAGATATAGCCGATCCCAATACCGATCAACCCGCCCAAAAGCCCGATCATTGCCGCCTCTACCAAAAACATCATGTTGATTTTGCGGATGGAAAGCCCGATGACCTTCATCACGCCAATCTCACGGCTGCGTTCCAGAATACTCGCCAGCATGGTGTTTGCAATGCCGATTGCCGAAACCAGAAGCGAAATCAGACCAATGGCAATAAGCTGCGACTGTTGACGTGCCTGTTCCGACTGCATCTGGTTGATCCATTCGGTTGGGCTGTATGCCTGCAATCCCATTTCTTTAAGCGCCGCGAGCACGCTCTGTACGGAATCCACGTCTACCGCATTGACATATCCTTGTGAATATTCCCCTGCCTTGATCTGGTTGTTCTCCATAAGCTTACGGTTTTCCCGGATCAGCATATTTGCCGCGGGAATACTCATATAAATATTATAGCTTTGCTCGCTGTCGGACTGCTCCAGTACGCCGGTGATCTTCGCCCGGTACTCCTTGGGCTTAGGTGCATCCGGCGTCGCCGCCTCATTGCCGGTGACGATGTATCCCCCTGCTGGGTAATACTTAATGCCCATCCCGACCCAATCTACATCGGGACCTTGTGGAGTCTGATTCTCTTCATCACCGCCTGTTGCCGAAGCCATACCCATACTCATGGCATACATTTCATTTGACGCCGAATTTCGCGGATCGGTAAAATATTGACGCGCATTTGCGCCCACCACAAGCTCGATGTTGGTAGAATCCGAAAACACGGCTCCTTCCTTGAATTTGAAATCCATGGAAGCCGGGTCTACGGCATAAACCGAGGTATCCGCCGTATATTTCCCCATCACCATGTAAGACTGAATGCTGATGAGCCCTGTGGCGTTTTTCACGCCCGGGATTGTGCGGATCTGGTTTAGCTTAGCGTCCGTCAGCTTGTTTTTCTGGCCGTTTCCCATCGGCGAAATCTGGATTTGTGTCAAATTGTTGTTTTGCATAATGCTTTGGTTGAACTGCTCCAGATTTCCAAGACCGAGCGCCACCATGATGACAATACATGCCGTACCGATAATCACGCCCAGCACGGTCAATATGGTGCGCATCTTACGCCGCCACAGGTTAGACGCCGCCAGAATGGCGATATCAAAGAATGTCATCGTCGTCCATTTCCTCCATTAGTTCCTGCGCACGTTTTTTCTTTTTCTTTTTCAGGACTATCACGATCACCACTGCCGCTGCGCCGCCCGCAATAGCGATCCATGCCCAAACAGGCAGTCCCTGCGGGGTCTCTTCTACGGGCTCGTCCATGGGAACATCGTCATAACTCGGCATGGGCACAAGCGTCGTTTTTACAGGAATTTTTAACTCATATGCTTCGCCGTATTCGTCTTCATAGGTCACAACGAGGTTTCCCTCCACAGGCCCGGGCTGCGCCGACTGTGTGCCTGCATCCGGCGAGAGTCCTCCGCCGATTTGCCCGCTGCTGCCTGCATCCGTGCTGCCGCCGGTTTCTGTATCGGTAGTCGCCATCTTTGTGGCAGACGCCATTCCCCCGTTTTCCTGCGAAGAAGCGTCTGTGCCGCCGGATGGATCTCCTTCTGGCGCAGCAGTACTGGTATCAGACTCCACCGAAGCATAAATATCTGCTGTTTTGGATGTGCCGGATTCCATATTGCCTAAAAACGCGCTGCTTTCCGGAACGATGCCCGGCACTTCCAGCTTTACCGTCACATTATAAAGCGTGCTTTTGCCTTTGTTATAAAGGTTCAGGCTTGCCGTGAGGCTGTCGCCCATGGTTGCCTCGGTAGGGAACTTGGGGTCGTCATGGGTCAGCCGAATTTTTTGGTGTACTTCCACCGTTACTTCATCCGTCGCGGTAAGCGGCGCTGCGCTGCCGTCCTCGTAGGCAAGAGCGATCTCTATTTTCTGCGGCCCTGATTTAGAATCCGCGCGCGCGCTCATGCTGAACGAAAACGTCTCTGTTTTATCCGCGCCGATTTTTTCAATATATGCCGTGTTGGTGTTATCCGAAGGTGAAAGTCCTTCTGCCGCGCTTTTGAACGTTGCCGTGATATTGCGCACGGTTTGTTTTTTGCTGGTGTTTCTCAGCGTGACCTCTACGGTAAATTTATCGCCCGCATTCACCGGGTCGGGCGTGATGGTATAGTTGCTGATAATCAATTTTGCCTGCGACGTATTTCCTGTTGTGCCGCCACCGCCGCCTGCATCGGGCGTAGGCTCCGGCTCCGGCGCGGGAGCGGGAACATCGCTGATGGTGACAAACACCGTAAACTGCTGCGATTCCTGTGTTCCGTCCGAAAGCGTATATGACGCCGTGATCACAACCGGATAAACCCCGTTTTGGCGCGATGGCGAAAGCTCTAGATCATAAGCTACCAGATAGGACGGCTGCGTCCCCCCCGTTACTTTGTTATTGCCGAATGCATAAGTCTTCTCATAATTCTTAATAACAAACGGCGAGGAGGTCGCGTCGCCCATATCTATGGTGGTAGTAATGGGTTTTGTCGTATCGACGTCCGCACCCGCCAGCAGCGGCAGCACAATGTTTGCCATGCCGTTCGCCACAATCGGGCGGTAACCCTGCTGGTAAGTTTTTTCCATCAGAGGCGTGCCGTCGGTGCTTAAGTATTGGTGCTCGTTATCGATCGTAAGCGAACTCCCCGTAGAAGCGGCGGTCGCCGTACCACCCTGGGAACCCGCGCCCGATGCCGCGCCAGCCACGGGCATCGCAAAGCAAAACGCCGCTACAAACGCGAGTACAAGCAATCCGATTCGTTTTTTCATCTCAATTCTCTCCTTGTGTTTCCATTGATATAATTTCTGATATTATTTCATTTTTTTGTCCGTCCTCTCCGGCGTTGCGCCGGGTCAGCTTTGCGACTTTTCCATCAATGATATGCACCACCTGGTCGGCATATTCTGCTTTGGACGGATCGTGCGTCACAAAAAGGAGCGTTGCCCCTGTTTTTTTGGCCTGGTCGCAGATCAAATCCATAATCTGCGTTGCGGTGACGGAATCGAGATTCCCCGTCGGCTCATCCGCAAAAATAATTTCCGGACGTGCGATGATCGCGCGGGCGATGGACACCCTTTGCTGCTGCCCTCCCGAAAGCTGGCTGGGCAGATTGTTCAGCTGCTTTTCAAGTCCCATTTCTTTGAGCAGCTTTTTTGCAAGCGCAAGGCGTTTTGCGCGCGGCACACCCCGAAACATCAGCGGCAGCGCCACATTTTCCTGCGCGTTCATGATCGGCATCAGGTTAAAGGACTGGAATACAAAACCAATATGACGCAGCCTAAAATCCACCAGCTCGCTTTCCGTCATTTTGTAAGTCGGCTTTTTTTTGATGAAGATCTTCCCGGATGTGGGGTGTTCCAGCCCCGCAAGAAGCGACAGCAGTGTAGATTTCCCGCTGCCGGACGTTCCGAGGATCGCGCATACCTCGCCGGGCATCACGTCAATATCCACGCCGTCCAGTGCATGAATCCTTGCATCGCCCATCCGGTATATTTTCTTTAAATTTCTTGCAGCGATGATAGGTGTATTTTCCCCCAACTTCGTTCCTCCATTCCACGGAATACATATTTGTTATTTTTGCTTTTTTGCTTGAAAATTCCTGCGGAAAAAACCATCCGGTCTTCCCCAATGTGATTTGTTATTTTCATTATAACATATAGCTGCATCCCTTTATTCTTAATAATTTCGAAATAATAAAGGTTTTATCTTCCGCACTCCAACAATATTAAAATTTTGTATCTTGTTTGCATCATAGCGCTATGGAAAAAATGAAGTTTTTTTGAACAAAAAAACCGGAAAAGTTTTTTTGCCTTCCCGGTTTTTATATCTTCAATTATCATCGTACTCAATCCCAAGAAAAAGCCGTATCTTATCTGTTATCCAGCGTATTTTTGTTAACGGCTTCTTCGCAGTACGTTTTCTTTCTTCAACCGTGCCTAAATCATTTCTGATCTCAAACGCATCAATCCCTACACCTAAGAAAAAAATACTCCAACCGCATTCCTCCTGCTGCTTTACCATCTGCCTGATTCTTTTATATGTAAATTCCCTGCTGGCATCTTCCTTTCCATCGGTTATGATCAAAAGGATTAATTTTAGGTTACTATAACCTTCCGGCACTTCATCATAAAACATTTTCATTTCCTGAATGGTGTCCCCGATCGCATCCAAAAGCGCTGTACTGCCGTGTGTAAAATATTGCCGCGGAGAGATCCGCGCATAGGACGCTCTTTCCCCATTCAATATATATTCGCGCTCTTCATCAAAAAATATGGTCGTCACCAACGTATTTTCATCATACGTATCTTTTGCATTGATAAAGACATTATACTTTGCAATGATATATTTTTCCTGTCCTGACATAGAACCGCTGCGGTCCAGCAGGCATACAATTTCAGTCAATTCTTTTTCCATAATATGCTTTAATTACTTTTCCTTTCCACCTCTTTATCCTATAATATAATTATAAAAAAGCGCGGAAGGAATTGGTCGCCGGGCAGGCGACATTTGAAATGCTGAGAGAATCTTTCTTTAAAAGTCTTGAACTTTTTTTAAAAGAAAATAAAGCCTATGGAATTCGTTTTTCCCGCAAGGATCTACCGGACAGAAAAACATCTTCTCCGCGTGGGAAAATGGGCGATAAACTGCTTTCATTTATCGGACTGGAACCAACGGAAGATGAAACATCTTCGCTTGAAGAAATTTGTGAGGATTCTGACGAAGATTTTGAAGATTTTGACATTGATGACTTTATTAACGATCATAAAAATGTAACGTTTTCAGAAAAATTGTTTCAATATATTGATCAAAAAATCATGATCGACACGTATGTTTACAAAAAAGCGGGGATTGACCGTCGCCATTTTTCAAAAATTCGTTCCAAAACTTATCATCCCGGCAAAGGAACTGTGATCCTTTTGGGGCTTGCGCTTGAACTTAACCTTCCCGAGATAAAAGATTTGCTTGATTCTGCAGGCTATAGTCTTTCAAAAAGCAGTACAGCCGACCTGATCATTGAATTTTGCATTATTAACCATGTCTATAATGTGATGGACATCAATCTTGTACTCGATAGGTTTCAACAAAAAACACTAGAGGAAATGAAATAACAAATTTGCCGATCCCGCTGCGAGCTTTCTTTTTTCCATAAAATATTCGCAAACAGCCACTCCAAAACACGCGCATCGACCTTTTTCCCGCAGGCGACCATTTCATATAGCTCCAGCCCGATCGTCTGTGCAAAATCATCATTAAAATACCGGCACGTGCAAGGCAGTCCCGCCTTTTTCAGCATGGCGGAAAGAACCGGAATCCCCAGCGAAGGATACAGCACCGATAAAAACGGCATATGCACTAAATGAATCATATTCCCCCCCGTTTACAAACCCGTTGTCTTCTAGGCTGCGCCCACACGGCATCCGTTTCTATCAACAAAGCTTCCACCGGTCGAAGCTGTTTTTCTTCCGGCAATAAACACGCCGGAAAACACCTGTCTTAGCATTTTCCGGCGCATAATAGCCTGAAGTTTAAAACCCTTACCGAAATCCCGCCTGCGCGGATCTATTTTTCATTCGGCAATGTTTTTTCCACTTCTGTAATATTACCGTCCGCATCAACGGAAAGGGTATAGCTTGCCGTCATCGGGTTTTCTTCTTCTTCCCACGAACGTACATAAGAAAAATCAAGCGTTGTTTTTCCTTCTTTTGCCCCTTCGAATACAAAGACAAACGTTCCGGGTGCACCGGCGGTATCTTCTTTGTTTCCATCAATGTATTCGCTGGAAACCTCTTTTACGATTCCCTCCGGGTTTGCGGTATAAGTCCATTCGTACCCGGTGGTGGCGTTGCCGTCTAATACAATCTTATATTCTTTGGCAGGCGCCGTGCTTGCCAAAGACGCATCTTTTTGCTCCTGCGGCGTACAACCCATAATCAAAAGTATGCTCAGCGCTATGCTGACAGCCAGTAATATCGCCTTTTTCATCTTGTGATTTCCCTTCTTATTTTTCTTCTTTCCGCGTTTTGCGAACAACAACCACCAGTGCAGTCGTCAGTACAGCCGCCAGAAGGATCCAGCCGATCGGACCGTTTGTGTTGTTATCCGTAGTTTTCGGAGAGGTGGAATCTGTGGACGCTGTAGGAGTCGGCGTAGGCTCTGCCGCGGGTTTTACAAAAGCAAACAGTCCAAAACCTGTTTTGGTTGTGAACGATGCCGAAGAACCGAGGTTTTCAATTCCGCCGGAAAGCGAGGAATTATGGAATACCGTATATCCGCCCTCACCGGTGATGGTCGCGCTCACGTCGCCAAACTGGCTGTTGGAGATCCAGTTATTCAGATGGGTATCCCACACAGAATATTCCACAACTCTCTCCAGCGTTCCCGTGATTCCGTTTTGCTTCATATAGTCCGCAAATGCCTGCCACTGCGGGCTTCCTTCCAAATACTGACCCGAGGTAAATAGTTTTTCACCGCTTGGCAGACCCGTGCAGGGAATTTCATCCATGTAAGGCGTCGTCGACATTTCTACAATGGCAAACAAGCCAAAGCCTTCGGTCGTTGTGATCTGTCCTGCATCGCTAAACACTTCAATGCTGCCGTCTGCGCATTCATGCAGTGCGCTGTAGGTATAGCCCGCGCGTGGCGAAAACGGTAGTCCAAACATATAATCCGTTCCTACAAAATCCGAATTCGGAACCAGTGCATCCAGATGCTCGTCGTATACATTCAGGTCGAGCACAGTATAAATCCTCTCATACGGGGAATTATTGTCCATATTGATCAGATAATCGTTGAACATCTGATATTCTCCGTAGGATTCATCATATTCGTCCGTCACATAAAGCTGCTCTCCGGACGGCAGCGGCATCACCGTACTGATCGGGGATCCGGACGGCGCCGCAGCCAGTGCCACGCTTGCAATAGAAAGCACCAGCAATACAGCCAAAATCATACATAACCATTTTTTCTTCATTTTTTTATCCTCCTCAAAAAAACACTTCTTATTTCAGGATCTTAAGATCCACTTTCTCATTTTCAGTTTACCAAACCCGATTTCGTTTTTGTATTGCCGCTGACCGAAAAGCAGCTTTTACAACCCAAAATCATTCGGCTCCTTGTTCTTCTACGATTTCGGGCGTCCCCGCCGGCGTCATCGTATCCACTTTCTCAATGGTATACGCGTTACAGCCACATGCCGCCAGCAACAAAATCGCCATCAATGCTCCTGCTATGATCTTCTTCAACCTGCATCTCACCTCTTTTCCTTCGCCCGCGGCGTTCATGCCGCGTCGGTAATCCCCTGCGGGCGCGCAACCGCCTGCACAAGATAACGCTTTTCGTCTTCCCCGCGTACACAGGTGGAAAGCGTTAAAATCTTATCATTCGTTGAAACGTCTGCATTGCGCACGTTTGCGTTTGCATCCTCTTTGCCGATCTGCTCCAAATAGGCGCTCCAGGTGTTGTCATCCGCAAAGTCCCATTGCCCCAAAATATATTCGTCTCCTGTTTCGTATGCGGCAAAAATCTCGTATTCGGTGCGTGTGCCATCCGGCAGATATAAATAAAGAACCCGATTCTGATCAAAAAACGCCGCATCTTCAAAATCATGCAGCCCCGCAAACATATCGCCGTTGTTCATGCGATGACCGTATAAAACCGTGTTTCGGTCGGCAAAGCCCGGCGAGTTTGCTGCATCCACAAAGATCGCGCCTTCCACGTTTTCCGCAAGCAGTGCATCATGATCCAAATAAAATACGTTATCTTTGCCCTGCACCACCGCATAATCGATCTTGGTGCCGGGGATTTCAATCCACGCTACGATTTCCGAATTCTTTTGCAAAAGCGTCGCAAAATCGATCTGCCGCACAGCTTCCTGTGTTGCGGAAGGCACAGGGGTTTCTTTCGGTTCCGGCGCTACGGATACCTGCGCGATTTCTCGCGTTTTTTCCGCCTGCGCGGCAATTTCCCACTGGCGATAAAAATATGCTCCAATATTCCACGCCGCGATGGCAATGCCTGCGCAAATCAGCAGGATCATCCACATTTTTTTATGTCTTTTCCAGATACCCGGCGTTTCTTCCGCTTTATTTTGATTATTCTCTTCCAATGCTTATGCAGTCTCCCCGTTTTGTTGCGTTGTTTTTTCTATTGCTTTTTGTGCTGCCTCTTTTATCTTATCGCAATATCCGCCGCGGAACAACAGGCAGACCGCCCTGTCCGGCGCCATGATATTATCCTGCGAAAACTGCAGCGCGCTCGCACGGCAGCCGCCCGCGCACTTCCAGCGGTATTCGCATGACGCACACTCCGTATTTTGCTCTAAATAATCCGCAAGCGTGGTGCTGACCAGTTGCATATAGCTGGAATCGGATAGCCCTTTTGCTAGTCCGCCGTCCGTCACCTTGGGATAATTTTCCTGGATAGGCTGTGCGGAAAGCGGCATACAGGGGAGCATACGCCCCTCCGGCGATAAATACAAGGTCTGGCGGGCATGCCCGCAGATCACCGAATCCCGGCACGGCGCACCGCTGCCTTTGACCGATGGAATCACCCAATCGATACTTCCTTTGCTGCACTGAAAAAAACCGCCAAGCATCACCGAAATCGGCATGCCGTCTTCAAAAAATTCGGGAATATACTCGAGATAAGCGCCATAAAGCTCTTCTAAGGAGATGGAATAATCTGCACCGTATTGTTTCCACAACGCAGTATCAGATACCGGGTTGGTTTTCACATGCCCGCAATGATGCGCCGCAAGCGTATTCAGGCTTTGCCGCAACAGATGCAGGTTGCCTTGATGTAGGCAGGTCTCCGCACCCGTAGGGAAGCCCATTTCGTAACAAAGGTCAAACGCACGCAGAACGGTCTTTCCTGCATCGGGCATGCCCCGCAGCCAGTCGTGCCAGCCTTCATCCCCATCATAACTCATATTGAACTCCGGAGCAATTCCACGTTTTTTTAATTCCTGCAATAATTTTTCTGTGACCAGTTTCCCGTTGGAATAAATCTGTGAAATCCGCACACCGCGGGAAATAAGCGCGTCAACGATTTCCAAAAAATCAGCCCTTACCAGCGGCTCGCCGCCCGTCAGCGATACCTCGGCAATCCCGCAGTCCGCAATCTGTTTTGCAATATCCATCACTGTTTCGTGCGGCAGCTCTCCAAGCTTTGCTTCCGGCGCGGACATATAGCAATGCTTGCAGCGATAATTGCATTTTCCCGTGATAGACCAGTGCGCCGTATGAATATACCTGTTTTCATGCTTGCGGTATTCCTGCCCCTCTTTGCGTGTCAATTGCTTATCACACGAATGCACGATCCCCATTTTTTCCAGCTCAACGAGTATCTCGCGTGTCTCCTCTGTGATCACAGGCAGCGACACATTGATTTGTCCGTCGCACAAGCAAAGCGCCTCAAACGCTTCTACATTCAAAAAGCAAAGCGAATTTTCCGGTCTTTTTACAAGGCAGTACGGCAGCTTTTGAAAGCCGCGCAGCAAATAATTTTCATCCAATAAATAATACACTGATCTACTCCTCCGTTCAAGCACCGATATACTTGAAATCATCAAAAAAAATCATCTCATCCCATCAAATCGCACGGCGGAATATTGGCATCGTACCCATACCCGATCATCGGGCAGCCGCAACGCGCGTTATTATTATCTTTACGCATTCCCACGCCTGCCACAATGCACGCACAGGTGCCTCCATCTTTATCTGCGGTACCGCCGCCGCCCGCGACGCACACACATTTATACCAGCCGCCGGACACCGCCTGCATCTCGGCATCGTCCATCTCTCCATCGTCCGCTTCAAAATCCGCCGGTGAAAGCGCAAAGCCCGCTTCCTTTGCAATTGCCACTGTGCGCTTGACAACCTTATCACGAATCTCGCTGATCGTTGCCCCCTCGGCATCCGCACCGTTGATTTCCCGGTGCAGTTCGTCCATTTTTTTACAAATGGATTCCTTCGTGCCGGCAAGCATCAAAAATTTTTTTGCTTCTTCCGTCATTTTTATTCCCCCTGCCGTATTTTACATCCCCAATTTTTTACAGTCTTCTATATTATAGTCGTACCCATACCCGATCATCGGGCAGCCGCAACGCTCGTTATTATTATCTTTACGCATTCCCACGCCTGCCACAATGCACGCACAGGTGCCTCCATCTTTATCTGCGGTACCGCCGCCGCCCGCGACGCACACACATTTACACCAGCCGCCGGACACCGCCTGCATCTCCACGTCGTCCATCTCTCCATCGCCTGCTTCAAAATCCGCCGGTGAAAGCGCAAAGCCCGCTTCCTTTGCAATTTCTATAGTCTTTTCTATCACTGTTTTCCGGTCGGTCTCCGCCTGCAGCGCTTCCATTTTTTTGAAAAGCGTTTCATCCTCGTTGACCTTCTTCAAAAAAGCTTTAAATTCTTCTTTCATCATTTTCTCTCCTTTTTTATATTTTTTTATACGCCTTTGCTTCTCATATGCATGTCATGCTCCGGCTTTACACAATCGGCGGCATGCCATTTTTTGTACATGTATAATCGCCCCCATCATATCCGTCGCCTGCAAGCAAGCAAAAGCAGCGTGATTCTCCATTATCTTTACGAAACCCGCCTCCGGCAATAACACACGCACAAACGTCACCCTGCGCGTCTTCTTTTCCGCCGCCGCCCGCCACGCACATGCACGCTTTCCAGCCGCCGGACACCGCCTGCATCTCCACGTCGTCCATCTCTTCATCGCCTGCTTCAAAATCCGCCGGTGTCAATACAATCCCCGCTTTCTTCGCAATTTCTATTGTTTTTTCTATCACTGTTTTCCGATCTGTTTCTCCCTGTAGCGCTTCCATTTTTTTGAAAAGCGCTTCGTCCTCGTTGACCTTCTTTAAAAAACTCTTGAATTTGTCTGTCATTTTGGTTTTCTCCTTTCCATCTCCTGGTAGCCGCCTGCCCGATGATAGGAACGCTGCCGCTCCAAAAACTTTCCCCCGATCGTTTCCGGCGAACTACATGTTCTCCCGCTTATATCCATAGCCCCCGATCACGCATGCGCAACGGAAAATTAATGAACTGCCCTTTCTCATACCTGCACCTTCCAAAACGCACGCACAAACGCCGCCCTGCGCATCTTCTTTTCCGCCGCCGCCTGTCACACATACGCATTTACACCAGCCGCCGGATACCGCCTGCATCTCAGCATCGTCCATCTCTCCATCGCCTGCTTCAAAATCCGCCGGCGAAAGCGCAATCCCCGCTTCCTTCGCAATTTCTATTGTTTTTTCTATCACTGTTTTCCGATCTGTTTCTCCCTGTAGCGCTTCCATTTTTTTGAAAAGCGCTTCGTCCTCGTTGACCTTCTTTAAAAAACTCTTGAATTTGTCTGTCATATTCTTTCCCTCCCTGTTACTTTCCCGATCCTTACATTTTATTCCGTATCGGGCAGCAGCTTTTTCAGGCTGCGCAGCGCCATATGCTGCAAATACCGCACGTTTGCATAACTGATCCCCATACGATGCGCGATTTCTTTTAGAGACAACTCATAATAAAACCGAAGGATCAAAATATCACGCTGCCGCTGCGGAAGCCGCTCCATTGCCGCTGCAAGTTCGTTTAATTCTTCTTCCCGCAAAACGCCGGTATCTGCCGCCGTGCCCTCCTGTGCTTCTTCTATTATTTCCGCAAACGGCACGACCCTGCCGCGCCGGCGGTAATAATCGCAAACCGTATTGCGCGTAATGGTATAAATCCATGTGGAAAGTGCAGCCTTGCGCGCATCATAGGTGGAAATGGAACGCAACGCCTTTTCAAAAACCTCCGAAACCAAATCATCCACATCGCTGCCATTTTGTACCCGGTTTTCCACATAACGTTTCACCTTTTCCTGAAAGGAGGCGTATAACTGCTCTTTTTCCTGTAAATTATTCACGCGTGCGGTCCTCCTTTTTTTGAGGGAGTGCTTCGCCCGCCGCGTTTAGGCTTAAATCCGCATCCGGCAATTCTTCTTCTGCTACCGCCAGATACCGTGCTTTTGTCTGGGCGATCAACTGCGCAAGGCTTGGGTTTTTGCAGAAGCGCTGGAAATCCAGCAGCCCGGACAGTTTTTGTTCCATTTTATTTTCACCCATTCTTTGTTCACCTTTCTTTACTCTTGATACGCAAAAGCCATGTGTTTGTTAGGGTTTTTTCTTTATTTTTTATCCCGCTGCTATGAAATTTGCCGCCGCACCAGTTCCGCAAAAAGCCCGTCGTTGGCAAGAAGCGCAGCATAAGTACCTTCTTCGGCAATCTTCCCGTCATCCAAAACAAGGATGCGGTCACACCCCGCAATGGTGGAAAGCCGGTGCGCGATCACAATTCGCGTACAGCAAAGCCCCGCGAGCGCATCGGAAACCTGTTTTTGCGTAATGTTGTCAAGCGCGCTCGTCGCTTCGTCAAACATCAGAATTTTGGGATCGCCGGCAATCGCCCGCGCGATCATCAGCCGTTGTTTTTGTCCACCGGAAACACCCCCGCTGCCTTCGGAAATCACGGTGTGCATGCCCATCGGCATATTACGGATATCCTCCGCAATCCCGGCGAGCTCTGCGGCGTGCCATGCCTGCTCAAGCGTCAGCCACGGCGCGGATAACGTAATGTTGGAAAAAATATCGCCCGAAAAAAGGCTGCCGTCCTGCATCACTACGCCCATCCTGCGGCGCAGAGACTGCAAATCTACAGAGGCGATATCGCGCCCGTCATAATAGACCGCGCCCTTGCAGGGCTTTTCAAAACCCATCAGCAGGCGCAGAAGCGTTGATTTCCCGCAGCCTGTTTTTCCTACGATCCCCAGGTATTCCCCCGGGTGCACCTGCAGGGAGAAATCATCCAATATCATAGGCATATCTTCCAGATACCGAAAAGAAACGTTATCCATCTCGATCTCGCCGCCAAGGGACGCAACCGGCTTTTTACTTTCCGCGGTTTCTGTAGGTTCGCTTAAAAGCGGGCCGATCATCTTCATTACCGGTTTGATATTCGCCAGCACCACCGCCACGGAAGAAAGTGACGCAAACGCCGCCGTCATCATACCGAAGGAGGTGTTGAACGCCATATAATCAGAGACGAGTGTCTGTGCGCCGACCGCAAAAAAGTAAATAAAAATGGTGCCCGCAAGCGAAATCGCTGTTGTCACGACGGAAGAAAACTTTAAGAACGCGGGCGGATCGTACTGCAGCTTCGCCGCTTTGGCATATTGCCCTGCCCAGCGCGCAAACGCGCGTTTTTCCGCGCCTGCCGTTTTGATTTTCTGGATACCGGAAATCAGGCCGAACACCAGTCCGTCCGTTTTAGCGGATTCCGCCATTTTTTTTGCCACGATCCGCGCCTGCATCACAACCGTGACCGCCGTGCAACCCGACGTCGCAAGCACAATACACGCCGCCGGAAGCGCGAGCTCAGGTGCGTAATGGAAAATTTGTATAATGTACACAAGAGAAAACAAAGCGGAAAATCCCGAGGTCAGAAGCGCATCCGCGACCGCGCCGCACAACGTGCTTAAATCCTGCAGCCTTGCCGCCAGTTCGCCCGAGCTGTATTCCCGGAAAAACCGCGGGGGCAGGCAAAGCGTACGCATCATTGCCGCCGCCGAAACAGATACATCCAGCTTCAACTTGACGCGCGTGTTGAGGAGCCCGCGCACAATCCCGATCAGTGCGGCGGAAATCGTTGTCCCCGCCAAAAAACAAACGATAGGCAAAATCAAGGTCGGCTGTCCGCTTTGCGCTGCATCGTCAAACAACAGATTGACCGCATAAGGCGGCAGCAAACCGATCAGCGTCACCACAAGGGAAACAATGGCGATCAAAACGATATCCCCGCGTGAAAAAGAATGCATTACATATTTTGCAAGATCTTTCCCGGTGATTTCTCCTGTGGGCAGCGGACGATAAAAACAGACTGCATCGCCGCACAATGCCGTGGCAAGCCGCGGGGTGACGCGTGTTTTGCTTCCGTCCTCCGGGTCAAAGAGCATATAGCCCGAAAACCCCCGCGGTATCAGCGCCACAAACCCGCCGTTTTGCTTTTTGACCAACATTGCGCCGACGGCGTTTTTCTGCCACCCCTCATCCAGCCGGACGGTACGCCGCATCATGCCTGCCGGACGCAGCAAATAATCCAGTTGTTCTTCTATGTTTTCTACGCCTTTCGGTAATTCCTGCGGCAAAATACGGTAATACCGCAGCACCTCGCCGATTGCCGTTAACTGCTTTTCCCTATCCGTCAGGGCGCGTCTGCCCGCATCTTTCATAACGACGCCCGCCATACGGAAAAACGCTGCGGAAAACCGTTCGTCGTCTTTTTTTGCACGTTTGATGATTTTCTCGTCCCGGCGCATTGCGGCATTCCCCCCTTTATTCATTCGAGATGAGCTTTGCATAAAGCCCGTCTCTTTCCATCAGTTCTTCATGTGTGCCGCGTTCTGCCGCCTCGCCGTGATCGATCACAATAATCTCGTCGCAGTCGCGTACGGCGGACAACCTGTGCGCCACCACAATATAAGAGATCCTGCGCCGTGCAAGCGCCCGCAGCACAGCGCATTCCGTTTTTGCGTCAAGCGCGCTTGTGGCCTCATCCAAAATAGCGATAGAAGGATCTTGCGCCAGCATCCGCGCGATCTCCAGCCGCTGACGCTGCCCACCGGATAAATCCTTGCCGCCCTCGGCAACGCGAGATTCATAACCGCCGTCCCGCTTCATAATGTCTTCATGGATCTGCGCGTCTTTTGCCGCGCGCACCATTTCCGCATCGTCTATGCCGTCGTCCCACAACCGAATGTTGTTTGCGATGGTATCTTCAAAAATAACGATATCCTGATCCACCATGGAAAGCGACGCGGTAAACGCTTCCCTGCCAATCTCGTTTTCCCGCTTATCGTCAAATAAAATCTCGCCCGACCACGGCCGGTACAGCCCCGCGATCAGTTTTGCAAGCGTAGATTTTCCGCTGCCCGAAGCACCGACCAGCGCCACGCTTTTTCCCGGTGCAAGCTCCATGCTGAAATCCCGGATCAGCGGGGCTCCAAGCGGGGAATACCCAAACGTAATGTTTTTGACACTGATTCTGCCGGACAGCTTCTCGCAGCTTTGCTCCAGAGGCACGGCGCTGTCATCGGGTGTATCCACAGGATAACGCATGACGTCTTCCGTGCGTTCCATATTGGTACGCAATTCCTGCAAGCTTTGCCCTGCGGTAATGAGGTCTGCCGCCGGGGACGCAAACGATGACATAAATCCCTGAAACGCGAGGATCATCCCTACCGTAAACTGTCCTTCCATGGTGAGGTATACGCCAAGGGACAGTATGGCGATATTGGCAAGCGAAGAGACGATCCCCGGCACTGCGCCGAGGTATTGGTTTAAATGCGCATACTTAACGTTTTGGGTGTTGACCGCGGCCTGATATCCCGCCCATTTTGCAAAAAAACCGTTTTCCGCACCCGAAGCCTTGATGGTTTCCATCATACTGATCCCCGAAACCGTGGCGCCCGCAAGCTTTCCGGCATCGCGCGCCATCACCCGCGTGATGTTGACACGTTTTTTGGAAATCAACTGTGCCAGAAACAAATTGATCACAATAGAGCATACCCCCACCGCCGTCAGCAAGACGCTGTAACGCAGCATGATCACCAGATAAAATATCATCATACAAAAACCGAGTGCAAGCGGCGCAAGCTGGCTGATGAGCGATGAGGCAATCGTCTCGTTCACTTTTTGCCTGTCGGCAAGATCCCCTGCCATACGCTGTGCATAAAACCCAACGGGCAGGCGCAGCAAATGCCATAAAAAGGATGCGTTTGCGCTGATGGCAAACTTGCCTTCAATTTTTAACAGATTCGCGGCGCGCAGCGCCAGTACCACGATTTGGATTGCCGCCACGCCCGCCATACAGGCGATGAACGGGTAAAGCCACGGGAGGTTGCGTCCCGAAAGAAGCCTGTCGATAAAAATTCGCGAGAAAACCGGGTTGATGATCCCAATGATGGAAATCACAACAGTGGTAAGCAGCACAAACACCATGGCTCCCGCAGTACCTTTTAAACGCTTTTTGACAAAGGCAAGCACGGACTCCGGTTTGCCGCCCGGCACAAACTCTTTTCCCGGCGCAAACATTATGCACACGCCTGTGAAGGCGCGGTCAAATTCTTCCATGGAAACCGAAAGCGTTCCGCGGGCGGGGTCATTGAGCACTGCTTTTTTGCCCCGAAATCCGCACAACACGACAAAATGGTTGAAATTCCAGTGAATGATGCAGGGAAACGTCCCTTTTTCCCGAAGGCGCTGCGGCTCATAACGATACCCCTGTGCCATAAGCCCGTACCTGCGCGCCGCAGTAAGCATATTGCCCGCGTTAGACCCGTCTCGCGAGACGCCGCAATCCGCACGGACACGCTCGAGCGGCACCCATTTTCCGTAATAGGCAAGCACCATGGCAAGGCACGCAGCCCCACATTCCAGCGCCTCCATTTGCATGATGACAGGCACTTTTGCGCAGCCCCGCACCGCCGGTTTTTTTACTGCGCCGTTTTTCATGACGACACCCCGTCTATCAAAAATGAAATCGGTCGCACGGGGTTCCCGACGATGACAACCTTCACCAGTCCGTCCGGGGCGTCCTTCGCACTTACGGTAACAGTATAATTCCAATCACCCACATTCAGCATGTGCAGCGTAAAATCTTCTTCATAGACCTTAGCGACCTCGTTTTCCGAAAGCGGAATATCCGCTACCTTTGTCACCACGCCGGGCAGCCCGTCTACCTCTGCCTGCATACCGGCAGAAAGGTTCGAGGGATTCTCCACATAGCAGGTGACCACACCGCCATCTGCCACGCCATTGACCGAAACCGCATCCGGCAGCGCGCCATAAACGCCCCAAATCAAAAGGGAAACCAGCAACACCACAGCTGCTATCAGCACGATCCATATGCCCGGTCTTGAAACCCGGATATAATCTGTCAATTGTTCCGGCGAAGAAATCCTCTCGAGGCTTTTTTCCCTGAAAATCGGCTTTTTCATAATTCTTTCCTTTCCGTACCGGGGAGAATGTTCGGCAGGTTCTCCATACAACGTAAAAAAGCATCGCAAATCTGCTGCGTCGAGACAGGCCAAACCAGAAACATCTTTGTTTGCAGGCGATAGCTTTGCAGCGCAAAGGCTTCCTCATCGGAGATCCATATCAATGGAACCGCGGCGTTTTCTTCCCGCGCGCCGATCGCCGCTTCCATGCCAAGCGCACCGGTAAGCGCAATGAGCACAATCGCATATTTGCTGCGCCGCATTCCATATAAGAGGTCTTCCCGCCGATAAAACCAATCCGTCTTGATACGCACGCCGCTGCTTTGCTTGAGCGCCCCGATTCCTTCCGAAATCTTTTCGGTCATCTTTTTTTCCGTACAGACAGCAATTTGAAGTTGTTCCATTCCCGTTCTCCTCACGCCGGACAGCTTACTTTTTTTTGAGTCATATCGCTGTTCTTCCTATTACTTTTTTTAATAAAAAACCCGACGCCATACCAAAATGCGCCCTTTTTCTTTATGGAAAAATTATTTTCCGGCATAAAGCCCAAAATTTGTTATTTTTATAATTTTAATGTATCATAAGAAATTTCTTGAAAAAAGCATGCGGAACCCAAAATCACTTTTTATTACCCAAAATCACTTTTTGCGTACAAATCCCATAAAAAATTTGTACCCTGCACCGCGACATATGTTAAAATAGAAACTAAATAGCATTCAATTTAACCAAAGGAGACATTTTTAGGGGAAATGCGGATCGCGATTGTGGATGATAACCTGTCCGACAGGCAGGAACTACTGCGCCTGCTTACGCAATACCTGCACAGCAACAGGCTGGAAGCTTCCTGCGCGGAATTTCATTGTGCAGAGGCGTTTCTTGCAGACTTTATACCCCGAAAATACGATCTTGTTTTCCTGGATGTTTATATGGCGGAAATGAGCGGGATGGACGCAGCGCGAAGGGTTTATGCCGCTGATACGCAATGCCGCCTGATTTTCTTTACCACCAGCCACGCACACGCGGTAGAAAGCTATGACGTACGCGCCGCTTATTATCTCACCAAACCGCTTGCTTACGAACGTTTTGCCAGTGCTATGGATTCTTGCTGTACCAATCTCGTGCAAAACAGCCAGTATCTTGGCGTACAGGTTGGGCATATGGAAACAAAGATCCTGTTGTGCGACATTCTGTATGCGGACTGCGCAGCCCGCAAAGCGCGCATCCATCTGGCGCAGCAGGATATCGTTGTTGATGAAAACATCTCCACTGTGATGGATTCCCTTTTGCGTGACAAACGTTTTTTATGCTGTAACCGCAACGTCGTGGTCAACATGCAGCATATCACCGGCGTATGCCAGGACGATTTCAGTCTTTCAAACGGGATCCGTATCCCTATTCGGCAACGCGGAAAAATATCCGTCAAGCAACAATTCCTGGAATACTCTTTGCAGGATTTGCGAAAGGAGTCACCATGAAACGACGCTACCGCCGGCTTTTCTCTTTGCTTCTTCTTGCCGTTCTTCTTCTCACGGTTCCGACCGGGGCGTATGCGCTTGGGTTTTTTCCGGGGATCCCGCAGCTCCCGCAGGGCGAAATTACAGAGATTGACCCTGTTTATATCCCCACTTACGGCGTGATGACCGGACATTCTTCCACACTGTTTGAAGTAGGCTGCGCGCCGCAGGATATTCTTGACGAGCTTCCAGAATCGGTAGACGGCATTATTGGCGAAACCGGTGATTACGTTCCGTGCGATGTTGCATGGGCTGCGCCGGATACTTCTGTTTCCGGTTGGATTTCGGTTGTGGGAACGCTTTCACCGCCGCCCGGCTGCACGCTTGCGCAGGGTCTTAAGACGATCACCTATCCCGTAATGATAAACGAGGACGGCATGCAAAACGCCGAGCCTCTGGAAAAAATTTTTACGTTAAACGCACAAAACGAGTCCTATTTGGCACAGCTGTTGCCACAGGAAAGCGATTTATCTTCTCTTTCCATCCTTTCCCTCTCCGCAATCGCGATCTGCGAGAACCATCTTTATTACGCATTGCCGATCGATTGGGATCTTTCTTCCGTGAACACTTCCGTTCCGGGGGAATATAAGGTGCTGGGCACGCCCCGGCTGCCTGCCTGTTTTTCGTTGCCTAATGGTTTTACAGCGTTTGAGGCAACGGTCTATATCGGTGCGACGTCAGGAATAGACCTTTCCGCCGTTACGCAAAAAACCATGTCTTCGGTTACTTCTGAATGGGTCGAGACAATTCCCGATCCGGAAAACATACGCCTCTTTTATTCCGAAACATCGCAGGAAGGTCCCTTTACACAAGATTCTTTTGTTTCCAAAGGCGAAATTGCCGCAGGAACAAGGATCACCACCGATCACGCCTGGTATACCGGCAACAAGCTCTCGATTTCCCTCGGAAAATTAAAAACAGACCAGCCCTATTATTTTTATCTGGAATATAATGGCGTAAAATCGAATCTCCTGACCGTTACGGCAAAAGAAAGCACACTGCCTACGGCAGGCGGTATTGGGGGTGACCGCGACGGCGGCGATCGTCAGCCGCAGATAACGCCTGCGCCTGCGCCGACCACTGCGCCTTCTGCGACGGCAGACGGAAAAGCGCCCGCGATTGGCGCGGAAGATGTTCCTATTGCAAAACAGCATGCCGCACCTGCGCAGGATTTTGCTGTGCCGGAAGCTTCTTCTTCTGTAGAGCCTTCGCCCTCCGCAAGCCCGCAGAGTTCTGCGGTGACATCTATTTCCGAAAGTACTGCGCCTGCGGCGGCAGCGTCTTCGCAGCCAACGCAGCCGTCATCCGAAACAAAATCTCCTGCTTCAGACATGCAGGCCCCCGAGACCTCCGTCTTTCCATGGCAGCTTGTCATTATTTTTGCGGCGGCAGCCGTTATCCTTGCCGCGCTGCTGATTTGGAGGTATGTGCGGCATGGTTCACGATAAAAAGCTATGGGTCTCACCCTTGGTATTTACGCTGACCGTGTTGCTTGCGTGCGCCGCGCTGTTTGGCAGTCTTACCATCTGGGACAACAAATATTCGCAGACCGCTTCCCGTCCGGAAAACGGCGTTTTATCCATCACCGAACAAAGCCTGCAGGAAACTCCCGTTCGTTATCTTGTTTACGGCTGGGAGCTTTATCCGGGGCAACTGCTGACGTCAGACGAACTTTTGGGCGCACAGTCTGAAGAGACCTTCATCGGGCAATACGGCGGGATGGAGATGGATGATCTTTCCCTTTTCCCGCATGGGAGCGCGACCTACCGGCTGACACTTTTGCTGCCGGAAGAAGAAACCGAATATGCTATCAGCCTCCCCGAGATCTTCTCCGCTTACCGGTTATACCTAAACGGCAACCTTGTCGCACAAAGCGGGAATCCCGATCCCTCGGAATACGAAAGCGGTATCCAAAACCGCATTGTCTCTTTTCGCGGCAGCGGAAAAACTGAAATGGTGATTGCCGTCACCGACGAATCCGGTCTTTACAGTGGAATGGTGTATCCTCCCGCATTTGGGGAACTACAGCCTGTCCTTTTTGTGCGTTACGCACAGCTGCTTTTGCACCTCACAATCGTCCTTGCCGCACTTCTCGGTATTGCGGCTTCCTTATATTTTGGAAAACGCAGCAGCTATGCCACGGGGATATTTTCGTGTCTTTTGTGCCTGTGCCTTGTGGTCATTACCGGCTACCCGCTGCTGCATACTTTTTTCATGACAGGTTATTTTCCGTGGTATCCCATTGAAATCACCTGTTATTCGTGTATGCTTTTACTGGCGGTGGTTTTGCAAAGCCATTTATGCGGGATTCAAAACCATACTGTTTTCTTTTTTGCACTGCCATGCGCGGTGGGTGTTGTTGCGGCTGCGTTTTATTCCTTTGGAGCGGGCGTTCTTGATGCCGCCGCCATGCAGGTTTTCTCTGTATGCGTCACCATCGTCAAATTTTATACGGCGGGGTATCTGCTCGCCGTCTCTGTCTACGCAATCAGCAAACAAAAAAAGTTTTCTTACGTACTGTTTGGCGCGGGTCTCGTTTTTGCCGCCGCACTGCTTTTCGACCGCATCTTTCCGTTGTACGAACCCATTATCGGCTGCTTTTTCCCGGAAATCGGCGGGCTAGCGCTGGCAATTGCTTTTGAATGCGTATTATGGACGAAGCTTTCGGCTGCCTATCGTTTCCAGGCGACATACGAGGCGCAGCATATTCACTTAGAACAACAGCTTGCCATGCAAAAAGAACATTACCGGCAGTTATCCGGTCAGGTGGAAAAAGCGCGGATTGCAGCGCACGACCTCCGTCACCATATGCGTGCGCTCCATGAGCTTTCCCACAAGGGCGCTTACGGACAAATCGAAAAATATTTGGAGAACTATGAACCGAACCTTGCGCAGCAAGAAGTCGTTACCTTCACCAGCCATCCCACTGCGGATGCCGTCCTGAATTATTATGCCTCTCGCGTCAAACAATCCGGCGCGGTTTTCGACGCGCGCCTCGTTTTGCCGGAAGAACTTAATTTCCCTGATGACGAGCTCTGTATTTTGCTGAGCAATTTACTGGAAAACGCCGCAGACGCGGTATCGCGCCAAAAAAGCGGCGAACGCTTTATTTATCTGCGCGGCGAGCAGTCGGACGG
The DNA here is from genome assembly GCA_034926635.1 of Christensenella sp. Lineage (GTDB taxonomy): Bacteria > Bacillota > Clostridia > Christensenellales > Christensenellaceae > Christensenella. The sequence continues at coordinate 12,979 of JAYFQX010000006.1, read as the reverse complement.
AAAGATCCGCCTTGTGGCTGACAACAGCTTTGACGGGATGATCCAAAAAGAAGAAGGACGTTTTCTTTCGTCCAAGCGCCGCGGTTTTGGAACAGGCATCCTTTCCGTCCAGTCGCTTGTACAGCGTTTTGGCGGACTCGCCTCTTTTGATGCGGACGGCAAGGTGTTCCGCGTTTCCATCATGATTCCTCTGCCGGAGCATCCTGCGGAAAAATCCTGAACGACGTTTCCGGTTTTCTTCTGACGCAAAAACGCCCCCGGAGTTTTTCCGGGGGCGTTTTTTTGCTTTTGTGTCATTATTCTTTTGGTTTTTCATACTCCATGGCCTGCTTACTGTCACTAATCCCTTTTGTGGTCGGATCAGCAAGCACCCCGACAAAAGACAGCGCCGCCATCACAACGGTGCCGATCAAAAACGGATTGGTAAAAAACATTTGCAGCACGTTTCCGATGCTGTCCCACGTGGTCATATCCGTATACGATAACCCGTAATACGCCAAAACCGGCGAGGCGATCACGCCCAGCAGACCGATCCAAAACTGCGGACTTTTTGCCCGTACCCTCCAGTTAATTTTCTTCATGTTTTTTTCCTCCTGTTATCCTTCCCAAACCGCGCCGAGCGATACCGCCGTATCGTGTCCTATGATACCGTCCGCCGTAAGCCCCAAAGCTCGCTGATACTTTTTCACCGCTTTTTCCGTGCCGCTGCCAAAACGCCCGTCCGCCCGCGCGCTTCCCAGCAGCGTAATATACTCGCCGCCCGCGCGCAAAAACGCCTCCTGTACCCACTGGACCTGCGGATCGTATACCGTAGGACTGCGGCGTTTTAAAAGATGGTCGATCACAAACGCCTCCGGTGTTTCCTGCTGCACGCACACGCACGCCCTCACTTCTTCCAGCGGAAAATACCGCCCCGGACAGTCTGTATCGCTTACCTCGCGGTGTCCCCGCACATCTGTGATGCCATACTGCGCACACACGTCGCGCACCACACGCACAAGCGCTTCTTTTTGCGCTTCGCCCATCTGCTCCGCCTGAAAATCACCGTTGCACACAATCCCCACGCTGCGGTCGTTATACCCGAGCCTGTCCAGCGTATGACCTCCTGCATATTCCAAGCCGCGTCCCCAATAAACCGTGCCGTCCTTATCAATATAAATATTGTAATCAATTCCCTTATGCCCCCGCGCAACGTGCATGGCGTGTACAGCCTGTACGCTCATATTGCCCTGCACATGATGCAAAACAATCAGGTCGGTCTTTTTGCGCTTGGTATACGCCCGTGCGGGGGTGAGCCCCGCATCCTTCACATATTCAAACATAATGTTCCTCCTCTTTCTTTACTGATAAAAAAGGCGGCAAAACTGCCGCCCTTCTACCGTTCCTTTGCCAAATGTTCGCTGATACGGTGGTGTGCCTGCTTTGCGCTTTGCTCCACAGCGGTAATCCGCTCGCCCTGCGCGTCCACCTTATCGCCGATTTCCTTTACGTCCTCCCTGATGCCGATGATCGCATCCAGCTTTGCGTCCACGCTGCCGCGCCATTCACTGTCGCGGGCAATGCGCTTATCCCGCCCGGCAAGCCATCCCGCGAGACCCACAAAACACCCGATCACGGCGATCAATACCGTGATTTCTACCGTAGCCATTACTTCTTCCGCCTTTGTTTACTTTCTCGTTAGATAGGGACTGATATACCCTGTCTTGAGTTTATTATTTTTAGCATACGTATTTGCTACGGTAGGATCAAACCCTGACGTATTAATATACAGGCTTGCCGGCGCGGTTGGCGTTTTTGTAGTTGTGCTGCCCTTCCCCCTACTGCCTTTGCTGCTCCTCGCCGCTGCTGCCTGCGCCTGGCGTTCCAATTCCTCCTGCTGCATCTGCGCCTGGTATTTCGCCTGTGCAACGCTCAGCGCACGCGCTTTTGCGTTTTCCCTGATATTCGTCAGCATCTGCGCATACTGTTTTTTGGTATTGGCAACATTCTGGTTATAACCATTAAGCAGCGCGGTATTTGCATCGCTGTAGTCTGTGCGCGCGGAATTATTGGCATTGTGGTAATCGTTATACATCTTGGAAGCGGCGGTTTCCGACGCCCCTCCCGTAAGACCCTGCGCCGCCATCATCTGCGGCAGATTTCTCTGCGTCATTTTTCGCGCTACATAAGCGCTTTGCATTGCCTGGTCTCGCGTCCTCGCGTTTTTCCCCTGCTGCGATTGCAGCTCATCACTCATTGATTTCAGCTCCGCGTCCTGCGCCTTTGTGGTCGCATCCACATCAGATTGCGCGCCAAACAATTCATCCGCGACCTGGTCCGACCAAATCTTATCAAAATCAGCCATTTTTCCTTATCCTCCTTAAATTTGCATCAGCTCAATAGAAAAGAGCTTGCTGTAGATATAAAAACTGTTTTGGGAACAGCGCACCCGAAACCCGATTCTATCACCCGGCTGTACCTCCAGCAGGCACGGACCGGTAAAGCAATCGTGGGTGATTCCGGGAGAACTTGTATTGCAGAAGGTCAGTTTGCCGTTGTTTGCCAGACTTGTTTCCACCAATGCGCCTTCTGTTACGCCATTGAGCGCGCAGTGGCATGTCACAAATCCAAAATTAACGGGCGTTGTCGCCGACCCGCCGATTCCATACATGCCGCCCCAAAACCGCACAAAATTAAACCCCTGCGGGATCACGAAATCCCTGTCGTCCCACGTATAAGAGAGGTTTGCCGTGTTGATCATTTCCGTCTGCGCCATCAGCGCGTAATCCGCGCCGGACGGAAGCCCTGTCGACCCTCCGCGGAACTTTAAAAACGCACTTTTATAAACGCCGGACGGTTTTCCATCCAGCTTCAAAGAATCGCTTACTGGCGTTGTCGCCTTAATTGCCATTTGTTTTCTCCTCCGTTTCTCCAATGCTTAATACTTTCTCCAAAGCCTGCATCCGTGTTTCCAGCCTTACTAACCTGTTTTTCAGGTCATTGTTTTCCGCAATTACCGCCTGCAGCGCGGCAATGATCGGCGCGATAAACTCTTCATAACGAAGCCCATATACATATTCGTCCGTTATTTCGCGCTCCTCCATCACCGGGTTCCCGTTTTCATCCGTCCCCGCCGCAATACGCTCCATTTTCGGCGATTTGATAAAGCCGGCAAAATCCAGGCTCCCAAGCCCAAGCGCCGTCATTGCGTCTTCCACTTCCTGCGCGATAAGCCCATAATGTGTGCGCCCGCTCGTTCCATCCTTCAGACGGTATGTGCACGGCCTCAATTCGGCAAGAAACGCTTTTGCCTTTTCCGGCGGTAATCCCGCCACATCGGTTTTCTCTTTTCGGTCGGATGTAGAAATCACGCTGTTTGTGGAATAAATCTGTCCCCATCTATAATTGGAGTTTCCAAGTGTAACCGTGTCATTCGGCAAAAAAGACCACACGCCCGAAGAAATCCCGTAAAACAGGTATCTCCCATGTCCGTTTGGCGATGTGACATAAAAAGTGTTTGCATCCTGCGCATAAATCCGCCAGCCCGTTGCCCACCCTATGGTTTGTGCATCGGGAATCTTGATGCCTCCCTTCGCCGTGGTGACTCCCGTAAAAACAGGGGAAGCTAGCGGTGCTTTGGTATCAAGGTCTGCCTGTGCAGCATAATAAGCCGGCAGATTTCCGCCGAGTTTCTTTGCGTTTTCCGTCTCTGCTACCGCAACATCGCCGTCCACATCTGGTGTTTGTCCATTTACGCTCACAACGCGTCCCGCCGAAACCATGTATACCCTGTCGATATAGGCTGTCCCCGCAAATGCCGTGTCCGACCAAATTGTGATATTGCCGCTTGCGTCTTTTTCCATTTCCGGCAGCACCGCCTTCAGTACGCCGCCTTCTGCTGCTTCATACAGCGCGGTCAGTACGCAGTAAGCCCCGCGGTGATGATCGCTTTCCGGCAGCAGCAGCTGATATCCGCCATCCGCCTGCTGCTGCCAATCGACCGCTGCGAATTCCCAAATACACGGGGGCGCGGTTACGCCGATCTCTTCATAACTCTTGCTGTATTTGATCATGTAATTGCACACAAGGTACGGCTGCAGGTTGTTGTGCGCCGCCCCTCCGCCGTTGCTCTGCGAGACAAGCGTTCTTTTGGCGGAAGTACCCTTTGCACCAACCCAGTCGTTTCCGGTTTCGTTGGAAGCATATTCACTTCCCAGCGAATGGTTATGCACCGGCATCTCGTTTTTCGTCAGCGTATGCGTCTGTTCGCCGCCGGTTTTCCCTACCACGTCAAACGTGCCCGTATCCTTACCTACTACAACGCGCCCGCGCAGATCCGGTACGCGGAAAGTGCCGATGGCATCCCCCTGCTGGTTATACCGCGCTCCAAGCACAGCATAAAGCGCAGCATAATCCCCGTTGATAGGATAGCTTGTGCCATCACACCACAAATACCCGGAAGGCAGCTCTTCCCCTCCAAAAAATTTCATACAGCCAATGGGTTCAAACTCACCGGCGCCGTTTGTGCCGCCACCGCCGCCAGCTTCAATTGCATCGGTTACGGCACGCTGGCTCATCACCTTCGTTGCGCTCCTGCCGCCTGCCTGCGCAATATCCGCGCGGTCTACCTTTCCGCTTCCAAGGGAATCCAATGCAGCCTGTACTGTCTGCAAACCCGTTTCGGTCGGCAGCGAAATACCAATGTTCGCCGCCCCGTCCGTGCCCTTCAGTTCATCCACCAGGGAATTAAATTTCCCAAGCGCAATTTCGTTTTCCGCGATATTGTCAAACCTCGCCTTGAGATCTGCCGCGGTATATCCTTCCGCCGACGGATTATCCGGCAGGCTCGTGACATCCTTCCCGCCGAAATCCGAGCTTTTAAATTTTAGATCCGTTAAATTTCCCATAACTGTCGTCCTCTCTCGCCCTTTTTGCTCCCTTCCCCGCTTCGCGGCAAAGCTCACTTTTCGGGCGGCTCGTCCTCTTTCCCACAAAACTCATTCGCTCTGCTCTTTCGTCTTCCACAATCCTGTACTCTTGCTACTTTACCCTGTTTTTCAAGTCATAATAAACCGTCGCGCCATAAAGCCCAAACGGTTCGTTCTTCTCACTGTTTTCAAACCGGATCTGCGTGGTGATCACTCTTTTTGCCTTTACTCTCGTACAAACCACGCTCACGTCCGTATCGAGGTTGAACGTAAACCGATTAAAATCAATGTCGTTCCATTGAAACACGTCCGCATTGTGCTGGTCAACGAGCAAAAAAGCGCCGTTTTGCTTCATATAAATCTTTACGCCGCTGCGCGCATACGGATTTAACTTGGTATAAATACGCCGGATCGTTTTATATTTGGAATAGGTATCCAGTGCAATCTCCGGCGTTGTCCAATATGCATGGATCGCCTGACCGTCGTCAGAATACGAAAGGGAGTGCTTCTCTTTATAAAATCGCATCACTTTTCCGTCTTGTGTCCCAAAAAGCAGATCGTCCCCGTCCTTATACCAGCAACGCACCGGCACGTTATCCCAAAAAAACCATTCATATTGATATTGTTCCGAGCTTTTTCCGTTTGTACTCCTCTGCGACGCATCCGCCACATAAACATGCCCGTTTATTGCCAAATACAATTTTCCGTCATATTCCACCGCAACCGCCTGCGCAAGATCCTGCTCCACGCACAATTTTTTGTTGATAAGCTCACTGCGCGGCTGGGCATACCGCTCGGATGTCACCGCGTTGGTCGTAATCGAAAACACCCCTTGCCTCGACAAAAACATATGGTCGTCACGCAGATCCTTCATACAGTGCGGCGAAATCGCTCCAACGCCTGCAATCCCCGTCTTAATCGGGAAAAGCACCTGCATATCGTTGCCTTCGGCGTTCATGGTTGCGCTTCGTAAAAATACCGTCGCATCCTGGTCATTATCCTCTTTTAAAATCGCAAGGTTTTCGCCGCTGCGCAAATAACCGGTGATCCGCGTATTATCCTGCCCCACCAGCGCATATCCCGTATCCGGAAAATACGTCGGTGCATCCCGCGGGTCGCTCGTTTGCTTATCCGTAGTTTCATCCGCAACCACCGACATTTCCGATGCATAATCCGCGTTGATCTGCGCAGGGTTGCCCGTCACAAACAAACGGTTAAAACCGCCCAGTCCCCACAGAATCCCTGTGGTACATTTGTTGATTTTATCAGCATTTCCCGCACGCGTTTTTTTAAATTCAATGCTTAAATTATCGTCACCGTTGACAGGCGTTGCCCCAATCACACTTGCGAACGTCACCTTTCCCGCCGCATAATCCACCGATGCCGCCGCAACGTTTTCCCATGTTCCATCCGCTTTCAGTTTTTTGCAGGTAACGCCGCTGCCCGCATCGAGGTTCATCGTGTCCAGCTGAAATATTTTAGAAGTATCGTCTGCGATAAACATATTTTTGCGTTTCGCGGATAACAGATTCACCGGATCATAACTCTTCCCACCGCCCGTCGGTTTTCCGTTGATGGTGGTTGTCGGCGTATAAGCCACGCTCTGTGCCGTCACAACGTTTGTCCCGTCATAACGCAAAAGCGCCTTCCCGTCCAGGATCCAAAGTTTGCTGTTCATCTGGTAAGCGGAAGACCGGGTGTCCGCCATGGCGGAATACAACAACGTCGTAGTGTTGTCGCTGTTCCATTGATAAATCTTTGTGCCGCAATGGATGATCTTCGTCTCTGTGCCTTGCCTGACCAGCCTAAAAATACCGTTGATCCGTCCCTCCATGGTCAACAATTTTTCATACCCGAAACGTTTGACAGGCCTGCCGCTTTGATCGGATATCATGTTGACGCAGTCCGGCGAGCGCGTCATTGCCACCGCTCCAAGCTCCGAGCTGAAATCTACCCCTCTGAAATTCTCAAGCTGAACCGCCTTCATCGCGGGTTTTCGGGGCAAATTCACTGTATTCATACGTCATTCCTCCCGTCTTCTCTTTCGTCGGGGCGCGCTCTGTTCGGGTTCGGTTCGCGCCTTCGCGCTTCCTCTCCTCGTACTCCGCGGGATCGTGCGTCGCTGCTTCCGCCGCCGGCGGCGCTCCTCCTCTCCCCTCTGAAATTCTCAAGCTGAACCGCCTTCATCGCGGGTTTGCGGGGCAAATTTACTGTATTCATACGTCATTCCTCCCATTCTACCGATACCAATCCTCTGTCCGCTCATACTGTGCCTGCGCAATTTTCATTTTATTCGCCTCATATGATGCGCTGAAAATATTAGCTTTGTCGTTTTCATCGTCCTGCATCAGCAAATAAAACGCCAAACCATAAGGCAGCAGGTTTACCATGGCTTCATATTCAAACGGAACCACATCCGTCAAAAGCGTAACCTTCGGAATTTCCGCAAGAAGCTCTTTCCCAGCGCGCTCACGCAGCGCATTGTTCACGGAAAAACAATCTGCCATCAGTGTATTGAGGATCCCTGCCGTAAACGGCGTATACCCGCGCCTGTCTTTTTCCTGCTCGCCCATCAATGCCATCGCCTGAGAGAGCAGCCCATCCACGGTCATGCTCTCATTCTTCATGCTGTACCTCCCGCTCGATGCTCACATCCTGTTTCTTCCCTCTTTCGCTGCATTGCGGATTCACACATTCCAAGGTCAGTACAGTAAAAACCTGCGTTTTGGTGTCCGGCGCGTTATCGCCCTTCACCACTTCGCGGCTTCCCGTGACGCGCATGCCGCATCCGCAAATTCTGCAATTGTCACTCGCCATTTCCGCGTTCCTCCTTTCGCGCCATAAAAAGCGCGGCGCAGCCTTCGTGTTTTTTCGCCATGCCCCGCAATTCGGTTAAGGTATATTCCCGCTCGCCAATAAAATACCGTGTTTTTTTGATTGATTTCTCTTTTGGTTTTTTTGTATCCACATGTTTCTCCTTTCTGTATCCGCGCCAAACGAAAAAGGCCGGCGCGTATGTCCGACCTTCCCCGTTAAAACCGCGGCTTTGCCGCTCGCGTATCTGCGCGTTGTCATTCAAACCTATGCGTTCTTCGCCGTAGAAACCACAGAACGGAACTCTCCGGCTTTTTCGCCATACGCCCGGAACGTTTGACCACTTTCAAGTGTCACTGCGGAAGAATATACCTTCGCGCTCTTAGAATAACGCGGATCCGTATCATCGGTGGTGTACTTAAACGTTACGCCGGAAACCGCTGTGATCGACGCGGCGTTGCTTGCGATCGCAACAACAGGCGCCGCCGTGATCTTGGCAGAATTTACCGCGGCATAAACGCCGTCTGCGCGTGCGCCCAATACAAACGCGTCAAAATATGCCCTTCCTTCCAGAACATTACCGTCAATTCCGGCAACATCATTCAAAATACGGATGGTCTTGATCTTGTTTGGGCTGATAATCGAGCCCTTGTGCGTAATCAAAAAATACGCGTTTGCAGGGAAATACGTATCGGGAACCTTGATGACCTTCATATCGGCAACCATACCCACCATGCCTTTGACAAGCGACTTCTCCGCAAGATTATCCACAGCAAGGAACTCGCTCGAAAGCCTCAGCAGATTATAAGAGGATGTCGGCAGATATAAAAATCTGTCTTGATCCGGAACCAATGCGTTATCAAGGTCTTTCGCCCCGTCAAAAATCAATTCGACGATGTTGGATTTTGTAGGTGCTGCGGAAAGTCCTTTATGCTGTCCTGCCAGCGCAGTCCATTGTTTCAACGTATATTTATCGATGTAAGGTACCATCTGTTCCTTGATCTGCAGGCTGATCATCTTCGCTGCCCCTTTCACATTCATCTGATCGGCGTTGTTCCCGCGGTCAATGGTCAGCGTAAATCCTTTATCCTGTGTGAGCTCCATCTCCTGCAGCGTATCCTGCATTTCCACCGGCGTACCGAACCGGTTTTCCCCCGTCCTCTGATAATCGTTGAGTTCCACCGTCTGCGGCGTATAAACCGTGATCGTCTTAACGCCCGCAAAATCATAATCCGTAGAAGCGTTGCCCGCCACATAACTTTCCCTCGTAAACTTCTCCGCTACTTTGCTGCTGTATTTTGTTGCAAAATTAACTGCCATAATCTGTTACCTCTCTTTTTGTTATATAATTTGTTTTTAGTGCCCGTTATTTCATCAGTTCCACAATAAACGGGTCTTCCTTCTCTACGCCGCGCCCTTTTACGCTTCCCGGCGTATTTCTTCTGTTTTTCGATGCCAGGCGAAGCGCCGCAATTTCTTTTTGCTGCCTGTCGATCAGGCTGCGCTGGTATGCCGTCACCAAATCCACATTGTTGCAGGCAATATCGGCGTATACCTCGTCGGGGATATCTCCCGCAGCATCCGGATAAAGTTCCAAAAAACGTTGTGCCTCCTGATGGATCTGCTCTTCTCTGTCCCGTTCCCGGAATGCCGCCGCATTTTGCGGGTCACGAAGTTTTGCGTTTTCATTTTCGATCGCAGCGATATGCCACGCCATCTCGCCTCCGTAACCCTGCTTCATCAATTGCTTCGCCCGTTCGAATGTTTTTTGTTGAAGCGCCCTTTCCACTTCTTCCTCCCGCTGCGTTGCCTCCGCCTCGGTCTCCGTTTCCACAAACGCTTCTTCCCCCGGTTGCCCGGGCTGTTCGTCTGACGCGTCATCGTCTGCCCATTCGTCAAACTGCGGCGCGTCTTCTTCTCCGTCCGTGTCAAAGAACGTTTCTTCCGTTTCTTCGTCTGCGTCCGTTCCCGCTTCCTCCTGCCTCCCGGCGTGGGAATACGGGTCTTCGTCAAATGCGGATTCAAAATCCGCGCATTGCTGTGCAGTCATTTCCTCTGACTGCCTGGATTCCAAATTGTCTTCCATCTTCAATACGATTTCCTTTCGTATATTTTTTATTTATTCCAAAAGCGTTCCCGCTTTGAAACCATTTTTGCGCATACAAAAAGGACGCGGTTTTCCGCGTCCCCTCTATATTACTAAGAAATGATTAAGCTTTCCTACAACTTTTCACAATACCATCATACCACGTTTTTTCAGTATTTTTTTGTACTGTTCCTGCACTGTTCCTGCATCGTTTCTGTACTCCGCCTATTTCGATTACCCTTTTTTATTCCGCTTGCCCCATCAACGCCAGCATCACGTCCTGCGGAATATCGAGAAAATTACTAGTGCTCCAAAACACACCGCCCACTACGCCGGGACGGTCGAACTCTTCGTTCCACATGTAGCCATCATACTCTGAGACCGCATATATGCCTTTCTTGTTTCGATAAATACCATAAACGCGCGTCAGCATGGGATATTGGTCGCTCTCCAGGCTCAGCAAGCCGACAAAGCGTCTCTTGCCCGTAAAGGTGCTGACCTCTGCGTCCTTCGCATCCAGAAAACGACTGATCAGCTCCTTGTCCTCCGTCACGCTGCCCTGCTGTAAATCTTCCTTTTGCGCATCACTATCCCCTTCTCCAATGTAAAACCGTATCCTGTCCACCGTCTCTATATCCACCTGCGGAACGGGCATGTCCGTCCGTCCGTACAACTCCCGCCTGGTATCCGAGCCCCGCTCCCGTTGGTAAACCAAAAAATCCCGCTGCGGATCGTTTTCCAGCGTCATCCAGTTCATCAGGCTAAAAAACGTACTTCCATACCCGATTTTTTCATCTGTCTGCCATGCCTCCCATTCGGTATCCCTTGAAATATCTCGGTATTCCACTCCATCCACCTCGGCCCCCCATTCCATATTTTGTATGAACGTTTGAGAAACAGGCAATCCTCGGTATTCATCAAACCACAGACGGGGAATCCCGATCTCCACCGCCCCCAACTCACTGAGCAGCATCAGCCCAAAAATGCATGCCGCCGCTGCCCCAATGATGCTAAGCCATATTTTTGTTTTTTTTTTCATTTCGGTTACCCTTTTTTATCCCGTTTGCCCCATCAACGCCAGCATCACGTCCTGCGGAATGTCAATCGGTCTGTATTCCGACTCCAAAAATACGCCTCCTTCTGCACTCGGGCTATCATAGCCTTGCTCCCATATATAGCCCTTATACGACGATACCGCATAAATACCGCTGTCGTTTTGGTATACCCCATAAATACATGCCAGCATGGGATATCTGTCGCTCTCCAGACTCAACAAGCCGACAAAATGGGGTTTGCCTTCAAAGGTGTCGATCCCTTCGCCTTTCGCATCCAGAAAACGACTGATCAGCTCCTTGTCCTCCGTTACATTTCCTTGCTGCAAATCCCCCTTCTGTGCTTTAGAATCTCCTTCCCCAATGTAAAACCGAATCCTGTCCACCGTCTCTATATCCACCTGCGGGATAGGCATATCCGCGCGCTCAAATAGAAGGCGAAAATAATAATCACCCCGTTCCGTCTGGTATACCAAAAACTCGCGCTCCGGGTCGTTTTTCAGCGTCATCCAGTTCATCAGTTCATACCCTGTACTTCCATATCCAATTTTTTCATCTGTCTGCCATGCCTGCCAGTCGGTATCATATGCAATGCGCTGATAGGGAACACCGTCAATATCATGATACCAACCACCGTTATACTGCATTTTTTCATAGACCGGCAATCCTCGGTATTCATCAAACCACAGGAGGGGAATCCCAATCTCCACCGCCCCCAACTCGCTGAGCAGCATCAGCCCAAAAATGCATGCCGCCGCTGCCCCAATGATGTTAAGCCATATTTTTGTTTTCTTCTTCATTTTCTTTTTCATTTTTTTCCTCCGGTATCCAAATCGGAAAACCTTTATAAATCCACTGCCCTGATATTCCTTGGGCTTCCGATTCGCTCATATACCCTGCTTGCCGCACGAAGTTATCGCTTCACAAGCCGGCATTTCCATGCTATACTCACTAAAAAGGGGGTAGGAATATGCCAAAACTAACTCTCGATTACAAAGATTACAATATCATGAAAGTCACACGCATTATTTTACTTGTGCTTTTTATCATATTGCTTCCCATTGTTTCCTTCTACCTGTTCGAAATCATTGTACGGCTCACCAATTTTTATGCGCCGTTCCCCACAATGGATAAACTTTTTCAAGGAATCAGCCTGCTCGCATTGCTTTTGCTGTGCCTGTCCATTCTGTTTTTTCAAAAACACAGGCTGTTTTGCATTTCCCTCTCATTTTTTCTTATAGCAGTATATGAATTTTATTCCCTCATCGGCGAAACTATTATCTCTAAAATACAAAGCGGTAATATCGTGGTGTGGTTTCTGATTGCCTCTTGTGTGATTTTCCTGCTGATCGCTGCGCTATTTATAATTCGCGCTGTGCGCGGAAAACTGCCCCGCAGGTTTCGTATTCTCGGTCCTGCCTATGCCGTGGCTTACATCTTGTTCTTTATTCTTGCCAACATCCCTCATTTTCAGGCACATTCCATCGAGTATCTTCCATCCGCGATCCTTCTCTTTCTTGTAGTCTTTCCTCATTTTTTGTTTGCATGGATCTATTATATGTCTTTTAACGATACTTTCTTCGACCTGTTTCTGCGCCAAAATTTCAAAAGTGTGCTACAAAACAATACCATTCTCTTTTCATGATTGATACCCATAATAATCGGCAACGATTTCTCCATTGACCGAAACAGATAAAACTTTTGCCTTGCCGTTTACAATATGATAATCATAATAGATCTCTTTTCTTGCAGTATCGGATCGCGCCAGCGCTGAAGCTACTTGCACAGGTCCTTCTAATGCCCTCCGGCAGCCCCGCCGCGTATTGCTGTGCAGCCGCCAAATTTAACCCCTTATGATAGTTATATGCAGAAGCGCCTAAATCTATTCCATTTTCAGTTATTTTGTTTGGATTATTTTTATTATACAACATCCCCGTGCCGTTTTGGGTGCTTCCGCCCCTAATATTTTCCGCTGCTCCCGGCGGCGTAAGCCCCGGCAGCATCTGCGATTTCTTTCCTTTCGCCAAACGTTTTTCCCATTTCACAACTGTTTCTGCGCATACAAAAAGGACGCGGTTTTCCGCGTCCCCTCGCATGATGGTATATAGGATATTCCTTGC
>JAYFQX010000034.1:0-4000 GCA_034926635.1 Christensenella sp. | reverse complement strand
TTCAAAAAACAGTTATGCACAGAGCGTATACGGAAACAAGTGGGGAATGCAGACCAAGAGCGAGGCAGAGAATAAACGTGACAAAAAGGTACATGCAGGAAAGTCTTTACGATCGTCAGAAATAATCGGTTTTCCAAGGCGTAACCCGCAGTAAAAAAACTTTAAGCGCGGGGATCACCAACGGGGAACTGCGAGTGCCCCTTTGGAAGGGAGCGGAAGCGACCGCCCTATGTGGGAGGAGCGACGCAAAAAAGAGGAAGAGGCGCGGCAAAAACGCGAAGAAGCGACGCGGCAGCAAAACAGCGCGCCCCAAAGTACGCACAAGGTATATAATCACGAGGAGTATACAAAGGAGCAAGATCAGAAAAGTTACGGCAGCGATGTGTATGGTAGCGTGGATAAGCCGAAGCAGGTTGGGACGAAGAAAAGCAGCGCGATGAGTAACGCGGGGTATGCGAATGACGTATACGGGAGTGTGAACAAGCCGAAGTACGGCGGGGCGAAGAAAAATACGCCGCAAAGCCTGTTTGGAACGCCGGGGATGAAGCCGGGAAACCCGTTTGGTGTGCCGGGCGCGATCAAGCAGCCTGACGATGCGGATCGAATCATGAACGTGCTGGAAAATGAATACGGCTGGGGCAACACGAAAAAAGATGCGGGGATGGATAACGCGGGGTATGCGAATGATGTATACGGAAGTGTAAATCAGCCAAAATACGGTGGGACAGCGGCGAAAAAACCGCAGGCGTTGCCGGGGCTTACGCCGCTGGGGAAGGACGAGCTGACGCCGGAACAAGAAAAGGTGTTCTTGGACACGCTGTTTGAGGTGCCGGAGAAGACCGATCCGATCCCAACGTATGGACCGAAAGGAGAGACCAAGGAAGAAAAAACAATGCGGGAGCTGATAGGGTATATCACAGAGGACGACTATCAGCCGGAAACGCCGCAGGAGTATGCAAAGCGGTTGGTAGAGGAAAAACAGCAGCAGGCGGCAATGAACAACGCCGGATATGCGAACGAAAACGGGGTCCCCGAAAAGTTGGTAGCCGAAGGCGGGACTTTTTGGGGAGGAGGAGACAGCCGCCCGCAAGCGAGCGTTTCGGACGGTAGTACGAAAGCGAGTAACAGGGCGAGCTGGGACGATGGTAGCGTTAATCATCCAAAATACGGCGGTACGGTTGCGAAAAAGCCGCGGGCGTTGCCGGGACTCACGCCGGGAGGAGCGCAGACAGGTAATGCGTTTAGCCTGCCGCAAACGCCGGGCGCGGCGACAAGTAGCGCAATGGACAACGCGGGGTATGCAAACGACGTATATGGTAGCGTAAGCAATCCAAAGTATGGCGGGACGGTCGCGAAAAAGCCGCAGGTGCTGCCGGGACTTACGCCGCCGGGAGCCGCGGAAAATATTATGGGGGGAAGTACCCTAAACGGCACGGGGATGTTGTATAATAAAAATAATCCAGAAAAAATAACTGCAAATGGAATAAATTTAGGCGCTTCTGCATATAACTATAATAAGGGACAAAATAATGCGGTGGATTTGGCAGCTGCACAGCAATACGCTGCGGGGCTGCCGGAGGGCATGAAGGATTATCTGAAAAGCCATCCGAACGAGACGCTGCCGAACGGCATTAACGGGGCAGTGATAGAACAGCTTGAAAAGCAGTATTTGCAGCAGGGCGGTCAGACGCTGACGTCACAGGATGATCTTCCCATCAATACGGAACGAATAATTTTGCCCGGATATGTTAAAGATCTGGAAGATATTCAAGAGATGCAGTCAGCGTTAGGGATTGCTGAAACCGGGGTATGGGATGAAAATACCGAACAAGCATATCGGGAGCGCATGAATCAATTAACAGGTTTGATTTATCAAGACGATCCGCGGCTGGCGGGTCTTCCTTTCGATAAGGACGGCATGGAAGCAAATGGATGCTCTACGACCGCAACGCACAACGTTTTACAATTAATGGGTATTGATGTTCCGTTTGAGCAAACCTACGCTTGGCACAGAGAGCATGGAGATGAAAACTGGTCTGGTACGATCCCGTGGAGGACAGAAGAGTATGTAAAGGAAATGGTTCCTGAAGCCACTATTCGAAATGCAGCAATGGAATATCCGGTCATAACGCCGGCGACAGAGGATACGCTTCCATTGGAAGAGAGGGCGCAGCGCGTCGTTAATGAGGATGGATATGGGATACTTTGCTATACTTATCCATCGGCGAACGGAAAAGGCATAGGCGGGGCACATTATGTAGCGGTGCAAAAAGATCCGAAAAGCGGTGAAATTCTGGTTTATGATTATACAAATGAGGAAAACGGCATCAGGACGACAGGCGCGATAGCATACCCGACCATCCATGACTTTATGAATAGGAAGGGAGGGTGGCTGATCTCGGCTTATGGATTATCGGTCAATGAGGAGGAACGGCAATGAAGCGCAAAATAGGGATATTTTTTATATTGGTGGTATGCGCCATCTGGTTGGGTATGGCGTGCGGCGGAGGGAATTTGGAGGGAAAGGACAGCTATAACGGTCTGCCGGTCTATCGATATAACAGCGAAGGTGAGACCGTGGAGATCGACGGCGTGCCGTATGAGGCCGTTTCCGAGATACCAAGGGAAGCACAGCTTGCGATGAATTACGATAACCAGATCGGCTATCTGTGGCAATCTCCGCATCCTAAGGCAGAAGCGAGGGAAAAATACGAGGGGGTCGTCTACCGATTATATACGGATACGGGAAACAAGGATTTTGAATACATCGACTGTGTTTCGTGGTATTACCGTGTTGGAAAAGTTGACTATCATTATGAATTTTATTTAAAGCGGGTAGAATAAATATGGCGGATCGAAGCGGGGAAAGAGTAAAATGAAACGAATAGTATGCATTATCATGACAGTAATATTGGCGCTGGGGATATGGGGGTGTGCGCCGCAGGGCGAGCCGGACGATAGCGCGCAGGGAAAAATCGCTATGGGGTTTAAATTTCTTGTTGCGGTGAAGGGCGACGGCACAGTGGTCGCCGCCGGGAGGAACGATTACGGGCAGTGCAACGTAGAGGATTGGCGTGACATCAAGCAGGTAGCGGTGGGATTTAAGCATACGGTAGGATTGAAGAAGGATGGCACGGTGGTTGCAACGGGAGATAACTATTATGAACAATGCAATGTAGAGGGCTGGAAAAATGTCAAACAGATAGCAGCGGCGGGTTATAGCACGATCGCGCTGATGGAAGACGGTACGGTGGAAGCTTCTACATACGACAACCCTGGAAATTGGGATAAAATTAAGAATTGGACAGGAATTGAATCTGTCGTTGTGAATGGTGTAGGGAGGATCGTGGGACTGAAGAGTGATGGCACAGTGGAGACGACAGGCAATGAAAAAAATGGAGGGGAAGAAGTAGCGGATTGGACGGATATTGCGCAGGTATTCGGAGGATTTACAACGGTAGAAGGGATCAAAGAAGACGGCACGGTGGTAGTGGCAGGCACAGCCAAATTAGGACAAGATAAGGTATCGGATTGGACGGACATTGTGGACGTGGTTTCGACAGCGGATTTTACGTTGGGGCTAAAGAGCGATGGCACGGTAGTGATGACAAAGCCAGTAGATGCAGAGCATGCGGGGGATCAGCCGAAGGTATCGGACTGGACGGACATTGTGGCGGTAAAAGCGTATGACGGGGATATGGCGGCGGGACTGAAAAGCGACGGAACGGTAGTGGTGCGGGGAAAAGACGCGCTGCCGTTTGCGGAGGCGTTATTCTGGCGCGGGATCAAAGGATGGACAAAATAGGTTAAGTACAGAAACGATACAGGAATAGTGCAAAAAAATATAGGAAAAACATGGTATGATGATATTGTGAGAATGGTATAGAAAAAGGCAAGGAATATCCTATATACCATCATGCGAGGGGACGCGGAAAACCGCGTCCTTTTTGTATGCGCAGAAACAGTTGTGAAATGGGAAAAACGTTTGGCGAAAGGAAAG
>JAYFQX010000021.1:0-6201 GCA_034926635.1 Christensenella sp. | reverse complement strand
TCTCAACCTTTGGACGTGTAACTCCCAGCGCTTCTTTTACGTTCATTCCGTCGATTTGCAGCGGATATTCCTCCTTGTCCGACACGTCAAACCCGCCATATTTGATATCTGCCCATGTCGTAGCCCAATCATCATTATTCGGATCGCCAATCCCCAAAAACACGCCACAGAAAAAAACAATACAGAATACCGCTGCGCCAACCCACAAAGCAGCGCAAGCCCCTACAGACAATTTTTTTGCTTTTTTCATAGTTAATCCTCCCTATTATATAAATCATAATAACGCATAACCTCTTCACCATATCGCACTGCATTCTCACCTGTTCCGTTATAGCGCGACAACACCAGTTCAATCTGCTCCATGCTGGCATTGTTAAGATCAATTGATTCTCTTACCGCTTCATATTTCAATACTTTTGCCATCATCTCAATATTATATTCATCATCCTGAAGCTTGTCCCACATTTTACGCAAGTCTGCCTTATTCTCTGGATCAAGTGGAATATAACCCGTTGTTCCATGATTAAGAAAATTTTCCGCTTTAATAGCAGTCTTTGCGGTTACCTGTCCGATCCCAGTAGACGAATCCGCTTTTAATCCGATTTTCACAGCGGTATCAGCGAACTCATCATCAATTCCTAAAAAGCCATTTTCCCGCAACAAAACCGCCTGCAGCATCGCTGGTGGAACCCCATATTTCTTTGCAGTCTTCTGAATTAATTTATCGTTCTCATCTACTACCTTCACTGCTTCCTTTGGGCTTTTAATGGACTTTAATTTAGTAATAGTTTCCATGTCTTCCTGCAATAATTTCTCTAATTCAGTGGTTTCCCCTGCTGCGGGTTGGATGATTCCTTCTTCCCCATATTGCGGCTGCGCATCCGGTTCCCCGTCCCACGGAGATTTTGTGCGCGGAACAGGCTGCGGTACCTGTGTAGGCTGCGGCTGCGGTTCACCTACCACACTGCTCGCCTGCATATCAGACATATTCACCGCGCCATTTTGCCCCTTATTATAGTTATATGCAGAAGCGCCTAAATTTATTCCATTTTTCGTCATTTTGTTTGGATTATTTTTATTATACAACATCCCCGTGCCGTTTGTGGTACTTCCGCCCATAATATTTTCCGCTCCCGGCGGCGTAAGCCCCGGCAGCACCTTCGGCTTTTTCGCGACCGTCCCGCCATACTTTGGATTGCTTACGCTACCATATACATCATTCGCATACCCCGCGTTGTCCATTGCGCTACTTGTCGCTGCGCCCGGCGTTTGCGGCAGGCTAAACGCATTACCCGCCTGCGCTCCTATCGGCGTAAGCCCCGGCAACGCCTGCGGTTTTTTCGCGACTGTACTCCCGTACCGTGATTTATTCACGCTACCATATACATCATTCACATATCCCGCGTTGTTCATTGCCGCCTGCTGCTGTTTTTCCTCTGCCAACCGCTTCGCATACTCCTGCGGCGTTTCCGGCTGATAACCATCTTCCGTCAAATACCCTATCAGCTCCCGCATTGTTTTTTCTTCCTTGGTCTCCCCTTTCGGTCCATATGTGGGGATCGGATCGCTTTTCTCCGGCACCTCAAACAGCGTGTCCAAAAACACCTTTTCCTGTTCCGGCGTCAGCTCGTCCTTGCCCAGCGGCGTAAGCCCCGGTAATACCTGTGACTTTTTCGCAACTGCCCCACCGTACCGTGGCTTATCCACGCTACCATATACATCATCCGCATACCCCGCGTTATCCATCCCCGCATCTTTTTTCGTGTTGCCCCAGCCGTATTCATTTTCCAGCACATTCATGATTCGATCCGCATCGTCAGGCTGCTTGATCGCGCCCGGCACACCAAACGGGTTTCCCGGCACAGTCCCCGGCGTTCCAAACAGGCTTTGCGGCGTATTTTTCTTCGCCCCGACCTGCTTTGGCTTATCCACGCTACCATACACATCGCTGCCGTAACTCTTTTGATTTTGCTCCTTTGTATACTCCTCATGTGTATACACCTTATTTGTGCTATTCTTCACGCTGTTTTGCTGCCGCGTCGCTTCTTCGCGTTTTTGCCGCGCCTCTTCCTCTTTTTTGCGTCGCTCTTCCGCACGCCGACGCGCTTCTTCTTCCTTCCTCCTGCGCTCCTCTTCCTGTCTGCGGCTCTCTGCCTCGCTCTTCGTCTGCATTCCCCACTTGTTTCCGTATGCGCTCTGTGCATACGAGTCTTTTTTGTTACTGCTCATGATTATTCCCTCCTATTATTCCTTTCGTTTGTTTTTCCCACATAGGGCGGTCGCTTCCGCTCCCTTCCAAAGGGGAACTCGCAGTTCCCCTTTGGTGATCCCCTCGCTTAAAGTTGTTTTCCTGCGGCTTCCGCCTTGGAAAACCGATTATTTCTGACGATCGTAAAGACTTTCCTGCATGTACCTTTTTGTCACGTTTATTCTCTGCCGCGCTTTTCGTTTCCGACTTCCACTTGTTCCCATACGCGCTTTGCGCATAACTGTTTTTTGAATTGTTGCCCATTTTTTATCCTTTCCTCCAATCTCACGGATTTCACTTTTTATCCAGCCTGTAATAGCCCTTTTCTCGTCATAAACAGGAAAGAGGGATGACGATACCGTACATCCCTCCCGTCCCTTTCGGTGTTATAATCCCAACATTTCCAATAAATATTCTGTAGCTTCTTCCGGCAGTTCCATCTGCCTGATATGTTCCATGATCTTTTTGGGCGAAAGCGTCGAGAGTTCCTCCACCAATTGATTCAGCTCTTCCTGCGGAATTCCTCCCACCAGTTTAGACTTGCCCGCTGCGCCATCCATACCGGGGATCGCCCCCATACCGGGCATTCCTCCCGCTGCGCCGTCCATACCGGGGATCGCTCCCATACCGGGGATCGCTCCCATATCGGGCATTCCTCCCGCTGCGCCGCCACCCTGCTGTTCCTTCAAGCGTTCCACGATCTTGCCCTTATTTTTGATATATCCTTCCGGCACCGCCTCCAAATACGTCAACGGATCAGGGATAATCTTGTTTTTCATCAAAGCATCCAGTGTCTGCACCTGCATCAGCTCCGACCAATAAGACCCCTGTCCAATATCGATCTTCAGGTTCAGCGCATAATTGTTCAGCTTTCCAAAATCAAATTCCCCAGAAATTTCTTCGCCATCGGCAGCCGTCACCATCACCTTGCGCCTGCCGTAATTCACGCGCATCATTTCGATAAAAATTCGGATGACATCTTCCACAAAATTATAGAAATCCATGCGCTGCATATCGAGCGGCATACCTGCCGCCTTTTGTACCGCGATAATCGCCGATGTATTGTCCGGCTTCACATTCCCAAGCGCCGCATCTGAAGCGCCCATCATTTCTTTGGTCTGCGTTACTGTTCCTGCCGCCATTTTCATCACATCGTCGCTCATATCCACCGCGCGGAAATTCGCAAAAATCGCATCGTTCGGGTTTCCCGCCACAGCTACTGCCGTCCCGACCTTGTTACTCCACGCCGGAATTTTCGTGCGGTCATAAAGGACTTTGGGGAACGCGTTATTTTGCGTATTCACCATTGCCATCGCATAAATTTTGTTGACAAATATCTGGTTGGCGATCTTCCCCGTCAGCGGCGAGATCCCATGATAACTGTTTTTCACGGATTCCCAGTTCATATACGCCAGCGGATACCGCTTATATCCGGTATCAGCCTCTTTTTTCACCACGCCCGTGCGCGTTGTTTTCATGATGTGTACCGTACCGTTTTGCTTCCACATTTTGAGTAATACCGTCGTATAATTATTCTCATTATCTTTATCGGAATTCATGTAGATGCTTTCCTCATCCGGCTGAACTTCATCAGGGTTGCACCCGTTTTCTTCCGCTTCCTCCCGTGCTTCGTCCGTCAGGCGGCGGTATACCGTGAGGATGTACGGCTGTTCCTGCACCTCGCTGTCCGAAGGATTTCCAAACAAAACGTTGGTGTTGTCCACCAGATCAACCTTGATCTCCCCCGTATAGGAAAAACCCGTTTCCTCGTCCGGATCAAACCAAACATAAAAACACCCGTCGCCATCCACCGCGCAGTTTCGCAGCATTTTACGATTTTTAAACCGAACGTTTGCCCTCTCGAGAATATTATCCACCTCCTGCGCCAAGATCCGCGGGATCATTTCATCGCTGTCGAGGCTTTGCTGCTGCTTTTGTTCCGGCAGCACCGCAGGGATCTTCGGGTTTCCCCCATGGTTTTCCCGTTTCTTTTTCAAACGATTCTGCAATTCAACATTCACGGCAATATCGTCTGAGATCAGCATTGCAATGTAATAATTCACAACGGTTTTCAGGAAATTAAACACCGGCTTGTCAAGATCCGGCGCATTCACGCCTTCCCACTGCTTATCGTTGTAAAAATTGTTGTTGCGTTCCACATTGTCGTAAAGACCGATCCCCGTGTTATACGTAATGCCTCTTTGGTACTCCGTCCATATCTCGGACGGCGTTTTCTTGATTTTCATTCTTTTTCTCCTTTTGTTTTTTTATATACAAAAAAGAAGCATATTTCTATGCTCCTTTTTGTTTCACATGATTCTGCTGTGGCGTCCTGCACCATGATTTTCCCGGATCTTACTTTTTTTCAGATAATCGGAAGCTGCTCCTTCGATATTTCAAAAAAATCATCGGGATCACCAGGATTATAACCGCTTTCGCCTGTATCGCCTTTGTTAAAAAAGCAGCGGTAAAACAAGCCGCTGTCAGTGTCCTCCACAAAAAATATGTTTATATCTTCGATTTTCTTTGATCCCATTCCCTCTGTTTCCTGCAATACATAGATTCCTATTCGTCCATCTTTCCGGATTTTAAATATATTTTAAGGAGTCACGAAAACATGGTTTATCTTTCATAATCGCTGCCCCATTTTACGCATCCCGCTACTATGCCGCTATGGATAAACGCTTTCCCCAGCAGGCAATTTCCCGCTGTTCCACACCGTCATTTTCACGAAATTCAGCCCTTTCCTGTCGTATTTCAGGTTGCTTCCCGCGCCTGCCGCTCCTTGCATCCGCAGCGTAAAAGAGGCTATTTCCCCCGCGCCGATGGTATAGACCGCGCGCCGTCCCGTCTGCGGATCGACCGCCTGCAAATACGGCGTTTTGAGGAAGCCTGAAAAATAATCCTTTACGTCCGCCGCGGCAAACGTCACCGCCGCATCCTCATCGGAATCATTGCGCACCGTGCACCTCAGGTCAATATAAGCGCTGCCGCCTTCTTTGGCATTCGCCACATTCCAAAAAGGATAGTAAACGCCAAACTCGATCGCTTCCTCTCCGCCCAAAAACGCGGTTTGCTTCATGCTGAAATCAAGCAGAAAATTCACACTCAGGGAATAAATAGCGGGCAGGCAAAAGCAAAAAACCACCGCCAGCGCCCCAAGCAGCGCGCCCCGCACCAATTCTGCCACATCTTTTACCACACTGCGCCCTGCCAGCCCCATGCACATTGCCAATATCCCTACCATCACCGCAACCTGTTTCCCTGCCTTTTTCATATGCATTTTCCTCCCATGTACTCAATCACGCAAGGCATCTGCAATTTTAATGACTGTAATGATTCCATCTTTGACGTGAAAAGTTAGTTCCCAATATTGATCAAAGTATTCATTCATATTGTTTACCACATAATTTCCGTTCAGGTTATTATCGTATATAAAGTCGCAAAATCCCGCTTCCGTCAATACCTCCCCTTCCTTGGTCACATATCGTGAAGTAAAAAACCATTTTTCCTCTTTACTATTTTTTATTTGTTCTTCCACCTGCGCCGCAGAAATATCAAAAACATTTGGCTCTCCCGCCTTCTCGGCAAATAATGCAAATGCAATGTCCGGGTATGCCTCTACTACTTCTTCCATGGTGCTCCCAATATGGATGCCCCGCTTAGTGCTCAATTCCCGCCCGCTGAAGTCATATTCCTTGCCTGTATACTTTTCAACTAAAAGTGTAGACTTCAACTTGGTAAAGTTAAACCCTTCACTCATCTCCTCCGTGGTGAGGACGGGTTTCCCGTCCTCATATACATCGAATTCACTTAAATCAGGCAGTGCCTTCAGACTCGGGTCCCGCACATAATTGCGTTCCTCGGTGTTTGTCAGCTCCCGCACCAATTCTGCCACATCTTTTACCACACTGCACCCTGCCAGCCCCATGCACATTGCCAGTATCCCTACC